>CBDCQQ010000001.1:0-25131 GCA_965220665.1 Arenicellales bacterium
GTCCTGCAACTTTAAGGACAAGAAAGACACTTAACGACTGGACTAGAGGGCAGCTCGTTAGCCGCACTTCACTTTTTCAGGTAGCCACACATACGTAGTTGCTAACCCAGACCGAAATTGGGCCCCCGAACCTACCATAACGCATAGCCCCCTAGGTCCAAAATTGGCACCGGGGGCCTTGCGCGTGTGCTACGCACACGTGCAAGGCCTGGAACTCGGGGAAGAAAAGCTGCCCAAACCATCCGGTCGTGCCAGCAATTCCCTTGTGCTCTCTCCCTGCTAACTGCTGCGGCTAACATGGGCGCACAGTGGTTACCGTGGCAGCCGAGAGGCCCACTGGCTGCCAATCCCCAGCGCCGGCCTTGTCACAAGTCAACAGACACCTTCTGGTAAATCCGGCCAGATGTCAGCTACAAATGGCTCCAATGACCCCATTTGACACCATCATCTGGCCGATTTTTCCAAAAGGTAACCGACCGATGAGCCGACCACAGAAATCAACTCCTGGTCCGAACAGGGACTCTAAAGTGCCTAGCTAAGCCCAACCCAGCTGCAATACCCAGCAACGACTTACTGTTGTCTAAAAACCCTGCTAACGAGCCCATCCTAGTTAATTGTACTAACGAGGTTATCGAGAACGAAAGCAAACTCCCGGTCTGAACAACGGCCACTTTGACCCGCCTTCACAAATGGTATCTCATTAGCTCACCTTGGACGCCAATCGCTCCTCAAATGAGGCCATCTAATCTGACCGCCAGTGGGTCCTGCAACTTTAAGGACAAGAAAGACACTTAACGACTGGACTAGAGGGCAGCTCGTTAGCCGCACTTCACTTTTTCAGGTAGCCACACATACGTAGTTGCTAACCCAGACCGAAATTGGGCCCCCGAACCTACCATAACGCATAGCCCCCTAGGTCCAAAATTGGCACCGGGGGCCTTGCGCGTGTGCTACGCACACGTGCAAGGCCTGGAACTCGGGGAAGAAAAGCTGCCCAAACCATCCGGTCGTGCCAGCAATTCCCTTGTGCTCTCTCCCTGCTAACTGCTGCGGCTAACATGGGCGCACAGTGGTTACCGTGGCAACCGAGAGGCCCACTGGCTGCCAATCCCCAGCGCCGGCCTTGTCACAAGTCAACAGACACCTTCTGGTAAATCCGGCCAGATGTCAGCTACAAATGGCTCCAATGACCCCATTTGACACCATCATCTGGCCGATTTTTCCAAAAGGTAACCGACCGATGAGCCGACCACAGAAATCAACTCCTGGTCCGAACAGGGACTCTAAAGTGCCTAGCTAAGCCCAACCCAGCTGCAATACCCAGCAACGACTTACTGTTGTCTAAAAACCCTGCTAACGAGCCCATCCTAGTTAATTGTACTAACGAGGTTATCGAGAACGAAAGCAAACTCCCGGTCTGAACAACGGCCACTTTGACCCGCCTTCACAAATGGTATCTCATTAGCTCACCTTGGACGCCAATCGCTCCTCAAATGAGGCCATCTAATCTGACCGCCAGTGGGTCCTGCAACTTTAAGGACAAGAAAGACACTTAACGACTGGACTAGAGGGCAGCTCGTTAGCCGCACTTCACTTTTTCAGGTAGCCACACATACGTAGTTGCTAACCCAGACCGAAATTGGGCCCCCGAACCTACCATAACGCATAGCCCCCTAGGTCCAAAATTGGCACCGGGGGCCTTGCGCGTGTGCTACGCACACGTGCAAGGCCTGGAACTCGGGGAAGAAAAGCTGCCCAAACCATCCGGTCGTGCCAGCAATTCCCTTGTGCTCTCTCCCTGCTAACTGCTGCGGCTAACATGGGCGCACAGTGGTTACCGTGGCAACCGAGAGGCCCACTGGCTGCCAATCCCCAGCGCCGGCCTTGTCACAAGTCAACAGACACCTTCTGGTAAATCCGGCCAGATGTCAGCTACAAATGGCTCCAATGACCCCATTTGACACCATCATCTGGCCGATTTTTCCAAAAGGTAACCGACCGATGAGCCGACCACAGAAATCAACTCCTGGTCCGAACAGGGACTCTAAAGTGCCTAGCTAAGCCCAACCCAGCTGCAATACCCAGCAACGACTTACTGTTGTCTAAAAACCCTGCTAACGAGCCCATCCTAGTTAATTGTACTAACGAGGTTATCGAGAACGAAAGCAAACTCCCGGTCTGAACAACGGCCACTTTGACCCGCCTTCACAAATGGTATCTCATTAGCTCACCTTGGACGCCAATCGCTCCTCAAATGAGGCCATCTAATCTGACCGCCAGTGGGTCCTGCAACTTTAAGGACAAGAAAGACACTTAACGACTGGACTAGAGGGCAGCTCGTTAGCCGCACTTCACTTTTTCAGGTAGCCACACATACGTAGTTGCTAACCCAGACCGAAATTGGGCCCCCGAACCTACCATAACGCATAGCCCCCTAGGTCCAAAATTGGCACCGGGGGCCTTGCGCGTGTGCTACGCACACGTGCAAGGCCTGGAACTCGGGGAAGAAAAGCTGCCCAAACCATCCGGTCGTGCCAGCAATTCCCTTGTGCTCTCTCCCTGCTAACTGCTGCGGCTAACATGGGCGCACAGTGGTTACCGTGGCAACCGAGAGGCCCACTGGCTGCCAATCCCCAGCGCCGGCCTTGTCACAAGTCAACAGACACCTTCTGGTAAATCCGGCCAGATGTCAGCTACAAATGGCTCCAATGACCCCATTTGACACCATCATCTGGCCGATTTTTCCAAAAGGTAACCGACCGATGAGCCGACCACAGAAATCAACTCCTGGTCCGAACAGGGACTCTAAAGTGCCTAGCTAAGCCCAACCCAGCTGCAATACCCAGCAACGACTTACTGTTGTCTAAAAACCCTGCTAACGAGCCCATCCTAGTTAATTGTACTAACGAGGTTATCGAGAACGAAAGCAAACTCCCGGTCTGAACAACGGCCACTTTGACCCGCCTTCACAAATGGTATCTCATTAGCTCACCTTGGACGCCAATCGCTCCTCAAATGAGGCCATCTAATCTGACCGCCAGTGGGTCCTGCAACTTTAAGGACAAGAAAGACACTTAACGACTGGACTAGAGGGCAGCTCGTTAGCCGCACTTCACTTTTTCAGGTAGCCACACATACGTAGTTGCTAACCCAGACCGAAATTGGGCCCCCGAACCTACCATAACGCATAGCCCCCTAGGTCCAAAATTGGCACCGGGGGCCTTGCGCGTGTGCTACGCACACGTGCAAGGCCTGGAACTCGGGGAAGAAAAGCTGCCCAAACCATCCGGTCGTGCCAGCAATTCCCTTGTGCTCTCTCCCTGCTAACTGCTGCGGCTAACATGGGCGCACAGTGGTTACCGTGGCAACCGAGAGGCCCACTGGCTGCCAATCCCCAGCGCCGGCCTTGTCACAAGTCAACAGACACCTTCTGGTAAATCCGGCCAGATGTCAGCTACAAATGGCTCCAATGACCCCATTTGACACCATCATCTGGCCGATTTTTCCAAAAGGTAACCGACCGATGAGCCGACCACAGAAATCAACTCCTGGTCCGAACAGGGACTCTAAAGTGCCTAGCTAAGCCCAACCCAGCTGCAATACCCAGCAACGACTTACTGTTGTCTAAAAACCCTGCTAACGAGCCCATCCTAGTTAATTGTACTAACGAGGTTATCGAGAACGAAAGCAAACTCCCGGTCTGAACAACGGCCACTTTGACCCGCCTTCACAAATGGTATCTCATTAGCTCACCTTGGACGCCAATCGCTCCTCAAATGAGGCCATCTAATCTGACCGCCAGTGGGTCCTGCAACTTTAAGGACAAGAAAGACACTTAACGACTGGACTAGAGGGCAGCTCGTTAGCCGCACTTCACTTTTTCAGGTAGCCACACATACGTAGTTGCTAACCCAGACCGAAATTGGGCCCCCGAACCTACCATAACGCATAGCCCCCTAGGTCCAAAATTGGCACCGGGGGCCTTGCGCGTGTGCTACGCACACGTGCAAGGCCTGGAACTTGGGGAAGAAAAGCTGCCCAAACCATCCGGTCGTGCCAGCAATTCCCTTGTGCTCTCTCCCTGCTAACTGCTGCGGCTAACATGGGCGCACAGTGGTTACCGTGGCAACCGAGAGGCCCACTGGCTGCCAATCCCCAGCGCCGGCCTTGTCACAAGTCAACAGACACCTTCTGGTAAATCCGGCCAGATGTCAGCTACAAATGGCTCCAATGACCCCATTTGACACCATCATCTGGCCGATTTTTCCAAAAGGTAACCGACCGATGAGCCGACCACAGAAATCAACTCCTGGTCCGAACAGGGACTCTAAAGTGCCTAGCTAAGCCCAACCCAGCTGCAATACCCAGCAACGACTTACTGTTGTCTAAAAACCCTGCTAACGAGCCCATCCTAGTTAATTGTACTAACGAGGTTATCGAGAACGAAAGCAAACTCCCGGTCTGAACAACGGCCACTTTGACCCGCCTTCACAAATGGTATCTCATTAGCTCACCTTGGACGCCAATCGCTCCTCAAATGAGGCCATCTAATCTGACCGCCAGTGGGTCCTGCAACTTTAAGGACAAGAAAGACACTTAACGACTGGACTAGAGGGCAGCTCGTTAGCCGCACTTCACTTTTTCAGGTAGCCACACATACGTAGTTGCTAACCCAGACCGAAATTGGGCCCCCGAACCTACCATAACGCATAGCCCCCTAGGTCCAAAATTGGCACCGGGGGCCTTGCGCGTGTGCTACGCACACGTGCAAGGCCTGGAACTTGGGGAAGAAAAGCTGCCCAAACCATCCGGTCGTGCCAGCAATTCCCTTGTGCTCTCTCCCTGCTAACTGCTGCGGCTAACATGGGCGCACAGTGGTTACCGTGGCAACCGAGAGGCCCACTGGCTGCCAATCCCCAGCGCCGGCCTTGTCACAAGTCAACAGACACCTTCTGGTAAATCCGGCCAGATGTCAGCTACAAATGGCTCCAATGACCCCATTTGACACCATCATCTGGCCGATTTTTCCAAAAGGTAACCGACCGATGAGCCGACCACAGAAATCAACTCCTGGTCCGAACAGGGACTCTAAAGTGCCTAGCTAAGCCCAACCCAGCTGCAATACCCAGCAACGACTTACTGTTGTCTAAAAACCCTGCTAACGAGCCCATCCTAGTTAATTGTACTAACGAGGTTATCGAGAACGAAAGCAAACTCCCGGTCTGAACAACGGCCACTTTGACCCGCCTTCACAAATGGTATCTCATTAGCTCACCTTGGACGCCAATCGCTCCTCAAATGAGGCCATCTAATCTGACCGCCAGTGGGTCCTGCAACTTTAAGGACAAGAAAGACACTTAACGACTGGACTAGAGGGCAGCTCGTTAGCCGCACTTCACTTTTTCAGGTAGCCACACATACGTAGTTGCTAACCCAGACCGAAATTGGGCCCCCGAACCTACCATAACGCATAGCCCCCTAGGTCCAAAATTGGCACCGGGGGCCTTGCGCGTGTGCTACGCACACGTGCAAGGCCTGGAACTTGGGGAAGAAAAGCTGCCCAAACCATCCGGTCGTGCCAGCAATTCCCTTGTGCTCTCTCCCTGCTAACTGCTGCGGCTAACATGGGCGCACAGTGGTTACCGTGGCAACCGAGAGGCCCACTGGCTGCCAATCCCCAGCGCCGGCCTTGTCACAAGTCAACAGACACCTTCTGGTAAATCCGGCCAGATGTCAGCTACAAATGGCTCCAATGACCCCATTTGACACCATCATCTGGCCGATTTTTCCAAAAGGTAACCGACCGATGAGCCGACCACAGAAATCAACTCCTGGTCCGAACAGGGACTCTAAAGTGCCTAGCTAAGCCCAACCCAGCTGCAATACCCAGCAACGACTTACTGTTGTCTAAAAACCCTGCTAACGAGCCCATCCTAGTTAATTGTACTAACGAGGTTATCGAGAACGAAAGCAAACTCCCGGTCTGAACAACGGCCACTTTGACCCGCCTTCACAAATGGTATCTCATTAGCTCACCTTGGACGCCAATCGCTCCTCAAATGAGGCCATCTAATCTGACCGCCAGTGGGTCCTGCAACTTTAAGGACAAGAAAGACACTTAACGACTGGACTAGAGGGCAGCTCGTTAGCCGCACTTCACTTTTTCAGGTAGCCACACATACGTAGTTGCTAACCCAGACCGAAATTGGGCCCCCGAACCTACCATAACGCATAGCCCCCTAGGTCCAAAATTGGCACCGGGGGCCTTGCGCGTGTGCTACGCACACGTGCAAGGCCTGGAACTTGGGGAAGAAAAGCTGCCCAAACCATCCGGTCGTGCCAGCAATTCCCTTGTGCTCTCTCCCTGCTAACTGCTGCGGCTAACATGGGCGCACAGTGGTTACCGTGGCAACCGAGAGGCCCACTGGCTGCCAATCCCCAGCGCCGGCCTTGTCACAAGTCAACAGACACCTTCTGGTAAATCCGGCCAGATGTCAGCTACAAATGGCTCCAATGACCCCATTTGACACCATCATCTGGCCGATTTTTCCAAAAGGTAACCGACCGATGAGCCGACCACAGAAATCAACTCCTGGTCCGAACAGGGACTCTAAAGTGCCTAGCTAAGCCCAACCCAGCTGCAATACCCAGCAACGACTTACTGTTGTCTAAAAACCCTGCTAACGAGCCCATCCTAGTTAATTGTACTAACGAGGTTATCGAGAACGAAAGCAAACTCCCGGTCTGAACAACGGCCACTTTGACCCGCCTTCACAAATGGTATCTCATTAGCTCACCTTGGACGCCAATCGCTCCTCAAATGAGGCCATCTAATCTGACCGCCAGTGGGTCCTGCAACTTTAAGGACAAGAAAGACACTTAACGACTGGACTAGAGGGCAGCTCGTTAGCCGCACTTCACTTTTTCAGGTAGCCACACATACGTAGTTGCTAACCCAGACCGAAATTGGGCCCCCGAACCTACCATAACGCATAGCCCCCTAGGTCCAAAATTGGCACCGGGGGCCTTGCGCGTGTGCTACGCACACGTGCAAGGCCTGGAACTTGGGGAAGAAAAGCTGCCCAAACCATCCGGTCGTGCCAGCAATTCCCTTGTGCTCTCTCCCTGCTAACTGCTGCGGCTAACATGGGCGCACAGTGGTTACCGTGGCAACCGAGAGGCCCACTGGCTGCCAATCCCCAGCGCCGGCCTTGTCACAAGTCAACAGACACCTTCTGGTAAATCCGGCCAGATGTCAGCTACAAATGGCTCCAATGACCCCATTTGACACCATCATCTGGCCGATTTTTCCAAAAGGTAACCGACCGATGAGCCGACCACAGAAATCAACTCCTGGTCCGAACAGGGACTCTAAAGTGCCTAGCTAAGCCCAACCCAGCTGCAATACCCAGCAACGACTTACTGTTGTCTAAAAACCCTGCTAACGAGCCCATCCTAGTTAATTGTACTAACGAGGTTATCGAGAACGAAAGCAAACTCCCGGTCTGAACAACGGCCACTTTGACCCGCCTTCACAAATGGTATCTCATTAGCTCACCTTGGACGCCAATCGCTCCTCAAATGAGGCCATCTAATCTGACCGCCAGTGGGTCCTGCAACTTTAAGGACAAGAAAGACACTTAACGACTGGACTAGAGGGCAGCTCGTTAGCCGCACTTCACTTTTTCAGGTAGCCACACATACGTAGTTGCTAACCCAGACCGAAATTGGGCCCCCGAACCTACCATAACGCATAGCCCCCTAGGTCCAAAATTGGCACCGGGGGCCTTGCGCGTGTGCTACGCACACGTGCAAGGCCTGGAACTTGGGGAAGAAAAGCTGCCCAAACCATCCGGTCGTGCCAGCAATTCCCTTGTGCTCTCTCCCTGCTAACTGCTGCGGCTAACATGGGCGCACAGTGGTTACCGTGGCAACCGAGAGGCCCACTGGCTGCCAATCCCCAGCGCCGGCCTTGTCACAAGTCAACAGACACCTTCTGGTAAATCCGGCCAGATATATCTATATATATATAAGTGTGTGTGTGTGTAAATGTATGTGTGTATGTATGTGTGTGTATGTATAAGTATATTATATGCATTATATAATTTTTCCGTCATCCTTTTTTTGTGTGTATATATAGATTTAGCACTCGCTGTATTCTTACTATATGCAATCTTATTCCAAACTTTCTTTAGTTAAACTTCACTCTAAATGGCCACCTGTCTAGACTAACCCCTCATTGTCATTTACAGGTGGCCTGCACTCTTTTTTTTGTAAAGTTTAAATTTCACACCCACTGATGTAAATTTTTTAGTGCTTAATAAATATTGTTGCTGATGTTGTTGTCATTTACAGCTGCGCGTACGCATCTAATTTTGGCCTGCACATGCGCATCTTAGTTTGACCTGCACATGCGCATCTCATTTATGCCTGCGCATGCACATCTCATTTTTACCTGCTCATGCGCCTCTCATTTTTGCCTGCGCATTCGCATCTCATTTTTACCTGCTCATGCGCATCTCATTCTTACCTGCTCATGCGCATCTCATTTTGGCCTGCGCATGCGCATCTCATTTAGACTTGCTCATGCGCATCTCAATTTGGCCTGCGCGTGCGCATCTTATTTTGGCTTGCACATGAAGACTTGAGGAGAACCTGCAGTTGGTGCTGCCAAAACTCTTTGTTGATCAGCGCCGACAAAACAAAAATTCTCATAATTGGAGTTCCCCAGCTCCTGCGCCGTGTGCCAAGTGTAGCCATCTCCATCTTGGGAAAAGAAATAACACCTGTTCCTGTTGCACGAAACCTGGGCGTCTTCATTGACCAGTACTTAACGTATGATGAACACCTAACCCAAACTGCCGCCAAATGCTTATGCAAATTAGTGCAAATAAATAGAATCAAACATCTCTTGGACAAAGAAACACTTCTACTATTGATAAATGCTTTTGTCTTTAGCAAGCTATTCTATTGTTTTACTGTATTTTCTAATACGAGTAAATCGAGTGTCAGAAAACTTCAGCGTGTACAGAACTTCGCTGCACGGATAATATTAGGATTCCGAAAGTTTGACTTCATTTCTCAAGGAATCAAATCTCTGAAATGGTTACCTGTCAAAGATAGATTGTATTTAAATGATGCAATAATGATGTACAAGTGTATCAACAAGTTAGCTCCAGATTACTTGGCAGATAAATTTGTACAACGCTCCCATATCCACAATCGAAACACCAGATCCCGTAATCAGTTAGACATTCCTCGTTGTCGTATATCGACTGGACAAAGGTCCTTCGTTTATCGTGGAACTCAACTGTGGAACTCCTTAAGTTACGATGTAAGAACTGCCAAATGTCCCAAAGTTTTCAAGCGCCGATTGATTAATATTTTACTGTCATCTTAATAATTTCACGCATTTCATGCATTACTCCTTTACAGTGTTTCAATTATCCTAGCTTAAACATGTAATTTATATAGCCTTTTTAAACATGTAAGTTAGATAGCTTTTTTAAACATGTAATTTATATAGCTTTTCAATTAGTAATTTGCATTAGATAGTAAGATATATTGACAGATTATTTTAACTTAGATAGATGCGTTGTAGCTGAAAAGCCCAGCCAATGGGAGCTTCAATAAAGATATGTTATGTTATGTTATGTTATGCGCATCTTATTTTGACCTGCGCATGCGCATCTCATTTTGACCTGCGTGTGCGCATCTCAATTTGACCTGCGCGTGCGCATCTCATTTTGACCTGCCCATGCGCATCTCATTTTTGCCTGCGCATGCACACCTCATTTAGATCTGCGCATGCGCGTTTCATTTACACCTGCTCATGCGAATTTCATTTTGGTCTGCCCGTGCGCACCTCATTTTGACCTGCGCAAGCGCATCGCACTTTTGCCTGCACACGGGCATCGCGTTTTTACCTGCGCACGCGCATCGCATTTTGACCTGCGCATACGCATCTCATTTACACCTGCTCATGCGCATCTCATTTTGGCCTGCGCATGCGCATCTCATTTTTGCCTGCTCATGCGCATCTCATTTTTTCCTGCGCATGCGCACCTCATTTAATCCTACGCATGCGCATCTCATTTTGGCCTGCGCGTGCGCATCTTTTTTTTGCCTGCGCATGCGCACCTCAGTTGGAGCTTCGCATGCGCATCGCAATTTGGCCTGCGCACGGGCTTCGCTTTTTTTACCTGCGCACGCGCATAGCATTTTGACCTGCACAAGCTTAAACATGTAATTTATATAGCCTTTTTAAACATGTAAGTTAGATAGCTTTTTTAAACATGTAATTTATATAGCTTTTCAATTAGTAATTTGCATTAGATAGTAAGATATATTGACAGATTATTTTAACTTAGATAGATGCGTTGTAGCTGAAAAGCCCAGCCAATGGGAGCTTCAATAAAGATATGCTATGTTATGTTATGCGCATCTTATTTTGACCTGCGCATGCGCAGGTCATTTTGACCCTCGTGTGCGCATCTCATTTTGACCTGCGCGTGCGCATCTCATTTTGACCTGCCCATTCGCATCTCATTTTTGCCTGCACATGCACACCTCATTTAGATCTGCGCATGCGCATCTCATTTACACTTGCTCATGCGCATTTCATTTTGGCCTGCGCGTGCACATCTTTTTTTGGCCTGCGCATGCGCACCTCATTTTGACTTGCGCGTGCTCATCTCATTTTGACCTGCCCATGCGCATCTCATTTTTGCCTGCGCATGCACACGTCATTTAAATCTGCGCATGCGCATTTCATTTACACCTGCTCATGTGCATTTCATTTTGGTCTGCGCGTTTGCACCTCATTTTGACCTGCGCATGCGCATTGCACTTTTCCTACGCACGCGCATCGCATTTTGACCTGCGCATGCGCATCTTATTTACACTTGCTCATGCGCATCTCATTTTTGCCGGCGCATGCGCATCTCTTTTTTGCCTGCTCATGCGGATCTTTTTTTTGCTTGCGCATGCGCACCTTTTTTAGAACTGCGCATGCGCATCTCATTTTGGTCTGCGCGTGCGCATCTCATTTTGGTCTGTGCGTTCTCATTTTATTTTGGCCTGCGCATGCGCACCTCATTTAGTCTTGCACATGCGCATCTTATTTTGGCCTGCGCGTGCGCATCTTTTCTCTTGCCTGCGCATGCGCACCTCATTTGGAGCTGCGCATGCGCATCACATTTTGGCCTGCGCACGGGCTTCGCATTTTGACCTGCGCACGCGCATCGCATTTTGACCTGCACATGCGAACCGCATTTACACTTGCGCGTGCGCAACATATTTTGTCCTTCGCATTCGCATTCGTTTTGCCGGCGCATGAGCTTTTCCTTTTGTGTAGCGTATGTGCATATCATTTCGCTCTTCCCGTTGGCTTAGCGATTTCAGATTGCTGATAAATTTTTAGAACAGTTGCTACTAATTTTTCAGAACGTGTGACAAGTTGAGTGCTTTTTAAGAAATGTTTTGTTTTAAAAACGTTCAAAGTATAGTTCAGATTTCCGTTTGACTGAATTGCTGTAATAATCAAAAGAATATCTGCAGCAACGCTCATTTGCCAATTCCTGTTTTTGAAGATGCGCTTTTACATTGTTTTTGTCCAAAAACACCACTGAGGAGATTAACTAGGTCTTTAGAATAGATAAGAAATGATTCGGTGAATCTTATGCAGTTGGGACGTCGCTAAAAATTGACGACAAGCAACACAACAAAAATATACTTTTATTACTTGCTGGCAGCGACTTGTTTTCTTCCTTTAGTTTCCTTCGCTTGAACGTCTTCTGCAGTGAGAATAAGAACAGTTAAAGACAAACTCGTAATTAACGATTTACCGGAACTTAGAAACTGCACAACTGCTAAAACTGCAAACGTTTAGGCGAAAGTGTTTTTATAATTGAGTCCATAGTTTCGATACTTCGCCATATCTACAGCATCGAAATTCATCCGCAAAGGCCCATCGAATTGTGTTTCTATCCTCCTTTTTGTAAACACATTAAGTTCGTACAACTGATTTCAAACTCACCTGGTTTATACGCTGGTTTCTGTATCTTGTGGGTCTAACCGATGAATAAGTGTATTCGGTCATTCACTTTTGCGAGATTCTGACTTGGAGAGCTCAAGTTTTCCCTCCCGGTTTTTGAGTACAGCGTTTGAACATCTCAAGTAGTGTGCACAGCAATTAAAAGGTTTTAGTGTCACATTGAAATAGATGCGCACTCATTTCTCAGTGGATTTACGTTTAACCAATCACAAATCACGCTACAATGAAGTGCAATGTTGATCACCACAATGGAATGCCAAATCAATTATATATCGCTTTTCAGTAATGACTACAGATTAAATTTCTTAAATATTCTTGTAATGTTTAAATTATAAATGTTCAACTACCGATAACGATTAGTATAAATCGTACATCTTATGCCAAAGTATTCCGTTAATTACAAAGAAATTGGCTTCGTATTCCACAACGTGTTAGACGAAACAAGTTCTGTTCTACATTTGTGATCAAAATGAATGCACAATATTTGAAAAAGTTCCATCTTAGTTGATAAAGCCTGTTTCTTTGTTATATATTTTTGTTCTCTATTTCTTTTGTTCGTTGGCCTTGACCGTTCACAAAATACAAAAGGTATATTGAAATGCATACAAACAACTGACAAGACCAATACGTGACAGAAACAACTAACCAGTAGCAAGATGTGGGCTTACATGATAAACAAAACAAATCCGTGGTCACGATTTGTTCAACATAATACAAGCAGCTTTGTTCACCCCTTTTGAAATTTGTTGCCTGCTTCCCAACCAGCTAGTTTCACCAACTATGGTTCAAAATACATAACATTAAATTAGCGTCTAAAATAATATGAAAGAGTGATGGATTGCATAATAATTGTACATCAAATGGCTGTAAATTGTTATGGTGACATGTCGTAAGGACCAGGACTGAACGGAGGTAATGGCTTGCCAGAAAAAAAGTGATGAGAATGAAAAGACGGTTATCGAGCTGGTTCATCTAATATGTTTGAAAGCGTCTTCATGTTCGTTGATGCGGAGTTGAACTTTAGTTTCTTTGTTTGCTAGGTAATGACGAATTTGCAGTGACCGTCAGAGAAGGAGTTGATACTGTACAAGATATTTTTGAACAAAGAAATCACTGACTGACAGAAGTACGGCAGAAACACTCTCGGAGAGGGAAGGGGTGGTGGGTGGGTATTGATCTCAAATGACCATACGGATAAGTGCTGCCCCCATCCCTGAGGGCTGAAATGTTCCACAGTAAGAAACCTTTAACAGTCACTGGTTGTCCTTCGTCGTCAATTTTTTATCCAAGTCCATAATATCTGGATGTAGCGGACTGTGAAACTTTCTGGATCTCTCGGGCTGGCCGTAATCGTTGGCACTAAGGCAGTGGAGCATTCTTATCTGGATGGATTTTCCAGAAGGTGTCAAAAGGACAAAAGGTCCCCACTTTGTTGCAAAAACGCCTAACTTTAAGCGGCGGTAACTTTAGTTTCCTTGCTCCAAAATTGATGCGCTTTTTTCAAAAGACAGGAATTTGAAAGATCTTTCTTTTTAATTGCACAATTTTTCACGAGCAGTTTTTTGTGCTCACAAAACGCAGTTGAAACGTTTTACTATAGCGTGATTTTGACAGCCTTTTCCGGTCATTTAAATTCAAATATCGGCTAAGTTTGTCTAGTTTTTGTTCAAAACACCTAACTTCAAACCGGTGTATCTCCGGTCTGCCTTGTCCGATTGCGATGCGGTTTATTTAATCTAAAAGTACCTTTCAAGCCCTACATTTAGTTATAAAATTTGAAGCAAACAGAACAACGCTTAAGGTCGAAAAGCAAAGTTAAACGTTGCCACCTTTTAACGATCCGCGTCTGTTTGAAGAGCTATTTTGTAGCAGTTTTAAATGAACTTCAAGTGTCGTTTCCGGGCTAAATCAATTAACAAACACGCGTAATTATACAGTTAAAGAGTAATTGGACTTTGGTAATCCTAAAAAGTTGAGATTCTTAACGATTTGCGTCCTATTCCGAATTCTGAAGCGTTTGGAGGAGGAGGAGGAGGGGGGGGTGGTGGCA
The DNA here is from genome assembly GCA_965220665.1 of Arenicellales bacterium. Classification (GTDB taxonomy): domain Bacteria; phylum Pseudomonadota; class Gammaproteobacteria; order Arenicellales; family JAJDZL01; genus JAJDZL01. The sequence continues at coordinate 14,106 of CBDCQQ010000001.1, forward strand.
TATCGTTACAGACTTTGTGACACGCCTAATGAGGCCAAAGTACCTTCTTAAAAAATCAGACAGATATATGTATGTATATATCTATATAGATATGTGTGTGTGTGTGTAAATGTATGTGTATATGTATGTGTGTGTATGTATATGTATTATATAATTATATGCATTATACATTTTTTCCGTCATCCTTTTTTTGTGTGTATATATAGATTTAGCACTCGCTGTATTCTTACTATATGCAATCTTATTCCAAACTTTCTTTTTGTTAAACTTCACTCTAAATGGCCACCTGTCTAGACTAACCCCTCATGGTCATTTACAGGTGGCCTGCACTCTTTTTTTTGTAAAGTTTAAATTTCACACCCACTGATGTAAATTTTTTAGTGCTTAATAAATATTGTTGTTGATGTTGTTGTCATTTACAGCTGCGCGTGCGCATCTTATTTTGGCCTGTGCATGCACATCTTAGTTTGACCTGCACATGCGCATCTCATTTATGCCTGCGCATGCACATCTCATTTTTACCTGCTCATGCGCCTCTCATTTTTGCCTGCGCATTCGCATCTCATTTTTACCTGCTCATGCGCATCTCATTTTTACCTGCTCATGCGCATCTCATTTTGGCCTGCGCATGCGCATCTCATTTAGACTTGCTCATGCGCATCTCAATTTGGCCTGCGCGTGCGCATCTTATTTTGGCTTGCACATGAAGACTTGAGGAGAACCTGCAGTTGGTGCTGCCAAAACTCTTTGTTGATCAGCGCCGACAAAACAAAAATTCTCATAATTGGAGTTCCCCAGCTCCTGCGCCGTGTGCCAAGTGTAGCCATCTCCATCTTGGGAAAAGAAATAACACCTGTTCCTGTTGCGCGAGACCTGGGCGTCTTCATTGACCAGTACTTAACGTATGATGAACATCTAACCCAAACTGCCGCCAAATGCTTATGCAAATTAGTGCAAATAAATAGAATCAAACATCTCTTGGACAAAGAAACACTTCTACTATTGATAAATGCTTTTGTCTTTAGCAAGCTATTCTATTGTTCTACTGTATGGTCTAATACGAGTAAATCGAATGTCAGCAAACTTCAGCGTGTACAGAACTTCGCTGCACGGATAATATTAGGACTCCGAAAGTTTGACCACATTTCTCAAGGAATCAAATCTCTGAAATGGTTACCTGTCAAAGATAGATTGTATTTAAATGATGCAATAATGATGTACAAGTGTATCAACAAGTTAGCTCCAGATTACTTGGCAGATAAATTTGTACAACGCTCCCATATCCACAATCGAAACACCAGATCCCGTAATCAGTTAGACATTCCTCGTTGTCGTATATCGACTGGACAAAGGTCCTTCGTTTATCGTGGAACTCAACTGTGGAACTCCTTAAGTTACGATGTAAGAACTGCCAAATGTCCCAAAGTTTTCAAGCGCCGATTGATTAATATTTTACTGTCATCTTAATAATTTCACGCATTTCATGCATTACTCCTTTACAGTGTTTCAATTATCCTAGCTTAAACATGTAATTTATATAGCCTTTTTAAACATGTAAGTTAGATAGCTTTTTTAAACATGTAATTTATATAGCTTTTCAATTAGTAATTTGCATTAGATAGTAAGATATATTGACAGATTATTTTAACTTAGACAGATGCGTTGTAGCTGAAAAGCCCAGCCCATGGGAGCTTCAATAAAGATATGTTATGTTATGTTATGTTATGCGCATCTTATTTTGACCTGCGCATGCCCATCTCATTTTGACCTGCGTGTGCGCATCTCATTTTGACCTGCGCATGCGCATCTCATTTTGACCTGCCCATGCGCATCTCATTTTTGCCTGCGCATGCAGACCTCATTTAGATCTGCGCATGCGCATCTCATTTACACTTGATCATGCGCATTTCATTTTGGCCTGCGCGTGCGCATCTTTTTTTGGCTTGCACATGCGCACCTCACTTTGACTTGCGCGTGCGCATCTCATTTTGACCTGCCCATGCGCATCTCATTTTTGCCTGCGCATGCACACCTCATTTAGATGGTATCTCATTAGCACACCTCATTTAAATGGTATCTCATTAGCTCACCTTGGACGCCAATCGCTCCTCAAATGAGGCCATCTAATCTGACCGCCAGTGGGTCCTGCAACTTTAAGGACAAGAAAGACACTTAACGACTGGACTAGAGGGCAGCTCGTTAGCCGCACTTCACTTTTTCAGGTAGCCACACATACGTAGTTGCTAACCCAGACCGAAATTGAACCCCCGAACCTACCATAACGCATAGCCCCCTAGGTCCAAAATTGGCACCGGGGGCCTTGCGCGTGTGCTACGCACACGTGCAAGGCCTGGAACTTGGGGAAGAAAAGCTGCCCAAACCATCCGGTCGTGCCAGCATTCCCTTGTGCTCTCTCCCTGCTAACTGCTGCGGATAACATGGGCGCACAGTGGTTACCGTGGCAACCGAGTAGGCCCACTGGCTGCCAATCCCCAGCGCCGGCCTTGTCACAAGTCAACAGACACCTTCTGGTAAATCCGGCCAGATGTCAGCTACAAATGGCTCCAATGACCCCATTTGACACCATCATCTGGCCGATTTTTCCAAAAGGTAACCGACCGATGAGCCGACCACAGAAATCAACTCCTGGTCCGAACAGGGACTCTAAAGTGCCTAGCTAAGCCCAACCCAGCTGCAATACCCAGCAACGACTTACTGTTGTCTAAAAACCCTGCTAACGAGCCCATCCTAGTTAATTGTACTAACGAGGTTATCGAGAACGAAAGCAAACTCCCGGTCTGAACAACGGCCACTTTGACCCGCCTTCACAAATGGTATCTCATTAGCTCACCTTGGACGCCAATCGCTCCTCAAATGAGGCCATCTAATCTGACCGCCAGTGGGTCCTGCAACTTTAAGGACAAGAAAGACACTTAACGACTGGACTAGAGGGCAGCTCGTTAGCCGCACTTCACTTTTTCAGGTAGCCACACATACGTAGTTGCTAACCCAGACCGAAATTGGGCCCCCGAACCTACCATAACGCATAGCCCCCTAGGTCCAAAATTGGCACCGGGGGCCTTGCGCGTGTGCTACGCACACGTGCAAGGCCTGGAACTTGGGGAAGAAAAGCTGCCCAAACCATCCGGTCGTGCCAGCAATTCCCTTGTGCTCTCTCCCTGCTAACTGCTGCGGCTAACATGGGCGCACAGTGGTTACCGTGGCAACCGAGAGGCCCACTGGCTGCCAATCCCCAGCGCCGGCCTTGTCACAAGTCAACAGACACCTTCTGGTAAATCCGGCCAGATGTCAGCTACAAATGGCTCCAATGACCCCATTTGACACCATCATCTGGCCGATTTTTCCAAAAGGTAACCGACCGATGAGCCGACCACAGAAATCAACTCCTGGTCCGAACAGGGACTCTAAAGTGCCTAGCTAAGCCCAACCCAGCTGCAATACCCAGCAACGACTTACTGTTGTCTAAAAACCCTGCTAACGAGCCCATCCTAGTTAATTGTACTAACGAGGTTATCGAGAACGAAAGCAAACTCCCGGTCTGAACAACGGCCACTTTGACCCGCCTTCACAAATGGTATCTCATTAGCTCACCTTGGACGCCAATCGCTCCTCAAATGAGGCCATCTAATCTGACCGCCAGTGGGTCCTGCAACTTTAAGGACAAGAAAGACACTTAACGACTGGACTAGAGGGCAGCTCGTTAGCCGCACTTCACTTTTTCAGGTAGCCACACATACGTAGTTGCTAACCCAGACCGAAATTGGGCCCCCGAACCTACCATAACGCATAGCCCCCTAGGTCCAAAATTGGCACCGGGGGCCTTGCGCGTGTGCTACGCACACGTGCAAGGCCTGGAACTCGGGGAAGAAAAGCTGCCCAAACCATCCGGTCGTGCCAGCAATTCCCTTGTGCTCTCTCCCTGCTAACTGCTGCGGCTAACATGGGCGCACAGTGGTTACCGTGGCAACCGAGAGGCCCACTGGCTGCCAATCCCCAGCGCCGGCCTTGTCACAAGTCAACAGACACCTTCTGGTAAATCCGGCCAGATGTCAGCTACAAATGGCTCCAATGACCCCATTTGACACCATCATCTGGCCGATTTTTCCAAAAGGTAACCGACCGATGAGCCGACCACAGAAATCAACTCCTGGTCCGAACAGGGACTCTAAAGTGCCTAGCTAAGCCCAACCCAGCTGCAATACCCAGCAACGACTTACTGTTGTCTAAAAACCCTGCTAACGAGCCCATCCTAGTTAATTGTACTAACGAGGTTATCGAGAACGAAAGCAAACTCCCGGTCTGAACAACGGCCACTTTGACCCGCCTTCACAAATGGTATCTCATTAGCTCACCTTGGACGCCAATCGCTCCTCAAATGAGGCCATCTAATCTGACCGCCAGTGGGTCCTGCAACTTTAAGGACAAGAAAGACACTTAACGACTGGACTAGAGGGCAGCTCGTTAGCCGCACTTCACTTTTTCAGGTAGCCACACATACGTAGTTGCTAACCCAGACCGAAATTGGGCCCCCGAACCTACCATAACGCATAGCCCCCTAGGTCCAAAATTGGCACCGGGGGCCTTGCGCGTGTGCTACGCACACGTGCAAGGCCTGGAACTCGGGGAAGAAAAGCTGCCCAAACCATCCGGTCGTGCCAGCAATTCCCTTGTGCTCTCTCCCTGCTAACTGCTGCGGCTAACATGGGCGCACAGTGGTTACCGTGGCAACCGAGAGGCCCACTGGCTGCCAATCCCCAGCGCCGGCCTTGTCACAAGTCAACAGACACCTTCTGGTAAATCCGGCCAGATATATCTATATATATATAAGTGTGTGTGTGTGCAAATGTATGTGTGTATGTATGTGTGTGTATGTATAAGTATATTATATGCATTATATAATTTTTCCGTCATCCTTTTTTTGTGTGTATATATAGATTTAGCACTCGCTGTATTCTTACTATATGCAATCTTATTCCAAACTTTCTTTAGTTAAACTTCACTCTAAATGGCCACCTGTCTAGACTAACCCCTCATTGTCATTTACAGGTGGCCTGCACTCTTTTTTTTGTAAAGTTTAAATTTCACACCCACTGATGTAAATTTTTTAGTGCTTAATAAATATTGTTGCTGATGTTGTTGTCATTTACAGCTGCGCGTACGCATCTAATTTTGGCCTGCACATGCGCATCTTAGTTTGACCTGCACATGCGCATCTCATTTATGCCTGCGCATGCACATCTCATTTTTACCTGCTCATGCGCCTCTCATTTTTGCCTGCGCATTCGCATCTCATTTTTACCTGCTCATGCGCATCTCATTCTTACCTGCTCATGCGCATCTCATTTTGGCCTGCGCATGCGCATCTCATTTAGACTTGCTCATGCGCATCTCAATTTGGCCTGCGCGTGCGCATCTTATTTTGGCTTGCACATGAAGACTTGAGGAGAACCTGCAGTTGGTGCTGCCAAAACTCTTTGTTGATCAGCGCCGACAAAACAAAAATTCTCATAATTGGAGTTCCCCAGCTCCTGCGCCGTGTGCCAAGTGTAGCCATCTCCATCTTGGGAAAAGAAATAACACCTGTTCCTGTTGCACGAAACCTGGGCGTCTTCATTGACCAGTACTTAACGTATGATGAACACCTAACCCAAACTGCCGCCAAATGCTTATGCAAATTAGTGCAAATAAATAGAATCAAACATCTCTTGGACAAAGAAACACTTCTACTATTGATAAATGCTTTTGTCTTTAGCAAGCTATTCTATTGTTTTACTGTATTTTCTAATACGAGTAAATCGAGTGTCAGAAAACTTCAGCGTGTACAGAACTTCGCTGCACGGATAATATTAGGATTCCGAAAGTTTGACTTCATTTCTCAAGGAATCAAATCTCTGAAATGGTTACCTGTCAAAGATAGATTGTATTTAAATGATGCAATAATGATGTACAAGTGTATCAACAAGTTAGCTCCAGATTACTTGGCAGATAAATTTGTACAACGCTCCCATATCCACAATCGAAACACCAGATCCCGTAATCAGTTAGACATTCCTCGTTGTCGTATATCGACTGGACAAAGGTCCTTCGTTTATCGTGGAACTCAACTGTGGAACTCCTTAAGTTACGATGTAAGAACTGCCAAATGTCCCAAAGTTTTCAAGCGCCGATTGATTAATATTTTACTGTCATCTTAATAATTTCACGCATTTCATGCATTACTCCTTTACAGTGTTTCAATTATCCTAGCTTAAACATGTAATTTATATAGCCTTTTTAAACATGTAAGTTAGATAGCTTTTTTAAACATGTAATTTATATAGCTTTTCAATTAGTAATTTGCATTAGATAGTAAGATATATTGACAGATTATTTTAACTTAGATAGATGCGTTGTAGCTGAAAAGCCCAGCCAATGGGAGCTTCAATAAAGATATGTTATGTTATGTTATGCGCATCTTATTTTGACCTGCGCATGCCCATCTCATTTTGACCTGCCCATGCGCATCTCATTTTTGCCTGCGCATGCACACCTCATTTAGATCTGCGCATGCGCATTTCATTTACACCTGCTCATGCGCATTTCATTTTGGTCTGCGCGTGCCCACCTCATTTTGACCTGCGCATGCGCATCGTACCTTTGCCTGCGCACGGGCATCGCCTTTTTACTTGAGCACGCGCATCGCATTTTGACCTGCGCATGCGCATCTCATTTACACTTGCTCATGCGCATCTCATTTTAGCTTGCGCAAGCGCATCTCATTTTTACCTGCTCATGCGCATCTCATTTTGCTTGCGCATGCGCACCTTTTTTAGAACTGCGCATGCGCAACTCTTTTTGGTTTGCGCGTGCGCATCTTATGTTGGCTTGCGCATGCGCATTTCATTTTTACCTGCTCATGCGCATTTCATTTTTTCCTGCGTATGCACACCTCATTTAGTCCGTCGCATGCGCATCTCATTTTGGCCTGCGCGTGCGCATCTTTTTTTTGCCTGCGCATGCGCACCTCATTTGGAGCTGCGCATGCGCATTGCATTTTGGCCTGCGCACGGGCTTCGCATTTTGACCTGCACATGCGAACCTCATTTACACCTGCGCGTGCGCAACTTATTTTGTCCTTCGCATTCGCATTCGTTTTGCCGGCGCATGAGCTTTTCTTTTTGTGTAGCGTATGTGCATATCATTTCGCCCTTCCCGTTGGCTTAGCGATTTCAGATTGCTGATAAATTTTTAGAACAGTTGCTACTAATTTTTCAGAACGTGTGACAAGTTGAGTGCTTTTTAAGAAATGTTTTGTTTTAAAAACGCTCAAAGTATAGCTCAGATTTCCGTTTGACTGAATTGCTGTAATAATCAAAATAATAACTGCAGTAACGCTCATTTGCCAATTCCTGTTTTTGAAGATGCGCTTTTACATAGTTGTTGTCCAAATTCCCAATGAGGAGATTAACTAGGTCTTTAGAATAGGTATGAAATGATTCGGTGAATCTTATGCAGTTGGGACGTCGCTAAAAAGTGACGACAAGCAACACAACAAAAATATACTTTTATTACTTGCTGGCAGCGACTTGTTTTCTTCCTTTAGTTTCCTTCGCTTGAACGTCTTCTGCAGTGAGAATAAGAACAGTTAAAGACAAACTCGTAATTAACGATTTACCGGAACTTAGAAACTGCACAACTGCTAAAACTGCAAACGTTTAGGCGAAAGTGTTTTTATAATTGAGTCCATAGTTTCGATACTTCGCCATATCTACAGCATCGAAATTCATCCGCAAAGGCCCATCGAATTGTGTTTCTATCCTCCTTTTTGTAAACAGATTAAGTTCGTACAACTGACTTCAAACTCACCTGGTTTATACGCTGGTTTCTGTATCTTGTGGGTCTAACCGATGAATAAGTGTATTCGGTCATTCACTTTTGCGAGATTCTGACTTGGAGAGCTCAAGTTTTCCCTCCCGGTTTTTGAGTACAGCGTTTGAACATCTCAAGTAGTGTGCACAGCAATTAAAAGGTTTTAGTGTCACATTGAAATAGATGCGCACTCATTTCTCAGTGGATTTACGTTTAACCAATCACAAATCACGCTACAATGAAGTGCAATGTTGATCACCACAATGGAATGCCAAATCAATTATATATCGCTTTTCAGTAATGACTACAGATTAAATTTCTTAAATATTCTTGTAATGTTTAAATTATAAATGTTCAACTACCGATAACGATTAGTATAAATCGTACATCTTATGCCAAAGTATTCCGTTAATTACAAAGAAATTGGCTTCGTATTCCACAACGTGTTAGACGAAACAAGTTCTGTTCCACATTTGTGATCAAAATGAATGCACAATATTTGAAAAAGTTCCATCTTAGTTGATAAAGCCTGTTTCTTTGTTATATATTTTTGTTCTCTATTTCTTTTGTTCGTTGGCCTTGACCGTTCACAAAATACAAAAGGTATATTGAAATGCATACAAACAACTGACAAGGCCAATACGTGACAGGAACAACTAACCAGTAGCAAGATGTGGGCTTACATGATAAACAAAACAAATCCGTGGTCACGATTTGTTCAACATAATACAAGCAGCTTTGTTCACCCCTTTTGAAATTTGTTGCCTGCTTCCCAACCAGCTAGTTTCACCAACTATGGTTCAAAATACATAACATTAAATTAGCGTCTAAAATAATATGAAAGAGTGATGGATTGCATAATAATTGTACATCAAATGGCTGTAAATTGTTATGGTGACATGTCGTAAGGACCAGGACTGAACGGAGGTAATGGCTTGCCAGAAAAAAAGTGATGAGAATGAAAAGACGGTTATCGAGCTGGTTCATCTAATATGTTTGAAAGCGTCTTCATGTTCGTTGATGCGGAGTTGAACTTTAGTTTCTTTGTTTGCTAGGTAATGACGAATTTGCAGTGACCGTCAGAGAAGGAGTTGATACTGTACAAGATATTTTTGAACAAAGAAATCACTGACTGACAGAAGTACGGCAGAGGGAAGGGGTGATGGGTGGGTATTGATCTCAAATGACCATACGGATAAGTGCTGCCCCCATCCCTGAGGGCTGAAATGCTCCACATTAAGAAACCTTTAACAGTCACTGGTTGTCCTTCGTCGTCAATTTTTTATCCAAGTCCATAATATCTGGATGTAGCGGACTGTGAAACTTTCTGGATCTCTCGGGCTGGCCGTAATCGTTGGCACTAAGGCAGTGGAGCATTCTTATCTGGATGGATTTCCCAGAAGATGTTAAAAGGACAAAAGGTCCCCACTTTGTCGCAAAAACGCCTAACTTTAAGCGGCGGTAACTTTAGTTTCCTTGCTCCAAAATTGATGCGCTTTTTTCAAAAGACAGGAATTTGAAAAATCTTTCTTTTTAATTGCACAATTTTTCACGAGCAGTTTTTTGTGCTCACAAAACGCAGTTGAAACGTTTTACTATAGCGTAATTTTGACATGCCTTTTCCGGTCATTTAAATTCAGATATCGGCTAAGTTTGTCTAGTTTTTGTTCAAAACACCTAACTTCAAACCGGTGTATCTCCGGTCTGCCTTGTCCGATTGCGATGCGAACTCTTTCATCTGAAAGTACCTTTCAAGCCCTACATTCAATTTTTAAAATTTCAAGCAATCAGAACAACGCTTAAGGTCGAAAAGCAAAGTTAAACGTTGCCACCTTTTAGCGATCTGCGTCTGTTTGAAAAGCTATTTTGCAGCAGTTTTAGATGAACTTCAAGTGTCGTTTCCGGGCTAAATCAATTAACAAACACGCGTAATTATACAGTTAAAGAATAATTGGACTTTGGTAATCCTAAATAGTTGAGATTTTTAACCATTTGCGTCCTATTCCGGTTCTGAAGCGTTTGGAGGAGGAAGAGGGGGGGGGGGGGCATATGGTTACAGACTTTGTGACACGCCTAATGAGGCCAAAGTACCTTCTTAAAAAATCAGACAGAAGATGCGCATTAACACAATTGGCGAACAAGAAATATGATTCCATTTCTGTTGCATACCGTAGTACTTTCGAACAAGTGTGAAAACAACGTTTAAAGGTTAAAAAGTCAATAAAGCGGCTATTAAATGCAATCTTCTGACTGGATTTTTAACAACGTACCTCAAGATATTGTCTAAGTTTGTCTAGTTTTTGTTCAAAACACCTAACTTCAAACCGGTGTATCTCCGGTCTGCCTTGTCCGATTGCGATGCGGTTTCTTTAATCTAAAAGTACCTTTCAAGCCCTACATTTAATCATAAATTTTGAAGCAATCAGAACAACGCTTAAGGTCGAAAAGCAAAGTTAAACGTTGCCACTTTTTAGCGTTCCGCGTCTGTTTGAAGAGCTATTTTGTAGCAGTTTTAGATGAACTTCAAGTGTCGTTTCCGGGCTAAATCAATTAACAAACACGCGTAATTATACAGTTAAAGAGTAACTGGACTTATGTAATCCTAAAAAGTTGAGATTCTTAACGATTTGCGTCCTATTCCAGGTTCTGAAGCGTTTGGAGGAGGAGGAGGGGGGGGGGTGGCATATCGTTACAGACTTTGTGACACGCCTAATGAGGCCAAAGTACCTTCTTAAAAAATCAGACAGATATATGTATGTATATATCTATATATATATAAGTGTGTGTGTGTGTAAATGTATGTGTATATGTATGTGTGTATGTATATGTATTATATAATTATATGCATTATATAATTTTTCCGTCATCCTTTTTTTGTGTGTATATATAGATTTAGCACTCGCTGTATTCTTACTATATGCAATCTTATTCCAAACTTTCTTTAGTTAAACTTCACTCTAAATGGCCACCTGTCTAGACTAACCCCTCATGGTCATTTACAGGTGGCCTGCACTCTTTTTTTTGTAAAGTTTAAATTTCACACCCACTGATGTAAATTTGTTAGTGCTTAATAAATATTGTTGTTGATGTTGTTGTCATTTACAGCTGCGCGTACGCATCTTATTTTGGCCTGCGCATGCGCATCTTAGTTTGACCT
>CBDCQQ010000002.1:0-2809 GCA_965220665.1 Arenicellales bacterium
CATTCCTGCTTCCGGTCTTTAAGATACTGCCACTCGAAGCCATCCTCATTTGGATTCAGGGCGAAGAGCGACTTCGCTACTGACTCGGCTGTATCATCTATGTGCAATGTGATCTCAGGATACGGCTTACCAGGGCGACCGCGCCTGCGCTTCGGCTTGTTGCACTTGGGTTGATTGTCTTCGCTCATTGCATTGTGTCCTTTGCAAGAAAAAGTGGTCGCTGGTGCAAACCAGTGGAGGGAGCTTCGGGCAATTTTACATTTTCATCGCATAAATACTTGTACTCAACTCCACGTAAATTCTTATGGCAAACTTCTATTGCAGGCTGAGATTGGTCAATTCCGATCCAGCCTCTACCCATCGCCTCAGCCGCCATCAACGTTGTTCCTGACCCACAAAAACAGTCCAGTACGAAATCGCTTTCATCTGACGATGCAGAGATTATAAACTTCAAGAGGTCAAGGTTCTTTTGCGTAGGATAATTCGGATAAGCAGGGTCTTTGTATTCCCAAATATCCTGGGCTTTCTTACCGCCTCGCTCGTCCAAGTATATCTTCTTCCTGGGATTTCCCGTGTTTGACCATTCAATCAACCCTGCCGCATCCCATTCATCAAGAGTATTCGGTGATACACGCCAATGCCTGCCATCTGGGGGTGCTATACCTCGCCACGCCCTACCTGTATCCCCATTAGAAGTCTCGCCAGGAGCGTGTAAAGGAGTTGTGGTGTAGCGACGCCCAAAATTGTCTGATTTCTTAAATAGCTTCTCAATATCCCCTGGTGAATATGGAACTTTGGGTGAGTTCCACTTCATAATATTTGACTTTGAATAGAACAAGATTAGGTCTTTGATATTTCCGTAAGACTTTCGATTGAAGTTCTTTGGATTACACTTAATCCTTGTGATGTCATTTCTAAAGTTTTCATGGCCAAACACTTCGTCCATAATCACCTTGATGTAGTGGCCTATTTTATAGTCAACGTGTACATAGATAGCGCCCGTGTCTGCGAGAAGCTCTCTCAGTAATATCAGCCGCTCGCGGATGAACTCAAAGTAATCTGCTCCTGTCATTTTATCGCTGTATGCGACTGTAGATCCACTTGCGCTCACAGCGTTTGCTCGCCGGTCAGACATTTTGAAATCACTGTTTGTCGCATACGGCGGATCAATATAAACCAAGTCAATCATACCTCGCATCGTGTTCATAAGTGTAGCCAACACAGACAAGTTTTCACCAAGGACTAATTTGTTTGACGAGGCACTTTCTCTGACAACCCTGAGTGGAAATGACGGCAATTTTCCAAGTATGCTATGCTCTGATTTCTTACCTGTGTACGACAAATTCATACAATCACACCTGATAAAGAAACTCACGCAATACCAACGCGCTCATAATGTTGTGATGTCTAAGTTCGCTGGTGATTTGCTTGTGCATTTTGTTTCTACCACTGATATATAGAACCCCATCAAGAATTGCAACCGGTATAGCGTCTAAATCTGTTTGTTCCAATAATGGTATTGCGTCACGGAACTGCGCATTTTGATGTCCACCGAAATCAGTAAGAAACTTTGCTTCCGCGATAATATATTTCCCATTAAACCGGGCGATAAAATCCAAACCTTTGTTTATTTTGTAGCCCAGATACTCCTCTGCAAATTCCATAGACGCCGTATCACTTGCTTCAAGTATTGAATTCTCTGATGTACTTATGAACTCATCTATCCCCACAGGGAGTATCCCCAGCGATTTTCTTCTTATCCAATTCCTGAACATTGGCCCAATTTGGCGATTGGTTTCTTTTGGCTCTGAGGAGCGTTCATAAATTTTCTCGATTCCCATTTCGTACAATCGCCCACATAGCCTCGATATTGTTGCAGGATTTCGATATAAAGCGCTACGATCCCTCTTTAGATATGCCACGTAAGAGTCTTTGATTGGGAATAATTCGAGGCGTAACAAGCTGTCAATCAGTGAGATGTTATCCTCATGGTTGAAAGCATCAACAACACCATCCCAAATCTTGCTATCAATATCTCGGAGCCCTTCGGGTATAGTCGGATATACCTGAAATAGGTCATCAAGATAGTTTCTCTGATTCGCGTATTCTATGCTTAGATTGAGCCAATAATTCATTTACTCCCCAATCAAGTCCTGATATTCCAACCGCTTGCCGTCCATACCAAGCACCATCTCTGCCATCTGATGCCGCGTGTCCAGCGGCCTCGCATTATGCCGCCCGCTAAACTCATTCACGTACCGATGCAAATGCTTCGGACTCATGTGGTGATACGTCCCCATATACCCGCGCTTGAGCATACTCCAGAATGATTCTAACCCGTTCGTATGTATCTCGCCATTAACATATTCGCCGACCGAGTGGCTGACCGCCTTGTGCTTGCGATCCATGCCCTTGTACGCCCGCGCCTCATCTGTGTACACAATGGCATCCGCAGTTGTGTTATCCTCGATTACGCCGTGCAGTGTGCGGCGGTCGGTAGATTCCACAACCTCAGCCTGTACGTTGCCACTATCTCGGTCGCGTACACCTACCACCGCAGTCTTGCCGACAGTGCCGCGCCCGGCGCGGAGCTTCTTGTGCGCGTGTTTGTTGCTCTCTTTACCCCCGATATAGGTTTCGTCCACCTCAACCTCGCCGGTGAACTTATCGCCATCAGAAGCGTGAGCCTCACGGATACGATGTAGCATGTGCCAAGCTGTGCGCTGGGTAACGCCTAGCTCGCGGTGGAGCTTCATTGAGCTTATGCCTTTCAGGTTCGTCACCACCATGTAGATTGCGATGGCCCACT
>CBDCQQ010000003.1:0-2523 GCA_965220665.1 Arenicellales bacterium
GGGTTAGAATCATTCTGGAGTATGCTCAAGCGCGGGTATATGGGGACGTATCACCACATGAGTCCGAAGCATTTGCATCGGTACGTGAATGAGTTTAGCGGGCGGCATAATGCGAGGCCGCTGGACACACGGCGCCAGATGGCAAAGATGGTACGGGGCATGGATGGCAAGCGGCTCCGGTATGAAGACTTGATTGCGGAGTAGGATATGGCAAATCGTAATCTGCATAGGGCTAGGGCGAACCAAATAAACGAGTTTTACACTCAGCTATCTGACATTGAGGATGAGGTTTGGCATTATAGGTATCACTTCCGCGATAAGGTGGTTTACTGCAATTGTGATGATCCCAGGGTAAGTAATTTCTTTCGTTACTTCTCAATGAAATTTGAGAGATTTGGGCTAAAACGACTGATTGCAACATGCTACAAGAACCAGCAAATGGATATGTTCAGCCAGCATGATACGGAAAAAGCGATTTACTTAGAGTATGATGGGTCTGGCGAATCACATAGAATTCCATCTGCCGAGGATATTGGGCTACATTACCTGGAAGGTGATGGCGACTTCCGCAGCCATGAGTGCATCGAGCTTCTGAAACAAGCAGATATTGTCGTTACCAACCCGCCATTTTCATTATTCAGAGAGTACGTCGCTCAGTTGGTGGAGTATAACAAGAAATTTCTGATTATTGGCAATATGAATGCCATAACATATAAAGAGATTTTTCCGCTAATCAAGTCAAACAAGGTTTGGCTCGGTTCTGCTCAAGAAAGCAGAACTATGCTGTTCGATGTGCCTCCCGACGCTATATCAGAGTTGAAGGCAACTAAGAAGGAAGGCAGTACATACACAATTGTAAACGACAAATTTAAGATAAGAATGAGAAATACCAAGTGGTTCACCAACCTCGACCACAAGAAACGCCATGAAGAACTCATCCTCTACAAACGGTACTCACCGGAAGAATACCCGCATTATGACAATTATGATGCCATCAATGTAGGTAAAACTGCTGAGATTCCGAAGGACTATCCTAAAGCTATGGGGGTGCCTATTAGCTTCTTGGACAAGCATAACCCTGATCAGTTTGAGGTTTTGGATGCTAATGATCTCAGGTTGCATAATAACGTACCTATCAAGAAACACGGCTTGATAAAGGATAAAGACGGTTCGATAAATGGTAAGCCGAAGTATGTCCGTATAGTCATTCGCAATAAGAGACTACAATGAATATCGAAAGGCTAGACCTCACAGTACGCGATCTTGTTGCCGGATATCACGACAACAGAGATGGCGGTGTAATTGGCTATAGTGGCAAGCTCGACATCCGACCACCGTATCAACGTGAATTTATCTATGACAATAAGAAACGCGATGCAGTCCTGAACACGGTTGTCAATAACTTCCCGCTCAATGCCATGTACTGGTCTGACAAGGGCGACGGTACATACGAGATAATTGACGGGCAGCAGAGGACAATTTCTATCGCGCAGTATGTAGAAGAACAGAGATTTTCGATAGAAATCAAACCTCTGGACATGCCATATACGTTTGATGGTCTCCCATCAAACGTAAAAGAAAGAATTCTCAATTATAAGCCAATGGTATATGTGTGTACTGGTACAGATGAAGACAAGATAAACTGGTTCACTACAATTAACATTGCAGGCATGGTGCAGACAAAGCAAGAACTTCGTAGCGCAGTATACGCCGGACCCTGGGTCACAGATGCCAAGAGATATTTTTGTCGTCAAAACACCGGGGCTCATGGACGCGGCAAGAATTATCTAAGTGGTGCTGCAAATCGACAGACTTACCTTGAAACAGTACTCAAGTGGATTAGCAATGACGATATTGAGAACTACATGGCAGAGCATCGTTTCGACGAGGATGCTACTGAGCTATGGCACTACTTTGAGGATGTCATTGATTGGGTAGAGAAAACATTCACAGAATACTATTCGTCAATGAAAGGCGTAGACTGGGGTGGGCTTTACAATGTCCACAAGGACGACAAACTAGACCCTATTGAGATTGCAGCCGAAGTAGAACGTCTGTTAGACGAAGTTGAGGAAAACGAAATACAACGTGAGTCTGGCATATATCCATATATTCTGACTGGCGATGAAAAACATTTGAATCTTCGTCAATTTGACAAGCGCACAAAAGAGCGAGTTTATAGGGAGCAAAATGGATGTTGCAAAATCTGCGGAAAACCATTTGATATATCCATGATGGAAGCAGATCACAAGGATCCTTGGGCAAAAGGTGGGAAAACGAAAATCGAAAATTGCCAAGTATTGTGCAAGAAATGTAATGGTGAGAAGTCAGACAAATGAACCAAGATAAGCAACCCAAATCCGACAAATCGAAGCGCCGGCGCGGTCGCCCTGGTAAGCCGTATCCTGAGATCACATTGCACATAGATGATACAGCTGAGTCAGTAGCGAAGTCGCTCTTCGCCCTGAATCCAAATGAGGATGGCTTCGAGTGGCAGTATCTTAAAGACCGGAAGCAGGAATG
>CBDCQQ010000004.1:0-1005771 GCA_965220665.1 Arenicellales bacterium
AGCCGTCGCCATTTTTTCTCCGCACACATCCCCAGCCTGTACATCATGCCCAGCATCGTCGTTCTGCTCAGACAGCCCTTCGAGCGCTTGGTGCGGTGACGGATCGTCGCGAAGGTCGACTCGATTGGATTAGTGGTACGCAGAGATTGCCAGTGCGATGCCGGAAAATCGTAAAACGCCAGCAGCTCCTCACGATCCCCGATCAGGCATTCAACCACTTTCGGATACTTGTCCTGATAGGTTTCCACAAACCGATCAAACGCCTCATGCGCCGCCTCGCGCGTGTCTGCCATCCAGATCTGGTGAAGCGCCTTTTTCGCCTGTCCGTGCAGCATCTTCGGCAGCCGGTTGAGCACATTCGCCGTCTTATGCACCCAGCAGCGCTGATCCTGGGTTTCAGGGTAAACCTGGTCCAATGCCGACCAGAACCCCATCGCCCCGTCTCCAACCGCCAGCTTCGGTGCATCCATGCCCCTGGACTTCAGATCCAGCAGCATCCCCTTCCAGCTCTCGGTCGATTCGCGCACCCCGTCCTCAATCGCCAGCAACTGCTTGCGGCCACACTCATCAACCCCGATCAGCACCAGCGCACACAGCTTTGCATCCTCGGCCCGAAGCCCGCAGTACACCCCATCGGCCCATACATAAACGATCTTCCCGGTGATGCCGCGCGTCTGCCACCGCCTCATCTCCTCATTCCACTGCTGCGCCAGGCGGGAGACCGATGAGGCAGAAAAACCCTGCGCCTTACTGCCCAGCAGAACCTTCAGGGTATCAGCCATCTCACCGCTTGACACCCCCTTCAGATAAAGCCACGGCACAAACGCCTCAACCGTCGCCGTCTTTCTCACATACGGCGGGATCAGTGCCGAGCGGAACGACACCGGCTCGCCGGTATTCGAGCGGACCTTCGGAATCCGAACCGAAACCGGCCCGATACCGGTCTGAATGTCACGCTCAGGCTGGCTGCCGCTTCGAACCACCGCCCGAAGCCCGTTGCCAGCATACTGTCCGTCATACTGAGCGAGAAATTCCTCCACCTCAAGCTGCAGGGCCTGGGCGAGAATCCGTCTGGCACCGGTGCGCACCAATTCGGTCACAACATCGGGTGAAATGTCTCGACTTTCAAATCCAATTACGTTATCGTTACTCATAGTGGCGTACCTCTCTGGTTGGTTGTAAAAATGCTTTCTACATTTAACCAGATACGCCGCTTTTTTTTCAACCCCCGTCACGCACTACTTTTGGGCATAACTCAGTGATAGGCCAATGTACATTAATTCCAGAACTGCCGCGTTCTTGATTAGCTTGGTTCATCCAAAGTCTCGTACAATCCTTAAAAATGTAAAAAGCTTTATCTCCATCCCGCAAATTCTTATAACGCAAAAAGTCATCAGTTTCCTCGTTCTTTGTTGCACTATTCTCAACCACATAAAAGTTCAGAATGTCAATGTGATCATCCAATATTTTCAATCCCGTTAGATGATCTTGATCCGGATGAGTCGATATGAAACGTGTGATTCCTTTACCATTTCGTTGTTTATCAATTTCCCGCAATATCCTTTGCTTACTCTCTTCCGAAATGTTACAGTCGATAATTGTGCAATTATCAGTACCGTGTCGAATTGAAAACATGTCACCGTTACCGACGGCATAGCAGTGTACGATACTCATATGTATACCTCCTTTGTTGTCTTGCCAATTTTAATTGTCGAAATTTTCCAATCTACGGCCCAAGTCTGATGAGAAGAGAAGACATTCAGTCGCATGGGTATCACGCAGACAATTTCAGCGAGACTAAGTTACGGTGGTAATCATGGCTCTGATTGGGTTTTCTTGAGTGTTCCAATCAGCATGAATTGCGGAAAGACATATTGATGCCTGTGCTCAGTTAACTAGTGTCATAAACATGATTGAGAGTGAATCGATACTTCGACTCGTGGTAGGCGACTAAGTGAGACAACATTGTTTAGGAGGAGTCTAGCAAATTTGCTCATCTCACCAGAAATTGTTGTATCTTACAGTGTGTCATTGGCGGATTGGAAGACAGTAAGGTTGGGCGAAAGCTCAGGAAAATGCTCTGCGATGAGTGCTTTTGTGAGTTGTTCACCGCGTCGACTTAACTTTTCGATCCATTTCGGGGGCATAGCAGAAAAGTTCGTTGGATAAGCGTAGGTCTCCTCGCGCCGAATAAGATCTGCAGGTGGAAATTTAAGTCGTTCATCATTTTGCCCCAAATACGGGAGCAAAAATCCTTTAAGCCGCCCTGCCTCTTTCAATTCGAATAGACGCTTCATCGCAGCATTCTGTGCACGGTTGTGAATGCAGGCGAATGCACTGGAGAGCTGTGCTATCAGAAACTGATTGGGCGGATCGGCCCGTAATCCGGAACCGGCATGGCAACAAATGATGTTATCGATCTCAGTCACATTTAAACTAATTTGTGGATCGCGATCCGGCCAGAGTGGTGCGAGACCAAGATTATCATAAACACCACCATCCACTAGAGTGACACGTTTTTCGCAAAGGCTGCCATCTTTTTTATAGAATGGCATAACTTCATCTAATGCGGGCAGAAACAACGGGTGCGCAGCGGAGGCGGTTACCGCATATGCCAAGGAAACATCAGTGTCGGCAAGTTCTCTGAGTCGCCACGATCCCGAGTTTTGCCGGGAAAAATAAAACGCGGAACTGGTTCTCACTTCAGTCGAAAGTATGATGAGCAGTGGTCCATCAGCTGGCAATTCTTGAAGGAGCTTACCTTCGAATATGTCTTCAAACACTCGTTTCATTATTGTTGTCCTACTGGCAGTTCTTCGCATCGGAGTGCGAAGTTTGTCTATCCACGAGTGATGCTGCTTCCAATCGGCCGGAAATAGTAGTGAAAGCACCAAATACAACCGTGCAACAATAAAACTCACCGTGTTAACTAAAACTAGAGTTGCCCAGCAACAGATAGCTTGAAAGCCTTCTTTCGTAGTGAGTGCTTTACGAATTGCTGACCAAACCAATCCCTGTGCGAGTAGTCTCCGCACCCTGCTTTCGAATTTTGGAAACGATTCTTGGTGAACGACATAAAGACCGCCGATTACGCTCCCTCCTGAAACAGTGGAGATGACTTTGATGTCGTCGAGTATCCCAAACTCGTGTAAGGCGCGAAGGCAACCGAGATGAAAAGCGATTGCACGTGATCCCCCTCCTGATAGAGCAAGTCCAATATTAGTACCTTTCATAATTAACTGTTTTTCCGACGTTTGACACAAGAGACGGATTCCAACTTGACCGAGTCAGAATGCTGGTCCTGAAAAATAATGTTTATTTGTTAATCACTCGCAATTAGCATTGATGCGGGTAATGTATTCATATCCAAAAGTGCCGCCAAGCATTCAATTTGACATATGTCTGTTGGACTCGGAATAGCTGGAACTTGGGTTGGATGCGAATGCCTTTCTCCGACATACCTTACTTGGCCTCTTGTCTGTACAGAGACCCGTTCCAAGTGCTCCTGAACCCCGGACATTCCGCGCTCGAAACCACTTTCGCTGGCCACACTATCGGCTGTTGCGGGTGTTGTATCCACCAGTTCAATACGCATTGATGGAATTTCAATTTTTCTGATAAGTACTCCACCTGTTTCTTTGGGTAACCAATTATCTCGCATTTTAGGGACACGATCAATCAAACCCCGATCAGCAGAAATGGTCTAACCCCTCACCTCAAAACTGATTACAGGAGAGACCGCAGACTCAGGGGTTTTGACCTCAGCTGAATCTCGTCAGTGCAGCGGTAGATGGTACAGGAATTATGTTTCAAATCATATGCTTCGGATAAAGAATTTAGTAGTTCATTTTGCATGTCGTAGAAAAGTTGATGACAAGGAACTTTTTTGCGATACAGTTAGTGGTATACAAGTGACGACAGGGATTAATTTTTTGGTGTATCAATTCCCAGTACTAGTCGATAGATTGATACAGCTTGAATGGTTACTTTCTACGTAGACGCACACGCCGACGTTTTGTACCAACCATATTTTTTACTGTACCTCCGATTCCTGCCTTGTACATGGCTCTGACTGCATTTTGCATATCTTTTTGTGGAACCTGCAGTACCTTCTGCGGCGCACGACTCTTCTTGAGACGTTGAGCTGCAGCAACCAATCTGTAGGGCAAACCGCTACGTTCGATCTCGGTAGCTCGTTTACGATTTCTGGTGATGGCATCAAGGCGCTTATTTCCTGGAAGAGAAACTTCGGTTCTGCCACGGGATCCAGCTGCCCTCTTCTTAGCACGGAAATGACTAGATTTCTCTGACATAATTGGTGTCTCCTAATTTTTCTAGTTCAATTAAAAATTTGATAATGAAAGACATTTATCTTTTACAGATCATCAACAAACTTGTTCTTCAAAATTTCCATAGTTGACAGTATACGTTTATATCATATAATTTGTCAACTAACCATGGGAGGTAAATAATGTCATTAGGTCAACGAATTAGAGTGTCAAGGCGCGCCTTGGATCTTTCTTTACGAGATCTTGAGAGTAAAATTGACAACCGGGTAAGCGCACAAGCAATAAGCAAATATGAACGAGATGAGTCAATTCCTAGTTCAGGTGTGTTGATTGCACTCGCAAGAGCGTTGGGTGTTTCGGAAGACTATCTAGCTAGCGACACAGATATTGTTTTGGAATCCGTGGATTTTCGAAAAAAAAGATTCACGGGAGCGCGTGAAAAAAATCAGGTAGAAGCAAAAGTTCTGGACTTTCTAGAACGCTACCTTACAGTGGAAGATATTCTCGGCTTACCTACAGTTGATTGGGATATACCACGGGAAGCACCGTGGCCGGTATTGAACGATTTAGCTGAAGTTGAACAAGCCGCACTTAATCTACGCCATTACTGGGGGATTGGAATAAATCCAATTCCGAACCTTGTGGAGATGTTGGAAGATCGAGGAATTAAGATACTATCAATTCCTCTTTCCGAAAATATAGATGGACTTACGGCAAGGGTAAGTAGAAATAAAAGGAAAGCTACATCATCGGTTATCGTCGTGAATCGAAGACACCGCCACTGGGGCGAACGACAGCGATTCACAATTGCGCACGAACTCGGCCATATGGTATTGGAAGCCGGACCTGGAGTTGATGAGGAAAAGGCCGCACACCGATTTGCGGGTGCGTTCCTAATGCCAGCCGAGACACTGCGAGTAGAAATTGGAAAGTTCCGAAATTCAATGGGTTGGGAAGAACTTTTTGAATTGAAGCGTTTTTTTGGTGTAAGCGTGCAGGCCCTTACTTATAGATGCAAGGAAATTGGGATATTTAACCAGTCTCTTTTTCAACATCTATTCAATGAATTTAACCGTCTAGGCTGGCGTACTTACCCTTACAAAGAACCATTCGCAATTGAGATTGGTGAAGAACCGACTCGTTTCCATCGTTTGTGTTACCGCGCTTTAGCAGAAAATCTAATTTCTGAAGCAAAAGCTGCTGAATTGCTTGGACGCTCTGTTCACGAGCTTGTCCAACTAATGGACAAGCCACCGAATTCAGAGGACATTTCTAAGAATTGAAAGTACTTGTCTCTGATACATCCGTATTAATTGATCTTGAGCGTGGGGAGTTTCTGGAATCGGTCTTTCGTTTACCATTCAGTTTCGTAGTTCCAGATTTACTGTATGAACGTGAACTAAAGAACTACAACGGACCTGCCTTAATCAAGTTTGGCCTTCATGTACAAGAACTAGACAGCACTGGCCTTGCCCTCGCGATCGAATATTACCGGAAATACAGGATGGTTCTTTCTCTTCCTGATGTTTTTGCATTTGCTCTTGCAAATACAAATTCATGGATACTGTTAACGGGTGACGGCGCCCTCCGTGAGCTAGCCAATGAAGAAAAAGTCAACTGTCACGGAGTGCTTTGGTTACTTGATCACTTGCATGACAATTGTGTAACTGATAAAGACAGTTTATTTAAAGGATTACAAATTATCGCTGAACATCCACGCTGCAGATTGCCTCAAGTTGAGATTCGGAAACGATTGAAACTTTATTCTAGTTGCTAATTCAACCATTTTGGTTATGTCTAAACAAGTGTTAAACATACCTCTCGTTTATTGAAACAAATTGAAGGGTTATGAACATACACTTTGACCACACTGACAAAAAGATAATTACACCAGACACGATGCAGGATTGCTAGTAGTTCTGTACCACGCCGCAATACACGTTTCCAACCGCCGCTCATCAAGCCGAGTCTGCAGTTTTTTGTACTCAGCGTTCAGCCAAGATCATACTTTTATCAATAGAAGGTATAGAATCAGTTTAATTTTTGGAATTGCTCGAAATTTGCTAACCAAGTGTTAGTCGA
Source organism: Arenicellales bacterium (assembly GCA_965220665.1). Lineage (GTDB taxonomy): Bacteria > Pseudomonadota > Gammaproteobacteria > Arenicellales > JAJDZL01 > JAJDZL01. The sequence goes on from CBDCQQ010000004.1 coordinate 6,372, forward strand.
TGCGTCCGTCCAATCCGCTTGATATCTCTTTGGTTGATCCCAGCTTCCTTGGCAAAAATCGGCCAATCGCTCACAGCAGCTGCAATGTCTTCAATCACGCGACGGGCGGACGTTTTCTTGAGACCAGAAGACTCGGCAAATCTCAATAAATCCTGCCGCTCAAAATCGTTGCGCTTGCCAACGATACTCATCTGGTGGTCTCGAGTCCACAGACCTGAAGGGTTATAGGCGTAAACCACGTCGAATGCCGGAGACAGCCGCCACTGTCCAACCTGGTTCATCAGAAATGCAATGTTTTTGACATGGTCATCCTGGTTGCGCGCTACGATATTGAAAATTGTGCGACGGTACTGCTGTTCAACGACCGACATTCCAAGCTTCAGTTGACGGATGGCCTGGATCGCCTGTTCATAGGCATAGTCTCTAGGCTGATTAAAGTCAAAGTGTCGCAATGCCCCGAGTGACTGCATGTGGACTTTGCGTCCATTTTCATCTCTGTCAAAACGCCGGGTCATGAAATGACTGCGTCCTCCTTCGTGATGCAGACGACATTCTGCCATGTCAATTCCGGCTTGACGAGCCATCAAGTAATATGCGTATTCGATTCGGCCATATCCTTGGGGATCAGCCAGTTCTCTATCTCGATTGTTCAAAATCCCGTCAAACTTGAGCAGCCAGTGCTCAAAGCCTGAGGGTGGGTCGATCTGACCAGAGCGAAATTCTCCTGTTTTGGGATTCCATGCCAGCACCGCCTTGGCTCGCGCACCGCCGGCCGAGGTGCCCACGCTGAGTACGTTCTCCAGTGCAACACTGTCATCTTTCCCAGTCAGTTTTCCAGTTAGGCTGGACCTGTCGTTGAAAACCCTGTTGACGAGATCGACCAGTTGAGAGATTTCTACGCTGCTGCGCCAGTCATCGCGCAGAACCGGATCAAATTCCAGGGCACCAATACCACGATTTCCTACATAACACAATCGATCGACGGGATTGAAATTTTCAAGGTTGCGGCCAGTCTCGGCCAACCATACATCGATTAGTGTATTTCCGAATGTATCGGGTAATGAGTCGCAGACAAGCCCTGGTAACCCTCTGAATGTTTCTGCATTCAGTGCCGGAAATGAATAGGGTGTTTCCCGCACAGGCATGACAATCGGAGAAATTTCGATCCCCGCCGATAGAAACTTGGGATCGTACTGAAAGATACCGATTAAGCGCTCTGAATCCCAGGATATCGCGCCAATTCGGCGCCCCCACAGGTTTACGTTGGCATCAGACACAATTACGGCTCACCCCATGACCATGGCGTATCATCAGGGACCGATTTGGTAGGTCGGGCGCGTTTACGCTCCTGTCGACGCAAGTCCATGCGCTCAATTGGCCGTATTTCATGTGATGGAAAAGCGCCTAGAAGATCATCAGTTAATCCAAGTGCGATTACGATGCGCAGGAAGCTGTCAAGACTGGATGACTGACCTGCCTCTAACCGCCGTAGCGTCCGCAGTCCGATTCCTGCTTCTTCGGCCAGGGTTTTCTGTGTGATGTTCCGGGTCAGGCGAACTTTAGCTAGACGATTGCCGACTTCGTTCCTCAGACTGTGCGGTGATTCTGGTGCTTTATAAACAGCCATTAATTGCCTCTTCAAAGAAGAAAATAATATTAAAGGTCAATTATAGCCGCTAACAATAAAAAGTTGTTAAATATACATTATATGGCCGATTAACTTTGTTATTGGTTATATAAGGTCATATATAACCTATTAATAGTTCTCTTCCTCGAATTGTAGTGATACCTCAATATGAAACAGTATGAATGGTAGACATTAGCAAGAAGGATTGGATGGAATTATGCGATGTCATTTTCGAGTTACTGGTGCACAACACACACCGCATCAATCTCAAAGTTGAGTTGCGTCGAAACGAATTGAGATTAGGCTTGGGGGAGAATCGCCTTCGCGATCGGTATAACGTTGGGGTGATCGGCTCCAGGGTTTTCCAAACTGAACCAAGGCATCTGCCAAACGATCCAAGGTATCTCGTTCGTGGGAAATTGGTCGCGATCACCCACGACGACAGGAATCAGGCGGTTGCTGAAGTTTTTGGCACCGAGAGCATACTCGATTTCTCGCTTGACCTAGTGGAAACCTACGGCAACAGGAGTGAGCAGTACAACCATTGCGTCGGACTCCTCCAGTGCAAGCGCGATTTCGGCTGCCTAGTTGTCGCCTGGGAGTAATCCCCGATCAGGATCCCACACTTCAAGACCATTCGAATCCACTTTTAATTGAGCGTGTCGATACGCTTTGTTTCATCAAATTCGATTTGCAAATTTTTTGTTGCTACAAAAATTTGAGATTTTGAATAAGAGCTTTAGTGAGGTAATTTCAATCTGGCAATAGTTTCAGACATCCTGACCCCCAGCCAATTTCGAAGTGTACATGATTGCTGATTTGCGGGGTTGAAATCAGTCTGCCGCCAGTTCGTAAACGAGTTTCAGATTCGTTCCGGGATACACAGTTTCAGTCGCTGTCAATTCATCAAGCAGGGGTATCAGAGCCCGGTCTACGCAATTGCTGCCCAAGCCAAGAATCTGTACTTTCAGCAGCCCTTTGTCGTGATCTGGAATAATGTTCGCATCGGCATCAAACAACCGCTGCAGGGCCTTTCTCGGATTGGTTTTTTTACCCTGTGCACCGGCGACAGCCGGAATCATGCGGGTTTCCGCCCGATAGGCGATCATGCGAATGATGTCGATAAACAGCCGCTGTGATTTCGGCAGCACCTCAAGGCGCTCAGATGCTTCAAGCTGTCCAGCAAGGATGTGCTTGTCGGTCGCGTTTTTCTCAATGCGCACCTTCTCATGCTCGGCTTCAAGCTGCTCAATGTGCTCAGCGAGTTGCGCACACTGGTGTGCTTTGGCATCATCTTTGGCGAGTTTCGCGATTCGATTGCGCATCGTCGTGATGCGCCCCCACAGCTTGTTGACCTGCTTTTCAAGATTGCGCCTGCGTGGATTGACCACAACCGTGTCATCGTCCATCGGTGCCAATGCATGCGAGGTCAATGCGTCAACACTGAACTGATCGCGCATGTACTTGAAGAAATTCTCCTGCGACCAGCGCGAAAACATCAACGATGCCACCTGTTCAGTTGACAGCGTCGGATGGGTCGTGACAATCGCAACCTCGCGTCCACTGTCGAGCCGGCGCCGGATCTGGCGCACCGACAGGTCTTTGTCCAGCACGATGGATTTCTCAGCGAGCATCACCGTCTGTTGGTGACTCTGAGCCGGGCCATAGACCGTCACAACACTTTCGCAGTAATCCGCACCGTCCCACGCAGGTGCCTTGAAGTTCTTGTGCCAGTTCACACACGCAATGCCCTTGCGCGCCAGTCTGCGCATCATCTTCGGACTCCATCCCTCGCGATCAAACACCAAGGTCACCCAGGGCGCTTCGGTGCTGGCAGTGTCGGTCAAATCCGGCGCCTCGTCAGTCACTGCACCGATCGCCTGCAGTTCTTTGACCACAACGTGTTCCAGCGCCTTGACCATCCCGGGATCGTAATCCTGATGCAGACAAAGCAGTGGCTGGCCACCAAGCGTATTGACCCAGTAACTCGCAGCCGCAGGCAGACACAGTTTCTGGCGCGAAATGAACTTCTTCGCCAATCTGCCTTGACCACTGTAGACTTTCGTATGCCCGTCAACCAGCAACACCGCATCGTATTGACAGTCTTGCAGCAGCCATCGCTTCGACAGCGTCTGCTGCCACAGCAAAACCCGCTCAAAGTCTTTGCTGAACAAACGGATTTTGCTGCGCAGCGTTTTCACCTCAGGACAGCGGTCAAGTCCAAGAATCTGCCCCCATTCGCCCGGTGCGTCATAGCGCAGCTGTTCCGGATTCGATACCCGTGCCATCGCGATCAATGCCAGAAACGTTAACAACGACTGCGCACTGTAATAGCCGTTGGGCAATTGTATCGGTGCGGTATCGATGCCCTGTTCAATCAACATCGGCAAAGCACTGAGCACGCCGCCTCTTTGAACACTGTGAGCCGATTGATCAAAACTCGGCGCCGCCGCGTGTGGCGACCCGCTTGTCATCGCCAGCGTGCGACCGACAACATCGGTTGTCGCCCGCCCCATCGAAGCGTTGCGGTCGCGCACATTGCGCGCGCTGCGCTGGAGCGCTTTCGACTCGTCTGCACACGCGGTTGCAGATGCCGCAGATTCGATCTCAGCAACCGCAGGCTGTTTCGGCTGCCGCTTGTGCTTCGCAATCCGCCCGGCGCGGATGTGATAGGTCAGCGTGGCCACCGCAATGCCGATCTTCTGTGCCGTCTTGCTGGCACTGAAACCCTGGGCCAGCAGCGCTTCGGCTTCGTACTTGGTCTGGGCATCAATTGCAGTGCATCGTTTTTCCTTGCGCGGCATGAAAAATCCCGCACTGCCATGTTTGCGGTAGGTTTTGCAGTGTCCCATCAGCATGGCTCTTGAGATGCCCATCGCTTCGGTGATTCTGTTTGCCGGCAGACGACAGTCGACCCGCAATTCTGCAACGGTCAGGGCGCGCGTCTGTGCGTCGTTTGCATCGTGGCTTTTGAACGGCATCAGGTTGGAGAAGTAGGTCACCTTGTCATCTTCGAAGCTGACAGAGAAGCCGTTTGCGATCGGGGTGGTTTCCGGGGGGGTGATTGGGATGTTCAGTTGCATTCTGGATTCCTGGAGTGTTGCTCAAAACCTTATTTATGTACATATTAATGTTAGCAGAAGACAAATCCAAATGCAAGCCAAATTTGGAGATAAATGACAAAATTATGACGATTATTCAACACCTTAATAAGATCGACTGATACAATCATCGGGCTAAGGGGTCAGGATGTCTGAGTTTAGGAAATTTGCTGTCGCGAAGTTCAATTATCATTTTCTCAGACAATTTCCATGGCTTGCCGCTAATTCGTGATATCAGTTCTGTCCAAACCAAATTGAACGCGTTTACTGCGACATCATTATCGTAATGGACTCCAACGGGCATTAGAGGTACAACATCGGCAGTCAAATTCCTGTGCAACTTTGTGAGCATGCGCTCCTCCGCTTGTGCGCGGGAAATAGTTTGATTGGATTGTTTCAAGTAATGCTCCATGCACAAAACAGTTCTCTCGCAATCTATTGAGCACTGTGATATTCCTTGATACAAATCAAACAGATCGCGGTTCTTATTTCGCTGCAGAAGCGCTCGAAGTTTGGTTCCAAACAGTTCACTTGGCTCATAAGATGAAATTTCTGCATTCGCCTCATACCAATTGCAATTCATTTGAAATGGATACTTTTTAATTTCGTACAGACTATTGTGTTCACGTGTATTGATTTCAATCTTGAGCTTAAGCGTGGTATTTGGACCAGTTTCTGGGGTAAATGCGAAATACAAACGCGTGGAATGTTGAGATTGTCTTGATTTACATCGACCTAGCCATTTCAAAGCGTCTCGTATAGTACTGATTGTCTCACCGATAGGTACGGCTTGCATCTGCACTAAATCAATATCCTCAGAGTATCGCATTGGTTGTTGAAACAACAATTTGTAGATTGCGGTGCCTCCTCGAAATGCAATTTTCCTCTGTAACCGAGTAGCATTGAATAAATCACAAAGAACGCGCGAAATGATGAGGTCCTGTTCCACTTGCCTCATATCAGACCAAGGCGCTTGACTCCGCCACTCTTGAATATAGTCAAAGGGAATCAATAGTCAATCTCCACAAATTCATTGATCAAGAGCATCCATGTTCGGTTTTCTTCATAATGTGCGGAAAATACAGCATGAATCGGCAGAATTGATGGATCCAACGGTTTCAACGATTTAGCCCTTTTTGCGAATGGCAACAATGCCTTAGCCTGACGTTCGTGGCCAACGTAGTCTAGCAGATATCCGAGTCTTCGAACTGTAGAGTTCTCATACGCGCAGGCAATCTTTGCTAATCTCTTCGGTCTAGCTATAGCGCCGATATCTTTTGCAATTTGCGCTATATGATTAATTCCACCCGCCTTACGATAGTACCGTGCACAATCCAACAAAGTTAACTCAACACCGGCAGCATTGGCATATCCAGACCGACTTTTCATTGGAAAAAGCCATTCAGGCTTGTTGGATTTAGCAAAGCTAACTGAATTCTGGTATACAAAATGGATTCGGTGTCGACCGATTTCGATATTCCTTAGTTGTTTGGGAACAACAACCTGAAACAACATTGTTGCCTGATGGGAGGCACCGTGGAAAGCAGCGGCGCGCAACAAGGAAATTCGATAGTCGAGATTCAGATACTGCATTAGCGGGTCAATCCAGCACTCTGGATCAGGAGCACCCGCAAATCTATCTTCTGGCCGCAAAATGAGATAGAACCCGCGATAGGGAGAAGCAAGCTCTTTCTTCTTTTCTAGCCTGTTTGCAGCTGCGATAAAAGCTTTGGGGCTTGTTTTGAGTTGAACCAATACCTCGTCCCTAACAAAGTAGGATTTTCCGAGTGCGAGCAAGTCATCGGTATACTCTTTCAGCGAAGACATACCTCAATTATATATTAATAGCAATGATATATATATCCTTGTAGATATGATTGGGGAACATTGTTCCATGTATATTGTTACTTTGGAACCCCTAACCTAGCGGTGCCAGAACCAAAGGTACACGGGTTTGTGATTGGTGCAATATATTGACAGTCGTTGATGTTCTGAGTTTCGAAGCTAAGGAGTAGATGACGACTGTGCCATATTTTAAGGATCATGCGCAGATTGAGTTTAGCTCGAATCGCTCACTAATAAATGAAAATGGGCTTTGAAATGTGGTAGAATGTTTTTAATAACAAAAAGATACACAACCACAAGAAACAAAGCCCGCGACTACACGTTGTATCTCATCCCAGTTCCTATTCAAGTCTTATTTGAATCGCCAGGTCACTGCCTGTTTCAATGGGTAGCCGCAATCTGAATGGACCGTGGTGGATGAACTAAAAAGTCGTGCTCGTAAAGGGTAGTTCGATAGGCGATACGATGTGGTACTTTACGCATCGCCGCTCCAACTGACAATGCGATATCTTCGTTTACAGTCGGTATACCAAGCATACCCAGTTGACGCACAACATAATGTCCTCGCCGCACGCGGTTGACTAGACCAGATTTTTCCATGCGCTTGAGAAGGTTTGCGTGGCCGTTTTCGACTTACCGAGACGATTGACCATTTCATCGAAAGTTAACGTCAAACACCCTGTAGCAACCAAATCGTTAGCAAGTGCTAGACTTTGCTGATGTGGATCAAAGTACATTGAATAAGTAATATATCTGAATGACAACCTGTTTGTATCGTGTGATATTTATCGCGTTATTCACTTTATCAGTGAATAAATGCCATAACTTAGAAATGACTCAATTGCACCATCGTTTCTTCTTAGTTCGCTAATAGTTGAGCTCAACCAACAATCAATTTTCTTTGCCTGTTATTTGGAAAGTTGTGGATCCAGAGAAAGGAAGAAGACCAGTTTCTACACGAAAGGTTCAGTTGTCATAAAACCAACCATCCAAAATATTCGCAGTTTGAGCCTAGACTGGGCTTGAAAACGAACAATCGAATTGATATTCGTTCAAAATTTGATCTTTCATACTCCCGAACCCTGTAGTCGCTGTTGCTTGACCAAGACTTCAATCAGAAAGCAATGTCTCTCGTTGTGTAGTGCAGGTACTTTTTAAATTTCACCAATTACCACGAGACTCGTGTATGAAGTATTACCAAATGCTCTGATATTACCTATCAACTAGATACGCCATTAAATTTTCGCCCCTTCAGCACTGTTATTGAGCATTACTCGAATTGGCGACAAATTACTCTAGAATCTTTGAAATTGAACCATAAGAGTGAAAGGTAACGTATGAACGCCAGACTTTTTTTACCATTAAGTGTAGATGCGCCTCAATAAATTCTCGCCATAAGTGTATTTCACTACCAAAATCATTCAAATCGACCTCTATCAGAACGAAGCAAACAAAAAAGGTCCGCTAAAAGCCGCTAAAACTGACGTTTGTTGTCTGATTCTCTTGTACCTTACAAGATTGATTCAACGAAAATCATGAAATTCTTTTGAAGGAAATTGTTGAGGCGCGCGTATTGCGTTTGCGCTTCAGTTTTTGAAGTCAATCAACAAAATATAGGACAAACTTTGAAATTGATTTATCGCCAACAAAGGTGTAATGTCGCCTACTGATTTATAATTGTTAACATCAAATTCATACTAAATCTGCATTGACCTGCCCATCCCCAAAGTAAATATTTTTTGGGGAAATCGAATGGCAAAAACTTTGAAATCTCCCAAACTTAATCAGTCCAGTAAAGTGGCTATGGCTATTGGAATGTTGGGGATATTGCTGCTTTGGTTTATATCTGCCTGGCTTATGCTCGCGTTGGTCACTTACTCTCCTTCTGACCCAGGTATGAGTTGGAGTTCTACTTCTACAGACATTGTCATTACAAATTCTGGTGGGCGCATTGGCGCATTGGTGGCAGATGTCGGCAGGACTGTTTTTGGATTTACGGTATTTTTGTTGCCTGTCGTGATGGCTATCGCTGGTTGGTTCTGGTTAAGAAAGTTACTCAGGAATGAATCGACTCGAAACTATGCAGTTATTTTCTTTGCACTTGGAATTGTCTTTACATTACTCAGCGGTAGTGGTTTGGAGAATCTGCACGCTACGTATCAATCCCAAAATCACATTGGAGGCATCGCTGGGTATGAAGTATCGCGGCTTCTTGATAGGTACCTAGACCCTCAGTATGCTACTGCTCTATTGATTGTCATTTTTGTAGTTGGTTCTACATTCTGTAATCTTATCCCATGGCTTAGAATCTTCAGTACTACTGGAAAATCAATATTCGCATTTTTCGGTCTATTTGTAGGAGGAGTGAGTCGACGTTCAAAATTACCTAGAGAAAAAACCTCAGACAAGGGAGCAGAAAAGAGCAAATCCCGATCCGTTTCCAAATTTAAACTAAGTTCATTGTTGGAAAAAAACTCAGAAACTGTGGGTTCACACAAGACAAATCAGGTACCAAAAGCGAAAACTCCAACCAGACGGATTAAACCGAATCTCGGTCAACGGAAAGAACCAGTCATCGTACCGATTGATACTTCTGGTGGTAGACCACAACCAGCGCCAAAGTCTCCCAGCAAACCGAAACGAAAAACATCTCAGCGAGTAGAACCGCAGGTGGAAGCGTCACTTGTCCCGCCAGAAGATGACTTTCCTGATACCTCCATATTGGACCCAACAGAGACTTCTGCCTATGCCTATTCTCAAGAAGAAATCACTGAGATGGGTGAAAGAATTGAATCAATGTTGAGTGAGTTTAATGTTGAGGTTACAGTGCGCAACGCACAACCAGGTCCAGTTATTACCCAGTTTGAGATTGAACCTGCTGCTGGTGTGAAAGCTATCCAAATCGTTAATCTTGCGAACGATCTCGCACGGACCTTGGCAGTACAGAGTGTACGTGTCGTCGACAAAGTACCAGGAACTTCGTATGTTGGCTTGGAAGTGCCGAATAAGCTTCGTGAAACAGTTAGATTGGTCGATGGGCTGGAATCAGAGGCGTATAAAGAATCTAATCACCCGCTAACCATTGTGTTGGGGAAAGATATACGCGGCCAAACCGTGGTTGCAAACCTTGCTGCAATGCCACACTTATTGATTGCAGGTACGACGGGTGCAGGTAAGTCTGTTTGTCTAAATGCCATATTGCTGAGTTTTCTCTTTAAGTCAACCCCAGATCAACTGCGTCTGATCATGGTGGACCCGAAAATGCTTGAGTTTTCTGTTTATGAAGGTGTTCCGCATCTACTGGCACCTGTCATTACCGATATGAATAAGACCAATAATGCGCTCCATTGGTGTATTTCAGAGATGGAAAGAAGATTTGCATTGATGGCGGGACTTGGCGTAAGGAGCATGGAAAACTACAATGACCACATCAAAAAAGCTAGATTGCCAGTCTTAGATCCTACTGTTCTTGATCCGGAAAAGGCAGAGCCGCTGAAGCTGTTTCCATATATTGTTCTAGTGATTGATGAACTTTCCGACCTGATTATGGTAATGGGAAAGAAGGCTGAGGAACTGATCATTCGAATCGCACAAAGAGCACGTGCTGCAGGAATTCATTTGATTGTAGCAACTCAGAGACCCTCAACAGATGTGATTCGCGGAGTTCTAAAGGCAAACATTCCAACCAGAATCGCTTTCAGAGTTGCGTCGAATGCGGATTCCAGAACAATATTGGATCAGACAGGGGCAGAACATTTGCTCGGGAAAGGCGATATGCTATTTATCCCACCCGGCAGTTCTACGCTTAAGCGAGTCCATGGTGCCTTTGTGTCTGATGATGAAGTGAAAAGAGTGGTTGATCACCTTAAGCAAGATAGTCAACCAAGCTATGATAACCAGGTAACTGAATCTTTGGAAGGGGAAGCCAGTGCGCAAGGTATCTTCTCTAATGGAAGCGAGGCTGTAGATGAAATGTATGAGCAGGCGCTAGACATTGTCAGTCGTTCAAAGACAACCTCAATTTCAAAGATACAACGTGAGTTACGGATTGGCTATAACAGGGCTGCGAGAATCATTGATTCAATGGAAAGCGAAGGTGTTGTCAGTTCACCGCAAAGCGGCGGTGTGCGGAATGTATTGATTTCGAATCCGGATAGTTGAAAGTGCTCAAATCTCCTAGAAAGCTAAGAATAATTGTTGTTGCATTGTCTCTGCTGTTAGTCCCACTTGGTGCATCAGGTTCAACTGCGCTGGAAAGAATGTCTAACTTTTTCTCAAACCAAAGTACATACTTTGCTGAATTCAATCAAGTGATTCTGGATGAGGGGCTTAATCAAATCGAGGAAAGTACGGGTCTAATGTGGCTCTCCCGGCCAAATCAATTTCGCTGGGAATATTTTGAACCGTTCGAACAAACCATAGTCAGTGATGGCACTGGTGTATGGGTTTATGATGCTGAACTTGAGCAGGCGAGCGTCAGAAATTTATCCGACGTTATCGATCAGACAGCAGCAGAGATAATCACCGGAGAAGGAAATATTGAAGACAGATTTTTCATTGATGATTTGGGTACCCAAGGAGCACTAGCATGGGTTTCCATTAGTCCAATTGACCAGGAAACCTCTCAGTTTGAATCGATGCGATTGGGATTCGATGAAATTACCTTGAGAACGATGGAAATATTGGATGCTCTTGGAGATACTACAAGAATTCAAATGTTTGATGTTGTACTTGGAAGCGATTTTCAAGACAAAGTATTTCAGTTTGAACTGCCGGAAGGTGTAGATCTGATTGACTCACGGGAGACTTCAGACGAGTCTCAATAATTTCTATTCTTGGAAAATTCCAGTTCTCAAGAAAGATTGGTGCTAACTCCTTTAGCGGAGTTAATGAGACCAAAAGTCCTCGACGATGTATATGGCCAAGACCATATATTGACACCCGGTAAACCTCTCCGGGCGGCAGTTAAAAATAAAGTCCCTCATTCCATGGTATTTTGGGGTCCTCCTGGTAGCGGCAAAACGACTCTAGCGCGCATTATCTCGAATGAATTTGAAGCTCAACTTTTGACGCTATCCGCTGTTGAAAGCGGAATCAAGGACATTCGGCAAGCGATAACCGAAGGACAGAAGGCTAGGCGGGAAAGTAGGGCGACAGTACTGTTTGTCGATGAAGTCCATCGTTTCAACAAATCACAGCAGGATGCATTTCTACCGCATATTGAGTGTGGAGATTTGATATTTATCGGTGCGACGACAGAAAATCCAGGATTTGAATTAAATGGTGCATTACTGTCTCGGCTTAAAGTCTATGTACTCAAGAAACTGCAGTTGGGTGATTTGCAGAAGATTATCGATCGTAGTATCCAATTGGGTTACAAATATCTACCACCTGATTTTGATATTTCGGATGAGGCACGGGAGATATTGGCTCAATGTGCTGGAGGAGATGCACGTAGAGTTCTGAACTTCATTGAAGTTGCTGCGAGCTTAGTTCAAGCTCAAGGAACGAATGAGGTAACTGCTAATCTTGCGGCAGAAATCACCGGACAGCCCCTCTCGCGCTTTGACAAGCGGGGTGATACTTTCTTTGAGTTAATTTCTGCATTACACAAGTCGGTACGAGGCTCAGATCCGGATGCTTCACTCTACTGGTTGGCACGCATGTTTACTGGCGGGTGCGACCCGCTTTATGTTGCAAGACGAGTCGTTCGAATTGCAAGTGAAGATATTGGTAATGCCGATCCAAATGCTCTCAATATAGCATTGAATGCTTGGGATACATACCATAGGTTAGGAACACCCGAAGGTGAGTTGGCGATCGCGCAAGCCGTTGTGTACCTGGCCTGCTGTCCTAAGAGCAATGCTGTTTACTCAGCCTTTAATCTGGCAAGCGAAGATGCTAAAAATCACGGTAGTCTAGAAGTTCCAATGCATCTGAGAAATGCTCCAACCCGCATGATGAAGGATTTGGGATATGGCGCCAATTATCGATATGCACATGATGAACAAGACGGCTATGCACTTGGTGAAAACTATTTTCCTTCCGGGATGGAGAGAAAACACTACTACAAGCCTGTTGAACGCGGAGTTGAGAAACGGATCAAGGAGTACATGGAAAAGCTGCGACGACAAGACAAGTCAGCATCAAATTGATATCCCTCTTTTCACACAGAAAATCATCAACTGATAACTGTCTGGGTCATAGCAACCTTGCTTTGTACAACCTATAATTTGATTTGATTCCATTTCTATTTCAGAATTCTGACTAAAAATTCAACAAACGTCAGTAAATTCGACAATGCCTAGAGGGGACCATGCTTGATCAACATTTTCTGCGAGCCGAGTACAAGTCTATCGCGGAAAAACTGAAGCCTAGGGGATATGAACTTGATATCGCTTACTACGAAGATCTTGAGTCTCGAAGGCGGTCAGTACAGTCTGAAACAGAATCTGCTCGTAATCAGAAAAACGAACTGTCAAAGCAAATTGGGAAGTTGAAGTCTAGAGGTGAAGACACTACAAATCTGATGACAGATGTCGAGAAAATAGGCACGAATCTAAAAGGATTGGAGCAGGAATTTTCAGACATTCAGAGCGAATTCCAAGTTTTCATGTCTGGCATCCCGAATATCGCCCACGAAAGCGTGCCAATTGGGGGTTCGGAAGAGGACAATTTGGAGATTCGTCGGGTAGGGGAGCTCACAAAGTTTGACTTTGAACCCAAGGATCATGTTGCTCTCGGAGAGGGATTGGGTATGCTGGACTTTGAGTTGGCCAGCAAATTATCAGGTGCCAGATTCGTGCTAATGAGGAATCAACTGGCTGCGCTACACAGAGCAATTGCGCAGTTGATGATTGACATACATACAAGAGAGCATGGTTATGAGGAGATTAATCTGCCATTTATTGTCAATGCCGATATCTTGTATGGCACAGGGCAACTGCCAAAGTTTCAAGATGATCAGTTTCATATCGATGACGAATCGCGTGATTTTTACTTGATACCAACAGCTGAGGTACCACTGACGAATATTGTCAAGAACTGCATTATTGAAGAAGCCGATTTGCCAATGAAGTTTGTTGCCCACACACCTTGCTTTAGAAAAGAAGCTGGGTCTTATGGCAAAGATACCCGTGGCATGATTCGTCAGCATCAATTCGAGAAGGTTGAATTGGTGCACATTGTCAGACCAGAGGATTCCTATCAAACCTTGGAAGAACTGACTGCTAATGCCGAAAAAATACTTAAGTTATTGGAGCTTCCGTATCGAGTGATCGTGCTATGTACAGGGGATATGGGGTTTAGTGCGGCCAAGACCTACGATATTGAAGTTTGGATACCTGGCCAACAAAAATATCGTGAAATTTCGTCATGTAGCAATTGTGAGGGCTTTCAGGCTAGAAGAATGAAAGCGAGAGTACGCAAATCAGACACTAGAAAATTGGAACCCTTGCATACACTCAACGGTTCAGGCCTCGCAGTAGGTCGTACCTTTATTGCAGTTATGGAAAATTATCAGAGAGAAGACGGAAGTATTGCAGTTCCAGAGGTTCTACAACCGTACATGAATGGAGTTTCATCCATCGGGCCTGTATAGAAGGCTGATTAGCTAAATCGAACGGTTAATGCTTTGTGCGACCGGATTTCCTCGGCAGATATAAGTCTGTAATTGTGCCCTCATAAGCTTCTGCAGCGAAACAAATTGTTTCAGATAGGGTGGGGTGCGGATGGATTGTCAGTGCAAGGTCTGCAGCGTCAGAACCCATTTCTATTGCAAGTGCCGCTTCTGCAATTAATTCACCAGCATTCACACCAACAATACCAGCACCAAGCAGTCGCTTGGTCTCTGGGTCAAACAGCAATTTTGTCATTCCCTCTGGCCGCGACATGGACAGCGCACGCCCACTGGCAAGCCATGGAAAGACACCCTTTTCGTAAGGAGTGCCGTTTCGCTTCGCTTCTTTCTCCGTCAAACCGACCCACGCAATTTCTGGATCCGTATAAGCAACTGACGGAATGATCGAGGTGTCGAAACCAGATTTCATTCCAGCAATGACTTCCGCTGCGACCTTCCCTTGATGGGTTGCCTTATGAGCCAACATAGGCTGACCTGTAATGTCGCCAATTGCAAAAATTCCATCAACGTTAGTACGCTGCTGTCGATCAACTGCGATAAAGCCGTGATTATCCACTTGAACTCCGGCCGAACTCGCATTGATTAGATTGCCATTTGGGCTACGTCCGACGGCAGCGAGGATCATGTCGAACTCTTCTGTCGAAGAACCTTTATCACTACTAAATTCGACGGACAATCTGTCTTTATCTGCGCTGACTGACACGACTCGTGTCTTTGTGAGAATCTGTTCGTATTGTTTCTTGATTCGTTTTGTCAGTGGCTTCGTTAAATCGATGTCCGCTTCTGCAATTAGGCTATCCAGCACTTCGACAACTGAGACTTTTGAACCAAGTTCATGGTAAACCGTACCCAGCTCAAGCCCAATAATCCCTCCACCGATGATCAACATCCGTTCAGGAATATCACTTAGCGTGAGGGCGCCAGTTGAATCAACAATTCTGGGGTCATCTGGAAGGAAAGGCAATGTAGCTGGTCGAGAGCCGGCCGCGATGATTGCATCTCGAAACGACACTTTAGTTTCTTTATCGTCCTGAACGACACTCAGCGTTTCAGCATCAAGAAATTGGCCGTGTCCGTGGACAACCTGAACGCCTCTTTGTTTCGCTAAGGCACTTAATCCACCAGTTAATTGCCCGACAACTTTCTCGACCCACGTACGCATTTGTTGGGAATTGATATCGGGTTTTTCAAACTTAACGCCGCACTGCTCAATTTCATTCGCTTCACAAATTACTTTAGCAACATGAAGCAATGCTTTGGAGGGGATGCAGCCAACATTAAGACATACGCCACCCAAGCTTGGGTAGCGCTCAATCAATACAGTCTTTTTCCCGAGGTCAGCAGCGCGGAATGCTGCTGTATAACCACCAGGTCCAGAGCCTAAAACAGCAACTTCCGTATCAATTTGCATGACTTGATTTGACCTACTTTTTAATCCTAATTAAGTAATTTAACGGGTAATTGTCAAAGCAATATTCTTCTAGAGTCATAAAGTAGTTCGCAGACAAATTTCAAGAAACGTGCTGCTTCAGCACCATCGATCACTCGATGGTCATAGGAAAGCGAAAGTGGCAGCATCGTCTTCCAGACGATTCCACTTTCTCCTGGATATGGTTGCATTTTGTGTCGGCTGACTCCCAAAATGGCAACTTCAGGAGGATTGATGATTGGGGTAAAAAAACGTCCACCAATCCCTCCGAGACTTGAAATCGTAAAGCAACCACCTTGAAAATCTGACGGTGACAATTTTCCCTCACGAGCAGCGGCACTCACTTGTTGCAATGCCTTTGCGATTTCTACCACACCCAGATTCTGGATTTCTTTAATTACTGGAACCACTAAGCCGTTGGGCGTATCAACAGCAACACCAATGTTGATGTACTTCTTTAGAATCAGACTCTGTGTATCCGAAGACAGCGATGAATTGAAGGTTGGGTAGTGTTGCAATGCACTAACAATTGCTTTACAGATGAAGGAAAGAATGGTGACTCTTGTCCCAGATACTCTCTGTTCAGCATCAATTTCTTTTCGAAAGAGATCAAGTTCAGTGATGTCAGCCTCATCATGGTTTGTAACATGAGGTATGTCCAGCCAGGACCGATGCAGCCGATCACCAGTAATCTTCTTGATTTTGCTCAATTTGACAGTTTCAAATTCACCAAACTTAGAAAAGTCAACCTCCGGAATTGGTGGTGGACCAAATGGTTGGCCAACTGCCTGCGCTGGAAGATCTGTTAACGCACCTTTAATGTATTTCACAACATCTTCTTTGAGAATTCGTGCCTTCGGACCCGTTCCGCGTATTTGCGATAAATCTGCTCCTAACTCTCGAGCGAAACGACGGACCGATGGACTGGCATGCGGAGTCTTGCCCTTTGACCGCTCAACAGGTGGTGGTAACGAAGGTGGAAGCGACGGTAGGTTTGCCCTATCTCCAGCTGGGACGGATGATTCCCAGTCCTCTTGTTCAGGTGTGGACTTGTCTGCTTTCTTTGATTCAATCGGTTGAGTTGGTGAATCTTGAGTATCGCTAGTGGAATCTGATGTACTTGTTTCGACAGTAAGCAGGTAGTCATCTTTTGAAATCTTATCGCCAATTTTGACGCCCAACTCTGTGACTTTTCCAGCGACGGGGGAGGGCACTTCCATGGTAGCCTTGTCACTTTCCAGTGTCAGAATCGGATCTTCAGAAGCCAGCACATCACCCACATCAATATGCATTTCAATAATCTCAACATCTGAGAAATCGCCAATATCTGGTAAACGCACCTCCTGCGAACTTCTGTCGCTGGATTGACTATCCGTTTGCTGCACTGTTGATGAGGAGGTTTGATTACTATCCTGTTCGGTTTCTACAGAATCTTCAACTGAACTGGATGAAGTTTCGAGCGAGACAAGGAAATCGCCTTCAGAGATTTTGTCGCCTACTGCTACAGCTATTTCAGTAACCTTGCCAGCAGTTGGGGAGGGAACCTCCATCGTTGCCTTGTCGCTCTCCAATGTCAGAATTGGGTCTTCAGCCTCAACATCTGCTCCAACAGACACGTGCATTTCAATAATTTCTACATCAGAGAAATCACCGATATCCGGAAGATGTACCTTTTCGATTTGACTCATCTTTACTTCAGACTATGAAATGAATGCTTGTTTAGTTGACAAGTTAAAAATGTGTACTCTACCAATTCACCGGTATTCAGAAACTGAGTAAAGCAAGAAGCAAATCTACCGCCATTAATCCTTAGGAAACTAGAGTGTTATCGGGTCTGGTCTATCTGGCTCGATCTCGAGCTTCTTCAATGCTTGCTCAACTTTCTTGGCGGTTATTTTCCCTTCCTCTTTGAGAGCATTCAATGCGGTTGCCACGACATGGTTTCTATTTACTTCAAAAAATTTACGCAGGTTGACTCGGGTGTCCGAACGACCAAAACCATCAGTGCCCAGGACATGGTAGGCGCGTGGTACAAAACCACGAATTTGATCGGCATAAACCTGCATATAGTCGGTCGCGGCGATAACGGGCCCTTCCGAATCTTCCAAACAGGTTTCCACATAGCTCTTACGATGTTCTTCAGTTGGATGCAAGCGGTTCCAGCGATTGGTTGAATGTCCATCTCTGGCTAGTTCATTCAAACTTGTCACGCTCCAAACGTCAGCAGCAACCGAGTGGTCTGATTCAAGAATCTCAGCGGCTGCAATCACTTCTCGCAATATTGTGCCGCTACCCATAAGCTGAACTCGACTCTTGTATTTTGACTCTGACCGCTTGAACAAATACATTCCCTTGACGATTCCCTCTTCAACACCTTCTGGCATCGCAGGATGCTCGTAGTTTTCGTTCATGCAGGTGATGTAGAAATAAACTGACTCGTCTTCCTGATACATGCGGCGTAAACCGTCATGAATGATGACTGCAAGTTCATAAACAAACGTTGGATCATAGGAAATACAGGTCGGAATAGTCGATGCCAGCACATGACTGTGCCCATCCTGATGCTGCAAACCCTCTCCAGCCAATGTGGTTCGACCCGCCGTTCCACCAATCAAAAAACCCCGTGCGTGGCTGTCAGCAGCTGCCCATGCGAGATCTCCAACTCGTTGGAATCCAAACATCGAATAAAAAATGTAAAAAGGAATCATTCGAATGCCATGGTTACTTCCAGATGTACCTGCAGCAATCCACGAGCAGATCGCGCCTGCTTCGTTGATGCCTTCCTGTAAAACCTGTCCTTCTTTAGATTCCCGATAGAACATCAACTGATCTGAATCTTCAGGCTCGTAAAGTTGTCCAAAGGGTGAGTAAATTCCCAACTGTCGGAACATCCCCTCCATGCCGAAAGTTCTGGATTCATCCGGAACGATTGGTACGATATTGCGCCCAATCTCCTTGTCTCGAATAATGCTTGTCAATATTCTGACAAAACCCATCGTTGTCGATATTTCACGGCCACCCGTACCTTTGAGTTGATTCGAAAAAATATCAAGGTCCGGAATTTTGAGAGAACCAGGAATGGGGCGTCGCACCGGTAATGAGCCACCAAGTTTTTTTCGCTGATTCAGCATGTACTGAATTTCAGGGCTATCTTCCGGTGGTCGATAGAATGGTGCGGAAGCAACTTCTTCATCTGTGAGCGGAATTCGGAATCGATCTCGGAACGAAATCAGTGCATCTTCCCCCACCTTTTTCTGCTGGTGGGTAATATTTTGACCTTCACCAGCTTCGCCCATACCATAACCTTTAACTGTCTTCGCCAATATTACGGTCGGCTGGCCTTGGTGTTTCGATGCTGCTGCGTATGCAGCGTAGACCTTATGTGGATCATGGCCACCTCGATTAAGACGCCAAATGTCCTCATCGGTCATGTTTGATACCATTTCGCGAAGTTCTTCATACTTGCCAAAGAAGTGCTCGCGTGTGTAAGCCCCGCCTTTCGCTTTAAATGCCTGGTATTCTCCGTCTACGGCTTCTTCCATTCGCCTCTTTAGTAGCCCCTTGGTATCCCGCATGAGTAGGGGGTCCCAGTATGAGCCCCAGATCAACTTGATTACATTCCAGCCGGAACCTCTGAAGTCCCCTTCGAGTTCCTGGATAATTTTGGCATTACCACGAACCGGTCCATCCAGACGCTGCAAGTTGCAGTTGACGACGAATATCAAATTGTCTAACTGCTCCCTACCAGCAAGCGACAACGCTCCCATGGATTCGGGTTCGTCCATTTCACCATCGCCCACAAATACCCAAACCTTACGATTTGAGGTGTCGCAGAATCCACGATTGTGCAGATACTTCATGAATCGGGCTTGGTAGATTGCCATAATTGGACCCAGACCCATCGATACGGTTGGAAATTGCCAAAAGTCAGGTTTTAGTCGTGGATGTGGATAAGACGGCCAGCCTTTACCATCAGCTTCGCGTCTGAAGCTGTCGAGGTCTTCTTCACTAAGGCGTCCCTCAAGAAACGCACGAGCATAGATTCCAGGAGCTGAATGCCCCTGAATGAATACGAGGTCACCACCGTGGTCCTTGTTTGGTGCATGCCAGAAATGGTTAAAGCCGACATCGTACAGGGTAGCGGATGATGCAAAGCTAGCGATATGTCCTCCGAGTTCAGTCGAAACTCGATTTGCCCTGACGACAATGGCTAATGCGTTCCACCGAATCAGCGAACGAATTCGCCATTCAAGTGCATGATCGCCATCACTTCTCTCTTCCTGCGTCAGTCCTATGGTGTTGAGGTATGCAGTTGTTGGTCGATGTGGTATATGAACGCCAGAGCGTCTGGCACTTTCAATAAGCTGCTCAATCAGAAAGTGAGCCCGTTCATGGCCTTCGCGTTCAATGACGCTGGACAGAGCTTCTAACCACTCTTCAGTTTCGATCGGATCGATGTCAGCAAAAGTTAATGTATCAGCCATCAATTACTCGGTTTTTGAGATAGTCAACTAAATGAATTTATACATTAATCGCAAGCCCGTCCATTCTCAAATTGGCGAGTATTCAGGACGTAATTCAACGAGTGGTTCGGACTATTTGACTTCGAGAATTGCCTCTTTCGTGTTTGGTTTTTCCAGAATTTCAGCTAGACACCTGCCAGTATGCGAATATTGATTTTGAATAACAGATTCTGGTGAACCGACTGCTACAATCTGACCACCATCTGCTCCACCTTCCGGCCCTAAATCAATAACCCAATCCGCCGACTTAATGACTTCCAGGTTGTGTTCAATAACGATAACGGTATTACCGCGATCACGAAGTTCCAACAGCACCGATAGCAGTTGTTTGATGTCTTCGAAATGCAAACCGGTAGTGGGTTCATCAAGCAGGTAAAGTGAATTACCTGTATCTTTTTTTGACAGTTCAAGTGAAAGTTTGACGCGCTGCGCTTCTCCACCTGAAAGGGTGGTCGCACTTTGACCGAGCCTGATGTACTCAAGTCCGACATCTTTGAGCGTCTTCAATCTACGTGCAACAGGCGTGATGGCACCGAACAATTCCAATGCGTCGCTGACTGAGAGCTCCAGCACTTCTGCAATATTGAGCCCTTTGTAGGTGATTTCCAGAGTCTCCCTGTTGAACCGTGAACCGTTGCAAACTTTACACCGCACAAACATATCCGGTAGAAAGTGCATTTCAACCCGTACTAAACCATCACCTTTGCATGATTCACACCGACCACCTGGAACATTGAATGAAAATCGACCGGGGCCGTAGCCGCGTGCACGAGCTTCCACAGTCCTGGAAAACAGGTTTCGAATGGTTCCAAAAAGGCCAGTGTAGGTTGCTGGATTAGACCGAGGTGTGCGCCCAATCGGTTGTTGATCAATACGAATGATTTTATCGATCAGTTCGAGTCCAATAATTCGATCATATGCTGCAGCTGTCAGCTTGGTTCGATTCAATCTAGAGGCGACGGCAGGATAAATCGTTTCGTTGATCAAAGTGGACTTCCCAGACCCTGAGACTCCGGTTACACAACAGAAAAGTCCAAGAGGCAGGTCAACATTCAACCGCTTGAGATTGTTGCCGCGAGCACCTTCTATTCGAAGCACTCGATTTGGGTCGAATGGAGTTCTCAGCAATGGAATTGAAATATGATTTTTGCCGCTAAGGTACGCGCCTGTCAAGGAGCCTGGAGTATTTTCAATTTCGTATGGCGTACCTGTAGCCATCACTTGGCCGCCCTGTGAACCAGCTCTAGGGCCAAGATCCACAATGTAGTCAGCGCTTCGAATGGTATTTTCGTCGTGTTCGACAACGACCAGAGTATTCCCCAAATCACGTAAACTGTGAAGGGTGTCCAACAGTCGCTGATTATCCCGGTTATGCAGCCCAATTGATGGTTCATCAAGGACATAAGTCACCCCAACTAGTCCTGATCCGACTTGTGATGCAAGACGAATACGCTGCAGTTCACCGCCTGAAAGTGAATTGGTTGCGCGGTCAAGTGTTACATAGGTAAGCCCAACGCTGGATAAGAACTGTAGTCTGGTCTTGATATCCCTAATGATTCGCTCTGCAACTGTTTTTTTGTGATCGTCGTACCGAATCGATTGAAACCAGCTTAGTGCTTTGCTCACATTCATGCTCGTGA
This sequence comes from Arenicellales bacterium, assembly GCA_965220665.1. Taxonomy (GTDB): domain Bacteria; phylum Pseudomonadota; class Gammaproteobacteria; order Arenicellales; family JAJDZL01; genus JAJDZL01. The sequence continues at coordinate 28,176 of CBDCQQ010000004.1, forward strand.
TGAAGTGAATGGGCCTGTCATCGACAAACACATTTCTTGCACCGATCGACAGACGGCTGCCGCCACATTCTGAACAAGGTTTAGTTTCAAGATACTTGGACAACTCTTCGCGTACGGCATCCGAACTCGATTCCCGCAGTCGCCGTTCAAAATTCGGAATCACACCTTCAAATGGACGCACACTTCGGTAGGTTTTGCCGTTTTCGCTAAGGTATCGCATCGATATTTTTTGACCACCAGTGCCGAATAGTACGACTTTCTTTATTTCTTTCGGTAGTGACTCAAATGGTCGATCCAGATCGAATTTGTAGTGCTTTGCCACCGATTCCAACATGCTGTAGTAATAGCGATGACGCACATTCCACTCCGCTAGCGCACCCATGGAAATGCTTAGTCTAGGATCCAAAACGATACGTTCCGAATCAAAACGGGATGTGTAGCCAAGTCCACTGCAGCTGGAACATGCCCCTCGAGGATTGTTAAATGAAAAGATTCGAGGTTCCAACTCGTCAAGTACGTAGCCACAATATGGACATCCAAACTGGGTGCTGAATACCTCTCCTTTGTGCTCTATGGCACCTTCGTTATCAACTTTGCAGCAGATTAGCAATCCATCAGACAGCCGCGTAGCATTTTCAACGGAATCGGCCAACCGTTGTCGAGCCTGCGGCTTGACAACGATTCGATCAACAATGACATCAACTGAATGTGCGGTGTTCTTATCCAGTTTTGGAACATTCTCTATTTCATAGATTTCTCCATCAACCCGTACTCGGACGTAGCCATTTTTTCTAAGGTCAGATATTGTTTGATCGTGTGTACCTTTTTTGCTACGGATTAGTGGAGAGATGAGTGCGACTCGCGTACCTTCTGGTAAAGTCAAAATTTGGTCGACAATTTCCGAAATTGGTTTTGCAGCGAGTACGGAATTATGAGTGGGACAGCGAGGTTCTCCCACTCTAGCGTATAAAAGTCTGAGGTAGTCATAAATTTCTGTTACAGTCCCGACAGTTGAGCGCGGGCTGAATCGAGTGGCTTGTTGGTGAATGCTGATTGCTGGCGAAAGCCCCTCAATAGAGTCAACGTCAGGCTTGTCCATCAATGATAGAAACTGTCGAGCGTAGGAGGATAGGGATTCGACGTAGCGGCGCTGTCCTTCAGCATAAATTGTGTCGTATGCGAGTGACGATTTACCCGAACCAGAAAGACCAGTAACGACATTCAGGCAATTGCGCGGCAACTCAACAAAGATGTTTTTGAGATTGTGCGTTCGAGCGCCTCTGACAATTATTTTGTCATCGTTCTTCATACTAATTTTGGTAATTGCAAAAACTTAATATGTTACTCTTCCTCAATCGGTTTAGCAAACAGATTAAAATGCCACTTCCTGTTTGATCCCGGTGAAACAATGTCCTGCATGAAGATGGGCTGACCCGGGATTTTTATTGTTGTGTTATTCCCTGCTTACTGTTATCTTCCGTCTCCAATTTGATTCCGATTGAATTCTGTGTCTGATAATCGTTTGACAAAATTCGAAAGAAATACAATCGCAACGCTATCAAGCGTTTTGGTAATGCGCTTGATTGGGCTGTTTATGATCTTGCCCGTTCTTGCCCTATACACCAATGAATTTACGCATGGAACGCCTTACCTGATTGGAATTGCTCTTGGAATATACGGCTTGACCCAAGCGATTTTTCAAGTGCCATTTGGTACCGCTTCAGATCGGTGGGGAAGGCGGCCACTTATTGTCTTGGGTTTGATCGTATTCGCCATCGGTAGTATTGTGGCAGCGCTGTCCACTTCAATATTTGGAATCATTCTGGGTCGCGCACTGCAAGGTGCAGGAACTATCTCAGCAGTTGTTCTGGCGATGGTCGGAGATGTAGTCCGGGAGCCCCAAAGACCTAAGTCTATGGCGTTTGTGGGAGTGTCCATTGGAACGGCATTTACGCTGTCTCTGATGCTCGGTCCTCTACTGGACTCATGGGTCGGCATACAAGGGTTATTCTGGATCGCTGCTGCACTGGCAGCGGTCGGTGTATTGATGGTGTTGACCCTGTTGCCGAGCAAAGATAAGGCAGATTCAATTCAGACGGAACAGCATACAGAGACAAAGTCAGGGCTGTTTGACCGAGAATTAGTTTCACTCTATGTAGGGACGATGGCCATTCACATGGTAATGACAGCGCTGTTTCTGGCATTTCCAATAAAGTTCATTGAGATCTCTGGCTTCGCACGCGATGAAATCTGGAAGGTATTTGTGCCAGTACTATTGGCTTCTGTGCTTGTAATGGTTCCCATAATTCGTTACAGTTCAAAAAAGAAACAAACAGGTCAAGTGATGATTCTAAGTGGACTTATCTTACTAGTTGCTCAAGGAACGCTGTATATGGGTTCACTAAGTGGTGCAATGATGTTGCTGGTTTTGGGTCTGTGGCTATTTTTTGTCGGTTTCAATACCTTGGAGGCGCTGCTTCCATCAACTACGGTTTCAAAAGCACCGGGAAATATGCGTGGTACGGTAATGGGTATTTTTAATGCCTGTACGTTTATTGGCACTTTTCTAGGTGGTGTTTTTGGTGGGCTGATCTATACCAGATATGAATCCGAAGGCGTGTTTCTGTTTGCGGCATTGGTTATACTGACATGGCTTACCTTCAAGCTAATTTTCAGCCGAAAGTTGGCTTGATTCTTGGCATCCAAAACAAAATCATTAATCAATAAAACTGAAGATAAAGAGAAAAATATGGCTGGCCCTGGATTAAACAAAGTCACCCTGATAGGGAATTTGGGGGCAGATCCCGAACGACGTATGACCCAAAACGGTCGGGTTATTGCAAACTTAAGAATTGCGACCTCTGAATCCTGGATGGACAGAGAAACTCGGGAACGCAGAGAACGTACGGAATGGCACCGTGTTGTATTTTTTGGACCTGTCGCAGAAACAATCCTGAAGTACACACGAAAGGGAAGCAAACTCTATGTGGAAGGCCAATTGCAAACGCGAAAATGGCAGGATCAGAGTGGTCAGGATCGATATACAACCGAAATTATTGGTCGAGAGTTTGTATTTCTTGACCGGACGGAAGGCGGCGCTCCACGCACCGAGTCTGATCCGTTTTCGTCAAGCGAATCAAGCGGGTCTGGAGCAAAAGAATCAGTGGATGATGACTTCGATTCCGATATCCCTTGGTGATTAGGAATATCGTTTCTGCGTGGATGGAAGTCGTAACTTAATCTGACTTCAAAGAGTCGCGGGCTCTTAGTTTGGCGGCGATGTATTCAGACTGGGGAATGTGCAATAGCCCCTTGATCTTGCGCATCAGGTGTTGTTCATTTGGGTCAATGTGCTGATCAGTGAGAACAACTTTCCACATCGCTTCGATCAAGTTAACCTTTGCCTTGAATTCCCAATCATTGTTGATGATTGAAGTTAACTCGTGCAGGCAGGTGGCCTGATCCAGTTCCTGTTGAGCTGATTCCAGTGTTTGTTTAATATGAGATGCATCAATATTTAGTACATTGACCAGCGTCTGTTCAATTTGAGCGAGTTCAGATTCATCGAAATGATCATCTGCACGGGCGGTTTCGATGAGCAGTGCAGTCGCGGCAGATGAGGGATTCCAAGTCCGACCGCTTTTCATATCTGAGTCTTCAACCAGAAGCATCGAAGTTAAGTTTTGTCTGAGTTTCGACAGCACGGCAAATCAATAAGCAGCTTAATTCAAATAAAATACATTACCAATTTTAACCGACCAGTAGCATCGTTGAAATGAACTCTAGCAGACGGCAACAGCAGTAGGAAACAAGTGACACCAAAACTAAGAGTTGGTATCGCTGGGGTTGGTTTCATCGGTAAATTGCACGCCGAACATTTTGCAGCGAATGAACATGTGGAATTGGTTGGGGTTGCCGACGTTGACCAGGACCGGAGTCGATATGTTGCTGAATTGCTAGGATGTCCAAGCTACATTGAACCCGTAGAACTACTTGGCAAGATTGATGCAGTGAGCATTGCCGTCCCTACGGTTATGCACCGCGAAGTCGCAGAATTATTTCTCAAGGAAGGCGTTCACATGCTGATGGAAAAGCCGCTTGCAGCTTCCGTTGCTGATGCCGAAGTTCTTGTTGAATTGGCACAACAGCATTCTGTCAAATTGCTGGTTGGACATCAGGAGCGATTTAATTCAGCGATTATGGAAATCGCACACCGAATTGATCGTCCGGAATTTATCGAAGCCAATCGACACGGAAAATTCGCTGGACGAGGTGGCGATGTCGATGTCATTACAGATTTGATGATTCACGACATCGATCTGGTTTTAGCGATGATCAATGCACCCGTCAAGTCTGTATCTGCACTGGGAGCGTCAGTCATTACATCGCACGTAGATATCGCAAATGCCAGAATTGAATTTGAGAATCACGCCGTCGCGAATGTAACGGCCTCAAGAGTCGCAAATGACAGACTCCGTAACTTCAAGATATATATGAGGCAGCAGTTGCTGGAACTGGATTTGCTTGACCAGTCGATTTTGCTAACCAATCGATCCTATGATCAGAAGGACCGCTTCTCACACAATACATCAACACAGCAGATCGATACCGTTCCTGCCTTAACACTTAAAAATGAGATTGATCATTTTGTGGAAATCCTGCGAAATGGTGGCGAACCCTTTGTATCGGGTGAAGACGCAGTACTGGCACTTCGTGTAGCGCAAATGGTTCGCGAGCAAATTGGCCAGCATTGATGCCCAATTCAACAAATATTCCCTACTTTGATCTGACTCACCAGTTTTCGAACTATCGGACAGCTTGGTTGGAAGAAATCGAGCGTCTCGGACAAACCGGAAACTTCATTCTGGGTTCAGCAGTCAATCAGATTGAATCTGAACTTGCAGATTACCTGGGTGTAAAGCATGCCGTAACTGTCGCGAATGGCACAGATGCCATCGTCATTGCCTTGCGGGCTATTGGAGTCGGTTCCGGCGATACTGTGATTGTGCCGAACTTTACGTTTTATGCATCAGTTGAAGCCATATCTATGGTTGGTGCTGAACCTCGACTTGTTGATATCTGTCAGGATGACTTTAATGTTGATCCGCAAAAATTTCGCGAAACAGTTGATGATCGGGTGAAGGCCATCCTGCCTGTCCATCTATTCGGCCTTCCTGCAAACATGAAGGAGATTTGCTCTATTGGTGAGGAGTATGGTATTCCTGTCATTGAAGACGTTGCACAGGCATTTGGTAGTGTCTACTGTAACGCGTTTTCCGGAAATATAGGGGATTTCGGCTGTTTCAGCTTTTACCCGACAAAGGTGTTGGGTGCATATGGTGATGGCGGAATGATCACCACTAACTGTGAGGAGTATGCTGAGAAGGTTAGACTGTTGAGGAATCACGGGATCACTGGCCCAAACCAGCATGAATTAATCGGCTGTACTAGTCGGTTAGATGCGGTTCAGGCAGTGCTATTGGGTCTTAAGCTCAAGTCAGTTTCTCAGGTAATCAAGCGAAGACGCGAACTAGCAGACCGATACCGCCTATTATTGCAAGACTTTCCTGTTGATTTACCGAAAGATTTACCTGACAGAAAACACGTCTTCAACATCTTCACCATCAGGTCACCTGAACGAAACAGAATAGCTGATGCGCTACGGTCTCACCACATTGGTTACCAAATTTACTATCCTATTCCTATCCACAATCAGCTCCCTTATCAGGGACTAGGATATTCGGACGAAGAATTTCCAAAAACGATGCAAGCCTGCAGGGAAGTGCTTTCTTTACCACTTTACCCTGAAATGCCAGACCAGCATGTTGATCGAATTTGTGAAGTTGTTTGCGCAGCGCTCGACTAGAGTTGCCATTCTGACTGCGGCTTTGCTGATGATTCAAGTCGGCATTAGCAATGCTGAAGATTGCAAATTGTCAACTCGACACTGGGCCAGTATGCACCATGCAGTCATTTCATTCCACCACAAAAATGGCGAGGAAACTGATCTTCGCGTGAGAATTGCTGATGAGCCAAGGGAGAGAGCTGCGGGAAATCAGCACATCTGTCCCCAGATCATTAACCAAAACGCAATTCTCTTTGTTTATCCTTCACCCCAAAATCGTAGTTTTCACATGAACAATGTCCATGCAGAACTCGACATTGGATTCTTTGATTCAGACGGGTTACTTTTTCTGGTGATGCGAATGAAACCACCGTTGAAGGGAGGTTCAAGCTCAAACATCTATTCGCCTGGACGTGATATCAAGTATGCACTGGAAACGAAAGCTGGTTACTTTGCCGATCACCGCTTGCTACCTGGCGAGATCACTCTCAACTTCCGTTAAATTTCAAGATTGGATGTCGGTGTTGATCCCGAGTTCCCGTAGCTGTTGGAGTGTACCTTCGAGACTAACGTGAAGGATGGCGTTTCCTCCGGCTGCTTGCCACTCATCCGTGTTTTTTATGTAGTCGTCGATCAAAATGTTTGGAGATTGATTCGAAACAGCGAAGTTCTGTTTTTTAGTTCGACGATTGACAAGATGGATTCGCTCAGAATCTGTTAGTTCAATGTTATTGCGAAGCCACTTTCTTTTTCCTGGACCACTGTTCGGGTCAGAGTAGGGGAGCGAAGAAAGAATATGACCATGGTAGTGAGCGACGACTTGCCAGACGCTTTTTCCACCATCCATCCACTCTAGATTCTCCCAAAAGTCAGCCTGCTCACGACAAAGTGCCCACATCTGGGAAACAGACAGTGTCTTAATTGGTTTATCGGTTAGTTTTTGAACGGCAGAAAAGAAGTCGCACAAAACACCATCCATATCGCAATAGATGATGGGTTGAGTAGCCATCATTGAATAATTACGTTGACTTGTTTTGCTCGAACTGAGGGGAAGCTATACTTCAAGTCCACCGTCGATCATCGATGGCTGAAGAGGTTCGCCAAATTGCAAATTGCGCGACGCTCGTCGTCCCAGTATCTGCTCAAAATACTTTGGCTTCAATCCGAGTCCCGGACGAATTGAACGAATATTTGAGTCTGTAAATTCTTCGCCTTTTGAAATAGGAGATACGACATACAGCGAACGACGAATCTTGAGTATCTTTTTTTCCGAAGTAGTCGGTTCGAAGCTAGGAAGACCGACTGCGACTTTTGCAATGCGAGCTGCCTGCACCAATTCCGCAAGTTCCGCAGGTTCTAATGAAAATGCGCTGTCAACTCCACCATCAGAGCGGGCTAGTGTAAAGTGCTTTTCAATCAAATTAGCCCCGAGTGCGATTGCGATGGCCGGAACAGTTGTACCAGGAGTATGATCAGACAATCCGCTCAACACATCGAAGCGATCAGCAATCTCTGCCATTGTTGCGAGATTCGATTCTTTGGGATCAGTTGGATAGGCCGAAGTGCAGTGCAAAACAACAATATCCTTTGCTCCCGCACTACGAACTGCTTCAATGGCTTCTGAAATCTCTTCTAAATTTGCCATCCCAGTAGACATGATGATTGGTTTACCAGTGCGGGCAACATATTTAATCAGAGGTAGGTCGATTAATTCTGGAGATGCAATTTTGTATGCTGGAGCACCAAGACTCTCGAGTAAATCTACCGCGGTGGGATCGAATGGAGAAGAAAAGATCGTCAATCCTATATCTTTTGCATGATCAAAAATCGGACCATGCCAGTCCCAGGGGGTGTGGGCTTCTCCATAAAGATCGTATAGTTGGCGTCCATCCCAAAGTCCTCCTTTAACGATGAACTCGGGAGCAGAGTGATTTATCGTAATTGTGTCAGCGCGGTATGTTTGAATTTTTACGGCGTTTGCGCCAGCTGCTTTCACAGCATCCAGAATCCTGAAGGCTCGTTCAATTTCACCGTTGTGGTTGGCTGACATCTCTGCCACGATATAGGGCGGATGTTCGGGTCCAATCGAGCAATTGTCTATGCGAATTGATTTAGTCATTTTTTATTGATTCTCAAATACAAATTGATGCTTCAAAAATTCACTAGTTTCAAGTTCAACACGTGAACTCACTAATTAAATTTTCGCATAATCAAAATTTGATATCAATTTGGATACGCAAATTCCTTATATCAAGCATTGACTCTCGAAGTCATTTGTTGAACAGCTGAATTTGCATTGATGGCAATTACTTCTACGTCTTGGTGTCGGTTAGGAAACACGCGAAAAACTTCATCCGCAAAAGCTTGGCCTACAATTTCAATCGTACTGAAATCCAATATTACTATTTTGAATTGTTCAAGCCGGGCCATAAGTCTTTTTGCTTGAGACCGGGTAATTAAATTTTCGCAGTTGTATTGTGCCAATCGAACCGGAACAATTGAACATTTCCGTAAAACCGTAATGCCAAATCTCCAAAACATTTTCAGGCAAATCATCGAGTTATGCCCAAAAGTAGTGCGTGACGGGATTCATCACTAAGCGGCTACCTGGTCGGTGTCATTGTAATTCAGTTCGACTCCATTCTTGAATTTCACTCCCTCGATCACTTTGCCCAGCTGCCTGAACCCGCGCAGCCGTCGCCATTTTTTCTCCGCACACATCCCCAGCCTGTACATCATGCCCAGCATCGTCGTTCTGCTCAGACAGCCCTTCGAGCGCTTGGTGCGGTGACGGATCGTCGCGAAGGTCGACTCGATTGGATTAGTGGTACGCAGAGATTGCCAGTGCGATGCCGGAAAATCGTAAAACGCCAGCAGCTCCTCACGATCCCCGATCAGGCATTCAACCACTTTCGGATACTTGTCCTGATAGGTTTCCACAAACCGATCAAACGCCTCATGCGCCGCCTCGCGCGTGTCTGCCATCCAGATCTGGTGAAGCGCCTTTTTCGCCTGTCCGTGCAGCATCTTCGGCAGCCGGTTGAGCACATTCGCCGTCTTATGCACCCAGCAGCGCTGATCCTGGGTTTCAGGGTAAACCTGGTCCAATGCCGACCAGAACCCCATCGCCCCGTCTCCAACCGCCAGCTTCGGTGCATCCATGCCCCTGGACTTCAGATCCAGCAGCATCCCCTTCCAGCTCTCGGTCGATTCGCGCACCCCGTCCTCAATCGCCAGCAACTGCTTGCGGCCACACTCATCAACCCCGATCAGCACCAGCGCACACAGCTTTGCATCCTCGGCCCGAAGCCCGCAGTACACCCCATCGGCCCATACATAAACGATCTTCCCGGTGATGCCGCGCGTCTGCCACCGCCTCATCTCCTCATTCCACTGCTGCGCCAGGCGGGAGACCGATGAGGCAGAAAAACCCTGCGCCTTACTGCCCAGCAGAACCTTCAGGGTATCAGCCATCTCACCGCTTGACACCCCCTTCAGATAAAGCCACGGCACAAACGCCTCAACCGTCGCCGTCTTTCTCACATACGGCGGGATCAGTGCCGAGCGGAACGACACCGGCTCGCCGGTATTCGAGCGGACCTTCGGAATCCGAACCGAAACCGGCCCGATACCGGTCTGAATGTCACGCTCAGGCTGGCTGCCGCTTCGAACCACCGCCCGAAGCCCGTTGCCAGCATACTGTCCGTCATACTGAGCGAGAAATTCCTCCACCTCAAGCTGCAGGGCCTGGGCGAGAATCCGTCTGGCACCGGTGCGCACCAATTCGGTCACAACATCGGGTGAAATGTCTCGACTTTCAAATCCAATTACGTTATCGTTACTCATAGTGGCGTACCTCTCTGGTTGGTTGTAAAAATGCTTTCTACATTTAACCAGATACGCCGCTTTTTTTTCAACCCCCGTCACGCACTACTTTTGGGCATAACTCCAAATCATCCAGTAAGAACTCAATATCATTTCTCCACACAACGTCTTCAGCCAGTTGGCCATCTAACGGGTAGCGTTTTCGCCAAATAGTAGTGCGAAGTCGATAAGATTGGTTCATTGTCACTCCCTCCGCATCCAGCACTTGGGCGTCTATCAATTTGTTTAAGTGCTGATTAACTGCTTGCCGAGAAATGGAAAATTCATTTGAAGTTCGTTTTGCAATGTTTCTTGGAAACCGGTTTACATTTTGAATAATGAAATTCCGAATTTCTTGGGTTCTATTTTTCATGTTGTCCTTAGATATTTACAACTATCTATTGATAAATAATCAAGAATTATCAATAGAGTTACTTAGGCTCAAGAAAGTTAACCGGCAATCGGTATGGTTTTCAAATGCTCTTCAATGGTACGGACAATCTTATTATCAAGTGGTAAATATTTCTTTTCTGAATTCCAATACTGGTGGAACAGCTCAACGGTTTCGTGCGCCGTGTCAAGTACAAGTTTTGATGGCAATCGTGCCTTGGCAGCGAGATGAAGAAGTTCGTCTTCTGAAAACATATCGAAGCGTTTGTATCGACTGAAAGTGAGTGCGGCTCTGTCATCTGAAATGTAGGGAATCGTCGAAACGAAATCGTAGGCAGGCGCCAACGCGGCATTGCGCTTGTTCGGATAAATGAGAGACCAGTTCTTAAGGTGCATGTCAGCATTTCCAATTAAGGTGTTAAAGGTCAATCTGCGAATGAACTCAGCGATGTCGATATTACTTCCTTCGATGTTAATGACATTAGCGATATTGCGTACACTTGCCTTTGTGTACTTATTCTCCGGATAGATGCCGAAGACCTGAGCGAAGTCTTCAGTATGTATGGGAGTGCCGTTTTCCAACCGGTCAAAACGCTTTATAGCGAACGCTTTTCCTCGTATCGCGCCAATCCCTTCGGGAAGGTTTGCGACCATATCCGGTTCTATGAGTCGTATTTCCGGCACGTCTATACCGATCAGTTTGGCAATTGACATCATCGAGTACTCATTTTCAGGTATGCCTTCATATTGGAGTGATGGTAATTTCACGATCCAAGCCCCACCCATACCATGTGCTGGGATCGTCAATCCACCACTGGCCGCTTCAATGGCGGAAAACTTTAATTGAACCCCCGCAAGCGAAAATTGCAATACGTTCGAGTGCCTCGGGTCAGAAATATCGCCGTGATCATTGGCACTTGGTAACCATTCTTCGCCCCTGGCCGGCTTAACGGTAACAGCTCCAGGTAGGTCGCAGCCCAATGCCCAAAGTAAAAAAAATTCGCGTATTTCTTTTACACCGACATTAGCGGCTAGATAGCTACGCAAATGCCCTTCAGGTAGTAGATTCGAAAAGTAGGGCTGTACCCTTGTCTGGACAGTTCTGAACTTCGTGATGAGTTCCCCGAATTGGTCCTTGAATGCGAGTCCAAGCACAGGCCGGTTCTCATCAGTTATATAGCTCTCCTCGAATGAAAATAGCGTCCGATCACCTGGTAGAAGTGTTAAGGTACCTATTGTGACATCATGAAGCAGAATTTCAAGAATGCGAATGTCAGTCATTTTCAGTGTAGTCTAAAGTGTAGGCAGACCTCACTGGTTCTCTGTCTAAATTTGTTTCCCTCATGTCCGGTGCGTGCCTTCCAAATTGTTGAATTACTGCATGCACTGCGGGAACAGAATTTCGGGGAACAAGCTCAAGTTCTAAATTCAATGCACGGGCAAGTTCGACGAGGCTTGATACGCGTAAATCTACAGCCCCGTTCTCAATCTTGGAAATGTGACTTTGAGGAATCCCAACCTTGATACTAAGTGTACGCTGATTCAATCCATGAGTTTTACGGGCGGTTCTAAGTGCGCGAGTAATTTGTTCAATAGAATATGTCATGTTGATATATTAAAACCTATATTAATCATATTATATATAGTTATCTATATCACATAACTGTGTAATCTCGTCTTTTTCCTGACTGCACCAATCACAAGATATGGTCAAAGTGTCATTCAAATGCTGACGATACTTTTTAGTCAATATAAGATGGCATGTTAGAGAATTATCGGGCCAGATCGGACAAGTCTTGCTAACTGCTAGAATTAAGTTCAAATTTGGCCAAATTGAAGTGTTGTGCGTTCTGATAGAAGCTACCCAGATTTTCCGATCCAAATTTCCTACTAATTGGGAGTGATAGGTTGCCTGTCTACCGTCTATTAGTGGATAGACCAGCTTGACTAGATCGGTTTCAACTGGTTCTTGTAACGAATCTTTTCGTTGCCGTACTACGGCTAAAGTGCATTGAGACTGAGGTTTTTCTGGGCCGAATCAAATTGCGTACCGTAGAATATAACCTCTAATTATCAAAGAAATATCATAGACATATCACCTAATATGTATAAAAATATGAAAAATACTAATTTTGAAATCTGCTCGAAATCTGTAAATGTGAAATCCCACAAACAAAATTAAAATGATGGAATGATCGTGTTGATAGACCCAAGAACATGAACGGAGAGATTACGCATGAATCCGGTAGAAACGCATTTACAAGATGGCATTTTCACAATTACACTTTCGCGTCCAAAACAGTTCAATGCTCTGAACTGGGAGATGCTGAATGGTTTGAATGAAGCTGTCCAACTGATTGAAGGCAATCCTGAGGTTCGCTGTGTTGTTCTTGAAGGAAAAGGCGATAACTTTATGGCTGGTGGCGATATCGTGTATTTTCATGATTTGATTGATACCGAAGCCGACGAAAAAAGAAAAATATTCAGTGAGTTAATATCGACTGTTCATCAATTGGTTGAGCGATTGGCAGATCTGCCAGTACCTGTCATTGCAAAAGTACGCGGCGCAGCAGCAGGCTTTGGAATCAGTTTGGTGACCGGTTGTGATCTTGCCATTGGTACAAGAAACTCATTCTACACATCTGCTTACAATCTTCTGGGCACTTCACCTGATGGTGGCAGCACTTTCTATCTGCCTCGTTCTGTTGGAATGAAAAAAGCGATGGAAATAGTATTGCTGACAAAAAGATACAGTGCTGATGAAGCGCTTGAAATCGGATTGATCAATCAGGTTGTCGATGATGAAGATCTGAATGCTGCTGTTGGAAAAGTAGTGAGCCAAATTGCAAAGTCTGCGCGTTTAGCTGTGTCAAACGCAAAAAGACTGATCAGGCAGTCGTTCCAGAATGATCTCAACAATCAACTGAAGTTGGAGCAGGAACTGTTTTTGGACTGTGCTGTATCAGGCGACTTTGCTGAAGGTGTTCGGGCTTTTGTCGAAAAAAGACCGGCTAAATTTGATTGAGATTTTTGGCGGAGTAAGAATTGTTTTTGCTGTCTAAAAACCCACTAATCTTGTACTAGAGATTGTGCCTCTCGACAAAATATCAGTTGTTATTTTGAGCCGAATCGGATAAATTAAACATTCCGGCTAACCACTTTACTCCTTGCCCTGTTAATGTCGGTAAAGTAGGGCTAATATCCGAGAGGAGATCTTATCTATGCGTCATTATGAAATTGTCGCCCTGGTACATCCAGACCAGAGTGAACAGCAAGATGAAATCATTAATCGCTACCGTAGAATCGTTGAAGATTCAGGTGGTAAAGTACACCGTTGCGAAGACTGGGGTCGGCGAAAACTCGCCTATCCAATTCAGAAATTGTTCAAAGCTGGGTACTTTCTGATGAATATCGAATGCGAACCATCAGTTAAAGAGGAGATTGAGACGGTTTTTCGCTACAACGACTCAATCATTCGAAGTCTGGTTCTGCGAAAGGACGGCCCAGTTACTGAGCAGTCACCAATTCTCAAACAGATTGTCAAGAAGAAAGCTGAGGAAAAGAGGCAGGCTGAAGAGGCAGCTGAGGAAGCGCGTAAAGCGGAGGAAGCACGTAAAGCTGAAGAAGCGCGTAAGGCTGAAGAAGCCAAGCAAGCCGAATTGGCTGCTCAGAAAGAAGCCGCTAAAATTGCAGCGGAATCGACTGATGAAGAAAATCAAAATGAAGATGTGTCGGACAGTGAAAATACGGAAAACGCTGTTGAGTCAGTTAAAACCGATGAGTCAGACAATGATAACGAGGAGGTGACGTCATGAACCGCCGGTCAAGAAGGAAAAAGTTTTGCTATTTCACTGCGAACGGAATAACCGAAATCGATTACAAGGATATTGAACTTTTGGAAAATTTCATTTCTGAATCCGGAAAAATTTTCCCCAGTCGCAGTACCGGAACTAAAGCAAGGTATCAGCGCCAGTTGACTAACGCAATCAAATTGGCTCGATATCTTTCTCTTATTCCCTACACCGATACTCACGGTTAAGGTGAGTGAGCTATGAAAGTAATTCTGCTTGAATCTGTTGTAAAACTCGGTGATTTGGGTGACGCGGTTGAGGTCAAACCTGGATATGCCCGAAATTACTTGATTCCCCAGCGAAAAGCGGTTCGAGCAACCGCTGAAGCGATCGCTGCTGTTGAAAGTCGTCGTGAAGATCTGTTGAAGCAAGAAAAGGCTCGCTTGGATGTTGCCAAGGTGCGTGCGGAAAGTGCGGTTAAGGAACTCACCATTTCTAGACGTGTGATTGACGAAGAGGGTCGTTTATTCGGCTCAGTTGCAGCCAATGACATTGTTCAGGCTGCTGAAGAACACGATACCGAAATACTTCGATCAGAACTTCTGATGCCGGAGGGCAACATCAAAAATACTGGAGAGTACACGATTCCTGTTGTTGTCCATCCGGAAGTACGATTCGAAATCAAGGTTACAGTGATATCCGACAGCACGGGTGAGTTACCTGAAGAGTCTTCAATTTCCGAATCAGAAAACACCGATTCAAATGAATCTACCGGCGATGAGACATCGACGGAGTAAGTGAGTCGAGTGTCGCAGGATAGCTTACAACGAGAAGCTCCAGACAACTCCGCAATCGCGGCCAGATACAACGAGAGTTCTTCTCTTTCTGGCCAACGGGTAATTCCGAATAATCAATATGCTGAGCAGGCGTTGCTTGGCGCAATTCTTATCGACAACACTCAGTTCGATAGAATTACTGGCTATCTTGATACGAGTGACTTCTATCAACAAAAGCATCAGGCGATTTTTGGTGCTTTTTCAAGGCTGCTTGAAAAATCTGAAAATGTTGATCTGGTAACAACTCGAACAGCTCTCGAACAATCCGGAGATTTGGAAAAAGCGGGTGGAATTGAATACCTGCTGGAATTGGCTAACGAGACGCCATATGCCGGAAATATAGAATCGTACGCCAAAATCGTACATGACTGCGGACTTCTGCGCAGGCTGCTTCGCTGTACTCACGATATCCGGCGGATGGTTCTTGATTCAGGTGAATCTCCTGCTACAGAGGTGCTGAGTAAATCTCAACATTTGATTTACGAAATTGACAAGGAAGAAAAATCTAACGTCGGCCTGACGCCATTTAAAGATTCAGCAAAAGAAGCATTCGACAAGATTGAAGACCTGTTTAAGAATCCTCCAAGTGAAGGAACGACTGGAGTACCTTCTGGATTTGTTGAACTTGACAACATGACGTTGGGCTTCCAACCATCTGATCTCATCATTATCGCTGGGCGCCCTAGTATGGGGAAAACTGCATTAGCGCTCAACATAGCCGAATACGCAGCAATCCAGAAACAGCTTCGGGTCGCTATTTTTAGCCTGGAAATGTCGGGTGTTTCACTAGCAACTCGTTCGCTGTCGTCGTTAAGCACCATTGACTCAAAACGCATACGAGACGGCAAACTCGGCGCAGGGGCAGAGGCAGATAGCGCTTGGCAGCGACTTGCTGTTGCCTATGATCTGCTGAATGACGCACAAATTTACATTGATGATACTTCCGGATTGTCACCGATCGAAATTTCCGCTCGTGCAAGACGCATGAAACGTGAAAGAGGCGGACTGGACCTGGTAATAGTGGATTACCTGCAATTGTTGCAAATGCAGAGCAAGGTTGAAAATCGGGTGCACGAAATCGCAGGGATTACTCGTGAGCTGAAATTTCTGGCGAAGGAGTTGGAAATTCCAGTAATTTGTTTATCTCAACTAAATCGGGCTGCTGAGAATCGTAATCGACCGATCATGGCGGATTTACGCGACTCAGGAGCAATTGAACAGGATGCTGACTTGGTGTTGTTCATTTATCGAGATGAGGTTTACAATCCAAATACAAAGGATCAAAACATGGCCGAGATCATTATTGCCAAGCACCGTAATGGTGAAACAGGTAAGGTTAAACTGTGGTTTGTTAAAGAATGTACACGATTCGAAACCCCCGCCAAGGCTGACTACGATTTCGAATAGTCAATGTCCCCTGAATTGAGCCAATCGTCCTGAGCCCAGGGATCATGCACGTTTATGGCTCAGTTAACCTAGCCGCGTTACTGCACAATCTGTCGATAGCCCACCAACATGCGCCAACTGCGCGAGTGATGGCAGTTGTAAAGAAGGATGGATATGGACATGGGCTGATTCGGGTTGCAAAGACTCTTGAATCAAAAGTTGACGGGTTCGCTGTAGCCAGCGTGGATGAAGCAGTCAATCTGAGAGAATCTTCAGTTGATAAACCAATCACCATTCTGTCAGGGTTTAGTTCACCGGATCAGATTGATTTGCTAAGTCGCCACTCATTAGAGCCTGTCATCTACTGTGATGAGCAGTTCAAAATGTTGGAGTCGGTCAAATTTGATCAATTGGCGATTTGGGTCAAGTTTGATACGGGAATGAATCGTTTGGGTTTCTCAATTGAAGACTTTGTTAAACCAATTCAAAGGGCTATGTCAAATTCTTCAATTCAAATTAAGGGCTTGATGACGCATTTTGCGTGTGCTGATGATCTGAATTCACAGTTTACAAGTCAGCAGATCGATCGATTTCATCGCTACTCTATAAAATGGCAGCATTCTATAAGCCTCGCCAACTCGGCTGGTCTTTTGCGCTGGCCAGAAAGCCGGGTAGGGTGGGTTAGACCTGGAATTATGCTTTACGGTGCGTCCCCCTTTCCTGAAATTCCTGCCCACCAACTTGGCCTTAAACCAGTGATGAACCTTTATTCGAGGATTATTTCCAAAAAGAAACTGTCAGCAGGTGCGAGCGTTGGTTATGGATGCACTTGGAAGTGTACTGACAAGACTCAAATCGGAATAGTCGCTGTAGGATATGGAGACGGTTATTTTCGAAGTGCTTCCAGCAAGGCTAAAGTGTTGATTAAAAATCATAAAGTGAACGTAATCGGTCGCGTGTCGATGGATTCACTAGCTATCGATTTAGCCAAGGTTCCAGACGCAAAAGTCGGTACTCCAGTTAAGCTATTTGGAGACGGCCTGCCAGTCGAAGATTTGGCGGCAGCGGCTGGTACGATACCTTACGAAATTTTCACCAGCCTCAATCCGCGGACGGTCACGTTGACCGAAGAATAACGTTCTAGTCAAATCGCAGCAACTCATTCAACGAAGTTTTGCTGCGGGTTTTTTCATCGACCTGTTTGACAATTACTGCGCAGTACAGACTGCAGCTTCCGTCGGAGGAGGGCAGTGATCCCGACACCACTACTGAACCTGGTGGCACATAACCGAAGGTAGTTTCCCCAGTATTTCGATTGAATATTTTTGTACTCTGGCCGATGTACACGCCCATTGAAATTACGGAACCCTGGCCGACAATGACACCTTCAACAATCTCGCTTCTCGCACCAATAAAGCAATCGTCTTCAATGATGGTTGGAGTTGCCTGAAGTGGTTCAAGCACTCCGCCTATTCCAGCACCACCGGATAGGTGGACATTCTTTCCAATTTGTGCGCAAGATCCCACTGTTGCCCAAGTGTCGACCATTGTTCCTTCATCAACGTATGCACCAATATTCACATAGCTCGGCATCAACACAACATTTCTGCCAATAAATGCACCATTGCGGACAGTTGCTGGCGGAACGACACGGTATCCACCCTCAATAAAATCCTGCTTGCCAAAATCAGTGAATTTCCGGTCGACCTTGTCAAAATAAGTGGCGTCTCCATCATGTATGACAGAATTCTCTTTAATACGAAACGATAGCAATACAGCCTTTTTGACCCACTCATTCACGTGCCATTGGCCGTTAAGTTTTTCGGCTACCCGTGTTTTTCCGTCATTGAGTGCTGCAAGGGTTTCATCGATGGCCTCGCGTACATCAGTTGAGCAGTTATTCGGACTGATCGTCGAGCGATGATTAAACGCAGCATTGATTGTTGATTCCAGGTTATTCATGAATGCTCCTTGAGTTGAGTACTTCGCCGACTTGCTGAATGTGTCACGCTGTCTACAGCTTGCCGAATGTCATCAGCAAGAACAGATTGAGTTTTTTTGTCTGCCAGGTAATTTCCATCCCGATCAACAATGAAAAATACATCTCGAACCCGAACGCCACTGGTTGTAATTTTTGCAGACAGCAGCTTGATTCTGTGTTTCAACAGAGTTCGAACGACAAGGTACAAAAGTCCAGGTCTGTCTCTGGCGGAAATTTCCATCATTGTATAGTCGCTACCGGATGAGTGGGAAAATACCGCCCGTGTCGGAAACTGCATGTGTTGTGCAACCCGATGGGGTGCGACAGATCTTGGACTGTGTTCAATTTTTCGCTTGATGATGGAATGGTAAACCTCGTCTTCACTGCTCCTTAGATATCGCTCTGACTGACTAGTGTACGAATCAGGGGTAAGCACGACAAATGTATATGCTGTCAGCCCGTTCGGCAGTGGATGCATTCTGGCTTCAACTACGTTCAGGTGCTGCCTGTCTAGTGCGCCTGCAACAATAGTGAAAAGTTCATCAGAACTGGTGGCAAACACGAGTACCTGAACAACTTCGATTGATGGGTGGGTACGAAAAGCAACCAATGGAAATTCAATCGCGCTGGCATTCGAAAGCTGTTCGACATGCCATGCAATGGTGTTCGCATCGTAACTCAGGAAATAGTCATCATCCAGCAATTCCCATATCCTTTGAGCTGAAGTTTTTAATCGAGGTTGTTTATTCAACTGCGCAAGGGAGTCAAGCTGTACTTCCTGAATTCGTGGCATGACTTCATCGTGAGGCAATGTATTGGTCAATAACGCTCTGGACGTTGCGAGAAACAGGTGTTCTAGCATTTTGCCTTTCCAGTCATTCCATACGGCGGGACCGGTGCCACGCATGTCAGCAATGGTCAATAGATACAGATTGTCGAGATGCTCCTGATTGCCAACTTTGGTCGCAAATCTGGAAATAACCTCCGGGTCATTGAGATCTTCTCTTTGGCTGGTAAAGCTCATGGCAAGATGATGTCGTACGAGCCAGGCAACAAAATGGGCATCGTATTCACTCATTTTTGCGTCCTTGCAAAACTTATAGCTTTGAACTTCACCAAGTTGTGAGTGATCACCCCCCTGGCCTTTGGCGATGTCATGAAATAGTCCAGCAAGGAAAAGACGTTCTGGTTTGACGAGTCGTTTCATGGCTTCCCAGGCGGCGGGTAGTTCTTGGGAGGTTTCCGGCCGGGTTAATTGGTGTAAGTGCCAAATAACGTTAAGAAGATGAGCGTCCACGGTATAGACATGAAACAGGTCATATTGCAATTGTCCTGTAATCTGCTTAAATTGCGGGATCAGTCTTCCCAGCAGATTAGTATCATCCATTAGCTTAAGAGTTTCTGTTAATCGTTGCTCTTTTCTGAAAATGCTGATCAACGATGCTTGAACATCCTGTCTAAGCCTTAGCTGCCGATTGATGAGTCGCCTTTTTGAACGCATCAGCCTTAGTGTGCTGGATCGAACACCTCGAATTTTTTCATTGTTTTGAAACAGTGTGCAGGCTTCAACCAGAATCTGCGGAAATTGATCAATCTGGGCTGGATCAGCAAAGTCGAGGTATCCGTCGACTAGCCTGAACCTTTCGTTAATCGCTTTGATCTTGAGGCGCTTTGGTGCAAAGATTGTTTCGTACAAGTGTTGCTGAAGCATGGACGTAATGTGCCGCAATTCTTTTACAGTTCGGAAATACGGTTTCATGAGCTTTTCGACGGCTTTGTTTGAATCATCATCAAAACATCCGAAGACTTTTGCTAACTTAACTTGGTGGGCAAACAGCAGTCGGTCTTCACGTCGACCAGCGACGATGTGCAAAGCGTTTCGCATTTTCCAGAGATAGTTTCTGCCGCGAATAAGAGACTGATATTCTTCTTCGAGAAGAAAACCGTGCTCAACCAAGCCGTGTAGATCGCGACCACCGAAATATCGCATTGCAATCCACATGATGGTGTGGATATCTCGAAGTCCGCCGGGTCCTTCCTTCACATTTGGCTCAAGATTGAAGGCTGTATCAGCAAATTTGTGATGTCTTGTTTCTAGCTCATCTAACTTGGCCTGGTAGAACTTTCGAACTGGCCATACCTTGCTCTTTTCCAAAGTTGGTTTCAGTTGGGAAAATAGCTCTTTCGATCCTGCGCAGTAACGGGCTTCGAGCAAATTAGTCATGACGGTGATGTCGTTTCGAGACTGCTTGACACAATCTCCCAATGTCCTGATGCTGTGTCCGATTTCGTATCCAATATCCCAAAGAAAACGAACAAATTGCTCAATCATCGGCGCATATTTATCCTGAACACCGTCGTCGACAAGAATTAAGATGTCGATATCAGAGTAAGGATTCAGTTCTTCTCTTCCATAACCACCAACCGCAACCAACGCCATGTCTTGGTTGCAGGCAGGTTGTTGCATCATTTCGTTCCATGCTTCTTCCAATATTGAATCCACTGAATTGACCCGAAATTGGACAATGCGCGCTGGCCTGACGTTTTTGTCATGCATTTGGTTGAGTTTGCTCGCGCTATCGTTGATGCGCTGACGAAAATCTTGGATGTTTGCGTCGATATGTAAAGCAGCGGTGGACATGTGCTTACTCATTCAAGTTGGTTTGGTTGTCCCCTGAAAAAATTGGAAGTCAGGAGTCAGGCTGTTTGGGAATTGTCAGAAAGTGTGAGAATTTCATACCCGGACTCGGTCACAAGAACCGTATGTTCCCACTGTGCCGACAGGCTTCCATCACTTGTTACAACGGTCCACCTGTCTGCCTGAAGTCGGGTTTCTTTTTTCCCGGCGTTTACCATGGGTTCTACTGTGAAGGTCATACCTGGTAACAATTGAATGCCGGTATCGGGCTTTCCGTAGTGCAAGACATGTGGTTCTTCGTGGAATACACGTCCAATTCCATGCCCACAATACTCACGAACAACGGAATACCCATGAGATTCGGCGTGTTTCTGTACTGCATATCCAAGATCACCTAATCGAGTACCTGGTTTGATGGTTTCAATTCCGCACATCATGGCCTCATAGCAGATTCGACTCAGTCGAGAAGCTTTGATGGAGGGTTTTCCAGCAAAGTACATTCTGCTCGTGTCACCATGAAATTCATCTTTAATAACAGTAACATCGATATTGATTGCGTCGCCTTTCTTTAAAGCTCTGGGGCTTGGAATGCCGTGACAAACCACGTTGTTGATTGAAGTGCAAATGGACTTTGGAAATCCTCTGTAGTTTAACGGTGCGGGAATCGCATTGAGTTCATTGACGATGAAATCGTGACAGATTGAATTGAGTTCATCCGTTGTAACACCAACTTTGACATGTTCTCCGATCATATCAAGCACGGAAGCGGCCAAGCGACCGGCAGTGCGCATCTTTTCAATTTCATCAGCGGATTTGATACTTATTTTGGACATTGGCGTTCGTAGCAGACTGTAATCCCAGTCTCCGAGTATCGGAGCAGGGTGCTATACACAAGGAACAAGATTTGCATATTTTAATCGGTGTGACTGACTTATTAGGTTCGTGTCAGAAACTCAAATTCGTAAATTGACCAAATTGAAAACCTGATTCACATCTGTGTGCAACAGACAATTCTCTAGCCTAAAGGCGTATCTGAGAAGAATTTTGCACCATTTATCGGAATTCGTAGAATCTGAAAATTGAGACAATAGCACTCAATGTAAATCGTATTAACCTCAGTCCTAGGAGCGAATGTCTTTGCAACTCAGAAGATCTTGCTCAGATATCTAACCGTTGTTCGGCGGGATTTTCAGATAAAGAAAGAGCATTGAATGATTTATCCATCGTTCAGTAAACACCAGCAATAGATAGTAAAATAGGGCACTTCATATTCTCACATGGATTTTCATTGTCTGTCAGGGTGCCTAATGGGTAGGCAGAGCAGTGCCATGGTTGTTAAACCCAAATCAAAGGAGAAAATTCGTGACTGACGTAACCATGCGCCAGCTGCTTGAAGTTGGCGTGCACTTCGGACATCAAACCCGCTTCTGGTGTCCCAAGATGAGCCCATACATCTATGGGCATCGAAACAAAATTCACATCATCAATCTTGAAAAGACACTGTCTATGTTCAATGATGCGATGAATTATCTCAGCGCTATTGCTAGTAAGCGGGGATCTGTAATGTTTGTCGGGACAAAATCTCAGGCTGGGGGAATCATTCAGGCAGAAGCGCAACGTGCTGGTTCGCCCTATGTCTATCATCGATGGTTGGGCGGCATGCTGACGAACTATACAACAGTCAGGCAGTCTGTCGATCGACTGAAAGAACTTGAAGATCTGATTCAGTCTGAGAGTTATTCAAAAATGTCCAAGAAGGAGGCGATGAGAATCGAGCGGGAACGATTTCGTTTGAATCGCAATCTTGCTGGCATTCGAAACATGAAAGGCCTTCCTGAAGCATTGTTTGTTGTCGATGTCAAACATGAAAACATTGCAATCAAGGAAGCCAATAAACTGGGAATTCCAGTTGTAGCAATTGTTGATACGAACTGTGATCCTGCAGGTGTCGATTACGTCATACCTGGCAATGATGATTCGATTAGTGCAATCAAGCTTTATTGCAGATATGCGGCAGATTCGGTTTTAAACGGTTATGCCACCATTCAGAATGATCCTTTCATCTACGACAGCGATGCTGAAGGTGACGTAGAGGCAATAGTTGATACAGGTGTGACGTCTGCCAAGGCAGCGGTTGCGCCAGATGACAGCGACCTCGCACCCGAGTTGGTTAGCGACTCAGGTGAGCCGTTACCAGATACAGATGGCACGGCAGTTGAAGCAGAGGCCACAGAGACGGAAGAGACAGTTGTTCAG
Organism: Arenicellales bacterium; assembly: GCA_965220665.1. Classification (GTDB taxonomy): domain Bacteria; phylum Pseudomonadota; class Gammaproteobacteria; order Arenicellales; family JAJDZL01; genus JAJDZL01. The sequence continues at coordinate 51,163 of CBDCQQ010000004.1, forward strand.
TCTGCGGATGCAGATTTAGAATCTGAAGAAAAGGAACCGGAACCCGAAACGACAGCCGAATAGATCGAACAGCATTCTTCGAAAAAGCGGAGAAACGAATGGCGGTCTGTTGCAGCTGACAAGTCAGCGTACGTAATTTACGTCGCAAAATTAGATAAAGTCACTCGACCACGTTCAGGAAAGGCAGCGCGTTTTCTAACAAGGGGCGGGTAATCAATCAAAATCCACTATGGAGGGATAGTCAATTGGAAATCACAGCAGTCATGGTAAAGGAACTTCGCGAAATGACTGGCGCGGGAATCATGGATTGCAAGAAAGTGTTAGCCGAATGTGGCGGTGACCAGGAAAAAGCAATTGAATTACTACGCATCAAAGGTGCGCAAAAAGCTGAATCTCGTGCTGGCCGAACCGCTACTGAAGGGATTGTAGTTTGTCAGGTGTCGCCGGAACGAGATTGTGGGGCACTGGTTGAAATCAATTCTGAAACTGACTTTGTGTCGCGAGGAGACGTATTTCGCGCCTTTGCAATGCCTTTGGCCGGCATCGCCCGTTCAATTGGTGAGGACTGTGAAGACCTCAATGTTCTGAATGGATTGCCTTTCGATGAATCAGGGAAGACTGTTGAAGATGCGCGCCAGGAAATGCTACTGAAAATTAGCGAGAATATTTCGATTCGTCGTATGACAGTCGTCAAGGCTGCCGCAGGTTCAAAAATTGGCAGTTATGTTCACCGTGAGAGACTTGGTGTCATGGTTGAGATAGCAGGTGGCGATGCGGATAGTATTGCCGACAGTATGGCAGTGCACGTTGCGGTCATGAAACCCAACTGGGTTGATGTCGATGACATTCCTGCAGATGTAATTGAAGGTGAACGCAGAATTTATTTAAGCCAGGCGCAGGAAACGGGCAAGCCGGAATTTGTGCTTCAGAAAATTGTCGATGGCAAAATCAACAAGTTTTCAAATGAAAACACATTGATGAATCAGCCATACTATGATGATGAAGACAAAAAAGTCAGTGCCCTGCTCAAAGAAGTCGGGGCATCTGTGACTCGTTTTTGCCTAATGGACCTTGGAAAATAATACAACGTCATATCGTTTTGTCTGACGAACATTCAGCTGATTCGAAAATCGATACTGTTCTCTACAAGCTGAGCGGGGAAATGCTCGGTGGTGAACGGGGTGTCGGGCTGGATGCAGAAGAACTGGACCGAGTCGCTTCTGAACTGTTTTCCGTCGCCAGTGCGGGAATAAAAACAGGGGTCGTTGTCGGCGGTGGAAATCACTTTCGGGGAGCTCGCAATTCGGCTATCTCAGTTTCGATTCTGAGAGCGCATCAGATGGGTATGCTGTTCACCATCGCCAATGCGATCGCGTTGGAACAGGCACTACAGAGCCAGGGAGCAGCAGCAGTCGTGCAGTCTTCCGTCGCTGTTCCCTCAATCGTTGAACTGTTTGATGGCGTTTCGTTTACCCGACACTTGGATAACGGTGCGATCGTGGTCTTCGCCGGGGGTACCGGCTGCACACACTTCACTACAGATACGGCGGCAAGTCTGCGCGCTATCGAAATTAAAGCAGATATGTTGCTGAAAGCCACTGATGTTGAGGGCGTTTACGATAGCGATCCCGCTAAAAATAGCGAAGCGAGGATGTATGATTCTTTAAGCTTTGATCAGGTTCTCGCGGATAATCTAACGGTAATGGACGCCGCGTCGATTGCACTATGCAGAGAACATCAGATGCCAATTCGCGTATTTAATGGCTCCATACCCGGCAATATTAGCAAGGCTGGATTTGGCGGTGACGTGGGTACGTTGGTACACTTCTAAAGTTGGGGAATGAACAATGCTTGAAGAACTTGTTTCTGACGCCGAAGACAGAATGAAAAAATCAATCGCAAATTTGCGGTTGGAACTTTCAAAATTACGAACCGGACGAGCCAGTACGGCATTGCTCGATCAGATTCGAGTCGACTACTATGGAACGTCGTCTCCGCTCAATCAGGTTTCCACCGTGACCGTGAGTGACCCGCGTACGATCAGCATCAGTCCTTGGGACAAATCCATGATTCCTGTCATTGAAAAAGCCATTATGGAGTCAGACCTCGGCTTAAATCCGATGAGTGCCAGCGAAACGATTCGTGTACCGATTCCTTCTCTGACAGAAGAGCGTCGGAAGGAGATTACTAAAATTGCAAAATCTGAAGGTGAAAGCTGCAAGGTTGCGATCCGAAACATTCGAAGATCCTGTAACAGTGAATTTAAGGAATGGCTGAAGGAAAAGGAGATTACCGAAGATGACGAGCGCTTAGGTCAGACCCAAGTTCAAACCCTGACAGATCGTTTTGTCGCTTCGGTTGACGAAATCGTCGCAGAGAAAGAAAAAGAGATCATGACGGTCTGATGCAATATCAGGCTATAAATATTCAATTCAGAGCACAATGACCGCTGCTGATTCACCACCGTCAAGTTCAGTCCACCCGGTTCATATTGCTGTTGTCATGGATGGCAATGGACGCTGGGCAAAAAAGCGTGGTTTCAGTCGCTTGGAAGGTCATCGACGCGGTGTTGAGAACGTAAGAACAATGGTTGAAAATTGCGTTCGTCACGAAGTTCCCTATTTGACTCTATTTGCATTTAGCAGCGAAAACTGGCGTCGTCCAAAGAAGGAAGTTGCGTGGCTGATGCGTTTGCTGGATGGCGCATTGGATCGTGAAGTGAAATCTCTTCACTCCAATGGTGTGCGACTTCGATTCATTGGCGACCTTGCATCGTTAGCAGCCGGCATACAGAAAAAGATTCATCAAGCCTGCGAACTGACCAGGGAAAACTCAACGCTTAATTTAACCATTGCACTCAACTACGGTGGACAATGGGACCTCGTTCAGGCTTTCAGAAGAGTGTTAATGGCCGTTCAGCGCGGGGACATTTGCCCGGATAATCTATCTGCTCAATTGATAGCTGAAAATCTCAGTACTGCACAAATTCCTAACCCGGACCTTTTTATTCGAACAGGTGGTGAACAGCGCATGAGCAACTTTCTCTTGTGGCAGTTGGCTTACACTGAGTTGTATTTCGCGGATACTTACTGGCCGGATTTCGACACCAAAGAGTTTGAATTGGCACTTGACTCCTTTGCGTCGAGAGAAAGGCGTTTTGGTGGAGCGGAACATGATGCAGTTGAAATGGAAGTTGAAGATATTCATGCGTAACGCACCACTGAATATTCTTTAGGAGCGCTTAAGTCAAGCCATTCGCAATTACCTCAATTTCTGACATCAAGTGGGCAATGTAAATGAATTACAGGGAGCCTGCATATACTCTGATCATATCGGTCGGCAACTCCGACAGTCGTATGTATGTGACAGAAGCATGCGCTGCAAATATGAAGCAGTGTCGATGGTTAGACACTGCGTTTATTCAGTAAGTATGTCAATGCTCAAGCAGAGAATCATCACAGGGTTTGTCGTTGTTCTTGCGCTGTTTTCGGGAGTATATTTTCTGCCACCGATGTGGATTTTCATTGTCCTGACAGCAATCGGTGCTGCCGCTTCCATTGAATGGGCAAAAATGTATCAGTCAATGGGCAGGCTGGGCGTCGTAATCTATCCATGTGTGGTGATTGCGCTTTCCTTTGCCCTATATTATTTCCAGGAATTAGCTATTCTGTTTTATTTGGCAGGTACAGCACTCTGGCTCGTTATTACAGTTGTGGTACTTAATGCAGCCAATAAGCGACCGCCCAATTGGTTGACAGAATATTCCGCATTTGCCATTATTGCACTGGCTGTATTTGCCATGGCTCAACTGATGGTGATACCAAACGGAAATTACTGGCTGATGGGGATGATTATTTTGGTTGGTGTTGCTGATTCCGCTGCATTCTTTGCGGGCAGACGATTTGGCAAATCTAAATTGGCGCCACACATTAGTCCTGGAAAAACCAGAGAGGGACTGATCGGAGGGCTGCTTGCAGTTTGGGCTGTCGCACTGATCTGCGGTGCGCTAATTTGGAGTGAAGATTATTCTCAAATATTTGTATTTGCGTTGATATTCTTAGTGTGTGCGCTGTTTTCGGTGGTCGGAGATTTATACTTGAGCTTACAGAAACGCATCTGCGGAGTGAAAGACAGTGGATCCATTCTCCCAGGACATGGTGGAATCCTGGATAGGATCGACAGTGCGCTCGCCGTGGCGCCAGTCTACACACTGTGTGTGACGACAATTTTGACCTGATTGAGTGCGGTGGTATGACCAGAACACTGACAGTGCTTGGAGCAACAGGGAGTATCGGTCAGCAGACCCTTGACGTGGTGCGCCGCTACCCCGATGAGTTTGACGTACTTGCGCTGACGGCAAGTCGTGGCAGCGATGTGTTGGCGAGCTTATGCATTGAGTTCAATCCTTCGTATGCAGTTGTCGGAAGCCAACAGGAATCTGATCAACTTCGGAGCAGGCTTAACGGGAAAGCCAAGGCTACGAAAATATTGGTAGACAATGACGAGGTTGAAGACAGTCGGGTATACAGCGCCGATGTTGTGGTGACTTCAATTGTTGGTGCTGCCGGTCTGAATCCAACCCTTAAGGCGATTGAAAATGGCAACACGGTTTTGATCACTAATAAGGAACCGGTCGTAATGCTAGGTCCTATGTTGCGCGATGAGGTTCGAAAACACGGAACCACCATTGTGCCAGTTGACAGCGAACACAACGCAATCTTTCAGTGCTGTTCGTCCAAATCAGGCGCTCGCTATGAGTGTTTTTCACCGATTGACGGCCTTCGCCGTATTTTGCTTACTGGATCAGGAGGACCTTTCAGGACCATTGATTTAAACAGTTTGCGAGCGGTTACACCTGAACAGGCAGTGGCTCACCCGGTATGGAGTATGGGTCCTAAAATTTCAGTTGACTCTGCAACCATGATGAACAAGGGGCTGGAAATCATCGAAGCACGCTGGCTCTTTGAAACTCCTGCTGACCAGATTCAGGTTGTTGTACATCCGCAGGGTATTGTGCATTCAATGGTAGAGTATATCGATGGTTCTGTTTTGGCCCAGATGGGAACGCCCGATATGCGGGTCCCACTAACTTTTGGACTTTTTTGGCCACGGCGCGGAGAAAGTGGGTCTCAGCAGCTGGATATATTTGAAATGTCTGCAATGAGTTTTGAACCTCCAGACTACATTCGGTTTCCTTGTTTAAAACTCGCAGCTGAAGTGGCACGATGCGAAGGCACCGCACCAGCGGTGATGAATGCGGCAAACGAGATTGCAGTGGAAGCATTCCTTGAATCAAGAATTCGATTTACCGACATATACACCGTTGTTGCACACTGTGTGGATGAAATGGGTAACGAGAATTGCGAATCAATCCCGCAAGTAATTGATATTGATGGGGCAGCCAGAAGCATCGCAAAGAAAAAGGCTTTTCAGTTGGGTGAATGTTAATATTTGCCACTGGCCCCGGGCATTACAATTGCCATGGCTCCAATTCGTTAGGAAACAGCTACTTGGGTGTATAAAATTATCGAGCGTTCAGAAGAGCAGCAGTGAACGGCTGACAATTTCACATCAAAATGACGGAATTTTCTTCTTTGTTAAATATTTTCATGAATCCGGCTTGTAGGAAAGTAACCTCAAAAGTGGGTCTGGAAGAGCTATCTGATGCTTGATATTTTCAATAGTGTATTGTTTTTCGTGGTCGCAATTGGTGTGTTGATAACATTCCATGAATACGGGCACTATTGGGTTGCACGGCGGATGGGTGTTATCGTTCTCAGATTTTCTGTGGGGTTTGGTCCGGTTATCTGGCGGTATCAGCCGAAGAACTCTCACACCGAGTTTGTAGTGTCAGCAGTTCCGTTAGGTGGCTATGTTCGAATGCTTGACGAGTCCCAGGAGGAAGTGCCTGAAGAGTATTTGCCAGAGGCATTTAATCGACAGCCGCTGTATAAACGCTCTGCTATCGTAGCTGCGGGCCCGTTGGCAAATTTTCTGCTTGCTGCCATTCTTTACGGTCTGACATTCATGATTGGAACGGAAGGGCTTCGCCCCGTGATCGGCACACTAATGGAGAATGGCTTGGCAGCAAAGTCAGGGCTGATGGTTGGCGATGAAATTCGGACAATCGACGGAAAGTCCAATCGAAGCTGGGATGAGCATCACTTTTACTTGCTTGATCAGATTATCAGTGAGGAGACCGTTGTTTACGGTGTTGAAAACGATAGTGGGGTTCGGACTGTAAGTGTAAATTTTGGCGATCTCGAAGAAGTTGATCTTCAGTCCAGTAGCATTGACTCCGTGATTGGAATGTATCCGGCAACGCCTCAAATTCGCCCAATCGTCGATCGCACTGTTCCGGGTTATCCAGCCGAAGCCGCTGGACTTCAACCAGGCGATGAGATTATCAGCATCAATAATTCGCCAGTGAACAGTTGGAATGATCTGGTAGGGCTAATCAGCCAGACAAATGAAAGCGTGCTAAACGTTCGATTTTCCAGAAGTGGAATCGATCAGGAGGTGTTATTGGAACCGCGTATCGTTGAACGAAACGGAACCAGAGTAAAGCAGATCGGCATTGCAGTGAATGCCGAGCAGCAGTTACGGGACGCAAATGCGACCGTCAATTTGCGCTATGGCTTTATTGAATCACTCGCTCGCGGTTTTGAGACCATGTGGTCCACCACGGCACTGACGTTGAAAATGCTGGCTGGCATGGTCACTTTGCAGCAGTCTGCAGATTCAATTGGCGGACCCATCGCTATCGCAGAACATGCGGGTAAAGCTGCCGAAGCAGGTATCAACAATTACTTGACCTTCCTGGCACTGCTAAGCGTAAGTTTGGGAATTTTGAACCTGTTGCCAATTCCAGTTTTGGATGGTGGGCACTTAATGTTCCACGCTTACGAAGCAATATCGGGTTCACCACCAACTGAACGAATGTTGATCGTTGCCAACCAGATTGGTTTATTCCTGTTGATATGTTTGATGGGATTTGCATTTTATAATGACCTTGCCAGAATTTTCTAACGATCGAGTACTTGTGCTGCACCTAGATGACCTACATTCGTAAATACGCGCTGCTGTTACTGTTTGTACTGGCACTTCCGGTTCAGGCTATTGACACCTTCATCATTGGAGACATTCAAGTCGAAGGACTACAGAGAGTAACACCAGGTGCGGTTTTTGTCGCACTGCCTGTACGTGTTGGAGACGAGATGAATGATCTGGTTTCTTCCAACTCGATTCAGGCACTGTTTGGAACGGGTTACTTCGACGATGTTCAGCTTTTACGAGATGGAGATACTCTGATCGTGTCGGTAGTGGAAAGACCGACCATTGCAGTGGTCACCTTTGATGGAAACAAAAAACTCAAAGATGAAGTCATTGAAAATGCCCTTAAAGTTGGGGGCTTGGCAGCTGGTGATGTTTACAATCCGCAGTTGGTGGAAAGTTTTACGGATGAACTCAGGGGTGCGTACTTTGAAGTCGGCCATTTTTCGGCACAAATCATGCCATCAGTTGCACCACTTGACCGCAATAGGGTGGAATTGAACTTTGTCATCAGTGAAGGCAAAGTTGCCCTGATATCTGAAATTCAATTGATTGGCAACAATCAAATTTCTGACGAAGAAATATTGGATGCGATCACCCTGACCAACAAGAAGACGCTTGGTATCTTAAATCGCAATAATCGCTATAACCGGGAACAACTACGTGCAGACCTTGAGAGCATATCTTCGCTTTATTTGAATCAGGGGTTTATTGAATTTTCATTGAATTCAGCTCGTAGCTTCATTACGGAAGATCATGACAGAATTATGATTGTCATTACGATGACCGAAGGTGTTCAGTACAAGTTCGGTGAGTTGTCAATCGCTAGTACTGATGAAGTCATGTCACAGGAAGAACTGGACAAACTGATTCAGGAACCTGAAGTAGAAGTTTACTCATTTGAGGAAGTGAGCAATACGCGTAACGCAGTTTCGGATTCATTCGCCAATTTGGGTTATGGACGCGCACAGGTTGATGCATTGCCTACGATTCACGACGATGAGCGAAGTATTGATGTGAAGTATGTAGTCAAACCTGGTAAGCTCACCTACGTTCGTACCATTACTTTTCGTGGGAACTTCAGTACCACTGATGAAGTATTGCGAAGGGAGATGCGAGTGCTGGAAGGCGGTTTGTATACAGCTCGAGAAATTCAGCAGTCTCGCAATCGATTGGACCGCCTCGGTATCTTTAGCAGTGTTAACATTAATCTTGTCCCAGTCCCAGGCACTGATAACCAGGTAGACGTGGTTGTGAACGTCGAAGAACGCTTGACAGGTTCTCTGCTGTTCGGCGTTGGTTATAGCGAGACGGAAAAAGCAACCTTTAATTTTAGTATTTCACAAACTAACCTGTTCGGAACTGGCAAGCGACTTGTACTTGGAGCTGAATATGGAAAAATTGAGCAAGCGTTGAATGTCGATTACACCAACCCATACTACACATTGGATGGAGTGGCCAGGGGATTTACATTTGACTACCGCGTACGAGATACTTCGGATTCCGACACTGCACTAGTCTACAAGATCGATTATTTAACCACGGGTATGAATTTTGCATTTCCGGTTTCTGAGGAAGGTGTTGTCGGTATGGGATTCGACATTTCTCAGGAAGATTTAACTCTTTCACAAAGTTTAAGGGCTACAACGGACTATCGAGTTGCCGATTACATTGGAAATGGTTTAGAGACAACGGGCGGAAGCGCGGAAATCAGTTATCGTAAAGATACCCGAAATCGCGCCTTCTTTGCTACTGAAGGAAGCAATTTTTACACTGGATTGCGGGCATCAGGTGGTGATAATCAGTATTTGGCGCTAACGACGAGTTACTCGCACTATTTTCCAATTGGAGAAAGGATGGTACTGCGTCTCAGCTCACAGGTGGATGTTGCAAGTAATGACGTACCATTCTACCGGAACTACTATATGTCGGGATCTGCGGAATTGCGCGGATTTGACAGCGGTCGGATTGGCGCAAAACAGTTGTGTCGAAGTGACACTCAACCGACGGATACGCCCGCCGAACAATATCCTGGTCCTGACGGCACAGACTACTGGTATTTCGCCTGTAACTCTTCTCGTTCACTTGGCGGTAATGTTAGAATGATTAGCCGTGCTGAGTTGTTTTTCCCATTCTTTGGGTCTGACGAAATTGATGACAAGAGAATTTCACTTTTCGTTGACCATGGTGGCACCTTTTTACGTACTGACGACGCTGTCTACAACCAGGCGAGTACATCACTAGGCACCAGAGAAAAGTTCAGCTTTGGGACTATGCGTAGTTCAGCTGGCATCGGTTTTGAATGGCTCTCACCCATTGGGCCCTTTGGCATTCACTATGCCATCCCAGTAAAACAGCAACCCGGCGATACAGCCGATCGATTTCAAATTACTTTAGGCACCTTTTTTGATTAAACGAACGTGATAAGCAAATCAAAACTATATATCTGGATCAGTATTGTACTGATCACGAGCACAGTATTCTTTCAACACTCTGTTGTTGCCCAGGATAGTAACAATCGGCCTCTTAAAATTGGCTATGTCAACGCCAATGAGGTTGTATCCAATGCACCGCAGGCCAAAATTGCGCTCGAAGAGTTGAATCAAAAGTACTCACCTCGGGAAGCTGAACTTCTTGATATGCAATCTGAGTTGAGGAAACTAGAAGAGCAACTCACAAATCCCGAAGGAAATAATTTGACGGAAGCTGAGATCAGCCAGATCCGATCTGAGGCAAGGGCGATTGACAGAGAGTTGGAGCGAGCATCTGCCGACCTGAATGAAGATTACAACTTCGACCGAAATAGACGTCTGGAAGAGTTGCAGGCACTGATCAGTGAGGTGATTCTGACAATGGCAAGGGAAGAAAATTTTGATTTGATCGTACAGAGCCCAGTGGTTTGGGCAAGTCCTCGAATCGATGTCACCGGCGACATTTTGGAGCGACTGGAAGAGCTTTCAAAAAAGTGACGAGTGCGAGTGAATCGGCCCGAAAGTGGACACTCGCTGAGCTAGCGTCTTACGTTGGAGGCGATGGTCGGGGTAATCTCGATACAACGGTTTCACGAGTTGCTAAACTGGGAGATGCTACACACGAAGCAATTAGTTATTGTTCTTCACCAGCACAAGCACGCCACTTAAACCACACTCAGGCGGGTATTGTCATTCTCAGTGAACAGTTCCAGCAAAACTACGACGGAGATTGCATCATTACAGAGCAGCCGCGCCTGGCATTTTCGCGAGTGGTGGATTTACTTCATCCACCGGACAGCCTTCAATCGGGCATTCATGAAACTGCAGCAATTGGAATCGATTGCACGATTGATAGTTCAGCATACATTGGACCCAATGCCGTAGTCGGCAATGGTGTTCAAATAGCCGCAGAAGCGTGCATAGATGCCGGTACGGTTATTCAAGACCATGTCTCAATAGGTAGTGAAAGTCGCATAGGCGCAAACTCCACGATTTACCGTCGTACAAGTATTGGACGAAATTGTCGTTTCTCCGCTGGTGTTGTTCTCGGAGCTTCAGGTTTCAGTTTTGAGTGGGATGGTTCGCGTTGGGTGCCACTTCGCAACATTGGCGACTTAGTAATCGGTGACGACGTAGATATCGGTGCCTGCACGTCAATCGACCGGGCATCCGTCGGAGAAACTCGCATAAACAACGGTGTACGGATAGACAACAACTGCCATCTAGGGCATAACGTTGAAATTGGACAGAATACTTTGGTTGTCGCCAACGTCAGTATTGGCGGCAGTACAACCATAGGTCGCAGATGTGTTATTGGAGGGCATGTCGCTATCCGTGACAATATTGACATTGTCGACGATGTCACAATTCTAGGAACCAGTGTGGTTACCAAATCCATAACAGAGTCTGGAACGTATTCATCTGCTGTGCCAGCGCGAGCAGCGAAAAAGTGGAACCGTGCTTTGGCTCAACTGTATAGAATGGCGAGTTGAACACTGAGCAATCTGTTTGATTATTGAGCTGAGAGATAGTCATGCCTTCACTTTCTATAAACGAAATCAGAGAAATACTGCCTCATCGCTATCCAATGCTGATGGTCGACAGTGTCATCGACTATGCTGATGATTGGTTGCTTGCAACGAAAGCTGTTACTGTGAATGAACCTGTATTCCAGGGTCATTTTCCGAATCATCCGATATTTCCCGGTGTTCTGATTCTAGAATCCATGGTTCAGGCATCAGCCATCATGGCAAGTTTGGGACTTGGTGCAAAGGCAGATGATAGTAGGCTGTATTTATTCGCAGGTGTAGACAAGGTTCGATTTAAGCGTCCAGTCTTGCCCGGTAGCCTGATTAAGATTGAAACCCGAACGCTTCGTAAGGTCAAGCGTCTTTGGAAAACTGCAGCGAGTGCGAAAGTTGAAGATCAGTTGGTTTGTTCGGCAGAATTGCTGTTCACATTTCAGGAACTGTAAATGATCGACTCGACGGCTGTTGTTTCGCCAAAGGCAAAGATTGGAAAAAACGTAAGAATCGAAAGCTACGCCGTCGTTGAAGCGGATGTCGAAATTGGTGACAATTGCTGGCTCGGTCACCATTCGGTAATTTACAGTCACACAAAGTTGGGACACAGTAATCGCATCCACCCATTTGCTGTGCTCGGAGGAGACCCCCAGTCCTATACTTACAATGATGAATTAACGTGGCTGGAAATCGGTGATCTGAACAGCATCCGCGAAATGGTTACGATCAGCCGCGGTACTGAACCAGGTGGTGTTACACGAATTGGCAGCAACAACATGATCATGTCATACTCACATATCGCACATGACTGCCAGGTCGGTGACAACTGTGTATTTGCAAATGGAACAAACATAGCTGGTTTCGTAACGGTCGGAGACTACGCCTTTTTTGGCGGGTTTACTCTAGTTCATCAAAAGTGTAGGGTTGGTGCTCACTCGATCAGCGGAATCAATACGGTCTTGCGTAGGGATGCCCCACCTTATGTGCTTTGCGAAGGAAATCCGGCACGCGTAAAATATGTCAATGTCACGGGGTTAAAACGACGTGGCTTTGAAGAAACAACAATATCTGCACTCAAGGAGGTGCTTAGAATGTATCTCCAGGGCAAAAAAGCAGAACAAATTATTGCGTCTCTGAACGAGGAAACAAGAAAAAATCAATGTGTTCAGAAGTTCGCTAACTTTTTGGAAACGAGTGAACGCGGAGTCATTCGCTAGATCATTCAGTTCAGACAGTATTTCCAAGAAATTCTGTCTGTACAGTTTGGATAATGCTCATACTCGTTGGTTGACCTTACTCATCAGGTGAGACTTCAATGCGTATTGCAATGGTCGTCGCAGAAGCTTCTGGTGATAACATCGCAGCGGATCTGATTTGCACGATGAAGGCGCAGAATCCTGATGTAGAGGTGTCGGGAATCTGTGGTCCATCAATGATTCAACAGGGTGCAAGAGCGATATACAAACTGGACGATATCGAAAGTTTAGGAGTTGAGGGGCTTTTCAGTCGACTGCACAAGATTCTCAAGATTCGAAGAGACTATGTCAACTCACTGCTTGAGAACCCACCAGACGTGTTTGTAGGTATCGACGCACCGGATTTCAACCTCACAATAGAAGAACGATTGAAAAAAGCGGGAATCCCGACTCTGCAGTATGTAGCACCGACTGTTTGGGCTTGGCGAGGATATCGTATCCATAAACTGAAGCGGGCAGTTTCGCAGCTATTGACAATTTACCCATTCGAAGGCGAACTAATTGATCGTGCTGGGATTCCTTACAAATATATAGGGCACCCGTTGGCTGACCAGATTGCGGCTCAAAGCACTACAAACTGCCGAGAGAAATATGGACTGAATGAAAATGATCAGGTTGTGGCACTACTACCCGGTAGTCGAACGAACGAAGTCAAGCGATTGGCAGCCATTTTTCTTCAGACAGCGGCTGAACTTTTAAAATCCAAACCGAATCTGAAATTTATTGCACCGTTTACCAGTGAATCAACCCAAACGATTTTTGAAAATATTCGACGCACCATGAATATCAATTTACCGATGCGAGTTGTTGTAAACGATTCTCTTGGAGTGATTGAGGCTTCTGACATAGTGATCGCCGCTTCAGGTACAGCGGCACTGGAGTCAGCGCTTTGTGGAAAGCCTGTCGTGGTGTCTTACCGCGTATCACTGATGACATACTGGATGGTCAGAGTGCTGAGCAAAACCCGACACTATTCCATGCTGAATCACTTTGACGGTGGCCCCACAATTCCAGAGTTTATGCAGAATCAATGCACGGTAGAAAATATCAGCCGCGAGGCATTGAAGCTAATGAGTGATGAGAGTTATCGCAACCGTATACTTGAAAAGTTCAATTCTGTCGCTCAGCAGCTAAGGTGCAATGCAAATCAATTGGCTGCACAGGAAATATTCCGACTGGCTGGACAATGAATAATTCATTAGTCGCTGGAGTCGATGAAGCGGGAAGAGGTGCCCTTGCAGGTCCTGTTGTTTCGGCGGCGGTGTTGTTTTCTTCAGGGCCGGAAATCTCCGGACTAACCGATTCAAAAAAGTTGAGCCAGCGAGCTCGTGTTGATCTTGAGGTGGAAATAAAGCGAAGTTGTGCCTGTTGGGCAGTAGGGATAGCAACCGCTGAGGAAATTGATCGATTGAATGTGTTACAAGCGACACTGCTTTCAATGCGTCGCGCAGTCAATGGTTTGACAATTCGACCAGACCGTGTTCTAGTTGACGGCAACCATTTACCGGAAATGGAATATCCCGGTGAAGCAATAATCCAGGGCGATCTGCATGAACCGGTAGTGTCAGCAGCATCGATAATTGCCAAGGTAACCCGTGATTCAATGATGCAGGTTTATGCGGTTGAATATCCAGGTTACGGCTTTGAAAGACATGTCGGTTATGGCACAAAATTGCATCTGCAATCACTTTCTGAATTGGGTGTAACGCCAATTCACAGAAAGACCTTTGCACCGATCAATCAACTTGAGCAAACTCGAATTGAATTTTAGGCGGATTTAATGAGTTTCGTCCACCTTCGCGTACACACAGAGTATTCGCTGTCCGACAGCATTATTAGCATCGACAGTCTTGTCTCACGTGCGGCTCAGTTAAAGATGCCCGCGGTCGGCATTACAGAACGGCAAAACGCGTTCAGTGCGATCAAGGCTTACAAGGCTTGTCGTAAGTATGGGATAAAGCCGATTCTCGGGGTTGAGATAGCAATTGAAAGTCTCCAGGTTCCGAGTTCATCCTTCATGTTAGTCCTGATATGCCAATCACTCGAAGGATTTCAGGCAATGAGCCGGTTACTATCCAAAGCGCATCAGCGAATTAGGTCTGATGGTCAAATCGTTGTTAATCCAGCGTGGCTGACGGCACCTGAATGTCGGGGACTCATTGCGCTATCTGCAGGACAGCACGGTGAAGTAGGGAGCCATTTGATGAAACATCAATTTGATGAAGCTCGTCAAGTCCTGCAGAAGTATCAGACGATTTTTCCACAGCGCTTTTATCTTGAAATTTCGAAAATAGAAGAAGAGTTCGAGGCTATTTATAACGACGCCGTGATTGATTTTGCGGACCAGACTCAAACGCCTCTGGTTGCCACACATCAGCCACGATTTTTAAATCGTGAAGAGTATGAGTTTCATGAGCTCAAGGTCACTATTCACGCACAGCAAACAGGCGGAGTCAATAAGCCCTTTAGTAGTTCTCATACCGCTGAACAGTATTTTTGTTCGGCCGAAGAAATTGCCGATAAGTATCAGGACATTCCCGGTGCTGTTGAAAACACGTTTGAAATTGCCAAAAGATGTAATCTCCAGCTGGATCTGAATCGAATCACACACATGCCGCCATATCGCCCTCAAACGGGAGATGTGGATATCAATGAATATTTACGAAAGTCCAGTTATGAAGGACTCGACAGGCGGTTGCAGGGGAAAAGCGACGAACGTTATACCGAAAGACTCGAACACGAAATTTCAATCATCATTGCAACCAATTTTGCAGGCTATTTTTTGATTGTTTCAGACATTATTCGATGGGCAAAGTCTCAGGGTGTCTCAGTTGGGCCAGGCCGAGGTTCAGGTGCGGGTTCTTTAGTTGCTTACTGTCTTGATATTACTGCTGTAGATCCGATCGAGCATGATTTGATTTTCGAACGATTTCTGACGCCAGATCGCATTTCTCCACCTGACTTTGACATTGATTTTTGCGTTTGGGATCGGGAAAAAGTTATTGAACACGTGACTGAACAGTATGGCCAGGATCGAGTCGCTCAGATCATCACCTACCAGACGATGGCTGCTCGTGCAGCTGTCAAGAATGTTGGCCGAGCGATAAGACCTGACTATCGGTTTTATGATCAGGTGGCCAAGCTCATTCCCGAGGAGTTGAACATCACACTTGAGCAGGCGCTGAAGAAAAGTTCAGATTTACGTAATCGCTACGAGAACGAGAATCGCATCAAGGAGTTAGTCGACAGTGCGATGGTTCTCGAAGGAAAAGTTCTGAATGTCAGCAAACACCCGGCCGGACTGGTAATCGCACCGACTCGAATTACCGATTTTGCACCATTGATGGCAGATACTGAAAGCAACCGCGACACAACACATTTTGACAAAGACGACTTAGAGGATATTGGCCTTGTCAAGTTTGATTTTCTTGGGCTCAGGACTCTAACAATCATTACGCTGACTTTACGTTATGTCAACAGCATGCGGGATGAGACTATGTCACCATTGACAGAAGACGACATTCCAAACGACGATGAAGCAACTTACAAATACATCAGCAGCGGACGAACTGCTGGAATATTTCAACTTGAATCTGGTGGTATGCAGCGGTTGATTCTTTCAATTCAGCCTAGTCGTTTCAGCGATCTGGTGGCGTTATTGGCATTGTTTCGACCAGGTCCATTACAGAACAAAATGGACAGGATGTACATCGAGAATCAGAGCAGGCACGAGTACGAAGTACCGCATCAGGATTTGAAAGAGGTACTAGACGAGTCTCACGGAGTGATTCTATATCAGGAACAGGTCATGCAAATCGCTCAGATCATGTCTGGCTATACGCTGGCTGAAGCTGATACGCTCCGCAAAGCAATGGGGAAGAAGTTGAAACAGGAAATGCAGGAGCAGCGCAAGCGTTTCGTCAGTGGTGCAGTGGAAAATGGTTATGAACAGAAACTCGCGGGAAGCGTCTACGATTTGATCGAAAGTTTTGGTGGCTACGGATTCAACAAATCTCACTCAGTCGCCTATGCCATGTTGGCTTATCGAACAGCTTACCTGAAAACCCATTATCGGGCGTATTTTCTGGCTGCATTCATGAACGTTGATATGGACATCAAAACAATTGTCAAACTCTGTGCGGATGCAAAGACTGAGGGCATAAAAGTAATGCTGCCTGATATCAATCGTAGTGTTCATGACTTCATCGCACTTGACGACAGTCACATTTTGTTTGGACTTGGGGCAGTCAAGCGAATTGGAAAGGCAGTGGTAGATTCGATAGTAGAAGCTCGAAATTTGGGCGGAGAGTTTAAAGATTTGACAGATTTTCGCGAGAGAAGTAATCTGGATACCGTAACAAAAATTGCATGTGAGGCACTAATTTTTGCCGGAGCTTTTGACCAGATAACCTCAAATCGAGGCGACCTGCTAAACCAGATTGAGTATGTTCATGGAGTGGTCCAGCGTCAAAATGAAGATGCAAGACTTGGACAGCGAAGTATGTTTGACGACAGTACTGCAACAGACATAGAGGTTTCGCACGACAACAACAAAGTGTGGTCCTATGCTCAACTCCTCGCCAAAGAGTATGAGATTCTTGGCATGTACCTGAGTGGTCATCCAATGGAAATTTATGCCGATGAACTAAAGACTCTGGGCAAAATAGGGCGTATTGCTCAAATTGATAAGACGACGCAGGGTCAGATAATTGCCGCCGGTAACATTTGCAATCGCACTCTGGTTGAACGACGCGGCGAGATGTCGGCATTCTTTGAAATAGAAGACGCTTCGGGACGGCTGTCTGTCGCACTCTATTCGGATGTCTTTCACAAATTTCGTGAATTAATTAAGGTTAATCAGATTGTTATCGTTAGAGGTTCTCTCGACAATTCCAGAAACGAATCACAATCGAGACTAGAAGGCGCTCAGGTTTTCACCATCGAAGACATTCGCCGCAGTAAATTGGCTGAGATGAAGTTGATTCTCAAATATGGCAAAGTGAAAGCCGAAGCGATCATAGAAGCGAAAAGATTGATGACGGCACAGTCAGGCGAACACCATCATAAAGTATCTGCGGAGTATACTTCTGAGGATGGCATGAAAATGAATTTTCAACTGAACGAAAGCTGGTGTGTCACAATCACTGATGACCTGGTTTCCAGCCTGCGTGAGGTACTTGGTGATGAAGCTGTGCGGGTGGACTACTCAAATGTTCACCTTCCTTCTTGAAGGGCTTGGAGTTTGAGCAATAGGTTTGAGTACCCCGGATAAACATGTCAAAATTTCTTGAATTCGAACGACCGGTTGAAGAGATCAAAGAAAAGATCGAAGAGCTTCGTCGATTTGACAGTGAAAACGATGTGGACTTCACCGAGCAGATCGAAAGGCTTGAAAAACGTAGAGACAGTCTCGAACAGTCGATCTTTTCATCTTTGACACCTTGGCAAATCACCCAGCTTGCTCGACATCCGATGAGGCCGTACACGCTTGATTACATCGAAAGAATTTTTACAGATTTTCTCGAGCTACATGGTGACCGGGCATTTGCAGATGATCGTGCAATTGTGGCAGGTTTGGCCCGATTTAATGGACGGGGAGTCGCAGTAATTGGGCACCAGAAAGGACGCGACACCAATTCAAAACTCACAAGAAATTTCGGTATGCCAAGACCGGAGGGATACCGAAAGGCGCAAAGAATTGTCAAGCTTGCAGAGCAGTTTTCTCTACCAATCTTCACCTTTATCGATACCCCAGGCGCCCATCCGGGTTTCGATGCTGAATCTCGAGGACAGAGCCAGGCGATCGCATCAAGCATGTTATCGCTGATACGGACAAAATGTCCGGTTATTGCCACTGTCATTGGGGAGGGAGGCTCTGGTGGGGCACTAGCAATTGGTATTGCTGACGAGGTTATTATGCTGGAATATGCCGTATATTCAGTGATTTCTCCAGAAGGCTGTGCTTCGATTCTCTGGAAAGATGCCAGTAAAGCTGCCGATGCAGCCGAAGTAATGGGTCTTACATCCCAAGCCCTTGCCAAGCACGGTTTAATTGATGTGATTGTCAAAGAACCGCTCGGCGGCGCTCACCAGAATGTTCAGGAAATGGCAGATAGAATCAAGAACCAGTTAGAAACCAGCCTTGAGAATTTGTCCTACCGATCCATTGACGAACTGTTAACTTTGCGTGATACAAGACTCAGGTCCTACGGAGAATTCTTGCCAGTCAGTTGATAATAACGCGTTGAATCTCGATCCTCAGCAAGTACTTCTTGAACTAAGAAACGTTTCAGAAGTCGATAGCAATTCGACTGTATATGTTGCATATAGTGGAGGTGTCGACTCGACGGTACTTCTACACATTCTGAGTCGATTGCGAGATACCGTCAATCTCCAGCTGGTCGCCTTACACGTCGATCATGGTATAGATCCTCACGCGGATGAATGGTCCGTCCACTGTGCAAAACAATGCGAAAGTTCTGGGATTGATTTCCGTTCAACTCGGCTTGATCTTGGAAAACTTGGTAAACGAACGAGTGAGTCTGATGCGCGCACTGGCAGATATGAGTGGTTTAAGCAGCAATTGGGAGAAAACGAACTTTTATTGACTGCTCATCATCAGAATGATCAGGCGGAGACTTTCTTGCTCAATCTGATGCGGGGAGCCGGAGTACGGGGACTGGCTGCAATTCAACCATATACTCGCTTTGCTTCAGGATGGTTATTAAGACCGTTGTTAGCTCACCCCAGACAGCAAATTGTCCAGTATGCCAGCAATCACAACTTGATTTATATCGATGATCCGAGCAATCTGGAAATCGATTACGATCGAAATTATCTGCGTCACGTTGTGCTTTCATCGCTCAGCGAAAGGTGGCCCGCAGCAATCCGGCAAATCCATAAAGCAACCGAGCAACTCACACAATCCCGTCACTTACTTGACGCACTGGCAAAACTGGATATAGAAGCCTGTCGTACGGAAGGAACGGGATTTTTAAGTATTGGTAGTCAGTTGAACGTGCGTCATTTGCAAAGTCTGGATCGATCTCGACAGGTAAATATGTTCCGATACTGGACGCGGCAGAACTTACAAAGTGAACCGGGACGGATTGCTTTGGATGAATTTATCAATACAGCATTGTTTCTCGACAAAGACTTTGCTGAACTTGTATGGTCGAACCAGTGCATCTATCGTTATCAGAACGTTCTCTATCTTGCACGTACGGTAAAAAACACCTGTCGGCTTGATCCAGTAGAATGGGATTTAACCAAACCATTGATACTGAAACAAGCAGGTCTAAAGTTGGTGCCCAAACTGGTCAATAAATCAGGCTTGAGTGCAGAGAAGTTGGCGGGTGGTGTAACTGTCCGATTTCGAAGGGGAGCTGAGCGCATCATACTTCCTGACCGAGCGCATTCAAGTTCACTTAAGAAATTGTTTCAACAGCACTTAATTCCACCATGGGAACGAAATCAACTGCCATTGATCTATTGTCAGGATGAGCTGGCCGCAGTCGTGCCCTGGCTAATTTCTGATCGATTCAAAGCTGTTGAAAATGAGCCTGGAATTTCAATCTCAATTGACAGAATTTGAGACATACCTGTAGGTATTTCTAAGTGAATTCGTAAGTAATTTGAAAATAGTCTGGAAATTTGATGCGTTTTCTGGTAACCTATTATTCCGTCCGAAGTGAAGTTCCTCATTCGCTTCTTTCAATAAATGTCTCTGAGAATTCTAACTGAGCGCAAAGTAGCAAGTGCCTAAGTTTGTATTTGTAACCGGAGGAGTGGTGTCTTCACTTGGAAAGGGCATCGCATCTGCATCACTCGCCGCTTTACTCGAAGCTCGCAACGTATCAGTCACCCTAATCAAACTCGACCCGTACATCAATGTTGATCCGGGTACGATGAGTCCGTTTCAGCATGGCGAGGTATTTGTCACTTACGATGGTGCAGAAACAGATCTTGATCTAGGTCATTACGAACGATTTGTTGATGTTCCCATGCGTCAGGCAAACAACTTTACGACTGGCAGGGTGTACGAACGCGTTATTCGCCGGGAAAGACAAGGGGACTACCTGGGAAAAACTGTACAGGTCATTCCGCATATTGTCGATGAGATCAGGACATGTATTTTTGAAGGCGCTGGTGACCACGAAGTTGTATTTGTAGAGATTGGTGGTACGGTTGGTGATATTGAGTCACTCCCATTCCTTGAAACCATTCGTCAGATGCGCATTGAACTTGGTACAGAAAACACGCTTTTTGTGCACCTAACTTTGTTGCCGAAACTCGAATATGCAGGGGAAATCAAGACCAAACCGACTCAGCACTCAGTGAAAGAGTTGCGCAGCATCGGTATCCAACCTGATATTTTATTGTGCCGCACTGAGATTGAAATTCCTGATGTTGAGCGTCAAAAAATAGCACTGTTTACCAATGTTTCTGAAAATTCAGTTATATCGGCACTTACTGTGGACAATATTTATTCAATTCCGCAGCTCTTTCACGAACAGGGTGTTGACAGTTTAATTGTTAAAAAACTGAACTTGACGGCTGACTCTATTGATCTTTCCGAATGGCATGATGTAGTCGATCGAAGCAGCAATTTATCCGATTCACTAGAAATAGCTTTTGTTGGTAAATATATGGAGATTGCTGATTGCTATAAATCGTTGGCTGAAGCTTTTCGACATGCTGGTATGAGAACGCGTACTCGCATTGAAATAAAATATATCGATGCAGAAACAGTTGAAAACGAAGGCGTTAGAATCCTAGACCAAGCCGATGGGATCGTTGTTCCAGGTGGTTTCGGGCAAAGAGGCACTGATGGCAAAATTGCCGCTGTCGAATATGCTCGGGTGAATAATGTACCCTATCTGGGTATCTGCCTAGGTATGCAAATCGCCGCCATTGAGTTTGCTCGTAATGTCCTTAAACTGGAGAATGCCAATAGTACTGAATTTGACCGAGATACTCCTCACCCGGTTATTGCACTGGTGACTGAATGGCAGACGCTTACCGGGGACGTGGAAACGAGAGGGGAAAATGAAGGACTCGGCGGCACTTTGAGACTTGGAGCGCAGGAAGCGAAGCTGGCGGGTAACTCACTGGCACGTTCGATTTATGGTGAAGACCGAATCAAGGAGCGACACCGACACCGCTATGAGTTCAATAACAGTTATCGAAAGCAGTTTAACGATGCCGGCATGAAGTTTTCAGGTGTTTCAGTGGATGATCTAGTCGAAGTGATTGAATTGCCATCTCACAAATGGTTTGTTGGATGTCAATTTCATCCAGAATTCACGTCAACTCCGCGCAAAGGACATCCACTATTTACACATTTCGTTGAATCCATACTGGAAAGTAAGAAGTCATCAATACCGATGCCTAAACAGGCTGCAGTCGTTTGATAATTGACAATGTTTCAGTCGGGAACGACCGGCCGTTTTTCTTATTTGCCGGTCCGTGCGTTATCGAGTCGGAAGGCTTCGCACTTGATACAGCAGGTGAAATCAGAAATATCTGCAGTAATCTAGACATACCATTTGTCTACAAGTCCTCATATGACAAGGCAAATCGTACGTCTATCGAGTCATTTCGAGGTCCTGGTATTCATCAAGGACTGCAAATTTTGTCAAAAATTCGTCAGGAAATTGGCATTCAAGTATTAACAGATGTTCATTCGCCTGAAGAAGCATCGACTGCAGCAGATTATGTTGATGTGATTCAGACTCCGGCATTTTTGTGCCGTCAAACTGATCTCATCACAGCGGCCGCAAATACCGGAAGATTGGTCAACATCAAAAAGGCACAGTTCCTTTCTCCGCAAGAAATGGTTCATGTCGTAGACAAGGCTATGAGTGCAGGTGGTGATGATCGAATTTTAGTTTGTGAACGTGGTTCAAGTTACGGGTACAACAATCTGGTGGTTGACATGCGGTCGCTTCAGATACTGCGAAAAACCAGGTGTCCAGTCGTTTTCGATGCAACGCATTCAGTGCAGTTGCCTGGTGGTAGCAATGGTAAATCGGGCGGACAGCGCGAGTTTGTTCCGACATTGGCGCGTGCCGCTCTTGGATGTGGAGTTGCCGGCCTCTTTATGGAAACACATCCCGACCCGGAGTCGGCACCTAGCGATGGCCCGAACTCATGGCCTTTGGCAGAACTGGAACGGTTGCTTGGAGACTTAAAAGCGATTGATTATGTTGTCAAGAATACGATTTCTGAAATTTAGTCAAACTGGGAAGTGACACTAGTGACTTCACCAACAATCTCACGTGTTTGCGGGTATGAAATTCTGGATTCGCGTGGTAATCCTACTGTTGAAGCCGAAGTTTATTTGAGCGATGGCACTATTGGGTCTGCTACGGTACCTTCGGGAGCATCCACTGGTATCAGAGAAGCTTTAGAACTACGCGACAATATTTCCAGTCGTTACATGGGAAAAGGCGTATTGTCCGCAGTGAAAAACGTCAATACAGAAATTGCCCAGCAATTATGTGGAGTGTCGCCTTTCGATCAGGCTGCTGTTGATCATTTAATGATTGACCTTGATGGAACAGATAAGAAATCCAGGCTTGGAGCGAACGCCATTCTCGCAGTCTCAATGGCAGTTGCTCGTGCTGCAGCTAATTCAATCCAAGTTCCTTTGTATCGACTACTAGGCGGTGATGAGGCCGTGACTTTACCAGTACCGTATTTCAACATTCTGAATGGTGGTGCTCATGCCAACAACAACATCGATGTTCAGGAGTTTATGGTAGTGCCACAATGTGCCACAAGTTTTCGCGAGGCGCTGCAAGTGGGAGTTGAAGTCTATCACACATTGCGGAAACTATTGGATTCACAAGGGTACAGTACCGCAGTTGGCGATGAAGGTGGGTTTGCACCCAATCTCGATTCGAATGAACATGCATTGAATTTTGTGATGGAGGCAGTGGGAAAAGCGGGCTACGACCCGCAGACTGATGTCGCGATTGCACTTGATGTTGCAAGTTCAGAGCTGGTCTCTGATGATGGTTACTATTTCGGTTCAGAAGATCAACATTTCAGTAGTTCCGAGTTAGCTGATCGTCTGGCAGATTGGACCAATCGTTTTCCGATTGTGTCGGTCGAAGATGGCATGGCCGAGGAAGACTGGCAGGGTTGGACGGAGCTAACCAGTCTGATTGGTGACCGAGTTCAACTGGTTGGTGATGATTTATTTGTTACAGATGCGCCAACGCTTCAATCAGGCATTGATCAGTCTGTTGCCAATGCAATCCTTGTCAAGCTAAATCAGATTGGTACGGTTACTGAAACACTGCAGACGATTTCTGTCGCTCAAAATGCAAAGTATGGAGTGATGATTTCTCATCGCTCCGGCGAAACTGAAGATAGCATTATCGCTGACCTGTCCGTAGCGATAGCGGCTGGACAGATTAAATCAGGGGCACCTTGCAGGTCCGATCGTACCGCAAAATATAATCGACTATTGAAAATCGAATCTCAACTTGGAGATCAGGCGGTTTATGCTGGTGTTTCCGGGTGACATCCTGGTGTCGTGTTCAAGTTAAACAAACGAGTGCTGATAATTGGAGCTTTGCTCCTAGTCGCTGCTGGACTGCAGTTCACATTCTGGTTTGGGAAAAATTCAGTGAAAACACTGAAGGAAACCGAAGCGTTGATTGCAGCCGAAGATGCTCACATTGAAAGCTTAAGAAAAAGAAATCAGAAATTGGTTGCTGAAATTTTGGACCTCAAAGATGCCGAGGAGTCCATGGAGGAACGGGCTAGAGTGGAACTTGGATATGTTAAAGAAGGCGAGGTGTTTTATCGCGTGGTTGAAACCGATAAGGCTGTAGAGTATTCAAGACCAGTCATCAACAATTCGGAGTAATTCTCTTTACTCAAGCCTTTCGGCGTCCTTGACGAATTGCATTAACCTGTTACCGGCAATTCATTCCGCTTGCGGACCGCGAGATTTTGCCTTTTCCAACTCTGGAACTGAATAGGGCAGTCGCTCAATTTGAAGTTCTAGCGGATGAGTATCTGAAAGCAACAGATTATCCTGCCCGATAAATTTAACTGGTACGGAAATCAGCATGCTGGTCCGGTCGCAGTCAGCATCAATGACAGAGTTAACTACAGTTCCAGTCTGATTACCGGGGAGGCCTGGACAGGTTATTTCAGTGCCAGGAACCGGTTTTGATTCTGCGCTACTGTGCGCACTTACCATTCTTCGATTAATCCCGCCTCGATAATGCAGTCTCGCGACAATTTCTTGTCCCGGGTAGCAGCCCTTCGTCCAACTGACACCACCGATCAAATCAAGATTGATCGCCTGCGCTATAAAATGTTCACTGGTGTGTTGATTGAGCCATGGAATTCCCGCATTGATATCCTGTAACTGCCAACATTCACTAACAGCCGGCCGATCAACTACTTCTGTGTAAGCTGAATCGGCGAATACTCCAAATCGCATTTCAACTCCAGGCATCTTTACTACAGTAAACTCATCAATCGTTTGTGTTTCCAGCGCTGACTTCGGAAATTCTGATTCACTGATTTCTGAGAGTTGGTGGCAGCCAAAAAAGCTGAGACCAGGCTCCACATTAATATTAACCTTGGAGCGAAGAACGTAAAGTCTCAAACGATTAACTAAAGAGTCAACCAGCTCTTTGGCAACGGCGATGTAGAATCGGCCATTTCGCATAGTCAGTAGAAAATTTGCAATGACGCGCCCCTTGGGATTTAGAAACGCAGAAAATTGCGATTGTTTCGGTGTTACTTCCGAAATGTCTGAAGTCAGCAGTCGCTGAAAGAAAGATGCTGAATCCTCTCCTGAAACTTCAATGACGCTAATCTGACTGAGAGCAAAAAGATTGAAAGTATTTGAATTCAATTTATTGTTCATCGATTAATTTACGTCGGGTAGGTTATTGTCGAGAGGCCTTCTCATTGATATTGGGATGATTATGACAAATCATCGGAATCCATACAATATCCATGATTATGATTTGGTAAATTCTTTGATGGAATCGGCTCATTGAAGGATGAGGAAGGCAATTTGACTGATCAGAAGTTAACCCGGATATCTTACAGGAAAGAAGTAAAGGATTATCGCTTACTGCCCCAACGCAGGTTAGTCTGGCACAGATTGAGAATCTTCACCTGAACCTGACCTACGCCAGCGCGAAAGATTGTATACCTGTGCAATTTGTGAAATTCACCTAAACACAAATATCTGGAAACGAATGTTCATGCAACCAGTGCAACCAGTGCAGTTATTGAACACAGATAAAATAAAATATTAACAAAGAAAAGGGGACAGATTTTGCCTGAAACAGTACCATTTACAGACAAAACTAAGGTTCAAGACAGAAGGAATGAGACACTGTCTCCCGAAAATCACTCTGAACCGAATGCCGAACAGCTTGAATCTCAACCTGTTGACCCAACCCGCTATGGTGATTGGGAAATAAACGGTCGATGCATTGACTTCTGATCGTTCTATGTGAGATCCTGAATTTCCACTTTTCCCCAGTAGACCTTATGGATTCCGCGAAACGCCCCGTTTCACCCCATATTCAGATTTATCGGCCACAAATCACTTCTGTGCTGTCGATTTTGCACAGAATTACCGGAGTTGGCTTGGGAATCAGTGCGATTGTACTGACTATAGAACTATTTGCAATCGCCTATGACCGGGAGTTTTTTGAGGCGTCAATACAGTGGTTGTCAGGCTTTTGGGGCAGGCTAATTCTGTTTCTTTGGACGCTTGCTCTATTTTTTCATCTTTGTAATGGAATTCGACATCTGTTTTGGGATGTGGGACGGGGACTTGAACTGGAACAGGTCTATCGAAGCGGATGGGGTGTCATTATTGGGTCGTTGACATTGACAGTCATTGTATGGACTGTTGGGTACACAACCTGCGGTTAAGGTTCGCATGAATTTCCGTTCTCCACTTGCTAAAGTTTTAGGCCATGGGTCTGCCAAGGAAGGGTCTGCACATTGGTGGTGGCAGCGTCTCACAGCCCTCGCTTTGATCCCGTTGACTTTATGGTTCACTTATTCGATCGCCAGACTGAGCGGTCCTTGCATGGAGGAGATCTACACATGGTTTGCATCTCCAATCACTTCAACCATGTTAATTGCCTTTATCGTTTCGCTTTTCTATCACACACAATTGGGCATTCAGGTTGTACTGGAAGATTACGTTCGCCATGAGGGACTCAAAATTTTTTCCATATTGGCAGTTAAAGCCTTTTCTGCCATTCTGGTCATTTTGAGTACCATCTCAATCTTGCAAGTGACACTGGGGTGATCGTCGAGTGAGTATCAGTGCCTATAAAGTCGTTGATCATAGTTATGATGTCGTCGTAGTTGGTGCTGGCGGTGCAGGTCTTAGAGCAACATTTGGCTGTGCTTTTGAAAATCTCTCAACCGCCTGCATAACTAAGGTTTTTCCGACCCGCAGTCACACAGTTGCTGCACAGGGTGGAATCAGTGCAGCGCTCGGAAACATGAGCGAAGATGACTGGCGCTGGCACATGTACGATACTGTCAAGGGGTCAGACTGGCTGGGCGATCAGGACGCGATCGAGTATATGTGTCGGGAAGCGCCTGATGCGGTTGTGGAACTGGAGCATTATGGTGTGCCTTTTTCTCGAACTGAAGATGGACGCATTTATCAGCGCGCGTTTGGTGGTATGACAACTCACTACGGCGAAGGTCAGGCGATGCGAACTTGCGCAGCAGCCGACCGTACCGGACATGCAATGCTTCACACCCTATATCAACAGGCTCTCAAGCATCGTGCCGAGTTCTACCTTGAATACTTTGCGCTTGATCTTTTAATGGACAATGATGAGTGCCGTGGTGTATTGGCTTGGAATCTTGAACATGGCACGCTGCACCGATTTCAAGCAAAGATTGTTATTCTTGCCACGGGTGGTTATGGACGCGCGTACTTTTCATGCACATCGGCACATACTTGTACCGGTGATGGGAATGCGATGATTTTACGTGCCGGACTGCCTTTGCAGGATATGGAGTTTGTCCAGTTTCATCCAACTGGAATTTATGGGTCCGGATGTCTGATTACTGAAGGTGCGAGAGGCGAAGGCGGCTATCTCACAAACTCGGATGGCGAGCGATTTATGGAACGCTATGCTCCCAATGCCAAAGATCTGGCATCAAGGGACGTTGTAAGCCGTTCCATGACGATGGAAATAAATGCCGGACGTGGTGTCGGTTCAGAAGCTGATCACATTCATCTGCATCTTGAACATTTGGGGCGAGACGTGATCAAGGAACGACTTCCAGGAATCACAGAAACCTCCAAAATCTTTGCCGGTGTCGATTCTACCCGGGAACCAATCCCTGTGATTCCTACAGTACACTACAACATGGGCGGTATTCCGACAAACTTTAAAGCTGAAGTTGTGAGCAAAAAACGTGGTGACAACGACTATGTGATTCCAGGTCTGATGGCAATTGGTGAAACAGGGTGTGTTTCTGTTCATGGGGCCAATCGACTTGGCTCAAATTCCCTTCTTGACCTAGTTGTTTTTGGTCGTGCTGCCGCTCTACGTGCCAAAGATTTACTTAAAAAAGATGAACGGCGCCGCTCTCTTCCAAGAAATATTGAATCACCTGCAATCGACCGATTTGATCGCATGCGATACAGCAAGGGAGAAATTCGCACAGCAGAAATTCGACTTGAAATGCAGAAAATCATGCAGCAACACTGTGCGGTGTTTCGTACGCAGGAGTTGCTGGATGAAGGTAAAGAAAAAGTATTTGGCGTTTGGGAAAAATTGAAAGACGTTGCGGTGTCAGACCGTTCAATGATTTGGAATACCGACTTGGCAGAAACGCTTGAACTGGATAATTTACTTCGACAGTCACTGGTTACAATTTACTCAGCTGCTAATCGCACGGAAAGTCGCGGCGCACATGCAAGAGAAGACTATCCTGACAGGGATGATGAAAATTGGATGAAACACACCCTTTCCTGGTTAAGCGAATCAGGCGAAGTTTCGCTAGAGTATCGTCCTGTTCACCTGTATACATTAACAGAAGATGTTCAGCTTGTCGCCCCAAAGGCGCGAGTGTATTAGCCGAGTAGTATGCAGTTATGGCGAAATTATCACTCCCAGAAAATTCAGTAGTCGGTCGAGGCCGTACCTATACGATTGAAAAGAAGTCTAACCGACTCAAGAAATTCAAGATCTACCGTTGGAATCCGGATGGTGATGCCAATCCCACCATGGACACCTACGAGGTGGACTTGGATAATTGCGGACGCATGGTGTTGGACGCGTTGATCAAAATCAAAAATGAAGTCGATTCAACGCTTACATTTCGAAGATCATGCCGTGAGGGGATTTGCGGCTCCTGCGCCATGAACATTGATGGTACCAATACGCTTGCCTGCATCAAGCCCATAGAGGAGATCAGGTCAACTGTCAAGATTTACCCACTGCCGCATTTGCCAGTGTTAAAAGATTTGGTGCCGGATATGACGCACTTTTATGCTCAATATGCATCAATCAAGCCCTGGATTCAGAAACGCTCACCACCCTCAGCCGGACGGGAGAACCTTCAATCAGTCGAAGAACGTGAGAAACTTGATGGCCTCTACGAATGTATTTTGTGCGCCTGCTGTTCGACCAGTTGTCCAAGTTATTGGTGGAATAGTGATCGTTACCTTGGTCCCGCAGTTCTTCTGCAGGCGTATCGTTGGATAGCTGACAGTCGAGATGAAGCTGTCGGTGAACGGCTTGATGAATTGGAAGATCCGTTCAGATTGTATCGTTGCCATACGATTATGAATTGTACCAATACCTGTCCTAAACACCTAAATCCGGGCAAAGCGATCGCCGAAATCAAGAAGTTGATCGCTACACGTTCGTGACAGGCTCGATAGACGATAAAGACATTCAAAAAAATCGACTGCTCTGGCGTTGCAGAAGAGGCACGCGCGAACTTGAACTACTGCTCTATCGTTACATTGATGAACATTACGATTCGCTTTCGCAAGAAGAAATTAACTTATTTCAAGAGTTTGTCGAACAGGGTCACGATGATCTCAGTAACTGGCTTCTAAATCAAGAATTACCTTGTGATAACAATAGATTCATTAGTATTATTAAGGCAATACTAAATATTACCTGAAGGGCAAGATCATGGCGAAAGTTCCTCAAGAATTGAAAGGCGGTAGACTGTGGCTTGAGTTGCCTGAGTTGAATAAAGGTACCGCATTCTCACGAAAAGATAGAATAGAAGGCGGTTTACTG
Organism: Arenicellales bacterium; assembly: GCA_965220665.1. Lineage (GTDB taxonomy): Bacteria > Pseudomonadota > Gammaproteobacteria > Arenicellales > JAJDZL01 > JAJDZL01. Next base: position 80,754 of record CBDCQQ010000004.1, read on the forward strand.
GGGATGGTTCCTTACAGCCAGGAAGAGCTATCCGCACAAGTTAGTCGAGCCTATAAAGCATATGCTGCCAAGGACTCAGATCTCGAAAAGCATATCTTTCTGCGACAGTTGCAGACGATTAATGAAACACTTTTCTATGAACTGATCATACGGCACGCTGCCAGTATGCTGCCAGTAATTTACACGCCGACGGTTGGTAATGCCTGCGAGTTGTTTTCGGAAATCTACAGAAAACCCTTTGGCCTTTTTCTTAACTATCCGGAAAGAGAATTCATGGATGAAATTCTCGAAAATGTGGCGAACGATGATGTTGAAGTCATTGTGATGACTGATGGCGAGGCTATCTTGGGGATTGGTGACCAGGGTGTCGGAGGCATGGGAATTCCAATTGGCAAATTGAGCCTGTATTCCGCCTTGGGCGGCATCGATCCAAAGGTTACCCTGCCTGTTGTTTTGGATGTTGGAACCAATAATAAAAAACTTTTGGAAAGTAATTTTTACGTAGGTTGGAAGCACGATCGTATTCGCGGCCAGGAATATGATGACTTTGTTGAGCTTGTACTTAGTTCAATTCACAAAAAGTGGCCGCATTCAGTAGTTCAATTTGAAGATTTTGGAGCATCAAATTCACTGCGTCTTTTGGACAAATATGTTGATCGCTTGTGTTGCTTCAATGACGACATACAAGGAACAGCCGCAATTACCGTAGGTTCTTTAATTGCTGCGAGTCGTGTAACTGGACGGTCCCTGACCGATTCAAAGGTTGTAATTGCCGGAGCCGGAGCTGCAGGTACAGGAATTGCACACGGAATTGTTCTCGACATGATGAGAAATGGAATGGAAGAGGAATCGGCTCGGCGCAGGATTTATATGTTAAACAGCAAGGGTCTGATTAGAAGCGATTCTCCCAATCTTCGACCACAACAAATTCCATTTGCTCAGCCGCACAAGCATTTGGTGGACTGGAAGGGTGATTTCCAACTGTTAGATATTGTTAGGAATGTTCACCCCGATGTGCTTATAGGAGTCTCCGGACAGTCAGGTTATTTTTCCGAAGAAGTTGTTCGAGAAATGACCAAAGTTTGCAGTAGGCCGTGTATTTTCCCGTTGTCTAACCCTACTTCAAAAACTGAAGCTTTTCCTGGAGACATTTTGAGATGGACGAACGGACGGGCAATCGTTGCCACAGGCAGTCCGTTTGATCAGGTGTCACTAAATGGGGTCAACTATGAAATCGCCCAATGCAATAACGCTTATGTATTTCCAGGTATTGGGCTAGGCTTGAGTGCGATCAAAGCGAAAAAAGTCACCGATGAAATGCTGAATGTTGTTGCCAACGTCATTGGTCACGCGAAAGAGGATGTTAAGGAACCCGGTACCTCAATCTTACCGCCATTGGATAGTATTCGGAAACTAAGTAGAGAAGTCGCGATTGCAGTTGCAAACATTGCTGTCGAGCAGAACTTAACAGGATGTGACTTTGATTGCTCAATTGAAGAACAGGTCGACAGTAAGATGTGGAGCCCTGGTTATGGCAAATGATTTTGCTCCACCTACCTATTTCGAGTTTTCGGAGTCTCTGAAGACTTGACAAGTACGGTGCTGGTTGCCTGATCAGCAGTTTCCGCATAATCAAGTACAAAATGCAACCCCCGACTTTCCTTTCTAGCCAGTGCCGACCGAACAATAATCTCCGCAACTTGAATTAGATTTCTGAGTTCAATAAGATCGCGGTTGACCCGAAACTGACTGTAAAACTCATGAACTTCTTCACCTAACATCAGAACCCGTCGTAACGCTCGCTGAAGTCTTTTGGTGGTACGAACGATTCCGACATAGTTCCACATGAATCGCCTGAGTTCTTCCCAGTTATGGGCCACTACGATAAGTTCATTTGGGTCTGAGACCTTGCTTTCATCCCAAAGCGGAATCGATTCGGCACGAATCGATGACCGAGCTGGATTTTCCATAATGTGCTTTGAAGCGACATCAGCGAAAACTATGCACTCTAGCAGAGAATTGCTTGCAAGTCGATTAGCGCCGTGCAGACCTGTGTTCGCAGTTTCTCCAATGCAATAAAGACCGGGTAAATTTGTCCTCCCATTCAAGTCAACTTCAACACCGCCACAGGTATAGTGAGCGGCAGGTACCACTGGAATCGGTTGTTCGGCAATATTGATGCCGAAGTTCAAGCACTTCTGATAAATATTGGGGAAATGCCTAAGCAAGAATTCTTTCGATTTCATGGTTACGTCAAGAAAAACGCAATCGAAACCGCCAGCCTTCATTTCATAATCGATTGCTCGAGCGACGATATCGCGTGGCGCCAACTCTTCGCGAGGATCGTATTTCTGCATAAATGCTGAACCATCGGGCAAGATCAGTTTTCCGCCTTCACCCCGAAGGGCTTCAGAAATCAGAAATGATTTTGCATGAGGGTGAAAAAGACAAGTTGGGTGAAACTGAACAAACTCCATATTTGCAACTTTGCAGCCTGCACGCCATGCCATTGCAATACCGTCACCAGTTGATGTATCAGGGTTGCTGGTGTAGAGATAGGATTTAGATGCACCTCCCGTTGCCAGAATGACCGCGTCCGAAACGAATGTAAAGACCTGTTCTTCCTTGATATTCAGCACATAGACTCCCAGGCAGCAGTCTGTTGCTGAAGGTTCCAGTTTTGACTGGGTAATCAATTCGATTGCGATGTAGCTTTCATGAACTTCTATGTTCTTGTGATTCAGTATGTTCGAAACCAGCGTGCTTTCAACATTCTTTCCTGTCGCGTCGGCAGCATGAACTACGCGGCGTTTGCTATGACCACCTTCTTTTGTCAGGTGAAATTCATTCAGTGGATCACCTTCTCGTTCCCGTAAACTGAATGAAACACCATTCTGAACCAGCCACTCGATTGAACTAGGTCCTTGCTTGACTACGAATTCCACAACATCGTGTTTGCATAAACCACCCCCGGCGTTCAATGTATCCTGAACATGTGATTCGTAGGAGTCTTCCAAGCTGGATACCGCCGCAATTCCGCCTTGCGCGTAGTAGCTGGAATTTTCCGCAAGCGCCTCCTTGGTTATGATTGCTATTTTGTATCCGGCGTTGGCTGACTTCAGCGCAAATGCCAGTCCGGCGAGACCACTGCCAACAACGATTAAGTCTGTACGTTTTTGCACTTATCTAATATTGCTGAGTCGTTAGATTCGAAAGTATCTATACGGGAATCTTTGTAAGAAGTCATCACAAAGGCAGTAATACAGAATCTAGTGTCTTTGCGCTAAAGGCTGCAGGTTTGAAAACCTATAATTAGTTTTACTCTGCACTATATTCGCAAAGAAGCTTAGTTGAGTTGAGGCTTGCGAGCCCTTGATGATGTTGAGCCATTAATGTTAGTCCATTTGATTCGCGGCGGCATTCCTTTCGTAGAATCTTTTTTGATTCAGTTGGATAGAACATTCGAACCCATTATCTGTCACACACTAGCAATGTAACTTCCATGAAAAGTAGTGAAAGTCTGTCTGAGGTCGAACTGCTAAAGAGGGCGAAGACAGGAGATGAAGTTGCATTTAACCTCCTGTTTACTAAGCACCAGGGAATGGTTACAAGATGGGTGGCCAGAAAATGCCGTGAAATGTACATCGACTCATCTGAGGTGAATGACATTGTTCAAGAGGTGTGGTTAAATGCTTCGAAAGGTTTAAAGAATTTTCGGGGTGACAGCAAATTTTCTTCATGGCTATTTACGATCGTACGCAATACCGTAATTAATCAGGCAGTAAAAAATTCGCGCTCAGGAAATATTTATACCATCAGTAAGTTGCAACAACTAGATACCAACACACAGGATGGAGAGGACAGTCAGCTGACAATTGATGATCTGGCAGTTGATGAAGATACACCTGAGGATGAGGGAATTGCCAATGAGTATTTGCAGAAAGTCATGCAGATCATTGACAATTTGCCGCCAAAATTGAGAGAGAGCATCATTCTACGAGAAATTGAAGGTCTCAGTTATGAGGAAATTTCTGTGCGAACTCATACAAAACTCGGAACGGTAAAGACACAACTTCACCGGGCAAGAGAACGCATTAATGAAGATCTGGAGCAGTGGAATCTATCCGGTCGTGAGTAGGAGGAAATTTGATGTCTGAAAATATATCAGCACTTGTCGATGAAGTAATCGACGAAGAGTGTTTAGCGGATCTCATCGAAGAATTGTGTGAGGACCCGGTGCTACAGGAACGATGGCAGCGGTACCATCTCATTCGAAGTGCGATTCGCGGTGAGTGTACGACGGCTTACTTTGAATCAGTGTATGGAATCTCGGAAGCGGGGACAGACACTACTGCACCATCTCTGTTCGCCTTTAAACGCCAACGAAAAGTAAATGTTGGATTATTACAAGATTTGCGTGAACGATGGGGTGGTTGGGTTAATGGCTTTGGATTGGTTGCAGCATTAAGTGCAGCAGCTGTGTTCGGATTCGTATCAAATTCGATTTTTGATACCCAACTATCAGACCCAAAGAAGTCCTACGCTGAATCGTTTTACGTCGGGAATGATGCACTTGTATGGCAGGCTCATACGACTCAGGATGCCCATGAATTTGTGAGTGCGAATTACCTCAATGAAACGTTGTTGGCACACAATGATTTCACCGGGTTATATTCAATCAATGGACTGTCTAACTATGCCAGGATGGTTTCTTACGACAACTAGCCTCTATAGGATACAGTCTTGCTTAAGCTGAATTTCTTCCAACTGTTCGCTTCAATAGTCTCGCGCAACATCATATTGATGCCGCTTGCGGCGTTGTGCAGCATTCTGCCAGTACAAGCACATAGTGCGGATTCGATTTCGGTGCTGCTGTCAAAATCAGCACAGGCTGCAGAGTCAGTCAGTTACAAGGGTACGTTCATTTATTCGAATGGGCTGGAACCGGAGACTATGCGCGTATATCGTCTTGTCAGTTCCAGTGGATTTCAAGAACGAATTCATTCGCTGAGCGGTGATAGCTCAGAAATTGTTCGGAATAGTAAAGGTGTGTGGTGCTATTTTCCGGATCGAAAGGAAGGATTTTTCAAATTTCGGGACGATCAACTATTCCGAATGCCCAAAATTGATGCGGCATTGGTCCCAGAACTACAAAAGTACTACTTGATTACCATGGTCGGGCGAGAAAGAATCGCGAATCGTTGGACAAACCAATTGAAATTCATACCAAAAGACTCCTATCGTTATGGTGTGAATCTTTGGATAGATACTGAGTCTGGTTTACTTTTGCGTTCTGACCTGTTCAATAAAGACCAGGAAGTAATCGATTGGTACGCATTCGTTGACATAACGCTCGATGAGCAGATCCAAGATTCCGATCTCCTCCCCACTGAATCAGGAGCAGACTATCTTTGGACCTTCAGTAGCGAAGGAGAGATGATGGTTGCCGATGCATTAACACCACTGAACGTAACAATGCTTCCCGATGGGTTTAAAAAGATCAAGCATGTTCGCACTCAGTCAGAAGAAGACGAAAAAGAACAAATTGTTTTTTCAGACGATTTAGCAACTGTGTCACTATTCATGCAGAAACTAGATCAAGATAAACTTGACGGATACTTTGTTGGTTCTAGCAAATTGGGTGCAGTAAACGCATACGGTCGAGTAATTGACGGCTATCAGGTAACTGTCGTTGGTGAAGTTCCGTTCGATACAGTGCGTGTAATCGGAGAATCCATCGAAATCAGGAATTAATGTTGAAAGTTAGCACTGCCAAATGCTAACGAATTTCTGTTTCATTTGTTCAAACGGATCTTACCAACCTTTCTTCAATCCTGTACTCACATGATTCGCTGATGCGACTTTAAAGCCGCTGCAGTATGTCTGTTTGGAATCATCTTTCAAACCTCCGTTTTCATTCCATAGCTTGCATTTCATAGCATCCGCACCTTGGTTGTGGAGCAATTGAAAAGATCGGTAAGATATAATTTCATATGTCCCAACATTTATATCCTGCACCTTGATTCAAATTTTTGTCCCGGCTTCTGAAGCCGATTTTTTAGAATCTGTCTTGTTGAACAAAAAAATTGAACTCTCCAGCTGATTTCACGTTTGTATTAGTCCTCGCTGTTTCAATAACCGGTGCAATCTGGTTTATTGACATCATTTGGCGACTTTTGAAAAAGCACGTAATTTCATTCCGTAATGAATCTGAATCGCGCGGTCGGTTACATTGGATTGTTGAATATGCGCGTGTATTTTTCCCGGTATTGCTGATCGTCTTTGTATTGCGTTCGTTTGTTGTTGAACCGTTCAGAATTCCTTCCGGTTCCATGCTTCCAACGCTTGAAGTCGGTGACTTCATACTGGTCAACAAGTACGAATACGGAATTCGATTGCCAGTACTAAATAAAAAGATATTCAACATGGATGAACCTGACTACGGCGATGTCATGGTTTTTCGATTTCCACATAACGAGTCAGTTAACTTCATTAAACGAGTGGTCGGACTGCCGGGAGACTCCATCGTATACGAGAATAAGCAAGTAACGGTGAATGGGAGAGTCGTCGAACAGGATTTGAGTGGTGAATTTGTTATCGATTCGGGTCCTAACCGCAAAACACAGACACAGTTGCTCAGAGAGTCATTCGCCGATGGAGAATCTCACCGGATTCTTCATGACGACAGACGATCTTCCCGACCTTTGGTGTTCAAGGTTCCGGAGGATTCCTATTTTGTTTTAGGAGACAATCGAGATTACAGTAACGATAGCCGGGTTTGGGGATTCGTACCAGATGAGAACATCATTGGGCGGGCGTTTTTCATTTGGTTTAGTTGGAATTCTTCAGGGGATAGGGGAGTAGACTGGAACCGAATTGCGGCAGCGATCGAATAACTGCCAACAGTATCTTGTGAGTACGAATCGGATCAACATTCTAACTGAAATACTCGGTTATTCATTCAACGATCCAAGCTTGCTTCAGCGTGCCTTGACCCATCGGAGTGCTGATGGGCCGAACAACGAAACGCTGGAATTTCTGGGTGACGGAATACTTTCAGCGATCGTTTCCAGCTATTTATTTGAAAGCCTTCCAGATGCTTCAGCAGGTGAAATGACGTTAAAACGAATCGGAATCGTCAACAATCACCAGGCGCTATTTGGTGTCGCTAAACGTATGCAAATTGGTGACTTCATAGTTGTTGACAAGGGGTTTGTCAAGTCGAACAAGAGAGCATGGCAAAATTTACTGGCGAATACCGTGGAAGCTTTGATTGGAGCTGTTTACCTGGACGGCGGGATGTCTGCAGCAACTGAATTTTTTTATCGACACTTTTCGTCGCTACTGAACGATGTGAGCGTTGCCACGCATACAAACTTCAAAACACTGCTGCAGGAATATCTACAAAGGCGAAGCCACAGTGTGCCACGATACGAAACGATTGAAGTTCAAGGCAGGGGGCACGAACCTGTTTTTACGGTTCAATGCCATATTGAGATGTTGAGACAGCCCATTTTCGGTACGGGACAAACTGTTAAGGAAGCACAACAAGTTGCAGCTGGACGAGCCTATGAATTACTCTGCAGGCGAACCGATTGACCCAGAATTCCGTTCGGGTTTGATCGCCATTGCGGGGCGCCCAAATGTTGGCAAATCAACTTTGCTTAACAAAATTCTCGGTCAGAAGGTCAGTATCACTTCGAGAAAAGCCAATACGACCCGACATCGAATTCTTGGTGTATTGAGCGAGCCCGATTGCCAATATATTTTTATTGATACGCCAGGGTTTTCAACCCAGTCAAAACAGCTGGTGGACCGCGCAATACAAAAAGTCGCGGTCGCTGGAATTTTGGGTGTTGATCTTGTCCTATTTTTAGTCGACAGTCGCGGTTGGCACCCCCAGGATGTTCCAGTTTGGCGGCGAATTCAGTCAGAAAATCTGAGTAGTATCGTTGTCCTAACAAAAATCGATCTCTTGGCCAGGAAAGATCGATTACTGCCTGTGATCAGCGAAATTGCAAAAGTTACCGGGTCTACAGAAATTGTTCCGATTTCAGCTCAAAAAGCGCTGAATATTGACCGGCTCAAGTCAGTCATATCTAATCACATACCAAAAGGTCCACCCCTCTTTCCCTCCGATTTTGTTACCGATCAGGATGATGTTTTTTTCGCTTCGGAGTTGATCCGAGAACAGGTATTCCGTCATTATGGCGAGGAGTTGCCTTATTCGTGCGCTATTCAAGTTGAAAAGTATCAACTACAGAAATCTGTGCTGCATCTTCATGCATTGATTTGGATGGAGAGTGAGAATCAAAAGCGGATCATCATTGGGTCTAAAGGAGAGAAAATCAAACTTGTCGGAACCCGAGTTCGGCAAATACTGGAGAGAAAGTTAGGTACGAAAGTGTATGTGAAACTTTGGGTGAAGGTGCGTTCGAAATGGACTGAAGATGAAAGACTGATTGCAAATTTTGGATACTCAGTTCAGGAGTAGTTGTTGCGAGTCTTCAATGAAGAATGCTTTGTTTTGCGGACTATTCCGATAAAAGAATCGAGTTTGGTTGTAGATGTCTTCACTCGAAATTTTGGACGCTACAGCTTGATGGCAAAAGGTGCAAGAAGACAGAAGTCGGAATTCAGAGGTTCAATACGGCCATTTCAATTGTTGCTGGTTGGCTGGTCTGGAAGAGGAGAAATTCCTACGATGACATCTCTCGCAAACAAGTTCAACCTTTCGGATGTTGCTGGACGACAGATTTACTGTAGTTATTATTTGAACGAGTTGATCATCCGTTTTGTTCGTCAAGCAATTCCTTATCCTGAATTGTTCGATGTTTATCTGGAAACCTTGAAACAACTAACGGTGCCAGATAATGAATTCTCTACACTGAGGGTATTCGAAAAGAATTTGCTCAAGTACCAGGGTTACGAACTGAATTTGAGCACTGAAGTGGATGGAAAAACACCGATTGATACAGACAAACTGTATCTCTACGATTTTGAAGCTGGCCCTGTTTGTGTCGCTCAGCCGAATGAAAATTCTATATCTGGTAGTACGCTAATAGCGATTGCAAATGAAAGATTCGACTCAGTGGAGATTCGGCGCGAATCCCAGCTATTTCTTCGGCGGGCGATTGGGTATTTCAGTGATAGCAAGGCCGACCGGAGTAGGGAGGTATTCAGGCAGACAATCAAAGCGGATTGCTGAACGTGAACCAATTAAGGAAATTTGTGCAATTTCCATCTCTATTCCTTTTGGATAGTGTCCTCTGCAAACAGAGATACAGGACATCACATGTTTTCAGGGTATTTCTGTTCCGCCCAGTCGAATTTCAGGTGGTTTTTGAATTCTATAACTACAGAAAAATTGAATCCAAACTCTAGGTTGAACCATTCCTCAACAAAACGATTTCCTATTTCTTTCTCTGAGTGGTAAAACCTGCTGGTAGCTGGCCCAAATCACCTTCGCCAAATAGAAAGCCCAGCATGTGCTGTTCAATCAATTCGTGGGTTGGTGGATCGCCAGTGACCAGCTGATTCTCGTTAATGATTGTAACCAGCCTCTCAAGCCATTGCTTCCAGCCTTCCTTGGAGACATTCTCAAATATTCGAATACCTAGTTCTCCTGGATACGGAGGCACATCAAGCGCTTCCGATTTTTGCTTTAACACAGAGCAATCAACAAGTCTGGACATTTCGTATGAAGGAAAATAGAATGATGAAGTCTAGATTGAGTGAAATTCATTTCGGTGTGTTTTCCGCTCTCGCAGGCAATAACATTACTGACTACAGAAAATATCTTTCAAACTGCGACTTGAGCGCGAGTGAATTAAACCCTATATTTTATATAATCTGATTACCCTTCAAATCATCCTTGTGAAGTGACATGGAATTAGCGACTTTTCAGAAAGAAATAACAGATTCGGATATTCGCGTTACTGATGCTGCCGGTGACAAGATGTCGGAACTCGTTCAATCTACAGACGAATCAGTAGTCGGCATTCGCATTTATGTCTCTGGAGGCGGTTGCGGCGGAATGAACTATGGAATGACATACGCAGAATCTGAGACGGAATATGATCGCATATTGGATCGGGGAGATTTTCGTCTTTTTGCAGATGTGATTGCGATGCAGTACCTTAAAGGTGCAGAAATCGATTACGTTGATGACGGTATTCAGGCAACTTTTGTTTTCCATAACGTATTTCAGTCGGTTGGAGGCACAGGTGCCTGCGGTGGTTGCGGCGCAGCAGTTTAATCACTGAATAAATTCTAATCTTCTTGTCAGCCAGTTGACAAGAATCAAGTCCATTGCATTAATTGCACCGGTTCACAGTTACCGAGCATCAGTTTATCTGACTGCGGCTGCCAAACATGGCATATCGGTAATTTTCATCTCTGACGGGTTTGCTGATGTCATCCCCGCGATCAACGAAGGGATTCGAGTTAAATTTACAGACTTGATCGAAGCGAAACGGATTATTTGCGAATCGCTTGTCGCCTACGATGTCCAGGCAGTTCTGTCACCTGATGAGAAGTTTGTGGAGCTTGCAGCAGAAGTCTCGGCCGAGCTCAAATTACCGCATAATTCGGTTCATTCACTCAAAATTGTATCCAATAAGTATCGTTCACGTCAGAGTTTGGAAGATTCTGGCATCGACGCTGTTCCTGATTTCAAGCTTATCAACTTACAGGAAAGACTTGATAAGCAACTGACAGAGATTCGATATCCAAGTGTTGCCAAACCACTGAATTTGTCCGCTAGCCGTGGCGTCATCCGAGCCGACAACCAAGGTGAGATGATTGATGCGCTAGAACGAATCAAGAGTATTCTTCATACTGAGTTTGAGCAACCTCACCCACTGCAAGCCATGGTGGAAGAATACGTTCACGGTACCGAACACGCGCTTGAAGGTTATTTACATGAAGGTGACTTGGAAGTCATCTGTATTTTCGACAAACCTGATCCACTCCATGGTCCCTATTTTGAGGAAACCTACTATACAACTCCGTCGCGTCTTCCGCAGTCTGTGCAGGAACAAATCAGAAAGTCAATTCTGAAGGGATGTGACGCTCATGGTTTAAGCATGGGACCGATTCATGCCGAAGTTAGAGTATCCGATGAGAAGGTTTGGATTTTGGAGATCGCTGCGCGTTCGATCGGTGGAGATTGCGGCAGAATATTTGAACTGGCAACCCATTCAAGTCTGGAGGAATTTGTAGTCTGTCGTGCGGTTGGACAACCGATTGATACATTGCATCTTGAACATGCAGCAGGAGTACTGATGATTCCAGTTTCTGAAAATGGTATCTTAAAGCGCATAGAGGGCGTTACGAAAGCGCAGTGCGTTGAAAATATTTATGAAATTCGACTGGATTTACGGGAAGGAGAAAAGCTCGTTCGTTGGCCAGAAGGTGGAAAGTATCCAGGATTTATCTATTCAATTGCAGATTCTCCAGAACGCGCAGAAGCTGCACTACGGGAATCTTACGCACACCTCAGATTTGTTTGTATGCCTGACTTGCCTGTTCTGGTCAAGTGAAGTTTTTGAACAATACTCGTCGAAATTTCCTGATTTACATTCAAATAATCGAACGTAATCTATTCAGAACGTGTACACAATAGAATAAAATTTGCCCGACGATAAGTGATCACTTGTCGGTTTTTTTCTTTTCCATTCCCCGGTAGCTCAGCAGGTAGAGCAGGTGGCTGTTAACCATCTTGTCGGCGGTTCGATCCCGTCCCGGGGAGCCAGTTTTTCATCATTCATACATCTTCCAGAATCTACTACTCGCACTTTCTCAAAATCAACGGTCACTATGTAAGACGAGTCATTACTGAATTGCATTCATGTGCCTTGAGAATTCTTCAGTTGACATGAGATTGATGCATCTCGTAAATCGCTCGATAGAGTAAGCCCAAAAGTCTTCTACCGGATTTTCATTCATGAACTGAATGAGTCCCCATAATGTCCAGAGCAGGTCACACAGTGCTTTGTACATAATCATTCTGCCTACATCGCGTGCTGAAGGATCTCGTCCGAAATACCCCTGGAGCATAGCCATCTCTGCGTCTTCTGGCATGCTTGCTTCCACTGATAGATCACCCAGGTCCCAATATGGATCATTCATTCCAGAATATTCCCAATCCACAATCCACATTTTCTTGTCCTGTTTGAGAAAATTCTCACAAAGTGGATCACAATGGCATGGAGCCAAATTGACTGGATTTCTGTCAAGTGCTTCTTTAACGGACTTGCTTTGTTCGACCACATCGTGATAGCCTTCAGGCAGTTCAATGGCTTTGCCTTTAGACAGCAAATGGAGGTATTCCTCAATCATTGAAAATACCTCGAAGCGGAATTCAAAGGGCTTATCACACAGGTGCAACTGTCGAAAACTCTCACCGGCCTGAAATGCTGCCTCAAGATCTGTTTGAAATCTTTCAGGAGACATGGTTACACTTTCTGGAATAAATTCCGTGAGCATGGTGCCATCATCCGAAAAATAATGGACTTTAGGACTGACGCCGGCATACTCGGCTACGCTCGCATTGTGTTTTTCTACGTTGCGGTCAATATATTCTTCGGTGCCAGCGCCGGGAATTCGCAGGCAATATTCCTGATGTTCACCGGCGAGGTGATACACTTCATTAGTCAATCCGCCCAGACGTCTTACTTGAAATGAACTCGGTTCAATACTGGATAAATAAGGAATGGTTCGAATGATCGCTTCCAGTTTCTGTTCCATGTTACAGGCCTTCCAATCATTTGTTACATAGGTGATTTAGGATTAATAGTACCAATCAACTATTTGTTATGAAATGAATAAAATGAATCAATCAGATCATCTAAAGTACGACTCGCTACATTCATCTGTCCATTCAGACTCTCTCAATTATTGTTTTCGACGATTGTATAGAGGTTTCAATTGCTTGTTCAGAGGGATGACTCGATCGATCGTCTGTAGATAAAAATTTCCATCAATCTGATGTGCTTTATCCAGGAATGCGTAGCATATGGTCCGACCAGTTGAGTGGCCGAAACCTCCTGACAGGGTATAAGCAACAATCTTCCCCTCCAACAAAATTGGTTCACTGCCATGAATCGGAACATATTCTTCGCTGTGAAAACAATAAAGTTTCCGTTGCTGTTCTTGCGACCCAATAATTTCCAAAGCGTCTTTGCCAATGAAGTGATTTTTGATCTTGCTGATTCTGTAGTCTAGTCCGACTTCGTGCGGCTTGACATAGGGAGTTATTTCACCGCTCCAGTACAGGTATCGATTTTCCAACCTTAAAGAGTCTAACGCCCGAAAACCTGCATTCGTTATTCCAAATTCTCGCCCCGCTTCAAACAGAGTTCGATATACCTGGAGGGCATCTTCGGTCGGTATGGAAATCTCCCAACCGAGTTCTCCACTGTACTCAATTCGTGCCAGTAGCACTTCGGCATCATCAATAGTGTTCTGCTGAAATGTCATGTATGGAAACGCTGATTCAGATACATCACAATCCACCGTACCTTCAAGTACTTTACGAGATCGAGGTCCACAGATGTTGATTACTGCATAGTGGTCAGATATGTCCCTAATTATGAAATCTCGCCCATCTGGTGTATTCCTCTCAATCCAGTCTCGGTCATGCACTCCGAACGCAGACCCAGCAAAGAGCCAGAATTTTTTATCTTCCAACCTCAATAGAACAACGTCACATTCGATGCCACCATGCTGATTGCACATTTGAGCATAAATGATGGATCCGACAGGTCGGTCTACATTACAGGTTGACAGGTTATTCAATACAGCAAGGGAATCTTTTCCTGTAATTTCAAATTTTGAAAATGAAGTTTGATCAATCAGTGCAACGCGATTTCGAATCGCCTGGCATTCAAGAGCTACGCGTTCAAAGCAGTTTGGCAGATCAAAGGTAGGCAGATCAAACGCTTCCGTTTCCTTGTCTGAGAACCAGTTGGGTCGTTCCCAACCAAACTTTGCTCCAAATACAGCACCTTGCTGTTTTAATTCTTGGTATAGCGGCGAGCAGCGCAGCTTTTGACCGGCCAACGGTTCTTCAAAGGGCCAATGAATCTTGTAATAGCTTCCATAGCTTAACAGGGCTCGATTTTCAAGATAGGGCGATTGTGCATGTATTCCACCAAATCTTCGAATATCGAAAGACCAAAGATCTACAGAAGGACGTCCTTCCAGTATCCATTCCGCCATCGCTTTACCAGCACCACCAGAGGCTGCAATACCTGCAGTGAATCCACACGCAACAAATAAATTGTCGAAGCCAGGTGCGCACCCCATAACTGGTTCACCGTCCGGACTTACTGGAATTGGACCATTGATCAGGGACTGAACTCCGAGACTTTCCACAAGAGGAATTCGTCTGGCAGCATTCATGAATGTCTGATCGAATCGATCGAAATTACTCTCATAAAGTGTTCGGGTAAATTCTTGGGGAAAATCAACAGATGGAACCGCAACGGAATCACTCTCCCAACCTCCAAACTCAAATGCTCCAGCCGCAACTTTGAGGTAGAAGTTCTGATCAGGATCCCTAAGCGTCGGCAATCCATCTGTAATGTGTCTTGACTTTTCTGTTATCAGGTATTGGTGCTCGACAATCGCTGCGGAATATTTACACCTGCCAATTTTCCAATTTGTCGCGCCCAGAGTCCACCGCAGTTGACTACCGTTTCGCATTGAATCGTTTTCTCGCGGGTATGGACTGCGGTGATGCGACGCCCAACGCGTTCGAATCCAGTAACGGCCGTGTTTTCGAAAATTTTTCCACCGCGTTCACGAAATCCCTTTGCCAACGATTGGGTAACACCATTGGGATCGACATAGCCGTCAGTTGGCAGATAAGCTGCACCATAAATACTGTCTGGATGGATTAAAGGAAACAGATCAACAGATTCTTTGGCATCTATCAGATGCAGTTCAACATCAAACGATCGTGCACTAAGTGCATGCTGTTGAATTTCGATCCATCGATCGCGTGAGGAAGCAATTCGTAGACTACCTACTGGATTCCAGCCGGTAGCAAGTCCGGTTTCAGCTTCAAGTCGATCAAACAGTTCGACACTGTACTGCATCATTCGGGTTAATCCCAGCTTGCCGCGCAGTTGACCAACAAGTCCTGCCGCATGCCAAGTGCAGCCATGTGTGAGTTGTGACTTTTCCAGCAGCAAAACATCAGTTTTTCCTGCCAGTGCCAGGTGATATGCGACGGAAACTCCAATTACACCACCACCAACCACAACAATTTCTGCCTGGTCTGGAATGGTGTTTTCCGCTGTCATGATCTCATCTTTGAGGAAGTTGGGTCATATAAACTCTCACGTTCTATTTTGACAGGAATATTCGAGTGCTCCACTTCCAGTTCGTAGTCACCTTCATACAGGAAATCATCATTGACACCGTCATCATTTCGAACGTATCCATAGGCAACATTGCGATTAACCGTATACCCCCAACCTGCACTTGAAGTCCAGCCTACTCGTTCACCGTTTCTATAAATTGTTTCTCTGCCGTGTAATGTGATCGACTGATCAGGAGTGGTAAAACATGCAAGTCTGCGCTTTAGCAAGTCGTCCTTTTGTTTCAGCAACTGATTTTGACCAATGAACTCAATTTCGCTGCCTACACGGACAATCCGTTCCATACCCGCTTCAAGCGGGGTATAGTCTGGTCCAATGTCTGAACCTAATGCAAGAAATCCTTTCTCCAAACGCAGCGATTCCAATGCCCGATAACCGACATTCTTGAGATTAAATTCCGCACCACGTTCAATGATCTTCCTGTAAATTTCTTGTGAATTGGAAACCGGGATATGGAGTTCCCAGCCTAGTTCTCCTGCAAATGAGACACGAAGGGCGAGTGCATCCAGATTGTCAAATTTGACAGATCGAGCTTTGAGAAATGGAAATGACTCACGCGAAAGATCGCAATCAACCAATGGTTGTAAAAGATCTCGAGTATTTGGACCAGAAACTGAAAGAGTCGAATACTGAGTGGTCACATCTTCTAGAGAGACTTTCTTAAAATCATTACGTAAATGATTGAGAATGTGTTGAAAATGATGTGTAGCAAATCCGGTCCCGGCAATTATCAGAAATCCATCTTCTGCAAGTCGGGTCACCGTCACATCGCACTCAATTCCACCGGCTGAGTTGAGCATTGTCGTGTAAACAACTGTACCAACGGGACGATCCATTCGGTTGCTGCAAAGCCAATTCAGCAGCGCTAAAGCGTGTTTGCCTGACAGGCAAAATTTTGCGAAAGAAGACTGATCAATCACCCCGGCAGTTTCTCGAATTGCTCGGTGTTCAATACCTACTGCATCAAACCAGTTAGGGCGTTGGAATGAATAAATATCTTCCGGATTTTCGCCGGTGGGAGCATACCAGTTAGGTCGTTCCCAGCCCAGTTTTTCACCGAAGCATGCGTTGGCTGATCTGAGATCTTCGTAAAGTGCTGAGCGGTAATAGGGGCGGCCACTTTTGTGTTCTTCATTTGGCCATGCCATTGTGTAGTGTTTTGAACATAACTCAATGGTTCGCTCGGTAATCCACTTTGTATCTTGGTGAACCTTACCGAATCGTCGGATGTCAACCGCACCAAGATCCATGGGTGGCGATCCGGTAGCAACCCATTCAGCAAGAGCCAATCCAGCACCGCCAGCACTGGCAATTCCAAATGCGTTGAAACCAGTTCCGACAAAGTAGTTTTTGAGTTCAGGTGCCTCTCCGAGAATAAAGTTGCCGTCGGGTGTGAAAGACTCTGGACCACAAATCAACTGTTTGATGCTAGCGGATTCCATTGCTGGTACCCGGCTCAATCCAGCCTGCATCAAGGGCTCAAAGTGGTCTACGTCAAAGTCAAGCAGTGTAAAACCAAATTTTTCACCGGGTTGGTTGACATCCCAATGTTGCGGATTTAACTCATAACCGCCAAACACCAGTCCACCGACCTCTTCTTTGAAATAAATAAGTCGATCCGGGTCTCGAACAGTAGGCAAATTGCTGGTGACTCCATCTACTTTACCAGTTACGATGTAGTGGTGTTTCATTGGAACGATTGGCACGTTCACGCCGGATAAGGCACCTAGAGCCCTGGACCATAAACCGGTGCAATTGACGACGTATTCACATTCAATCGTACCTTGGTTTGTAATCACCGATTTAATCGACTGATTTTCGGTGCCAATTGACTTTACGCAAACCTGTTCTACAAATCTTATACCCTTCTGCCTTGCGCCTGTGATTAGTGATCGAGTGAGATCTGAGGGGTTGGCTTGTCCGTCGGTGGGTAAGAATGCTGCTCCCAGTAAATCAGAAGTCGATAGAATGGGGCACAAATCTGATGTCTCCTGTGGCGTTAGGTAATGCATTTCGAGTCCAAATGAATGCGCCATTGTTGTCTGGCGTTTTATTTCCCGAACACGTTCAGGGTCACAAGCTAAACGCAGGCCACCGTTCATTTTCCAACCGGTTGCCTGTCCAGTTTCGGCTTCCAGTCGATCGTAAAGATCAACAGAATATTTAAGCAGTTGAGTGATGTTTGCACTGCTGCGCAATTGACCAACCAAGCCTGCTGCATGCCACGTTGAACCGTTGGTGAATTCACCCTGTTCGAGAACGATACAGTCAGTTTCTCCTCGTTGAGCCAGATGATAGGCAGTGGAAGAACCAATGATTCCGCCCCCGATAATCACGATTTTGCAATGTTGTGGGATAGTCATTCGGTTTATCTCACAAATTTTAGAGCCCTAAAGCTTGCTTACGTTTTTTTGCAGCAGCGGAAATCAGACGGTCGGTGATGATTGCAATGAATGCCACTGACAATCCGGCAACAAGTCCTCTGCCAGTATCTGCTTTGGTCAAAGCAATATAGACTTCCTGACCTAAGTCCCTTGTGCCGACTAAAGCAGTAATTACAAGCATGGAGAGAGCAAACATGACCGTCTGATTCACCCCAAGCATAATTTCGGGCCAAGCGAGACGAAATTGAACCTTGGTTAACAACTGACTTTTTGTACAGCCAGATGTTTTTGCCGCTTCAATCAAGGATGGTGAAATCTGCTGAATTCCATAGAGAGTGTAGCGAACCGCAGGGGGCAGGGCATAGAGAACCACAGCCACCATGGCTGAAAAATCTCCCACCCGAAATAACATGACAACCGGAAGCAAATAGACAAAACTCGGCAGAGTTTGCAGTGTGTCAATGAAAACCAGCACCGAGCGTTTGAGAACCGGGTAGCGAGATGCAATCACACCGATTGTTATGCCGATGATTGCTGCAATGATCACCGAGATTCCACAGAGGTAAACGGTAATCATTGCCTTTGTCCATTGCCCAGTTATCAATATGAAACTCGCACATGAAACAACCAGGATCGCCAGTCTGATCCCACCTAATTGAAATCCTGCAAGTGCTAGAAACAGCAGAACACCCGGCCAGGGTAAGGCAAGCAAAAATGCCTTTACTGGTTTAAGTACATTTAGTAACAGGAAGACTTTGACTGCTTCAAGTTCATCGAAAAAGTTGATGTTGATCCACTTGATCAGATCATTCCAAAACTGGCCGGTTGAAATTTCAAACTGCTCGGGCCACTGTGCAAAAAATGGTGCAACAAAACTGATGGCTGTCGTTCCTGCCAAGATTAACAATGCCAGTAATAAATTCTTATGTTTCTGCAGTAGTGTTGGCTTGGTTTCATGATGTGGCGCTGGACTCCTTGATGCCCAAGCCTGAGTCAGTCGATCTAAAACAATTGCGATTAGAGTGATTGCAATTCCCGCTTCAAGTCCATCTCCAATTGCTTGTCGCCTCAGAGATGCAAGAACATCAAAGCCCAAACCACCTGCACCAATCATGGACGCAATAATGACCATGTTTAGCGATAGCATAATCACCTGATTGACTCCAACCATCAGTCCGGGTGCGGCAGCAGGAATCAGAACTCGCCACGTCATTTGACGTTTGGTGCAACCGACCATTTTGCCAAATTCCTTGATTTCTAACGGTACTGTCTTAAGCGCCAGCATGGTAATGCGAACCATGGGTGGCATGGCATAAATAACAGTGGCAGCGACTGCTGAAACCGGTCCAAATCCAAAAAGAAACAACACCGGCACCAGATAGGCAAATATGGGAACAGTCTGCATCAGGTCCAATATCGGCGTAATTGCCCGTTCAAATTTTTCGTAGCGATAACCGAGAATTCCGATTAGCGCACCAAATACGATTCCAATTGGTACAGCGACTGCAATCGAGGACAGCGTAATTGCGGCACTTTCCCAGTTTCCAAAGACGGCAAGGTAAGCGACACACAGAAACACCATGAGAGCCAGTTTCCAGTCCTTCAAACGATAGGCCACTGCAGTCAGCACAACAGTAAGTCCGAGCCATGAAATAGGCGGTGACTGCCAAGATTCACTACCGCTTAGTGGAATCGTAAAGCCGGATGCAAGAAACGAACGAATTATCTGGTAGGGGAATTCAATACACGCTGCAACAAAGCGGGTAAATTCTTTAAATGTCCAGGGGAATATGTAGGCTTCATTGCTGACCATGAACTTGAAAAAACCCGTAACGCACAAACGCACACTGGTGCAACTGCCCAGCGCTTCAACTTTCCAGGTTAATTCCTTGGGTGCTTTGACTGCCCACTGCCACAGATCGCCACCTATCCAGATGAATGCAACCACTGTGAATGCCACTCCCCAGGCAAGTGGCCATGTATATGCAAATTTGTGTCTTGATGACAGGCCGACAGTTGAGTTCATGTCAGTTAAACAATACGTTGACTACGGTTGCTTAACCAGTACGTCAACGACTGCGTCACGCGTCAGCTGCCCAATAACGTTGTCATCCTTGTCAACAACATGGAAGGGTAGTTCGGATTTAATCAGGTCTTCTGCCAGGTCCTGAATTTTGGTCGAACTGGAAACTCTGCCACCAACTTGTGCGTCTGGTTCAGGTTTAGACATCATAGTTCTTGCAGAAAGTACCTTCGCCCTAGACAGATCATTGGTAAATTCCTTAACGTAATCGTCGGCTGGATTGATCACCAGTTCTTCCGGTGTGCCGATTTGAATGATTGCGCCATCTTTCATGATGGCGATACGATCCGCCAGTCTTACAGCTTCATTGAAGTCATGGGTGATAAACACAATTGTCTTGTTCAGCACCGATTGAATTCTCAAGAATTCATCTTGCATTTCTCGGCGGATCAGCGGGTCAAGAGCCGAAAAGGGTTCGTCTAGAAACCAGATTTTAGGTTCTACAGATAGCGAACGGGCAATTCCAACACGCTGTTGCTGGCCTCCGGACAGTTCCCGAGGGTAGTATGATTCCCGGCCCTGCAGGCCAACGAGTTCAATGACCTCCAGCGCACGACTCTCGCGTTCAGTCCGGTCGATACCCTGAACTTCCAACGGAAACGCGACATTGCCCAATACCGTTAAATGCGGCATCAGCGCAAAATGTTGAAACACCATTCCCATCTTGTGCCGGCGAATCTGAATCATCTGTTTTTCAGAATGAGTGAGCAGATTCTCGCCTTCAAACATCACTTGACCAGAAGTAGGTTCAATCAGGCGTGCGAGACAGCGAAGTAGGGTTGATTTACCGGACCCTGATAATCCCATGATGACAAATATCTCACCCTCGTCGACTTCGATATTTGCATCTCGAACAGCACCGATCAGTCCATTTTCCGACAGCATGTCGTCTGTGACATTTTTGTTATCTTTCAGGAATTGCTGAGCATTCCTGCCAAACAGTTTCCAGACCTCAGAGCAGGAAAGTATGGGATCAGACTTGGAGTCCATTAGAAAAAGATAGTGTTTTCAAGCGATATATACGAAGCGCGCCAGTGTCTGTTTCAGACACTGGCGCGCTCATAGAATCAATCAACTCGAACCGAATAAACCCGATTACATTGTCCAGGCTTTCCAGGTTGATTCATTTTCAGCCAGCCATTCTGCAACAACATCTTCAACGGACTGTCCTTCAAGGTCCACTTTGATGATCAATGCAGCCATTGTGGCATTATCAATTGTGAAATTACGAATGGCCTGATAGGCTTTCGGCCATTTCTCTTCACCACCAACCCAACCGACAGCCTTAATCCATCCTCTGGGTTTTCCGCAGTCATAAGCCATATCTGGGTTGGTGCCCCAAGCGGGGTCGTTGTAGCATTCATCCGTATATCTAGGAAATTCGACCCACTCACCTTCATATTTGGCAGGTGCCCAATGTGGTGCATAAACCCATGCCAAGATAGGGGCCTGACGCTGATAAGCGGATTCGATTTCACCGAAGAGCGCTGCGTCAGTTCCGGCATGCACAACTTCGTAGTCCAAACCCAATGATTCGGCTCGTTCATCATCGTAGCCACTCCATGTAACCGGACCACCCAGATAGCGTCCCTTCGGATGAGTTTCAGGGGTGGAGAACGCTTCAGCACAGTCGTTGAGTGCTGTCCAGTCTGGTAGTCCCGGGCACTTTTCTTTCATGTACAGCGGATACCACCATTCTTCAATTGCGTCCATTCCCGTTTCTCCGAGGTCGACGGTGTTACCGGTGGCCAGCGATGCCTCAAGTGCATCCTTTCCAGTGGTTTCCCAAATTTCCACGGCAACGTGCAAATCACCAGACTCCAAACCGACAAATTGGGCAATGTAGTCAGCGGGTACATACTCAACGTTGTATCCCATTGATTTCAACATTTCTCCTACCAGCGTTGCGGTAATGAACTGGCCAGTCCAATCGTGCCAGGTGATTTTGATCGGGTCAGTAGATTCGACCTCTGCAGATGCAATGGGAGCATAGGTAAACAATGCAACCGTGCCTGCGAGAATTGTGCTTTGTAGCAATCTTTTCATTTCAAATACCTCCAATCTGTTCTACAAGCAAAACAATCAATAATTAAATTCAGCATGACAATTTGCTGTCAAACTATTTTCGATGAAAAAGGATCAACCTCAGAATCAATCATGCAATTTCAGAAAACTTTCCCAGTCGTATTATTAATTTTCCAACTAAATATTTCAATTTAGCAATGAACTGACTCTTCATTCTATTCAAGCTGAGTTCACTTACTATGTTCACATTATCCGATTGATACCAAAACTTACAGTTTATTTCTAACGATGATTATTCGAACATTTCCCGGTACCGCTCCCAATTCGATTCGAAACGGGTGCGGTTCATGTTGGTATAGCCCACATAACCAGGTTCCTGGTCTGGGTAAAGGTCAGTCATCGATGCAGCGACGTTATCGCTGTCAAGATCAGATGTTACTTCCTGTACCATTCCCCACATATATTCGCGAAGATTCAGTGCCAGTTTAAAGGCAGTCAACTGCCGGTGTGTTGCATCATCCACCGTTCCGCAGTACATTTCAAACAGTTCGGCCTCGGATTCTTCACTCATATCTGCATTACAGCTGACGCCGACCAAGTCAAACATTGGGTGCCCATAACCACCGTAATCCCAGTCGATCAGCCAAATGTTGTTTTCATCGTCAAACATGAAATTCTGTGGCACAGTGTCGTTATGGGTGAACACGGGCGTGTAGGGTTCAACCGTTGATTCAATCAAATTATTGATTCGAATGATTTCTGGTAGAACTTTCATCAAGCGAGACCCTTTTTTCTGTCCAACGTCAACATAGTTTCGTATGACTTGAAATGGCCAAAAGTAGGTGAGGGAACCACGAACGTGACTTGACCCCTGATGAAGTTGTTTTAGCAATTCGACAATGTTCTTCATATTTTTTGGTTGACCATCCATGTCTTCCATTCTTAGACAGCCGCCTGGTATGAATTCAACAATTGCAAGTCCTGGTTCGGAGTGACGAATCTGAGGGCTGACTCCAATGTCTGCGGCTGCTATCATGGAAGCTCGAACGGAGGTTTGAATGATTCCGTGCACAAGAATATCGGTGCCAATTCGAGCGACTGCACGGCTATTATTGTCTGTCACGACAAAGCTTCGATTGCAAAGTCCGCCAAAAAGCGGTTCAACCTGGATGCCACCTGACCAGCAGTTCAACTTACGAAGGTAGTCAACAATTGCGTCATCATTCCACTCTGGGTCAAACATCATTCAATAGTTCCTTACTGAGAAATTAAGATTCTAAAATTAAATTAATGGTTCCAGCGAGCTGGAATATCAAAGGGTATGAAGTGTTGAGCGATTTAGCGAAGCTAAGTGCCAAACAAATTCTTTAGTCTTCTTATAGCCTCTTGCAGAATATCCATTCCTGTGGCGAAGGATAGTCGGATATATCCATTGCCACCAAATGCACTGCCAGGCACTACAGCAACTTCCCCTTCGTTCAAAATGTATTGCGACAATTCCACATCTGTACTGATACTATCAGTCGATTCAATGATCTCTCGGCAGTCAGGAAATGCGTAAAATGCACCATCACCTGCCAGACAATGCATCCCCTTGATTTCATTGAGACTGGAGACAATAAAATCATGTCGGCCTTTGAAGTGCTCATTCATCATCTTTATCGAATCCTGTGGTCCATTCAGTGCTTCCACTGCTGCTGCCTGTGCAATAGAGTTTGGATTTGATGTTGTCTGAGATTGAATTTTTCGCATGGCGGCAGACAACTGTTCGCTAGCTGCAGCGAAACCAATACGCCAGCCGGTCATCGCATAAGCCTTCGAGACACCATTCACCACAATCGTTCGCTCTTTCAGTTCCGGGCAGGCGTTGACAATGTTGCAGAACGGTTCTCCTGACCACAATATATGTTCGTAAATATCATCAGTAACAACGTGAATTTCGGAATGTTCAAGCAGTACTTCTGCCAAATTCTGTAACTCTTTCTCAGTATAAGCAACACCGGTTGGATTGCTTGGAGAGTTGAGTATAAGCAACCGGGTTCGGTCGCTAATTGCTTCTCGTAACTGTTCGGGATGTAGTTTGAATCCCTGTTCGATACTGGTATCGAGAATGACCGGCTTACCACCACAGAGTATTGTCATATCGGGATAGGATACCCAGTAGGGTGCGACAATCAGAATTTCGTCGCCTTCATCAATTAAGGCTGTTAAAGCGTTGACCAGGCTTTGTTTTGCACCAGTTGAGACGACAATATTCTGAGAAGTGTAGCTTAACTTATTTTCACGTTGAAACTTCTCAACAATTGCAGACTTCAGTTCAGGCGTGCCATCGGCAGGCGTGTACTTTGTCATACCCTTGTTTATTGCTTCGATAGCTGCCTGTTTGATATTTTCAGGGGTATCGAAGTCAGGTTCTCCGGCACCTAAACCAATGACATCTCGACCGGCTGCCCGAAGCTCGCGTGCAAGCGTCGATACTGCGATCGTTGCTGAAGGCTTTATCGCATTGACGCGTGAAGATAAACGTGCTGAACTCACAAAATTTACTGCCTCGTGATGCTGGTAAATGGGACTTAAAAGTATAACCCAACTGCATTTTGCAGTAATGAATCTTCAACTGAAAAAAGTCGGAATCATTGACAGTCTTGAGTTTAATGTTAGAGATGCAAGTTCACCCGAAGAAAGCGAATAAGCCAATTCACTGACTCTACGCTAACGAAATATGATGCATGATTACAAAGGTTTATAAAGTTATTCTATGGTTCAACATTATTTCAGTAAATCTGCTTCGGTGAACGGATGCATAGTTGGATGACTCTCTAGATGCTTGGAATTTGCCCAATCTTGGAGCAGACTGCGATCATCTGAAATTCTGTTTGATTTCTGAACCGGTTAACTACAAAATATGCTTCTTTCTGAGTGATATTGTTTTAAGATCAAACAAAGTGTACTTCCGTTTTTCGTATGCTTTGAGTTCATCAGGGAATGCCGACTGATCAATACCAAAATGAGAGAATTTAATCTAGTATCGGATTATCAACCGGCAGGTGATCAGCCGGAAGCGATCCGGAAACTCGTTGAAGGCGTTGAAGCAGGTAAACGTTACCAGACCCTGCTCGGTGCAACGGGCACCGGAAAGACCTTTACAATGGCCAATGTGATTGCTTCCACCCGACGGCCGACACTGGTGCTGGCTCACAATAAAACTCTTGCTGCGCAGCTTTATTCAGAGTTGCGCGACTTCTTTCCGAGCAATGCAGTTGAGTATTTCGTTTCATATTACGACTACTATCAGCCAGAAGCTTATGTACCGAGTTCGGATACCTATATCGAAAAGGATGCTTCGATCAACGATCACATTGATCAGATGCGACTCTCTGCAACCAATGCGCTACTGCTTAGAAACGATACGATCATCGTAGGCACTGTTTCGGCAATTTATGGACTAGGCAGTCCAAATGAATACAACAAGATGATTCTTCACCTGAGGGTTGGTGCAATCGTTGATCAGCGTAGTATTCTCCGACAGTTGGCTGAATTACAGTACAACCGAAATGACACAGACCTAAGGCGTGGGACCTTCCGTGTGCGGGGTGATGTAATCGATATTTATCCGGCAGATTCAGCCAAAGCGGCAGTTCGTGTGGAACTATTTGGTGATGAAATTGAACGGCTGTCGCTGTTCGATCCCTTGACTGGTGAATTGCTCAATTCGGTTGTTCGCTACACAGTATTTCCTAAGACTCACTATGTGACTGCCCGGGAGACACTTGACAAGGCTATCAGTCGAATAGAACTGGAACTTAAGCAACAACTGCAGGATTTGACTGATTTAAATAAGTTGGTTGAGGCTCAAAGACTGGCCCAGAGAACACACTATGACGTTGAGATGATCAAGGAACTTGGGTATTGTGCTGGAATAGAAAACTATTCACTGCACTTGTCGGAACGAAAAACGGGAGAGGCACCCGATACTTTGATTGATTACTTGCCTGAGGGATCGCTGGTGTTTATTGATGAAAGTCACGTGACAATTCCTCAGTTGCGCGCAATGTATCGAGGCGACAGATCGCGTAAGGAAACTTTGGTTGAATTTGGTTTTCGACTGCCGTCTGCTATGGATAACCGCCCGCTACAGTTTGAGGAGTTCGAGCGACGAGTCAGACAAATAATATTCATGTCTGCAACTCCAGGCCCATATGAACAGGAAAAGACACCTGTGTTTGTTGACCAGGTTGTTCGCCCAACCGGACTCGTGGATCCGATCATCGAAATTCGTCCAGCTCACACTCAGGTTGACGATCTTTTGTCTGAAATTCAGAAAAGGGCGTTAATCGGTGAACGGGTACTGGTTACAACGCTAACCAAACGCATGGCAGAGGACTTGACAGATTACTTGAGTGAACATTCAGTAAGAGTTCGATATCTTCATTCTGATATTGATACAGTCGAACGAGTTGAGATCATTCGCGACTTACGCGCCGGTGTGTTCGATGTTCTAGTGGGCATCAATCTATTGCGCGAGGGACTGGATATTCCTGAAGTCTCGCTGGTTGCGATTTTGGACGCGGACAAGGAGGGATTTTTACGTTCATCAAGTTCTCTGATTCAGACGATCGGGCGAACTGCAAGAAATGTCAATGGCAGAGCAATCCTGTATGCGGATGAAGTTACAAGATCCATGCGTAGCGCAATTGACGAAACCAATCGACGCCGAGATAAGCAACTGCACCACAATGAGGTTCATGGCATTTCTCCAGAATCTATCGAAAAAGAAGTCAAGGACATCATTGATGGTGTCCAGGCAAGAGGAAATCAGAGAAGACGAAAGGGTGGTCGAACTCGTGACTCAATTGAGGAAACGGTCAGTTTGTCAGTCGAAATCGACTTACAGAATCAGGGGCAGGTTGCACGAGAACTTAATAAGTTAGAGCGGCAAATGCAAAAGTACGCGGCTAATCTCGAATTTGAACAGGCTGCCCGAACGCGAGATCAGATCAAGGAACTTAAAGAGATGGTTTTTCTATCTGCATCGTAATTTGGTTGAAATTGGTGATGAATGGTCTAATTTCAATTAGCATTCATAGTAGTATTGAGTGTGACTTGTTTAAGTATTTCGAATGCGGTGTAATGCCGAACGTATCTGACTTGTGACCGACTTAGTCACTAGCACCGGTTCAATTGTTAACGTTTTAGTGTCCCGATTAATCGACGCAAATTCCCATTTGATTGTGTTATATTTTTCTCCCTATCGAAAGCGTATTCGATTTGCGGGCGCATAGCTCAGGGGGAGAGCACTTGCTTGACATGCAAGAGGTCCCTGGTTCAATCCCAGGTGCGCCCACCACTCCTGCATATTGACCTGTACATTACTTTAGCTGGTTAGTTAGTACAGTATGCCAATTGATACTCAGACAGCTCCTTCGAGTCCGTTTGAGCCATACAGCCAGGCTATCGTGTTGCACCAATCGTGTTCCGATTTAACGCCCATAATTCGATCGCGCAAATCTGCATGAGCTCCGGAGTTGTGATAGATGTGATCGCCAATGAGCCTCGACATAAGCTGCACCTTAGCGGTTCGGAGATATCGTCTTCTTTTATAGTTCTCAAAGGCAACTTCAACTTCACCTTCCTGATGCTCCATTTCATCTGCCAGACAGACTGCATCTTCCAGCGCCATGCAAGCGCCTTGAGCAAAATACTGTAGCATTGGATGCGCGGCGTCACCGAGTAAGGTGATTCGGCCATCAACCCAAACATCAGATGGTTCGCGGTCGCATAGCACCCATAATCTCCAGTCTCTGCCGTGATCGATAATTTGGCTCGCGATAGGGTTGATGTGCATAAATCCCTGTCGAACTTCTTCATGTGACACAGGTTTGCCAGCGACAGGTTCCGGTGCATCATTGTGGAATGTTACGACGAGATTAAACGCCTTCCAGCCCGATAAGGGATAGTGAACAATGTGACACTTGGGACCCGCCCAGAGTGTTGCCGCATTCCAGCGTATCTCGGCCGGCATGTTTTCAGTTGGGATCACAGAGCGATAAGTGGTATGCCCGGATACTCTTGGTGCGCCATCACCGATCAATTGTGCTCGAATGTTGGACCATAAACCATCAGCGCCGACAAGAGCGGATCCAAAAACGTGTTCAGACCTTTCTAAAACCGCACACACTCGTTGGTCGGATTGAGTGTAGCCTGTCACCCGACTGTTAGTCCGTAATTCAACCAGATCATGATCAATACAGGCTGTCAGAAACACATTATGAAGATCACCACGATGTACCACCGCATACGGATTCTTGAAGCGACTTCGGAATTCGCCATCCAGCGGAATCCTGGTTATTTCACGACCGGAGAGGGCGTCCATTAATCGAAGGCTATCAATGTAAATCGCCATGTTTCGGGCGACATCACCGACACCGAGGAAGTCAAAGGCGTGAAATGCATTGGGTCCTAACTGAATTCCAGCGCCAATTTCACCAAACTTGGGTGCTTTCTCCAGAACCAGGGAACGAAAACCTTTTTGCGCAAGCCCCAGAGCAGTGGCAAGACCACCGATACCTCCACCCACAATCAATACACGGTTTGCTTCATTCTGATCCAATTAAATATCCAAAGTTGCAGTCAGCCTTTATTAGTACATAAAGAGGCTTTACTTATTTTGATAATTTTCGGTGGAAATTACTTTTTTCAAGAATATCGGACTAAATTTATTGGAATCTGAATGGTGATCAAATTTGAGGGGATGTAGCTTTGCACAGCGTTGTCATTCATCGCATTGCAGAATTACCTTTCAAGCTTCTTCATTATGATTTTCCTAATTTTCCAGCAGCAGTTCACGACTCCTACAAACCAGTAACTTCTAAATTCTAATCATTTAGCAAATAGAGTTCTTAACGAGCAAAGTAAATCTGCAGGTAAATTCTGAAAATATTAACATAACATTGATCTCTTTGATTACATCGTGCCAGTGTAAAGTTGGCTGGACTCGCAACTAACTCTCTGCAGAGGAATATATGGCAAGCTTACTTGTACGAAACATTGATGATGAAATTGTAGCGGCATTAAAACGACGGGCTGGACAGAAAGGCATTAGTGCAGAAGCTGAACATCGAAATATATTGACTGCTGTGCTGTCAGAGCCAAAAGAAAGAAGTTTTGCAGAAGTCATCCAGTCGATCCCACCAGTGGGTCGTGATGACGATTTTTACCGTACATAGGTTATTTCACTTGTTATCTGATCCAGAACAGTGAGTAGATTTCCAAGCAGATAACTGTGGTACATGCAGTCGGTTAATGGGTAAATCAAGCACACAATCCGCTAGATTTGCTTGCCGATATTCATTCATCCGGCTCATAGTGTTATTTCAACGCACTTTACTGTGCGAAGACCATAAATTTCGCAACAACAAAAATTCAGCATCAAATGAATACCAATAATTAGAAATTTGTCTACAACATATAATGGCGGCTCTTCAACAATTGAAGCCGACATTTGATGCCATTCGGCATCACAAGTTCCTAATCTCAACCAGTTTCAAATAGTTAGGTATGCCGACTGTTTCTTTGCCTGATGGCTCAAAAAAAGAATACGCGTCCAGTGTAACAATTGACGCAGTTGCCGCTGACATCGGTGCAGGTCTGCAAAGAGCAGCAATTGCCGGTGAGTTCAATGGAAAACTGTGCGATACGTCTTACTCAATTGATGAACACGGATCTCTTCAAATCATCACAGGTAAGGACGATGCAGGGCTTGAAATAATTCGGCATTCAAGTGCCCATTTGCTGGCGCAAGCGGTCAAGCGGCTATTTCCCGAAGCACAGGTTACGATTGGCCCTGTCATAGAAGATGGGTTTTACTACGACTTTGCCTATGCACCTGGATTTTCTGAGGCTGATCTGTCCAAAATTGAAGACTGCATGCAGGAAATCGCTTCAGAAAAACTTCCAATCAATCGAGACGTTGTTGAACGGGAAGAGGCAGTTTCAATGTTTCGCAACATGGGAGAGGAGTACAAGGCAAAAATCATCGAAGATCTGGATGATGATGAAGTCATCTCACTTTATCGACAGGGTGATTTTATTGATCTCTGTCGAGGACCACACGTTCCGCATACTGGTTTTCTCAAAGCATTCAAGTTGACAAAACTTGCAGGCGCCTATTGGCGAGGTGATTCAAATAATGAGATGCTGCAGCGTATTTATGGCACTGCCTGGACTACAAAAGCCCAGCTTGAAGAATATCTAGACAGACTGGAACAGGCGAAAGCACGCGATCACCGTCGTTTGGGCACTGAACTCAATTTATTTCACTTTCAGGAAGAAGCGCCAGGCATGGTCTTTTGGCATGAGAAAGGGTGGACTTTGTATCGACTTGTAGAGTCCTATATCCGGGAATTGCTCAAAGAGTACGACTATACAGAGGTACATACTCCACAACTAATTGACCGATCGCTGTGGGAAAAGTCGGGACACTGGCAAACCTTTAAAGAGAACATGTTCACTACAGAAATTGAGGACAAGTTCTATGCTCTTAAGCCCATGAATTGTCCAGGGCATGTTCAGGTATTCAATCAGGGACTTCGAAGTTATCGGAACTTACCACTTCGGCTTTCAGAGTTCGGTGTAGTGCATCGCTATGAGCCATCTGGCACTCTTCACGGACTTTTGCGAGTGAGGCGCTTCACTCAGGACGATGCGCACGTATTCTGTACTGAAGATCAGATTAAATCCGAGGTCGATACTCTGATTGAAATTGCTCTGCGTCTTTATGATCATTTTGGATTTAGAGATGTTCAAGTCGGGTTATCAACTCGTCCGGAAAAACGAGTCGGTGCTGATAAACTTTGGGACAAGGCAGAAAGCGCACTTGAAACTGTCTTGAATGAGCGTGGTATGAACTTTAGAACCTACGCTGGGGAAGGGGCATTTTACGGCCCAAAGATTGATTTTGTGCTCAAGGACTGCATTGGACGAGACTGGCAATGCGGCACAATTCAGCTTGATTTCTCCATGCCAGGTCGATTGGACGCTACATATATCGATGCTGATGGATCGAAGAAAACACCGGTAATGATTCATCGCGCAATTCTCGGATCACTTGAACGCTTTATTGGAATTCTGATTGAAGAACATGCAGGCAAATTTCCAGTTTGGCTTGCACCAGTGCAGGCAGTTGTCATGAATATTTCTGAAGCTCAGTTTGATTATTCTGTTAAAATAAGACGTTTACTGGAAAAAGCCGGTATTCGTACCGCAATAGATGTACGAAATGAAAAGATCGGCTTCAAAATTAGAGAGCAGACGCTTCAAAAGATTCCTTATCTATTAGTTGTGGGGAATCGAGAAGTACATGAGGAGTCTGTTTCGGTACGAACTCAGGACGGTAAAGACTTGGGTTCCTATGCCATTGAGTCATTCATTGCATTTATTAATGAGGAATGTAGTACCGAGACTTAACACTAGGAGGACTGGATACGGCTACTGAAAAGTTACATCGGATCAATTCTCAAATTGATGCCGAAAACGTACGCTTGGTCGATGAAGAGGGACAGCAGGTAGGAATCGTTAGTCTAGATCAGGCGCTTAAATTCGCTGAGGACGCGGTGCTTGATTTGGTCGAAATTGCACCGAATGCTGAACCCCCTGTTTGTCGTGTGATGGATTACGGTAAGTATCGTTATGCTGCAAGCAAAAAACAGCATCACGCCAAGCGCAGACAAAAACAAATTATTGTTAAGGAGGTCAAGTTTCGACCTGGTACCGATGTTGGTGACTATGATGTTAAGTTGGGACGCTTGAAGAAGTTTCTACAGGCAGGCAACAAAACGAAAGTTACTCTTCGTTTTCGAGGACGGGAAATGAACCATCCTGAATTGGGTCGCAGCATGCTCAGTCGGGTGGAACAGGATCTTGCGGATATCGCAGTTGTTGAACAGGAACCAGTCATGGAAGGCCGACAAATGGTCATGCTGTTGGCTCCGCAGAAACCGTAAAAATCAGGAAATATAAACTGCCATAGTAATCATGCCAAAGATGAAAACCAAAAGAAGCGCAGCGAAGCGCTTCAAAACCACCGGATCCGGGAAATTGAAACGCGGACATTCTCACGCGTCTCATATTTTGACGAAGAAGTCAACCAAACGAAAACGCGGGCTAAGAAAACCAGGTTTAGTTCACGCCTCGGATGCCAACAGAGTCCGAGACATGTTGCCCTACGCTTGATGGAAGAGGACCTCAGAACATGCCAAGAGTAAAACGCAGTGTAACCGCCAAGGCGCGTCACAAAAAAGTACTTAAGCAAGCCAAAGGCTATCGTGGTGCGAGAAAAAATGTATTTCGTGTTGCCAAACAGGCGGTTACGAAAGCTGGACAGTATGCCTATCGCGACCGACGTCGTAAGAAGCGGGATTTCAGGTCTCTATGGATCATTCGAATCAATGCTGCCGCTCGTGAATGCGGACTTACCTATAGCACTCTAATGCGAGGTCTCAAACTCGCCAATATCGAACTCGATCGTAAATCGCTGGCATTAATTGCCGTCAATGATCGAGAAGCATTTTCATTGCTGGCGGATAAAGCCAAGTTTCAATTAAGCCAGTAGCGGATTCTATTTCGCTGCTGAGTGCGTCTTTCCACGAGACGGTCACGTTACGGTTGAGTGCGAAAATGAGTGAAATTCAATCACTTGATGATGTCGTTGTGCGCGCCACTGCTGAAATTGAGGCAGTCGAAAGTGAGCCTGAACTTGACAGCGTCCGTGTTGCATACCTCGGTAAAAAAGGTGTCATTACGGCACAACTCAAGTCGATTGGTTCCTTGCCGGTTGAAGAACGCCCTACAGCCGGTAAAGCCATCACCTCAGCCAGGAGTGTTATTGAAAAGCTGCTTAAGTCCAAGCGGCAGGCATTACTCCAAATTTCTCACGCCAAGCGTCTGGAGTCAGAGAGAATTGATGTTACACTTCCAGGTCGCCGTAACTTTAGTGGTGGCCCTCATCCTCTATCCAGAACATTGATGCGCATGCAGGAGATTTTTCTCAGCATCGGTTTTGATATTGCTGTAGGGCCTGAGATTGAAGATGATTACCACAACTTCGAGGCTTTGAATATTCCTGAAAACCATCCTGCTCGGGCCATGCAGGATACATTTTATTTCCCCGACGGTAGACTTTTACGAACGCATACTTCACCCGTTCAGATTCGGTACATGGAAACCCATAAGCCACCGATTCGAGTGGTGGCACCTGGGCGAGTCTATCGCTGCGATTCTGATATCACACATACGCCGATGTTTCATCAGTTGGAGGGCCTTGTTGTCGATGAAACCACGACATTTGCGGACCTGAAAGGGGTGCTTGAGTATTTTGTTTCGGAGTTTTTCGAAGAGAAGCTTAAACTTCGATTTCGACCCTCATACTTTCCCTTTACGGAACCGTCGGCTGAAGTTGACATCAGTTGTGTCTTCTGTGGCGGAGATGGTTGCAATGTTTGTAAACGAAGTGGCTGGCTCGAAGTTTTGGGTTGCGGAATGGTTAATCCAGCTCTCTACAAAGATGTTGGTATTGATGGAGAACGCTTTGTCGGTTATGCCTTTGGCTTGGGCGTAGAACGTTTCACGATGCTGCGATACGGTGTAAACGATCTTCGTTTGTTCTTCAGAAATGATCTTGACATGCTGAGTCAGTTCAAGTAGATACAGATGCATTGTCATGTTGGTTAACATTCAATGGCTGAGAGAATGGGTTGCGTTCGACTATTCGGCTGAGGAACTTTCCAGTAGTTTAACGATGGCTGGATTGGAAGTTAAATCCATCAGTCCGGTCTCACAATGCGATGATCGGATAGTGGTTGGGAAAGTAATGTCTGCAACCCTGATCGATGAAGCCAAACACATTTCACTCTGTCGTGTTGATGTTGGACAGGATACCGATGTTCAGGTAGTCTGCGGTGCACCGAATGTACGGCCAAACGGAAAGTACCCCTTGGCGTTGCCTGGCAGTAAAGTAGGCAACCAGACGATTCTTGAGGTGGAAATCTATTCAAAAAATTCTGCCGGGATGCTGTGTTCAGCTGCGGAGCTTGGTTTGGGAGACGTAGCTGGTGGACTGTTGGAATTGGACGCCG
Source organism: Arenicellales bacterium (assembly GCA_965220665.1). Taxonomy (GTDB): domain Bacteria; phylum Pseudomonadota; class Gammaproteobacteria; order Arenicellales; family JAJDZL01; genus JAJDZL01. Next base: position 114,766 of record CBDCQQ010000004.1, read on the forward strand.
CTGCGACAGTTGGTCAGACACTCAACGCGTATCTGAATCTGGAAGACTGCGTACTCGATCTCGAACTCACACCGAATCGAGCAGATTGTTTGAGTATTCGGGGAGTTGCACGAGAAGTTGCAATTCTTACGAACACTAAAATCAAATCACAAAATCTCGTAGACATTGAAGCGCAGTCAGGACGTGGCATTCCAGTTCAAATTGAAAATCCGGAAGATTGCCCGGTATTTTGCAGAAGAGTGATCGACAACATCCAGAGCGGTGTCAGGACACCAGACTGGATGAAACAAAGGTTGCAGAGAGTTGGCCTTCGAAGTATTCATCCTATCGTTGACATTACCAATTACGTCATGATGGAATTGGGACAGCCCATGCATGCATTTGATACCGAAGTTATTGATTCTGCAGAAATCATTGTTCGTCATTCAAGAGCAGGTGAAAAGCTGGTTCTGCTGGATGGTGAATCACTGGACCTTGGTTCGGGAATGCTGATGATAACAGACGGAAACGGGCCGATTGCGTTAGCCGGTGTTATGGGAGGCGAGTTCAGCGGAATTGGCGATCAGACTTCTAGCATTATGCTAGAAGCTGCATTCTTTTCTCCACACGCCATACGTCGCTCAGTATCTAAATTTGGAATGCACACCGATGCATCTCACCGATTTGAAAGGGGAGTAGACCCCACAGGGCAGCGGGCTGCAATCGAAAGAGCAACCGAATTGATTCTCGAAATCACTGGTGGAGTTCCCGGTCCAACACAGGAAGTCAGATCCAATCAGCATATTGAGGCAAAACAAACATGTTTTGTTCGACACTCTCGCGTCAATCGTGTTTTAGGATTGGATTTAGATTATGAGACCGTGGAATCTGTGATGCATGCGGTGAACGAGTCCGTGACTGCGGTCGAAAATGGATGGCAGGTCTTGCCACCCGCTTATCGTTTTGATTTGATTGAAGAGCATGATCAGGTTGAGGAAGTCGCAAGGGTCTATGGGTATGACAAAGTTCCTACTCGAATGAACTTTGAACCTGGCATGTACCGAAACCTGAGCGAAAAGCATGTTTCTCTGACCTCTGTTCGAGACATGCTGCATTCACTCGGATATTACGAAGCCATCACGTACAGCTTTGTTGATCCAGCGCTACAACGAAAGATCCAGCCAGGTGCCAATGGATTTTTCCTGTCTAATCCAATTGCAGAAAATTTATCGGTTATGCGGACCAGTCTCTGGCCAGGTTTGATTGGCTCTTTTCTGGAAAATTACCGCCGCGGCAAAGAGAGCATTCGACTCTACGAAGTAGGTAGAATTTTTCCACCCGACGGTGAGATCAACAAGTTAGGCGGACTCATTTACGGCAATGCTGCTCCTACTCAATGGGGAGTTCAGCAACGAAAAGTCGATTTTTTCGACCTTAAGGGCGATCTTGAGAGATTGATCGAATTGACTGGAATTTCAGACCAGTTGGAGTTTAAGTCAGAGCAGGTTGATGGATTACATCCAGGTCGTTCTTCGCGCATTTACCTCAGTGGAAACAGTATCGGAGTTGGTGGCCAGATTCACCCCGATATACTAGATGAAGTCAATTCTAGAGAAGCCATTTATGTATTTGAAATAGAGATGGATATAATTTTATCTCGAAGTGTGACATCATACAATACGATCTCTCGCTATCCAGCCATTTCCAGAGATTTATCGCTGGTAATCGAAGCAACTCAGAACGTTGCCGAAGTTACTGAAGCAATTGAAAAGTCTGCAGGAAATTCAATCGAATCTTTATCTTTGTTTGATGTATATTTTGACATTGATTCAGCACACACCTTAAAGAGTGTGACTTATAGATTGATATTTCGGTCAAATACACGGACATTGACTGATGTTGAAGTAGAATCCAGTGTGCAACAGGTTTTGAGTGAGTTACACCGTAGATTTGATGCGACCTTGAGAGAATAGGCCTAACCAATGAGTAAATCTGTAGTTGTCAAGTCTGATCTCGTTAATGAGATAAATAACACGCTAGGATTGAACCAACGTGAAGCAAAAGATTTTGTTGAAAAGTTTTTTGAAGAGATTCGTTGTGTGCTGGAGCGTCACGAAGACGTTAAACTGTCGGGTTTTGGGCGTTTTAGCGTAAGACATAAATCACCTCGTCCAGGACGCAACCCAAAGACTGGCATTGATGTGGAAATTAAGGAACGAACGGTAGTAACTTTTCGAGCCAGCAATAAACTTCGCGAAATGACAGTCAACTACCAACCAGACGAAACCTCCCAAGACTAGTCGGATTATTGTGGACTAACGGATGGAGCGTAATCATCTGGTAGGGACCCCAAAAATCCCAAATAAGCACTACTTCACAATAGGTGAAGTCAGTAAGTTTTTTTCCATTGAGCCCCACGTATTGCGATACTGGGAACAGGAATTTGAGGAACTGAAACCAGTTCGTCGTCGCGGAAAACGTCGCTATTACACCCGACGTGAGGTTGAATTAGTCGGCACCATCGTCGATTTGCTCTACAACATGGAGTTTACAATCAGCGGTGCACGCAAGCAGCTAAAGAATCGAAAGCGAGAACCTTCGTTGCACAATGACGAAGTTCAAGCTGAAATTAAAGAAGCTGTTGGCCAATTGAATCAGGCATTGAATATTCTTTCTCCCAGTTAACTCACTGAATTTCGGGGCGTAGCGCAGTCTGGTAGCGCACTTGCATGGGGCGCAAGAGGCCGGAGGTTCAAATCCTCTCGCCCCGACCAATTGTCATTCGTTTTTGTTTCTGTACAATTTTTTTCAAGGTAACTTAAATGTCAGTAACAACAGTCAATTCATGGAATGACTTCGATCCGTTGAAACACATAATTGTTGGACGCGCAGATCATTGCTGCATACCTGGTTGGGAACCTGCGATTGAAGCAAAGATCGAAAGAAACAGCGACATGTGGGGTAAGTGGGGACCTCGTCCTTTAGAAACCGTTGAAAAAGCTAATGAGGAATTGGATTACTTTACCAATGTTCTGGAATCACGAGGCGTGAGAGTCGATCGACCGGCTCCCATTCAATGGAATCAGAGTGCCCATACACCAGATTTCAGTACACAGACATTATTTGGCTGCATGCCGCCACGGGATGTCCTGCTCACTGTCGGAAGTGAAATATTAAGTGCGGCGATGATGATGCGCTGTCGGTTTTGGGAATATCTCGCATATCACCACCTGATGCAGCAATATTTTGATGAAGACCCGAATTTTAGGTGGGAACAGGCTCCACGGCCACGGCTTACAGATGATTCTTATCAATTGGACTATTTCGATGGAATAACCAAGGAAGGTCTGGCTCAGAAAGCGAAAGAATGCGATTTTGTTACGACAGAACTTGAACCACTCTTTGATGCAGCAGATGTATTGCGTCTGGGAAAAGATCTATTTTGTCAACATGGTCTGACAACCAATCGACGGGCTATGCAATGGCTACAGCGCCATTTTCCAAATCACAGGATTCACTCTGTGAATTTCCCCACTGATCCAAACCCAATTCACATTGATGCGACATTCGTTCCATTGCGACCGGGTTTAATTATCAATAATCCAGAACGAACACTGCCGCCGGAACAAAAGAAAATATTTTCGAAAAATGATTGGGAGATTATTGACGCGGCTTGGCCAGCACATGATCGCCCTCCACCCCTGTGTTATTCCAGTGTCTGGCTGTCCATGAATGTACTAGTACTTGATCACAAAACAGTTTGTGTAGAAGCAACGGAAGTCAATCAAATGGAGCAACTTGATTCATTGGGGTTTGAGGTCATTCCCATTCCTTTTCGTAATGCCTATTCATTTGGTGGAGGTCTGCACTGTGCAACTGGAGACGTGCATCGAGAAGGAACTTGTGAGGACTTTTTTCCAAATCAGGTTCCTGGGACTCAAATTCGACCAATCTAAGGTCTTCAGAAGAATTGAACTCAACAGATCAAGCGCCATGCTCAGTATTGATCAGTTTTATGACCGAATGTTGAAGTTAGCTTCGCATCGTCATGCCCCGGCATATCTGGCAGGAGTCAGTTTTACGGAAGCGGTTTTGGTACCGATTCCTCCTGACCTGCTTCTCATACCGATGACATTAGCGAAAAAGGCTCATGCCTGGCGATTTGCTTTTTTAACTACACTGTCCTCAGTCTTGGGAGGGTTGGTTGGCTATCTGATCGGTATGTTTCTCTATGATTCTGTAGGACGTAGTGTCATCGAGTTTTATGCTCTTGATGGTTATTTTTCATCAATGGCCGAGTGGTACGCAGACTATGGAATATGGGTCGTATTGGTGTCCGGATTTTTACCGATTCCATACAAAGTCTTCACCATTGCATCAGGAGTTTTCGCGATGGCCGTCATACCTTTTCTGGTAGGTTCAATTATCGGCAGAGCCGCCCGATTCTATGCTGTCTCAGCCATCTGTTATTTATTGGGTGATGCGGTCTATAGGATAATGAAAAGATATACTGGACCTGCAATGGTGATGCTCAGTTTGCTATTGGTTCTTGCCTTTGTTTATTCAACCATCAATTAGTCTTTTTTCTGGTAGCATCGTACTGCTCGCACTTTTGATTGGAGCGTGTGCGTCAGACACTCCATCTAGTGTCAGTGTATATGACTCGAATCCCGATTTTCGACCTGAACCGGTCACCACTTTCAAGGGGCGCACTGCGATTGTCAAGGCAGGTGATAATCTTTATTCAATTGCATTTGAAGCTGGTTTCGACACTGCAGATGTGGCTAGATGGAACAATATGGATCAAGACGATCCGATCTTAATTGGGCAGGAAATTCGACTATACCCGCCGAATAGAAACTCACCAACATTTTCCAGTGCTGAATCCAAAACAATACCTGCAAAGAATATCGTCGTACCTACACAGGAATTAAGCAGTCCATCGAAATGGATATGGCCAACGCAAGGTGAGGTCATCTTGCAATTTTCTGCACAAAACCAAAGGAATGGCATCCACATTGCGGGCGAAACCGGAACCCCTGTATCTGCTTCTGCGGCGGGTAGGGTGGTCTATGCAGGATCTGGATTAATAGGATTTGGCCGCATCATCATCGTCAAACACAGTGAAGAATTTCTAAGTGTCTATGCGCACAACTCTCGGATTGTGGTAAATGAAGGGGAATCGGTTCAGCAAGGTCAGAAAATTGCGGAAATGGGCAGTACCGATGCAGACCGGGTGAAACTACACTTCGAGATTCGACGATTTGGCAAGCCAGTGGACCCGCTCAAACTTCTGTCTGCAGGTTAGCTACCGATTTTCATACTGTGTTGAATCGGTTAGATGCTGAGTAAAGCAGCCACGACTTTACGATCATCTCCGATTAGCAGATTAAAGGTGGAACAAGCGGAACGTGAATTCATCACTTCGTATCCACACCCTTGCTGCACAAGTGGTTCAAATAAATGGCGATCGGGAAATTGCAAATTATTCCCGGTTCCAAGAATAAGTATTTCAGGATCGAATTGGGCAAACATTCTGAAATGTTCAGTGCTCAAGTCCGCAACACTCTGTACCGACCACTCCGTGATCACATTATCAACCGTTACAATAATGCTCTGTGTATACAATACTTCGTTCACGACGAATTCACCGGAATCAAGCAATTTAACCAGATTAAGGCCGGCTGAATTAGACCTATGCAATTCCATGTTTCGAATGACTCTTGAAGGTTATTTCGGACACTATATTAATCTCTATTCAAATTTTCAGTGCTTGAAAGAGGAGCATTTTTAGAATGACACCTGTTCGAATTGGATTGTTGGGATTTGGTACGGTAGGTTATGGAACTTGGTCTGTGCTTACCAGGAATTGTGATGAGATTGAGCGCAGAATTGGGCGCAGGTTTGAAGTCTCTCGCGTTGTTGTCAAAGACTTGAATAAACCCAGAGCCCCCGCTGCAAGTGAACTGCACTTTTCGGATAATCCGTCTACGGTAATTGATAATCCTGACATCGATATTGTAATTGAGTTGATGGGTGGCACAAGCCCAGCCTACGAATACATTCATCGCGCACTTGCCAATGGCAAACATGTTGTGACCGCGAACAAGGAGCTCATTGCGTTACGAGGCAATGAGTTATTTGAAACAGCAAAGAACTCAGACAAGATAATTGCATTCGAAGCTTCGGTTTGTGGTGGCATACCCATCATCAAGGCAGTGCGAGAGGGATTTGCAGCTAATCGCATCAGTTCATTGGTAGGAATCATCAATGGGACGTGCAACTACATTCTTTCTGGTATGAAAGATTTAAAGCTTTCTTTCAAAGATGTATTAGAGAAAGCTCAAGAATTAGGATATGCGGAAGCAGATCCAAAATTTGATGTCGAAGGTATTGATGCGATGCACAAGCTGGATATTCTTGCATCCATCGCATTCGGTATTCCACTTCAGAAATTGCAGTCAATCCACTGTGAAGGGATCAGAACGATTTCATATGACGATATTGTTTATGCCGATGAGCTGGGATTTACGATCAAGCACCTCGCTATAGCTAGAAGAGTTGAATCTGGAATTGAAATGAGGGTACACCCTTCGTTGGTTTCAAAACAACGTCTGCTTGCTAATGTGAATGGTGTAATGAATGCTGTGGCTATATCAGGCGATGCAATTGGTCGGACTCTATTCTATGGCCCAGGCGCTGGTTCTGAACCGACTGCTTCTGCCGTGATCGCTGATTTGGTCGATGTTGCCAGAGCCATGAATGGAAGTGTGAACACCAGTGTTCCACATTTGAGTTTTCAGTACGATAAACTGAAAAATATACCAATCATTCCCTTTGACCAGACTGAGACCGCTAATTATTTGAGAATGTGTGCGCTGAATCAAGCTGGTGTTTTGGCGGAAGTAACTCGAATTCTTGGTGATCATGGAATTAGCATTGAATCGATTTTACAAAAGGGTTCAGGACATCACAAAGAGGTGTTGCCAGTAGTCATTGTGACTCAGGAAACCTTGGAAGCGAATATGCAAAACGCATTGGAAGAATTGCAAGTGCTTGAATCAGTGATTGGTGAAATTAACCGAATTCGCATCGAAGCATTGGCGTAAGTCTGCAGATGAGTGATGACAGGATCATTTTGAATCGCACTTTGGTTCGTCGAACTCACTCCATCGGATCTGATGATCTGGATGTTCATCCAGTACTCAAGCAAGTCTACAAGAACCGGGACATTTCAGATTCTTGTCAACTCGACTATTCCCTCAATAATCTTCTTCCACCTGCAAAGCTGTCAAATATTGACGAAGCTTCTGACATCATTGTCAGTGCCATCCAGGCGAATGCGCCAATTCTGATTGCAGGAGACTTTGACGCTGATGGCGCAACCGGTTCAGCGTTGGGCTGCCTGGCACTAACTGCATTTGGTGCACGAAAAGTGAGCTACATTTGTCCCGACAGGCAGCTATTTGGCTATGGACTGACTGAAGAGTTTGTCAAGAGCTTCGCAGAAGCACAACCCGAATTGGTAATTACTGTTGACAACGGCATTACCAGTTTGGCAGGGGTTCGACTGGCGAGGGAGTACGGAATGTCTGTTGTAATTACTGATCATCATTTGCCAGGTGAGGAGTTGCCAGAAGCAGATGCGATTGTCAATCCACGACTACCAGGTGATCAGTTTGGGAGCAAGAACCTGGCGGGTGTTGGCGTTATGTGGTACGTGATGTCTATTGTTCGAAAAAAATTAAGAGAGGAAAAATGGTTTAAATATGAAGGCATTGCGGAACCAAATATGGCCCATTTTCTCGATCTGGTTGCAGTAGGGACGATCTCTGACGTTGTACCTTTAGACTACAACAATCGTATTCTGGTTTCGGAGGGACTAAAGCTAATCAACAGGGGTCGTTGCCGCTATGGAATCAGGTGTCTGCTTGAGGAGAGTGGAAAAAGAATTGGGGATGTTGTGTCCGAAGATCTCGCATTTACGGTCGGCCCAAAACTAAATGCAGCAGGGCGGCTTGATGATATCAGTTATGGAATCAAATGCCTGGTCAGTACAGATGCAGAAGAGGTGCGAAGTGTTGTCAAAACTCTGGAACGACTCAACATTACACGTAAGGCGATGGAAGTTGAGATGGTTCAAACTGCCAAAGATGAAGTCACAAATAACTTGAATTCAATTCATCAGCAATCTATGCCTGGAGTTTGCCTCTATAACGCTGACTGGCATCAGGGAATTATCGGACTGATTGCATCACGGGTCAAGGAGTACACTGGCAAACCATCTGTAATTTTTGCACCAGACAATGAAGGAAAGCTTCGAGGCTCAGGTCGTTCAGTTCAAGGACTTAATCTGCGCGACGTTTTAGCAAGCATCGAAGCAACTGAACCGGACATCTTCGTTCAGTATGGTGGGCATGCAATGGCTGCGGGAATGACACTTCTGGAAACAAACCTTGAACGATTTAAATCACTGTATCAGGAGGAACTGTCACGCCAGTTAGGCAACAGAAAAAGGGTAAATCAAATACTGTCAGATGGAGAAATCAGCGATTTAGGGCTAGAGGCTGCAGAGGAAGTTCGTTCTGGGGGTCCTTGGGGACAGCAATTTGAAGAGCCAGTTTTTGATGGGATTTTCAACGTAGTAAGCCACAGAATGTTAAAAGATGGCCATTTGAGCGTTCGACTAAGCAGTCCCCATTCAAAAGAAATTGTGGCAGGCATATTCTTTAGGTACTCTAACTTTCACTCTCAGCCACCGGAAAATAGAAGCTATCGATGTGCATTTCATTTGGTAGTCAATGAGTTCAGAGGTTCACGCAAGCCTCAATTGAACCTAATATATATGTCGGACGATATTTCTAAGGTGGGAACAAACCCAGGCAAGGCTTTGAAATCATGAGTATGGTTGTTGCATTTGATATCGAAACAATTCCCGATACTGATGGCGGAGGACTGTTGTACGATCTAGAAGGGTTGAACCAGGAGCATGCCGCGAAAGCTATGATGGCGGCGCGTCGAACTAGGGTGCCTGATGCGGTGATGCTACCTTTGCATCAGCAGAAGGTAGTGGCGATTTCGGTTGCTGTTCGCTGGGACCGAGATTCATTTACCGTTAAGTCACTTGGTAATCTGGAGTCAAGTGAGAGAGATTTGGTCGCTGAGTTTTTTCGTGCAGTAGAGAAAAAACCGACTTTGGTTTCTTGGAATGGAAACGGCTTTGATCTGCCAGTTCTGCAATATCGTGCATTGATTCATGAAATTCGCAGCGTCCCATTTTGGGATACAGGTGATTTCGACCGGGACTTCAGATTCAACAATTATCAAAGTCGCTATCACAAACGGCACGTTGACCTCATGGATGTTTTGGCTCGTTTCCAGGGGCGTGGGTCTGCACCGCTTGATGAAATTTCCAAGCTAATTGGCTTACCCGGTAAATCAGGAATCGGAGGTGCGAATGTATTTGAAGCGTACCTTGACGGTCAGATTCAGGCAATACGCGATTATTGCGAAATCGATGCCTTGAATACTTACCTGATATTTCTGAGGTTTGAGTTGATTCGAGGTGCTATATCGAAGACAAAGTACAGCGAAGAAGTAATACTGATACGAAGGTATCTTTCAGAATCGAATACCGCACATTTTACGGAATTTGTGCAGAACTGGACCGAATCCGCCGGATAAGCTGAGTTCTGAGGAGTACACAAATGCTGGTACTTCAAATTGGCTTTCCAATTTAATCAGTGCCTGTATCTATTTGCACTGCATCCTTCTCAGATTTAGACGGACGCTTGCGAGACCGGGTTTGTCGCCGTGATGTGCTACTGCTTGGCTTCTTTCTGACTGAGCTATTCGGGTCACCCGTTGCAATCTGTTCCGACTGTCCAGAGTTTGAATTGGGGTCAGGGTAATAGATTGAATTCCCTGAAGGGCGTCTCCGCTTTCTGTTCGATGTACTCTTCCTTGACTGACTTGCAGGTTTTTCTGCTGGGCTAGTTTGAGATTTAACTTTAGTTTTTTTAGAACGAGGACTGTTCTTTTCAGTGGCTTGAGTCTGCTTCCTGCTACCTTTTCGTTTCTTTTTGGTTGTAGTTTCATCCTTTTCCGGTTTAGGTTGTTCCACTACTGCTTCCTCTTCACGACCAAATATTGAACTAACGGCTTTCTTTAGCCAAGGTGTAGATCGCTTTTGTGACAAACCGGATTCCAGTCTGAGATTTTCCTGACTCACTGCTGCTTGCTGGGCATTGCTCCCAGAGTTGATAATGTTGTAGATTTCTGGATTGCCGTTGGAATTCTCAAGTGTGTAGCTGACTTTTTCATTCTCCTCAATTTCAGCTGCAGTAAATCGAACGATGCGTTGATCGGGTATGAGTAAAGATCGAGTGGGGATAATGAACACCCGAGTTCCAGTCCGTGACTCAAGTGTATTGAGTTCATACCGCTTTTCGTTGACTAAAAATGTGGCAACATCGACGGGCAGATGCGCATGAATCAATTCAGTGCTTTCCTTTCTTGATTCTTCTTCGATAAATCGCAAGGTGTTTAGCGCTGTGGAGGTGACACTTCGAATAAACCCTCGTCCTTTACAGCGAGGGCACTTTTCATGACTGGACTCTTCAATCGATGAGCGCAACCGCTGTCTGGATAGCTCCAACAGTCCGAATTGCGATATTTTGCCGATTCGGGTTCGTGCCCGGTCTGACTCCACCGCTTCGGCAAAATGTTTTTCGATCTTTCTTCGATTACGAGGAGAGTTCATATCGATAAAATCGATGACAATCAATCCGCCGATATCTCTAACTCGTAACTGCTTGGCGATCTGGTCGACAGCTTCAAGGTTGGTTTGCATGGCAGTTTCTTCAATATCAGCACCTTTCGTTGAACGCGCTGAATTGACATCAATTGTTACCATGGCTTCGGTTTGCTCGATAACAATGACACCACCGTTCGGAAGGCTGACATCTCTTTCAAACGCGTTTTTGATTTGATGTTCGATCTGATATTTTGAGAATAGGGGGATCGTGCCACGGTAATGCTCAACCTGAACCTTTGCGGACGGCATGACATCTTTGACGAAGCGCTTTGTCTTCTCGAACAGATCGTTGTCATCAATGAGAATCTGCTTGACATCATCCCTAAGGTAATCTCTCAGGGTCCGCACGATCAGACTGCTTTCCTGATAAATCAGCATTGGTGCTTTGTTCTGCTCGGCGGTGGTTTCAATCGCGTTCCATAGATTAATCAGGTAATTCAGGTCGGCTTTGAAACTGTCAACACTCTGACCAATTCCAGCTGTGCGGGCAATAATTGAATGCTCGTCAGGAACTTCAAGTTTACCGAGTATTTCCTTGAGTTCGTGACGGCTAGACCCATCCACTTGCCGGGAGATGCCACCGCCGCGGGGATTGTTTGGCAGAAAAACAAGACAGCGTCCAGCGAGACTAATGAAAGTTGTCAGTGCTGCGCCTTTGCTGCCCCTTTCATTTTTTTCGACTTGGACGATCATCTCGGTGCCTACCTCAATGACATCCTGAACTTTGACCTGCGCCATTGGGGTTGACGCAGTGTAGTTACTGGAGAAGTAAATTCTCGAAATATCTTTAAGCGAAAGAAAGCCCTGACGTTGTGCGCCGTAGTCTACAAATACTGCTTCAAGACTGGGCTCTACCTTGGTAACCGTACCCTTGTATATATTTCCTCGTTTACTTTCGCTATTTAAAAATTCTATATCGAGATCAACCAGAGTTTGGCCATCGACGATGGCGACCCGCAACTCCTCTGGGTGAGTAGCGTTGAATAACATGCGTTTCATTAAAAAATTCCTCGAATGGCACCGCAGCGTGAAGGTTCACCGTTCTCTTGGGTGTGACGGGGAAAGCCAAACTGGAATAAATTCGAATCATCAGAACTGACTTAATCTAAAGTGCGGTGCGCCAATATTTTTCTTGTGGAAGAAGTACTTGTTGGTGTCAACTGGAAAAGCCTGTTGCACCCAAAGTACACCTTTGAATTTGTTCATAAAAACTCTGAAAGGACTGCGCAACTTGTGCGACCCATTGCAAAATCAACCCAATTAACAATTAATTGGGATTCTAGGGTAGTTTCGTCCCATTTGCACACAACATTATACAAGGAACTTTGGTCAAATCTCCGGTCATGATTATTCAGGATAAGAAGAAAGCACCTTAGCATCCGGTAAATTCAACATATATTGAGATATTGGATATCTTCAAGTTCTAAATTTCTTAATGTTAAAAATGCCTGAGAGTCGAAAGTGCAACTATGCGTCAGTCAATCTGATCGAGATTGATGCGGATTCCGAAAACCGTCGGTTAGACAATTTTTTGATCAGCATTTTGCAGGGTGTGCCACACAGCCATATTTACAATCTCATTCGAACGGGACAAGTACGAGTCAATAGCGGAAGATCTAAAGCTGGTCGACGACTCAAGTCGGGTGATCGAGTGAGGGTGCCTCCAGTTATTACACGAAAAAAGGAGTTTGTCGGTGAGATCAGTCCAAAGTTGAAAAATTCGGTACAGCAAATTCTGTTTGAAGATGAATGTCTGATTGTTCTCGACAAACCTCCTGGCATTGCTGTTCACTCTGGCACCCGACACAATTTCGGACTGATTGAAGCAATGAAATTGATACGAAAGAATGAGCCAGGTATCGAACTCGTACATCGCTTGGACAAAGATACATCAGGCGTTTTGATACTAGCTAAAAATAGCCGGACACTAAGAAATCTTCAGGCCCAATGGCGTCGGGAGGAACTTTCACATTCATTGAGTAAACACTATCTGGCGTTGCTCAAAGATAGATGGGAATATCCATCAGAAAGGTGCGTGGAAACTCCACCGGTCAATCACTCAAAGAACTCGGGAAAACGACAAACTGCCGCAGCATCAGTAAGTTATTTTTCTCCAGTTCGCAATTTTCGCAGTTGCGTCTTGGTGAGCATCGAACTTCTTACAGGCAAAACACATCAGGCGCGTCAGCACGCATTACACATCGGACAGCCTATTGCCGGTGACAGAAAATATGGCGACCGAGATTTTAACCGCCAAATGCAGAAAATAGGATTAAAGCGTATGTTTCTGCATGCAAGCAGAGTTTCGATCATTCACCCAATCAGTAAACAACAGGTAATGTTTGAGTCGGAACTGCCCGCAGACCTTACAGCCGTCATTAAACAACTAAGTGATCAAGAGGAAGTATTCGAATGAGTTCAAAAAAATTTCATGCGATCTGTAATTCAGACGACCTTAAATCTGGAGGAACCGGTGTCAAATTCAATTTAACCGTCGGTTCACAGCCCGTACCAGCTTTCGTGGTTCGTTTTGAAGGTTCCGTCTATGCATATTTGAATCGTTGTGCTCACATGATGCTGGAATTGGACTGGGATGATGCTGAATACTTCGATACTTCGGGTGAATATCTGATCTGTAGCAATCATGGTGCACTTTATGAACCGAATACCGGCGTCTGTGTGAATGGCCCTTGTTATGGCGCTTCACTCATTGCTATTTCGGTAAAAGAAATCGAATCAACGGTCGTTCTAGATGACGAACGGTTTGAAATCCATCATACTGAGAAGTCCTAGTACTTTTGTTTACTGTAGAATTGAAACTCCTTCACGTGCCAACATGTCAATAAGGCGGATGAGGGGGAGCCCCAACAGGGCATTTGGATCGGAACCATCAAATCGCTTTAACAGCACGATTCCCAGACCTTCTGAACGCAAACTTCCGCCACAATCGTAAGGTTCATCTTTATCAATGTAATTCTCAATCATCGAGCGAGTTAGATTTCGAAATACGACACGGTAGGGGATAACGTCTGACTGCACATTGCCTGTTCCTGAATTGATCAGCGCTAATCCTGTCAGTAGTATCACTTCTCTTTTTGACATGAGTTCGAGTTGTGATATAGCACACTCCCGATTTGCTGGCTTACCGAGAATTTGGTCACCAACCACAGCAACTTGATCTGATCCAATTACCAGGTGATCAGGATAGCGGTCAGTTGCAGCGCTGGCCTTTTCAACGGATAGGCGTTTGACCAACTGCGGCGGTGATTCTCCTGATTTAGGTGACTCATCGATGCTGGGTTTGAATACCTCGAACGGAATTTCGAGTTTTTCCAGTACTTTTCGGCGGGCCTCGGATGATGATGCAAGCACTATTTCAGTGTTGTGTGAAATTCTGTCAGTTACATGATCGATCATTAGACTCTTCTCACTTGTCAGAATGACACGCAAATTTATAGTGCCAGATTGCCAATTGGCTCAAAATGTTCGCTTTCAGTTTTGCTTTATAATGTTCGTGTTTCAAAGCTGCTTCGATTTAAATTACAAGAACTTGTAAGGGATGCGGGCAGGTTGGGTGCTTGCATCGGTTAAGGGGGATTTTCCGTGGTGCCTTAAGTGCTCAGCCATGGAGTTTCAAAAATATTGTATGAAATTCCCTGCTCGAAAATATGTTTGGCTATTGACAGTGTATTATCGCAATTCAGTCTCATTGACAGTAGGTTGAAACGATTTTAAAAACTGGAGTTCGAGCCAGAAACCAAAAAAAATTCAAGAATACCGAAAGAGTAGTTCATTACAACCATTAGTTTGAGGAAACAAAGTGGCCGTACAACAAAGAAAGAAGTCCAAATCAATGCGTAATATGCGTCGCTCACATCACGCACTTAGCAAGCCAACTCTGTCGATTGAACCAGAGACTGGTGAGTTGCACAGACGTCACCATGTTTCCAATGATGGTTATTATCGAGGCAAGCGGGTTTTGCCAGAAGAACTGATCTCGGACGAGGACGAATAGTAAGCCAGCTAAAATCCCGCTGGTTATTTGATTCAATTTCCGCCTCAACGAGGCTGGTTGACTTAACATGGTAAATTCCATTGCGGTCGATGCGATGGGCGGGGATTTCGGGCCGCAAGTTACAGTGCCTGCCACCATAGCTGCGCTGTCTGATGCCAACGATTTGCAGTTTGTGTTGGTTGGAGATCAGGCGCAACTCGAAGCGCTGATAGATCAGCACAGCCACTCAGACTCCTCTCGTCTCAAAATTCATCATGCTTCTGAAACGGTTGCGATGGATGACTCACCAACCTTCGCGCTCCGCAGGAAGAGAGACTCCTCAATGCGCGTTGCGATGGATCTTGTCAAATCGGGTTCGGCCAGTGCCTGCGTCAGTGCCGGAAACACAGGTGCTCTGACTGCAATTGCTCACGTTGTTCTGCGTCCCCTGCCAGGAATTCATCGTCCCGCTATTATTGGACAGATTCCAACTGTCGACGGATTCGTCAATGTTCTGGATCTAGGTGCAAATGTTGAGTGTTCGGCTCAGGTACTGTTCCAATTTGGCGTTATGGGTGCGACATTCGTTAAATACATGGAGGGCATTGACAAGCCAAAAGTGGCACTATTGAATATTGGAATTGAAGCGATTAAAGGTAATCAAACGATCAAGGATGCTGCTGCACTGTTTGAGGCTAGTGAACTAAATTATCAGGGATACATAGAAGGTGATAGAATTTTTTCTGGCGATGTAAATGTGATCGTTTGTGACGGATTTTCTGGCAACGTGGTCATTAAGACCGGCGCAGGGGTCTCGCATTTTATTCAGAGTACATTACGTGAAGAATTTGAGAGAAGTTTCGTGAGCAAGTTGGTAGCGCTGGCTGCACAACCGGCATTCAGACGCGCAAAAAATAGAATTGACCCAAGGGTATATAACGGTGCAGCACTAATCGGATTGACTGGATCAGTCATCAAGAGCCACGGAGCGGCAGATCAGCTGGCATTTCAACATGCATTGCGTAAAGCGGTGAATGAAGTCAAGAACGAAGTGCCTGCAAGAATTAATGAACAGATATCTGTTCTTGCTGCAAGCTCCTTATGAGTTTCTCAAAAATCATTGCAACTGGAAGCTATCTACCGACCGGTGTCGTGACAAACTATGATCTTGAAAAAATGGTTGACACCAGTCATGATTGGATCTATTCAAGAACTGGCATCGAACAACGACACATCGCGGATTCCGATGAAACAACTTGCGACCTGGCAGAACAGGCAGTTTATGCCGCGATGGAATCAGGTCGCTTTGATGCCAGTGATATTGACCTTATCGTTGTCGCTACAACCACGGCGGACCAAGTGTTTCCCAGTACGGCTTGCATATTGCAGGAGCGTCTGGGTATCCGTAATTCACCTGCGTTTGATGTGCAGGCGGTATGTGCCGGATTTTTATATGCCATTGATATCGCGGATAAATTTATTCGTACCGATTGTGCAAGCCGTGCATTGGTTATTGGCGCAGAAACTTTCTCCCGAATCATCGATTGGACAGATCGAACAACATGTGTATTATTTGGAGACGGTGCGGGTGCTGTCGTATTGGAATCCTCAGGCACACCCGGTATCCATTCCACCCACTTGCGGGCTAACGGTACATACAAAGACCTGTTGAGTGTGCCAGTAGGCGTTTCCCGAAATTTCGATCAGGTTATCAATGGTTCCGCCTATACACAGATGCAGGGCGGTGAGGTGTTCAAAATTGCTGTTAAATGTATGGAACAAATTGCAGTCGAAGCACTTGAGGCCAACGAAGCGGTTGTTGATCAGGTTGACTGGTTGATACCTCATCAGGCAAATATTCGAATAATTACTGCGACAGCCAGACGATTGGGTATACCAATGGAGAAAGTAATCGTTACAATAAATCAGCATGGAAATACTTCGGCAGCCTCAATTCCACTTGCTTTGGATACAGCCGTTCGCGATGGGCGAATAAATGCCGGCGACACTATTTTGATCGAAGGATTTGGTGGCGGATTTACTTGGGGCTCCGCATTTTTGACATACTAGAATGACTAATCTTTTATCTGACAATATATGTTTGGTTACTGGTGCAACCCGAGGGATCGGTCGCGCTGTGGCAGAGTCATTTGCTGCCGAGAGCGGTATAGTAATTGGCACAGGTACAACTGATAGTGGGGCGGCTCAAATTACCGAATATCTGAATACTGCAGGAGCGTCGGGCGAGGGGATGCGTCTAGATGTCAACGATGTCGATTCAATTACCGACCTCCAGACGAAAATTCAAGAAAAGTATGGTGCCGTGAGTGTTCTGGTCAATAACGCAGGTATTTCTCGAAACAACCTTGTGATGCGAATCAAGGATGCAGAGTGGGAAGAGATTATCGAGACAAACCTCAATTCTGTATACAGAATGTGCAAGACGTTTATGCGAGGAATGATGAAACAGCGATACGGAAGGATTATTAACGTTTCTTCCGTAGTCGGACACATTGGCAATATTGGACAGGCACACTACTCAGCCTCAAAGTCTGCAATACTGGGTTTTTCAAAGTCCCTCGCTATGGAAATTGCGACCCGAAACGTGACCGTGAATATGGTTGTGCCCGGGTTCATTGACACAGACATGACCAACGTACTTGATGAAAGGGTGCGCGATAATTTGCTTGGCAATATCCCAATGGGACGGATGGGGCAACCCGAGGAAGTCGCCAATGCTGTGGTTTTTCTTGCATCATCGCAAAGTTCTTACATTACCGGCTCAACAATATTTGTTGATGGCGGCATGATTCGACACTGACCATTGATAATGGATTCAGCAATTCGATATACAATTTTTAATTTGGTTAGTGTTAACATTTTTCAATTAACCTTACTCTCTCGGAGGTAATCATTAATGGACGGCAGCGGTCAGGAAACAATTGAACAACGAGTCATTCGACTTGTAATTGAAAAATTGTGTGAGAACACAAATCCCCCTCCTGTAGTCACTCGAGACACGTCATTTACCGATGATTTACACGCGGATTCACTAGATACCGTAGAACTCGTGATGGAATTAGAACAGGAATTCGACTTGGATATTCCGGATGACGTACAGGAAAGCATAACCACTGTCGGTTCAGCTGTGGATTTCATTGAAGCGAACTTCAAAGACTGAGCCTCTTGATAGTGGTTTAAGCGAAATCCATTGAAGTCGTCGCTTCGATACACAATCCATAAATTCTTCCCCGCCACTGATTAGCCAATGAAAGGCCGTCGTGTAGTAGTTACTGGTCTGGGTGCTATCTCACCCATTGGTTATGGAGTTCCCGAGAATTGGGAGAACTTGATCGCGGGGAAGAGTGGGTTGGGCAACATCACCTTGTTTGACACGACTGGATTTACGGTCACCATTGCCGGAGAAGTAGACAATTTCGATCCAAGTGATCACCTACCGGCCAAGGAAGCCCGGAGAATGGACCGGTTCATTCAGTTTAGCATGTGCGCTGCCGGTGAGGCAATCAAGGATTCTGGTCTGTTGGATTCCAATATCGACATGGATCTTGTTGGTGTTTATGTTGGTGCAGGTATAGGAGGAGTCACAACGATTGAAGCCACAACCATACAAAAACATGAGCACGGTGTACGACGAATTTCTCCTTTTTACATCCCCATGTCAATCATCAACATGGCGGCCGGCAATATCTCGATCAGTTATGGATTGAGAGGGCCAAACATTGCGGTAACTACAGCATGCACGACAGGAACACACGCTATTGGAGAAGCTGCGCGACTGATTCAATTTGGTGATGCAGATGCAATGGTTGCCGGCGGAACCGAAGCAGCTATTACACCAACATCGGTCGCGGGATTTGCTAACGCGCGCGCACTCAGTCGAAGGAATGATGACCCTGAAGCAGCTAGCCGACCTTGGGACTTGGGCCGCGATGGGTTTGTTATCGGAGAAGGAGCTGGTATTCTGGTACTTGAGGAACTGGAGAGTGCCAAGCGTCGAGGTGCTAGGATTTACGCAGAATTGACAGGCTTTGGAATGAGCGGGGACGCTCACCATGTCACTGCACCATCACCGGATGGTAACGGGGCGGTTAGATGCATGACAAATGCATTGAGAAGCGGGAGAACCAATGCTGACGAAATTGACTATATCAACGCACATGGTACTTCAACACCACAGGGGGACATTGCGGAAACAATGGCGGTCAAAAAGTTATTCGGTGACCATGCATTCAATCTTGCAGTCAGTTCTTCAAAATCGATGGTCGGTCATTTGTTGGGTGCGGCAGGAGGAGTTGAAGCAATACACACAGTGCTGGCAATTTATCATCAAATAGCACCTCCAACGATTAATCTTGATGATCCTGATCCAGAATGTGATCTTGATTATGTACCTCACACGGCACGCGATACAAAAATCGGTGGCGCGCTGTCAAATTCCTTTGGATTTGGTGGAACAAACGGGTCACTTGCATTCAGAAAATTCAGTTAGACTATCATCTGCGATACGCGGCAAAATTTCTGTCGACTCGGCACAATTATTTCCTGACTGATATCAAACGTGGCAGTCAAAAGAAAATCTCGTAAGCGACGTTCGTGGCCATTTTTCGTCGCTATCATCTCTCTTTTCGCGTTTGCTACGGTGACTTATGCAGCATACCTGATTACACGTCCGCTCAACATACCTGTGGATCAGGTTTATGTGTTCGAGTCTGGTGCAAACGCAACTGACTTAGCGAAAATGTTGCACGAGAACGGTCACCTGACAACCCCTGAATTGTTGGTTTGGGTGGCACGCACAGGACAATTTGAACGTTCTTTAAAAGCCGGTGAGTATCAATTTCAACCAGAGTTGAATCTTCTGCAGGTATTGTCAAGAATTGTAGAAGGAAAGTCAATCGATCATCAAATTCAGTTCATAGAGGGTTGGACTTTCCAGGAGTTTCTGGCTGAACTGAGTAAAAAGGCAAATTTAAAGCAGACACTTGCAGAGGTTGATGCTGATGCCGTTCTTAAACATCTTGACATCTCGGAACAACATCCTGAGGGTTGGTTTTTTCCGGATACCTATAACTTCAATGCAGGGCAAACTGATTTGTCAATTTTGCATAGAGCTCATGCTCAGATGAAGGAAATTTTGGAGCGAGAGTGGGAAAATCGAAGTCCCGATTTGCCATACGAAACAGCCTACGAGTGTCTGATTGCCGCATCAATTATTCAGAAAGAGTCAAGTGTTGACGAGGAATACCCAATTATTGCCGGTGTGATTGTGAACCGCTTGAATAAGGGCATGCGCCTGCAGATGGACCCCACTGTAATTTATGGGTTAGGCGGAATTGACGGGCCGCTCAAAAGGTCCGAGTTAGATCGGGATACGCCCTACAACACTTATACTCGTCCCGGGTTTCCGCCAACTCCAATTGCGATGCCTGGGTTAGCCGCCATTCAAGCCGCAGCACGTCCGGCAAAGACCAGTTATTTATATTTTGTCTCTCGTGGTGATGGAACACATCAATTTTCCAATACGATAGACGAACATCTTAAGGCTGTGCGAAACTATCGTAGTATTGTTGAAAAGCAAGGTTGATTTTCAGAATCATCAAACAGAACAGATAACAGACCCACAGAGCATGCAAGGAAAATTCATCACTTTGGAAGGTCTTGATGGTGCCGGTAAGTCGGTTGCGACAGAGGCAGTCGTCTCAACCATTCAAGAAGCTGGTTTTGAAGTTGTAACCACGCGTGAGGTCGGTGGAACACCAATTGGTGAAAAGTTACGCGAATTATTATTGGCCAGGGACAGCGATATTCTTCCAAACGCTGAAGTGCTGCTTATGTTTGCCGCACGTTCCCAACATCTGGAACAGTTCATTTTGCCGAATATTGAAGCAGGGCGATGGGTGGTTTGTGACCGCTTCACGGATTCAACCTATGCATACCAGGGAGGTGGGAGAGAATTACCGTTTGACAGGATTGGACAAATTGAACAATGGGCTCAAGGTGAATTTCGACCGGACCTAACACTGTTGTTTGATACCGACATTAAAATCGCCCAGCAAAGAGTTAGACAGATTGATTCACCGGATCGGTTTGAGAAGGAACCAGATGTGTTTCACAATCGAGTGCGGACTGCATTCATTAGATTACATAAACTTCACCCAGAACGTATCAAATGCATTGATGCTAATCTTGATGTAGAAGAAGTTAAAGAGAGCTCTCAGCGTTATATCAAAGAGTTTATAGATCAAACTAATGTCTAACTTTCTTGAACTGTATCCATGGCAGGTTGACGCCTGGAAGCGCATCGCTGAATCATTAGGCAGACTACCCCATGCGATTCTGTTTACGGGGACAAAAGGTATCGGAAAACTTCGATTTGCGACAAGACTCGCGGTAGCATTACTATGTCAAGGCGAGGAAAAATCACCATGTGCGGAATGCAGAAATTGTCGGCTATTCGGTTCAGGCACTCATCCGGATTTGCACGTTCTGACTTCTGAATCCAGACTCGAAAGTATGGATTCGGTGTTAATCAATTATGCCGATCGATATCTTGATGATCAATCTTCTCGTGCTAAACGCAAAAATCCCCGCTCAACAATTGTCATCGATCAAATTAGAGCATTGATCGAAGCTGCAAATGTAAAGCCTCATTTATCTGCAAACAAGGTTTTTATCATTGATCCGGTCGATTCCATGACAATAGCGGGTGCAAATTCTCTGTTGAAAGTTCTTGAAGAACCGGCACCAAACACATTTCTAGTTTTAATCGCTCAGAGTACACAGAATTTGCTACCAACCATTACCAGTCGCTGCCAAAAGTTATTCTTGCCTACTCCAGATCCAGAGCAGATTGAGCAATGGTTGGTACAGCTGAAATTGCGTCCACAGGAAATCAGTGCAATTCAGCAATATGGAATGGGACCTGTCGTTGGATTGCAACAATTACGGAATGATGAAATTTTACTTTCAACAGCATTCGTTTCCACAGTCTTGAAACAATTGCAGCGACACAAACAGAGAGATTTGTTTGAACTTATTGAGTTGGGTATTCAACTCGGAGAAGCAGAATGCCTGGATGAATTACTTCAACTGGTGAGTAAGTTGATTCGCGAGGCTGCGGTAGTCAATGAAAGAAAAGAAAAAGGGGAAACGCTGCTTAGTGAGATTGCATTGCGTACGGACCAAAGAAAACTCTTTCTAATCTATGATCATATCGGATTCTTGAGAAATCAAATAAGGGCAGGGGGGCTGGACAAAACGTTGGCTGTTGAAGATGCATTGATTGCAATCGACAACTGTGTACACTGAATCAGGAATATTCATTTATGGACCTCGCAGATAGTCATTGTCACATCAATTTCCCCCAACTCTGGGAAAAGTTCGATTCTTTGCTAGACTTGGCACAGCAGATGGACGTAAAGTACATGTTGTGCGTTGCAGTCAATCTGGAAGATTATCCGCAAATTTTGGAACTGAGTGATGCACATGAAAACATCTATCCGTCAGTTGGTGTGCATCCTAACGAAACCGAAGGTGAAGATCCAAGTGTCAAGAGGCTGGTTGATCTCGGTATGGATGACAGGGTTGTTGCCATTGGCGAAACCGGATTGGACTACTATCGAAGTTATGGTGAACTCGAATGGCAACGCGACCGATTTGCACGGCATATTGAAGCTGCACGTATCGTAAAAAAGCCAATTATTGTTCATAGCCGCAATGCACCGGAAGACACAATTTCGATAATGCGGGATAATCAGGCAAGGGAAGCAGGTGGAGTGATGCACTGCTTTACTGGCGACTACGAAATGGCTAAAGCAGCACTTAATGAGGGATTCTATATCTCATTTTCAGGGATCGTTACCTTTAAGAATGCCAAGGACTTGGCTGAAGTTGCGAAGAAAATTCCAATGGATAAATTACTCATAGAAACTGATGCACCATATTTGGCGCCTGTTCCGAAGCGCGGTAAAGAAAATCAACCGGCTTATGTGCGTCACACGGCAGAATTTTTGGCAGAGTTAAGAGGAATCAGTCTGGAAAGCCTTGCGGAGAAAACAACCAACAATTTTCTTGACTTGTTTCAGATTCAAAATTAAATTGAGGTTGGTTATTGTCCTCAACTGCTCAATTAATTTAGATAGCTAAATTTTTTTATGTAGCCATGGTAGTTCGTTGATTTTTATCTAGCAATTCCCATACTATTCATTTCTGAATGCCACAAAAGGGGATTAATTAATCGCAACCCCCTTTATTGCCATATTCGTTCCAGGAAATCCATCCTTGCGGGCAGACAAAGCCCCAAGTTCGAACCACAGGTCCGGTGATAAACAATGTCGTTGCAGTTTCACCATCAGGTAATTCAATCCGATGTTGGAATCTTGGATTGCGAATCGCAATCTTTCCTCGACAAATTTCCCTGCTTGAACCGTCTGGGCGATGCTCAATCAAGCGACCATTTAGTACACAACTGATTGAATACCAGGGATGGTCATGAAGAGCGCGATCGTCATCACTACCCAAAAAACTGTGCAGGTAAATATTCAGAAGCTTGTTTCTTGGTAACAGATAGCGACGAATCAAATAGTCGCTACCATCGAGTCCGGAAATTCTGCGACAGGACAAGAATCTACCAATTCCGTTTTCCCTTCCTCGGCCACCAATAGCCAACCATATAAGAAACAAACAGATCAGCAAAAGAAGAATTGTTTGGATCATTAATTAATTTCTCCATTAATGTACATAACGGATTTCGTTCCAACTTAGCAGCAAACTTTTTGTTCAACCAGGAACTACCAAATCACTAATTGAGCTAACGAAGTCGAAAAATTTTTACTGCTCCATATTTTACTTTTTACTGGTTTGATCTTCAGACACCCAATTTTCCTATCCGACACCAACTGACAGAGTAGGGAGTTGATTCGAAGCAGCACTGGTGAATTCACATGATTTGGAAGTAAATAATACTTCGCATAATGTATATTATGTAATATTTTTGATTTTCAAAATTGACATTTGTGAAATCATAAAGTTGGAGCCAACTGGATGAGGCTGGAGTGCCTGTGATTCTGTAGGTTCGATTTCAGGCATTCATTTGATCCGCTCAATGAGTTGAATTGGTTCTTTACTAATAAAATTCATTACAACAATTCTTTAAGCGTTGTAATTCATCTAACATTTGA
Source organism: Arenicellales bacterium (assembly GCA_965220665.1). Classification (GTDB taxonomy): domain Bacteria; phylum Pseudomonadota; class Gammaproteobacteria; order Arenicellales; family JAJDZL01; genus JAJDZL01. The sequence continues at coordinate 138,755 of CBDCQQ010000004.1, forward strand.
GATAGTAATGTAACGCTTTTATATTATTCCCTGTTGAATTGATAACTGTCGATATGACCAAATTGAGTTTTGAAACCATCCAATGTCGTCATGCCTCAATTTTCAAAAATTACTTGCCCATATGACGCTGTCATATAATTGAACTACCGAATTATTGCACTTGAATAATTGTTCTATTCCTGTTGTGCTTGCCGAGTAAATCTGTCCAATTGAGGTCTCTATTATGTGGAAAAAAGACAATCCTTCATCACAACAACCACAGACTCCACCAAGCGTTCCATCGCAAGTGGAATCAATGCAACAATCCATACCCGCGAAATCTGAAAAGTCAGAAAAAGAAACTCGAAGCGCTGGCTACACAGCCCTTGATAGAACCAGTGCAGTAGCGAGAAGCGAACTTGCTTCAGTTGAACCAACGATTATTAGCGCTCATACGACGCTGAAGGGAGAAATATCCGGTCAATCAGACATCAGGGTTTACGGTAAGTTTAAGGGTTCAATTGAAGCAAATAAAAACGTTGTCGTAATTGAAGAAACCGGTCACGCCGAAGCTACAGTCAGTGCGAAAAATATCACAATTCATGGGAAACTTGTTGGCAATGCAACGGCTAATGACACATTACATTTAGTTTCGACAGGTAGCGTAGAAGGTGACATTCATGCTGCTAATGTGATTCTCGACAAAGGGTCCACGTTTAATGGTTCTGTAGAAATGCTGAGGGAGAGAAAGACAAAATCTGCTGAAGGATCAGCTTCAACTTCGCAGCCCAAGCCTTCGAGACCTGCTGTGCCTAGCCAAGTTGCGAGTAAATAAAATTTCTATCATTTCATTAGATTTTGGAAATTTGAATGAGACAGGTTTGCACACAAACCTGAATCCTATGTGATGAAAGAGGTCATCCATCGGCTGTGCGATAGAACTACACTCGATGGATCCTTTTCAACATGCCGAAATCTCAGACCTCATTACCACCCTAACCGGTGGAGATTCAGAAAGTGTCCTTTAACTTATTGAATTTCAACTCGCCCCACCGTGTTGGAGACCGAATTCGCTTCAGTTCTGTTGGTGTCAAAGTTATTTCCGAATATTTTTCACGAGAATTTGATGATACTCTGGGTATTCTGGATTTTGCACCAGCCGACCCAAGTGTTTTAAATTTTTTTTCTGAATTCAACTACACATACTTTGCTTCATCTGATCTTCATTCCACCTTGCTTGGGCTCAATGAGAGTCAAACGCAGGAAAGTGGCAACTGGGCAGCTGATCAGTTCTTGAACGCATTGCCATCCCTGAAAAACTACAAAGGGTCTCAGCACTTAAACTTAATTCTGGTTTGGGACTTGTTTAATTACTTGGACAGAAAACATATTATTGACATCATGGCTATGCTAAGTCCGATGTGTAAAAAAGGCGCGCTAATTTATTCTTTTGTGTGGTTAACAGAAAAAATGCCGAGCATGCCCGGAGGATTTACTCTCGAATTCCCTGATCTGATCGAATATCAGTTCAAGACATTTGATACGACCAAAACTCTTATTACCACAACACAGTCAATTGTCAGCTTAATGCCTAGTTTCAGACCTCATCGTATGCTGGCAACGGAGAATGGAATCCTTGAAATTGTTTTGGAATTTCATAAGTTAGTTGACCCACCTGACCCCAATATTGTTCCTGCAAATCATCTAACTGGTGTTTTTCGATAGTTGTTCTAGCGACTTGTTTGTGCTAATAATTCTATCGAATTTATCAACGTTTCCGAGTAATCCAATCCAGAATTTTCTGCCGCCTTTCGGTTCGCAAATCGTTTTGAACCGGGCAATCGAGCCGTTTGCTGTTCAAGGATTTTTTCCACTAAAGTTTCAATCTGCTTAAAAAATTCTGGATTGAATTCAAGTGGGTTGATGCAAATTAGGAGTTGACCGACTCGAGGTGGACCACCCTCTTGATCAAAAAATGAAGTCGCCTGAAAGCCAAAATGACTATTAACAAAAGAGCCGGCTAATATTTCAACCATCAGTGCCAACGCCATTCCCTTTGTTCCCCCTATTGCATTCAGGCTACCTTTCAAAACTTCTTTAGGATCTGTGGTAGGTTTACCCTGTTCATCTACTCCCCAATCTTCTGGAATATCACTCCCCTGCCCTGCGGATTGCACGATTTTTCCTCGAGCTGCGATCGAAAGAGATAAATCCAACACGATTGGATCATGTGATTTCCTGGGACAGGCGAACGCGATAGGATTGGTTCCAAATATTGGTTTTGCACCCCCAAAAGCATGCATCGCTTTAGGCGTGTTAGCAAGCATGAGTCCAAGAAATTCGCCCTGAGCGAGTTTTTCCACTGGGTGGCCTGCGACTCCACAGTGATGTGATCCGACAATGGCTGCCATGACGATGCCTCCGCGCTCTCTACAGGCGGCCTGAAGTTCTTCCACAGCTAGACTGATAGCTGGATAGGCAAATCCTCCATTTGCGTTAATTTCGATACTCTGATGAGATTTTTTTTGAATGAATGGAAGAGCCATTCCATTGACCTTTTGGCAATGCATCTGATCAATATAGGAAGGAATTCGCGACAGCCCATGTCCGGTCTGTCCATCGGCATCGGCTAATACTAGTGCTGAAGCTACACTAGCGGCAACTAGATCATTAGCACCTTGTGCAACGAGTGCCTTGTGAGCAAGGTGTTGCGCAGATTCAAAGGAAATTCTTACCTTTGAAATCAAACTACTTGTCAGGGACGCAGAATAATCTTTGGAGAAGCGACTTTCCCCTGAATTAACTCTCTAAATGCTTGAGAACCATCAGACAAAGGACGTTCATCAACCCAGTCGAGCGCTCCATATTCACCTTTGGCGATCTTGTGAACAGCAACACGAAAATCCAAAGCAGTGTATGTGTAGGTCCCAATAAAGGTTATTTCCGAAAGTGTCATTTTTCTGACATCCATTTCTCCGGATGCATCACCCAATCCGATGTGCATGATTGTGCCACCAGGTTTTACAGCACGAATTGAGGTTTGACGGGTTAGTGAAATACCGACTGCATCAAACACAGCATCAAAATGGTTTTCCGCAATGTTGTCGGTTGTTGGACTTATAACCTCGCAGACACCTGTAGATTTAATGACTCTAAGTCGCTGTTCGTTGGTCTCAGAAAGCATTATGGATTTGCAACCGTAATCACGCAGAATAATCGCACATAGCAAACCAACCGCACCACCACCTATAACGAGTGCATTTCCTTCCGACAAGGGACGCATGGCTATTCGTTCAACAAGTCTTACCGCGTGAAGAGATACCGCTGCAGGTTCTGCGAGAGCCAGCTTTACGGAATTCCCACCGTTTGGAACTTCGACCAGATTTTTTGCAGGAATTCCAAACTGTTCGGCAAAAGCGCCAGGTCGATTCATACCAATCAATTTACGGTCTAGGCACAAATTTGTCAATCCATTTAGGCAGTCGTTACACTCTCCACAAGTAATCAAGGGATTGACGACAACCTGCTTACCTTTACTGGATCCTTCGATGACGGTACCACAGACTTCATGCCCTAAAATCAATGGTGGTACTCGTCTGCTGTCATGGCCTAGATATGCATGTAAATCCGAACCACAGATTCCCACCGCTTCGACTTTAACTAAAGAATCACCCGGAAGCAAAGAAGGAACCGGTTCAGGGCGAAATTCAATGGTGTTTGGAGCTGTATATACAAGTGCTTTCATAATAACTTAATTAAAATTTACTTGGCGGTAAAGCCGCCGTCAACAAACAATACCTGTCCCGTGACATAATCCGACGCCCTGGAAGCGAAAAACAACACAGGGCCCTGCAAGTCTTCCATTGTACCGTTTCGTCCAATCGCTGTACTGTCTGCCATTTTTTTTAAAACTTCTTCATTTTCAAAAACTGGCGCAGTCAAGGCGGTTTTGAAAAACCCAGGGGCAATCGCATTACACATAATTCCGAATGAAGACCAGCTTTCTGCCATCGCCCGAGTCAGCTGGATGACACCCCCTTTTGAGGCGCCGTACGCAATGCCGTTAGGAAAAGCACGAAATGATTGAAGAGACGCGATATTGATGATACGTCCCCACCCTGCTCGTTTCATGTCATCAACAAACAGTCTGGAAAAGAAAAAAGGAATAGACAGATTCAAGCTGATCGTGCGTTCCCAACTCTCCCAGGAAACGTTATCCGATGACTCTCTGAGATTAATCCCTGCTGCGTTTATCACAATATCAGGAAATCCAAAAGGTTCGCAAATCCGATCATATGAAGCCATTGCTGCATGATGGTCAAGCAAGTCTACGTCAACGGAGTGAACAGAACCACCCAACTGTGTGATCTCATCGCACTCCTTTTTGAGCAACTCAGCTCTTCGCGCCACAAGTACGACATTGGCTCCCATTCGGGCTAGTGTTTGACTTAATGCAAGACCAATCCCTGAACTAGCGCCGGTTACTACGGCATTTCTGGATGCTACATCAAAAAGATTCGCACGTAATTCAGGCATTGTGACCGAGTTGGAAGACCTCATCAGGAAAATATTTGTACAGCCGGTCATCTCCAGTGAAAGCGTGTCCTTCCATACCTTCAAGTCGCGAAATTCTTGCAGTAACGGATCCTACACTTCTATTGGCTTCCTCATTCATCCTTTGATAGGTTACTGTCTTGATGAACTTGCCAACACTCAAGCCACCTGTGTATCGAGCTGCACCACTGGTTGGTAAGATGTGGTTGGTTCCAGAACACTTGTCACCGTATGCAACTGTGGTTTGCTCTCCCAGAAACAGTGAACCATAATTCGACAGGTTGGTAAGCCACCAATCGAGGTCTTCTGCCTGTACTTCAAGATGTTCCGGTGCATATTTATCGCTTAACGTGACCGCTTCTTCTCGCGTGTCAACCACTGAAACTTCACCGAAATCTCTCCAGGCGTCTTCCGCTGCAGATCGATTTGGTTCAGGGAGTCGTTCAATATAGCCAGGAACCAGCTCAATCACACGCTGTGCCAAATCACTTGATGTCGTGATCAGCCAGGCAGGGGAATCAGGTCCGTGTTCCGCTTGGCCAACCAGATCTGATGCGACTATATTTGGGTCTGCTGTCTGGTCTGCAATTACTAGAATTTCAGTGGGTCCTGCAAAAAGATCAATCCCAATTCTACCAAACAGTAATCGCTTGGCTTCTGCGACAAAACGATTGCCAGGTCCAACTAGAATATCTGCCTCATGGCCAGTAAATAGCCCATAGGCCAACGCTGCTATACCCTGAACACCACCCAAAGCGAGAATTGAGTCGGCTCCGCAAAGGGATGCGGTATAAGCAATCGCTGGATTGACGCCGACACCAGGCTTCGGTGGTGAGCAGGCGATCACATTTTTCACACCCGCAGTTTTCGCAGTGGTGATACTCATAATTGCAGATGCTACGTGTGCGTAGCGTCCACCAGGCACATAACAACCGGCTGTGTTAATGGGAATCAGCCGCTGACCAGCAACCACACCTGGTGCCAGTTCTGTTTCGAATTCAGATAGACTCGCAAGCTGGTGTTCAGCAAATGCTTTCACCCTGTTATGTGCAAACTGAATATCGTTTTTCAGTTCATCACTCAAACTTTCGCCAGCTTGAGCAATATCCTGTTCACTTAGTACAACATCGCCGCTCCAGTTGTCGAGTTCCTTGGCGTACTCCAGTGCTTTCTGCTCACCGCCTTCTTGAATCGATTCAAGCATCTCTCGAACGATGCGCTGCGTGTTTTCTATTGCGTCCTGTGCAACACTTTTTGTAATGGAGTTTTTGATTTTGTCAATCGCCATAATGAGACCTTAATTTGATTCGGCTTCCATGAATTATTGTCACTTATACGGGGTTATGCACTTCGATAGAGTTTTGTCATAACAAACTCTCTATGTCCTAGTGCTTCTGCCGCCGTCAATCGGCCATTGCACGTTCTAATGGTCATGTCAATCAACAGGTCTCCAGCTTCATCCATAGTCAATTCACGACGCAGAATGCCTGAAACATCCAAGTCAACATGCTCACCCATAGTACGAACAGTCCGCGGATTCGCGGTAAGCTTGATAACAGGCTCAATTGGATGTCCAATGATGTTACCTTGCCCGGTCGGAAAAACATGAACAACGAAACCAGCAGCCGCTTGGAGAGTGACACATTCTGCTGCGGCTGACGATGTGTCCATAAAATATAGTCCAGGCCCACTCTTGGGTTCCTCGGCAGGCTTAAGAACATCAATGTAGGATGTGTGCTTTCCGATCTTTTGGAGATTGCCTAAGGCCTTCTCCTCAATGGTTGTCAAACCACCTTCGATGTTCCCCTTGGTTGGCTGGCTTTCAGACAGATCGTTGGTTTTGTGCGGTTCAATGACCTCATCCATATATGCTTTCCAAGTTGCGTAGAACTTTTCACCAATTTCAGGCGTTACGGCACGATCTTTACAGAGAAGTTCCGCACCCGTCAGTTCAGATGTTTCACCAAAACAGTTGGTAGCACCCAAGGGGTCCAATTTATCGATCAGATTACCGACAGCTGGATTTGCACCTATTCCAGATGTTGTATCAGATTCACCACACTTATGAGAAATCCAAAGGTCTTCAATTCCGCAAGGTTCGCGTCTAATTTCAGAGGCCCAATGCAGATATTCTTTGGCGATTCTTGATGCTGCAGCGATAGTGGCTATATCGCCTTGCTGTTCAATTGAAAATCCGGTCACTGGTTTGCCAGTTCTGGCAATACCGTCGACGACGCGTTTTGTCCAGCCCGGCTCAATACCAATAACAACGCATGCGGCGACATTAGGATTACTACCGGTACCAATTAAGGTACGAAAATGTAATTCCAAATCTTCGCCAAACTGTAAACGTCCGTAGTGGTGTGGTAATGCCAGAGTTCCTTTAATGTTGTTGGCGACAGCTTCGCTAGCTGCATTGGACAAATCATCCAAGGGCAGAATGATGACGTGGTTTCGAATGCCTACGCGCCCATTTTCTCTTCTGTATCCGAATATTTGCTTTGACTCAGTCATTACCATTTTTCCGTTTTAGTATTGTGAACATGTACATGGCCGCCTTTTGAAATTGATGCGACAGTGCGACCGATTGGAAAGCCATACTTGATGACATTTTCGCCATCGGCCAGATCAGTCAGTGCAATCTTGTGACCAAGTGGAATATCGTCTATCGCATCGACGGTTATTGTTTCATCTGTATCAATCACCCAGCCTGTCAATGTTTGTCCTGCAGTTGATTTTTCGACAACGATGACTCCAACCGAGTCGACATCGTCATGGACCAAAAAGTCAGGCGGAGAATTAGGTGCTTTATTATTTGTCATATCAGAACTTTAAAAAAGGTTGTTAAATTAAAATCAAATTATCAAACTAGGAAGAAAATTCAGTTTCCATTTCCAAATCGTTCATAACATTGGCTATGTAGGGTTTGTTTTGCTGAATTTCTTCAAATCGGAGGCCCAGCAGTTCATGAGGAAACACAATCCACTTGTCTGTCGCATTGACATAGTAATCAGGGATTCGGTCCGTGCGATTCTTTTCTGGCTTGAACCAAGCTGCGGCCACACGGATTTGATCAGGCGTATTTCTTCTTGCACGTCTGCGAATCTCGGAAATCAGTACATCAATTGTCAGTCCTGTATCGAAAATATCATCAACGATCAGAAGAGAATCTTCTTTGTTAATATTATCAATTAAGTATCCGATTTCATGAATCCGAATTTTTCCCTTTCGCTTGTCAATTCCTTCGTAGAACGACGTTCGAATTGCGATATGATCGGTTGGAACACCATAGTAAGCGAGAAGTTCTTGTATGGTAATTCCAACAGGTGTGCCACCTCGCCACAGTGCGACCAGCCAATTCGGTCGAAAGCCGCTTTTCAAGACATTGGCCGCAAGCTTGCAGGAATCTTCAAACAATGCTTCGGCCGTCACATAAATTTTCTCTATTTTTTCTGTAGGATTCGCCATTCGATTCGTTCAATAATAAGAAAAAGGAACTGATTGCCAATGACGTTCCAATGACATCAGATCCCCTATTTCGTTGATCGCTTGCTGTTCATATAATGATACATTCAAACCCGACCTTCTCGGGACACATCTTATCTCTCGACTAAGACTTCCCTTTCTACTCCTGCTGACATTAGGAGGCATGGATTCATGAGAATTTGCGTATTTTTGGGTTCCAAAAAAGGTGTTCGGCCAGAGTACGCTGATGCGGCAATTAAATTTGGACAGTGTCTCGCTAGAGACAACATCGGCTTGGTATATGGTGGAGCATCAATTGGACTCATGGGAGAAGTTGCACGCGCCACTGTTGAGGCAGGCGGTGAAGTCATTGGCGTCATTCCTCATAGAATCGCCGAACTCGAAATTGCAGCAGACTTCATCTCAGATCTTCGCCATGTTGATACACTCGAAGAACGTGAGAACCTAATGTTTGAATTGTCAGACGGCTTTATTGCAATTCCGGGTGGAGTTGGAACCCTGGAAGAGTTATTCACCGCACTAACATGGAATATTTTGAGATATCACAACAAGCCAATTGGTGTTTTAAATACTTGTGGATATTACGACAAGTTAATGGAATTGCTAAATTTTCAGAGCAATGAAGGGTTTATTCCAACTAACTGGATTGACTCCCTGATTATTGAAGAAGATGTTGAGGTACTCATTCGTTCAGTTTGTGTTGCAAGCACATCTTATCAGCATGTAGGCGTATATTCCCATTGATCCAGTTTATGAGGCTATGTGGGTGGTGGAAACAATCCGCTCAATCAGTCTGTTCTGAATCGAAATTCAGGTTAAAGATCAAGGGTACCGTCAAAAATTGAGAGCATACAGAGCTCGACTTTTATCTGATTGTTTTTACAGGATATCTTTGCACATTGTCGAAGATGTCAAATGGTGCCCGGGGCCGGACTCGAACCGGCACGGGATTACTCCCGAGGGATTTTAAGTCCCTTGCGTCTGCCAATTTCGCCACCCGGGCTTCGGACACAAGTTCTCAGACAAATGTTGATAATTGGAGGCCGGGGTCGGATTCGAACCGGCGTAGACGGCTTTGCAGGCCGCTGCATAACCCCTCTGCCACCCGGCCACGGATTGGCGATAAATCTGACTTTGGTTTCCTTCGTCTCTGGTGACTTGAAGGAAATTGGAGCGGGAAACGAGGTTCGAACTCGCGACCTCAACCTTGGCAAGGTTGCGCTCTACCAGCTGAGCTATTCCCGCTTTGAATCGACAACTCAAAAATTTTATCGTAGAAACATTTGCAATTAATGTCAATGTGAAATTTACTGCAAAATTTATTCGGTTTCAACTGTCGCTTCTGCCTGCTAGTGCCGGCCAAGCGATTCTAAGATAAACAATCATTGACCAGACGGTCATGGCCGTTGCGATGTATAGCAGAATTTCACCAATTATCAGAGTTGGGTATTCAGCTATGGGCAGTGCATAAAGCAGCAGCACAATCGCCGCCATCTGGGCAAAGGTCTTGATTTTCGCCAGTATATTTGAAGTAATGCTTGCACGATTGCCAGTTTCTGCCATCCACTCACGTAATCCAGCCACGCTGACCTCGCGCCCTACTATGATCAAGACCGCTATGATGAAAGCGGTTTTCGAAAATACGCTGCTGGTAATGTAGTCGTCCGAAACCAGTAAAACCAGTGCTGTGCAGACGATTAGTTTGTCTGCCACCGGATCCAGAAATGCACCAAACGCTGATTCTACACCCATTCTTCTCGCAAGATAACCGTCAAGCCAGTCAGTAATTGCTGCAGCAAGAAAGATTGCTGTTGCAAACCAGCCATAATTAGGCTGTAACATATAAGCAACCACAAATATGGGGATCATGGCAATACGCGCCAAAGTCAATAGATTGGGAATTGTTAAAGGCACGTCTTAAGTCTTATCCGTGTAGCTCAAAGTATATTTTTTCAGCTAGCGATGTACTGATACCGGGCACTTGACTGATATCTTCGGTGCTCGCACGGTGCAGTCCCTGCATGCCACCAAACTGTTTCAGTAAAGCAGTTCGACGACGTGGACCTACACCGGGAATCCCCTCAAGAATTGATTGTCTTCTTGATTTATCCCTTCGTCCACGATGACCGGTAATCGCAAATCGATGCGCCTCATCTCGAATGTGCTGCAAGAACAGTTTCGCATCAGACTGCATTTTAATGGGTGATCTGGAGTTGACTCCCCAATACTGCTCGTTCCCAGCCTTTCTCTCTTTGCCCTTAGAAATCGCCAGTAAACAGACATTGGCCACTTGCAATTCATCCATGACTTCCAGGGCAGCGTTTAACTGACCTTTTCCACCATCAATCAGAACAATGTCAGGAAGTTTGCCATTACCATCTTTCACTTTTCGAAGACGGCGGGTCAATGCTTGCTGAATCGCTGCATAGTCGTCAGCAGCGCCGACATCAGCGATGTTCAGAGTGCGGTATTCCGACTTGACTGGCCCGTTGCTGTCGAATACCACGCATGAAGCCACTGTCTTTTCTCCGGCAAGATGACTAATGTCAAAACATTCGATTCGCTCTGGAATGTCATCCAATTTTAAACTTTCGACAAGTGAAACCATACGTTGTTGCATGGCGTCATGTTGATTCTGGCGCTGGTAAATTGAGTTTAGTGCATTGTTTCTAGCCAATTCGATCAGATTCAGTTTCTTGCCTCGAACCGGATTTCGGATCGCAACTTTTTTTCCGGTTTGTTCGCGAAGAACATATTCAATGATCTCGGCATCTTTAATCGGGTGATTGATGAGTACCGTTGAAGGAATTTCCCTCTCCAGATAGTACCGCGGAATAAATTCCCCCAACACTTCGCTCAAGTCCATTTCTACTTTAATATTAGGGAACAAGGTCTTGTAATCAATGTTCCTTCCACTTCTGAAAATCACCAACTGAATACATAAAATTCCATTCAAGTATACCGCTGCGATCACGTCGAAATCTGTAGTGCCACCCTCGACAGATTGAATTTCCCGAAGTCTTTGAATGGCACTGATTCGGTCCCGGTAGTCGGCAGCCTGCTCGAACTCGAGCCTTGATGCGGCATCCTCCATTTTTCTCATTAGTGACTGATTAAGATCCTGGCTCTTTCCTGTCAGAAAATAGACAACCTGTTCGACATCTTCCATATAAGCTTTGCGATCGATCAATCCCACACAAGGTGCAGTACATCGATCGATTTGATATTGAAGACAGGGGCGCGAACGATGCTGAAAGAAAGAGTCTCTACACTGTCGAATTGGGAAGACTTTTTGGATTTGCGACAATGTATCACGCACCGCCGATGCACTGCTGAATGGCCCAAAATAACGGCCTGGTTCTTTCCTGTTTCCTCGATAAAAACTTAGCTTAGGGAACTCATGCTCGTCATGTAGCCTGATGTATGGATAACTTTTGTCGTCCTTTAAATTGATGTTGTAAAAAGGTCTGTTTTCTTTTATGAGATTGTTTTCCAGAAGCAAAGCCTCTGTTTCTGATTTTGTGATAATTGTTTCAATGGATTCAACCTGTTGCATTACAGTGTGAATGCGATGCGAAAGTCCAGACGGGCGAAAGTAGGAACGCAAACGGCTGCGAAGATTCCTGGCCTTACCGATGTAAAGAGGAGTGCCATCTGTATTTTTCATTATGTACACCCCACTGGAGGTCGGAAAACCTCTCAGGTAGTCCCGAACACTGAAATTCTCCCCTCCAAGCACTGTATCTATCCAACAGATTTTTTCGAATCACCTAATCCTGTATATTAGGTGATTCATCGATTGACACTGCTGTCAATTAAACCACTCAATAGGATTGTTGAACAATGAAAATTTCTGCATTTGAAGCGAAAGTTGGAAATCTGATCGAACTTGATGGCTCGCTTTGGAAAATCCTCAGGAAGTCTCACGTTAAGCCGGGAAAAGGTGGTGCTTTCGTGCAACTTGAAATCAAGGATGTATCTGCCGGAACCAAACGGAATGACCGCTTCAGATCGGAGGACAAGTTAGAAAAAGCGCATGTTGACTTCAGGAAAATGCAGTTTCTCTACAGTGATGGTGATATTTACACGTTCATGGATATCGAAAATTATGAACAGATAGAGCTGACAACGGAAGACTTGAGCGATCAGATCGACTACCTGATTCCTGATCTTGAGGTTCAGATCAATCTTTATAACGGGACGCCGATTGGTGTTGAGTTACCAGAAAGTGTTATTCTGGAAATTATTGAGACAGACGCTGCAATCAAAGGCCAGACAGCCGCGGGAGGAAGTAAGCCGGCCACCCTTTCAACTGGTCTTCGAGTCAATGTACCAACATTTCTCAATGCTGGAGATTCAGTAAGGGTCAATACTGATTCAGGCGCTTATATTGAACGTGCGAATTGACAGTCAACCGTATCAATGCTTAATGTAGTTATTGATGTATTAGCTCATCTACGCTAGACAATTAACTGATAGAGAGAAACTTTAATTCGCTATATTCAGTGATTTTCAAAGGCAAGATGTCAGTTCAAAGAAGTAGTCTTTGATCGGCTCAATTTCGTCAGATTTCCGCCCTTCTTCCGGACGCAAGTAATCCAACTGCCACCCCGGTTCCTTCCAGAGTTCTCTGTTTTGGAGCAAGGCATCTATCGCTCTATCAGTTTCAGCACTGCTTTGACAGATTAAGACAAAATCACATCCACTCATTAATGCGGTCATCACTCGCGTTTCCATATCACCTGCTTCAGCAGCGCCACTCATTGATAAATCATCACTAAAAACGGGTCCGTAAAATGCCAATATTTCGCGTAGCACATGTTCCAGCCAAAATGACGAATAAGTTGGAATGGCTGTGGTAACTTCTTTGTAGAGTACGTGTGCCGTCATTACCGCTGATAGGCGCTCCCCCAGTCGTCGGTAAGGGATCAGGTCGCAATTCAGGAGCTGCTCAATGGTTCGGCTATCTTCCGGAACTTCGATGTGAGAATCTGCCGCCACTCCACCGTGCCCTGGGAAATGCTTTCCAACGGCTTTCATGCCTGCCTTTTGCATGCCGCGTGTCCAGGAGTCGGCAAGAATTGCGACAGAATGAGGGTCGCTGTGAAATGAACGATCCCCGATGACATCAGAATCAACTGTGGCAACGTCCAATACCGGTGAAAAACTGATGTCAACATCAAGGGCTCTGAGTTCGCTGGCCATCAGATAACCCGCTATCTCAGCGGCATCATATCCCCGATCAGTCTCCCTGTCATAGAGTGCTCCAAACAGTTTCTGCGGTGGAATCTCAGTTACACCATTCTTCAGTCTCTGCACTCGACCGCCCTCCTGGTCGATGGCAATAATGAGGGAGGGCGTTCTGAGCTCGTGTATTTCTTTGCTGAGATGACCAACCTGTTCCGCAGATTCACAGTTATTGGCAAAGAGTACCACACCACCTATGGCTTCGCTTTGGAGCCGTTCGCGATCTTCAGAATTAAGTTCGATGCCCGAGACCGATGTGAAAATCGGACCGAGTGTCGAATTTGAATCTTCAGTCACTAGTCCTTCCCTTCTGAGATGTATACCAATGTACCAGGTTCAACCTGATCAAACAGTTCGATCACATCTCGATTGCGCATTTTGATGCAGCCAGCCGAACCTTCGATTCCCATGGGATCATCATCCGGACAACCGTGAATGTAGATGAAACGTCGCATGCTATCGACATTTCCATGTCGATTTTTTCCCGGTTCAAGACCACTCAACCACATAATGCGTGTCAGTATCCAGTCGTTGCGTTCTGGATACTGCCGCTTCATTTCTGGAGAATAGATCTCCCCTGTTGTTCGTCGTCCGCGAAAAACTGAATTTTCCGGCACGCCTGTTCCGATTTTCGCTTGAATCTTGTGCCAGCCTCGCGGTGTACAGAAACTGTTTTCAATCTCTCCAGGTCCATTACGAGCTGTCGAGACCGGAGTATCCATGACTACACGGCCGTTGTCATCGACTGCAGTCAATTTCTGATCCTTTAGATTGACCTCAATATACATTGATTATTCATTCACTTCGAAGTTGTTCTTGATGTCCTTTATGAGACCATTTGAAGCATCAGTAATCATGTCAAAAGCCCGTTCAAAACCCTGCGGACCGCCATAGTAGGGGTCAGGGATTTCACGTTCTGACCAATTGTCTGTAAAGTCTAAAAACAGTTGGATTCGGCAACGATGGTCCCGTGGTGCCAACGAGATCAAGTCAGAATAGTTGTGGCGGTCCATCGCGATGATGTAGTCAAATTGTTGAAAATCTGAACGATGGACTTGTCGAGCACGCAGATTTTTGAGATCAATTCCGCGACTGGCTGCGACTCTGATCGCTCGTGAATCGGGAGGGTCGCCTGAATGGTAATTTGCGGTTCCAGCAGAATCAATCTTGACTGTTAACCGCAAATCAGAATTTTCTACGCAATGCCGAAAGACGCCTTCTGCACTGGGCGAACGACAAATATTACCCAGACAGACAAATAGTACGCCAACTTCTCGGTGATCTGACATGATGGTGCCGTGTATCCTCTTTTAATGTGCTGGTTCGATGATGCTGCAAACCAGGTCCAAGTCGTCTTGAGTATCAACTCCTACGCCGCGATAATTTTCATCAATATGTACAGCGATGGTGTCGCCATGATAGAGTGCTCGGAGTTGTTCAAGACCTTCCGCTTTTTCTAGCGGGCAAACATCGCGACTGGCATGTTTGTGAACCAGGTAGGCAACAGTGTATGCATAAATTCCGATGTGATGCAATCCCATAAGAGCGCTTTCCTGATTTGTTTTAGTGCGATACGGAATGACGCTTCGAGAAAAATAAAGTGCTCGATTATGACGGTCAATGATGCATTTGACGCGGTTGGGATCTTTTCCATGCATATCAAGATTCATCGGAACTGCTGCGGTTCCAATTACGGCCTGTGAGTCGGTTTGCAAAACAGCCGCCACCTGATCAATGAGTTTCCCGGGCATCAGTGGTTCGTCGCCTTGAACGTTAACGATCATTCGCTCACCGGGTAATTGCATCTTCTGAACAGCCTCTGCGATACGGTCAGTACCTGAGGTGTGATCCTTTGATGTTGCTATCACCGTCGCTGAGGTTGTAAGCCTCACGTTATCTGCAATTCGCTCGTCGTCCACCGCCACAATTACCTGCTCAGCGGAACTCGACATTGCGCACTCCACGACGCGCTGGATCATTGTTTTTCCGCAAATATCGGCAAGTAATTTGGCAGGAAAGCGAGCCGATGCGAATCGAGCAGGAATAACCACGTCGAAAGGCAATTTTGCGGTCATAAATTGGATCTCACAATCGCGGAAACTCTATCAGAAAATGTATTCTGAAATGCAGCCTCAGGAATAGCTTCAAGTTTTACACACCACCAGTTTGGAGATGCAAATTGAGCGCATTTCACTGCATCTTTTTCGGTCATTAATACAATGTCATCCGTCAACAACATTGAAGACAAATCCTCTCTAGTGAAGTCGTGATGATCCGGAAATGAATAATTCTTGGATTGAATGTTCTGCTCAGCCAGCAAATTAAAGAAACGCTTTGGATTTCGAATGCCTGCAATGGCTGAAACGGTTTCGCCGGCAAACGATTCAAGCGTACGCGTCTTTGAATTGTTCAATAGGTTCACTGCTTCAGTCAGTTTACATTCCATCGAATATTCATTCTTCTGTCCTGTACCGTTAACCAGCTTCAGGTCAACGCCATGCGCACGTCTTGAACTTTCTCGCAGTGGCCCGGCAGGTAAGCAAAAACCATTACCAAAACGTTCTTCTCCATCAATCAGCATTATTTTCAAATCTGATTCGATCGATAGGTGTTGCAAACCATCATCGCTAATGAAAATATTGCAGTCTTTTTCCTTGATCAGCATACGAATGGCAGCAGACCGTTGCCTAGCAACTGCAACTGGCACATTGGTACGTCGCCAAATGACAAGAGGTTCATCTCCGGCAATTTCTGGAGTGCTGTCTTCCCCGACCAAGTGAGTCTCAGCGACCCGTCTACCATATCCTCGACTAATCACTCCGGGAGAGTAACCAGCATTTTTCAGATGTTCGACGGCCCATATGGTCAATGGTGTTTTACCGGTTCCGCCGACTGTCAGATTACCAATAACGATGATTGGGTATTGAAAGTGTTCGACTGCAAATAATCCACATGAATATCCGAATCTTCGAATCTCAACGATGGTGCTGTACAGCAAACTGAGTGGCCAAAATCCAAGTGCGGTAAGATTACGGTCTTTCCAGACCTGTCGGAAAAAGTCGTCTAAATTCACACGTTATCCGACGGCAACTTGACGGTTTGCGACAGCGGTTCGTCTCTCTGGCACCTGATCGTATTCGATTGTATTGGAACCGTTGTAGACAAGAAAGTGCCGGCCCTTGGCCCTGGCAATCATCGTCACACGCAAATCTTGCGCCAATTCGAGACCCATATAAGTAATACCAGAACGAGACAGAAGAATGGGAATCCCCATGTGAGCCACCTTCATCACAATTTCCGAAGTCAAACGACCCGTTGTATAAAAAATTTTCCCTTCTCCAGATGTGCCATCCATCCACATCTGACCAGCAATTGTGTCTGCTGCGTTATGTCGGCCGACATCTTCAACAAATATTTCGATGTTGGTGTCTTCGCAAAGCGCACAGCCGTGCACAGCACCGGCCTGCTTGTAAATCTCGTTGAACTTTGCGATATTGGAGAGCAAGCCGTAAAGGGTTGATTGCCTGATGAAAGCTTTGGGTAAAGGGTTTTCGTAAATTTTATCCAGCGTACAACTGAACACGGTCCCTTGCCCGCAGCCCGTCGTCACGGTACGTTTGGACAGCTTATTTTCCCAATCGATGATCCCCTCACCTGCGTGAGTTTCAACAAATGCTGTTTCCCGGTCCCAATCAACTTCAATGGACTTGATGTCATAAACGCTTTCCACCAGTCGCTGATTCCGCAGGTAGCCGAGTGCCAGCAACTCAGGGTAAGTACCCAGAGTCATCAGCGTCACTACCTCTCGATCATCCACTTTGATCGTTAGCGGAAACTCTCCCGCCACTCGCATGTCGCGCTTTGTACCGAATTCATCGATTGCTTCTACCGGATGGGTGGGTCGCAATCCGGCTGATGACAGTAACGGCTCAAGTGTAGATGTCTGTTGACCGCTCATTTGTTATGCAGGAAAATTATTGACTGATTGAGTTGTATTATATTGAGTTTGATAAAGCTCGCTTCAAGTGCAGAATATGGTTCAGTCTGAAATACCGGAATTCAAGGTTGCGGTAGTCCTGGAGAAGCAGGAAAAACGTGTAAAGTCGTGGATTAGCTACGAGTGGGAAGTCGCTGCGATTCTTTCCGATAAAGAAGGACCTGATTCTCTGGAGGGACCAATCACGATTCGCGAGTCCACGCAAACCTCCCAGTATCTGTGGAAGGGTCTGAAGATCAAATTGTACGTTGATGCGGCTGAGGGTTACTGGTATAACCTGCTGTCAGATGTGCCATACGCATTTATTGTTTGTGAACTTGACGCGGTAGACGATGATGCGGTACCGATTCCCCATTTAGTAACTATCTCTCAGGATGAGGCAGGTGCCCATTTGGAAACCGACAGTCTGGTTCTGTCAGGTCCTTTACCAGCAGATATTCGAGATTCAGCCGAGCAGTTTGTTGTAAACAACTACATTCCTCAAGTAAAGAAAAAGCGTAAACGCCGCGACTGGTACAAAGAATCACTGAGAAACCAACCACCTTCCACTAACTGACTTGTAAGACACCCACAAATTAGGAACACAACTGAAAATAGGCAAATATCAACTGCATTGATTTGACCATAGTTTTTGAATGTTTGACGACAGAATAAAATTACATTGATGCATAGCCCCAATAACTGATCATTAATTTTCATGTCAGAATCATTACTTCATCGCTGGTCTAAACAAAAAGCCGAAACAACAGAGGAAGAGCTGCCATCGACTGAAATTCAAGATCAGGAAAGTGAGACTGATACTGATTCGGATACTGAAGCGACCGCTTCCGCTGATAGTGAACAGACAGAGCAGACCGAACAGGAAGAAAAAGCGCCAATCGAATTGCCACCCATTGAATCACTTAGCGAAGATAGTGATTATTCCTTGTTTATGTCGCCGGAGGTTGATGAGAACTTAAAAAAGCTAGCTCTTCGCAAGCTGTTCAAATCGCCCTTTTTCAATGTCGTTGACGGACTCAATGACTATGATGACGACTTTACCACCTTTGAACTGCTTGGCGACATCGTTACCTCGGATATGAAATTTCATGAAGAACGAAAGAAAGCGGAGGAAGCTTTGAAAAGGCAACAGGCAGCCGAATCAGGAGAAGTTTCAGAACCAATTGAATCAGAAGCGCTTGGCAGTGAGCAAACAGAAGAAGAGGAACCTTCTGGAACAAACGATGAAGTTCTTCCTTCAGATGATGATATTGTTGCTAAAGATGTTCAGGACCCTGAACAGGAATCGAATTCAGACGAACCCGTCGTCTAGAACAAGGGATCTTGATTTCCGCCTATGAATCTATCCGAATTTTTATCAGCTCTTCCTGCTGAAACCCAAGATGGCAAGGCTCGCAGCCAAGCCATTAACTCGGTTGAAGTTGAGATTTCCCCAACATCAATTGTTGGCTACACATCAGCAGGACGCGTACTGATTGTTGGCCCTGCAAAAGATATTGCTAAAGCTCAGACTAATCTGTCCGAATCAGGTGTAAGAAGTCATACGCTCACCACGAGTAAAAGATCAGATAGTGAAGACGAGTCGTTCGAATACCCGATCAATTTTTATGCAGAAAAGTACGAATTATCCGGTTACCTAGGCGCCTTTCAAGCGATTTCCATAACGGGTGAACGACGCATGAATCTCGGCGTGTATGCGGGGCATGAATCCGGGCAGTTCGATATGGTGATGGAGTTTTCAGACAAACCATCCATTTCAGCTGAAATCTCACCACCAGGTTACTATTGGATCGGCAGCGATACCGGCCGAAAATCTCAAATCAAGAGTGCGTTAAGTGAGATTCCCGAAATGATCGGGAGTTTTGACAAACCTAAGTTCTTCAACTACGACCCCGAAATTTGCGCACACAGTCGTAGTGGCATCGTAGCCTGCACTCGATGTATCGATGCCTGTCCAACTGATGCTATTGTAGCTGCGACAGACATGATTGAAGTGAACTCCCACCTATGTCAGGGTGGCGGGTCTTGTGCAGCCGCGTGTCCCACTGGTGCCATTACCTACGCTTATCCGCCATCAAACAATCTCGAAGAAATTCTGAAGCAACTACTTCATTTTTACAGAGAGTCTGGAGGTACGAATCCAACACTTGTTTTTTACGACAAAGCAAATGGTACGCGATTGCTTGAGAGACACAGCAATCTCATGAAAGAGAACTTTTTACCTGTCGAAGTTGAAGAAGTCGGATCGCTGGGCTTAGACATTTGCCTGAGCGCATTGGCGTATGGCGCTTCGAGTATTAAGGTGCTGATTACCAGTGAAACGCCCAATTCTATGCGGCGTGAGTTAGCCGAGCAGTTCGATATACTGCATATGCTTGTGCAAAGTCTCGGCCAGTCTGAGCCAGTGGTTGAACTTCTGGAAGAAGCTCTTTCTGTTGAACAGCTAAATTCAGACACCGCAGCACTGTTCCAGGTTCCGCCTGCATCATTTGCACCGGCAGGTATCAAACGAACCGACATTCGAACCGCGATTGAGCACTTGTACGATCACGCACCCCGGCAACCAAAGACCGCTGTCATCCCTTCACACTCACCGTTCGGCGAAATCAATGTTGATACGAATACCTGCACATTGTGCATGGGGTGTGTGTCAGTCTGCCCAGCATCAGCTTTGGAAGCAGGTGGAGATACACCTAAATTGAGCTTTATAGAGCACAATTGTGTTCAGTGTGGTCTGTGCGAAACTGCATGTCCAGAAAGCTCGATTTCACTAAATCCAAGATACCTGTTCAATACCGATGAGCGCATGCGATCTCGCATGCTGAATGAAGATGCTCCTTTTCATTGCATCATGTGCGGCAAACCATTTGCAACGAGTGCCATGCTCAATACGATGAAAGAAAAGCTCAAAGGCCATTCAATGTTTGCAAAGAATGAGGATGCGATGAAACGCCTGGAAATGTGTGAGGACTGCCGTGTGAAAGATATGTTTGCGGCCGAGGGCGGATTCCCTCGCAATGAGCTCTAAACGATTGGGTTCTCTGCTACGGTTTGTTCAAGGTAAATCAGATTTTGACACTCGATTCAATTGAGAAATTAATTTGGCTCATTCGCTTGAATTTTGCTATCAAGTTGATATAGAATTAAAACGAAGTATAAAAAGAATATATGGAACTGGAATTTAGCGAGGTACGCTTTCGCTAAAGTCTTTCGTATATTCAATATTGCAAAAGAAGGAAGCATGAATTTACGAAGCGTTGAAACATCAACGGAAGAACTTCGTTTTAGGGCGAACAATTACTATCTGTTTTCCCTGCTTCTGTCTGCACCTCCAAATTCTGAAATTCTTCAACAAGTCGCACAGCTGGGCGTTCCCGAATCCCAAGCGATTAACCCGTTTCTGATCAGACTGAATGCTCTTGCCAGGGCGGCGAAAGAACACCCTGATATTGAAGCGCTTGATGATGAGTATCATGATTTATTTATAGGAGTTGGGCGTGGAGAGTTAGTCCCCTACGGCTCGTGGTACATTACGGGCATGCTGATGGACAAACCGCTTAGTCTGCTGCGACAGGATCTGAAAGCTCTTGGTATTGAACGCATAGAAAGCAGCAAGGAGCCTGAAGACCATATAGCCGCATTGATGGACATCATGGGTATCGTGATTGAATCTGGCGATGAGTTTCAGTTCAAGACGCAGCAAACTCTATTTTCCCGACACATCAAACCTTGGGCGAGGCGGTTTTTCAAAGATCTGACTCAAGCAAGGAAAGCAAACTTTTATTCCAAAGTTGGAGAATTTGGTATTGAATTCATCAGCTTTGAAACCGAATACCTTGAGATGCCTGTTTAGGCGGGCATATTTGGGTATGTATGTGACGTCACTTTATAAACATACGCAAGAGGAGAAGAGGCTATGAAACGTAGCAACTTTGTCGACCGGGACTCCCGGCGTAATGCCCTCAAGGGTATGGCGGTGCTTGGCGGTGCCGCTGCTCTATCAACGACATCAACTTCGTCGGCTGATAGCGCACACCTTGAGACGCAAGAAAAAGCGCCTGTTAGTCTTGGTTATCATGAAACCGACCACATCCGCGAGTACTATCGCCGGGCGCGGTTTTAGGAATTGATAGGAGTACGACTATGAAATTAGTTAGAAGTACCGATAGTGGAGCGTTGGCGGGCATTGCCTCGACCGGCGAAGCTATCGACCGCCGAACGTTCCTGAAGCGCTCCGGAGTTACGCTGGGGGCAGGTGTAGCGGCATCGATGTTTGCCCCTCAATTGATGAAGAAAGCTCAGGCTGCAGCCGGCTTTTCACCAAAAGAGGGAATTCAGACAGAGATCCGTAAGAGCATCTGTACTCACTGTTCCGTAGGATGCGGTGTAGTAGCTGAGGTACAAAACGGTGTCTGGACCGGTCAAGAACCGGACTTTGATTCCCCGTTCAACCTTGGTGCACACTGCTCGAAAGGATCAACCGTCCGCGAGCATGGAATGGGAGAGAAGCGTCTGCGCTATCCAATGAAACTGGTCGCCGGAAAGTGGAAACGGCTCAGTTGGGATGATGCGATTGAAGAAATCGGCAACCAACTGCTTGATATCCGTGAACAGTCCGGACCGGATTCAGTGTACTGGCTGGGTTCAGCCAAGCACAACAATGAGCAGGCGTATATGTTCCGCAAAATTGCAGCGATGTGGGGAACCAACAACGTTGACCATCAAGCGAGAATCTGTCATTCAACCACAGTTGCCGGTGTTGCCAACACATGGGGCTATGGCGCAATGACGAACTCCTATAACGATATGCACAAGTCGAAAGCGATGTTCTTTATCGGCAGCAATGCCGCTGAAGCCCATCCGGTTGCGATGCAGCATATCCTTAGGGCTAAAGAATTAGGGTCCAAGATGATTGTCTGCGATCCTCGTTTCACTCGAACTGCCGCACACGCAGATCACTTCGTCCGCTTCCGACCGGGAGCAGATGTTGCGCTGATCTGGGGCGTGCTTTGGCATATCTTTGAAAACGGCTGGGAAGATAAAGAATACATTCGCCAGCGTGTTTACGGGATGGACGAGATTCGTGCAGAAGTCGCCAAATGGACACCTGAAGAGGTCGAGAGAGTAACTGGCACACCGCCTGAAGTCGTCAAGCGGGCAGCCGAGATTATGAATGAAAACCGACCAGGCACCATTGTTTGGTGTATGGGAGGAACTCAGCATACCATCGGCAACAACAATACACGCGCATACTGCGTGCTACAGTTGGCTCTTGGCAACATCGGTAAATCCGGTGGCGGTGCCAATATCTTCCGTGGACATGACAATGTCCAGGGTGCGACCGACTTAGGCGTCCTCTCTCACACCCTGCCAGGTTACTATGGTCTGTCCAACGGAGCATGGAAACACTGGTCTCGTGTGTGGGATCTGGATCCTGATTGGGTAAAAGGCCAGTTCGATGCTGCCGAAGTCGAAGGTGACAACGGTAAGCCGATCCATCCTATGAACTACAAGGGCATTCCAGTGTCCCGCTGGATCGATGGAATTCTTGAAGACAAGAATAACATTGGTCAACGTGACAATGTTCGTGCCATGATCTATATGGGTCATGCCGTGAACAGTCAGTCTCGCGGACCTGAAATGAAAAAAGCAATGGAAATGCTTGACCTGATGGTTATTGTGGATCCACATCCAACTCATGCTGCGGTCATGAATGATCGTACAGACGGCATTTACCTGCTGCCAGCAGCGACACAGTTTGAGACCTATGGTTCGGTAACCGCATCGAATCGCTCACTGCAGTGGCGCGATAAGGTCATTGAACCGGTTTGGGAGTCATTACCTGACCATACGATTCTGTACAAACTTGCGAAGAAGCTTGGCTTCCACCAAGAGTACACGAGGAATATCAAGGTCAACAATGACGAGCCACTGATCGAAGACATTACCCGTGAGATCAACGCTGGTATGTGGACGATTGGATATACCGGTCAAAGTCCTGAGCGCATTAAACTGCACATGGCGAACAAGGCAACTTTCAATACCACCACCCTGAAGGCCGAAGGCGGTCCAGCAGATGGTGATTATTACGGTATGCCTTGGCCTGCCTGGGGAACTCCAGAAATGAAACACCCCGGCACACCGGTGCTGTACAACACCGAACTGCCTGTCGCAGAAGGTGGTCTTAACTTCCGTGCCCGATTTGGCGTCGAACGCGATGGAGTCAACCTCCTTGCCGAAGATTCCTATCCAGTTGGTGCTGAAATTCAGGATGGTCACCCAGAATTTACCGACAAACTGCTCAAGCAGCTTGGTTGGTGGTCTGACCTGACTCCTGAGGAACAAGCAGCAGCCGAGGGCAAGAACTGGAAGACTGACCTGTCAGGTGGTATCCAGCGGGTTGCAATCATGCATGGTTGTGCACCGTTCGGAAACGCAAAGGCACGGTCGGTGGTTTGGACCTTCCCGGATCCGGTTCCGATTCATCGTGAACCGTTGTACACTCCGGACCGGTCACTTGCAGAAGCCTATCCAACCTATCCGGACCGCAAACGGTTCTATCGTTTGCCGACCCGTTATGCTTCGATCCAGGCCGACGATTACTCAGGAGAATATCCGCTGATTCTTACCAGCGGACGTCTTGTTGAGTACGAAGGCGGCGGTGAGGAACAAAGGTCGAATCCGTGGCTGGCTGAGCTTCAGCAGGACATGTTCGTTGAAATCAATCCGGTTGATGCGAATAACAACTCAGTACGTGATGGTCAAATGGTCTGGATTTCTACTCCGGAAGGAGCCAGAATTCTGGTCAAAGCGATGGTCACGAAACGTGTGGATGCAGGAACTGTGTTTACTCCGTTCCACTTTGGTGGATGGTTCCAAGGTAAGGATCTAGTCGATAAATATCCGGCTGGTACTGCACCATATGTCAGAGGTGAAGCCTGTAACACAGCTTTCACCTATGGGTACGATTCAGTAACACAAATGCAGGAGACGAAAGTAACTCTCTGCAAACTCAGCACCTAAGAAAGGAGGTCTGAATTATGGCTAGAATGAAATTTCTGTGCGACGCAGAGCGATGCATCGAATGCAACTCTTGTGTTACTGCATGCAAGAATGAAAATGAAGTTCCATGGGGTGTCAATCGTCGACGCGTTGTCGTGTTAGGCGATGGTGAGCCTGGTGAAAAGTCAATTTCAGTCGCATGTATGCACTGTACCGATGCTCCTTGTGCTGCGGTTTGCCCAGTCGATTGTTTCTATACAACCGACGACGGCATTGTCCTGCACGACAAGGACCTGTGCATTGGCTGTGGCTACTGCTTTTATGCGTGCCCGTTTGGCGCACCGCAGTACCCGCAACAGCAGGCGTTTGGAGTACGCGGAAAGATGGACAAATGCACATTCTGTGCAGGTGGTCCGTTGGCTGACAATTCGGATGCAGAATACACCAAATATGGTCGTAACCGCATCTCCGAAGGTAAGCTTCCGCTCTGCGCTGAAATGTGTGCCACCAAGGCACTCATTGCAGGTGATGGTGACACGATCGCCGATATCTACCGCGAGCGCATACTGCAAAGAGGAACCCGACCTCAGACATGGGGATGGGAAACGGCTTATCCTACTGGATAAACTGAAACAGTCAAAAGGGGGAGGTATACCCTCCCCCTTATTGACTCCAAATATGCTAAAACCAAATTATCAGGTATAAATCAACAAATCAATCGGAGCAATGAAGGACATGCATCGAAAGCTCTTAGTAATCATTCTTATTGTTTTCGGCTCATTAGCACTCAGTGGATGCCTGGAAGACTTTCAAGTCACACTACATGAACCAGGAGTCTACATGGGCCCCGAAGATCAATTGTTGGGAACTTCGCAGTCCAGTGCTCTTGCAGAAAGACTGGCCACTGGCCAGATGGACCGATAGCTAGACGGTTGAACGGCTCTGTGTTCGCTGTGATAACTGACCGAAAATTGAAATACAAACAAATCGACACTCTACTTAATGCGTAAAGCGCTGTAAGTGTAACGAATAAGGAAAGGAGTTAACATCAATGGCCACACACAAATTGACTACTGGCAGAGTGCGCTCCAAACGGGTGCGGCAAATGACACTAACCTTGGCGCTTGTCCTGGTGTGTGCGATGGTTCTGCCACTGACGGGATACTTGTTTCCTGAAACGCAGAGTGTAACTGCGCAGGCACAACAGGCAACAGGTGACGCAAACCAACGGTCTGAATTTTGGCGTGTTGTTCGGGAAGGCGGTGCTGGTTATAGTTCTGTAGTCAGTTCGGTAGCTAATCCTGAAACGAACACTCTTTACAACATAACTGGTCAGAACTGGCGTCAAATACGAAACGGTTTGATTGCAAACTATGGCGGCTGGTTTTTGTTCGCCGTTGTGATTGCAATCGTTTTGTTTTTTGCGCTGCGAGGTCGCATTGATCTGACAGAACCGGAATCCGGTGAACGAGTTCAGCGATGGGGATTTTGGGAACGCTCGCTGCATTGGTATACAGCTACACTATTTATTACATTGACAGTAACTGGACTCAGTTTGCTGTTTGGAAGAGCCCTACTGATTCCATTACTTGGACCTGAAGGATTTTCTTTCTGGGCGGGACTGTCAATTAACATTCACAACACCCTCGGCCCATTTTTCGTGGTGGGTCCGATCCTCATGTTTATTTTCTGGGTTCGTCATAACCTTCCCACAGCGGTTGATGTCGCGTGGTTCTTTAAAGGTGGCGGAATTATCGGAAAGGCACATCCGAGTGCAGGTAAATTAAACGGCGGTGAAAAAGTTTGGTTCTGGATTGTCATATTGCTTGGAGTTGGTGCTGTCAGTTTTTCAGGCTTCGCGCTAATTGGATGGGTTCAGGAGTATTTCGGAGTCGAGTTCACTCGTACCTACGCCCAATACATGCATATCTTGCACTCAGTCTCAGCACTTCTTTGGATCGCTGTTTTCTTTGGGCACGTGTACATCGGAACAATCGGTTCTGAAGGTTCCCTTGATGCAATGACCAGAGGACACGTTAGTAAGGAGTGGGCGAAGCAACACCATGATTTGTGGTATGACGAAGTTAAAGATGCTGAAAGTTCTACATCAACTGCGAGCTCAAGCGAAACGGAATCTACTGCCTGATTATTAGACAAGAATTCCAAAGATAAAAGCGCATCTTGAGTTCGTTGCTCTAGGTGCGCTTTTTTCTTGCCTAGAAACTAAAATTCAATAAATGAAAAGGTTTCCTGAATTTGTAAGAAGCAGTATGGATTACACCGGTTCAAGTGTGACCTGTCTGCCCGTGAGTTTTGATGCTGGCAATTGGGAAACTGCAATATTTTTTCAGGTTGGCGGCGGTGAATCGAAATTGGACCGACGTAATCTGACACGTCTTGGTGATGGTGTCGTACCTGTGGCGATTGAATCCGATGTTATCAAACATGAAAGTGCATCTGTCGTCGTTATTCGACTCGAGGTCTACACCCGAGGTGATGAAAACCCACTCAGCGGTGAAGTACTACTTACACCGGGTGAAACAGAATCACATTTTGAAACACTTAAACTTTTGTCTTCTCAACCACGAATTCGCTGGTATTTTGCGGACGCGGCGTACTGGGTCATTCACAGCCAGCAAAATCAGCTAGGCCTAATGGAGCATGAGGCTTTTAAGGATGTGCTGGATCAAGCGACACAGCACGATGCCTTGATTCGTTTGACTGGAAAATACGATATTCAGAAAGCTCTCACTGAGGTTGTATCGCATTATGAATTCCGAGAGACTGGTTGGAGTCGTTCAGTGTCATCATCTGAAGTCCATTGAGTGATGATTTCAATGGCGTGTCATAAGAAAATCTTGGTGGTAATCGCCGGTCTATCGCTAACATTGATCGGTAATTCAATCAAAGTACCACTGGCGGAAGCAGACAGTTTTTATGAAGCGATGAAGCGTGAAGACATTGCCGCGATGAGCCGATTTGTAGATCAGCTTCAGGACCCAAATATCCGCCTTGACGACGGTCGTACAGCACTGATGCTCGCTGCCAAACTCAGTTCTCGCGAAGTAGTAAAAAAGCTCCTTAATGCGGGAGCTGAAATCAATAATAGAAATCTGAATGGTGGAACAGCATTGATGTATTCCGCAATTCGAGGTGATCCGGAAACGCTGATGATATTGTTGGAGAACGGGGCTGAAGTCAATGTAGGCGCTAAGTTCGGATGGACTGCGCTCATGGTTGCGGCAGCCAAAGGGCACGCTGAAATTACATCAATATTACTTGATCATGGCGCAGAGGTAAACATTCGGGATATTTATCATTGGACACCACTCATGCGCGCATCATTTTCCGGACATGAGCAGGCGGTTGCAGTACTGCTTAGTGATGCAAAAATAGATGTAAATGCTCAAGATGATAACGGTGCTACAGCGATGCATCATGCGGCAACCAATGGTTACACTGGAATAGTTGAGTTATTGCTGGAGCACAATGCTTCATCTTCAATAAGAGATCGATTTGAACTGGATCCACGCGGCCGTGCAATTGTAAACAACCACACTTCAATTGTGAGCTTACTCGACAGTCAATCTTGAGTTCGTTACCGTAATTTGGCATGAGTCAACTTAATCGAAGAAAATTCTTTCAGATTTGTGGAGGTTATGTCGCAGGACTGGCTTCATTGCATCCGAAGACTACAGCCGCATCAAGCCCGACTCGTTTGTATCACCGCGTACAGCTGATGAGGGAATCCAGACCCATGCGTGCTAGTGATTTCAAGGAAGGTCAGGTCTACATCTTTCATTACCCTTATGTTACGACTCCATGCATAATTTTCAATTTGGGAGAGTCTGTAGAAGATCCCTATCAGCTTGAGACTGAATTGGGTTCACAATACTCCTGGCAGGGAGGCATTGGCCCTTCACATTCCATTGTGGCGTATTCTGCAATCTGTGCCCATCAGATGACGTATCCTGCCAAGTCCGCCAGTTTTATAAATTACCGACATTCGAAGGTCGTTTATTTCGATGAAAATCGTGGTAGGCAGGAAAGGCAAAAAATAATTTACTGCTGCTCGGAGCGCAGTGTTTACGATCCAAAGCTTGGTGCCAAGGTTTTGGGTGGCCCAGCACCACAGCCGCTCGCCTCAATTCAACTTGAATATTCAGCCGAAGACGATACGATTGCTGCTGTCGGGACAAGAGGCGGCGAGAAGTTTGATGAATTTCTGACCAAATTTGAATTCCGGCTACAACTGGATTTCGAAATTCTAAATGTATCTGAATTCACAACGAAGCAGGTCGAGCTCATGACTATTGAAGAATTCTCTGAAGTCATCGTGCACTGCTAATTCACAGCTTTTATTTTGCAAAGTTCTAAACTCTGACTTTCTACTCTCTTTACCCGCCCTGCCAATCACTCAACCGGTTTCAGTTTGCCATCTTCAATCTGAAGAACACGATCGATTGATGATGCTAGTTGCAAATCATGCGTTGCAACAATCAAGCTGACCTGATAGTCCCGATCCAGGCGCGTAATCAACTGCTGGATGTTTTTCGCATTTTGCCGATCAACATTCCCGGTTGGCTCATCTGCCAGCAAGCACAGCGGTTCGATAATGAGTGCCCGCGCTATAGCAGCTCTTTGGCGCTCTCCCCCAGAAAGTTCAGCAGGCTTGTGATTAAGTCTGTGAGCTAGTCCTACCTGATCGAGTAAATGTACTGCTTTTTCCTTAGTCTCTTTTGTGGATAGCCGTCTTACCAATAGTGGCATCATCACATTTTCTAATGCGGTGAACTCCGGTAACAGATGGTGAAACTGGTAAACAAAGCCAATTTTTTGATTTCTGAGGCGACTTCTCTCGACCTCATTCATTTCAGCTATGTTTTGTCCGTCTAGTGATACAGTGCCACTCGTCGGTAAATCAAGTCCGCCGAGTAAATGCAATAATGTGCTCTTGCCAGTACCGGATGCACCAACTATTGCTATTTGCTCACTTCGACGAACTTCGAGGTGAACATTGTGAAGTACAGGCACTTCAAACGATCCCTGTCGGTAAGTTTTCGAAACCGAGCTTGCCTGCAGAACCACCTCAGTCATAGCGTAATGCCTCCGCCGGATGAACTTTGGAAGCACGCCAGGCTGGATAAATCGTAGCTAACAGACTCATCAGCAGTGCAACAACCGCGACTTTGATTACATCATCCCAAACAAGTTCGGCAGGAAATTTAGAGATGACATAGATCTCGTCTGGAAAAAACTGCGTGCCAAGCAGTTGTTCCGCCCACGGAATCAGCGTTTCAAGATTGAGCCCTGTCGTAACTCCTGAAATAACGCCAAGCAGTGTACCAACAATACCGATGACAATTCCGTGCACAACAAATATTACCATCACACTCTTTGGCGTTACTCCAATTGTTCGCAAAACGGCAATATCTGCACTCTTATCGGACACCAACATTACTAGCGATGACACAATGTTGAATGCCGCAACAGCTACGATCAGGAACAGAATAATGAACATGACGCGCCGTTCAATTTTGAGGGCCTCAAACAAATTTGAATACTCCCGCGTCCAATCTGCGACAGTGAAATTTGCACCAAGAACCTGACGTAAATCTCTTGATATCAAAGGCGCCTGAAAGGCGTCTGTCGTTTTGATTCGCAAACCTGAAACTGCATCATTCACTCTTTGTAATTTAGCGAGATCATTGATATTTACTAGAACGAGTCCACTGTCATATTCGTAGAAATTCAAATTAAATATTCCTACAACGGTAAATCGCTTCAATCGAGGCAATACGCCAACTGGTGAAGATTTACCCCTGGAACTGATCAAAATGACCTGATCTCCTACTTGTATGTTTCCCATCGAAAGTGCCATGTCTTCCCCGAGAACCATTCCGAATTCACCATCCTGAAGCCCGTCCATACTGCCTGAAATCATGTTTTCACCAATTGCTGAAACGGCAGCTTCAAGTTCAGGTGTAACACCTCGCACAATGGCCGGATTGACTCGGTTATTAAATTTCAGCATCCCGTGGCTGAGAATATATGGCGCGTGCGCGCTGACACTTGGTAGCTTATCGACCTTTTGGGCCACATCTTGCCAATCGAGAAGCCAGCCACCAGTACCACTGACCCGAATGTGGGATGCAACAGTCAAGATTCTGGATTTGAGTTCCCGCTCAAACCCGTTCATTACCGACAACACTGAAATCAGCGCCCAGACACCAATAATGATGCCCAAGACTGAAGTTGCCGTAATGAATGAGATAAATCGGGTACGCCGTTTGGCGCGTATATAGCGCAGCCCGATAAAAAGTTCAAATGGACGAATCATTCACCGGTTTGCGATATCGGCTTCATGTACGGAAACAGGATCACATCACGAATCGATGGTCTGTTAGTCAACAGCATCACCAACCGGTCAATCCCAATACCTTCCCCCGCGCTTGGTGGTAAACCAAACTCTAGCGCTCGAATGTAATCGTCGTCGTAATGCATCGCTTCGTGGTCACCCGATTGGCGTTGTGCGATCTGATGCATAAAGCGCTCCGCCTGGTCTTCCGGGTCATTGAGTTCTGAGAATCCATTGGCTATTTCCATTCCACCGACAAAGAACTCGAATCGATCAGTAATCATTGGCTCAGAATCAGATACACGGGATAAGGGAGACACTTCAAGCGGATAGTGCGTGATGAAAGTCGGTTCAATTAACTGATCTTCAACCGTTCGCTCAAATACTTCAAACAATAACTTTCCAACTCCCCATTGATCAGATACCGGCCCGCCAACCTGTTCCAGATGACTTCGCAAGCAATCAATCTGATTCAAATCTTCCCGTTTCAGTTCGGTGTTGTGTGACAATACCGCTTCATGTAGTGACAGTCGCCGATACGGTGGTCGTAGATCAATTTCATGCTCGCCAAAATTGATCGTTGGCGGTATTGGGACCTCATCGATTAATCGTTCGAACATCAGCTCAGTAAATTTCATGAAATCGTTATAGTCCGCATACGCCTGATAAAACTCCAGCATAGTAAACTCAGGATTGTGTTGTGTGCTGACACCTTCATTCCTGAAGTTTCGGTTGATTTCATAGACCCTTTCCAATCCCCCTACGACCAACCGCTTGAGAAATAGCTCAGGAGCGACTCTCAGATACATGTCCAGTGATAGCGCGTTGTGATGGGTAATAAATGGTCTGGCAATCGCACCGCCGGGGATGGAATGCATCATTGGCGTTTCGACTTCAAGAAACTGATGTTCATCCATGAATGCCCGAATACATCGAATGATGGCGCTGCGAGTCTTAAATGTTTCCTTAACATCCTGGTTGATGATGAGATCCAGATATCGCTGTCGATATCGAAGTTCCTGATCAGTCAGCCCATGAAATTTCTCTGGAAAAGGTTGTAGTGCTTTGGTCAAAAGTCTGAGCGAATCGACCGAAATGCTTAACTCTCCAGTACGCGTTCGAAACACTGTACCATGCACACCGACTATGTCTCCAATATCGTAAGATTGAATTCGGCTGTACTCATCTTCAGAAAGTGCATTTTTCCGGATAAATAACTGGATCTTTCCACTAGCATCTCGAAAATCGGCGAAAGTTACTTTTCCCATCCTACGCCGACTCATCAAGCGACCTGCTATATTCACAACAACCTCTTCATTTTGCAGATCTTCGCTGGAGCAATTCTGAAATCGCTGCTGAAGCTCACCAGCCTGTGCATCAGGTCTGAAGTCATTTGGATAGGCCAGATCTGACTGGCGCAGTTCGGCAAGTTTTTCCCTACGTAACTTGCTCTGTTCGCTTTCGTTCAACATTGTTCGCTACAGACCTGCCTTTAAACTAGCTTCAATAAAATCATCCAAATCACCTTCCAATACAGCGTTAACATTCCCTGTTTCCACTCCCGTGCGTATGTCTTTAATTCGCGATTGATCCAGTACATACGATCGAATTTGATTACCCCAGGATATATCCGGTTTTGCATCTTCCAATTTCTGACGTTCCTCAAGTTCTTTCTGTCGTTCCAGCTCAAACAGCCTTGCACGCAGCATGGCCATCGCTTCGGCTTTGTTTCGATGCTGGGACCGGTCATTCTGACACTGCACCACAACACCGGTAGGCTTGTGTGTAATTCGCACCGCTGAATCGGTTCGATTCACATGCTGACCACCTGCCCCACTCGCCCGATAGGTGTCAATTCGAAGGTCTCCAGGGTCAATATCAATTTCTAGTTGCTGATCAACTTCCGGGTAAGCAAAAACCGAGGCAAATGAAGTATGACGTCTCTGCCCCGAATCAAATGGTGATTTACGAACCAGTCGGTGTACGCCATTTTCGGTACGAATCCAGCCAAACGCGAATTCACCAATGATTTTAAGTGTTGCGCTTTTTATTCCTGCAACCTCTCCATCACTGTAATCAACCGTTTCGATTCGGAACCCCTTTTTCAGCGCCCAATGTTGATACATTTTGTACAACATCTCAGCCCAGTCTTGTGCTTCTGTACCGCCAGAGCCGGGTTTAATGTCAACAAATGCATTAGATGCATCCATCTGTCCACTGAAAATACTGGTAAATTCAAGACTGTCAATTATTTGACTGTAATCCTTGACGTCTTCCGCAATAGCTTTGAGAGTTTCATGATCATCTTCCTCGCGGGCAAGTTCTGCGAGTTCAAGTGCATCAGCTACCGAGGTCTTGAGCGATTGAATCGCCTGCAGCGACTTTTCCAGGCCGGCTTTTTCTTGATTTAGGTTTCTACTAAGGTCGAAATTCTGCCACAGGTCCGGATTCTCCAACTGTTCATCAATCTCATTCAGTCGAGACTGTTTCGTTTCGACGTCAAAGAAACCTCCACAAGGATTCAATCCGAAGATTGATGTCGTTCAATTGATCGAATACTGAGCCTGTTTCCATGGTAAATTTCTAAGACAAATTGATAATGAAAGCATATTTTATTGCGTCGGAGAACCAATTTTTAGATGATATGGAATCTACTCATTCTCGTAATTAGAGTCAGTCGAACAACTTATCAACTGACGTGAAGTGAGAGGATGTAAATACGAAAATTGAACAATTGGAATTGTCAAAAAGCGTGTTTATTGCACCGAGATCAATCAAAACTCGCTCGAGTTGAGCGTTAGACAAAGCTGAAGCGAAATCAGGTGTTTAGGTAATTTTCCGCGACGCTGAGAGAACCGATGGTACACATTCTCGCGATGGAAACCTGCGGCAATGTCATTTTTTGGAGCGTAAATTTGAAGCGTTTAGTTTGTCAATTAAGCGGCTGCCGCTCCTATGGGAGAATGCTCATGTTTTTCATAGGGTATAACCCGTTTAGGGTAGGAGAGTAGTTATCAATTTTGCAATGTTTGACATTAGCTTGAGTTATGCCCAAAAGTAGTGCGTGACGGGGGTTGAAAAAAAAGCGGCGTATCTGGTTAAATGTAGAAAGCATTTTTACAACCAACCAGAGAGGTACGCCACTATGAGTAACGATAACGTAATTGGATTTGAAAGTCGAGACATTTCACCCGATGTTGTGACCGAATTGGTGCGCACCGGTGCCAGACGGATTCTCGCCCAGGCCCTGCAGCTTGAGGTGGAGGAATTTCTCGCTCAGTATGACGGACAGTATGCTGGCAACGGGCTTCGGGCGGTGGTTCGAAGCGGCAGCCAGCCTGAGCGTGACATTCAGACCGGTATCGGGCCGGTTTCGGTTCGGATTCCGAAGGTCCGCTCGAATACCGGCGAGCCGGTGTCGTTCCGCTCGGCACTGATCCCGCCGTATGTGAGAAAGACGGCGACGGTTGAGGCGTTTGTGCCGTGGCTTTATCTGAAGGGGGTGTCAAGCGGTGAGATGGCTGATACCCTGAAGGTTCTGCTGGGCAGTAAGGCGCAGGGTTTTTCTGCCTCATCGGTCTCCCGCCTGGCGCAGCAGTGGAATGAGGAGATGAGGCGGTGGCAGACGCGCGGCATCACCGGGAAGATCGTTTATGTATGGGCCGATGGGGTGTACTGCGGGCTTCGGGCCGAGGATGCAAAGCTGTGTGCGCTGGTGCTGATCGGGGTTGATGAGTGTGGCCGCAAGCAGTTGCTGGCGATTGAGGACGGGGTGCGCGAATCGACCGAGAGCTGGAAGGGGATGCTGCTGGATCTGAAGTCCAGGGGCATGGATGCACCGAAGCTGGCGGTTGGAGACGGGGCGATGGGGTTCTGGTCGGCATTGGACCAGGTTTACCCTGAAACCCAGGATCAGCGCTGCTGGGTGCATAAGACGGCGAATGTGCTCAACCGGCTGCCGAAGATGCTGCACGGACAGGCGAAAAAGGCGCTTCACCAGATCTGGATGGCAGACACGCGCGAGGCGGCGCATGAGGCGTTTGATCGGTTTGTGGAAACCTATCAGGACAAGTATCCGAAAGTGGTTGAATGCCTGATCGGGGATCGTGAGGAGCTGCTGGCGTTTTACGATTTTCCGGCATCGCACTGGCAATCTCTGCGTACCACTAATCCAATCGAGTCGACCTTCGCGACGATCCGTCACCGCACCAAGCGCTCGAAGGGCTGTCTGAGCAGAACGACGATGCTGGGCATGATGTACAGGCTGGGGATGTGTGCGGAGAAAAAATGGCGACGGCTGCGCGGGTTCAGGCAGCTGGGCAAAGTGATCGAGGGAGTGAAATTCAAGAATGGAGTCGAACTGAATTACAATGACACCGACCAGGTAGCCGCTTAGTGATGAATCCCGTCACGCACTACTTTTGGGCATAACTCCATTAGCTTTTGTTGCCAACACAATATTTCTATTGCAATACAACACCTTAGTAAAGTTAATGCCGTGGGATATTAAGCCAGCAATTTTTTTGAGAGAAATAACCATCACACTATAATCAAATTTTCACAATAGTCAAAATACTTTAAGTGTTTTGTAAATTATTAAATGGAGTAAGTAGCATGAAAGAGTTAATTCTTAGAATAATCGGGGTTGTAATAGCGGGATTCCTGCTTGTCCCGACTTCGATGGCCGAGTACCCGGAAAAACCAATAACGTTAATGACCATGGTTCAACCTGGAGCCCAGATCGATCGCCTTGCTAGAGGTCTCGCAGAAAGACTAAGTAAGGAACTCGGTCAACCTGTCAATGTCAAAAATGTGACTGGAGGTTCGCATGGAAGCGTGATGGCAACTGAGTTGAGCAAGGCCAAGTCTGACGGATACACATTGGGTGTCGCTGCAGTCACTGCCTATACATACCAACCACACCATTCACCAGTGAAATACGGATTTGACGATTTTGACTATCTATCCCTAGTTGCACTGAACTCAAGTGGTTTTATCTCTTTGCCAGACCGCCCTTGGAATACTCTGAAAGAAGCATTCGAATGGGCGAAAGCCAACAATAAAGCTCTGGTATGTATGTTTCACGGTGCAGATGACCGCGATGCCATACAGCGTATTGCTAAGGCCGAAGGCGTCAATATTTCGTTGATTCCTAGTAAAGGCGGCCCTTCCGTAATCAAGGCGGTAACGGGTGGGCATGCAGACATTGGCTATGTCGGAGCGATTCTTTACGAACATGTCAGGGCGGGAAGGTTGAAACTTCTGGCATCCGCGCTCAATGAGAGATTGCCACCACTCCCAGATGTGCCAACTCTGAAAGAACAGGGCTATGATGAAGCTGTCGAGATGATTGTTGGACTGGTTGCTCCAAAAGGCTTGCCTGATGATGTAGAGACTACAATTCTTGGTGTAGCCGACAAACTCGCCAATGATGCTGATACCAATGCGTTTATCACAGAAAAACTGCTGATGCTTCCTGTGACTTGGGGACAGGATCATGCCGAAAAATCACTCAAGGAGTTGTATGATCTCTTTGGTGAACAGGCCAAAAATCAATAGCTTCTACTTAATTCAGAAATCTGATTCTGTTCTGTAGGACAGAACATTGAACAGGGTCCGGCGAGACATGCTGGCCAATGTGATAATCACTTTGGCCAGTGTGCTATTACTCACGTGGGCAATTCCAGTGTATACACCAGCCTATCCAGGCTATGGCGCCTCACCAGCACTGGTCCCAATCGTTGCTGTTGGTGTGATGCTTGTCATGGCGCTTCTTGCGATCATACGATATGTTTTGGCGACCAAAAGCAACGCTCCCTTGAGTGACGAGGAATCCACCTATCCAGACGAGGAGGGAGGGTCCGGATTTACTCAGGTCGGTCGGCTGGATATTGGACATCTAGCTAAGTTCATGATTCCGGCCGTACTGCTGGTGATCGGTATTCATACCATTGGATATTTACCATCGGCTCTGGCCTTTCTGCTTTTGCTCCAGTACCTAGTAGGTGCCCGCAACTGGATAAAAATCGTGCTGCTGGCAGTTATAACTGTCGCATTAATGTATGCTGCCATGCGATACGGTTTTGGGGTACCGGTTCCCGGAAATTAACCTGTTTTTGAATCCATAGGATTTATTCATGGAGATGATATTGGCCGGACTGATGGACTCGCTGTCCCCTGTGAGTCTTATGTTTGTTTTTGTCGGCGTCTTTACAGGTGTTGCTGTCGGTGCGGTACCCGGAATCAACGGTCCTATGGCCATAGCTCTGTTCATTCCATTGACATATTACATGTCTCCGCTCGCAGCCATCGGCTTTCTGGTTGGGCTGAACAAAGGTGCATTTTTTGGAGGTGCTATTTCTGCAGTTCTGTTGCGCACACCAGGAACACCTGAAGCTGCAGCAACGACCTGGGATGGCTTTCCTTTGACCGAGCAGGGTAAAGGAGAAAAAGCTCTGAGAATGGCGCTTTTCAGTTCGGTTTCAGGTGATTTCATTTCGACCGCTGTATTGATTCTGATTGCCGCCCCACTTGCGACAGTCGCTCTATATATGGGACCCCCAGAAATGTTTGCGTTGATCTCGTTGGCCCTGACCGTGATCGCCGGAATCGGAACTAAGTCGATTTCCCGAGGTTTGATAGCGGCTGCCGCTGGATTGCTGGTTGGAATGATTGGCACTGAACCGGTTACTGCGTTGCCGCGCTTGACGTTTGATATTTATCGTCTTGAAAGTGGATTATCTTTAATTCCGGTTGCGATTGGACTGCTGGCGTTTTCCGAAATTCTGATTCAGTTGGAGCGGCTCAAATCGCGTAAAAATTCTGAAGAAGCCGCACGCACGTTTTCTGACAAACCTGAAGATAAATATGTGTCTAAAAAAGAATTTTTTGGATGCACGAGGACTCTACTGCGAGCCAGTGCCATTGGCATAGGCGTCGGAGCCATGCCGGGACTAGGTGCACCCGTGGCCTCGTTCCTGTCGTATGACCAAGCACTCAAAAGAGCTAAACGTCCTGAGGAGTTCGGAAAGGGACGGCTAGAGGGTATTGCGTCATCGGAAGCTGCCAATAGCGCAGTCGTCGGAGCTAGCCTGATCCCGTTGTTCGTGCTGGGAATTCCTGGTAATTTGGCTGTAGCCATGTTGATGGGTGCGTTTATGATTCACGGAATGATGCCTGGTCCGCTTCTCTTTGAAGAGAATTCACAATTGATGTATGGCGTATTTGGCAGCCTTGTAATCGCCAGCCTGTTCCTGCTGATCATAGGCAAATTCGGTTTGAAGCTGTTCTGCAAGGCGGTTCAAATCCCAGCTGTCATGCTTTATCCCGTGGTTATTTTTACCTGTATTATGGGAGCATATCTTGGACAGTCATCCATGTTTGATGTAATCGTCATGCTGGTATTTGGCGTTATTGGCTACTTCATGCGTAAGTTCGACTTTTCTTACGTGGCATTTCTAATCGGGTTTATTCTCGTGCCTGAATGGGAACGGGCTCTTCAACAAGTCGTAATCACTTCTCAGTATGATCCATTCCTGTTCTTTAGACGACCTGTGGCGGTAATTTTGATGTGCCTGACTTTTTTCGTGATCATTCGCACTTTTGTCATGGGAATTAGAAGGAACAACTGACATCGCTTTTTCATCGTTCGAATTGGATCGAACATAGAACCGTGTTGTTGGACTGATTTGTAAAAATTTGAATACCTTGTAAGTCGATGGCACATAAAACTGATCAAATGACTGGAGTTACATTTGCAACTTAATTGGCCCAGAGAAAACGCTGTCAATCCAACAACGGAGTGCAGTCGCTGGTTTCATCCTGCAAGCAACTATTGCCTGGATTTTCATGGCGATCCAGCTGCTTCAAACTTGCGAGTGTTTTCTGACGGCAACCACCACATGGCTCTCGAAGAAACACTGGAGTCATTCCGCACAGAATACGACCTCTCATCAGTTTTTTACTGTACTACACCACCGAAAGTGTATCTGGATTGGATGAAGTCTGAATCAATCGAATTAGGTAATCTTCGCCTGAGTGTGGTTCCTGACATTGTCATTGGGCCCGATGACATTATGGAAAACCTACTGGTGGAAAATAGAGTATGTCGCAACCAAGTATTTGCCCAAAGCTGCGGAAACAGTTTTCTAGTGCTGAAGAACAACCCAAAGAATATTCGACAGGTAGGCGATCTGCTCAGAGAGAATGTAAGACTCTTTATCTCCAATCCAGTTACAGAAAAGGCCAGCCATATGGTTTATCGTCAGACTCTTGAAGGAATCGGCGTGAAAGAGGGGATTGCAAAGCAATCTATAGAAGAATTATTGTCAGGTGGTCAGGTACATATTGGCGAATTGATTCACCACCGAGAAGCGCCACAGGTGATAGCGGATGGGCTTGCAGACGTTGCGATCGTTTACGATCACCTTGCGCTTCGCTACTGTCGTATTTTCCCCGAAGTGTTCGATCGAATTCAATTGCCAGCAGATGAGCACAACATTATCACCCGTTATGCAGTCGGACTAGCTAATGAAAACTGTCAAGTGGCTTTTAATGCGTTTCAGTATTTTCTCAATGAGAAAGCAGCCTCCATCTATCGATACCATGGCTTGCATCCAGTCCACTAATGTACGTTAACTGCTTTGCAATTCAAGACCAAACTCGTAGAATTTTGGGTGTACCATGACATTGGATACTTCTCCAATTGACACTGCGGTGATTGCAAACGACTGAAGCCATCGTTGTGCATAGATACCGTGGATTGCTGGAAAAAGTTATGTAAGGCTTCCTAATAGAAGAGATTCGTGTTAGTCAATTTGCCTGTCTTTTAATGACTATAAATATCCAGCTCTCGCAAACATCAAGTGGAGTCTTAATTGAACATAATGCACCGAAGCCCAACGCAAAGTAAGGAGAATTCATAATGCAAGAAGGCGAGAAAAATATCCAGGCCTGGTCCCAGTTCACTACTTCCGAAGCTGAAATAAGGGAAAAGCTGGGGAACTATTTTGCACCTATAGGTCTTTATGACAAAACCAGAAGCATGCCATTTCTCGGCAGCGTTAGCTGTAATGTCGATAAACTCGTTGCAGGTGAATGGACCGAAATCGTACTGGATTATGAAGTGGGAGCTTCCGGCATCGCCGATGGTGCCTGGATAAAGGCAACGTTTAAATTCTATTCTGACTGGGCACTATTTCAGACGGCTGATCCAAAAGCAGCAAACTATGTTTCTGCCGAGTATCAGGCCGGTCCACTGTGTGAAGGACAAAGCCCAGCGACAGTCCAATCGCTTAAGGTTCGATTCGACCAGAAAGGTCATGAGCGCCCATTTCAAAAAGCAATCATCGTAGACACTGTCGATGGGTTTTTGAAGCCTGGAGATCACATAATTATTCGACTTGGAGACCGAAGAGGCGGCGGTCCAGGTACGAGAGTTCAAACGTTTGTCGAAAAAGGATTCCAATTCCGCTGCTATATAGACCCACTTGGCACGTCTCGCTTTTGCGCCATTCCCGGTGATGTCATAATTGACATAGTGCCAGGTAGACCAGCTCAACTGGTAATGGCGGCGTCACGCATGCTTCGACCGGGTGAACCCGTTGTATTAGGTGTACGCGCCGAAGACATATGGGGAAACACCTGTTTCGATGAAGACGTTGATGTACTGATCACAGCTTGTTTGGATGGTACACAGGCTTACCAAAAACAGGTCTCGCTAGCGCGTCAAGGGTGGGCATTTGCCGAAATTTCCGACCTGCCTACCGATTCATTGGGAGAACTTGCGGTAACCGCCGACGTGATCGGTGATGAGTCGGTGAGTCGCGCTGAATTTTTTATAACAATTGACGAGTCAAGTCCGTGTCCACGGGTATTTTTTGGAGATTTGCATGTTCATTCCGACAATACTGTTGGTACGAACGACACAGTCTACAATCTCACCTACGGGCGGGACATCGCCCGACTGGACTTTTTGGGTTACACCGCAAATGACTTTCAGATTACCAAGGCCAATTGGGACGAAGACGTCAAACTCATTCACAGCCTAAACGAAGAAGGCAAGTTCGTCTGCTATCCAGGTACTGAATGGTGTGGCAATTCCTGCGCCGGTGGCGATCACAATGTAGTGTTTCTACATGGCAAGACACCGGAGTTTCCGTTTGATGCCAAAGGTAATATTGCCCGTTCATTTGAGTGGAACGAAGACATGGACAGCGAAACAATTCAGCCAGGTGCCTGGCCGTTGGAAGAGTTATGGGGCACCTATATTCACGACCCGGAAGGACACCTCATCATGCCGCATGTCGGAGGACGACGCTGCATCATGGATTGGCATCATCCAGTCATGGACCGGTTGGTTGAAATCACATCGGCCTGGGGACATTTTTCCTGGCTTTACCAGGAAGTAGCCGCCCGGGGATACAAGCTCGGCGCCTCAGCCAATGGTGATGAGCATCGTGGTCGCTGCGGTGGCGGCGTACCA
This sequence comes from Arenicellales bacterium, assembly GCA_965220665.1. Lineage (GTDB taxonomy): Bacteria > Pseudomonadota > Gammaproteobacteria > Arenicellales > JAJDZL01 > JAJDZL01. The sequence continues at coordinate 179,861 of CBDCQQ010000004.1, forward strand.
GGTACAGCAGTTTTTGGGACCAAAGGTGGAGTAACAGGTCTAATCTGTGATTCACTGGACAGAACGTCAGTAGGAAGAGCACTGAGGGCTCGCCGAACCTGGGCGACAACTGGGGAACGCATTGTCGCACTCAGTTGGTCTGGAAACCACATGATGGGCGATGAATTTCAGCACCGCGGCACCTTTGATTTGGCATATCGTTTTCTCGGTGACACGGGCTGGGATGAAATTGCTTTATATGATCACACAGGGCTTATTGAGCAACGTAACCTTCAGGCCGAAGCTGGGTATTCAAACCGCCGTGTTCGCGTTCGAATTGGAGGTGCACGTATTCGAGACCGCTATCGGTGGGCAGACTGGCGCGGTACAATTGACATTCGAAACGGTGTGATTAATTCATTCAACGCTTATGGTTTCGAACATATAGAAGAAACTCTATGGCGTTCCGGACCAACGACGATTGAATTTCGTACGGATACCTACGGCGATACGGATTCATTTGAAATGGATATATCCAACCTGAAACACACAACCATCCGGGTATTTGGAACCATTGACGGATATGTTAAGGTCGGCAACCCTCTTGATGGAAATCCCTTTGTCCATTGTCCTGAATTCGACTTTCAGGTTAACGGAGCTGAATTAATGGAGAAAGGTCGTGTACGGATGGAATTAGGTGGTACGGATATTTTTGTAGCCATAGAACGTATTTCTGATTCGGCCATGTGCCGAGATGTCAGTGGCACTTTTGAAGTAGAACCCAAAAATGGACCGCATGGATTTCGACCAGTTTACTTGCAGGGTACTCAGGTTGACGGTGCAACGGCCTGGACATCGGCTATGTACATCAAGTTTTCTTGACATTGTTCACTGATACTCAAGCGTATCAATTGATTTGTTTTTTTGCAGATCAACGCAGCCAAGTTTCAGGTCTTTGATGTATAGCATTAACCTCCATTCAGCTTCATTTAATAAGGTTGCCTGAGCGCGTAATTCATCATGGCTTGGGGATACTGAACTCAAAAATCCCATAAACTAAGCCGGATAAAAGGCCATAACTTGTTCGATTCATCGTATCGAAATTACACCTTGTAATCCGGGAGAATTCCAAATTACTCTTTTGTTTGCGGAAATTGTCCAAGTCGACAAATTTATAATGTTTTCTGGTTCATAGGTTCATTTTCCCAAGTTAAATTGACAGATTAATGAAAATTGGAATAGTTAAAGAGCAGTATTCTCGGGAGCAACGTGTAGCACTGACACCTGATTCAATACCCAAACTCCAGAAAATGGGATTTGACGTACTGATTGAAACCGGTGCAGGAGTGTCAGCAAGTTTCAACGATTTGGCCTACGAAGAAGCAGGTGCCACGGTCGTTTCGAGCGCAGAATCTATTTATCACGATGTGGATGTCATTGTGAAGGTGCGTGCACCTAGTGAATCAGAGCTCGACCTTCTTCGCGAAGGGCAAAATTTGATGAGTTTTCTATGGCCAGCGCAAAATCCTGAATTACTTGAAAGGCTGGCCAATAGTGGTGTGAATGCAATTTCAATGGATGCCATTCCACGTATTTCCAGAGCACAGAAACTTGATGCACTGTCCTCTATGGCAAATGTCGCCGGTTACCGCGCGGTGGTTGAATCTGCCAGTCATTTTGGACGATTTTTTGGTGGGCAGATTACTGCAGCCGGTCGAGTACCACCTGCAAAGATCATGATAATCGGTGCCGGAGTTGCTGGCTTGTCTGCAATCGGTGCGGCAACAAGTCTCGGTGCAATCGTTCGCGCCTTCGATACTCGCCCTGAGGTGAAAGAACAGGTTGAAAGCATGGGAGCAGAGTTCTTGGACCTGGATTTTGAAGAAGAAGGATCCGGTACCGGCGGTTATGCGAAGGTCATGAGCAAGGAATTCATCGAAGCCGAGATGAAGCTTTTTTCTGAGCAGGCAAGGGAAGTCGATATCATCATCACAACTGCACTGATTCCTGGACGTCCTGCACCTGAACTCATTACGGAAGAAATGGTACGCAGCATGAAGCCAGGAAGCGTCATTGTAGATCTAGCTGCCGAACAAGGAGGAAACTGTGCACTCACTCAACCAGATCAGGTTGTAATCGAAAACGGTGTCAGCATTATTGGCTACACAGACTTTCCAAGCAGGCTACCTGCCCAATCGAGCCAACTCTACGCTTCCAACATCGTAAATTTCATTGATGATCTTTGTCCCGAAAATGACGGCACACTAGTGCTCGACATGAATGATGATGTTATTCGTGGTGCGACAGTAACTTTAGATGGCGAAATCAAATGGCCTCCGCCTCCTGTTGAAGTTTCAGCAGTCCCTGCACAAAAACAGGATTCATCGACTGACGTAGAAGCAGCAAAAGCGCCGCCGAAGAAGAAATTTCGGCTGGCGCCCTATGCATTTATTCTGGCACTGGCATCAATACTCGGTGTTGGAGCATTTGCGCCACCTTCATTTCTCGCTCATTTCACTGTTTTTGTATTGGCGATATTTGTCGGCTGGCATGTTATCTGGAATGTGACTCCTGCGTTACATACACCACTAATGAGCGTTACTAATGCCATTAGCGGCATCATCATCGTTGGTGCACTACTTGAAATTGGTGCTGTGAACCCTTGGGTGAAAACCTTTGCGGCAGTATCAATTCTGATCGCTTCCATCAATATTTTTGGTGGGTTTTTTATCACTCGGAAAATGCTCAAAATGTTTCAGAAGTAAATGTTCGACGGCTTTATCAATTCACTCTATATCATCGCTTCGATATTCTTCATCTTAAGTCTTGGTGGCTTGAGTCACCAAGAATCTGCCGTACGCGGGAATGTTTTCGGCATTCTGGGCATGATTCTCGCCGTTGGTGGGACAATTGCAGCAAAATCTCTTGACAGTATTGGTATTGTCATCGGCATGATGGCAGTTGGAGGCGTGATCGGCATTCTGGTCACCATGAGAGTCAGAATGACCGCAATGCCACAACTGGTTGCAATTCTTCACAGTCTTGTGGGACTTGCCGCGGTTTTGGTGGGATTTGCCAACTTCATTGAACCTTTGACCGAATTCGAAGGAACTGAAAAGTTGGTTCATGAAATAGAAATTTTTGTAGGCGTGTTCATTGGAGCTATTACCTTTACTGGCTCAGTTGCGGCATTCGGGAAGCTTCAGGGAATAATTACCAGCAGTCCATTGATGCTTCCGCTACGCCACTGGTTAAATCTTGCCATCGTGATTGTGTGTGTGTGGCTAGGAGCGGAATTTCTCACTGCATCTTCACTTGTGTCCGGCACGAATTTCCTGCTTATCATGACGCTGCTGGCATTTATTTTGGGACTTCATCTGGTGCTTGCGATTGGTGGGGCCGATATGCCTGTAGTTATATCGATGCTGAACAGCTACTCTGGCTGGGCAGCGGCGGCAACCGGATTCATGCTGGCGAATGACTTGCTGATTTTAGTGGGCGCTCTGGTCGGAAGCAGTGGTGCAATTTTGAGCTATATCATGTGCCGAGCAATGAACCGGCATTTTGTCAGTGTCATTATGGGCGGGTTTGGAACAACCAGCAAGAGCTCAGTTTCGGGTGAATCAGGCGGCGAAATTTCTGAAATCTTTCCGGATGAAACTGCTTCGCTGCTCAACTCGTCGAAATCCGTTGTCATTGTGCCTGGATATGGCATGGCTGTTGCACATGCACAACACCCAGTTGCTGAATTGACCCGAAAGCTACGCGATAAGGGCATCACTGTTCGATTTGCCATTCACCCGGTTGCGGGCAGAATGCCGGGACACATGAATGTTTTACTTGCAGAGGCGAAAGTTCCCTATGACATCGTGATGGAAATGGACGAAATCAATGCAGATATGCCGGATACAGATGCAATTCTGGTGATTGGTGCCAACGACATTGTCAATCCTTCTGCTCAGGAAGATGATGACGGACCGATCGCAGGCATGCCTGTCATCGAAGTGTGGAAGGCGAAGCATACCATTGTTCTGAAGCGAAGTATGGCCTCCGGTTATGCAGGTGTCGACAACCCACTTTTCTATAAAGAAAACAACCGTATGCTATTTGGCGATGCGAAGGACAGTATCGACAAACTGGTCGCTATGGTTGACTAGTCATTCAAATACTTGGTGTGGCATTGGCACTGGGATTTTGAAGTCATTTTGAAAAGCCGGTATTCATAAGGCAAAAGCATAAAAATACCGTCTGTGTAAATCTCTAGGGTACCTTTCGACTCGTCACTTGCACGAAGTGCATCCCAGTTACTGAAGAATCACGATATCAGTTTGACCGGTCAAAACTGCTGTTCAAGATCTGCTTCTGGCGAATCTCGCAATATCAATTCTAGTTTCATATGGTTGCAATACAATTGACTTTATCAAAGTTCTGAAGAATTCTCGATAACCTGAGGAAATGTGAAATGAAATTTCGAACAGTTTTTGTGCTTCTTGCCAGTCTTTTCGTGGCCGGCGCGGCGCATGCGGAAACGTCAATTAAGTTTGCCAACGATTGGAAATGGGAAGGGCCAGCAGCACCGCTTCTATTAGCATGGGACACTGGGCTCTATTCAGCAGAAGGACTTGATGTTCAGATGGACACCGGCAAGGGCTCTTTGGATGCCATCCCCAGAGTGGCATCAGGCACTTATGAAATGGGTAATGCGGATATCAATTCATTGATTAAGTTCCGTGACAAAAACCCTGACCTGCCTGTCAAAGCAATTTTTATGATTTACAATGCCCCACCCTTCGCTATTGTTGGCCGCAAATCACTTGGGGTAAATACACCCAAAGACCTGGAAGGCAAGATTCTAGGCGCACCAGCACCAGATGGTGCATACGCCCAGTGGAACGCTTTTGTTAAAGCCAATGGCATTGACGCCAGCCAGGTAACGATCGAAAACGTTGGGTTTCCCGTCCGAGAACCGATGCTGGCTCAGGGTAAAGTTGACGCAATTACCGGCTACGCATTTTCATCTTTTATCAATCTTAAGGCCAACGGCGTCCCGGAAGAAGATATTTCAGTATTGCTTATGCGGGATCACGGATTAGACCTATACGGCAATGTTATTCTTGTCAATCCACAATTTGCGGCAGAAAATGCGGAAGCAGTCAAGGGATTCCTGAGAGCAACCATTAAAGGTTTTCAAGCAACCATCGCTGACCCGACAAGTGCAGTAAAGCATGTCATCAATCACAATGATGTCGCTCGGGAAGAAGTTGAACTAGAACGGCTCATAATGGCAATCAATCAGAACATTGTTACCGATGAGGTGCAGGCAAATGGTTTGGGTGGGGTGGTGATTGAACGACTTCAGCGTTCAATCGATCAAATTGCTGATACTTACGAATTTGAAAATCGCCCTGCAGTTTACGACGTATTTGACTCCAGTTTTCTCCCTGACCCGTCAGAAAGAATGGTGCCGTAATTTCGGTGGTAGCTTTCGTCGATATTAATGATGTTGCACTTCGATATACGGGAAGAGCTGGCAGCCAAGATACATTAGCCGTTGAACACCTTAATTTAAATGTCGACCGCGGCGACTTCGTCGCCGTAGTCGGTCCATCAGGGTGTGGCAAATCAACTCTAATGAAACTCGCCACCGGATTGCACTTTCCGAGTGCAGGAGTGGTTCGCCTTGATGGCAAGGTAGTTAATGGGCCAGTATCGATTGCAGGCATGGCATTTCAGAACCCTGTCATGCTGCCCTGGCGGTCGACGCGGGACAATGTCCTGTTACCTATGGAAGTTGTCGACCCTCACCGCAGGCAAATTAGGACGAATCGCACCAAGTACAAACTGCAGGCGGATGAAATATTGGCATCTGTTGGATTGGAGGGTGCGGGTAATCAGTATCCCTGGCAACTGTCTGGTGGAATGCAACAAAGAGCCTCACTGTGCCGGGCTCTCATTCATGACCCGGAACTTTTACTGCTGGATGAGCCGTTTGCAGCACTTGATGCGTTTACTCGAGAGGAGTTGTGGTGCGTAATCAGAGACTTGCATCAGGAAAAGCAGTTCACCTGCATTCTTGTCACCCATGATCTAAGAGAAGCGGTATTTCTAGCGGATACTGTTCATGTAATGAGTGCGCGTCCCGGCCAGATCATTGTCAGTCGCACCATTCCCATTCCCCGACCCCGTCCCATAGAGATAACCTACGAAACTGAGTTTGCTGAATTAACTCATGAGCTGCGCGGCCACATTGCAGAAGCCCGAGGATAGCCATCATGCAAACTAAGTCTGCTGGTTTTGCGAAATTCGACTGGGTTAAAGCCTCACCCTGGCTTTGTACCTTTGGTCTGTTTGTGATTTGGGAGGCTAGCGTTTGGATGTTCAGCATTCCATATTACATTTTGCCGGCACCAACCCAAATCGGATACGCCATGTATGAGTTTGCTGGCGCACTATGGTTCAATTCAATTCAGACACTCTGGACTACTTTGCTGGGCTTTGCAATGGCCATCGTATTTGGTCTTTTGCTTGGGTTGTTCATTGGCTGGGACAAGCGAATTTATGCGGGACTTTACCCACTGATGATTGGATTCAACTCGATCCCAAAAATTGCTGTTGTGCCAATATTGGTACTATGGTTTGGTGCAGGATGGCTTCCAGCGGTGCTCACTGCCTTTCTGATTTCATTTTTCCCCATTGTTGTCAATGTTGCAACAGGTCTTGCGACCATTGAACCTGAAATGGAAGATGTATTGCGTGCACTGGGAGCGAAGAAACTTGATGTGATGGTGAAAGTTGGAATTCCCCGGTCCCTACCCTATTTCTTTGGCGCACTAAAAGTCGCAATCACTCTTGCTTTTATTGGGTCAGTACTCTCTGAAACCATTGCGGCAAATTCAGGCATTGGACACATGATGCTGACAGCCCAGGCAAATTTTGAAGTTCCATTAGTTTTCGCATGTCTGATTGCGCTGGCAGTTGAAGGAATAGGCATGTATGCAATTATGGCTGGTCTGGAACAGCGTATGACCGGCTGGGCTCATCGATCTGGATTCAATCGATAAAGCTGAGATTTCGATTCCGTTTAGGAGTTCTCTGAGTTCAGTCTAGTCGGGGTTGTCGACCACAACGCCTCAATCGGAGAAGGCTCGGTTGGAGGTGAGGATCATGGCATATGAAAGTTCGTTTGTAGTCAATGGCGGAGAGGGAGGGATTCGAACCCCCGGGAGGTTGCCCCCCAACGGTTTTCAAGACCGCCGCTTTCGTCCACTCAGCCACCTCTCCAAACCTGAATATGAATATTGCGAGATTCGAATGAAACTCGCAATGACTGCAATGCGCTGCAGATAAATCTACATCAAGTTGACGGGATGCAATTAGACCCTTTTGACTGCTGGACTCCCACTGTGAAACAATTCCGATGCCTTTTCAAACCAAGCAGGATCTGCTGCCGACTATATCTGCTGCAGTTGAAATATTATGATTCATCTCCATATTTTCATAAGAACAGTTTCAACAGTTGATTGAACTTTCTATTCACTACGAATAAAATAGTAACCATTATCTGTACATCTGTGAGGAAATTGTCTCATGAGGCTAAACACCCAAGTATTATCACGCCCCTCGTCTAGTATCGAAGTCAACCGTGTTTTGAGAAACACGTACATTCTGCTGTCAATGACACTTTTGTTCTGCGCTTTGGTTGCAGGCCTCTCAGTGGTATTCAACTGGCCTTATCCAGGACTGCTCCTGACTTTAGCTGGATATTTTGGATTGTTGTTTCTCACCTCAGCATTTAGAAATTCAGCTTTGGGATTAGTGTTTGTCTTCGCCCTGACAGGGTTCATGGGTCTGACACTTGGTCCGATCATCGGTTATTACCTGACCGTTATCCCTAATGGTGACCAAGTTGTAATGACTGCTTTCGGTGGTACCGGTTTGATCTTTTTTGGTCTGTCCGCGTATGCGCTGACAACAAGAAAGAATTTCGCTTTCCTAGGTGGGATGCTGTTTGCAGGAATTCTGACTGCGTTCGTTTTGTCTCTGGTAGCTATATTCTTTAGCTTACCGATTCTGTCGATTGCTGTGTCCGGAATGTTTATTCTGCTTATGTCAGGATTGATTCTGTACCAAACAAGTGCAATCATTCATGGTGGCGAAACGAATTACATCATGGCTACAGTGACGCTGTTCATCAGCATCTACAACCTGTTTATCAGTCTTATCCAAATTCTTGGTATTTTCGGCGGCAGAGAGTAGTCTAAGTCAAATTCTGAATCAAACCATCAGCCGCCGTACGACTTTGTCGTACGGCGGCTTGTTCTTGATGCAGGGTCTGTAGTCGATATGGATTCGTCAACTTTGACGAATCTTTGAACGCACCACAAATTGCCTTGGCAGCAGCGATGGTTGTGAAATAGGCCACTTTGCGCTTCAGAGCCTCTTTCAGAATAGTCTCAGAATCTGCCAGACTTTTGCGTTTACGGGGGACATTGACAATCAAATTAATTTCGTTATTCTTCAGCATGTCAACTACATGAGGGCGCCCTTCTCGAACCTTGTTTACCCGTCTGATATCAATGCCATGGCTACGCAATAGATCAGCAGTCCCTTGAGTGCCAAAAAGCTTGAAACCCCTTTCCTGCAGTGCTCGGCTTACATCCACTAATCCTTCCTGATCATCTTCTGATACGCTCAACAATGCATTACCGCCATCAGATATTGTAAATCCGGTTGCGTGATAAGCCTTCCAATACGCTTCACCAAATGTTTGCCCTATGCCCATAACCTCGCCAGTGCTTTTCATTTCCGGTCCGAGTACGGGTTCTGCGCCGGGAAATTTTTCAAATGGAAATACCGCTTCCTTGACGCTATAGAAATTTGGAATAAGTTCCTCCGTTATTCCTTGATCAGCAAGTGATTGCCCTAGCATGCATCGAGCCGCTATCTTAGCCAAAGGAATCGATGTGGCTTTTGAAACAAATGGAACCGTTCTGGAAGCTCTAGGATTAACCTCAAGAACATAGACTTCATCACCTTTCACAGCAAACTGAATATTCACTAACCCTAGCACATCAAGTGCAAACGCCAGTTTTTCGGTTTGCCGACGGATCTCATCTTGAACTGAATGAGACAGGTTGTAAGGTGGCAGTGAACATGATGAGTCGCCTGAATGTACGCCAGCAAGTTCAATGTGCTGCATGATTCCACCAATCAGAACTCTTTCTCCATCACATATTGCGTCAACGTCAACCTCAATTGCGTCACTCAGAAACTTATCAAGCAATACTGGTGAATTGTGAGATACATCGATTGCTGCACCCATGTACTGACTCAATTGATCTTCGTCTCTTACAATTTCCATCGCACGCCCGCCCAGAACATAGGAGGGTCTGACGACCAAAGGGTAGCCAATTGACTTTGCAGCAAGCAACGCATCATCAACACTAACTGCAGTCGCATTGGATGGTTGTTGTAATTTCAGTTCTCTAATCAGAGATTGAAAAAACTTACGATCTTCTGCCTCATGTATGGATTCTGCGGACGTTCCGACAATGACTACATTTTCTTCTGTCAACTCTCTTGACAGTTTTAGTGGTGTTTGTCCGCCATACTGCACTATTACGCCATTGGGCCTTTCGACGCGACAAATCTCCAGTACGTCTTCAATCGTAAGAGGCTCAAAATAGAGTCGATCTGAGACGTCATAGTCCGTCGATACTGTTTCCGGGTTACAGTTGACCATAATGGTCTCGTAACCATCTTCTCGAAGCGACATCGCAGCGTGTACGCAGCAGTAATCAAATTCAATTCCTTGCCCAATTCGATTGGGACCACCTCCCAAAACGACAATTTTTCGATTTCCAGTTGGGTCTGACTCACACTCTTCTTCATAGGTTGAGTACATATATGCTGTTGGAGTATCAAACTCTCCAGCACATGAGTCAACTCTCTTGTAGACCGGATGAATGTAGTTGGCAACTCGAATACTGCGAACAAACTGCTCGTCTGCTTTGACTAGATCAGCAATTCTTTTGTCGGAAAAACCTTTTTGCTTCCAGGTGCGAAGTAGTGAATAATTTCCAGTTTGACCGAAATTCTGAATTTCAAATTCAGTTGAGATAAGATCTTCGATTTCTGCAAGAAACCAAGGGTCTACACCTGTCAGTCTATATATTTCTTCAACACTAAAGTTACATCTTAGCGCATCTGCGATGTGCCACAATCGCTCGGCACCCGGAACCCTGAGCCGGGCTCTAAAATAGCCGTCTAGGTCTCCTCTCCTTTTCCGTTCGTCATTCAGTAAAGGTTCAAATCCAAAGGTGCCAATCTCAAGACTTCGAATTGCCTTTTGCAAAGATTCCTGAAAAGTTCTGCCAATCGCCATTACTTCACCAACCGACTTCATTTGAGTCGTTAAGGTTGAATCTGAATGCGGAAACTTTTGAAAATCAAATCTTGGAATTTTAGTGACAATGTAATCAATAGAAGGTTCAAATGAAGCTGGTGTTGCGCCGCCAGTAATATCGTTCTTGAGTTCATCGAGAGTGTACCCGACTGCGAGCTTTGCTGCAACTTTAGCGATAGGAAATCCAGTTGCTTTCGAAGCGAGTGCAGATGATCTCGAAACCCTTGGATTCATTTCAATGACCACCATTCTGCCGTTTTCTGGATTGACTGCAAACTGAACATTGGACCCGCCAGTATCAACACCGATCACTCGCATGATCGCGATGCTTGCATCTCGCATTCGCTGATATTCCTTATCTGTCAGCGTTTGAGCAGGTGCAATCGTGATCGAGTCGCCGGTATGGACTCCCATGGCATCAAAATTTTCAATTGAGCAGACAATAATGCAGTTGTCGCAGCGATCTCGAACAACTTCCATTTCATATTCTTTCCAGCCCGCGATACTTTCTTCAATCAGGAGTTCGCTGGTAGGTGAAGCAGCGAGTCCGCGCATGCATATCTCGGTAAATTCATCCCGGTTATACGCGATACCGCCACCGGTTCCACCGAGCGTGAAGGATGGGCGTATGATTGCAGGAAAGCCAATCTCATCTAAAACTTCATACGCCTGCTCTATGCTATGAGCCAAAGTGCCCCGAACCGATTCAAGCCCGATTTGATCCATGCAATCACGAAACTTTTCTCGATCTTCCGCTTTATCTATCGATTCCCTCGTTGCACCGATTAACTCGACACCGTAATTTTCCAATATCCCCTCACGCACCAAATCCAAAGCACAATTCAGTCCTGTTTGTCCTCCCATTGTGGGTAGTACGGCGTCTGGCTTTTCTTTCCGGATAATTTCTGCTACAGACTGCCAGCGTATGGGTTCAATGTAAGTTGAATCTGCGAATTCTGGGTCGGTCATGATTGTGGCTGGATTTGAATTGACCAATATGACTCGATAGCCTTCACTGCGCAGGGCACGACACGCTTGCACACCTGAATAGTCGAATTCACACGCTTGTCCAATGATGATTGGACCGGCACCAATGATCAAAATTGATTCCAGATCAGTTCGCTTGGGCATGTCTCAATCTACCGTCTTTATGCTGTTGCATCAACTCAACAAACCGATCGAAAAACTGTGCCCCACAATCGTGTGGTCCAGGACTGGCTTCTGGGTGCCCTTGAAAGGAAAATGCTGGATACTTAGCGTGCTGAAGTCCCTGAATCGTGCCATCGAATAACGATCGGTGAGTTACGATAAGATCAGCAGGCAGACTCTCATCATCAACTGCAAATCCATGATTCTGACTGGTAATCATGATTTCGCCTGTAAACAAATCTCTGACTGGGTGATTTGCTCCATGATGGCCAAATTTCATTTTCTGAGTTCGTGCACCAGCAGAAAGTCCAAGCAGCTGGTGACCTAGGCAGATTCCGAAAACAGGAACCCCACTCTGAAACATTTCTTGAATAGCCTCAATGGCATATACACAGGGTTCGGGATCTCCTGGACCATTTGACAAAAAATATCCATCGACATCCTTATCTAATGCGGTGAATTTTGTTTGTGCCGGTACAACAGTAACCGAACAGCCTCGGTCTGTCAGCATGCGCAGGATATTCTGTTTAATTCCAAAATCATAGGCGATAACTTTAAGTGAATTTCTATCAGGGTATTCAATACCATTCAACTCCTCGTCAAATACTCTGTACGATCCAGCTTTCCAGTCATATCTCTCTTTTGTTGATACAACTCTGGCTAAGTCCATACCTTTCAAACCGGCAAATGCTCTTGCGTTTTCAATCGCTGTTTCATGGACATCGTTGCCACACATCAGGCAGCCGTTCAAAGCGCCTTCAGTGCGAAGCATACGCGTTAGTTTTCTGGTATCTATGCCGTAAATTCCCGAAACCTTCCTTTCTTTCAAAAACGCATCTAAAGAAAATTCTGAGCGCCAGCTACTTATCTGTTTTGGAAGACTCTTAACGACCAGTGCAGACGCGTGTAAAACATCCGCTTCGACATCGATGTGATTTGCACCCACATTGCCAATTTGTGGGTGTGTGAGTGTGATAATCTGGAGAGCGTATGATGGATCGGTAACAATTTCCTGATAACCTGTGATTGAGGTATTGAAAATCACTTCACCGATAGCGGTATCCGCGCAGCCGAAAGAATAACCTTGAAAAATGGCACCATTTTCAAGTGCCAGAGTTGCTTTTTCAGTCAATCTTTGCCTGCCTTTCAATCAGCCTCAGGTACAAAATATGAACCACACTCGCGGATTGGCAACTGGGATCGGGTAATTTGCATTTGATTTCTTCCCCAAAATCTGATAATTTAAACGTCTATGGACTATCTAGAAGCTCAGAATTACTGCGATTTCCCGCTAAGGCTACATCCCGTTAGCGAGTTGTTCATGAACTACTACAATGAGGGACGCATTACAACTGCGGAATTCCTTCGTTACTTTTCTCTTCCAAATTCGGACTATATCGAACTGGCATTCTGTTATGTCAGCATGATCTTATCAGTGCCTCAATTCGGTTAATAGTCAGCAGTTCCGCTACATTCAATCCAAATTCAGAATATCTGGCATTCCATAAATTCCGGGTGGTCGTTCCGCCACCCACTGTGCCGCCCGAACTGCACCGGCTGCATAGGTCATTCTGCTGTTTGAACGATGTGTCACTTCAATTCGCTCACCTGCACCAATAAACATAACTGTATGATCACCAATAATATCGCCGCCTCGAATGGTTGAAAATCCAATTGATTTTCGTTCTCTTTCGCCGGTTTTACCATGTCGGGAAAACACACCATCCTCTTTCAGTGTACGACCGAGTGCATCTGCGACCACTTCCCCCATTTTCAGTGCGGTACCTGAAGGTGCGTCAATTTTGTGCCGATGGTGAGCTTCAATGACTTCAATGTCTACAGAATCACCAAACGCCTGTGCCGCAGTCTGGAGCAGTTTCAGACACACATTCACACCAACACTCATATTTGGAGCCAGTACGACTGGAAGCGACTGAGCCACTTTATGTAGTGTTTCAAGTTGGCTATCTGTAAACCCTGTTGTTCCGATCACAATTGGTTTTCCGGCTTCTGCACACTGTTGCGCATGTAAAACCGTTGCTTCCGGGAGTGTGAACTCGATCAATACATCAAATTCATCCTTTGAGAATTGATCTGTGATCAACACATTCTGATTTTCAATCCCTGCTATCGCGCCCGCATCTTTGCCTACCGAAGGATTGCCTTCGTATTCGAGAGCCATTGACAACTGAACGCCATCTGTCATATGTACTGCCTGTACAAGCGTTCTACCCATTCTGCCAGAAGCTCCTGATATTCCTATCCGCAACATTTATTAAGTCCAGGGTTCAACTGCGTGGTGCCAATCAAATTACCAAATATCGAAACTGCTCAGGTAGTCGCCGACAAATTATACGTACAGAATTTGGACTTAATCGGCAAACAGTTTTGAAGCGCTACGCTTGGATGTACCGTACTGACGGTTCCGGATAAAGATAGTATTGATAAGCCAAATGTACGCGATTACCGGCGACATGCCGATGACACAGTGTGGCTTACAGGCTAGGGACCGAGTCTGAAGAGTGCAGACTACTCATTAGTAGCAACGGCCTATCTTTACCATACAAATTTGACTCAACAAAAGATTCCTGATAGTTGGAGAACTCAAATTTGACCTTGTGAGCGTCGTCGGGTTCGGATCGAGGAAACGTCAATCCTTGTCGGGCACTGAAATTTCTGCAAAAAAGATTTTCTTTTGCTCAATATGTTCCTGAATCTGCTTATAACACCAGCTTTTCATTTCAATTTCAATATTCAGTGGATAAGAAACTTGCCCGTTTCGTGAATCAAATGGCTGAGCGATGAATCTATCATCGGGATAGAGCCGCTCCAGTTGCTTATAAAAATCTTTCGGTAGTCGAAATACACCAATACTAACGGAATGAATGAGATCTGGGTTTAAAGACAAAAACAGAAAGTTGAATAGATTCTGATACTGTTCTCGAAAATTATGCGAGTAAATGAGTGGATCAAACCGAAGTCCAACTGACCATCCCTGCTCCTGCAATCGGTGCATGGCCGCAAGTCGTTTCTCAACTCCTGGAACTTGATGTTCAATCTGTTCTGAAATTTCTGCTGGTGTAAAACTAAAAGCAGTCACGATATTTGGAAGTGGCGCACGCTTCAAAAGCGAACGAATTTGAGTGCTCTTGGTTCTCAATTCAAGCCATACATTCTGACTTGATGACACTGTTTTAATAAAGTAATCAGCCATACCAAGAACAGGTTCCAGAGCTAGGCTATCACAGTCGTAACCTGAAAAAAACCACACCTGTTCATCTTTCCCGAACTTGGCAGCCGTTTTCAACAGTGCACTTGAGAATTCTTCATAATTGACAAATACCACATGGTTCGCCGAGCGGTACATACCCTGAAGAAAACAATATCGACAATCATAGAGACAGTTCAACATTGTAGAAAAATAGAAGTTATGATCGCCGCCAACACCATATCCCACCGGTACCTGTTGGATATATCCACTATGTTTTCTTGCCAGAATCAGTGCGGACTGTTTCTTTTGCAGTCTAAAGTCCTGAGACTTTAGGTTGAATATTTCTGTATATCGATCACACGTCACAACCGACGCGTCTGAATACCGTGCCAAAATATCTTGAACGCGAGGATGCCGCAGCACTTCCGACTCGACATAAATGTTTCTATACATTTTTCAGATTGTTTAATTTCGCCAATGCGTTTCTACAGCTTTCTTAACTACTGTTAAAGCCGATCTGCCATCTCGACACGAGATTAATTCATTAGATTCAACATCAATATCAAGCTTTAATAAATTGGTTTTACGTAACAATGCTTTCAGTTGAATTTGCTGAGTAACTGAAAATCTCCATCGTTGAAGAAATTGAAGCAACAGCTCGTCTGATGAACTTCGAGTCGCAACTTCTGCTGTTAGTTCTTTCAGTGAGTTGATCGTGCATTGGATTTCCGACAGTTTAGATTTAATTAAATCGTTAACATTGGGACCTGTAACTTTTGCAACCGAACTTCGCGGGTTATCCGAAACAATCTTGTAGCTGTGTACCAGTTCGATTGTGGAGAAATTAACCGCTGTAGGATAAAAACCAGACGCTTCCATGTCATAGCCCACCGGATCTGTATAGTCTGTTTCAACCTTTTCTACAGTCACTAGAGTTCCGGTTCGACAGACTGGTTGAAACACAAACTGCGGATACCAAGTTTTCATGGTCGTCTGTTCAACAATCTGATTTGCCATGAATCCCTGACCTACATCAAATACTCCGTGCCCCACAATACCAATGTTTAACCATGCATTGACACAATGCTGCTTCGTGTTCTTTACGCACTGGACCGCTTGTGCCGCAGCTGATTTACCAATACCGGCAATGGCAAGAGTCACCTCATGGTTACCAAATATTGAAATGGTTTCATCAACAGGCAATGGATTTAGCTCGAAGAATTCAATCAGAGGTTGAGCTTCAGCTTTCAGCGCAACAATGAGATTTACGTTGTGATTCATTCAAACTCACTGAACTCTGCGCTATAGCGTTCCAAAAGCGTTTCAAGATCATTCACTTCAGAGTGCTTCTGGCGTTTTTTTGCACCATTCAAATAAATTTCAGTTTTTTCAATTAGTGTCTTGATCGTACTCTTTCGCTGGATGGATGTCAGATCACCTTGTTCCAAAGATTTGACCAGCGCTGTGATTCGAAACCGATCCATCCCCACAAACGCCTTAGACAACTGGTCACTATGCCCTCCATGTTTGACGAGCAACTGCCGGTCAACATAACCGACCTCGAATCGTTGGGTAATCCGAAGCCACAAATCATAATCTTCACATACCTGTAGGTATTCGTCAAACATTCCGATTTCGTCAAATACCTCTCGCTTGATAACAACGGCTGATGGAGATATGACGCACAGTGGTAAGCAGTGTAGGTAAATCCATCCGCCCTGCTTTTTGTGTCGTTTACCAGGATTGACGCGAACTTGATTCCTGATCCAGATTTCGTCGCAGTGACAAATCTTGATATCAGGGTGGTTTCTAAGCCAACTCGACTGCAATTCCAGCTTTGAAGGAAGCCACTCGTCGTCTGAATCAAGAAACGCAACCCACTCTCCCTTGGCCTCCGTGATGCCTCTGTTTCTAGCGGCGCTGACTCCCTGGTTAGCCTGGGTCACAACTTTGACATCAGGAAATTTTGATTTGACAAACTCTGAAGTTCCGTCAGTTGAGCCGTCATCCACAACGATAGTCTCGCGCGGCAATACAGATTGATTTAGAACTGACTCTATTGTTGGTTGAATCCGGTCTTTCCGATTGTAAGTCGGAATCACTACAGAGCAGTCAAACACTTCAAAGCAAATTAGCGATTGCGTCTCGTTCTTCGATCAATTCCTGTTCAGTGATTTGCATCTTATCTCGACTGAACTCATTAATTTCTAAATCCTGAACAATTTCATAGTGACCGAAATTGCATGTTACCGGGTATGAGTAAATCAAACCGTCGGAAATCCCATAAGACCCATCACTAACAATTCCCATACTTGTCCAGTCGCCGGTCGGCGTACCCCGCATCCATGTCCTAATATGATCCATTGCTGCTGATCCAGCAGATGCAGCACTTGAAAGTCCTCGGGCAGCGATAACTTGTGCGCCCCTTTTCTGTACTGTAGGGATAAACTCTGACTCAATCCAATCCTGGTCTACCACTTCCAATGCTGGTACCCCGTTGATAGTGGCATGATGAATGTCCGGATACTGTGTTGCTGAATGATTACCCCAAATTATGACCCGTTTGACGGAGGAGGAAAAATTACCTGTCTTTGTTGCAATCTGACTAATTGCACGGTTATGATCCAATCGAGTCATTGCCGTGACTTGTGAAGCGTTCAAACGCTTTAGCTTGCTGGCTGTGATTAAAGCATTGGTATTGGCTGGATTTCCAACAACGAGAACACGCACATCCTGATCTGCGACTCGGTCCAATACTGAACCCTGTTCCGTGAAAATTTTGGCATTCGCTTCTAACAGGTCCTTCCGTTCCATACCCGGTCCACGTGGCCTCGCACCAACCATTAGCACAAATTCGGTATCACCGAATGCAAGCTCCGAATTGTCGGTAGCGATAATTCCGGCCAAAGTCGAAAAGGCACAGTCTTCAAGTTCCATCACTACGCCGTCCAGCATTTTCATTGCTGGGGGAATTTCCAATAATTGGAGAATCACGGGTTGGTCTTTGCCCAGCATCTCACCGGCCGCTAATCGAAACAGCAAGTTGTAGCTGATCTGCCCCGCCGCTCCTGTGACTGTTACTCTGACTGGATTTTTCATTGTTGAACTTCTCTACAAGAATATTGGTGGTTAAGTGAGTGCATCAACATTATGTGCTTTCTACTCACCTGCAATTCTCAGTAATTTGTCAAGCCTGATATTCATAAGATCGGATTACACTTTGACTTGACCAAAATTTTCAGGGCCTGATGCGAGATACTCGATCTCCTCAGGTGTCGATTCCCTTCCGAGAATTTCGTTTCGGTGTGGAAACCTGCCAAATCGCTCAATTATTTCCTTGTGCAGATGAGCATACCAAATGGATTCGCTAGAATCAGATTCGAATTGATTGTCCTCAGAAGCAACGAGTGCTTCGAACATTTGGACTGAAAGAATTTGCATGTCTAGACACTCGGAATGCTCAAGAGGCATATAAACAAACATTCTCTCGACATAACTCAATTGCTCATGCATTCCGCTTTCAATCATGTCTCTAGTCACGTTCAATGCAACTGAATCAAAAGCAAAGGCTTGGGCAGTACCACGGTATACATTTCGAGGGAACTGATCTGTAGCAATAATTCGCGCTAAATTTTGCCTGGCATCGGAGCTCATTCCGGATTTACACAATTCAACCGCTACTGAAATTTGCGATTCAAATCTTCGTCGAATTTCGGAATCAAATTCCTCATTCACGGAAAACCAAAGTTCCTTACGCACCTCGTATCCTTCTGGCATCAAAGAATTGTCTGCAAACCAAAACTCAAGGATTGATTCTGCATCAAAACTCATTTGATTGACCTGGCTTTCTCTGGTAATGACAAGTATTCAGATTTTTCATTGATACTTACTTCCTGTGTGTTGAAAATACAATGATATTTCAATAAATTCCGACCATCCAAATTTCATCAATATCGGACTCGATTTCCTAACTTGCAACGAATCAATTCCACCTATAGGCTTCGCGGCAGCTGAGTAGTTTTAGTCCCAGGTTTTCTCTTTGCATGTCAGGGAAACCTAAATCACTATAGTGAACCACGATAGTGGGCTGAGAATGAAAATACTCCTGTCGTTTCAATGCGAATCGTTGTAGGCAGATGTAGCGCGTCACTGCTAAGAAGGTGATTTAATCGTCCATTTAAAATCAACTTCCCTTACTCAGAAGAACAAGTTCTTCGAGCAATTCAAGTTCCGTTATGTGGTCCATGTGATTTAGCTTTGCGAAAATACAAATTAGCGATCAATAAGAAACACATTAAGTAGCTTTTATATAAATTTGATATTAAATAGATTCACAAAAATATAAATCTTTATATTTGTATTGAATTGGGTCAATTTGGCTCGAAGTAAAACATTGATAATATATATTTATTCTTTTCATCTGAATCAATCGAGAGGGATATGAATGAGCGGCACCATGATTGATATTACAGCAACCGATGGCGGAAAGTTTCAGGCTTATCTCGCAAAGCCTGAGCAAAATTCTGGACCTGGGCTGATTCTTTTACAGGAAATTTTTGGAATCAATGCGTATCTTCGTGATATGGCTGACAACTTTGCCGAGGAAGGCTATGTCGTGTTGGTACCAGATTTATTTTGGCGAATGAAGCCGGGCATCGTTTTAAGTTACTCAGACGAAGATTTTCAACAAGCATTTGAATATTATCAAAGATTCGATGTAGATCAGGGTATTGAGGATGTTGCTGCTACAGTCGCTGCCATTCGTGACATTCCGGAATGTAAAGGTAAAGTCGGTGCTATGGGTTATTGCTTGGGTGGAAAGTTAGCATATCTAACGGCTGCGAGAACTGATGTTGACTGTGCTGTATCGTATTACGGTGTCGCAATCGAAGATTCATTAGACGAGGCCGACTCAATTACATGCCCCATGGTTATGCACTTTGCTGATGAAGACGGTTTCGTTCCACCTGAGGCAGTGGGAAAAATCAGGGATACCTTTAGTGACCGCCATGATATCGAAATCTATAACTATCCTGGTGTGAACCATGCGTTTGCGACACCAGGTCGCGAAAGTTTCCACAAACCATCAACAATGATGGCCTACACAAGATCATTGACGCTGTTGCGCTCTGTGATGGGCCCAATTTATAATTTGAGTCAACTGTGGGACATGCACTGCTACCACGAATTTGCCACGCGTGATGTACCTGCAACCATGTCGACCATGGTTGATGAGCCTTATGTCAATCATATTCCAACGATGACAGGCGGAGTTGGCAGTGAGCAGCTTAGTCGGTTCTATAAGTACCACTTTGTTGATGCAAATCCTGATGACACGGCGTTAATACCTATATCCAGAACGATCGGTACCGATCGCCTTGTTGACGAAATGTTGTTTTGCTTTACACATAACAGGGAAATTGACTGGATGCTGCCTGGCGTTGAGCCCACTGGAAAATACGTGGAAATTCCCCTTGTGGCAATTGTTAATTTTCGCGGCGATAAATTATGTCACGAACACATTTACTGGGACCAAGCATCTGTACTCGTACAGTTAGGTTTGATTGACTCGAACCAGTTGCCCGTTGCTGGTCGTGAAACAGCTGTCAAGTTAGTTGACGAATCTCAACCATCCAATACATTAATGCGGAACTGGACATCTAGCGAGGGCAAACCAGTCAACTGATATGTTTTAACCTGTTTGGTGGTTACAAATTCATTCTACGATACTATAAAAAGACAAACAAAAGGTACGATACTGGATTGTGACCTGAGTCGACAATCTGAAATGCTTAGGTTGGCTACTACATGACCCGGTTGCGTAACGGAAGTGCCCAGTCTAAAGGCATGGATCATCGACCGCCATTGACTGGCGAATAAGGCCGCTGCTCTTTAAGATCGCAACAGCCTCCTGATATCGCCGGTTCTCCCACTGAAGCCGATCAATATCCTGCATCCTGATCCTCTCCCCAAAACGCGGCGCCACCTTCTCTTTGCGGATCCGTTCCTGAATGGTCAGAACCTGTGGCTCGTAATCCGTCACCAGTTCGCGCATCATCTGTCCGTTTCGATACTCCTCCAGTATCTGCAGCCTTCAACTTCTCTGAATAAAACCTCGACATCCGCGTTCTCCTGTTTTACATCGACTGTAAGGTATGAACATTAACGGTAGCACACCACTGCAGTATCAATTGCACGTTCGAATTAGATTGTATGCGGCGAATAGCAGCCATAATCACCGCACCAAATGCAGTGTCCGTTCTTGACTTTGCGGTGAATAACAGCCATAATCACCGCACAATGTGCGGTGATTAATATGTGGATACACGAACATCAGAACTGGCCAAACCTTTCCTGGGAGATTGAAAGGCTTTCCTCAAAGCTGGCTGACATACGATATCGCCAAGGTCGTTTGCTTGGACGAATGGAAGGTCTTGGATTTGAGTTAAAACAAGAGGCTAGTCTCAATACACTGACCCATGATGTTGTCAAGTCTTCAGCTATTGAGGGAGAAAGACTCAATCCGGAGGAAGTCCGTTCATCCATTGCACGAAGGTTAGGGATTGATATGGCAGGACTTTTACCAGTCAGCCGTGATGTGGAAGGCATTGTTGAAATGATGCTTGATGCCACACAGCAATTTTCAAAACCACTGACAGAAGATCGACTGTTCGACTGGCATGCAGCACTTTTTCCAACCGGACGTAGCGGTATGCACCGAATCTCAGTTGGCAGCTGGCGTACCTTGGATGCAGGACCAATGCAGGTTGTCTCCGGTCCCACAGGTCGCGGGAAAGTTCACTTTGAAGCGCCAAGTGCAGAGCGGCTGGAAATAGAAATGCAGACGTTTCTGAATTGGTTTAATAAAAGCCATGACATGGACCCTGTACTAAAAGCAGGTATTGCCCATTTATGGTTTGTTACCATCCACCCTTTTGAAGATGGGAATGGTCGTATTGCCAGAGCCATTAGTGATTTGGGGCTAGCACGCGCTGACGGAATACCAGAGCGTTTCTACAGTCTATCTACTCAGATCGCATCCGAGCGCAAGGAATACTACGATCAGCTAGAAAAACAGCAACGCAGTTCACCCGAAATTAGCGATTGGCTGGATTGGTTTTTGGATTGTTTAGGACGAGCTATTACAAATGCAGAAACGACTCTTGGCAACGTTCTATTCAAAGCGAAGCTTTGGGACAAGATTGATCAGCAGTCCATCAGTGAACGTCAACGTCTGATCATCAATCGCATGTTAGAGACTGATTTCAAAGGGCACATGAACACATCCAAATATGCCAGACTTGCAAAATGTTCCAAAGACACTGCTCTCAGGGACATCCAGGATTTGAAAGAACATGGTATATTTGTTCAGAATCCTGGTGGAGGACGGAGTACGAGTTACAGATTACCTGATCAGGTTGAGTAAACGTGTTTCGTTCGAATCCCATCATTGCGGAAAACAGATAAAACCATCGAATCTAAATAGTAGAGTTATCGGAGGACCTCCCATGAATTTTCGAATAATCGCCGCGGCACTCGCTCTGTTTATTGGCTTCGGTCAAGCACAAGCGGATAGCCACGATGATGTGTTGACCATCGCCTACAACGTAAATTTACCGTCTTGGGACCCCACAGTCGGGCTTTCAGCTGTAAATCCAACGATTCAATCAATTTACAAATCGGTTTTTGACCAATATGTTGATCAGAATCCAGATCTTACCTTTAAAAATGGATTATTGACTGGCTGGGGATGGAATGAAGATCGAACGAAAATTTGGCTGGAAGTCCGAGACGATGCATACTGGCATGATGGTAGTAAAGTTACGTCTGCAGATGTGGTTTGGTCGTTGGAACGAGCTGGTCATCCGGACACTGGTAATCCAATTCAGTTTATCTGGAGCACGGTCGGCAACTTTGCTGTCGACGGCAACAGAATAACAGCAGATGTATTGAGATTTGAACCAACGATTTTCAAATGGATGGCATTTCTAACTGCCTATGTTCTACCGAAAGACTACTACGAAAGTGTTGGGGCTGAAGGATTTGAAAAAGCACCAGTCGGGTCGGGTCCTTACATGGTCGATCAGTTTGAACGAAACAGCTTCGTTCGGTTAAAACGTTTTGACAAATATTGGGGACCTCAGCCCGAGTTTGAAACAGTGATCTTCAAATTCGTTCCTGATGCCAACAGTCGTGTTGCTGAGATCGAGAGTGGCAGTTCAGATATCACAATTGAAATTCCATACGAACAGTATGATCGGCTGAGTGAAAAAGATGGTCTTCAAGGCCGTAATACGCCCGTTTCCGACATCGCAATGATATTTTTGAATGATGTCGGAGTCATGGAGGATGCTAATGTCAGAAAAGCTCTAGCTCATGCCATTGACAAGGAAGCAATAGTCGAGAGATTACTGCGAGGATATGGCGTGCCCATTGATACCCTGCAGGCTCCACAGTATTCTGCATTTGATAATTCAACAAAGGTAGAAACAAATCCTGAAAAATCCAAGGAATTACTAGCAGCTTCTGGCTATTCAACAGACAACCCGGTGCGCTTCAAGATTCAGACGACTCGCGGATTTAAGCCAAAAGATTATGAAATTATTCAAGCTATTGTAGGAATGTGGAGAAATGTTGGTGCAGAGGCTGAAATTGAAGTCTATGAAATCGCAAAGCACTTCGAACTGCGTGCACAAGACACGTTGGCACCTGCTGCCTTTTACAACTGGGGCAATGCTATTGGTGATCCATCAACATCAACAGGATTTGCCATGTTTGGCCCCTCCCCTCACTCAACTTGGGATACAGATGATCTTGATGCGATGATTGGTCCTTTGTGGGGAGAGCCTGATGAGGGGAAAAGAATCGCTGGTTATAAGGCTGTTGATCGATACATTGCCGAAAATGCGTACGTCATCCCTTTACTGCAATTTGTACAACCAATCGTTCATCGTGATGGAATAGAAGTTACACCTCACGTTGCCAACTTTGTATTGCCGCAGTTAGTAAAGAAAACCAACTAGACATTCAAGATAGTCGCTTCGAGTGATAGTGCTACTTTACTTGTAGACGACCATGACTTGAAACATGTCTTTTCCGTTTCTGCTACGCCGATTGGTGTTGGTCATACCGACACTAATCGGCGTTTCCATTATCGTCTTCGTACTGCTACGCGTAGTTCCAGGCGATCCAATAATGATGATGATTCCTCCAGGTGCTACGGAGGATGACATTGATCACCTGCGCCAGTTATATGGACTCGATAAACCGATTCTTGAACAATATCTTGTTTGGTTTTCTGAAGTTCTAAAGGGAGATTTCGGCACCTCAATCAGCCTACGTCAAGATGTTGTCGAATTAATACTGTCAAGACTGCCTGCCACAATTGAGTTGGCAGTCGCCGCAATGTTCATTTCAGTCATTCTTGGAACATCGCTCGCACTAATCGGTACATTTTGGAGCAATCGTTGGCCTGAAACCATCGTCGATGGATTTACAGGATTGAATCAGGCAATCCCTGACTTTTTATGGGGTCTGATATTCATACTGGCATTTGGAGTTCTATGGCCCCTGCTGCCCGTATCGGGGCGGATCGACCCTAGAATCAGTCTCGATTTAGTTTCACAGTTCTACATTGCAGAGAGCTTGATCCGAGGCGAATTTTCTGTATTTCTGACATTACTCAAACACATGATCATGCCGGCAATTGCATTGGCTTTGCCATTGACAGCCGTCATTGCGCGATCTTTGAAGGCTTCGCTTCGAGAAACGATGACACAGGACTATATTCGGATGGCTCAAATTAAAGGATTTGGACCTTGGCGAATTTTGATAGTCGAGGCCTTACGAAACGCTATGATTCCTACAGTAGCCCTGTCTGGTGTTCAATTCAATTTTCTGCTTGGTGGCACCGTACTTATCGAAAGAATTTTCAGTTATCCAGGTATCGGGAATATGTCTATAGGAGCTGTAATTGACCGGGACCTGCCCCTGATACAGGGATTGATTATCACATTCGCCATACTTTTCATAGTCACAAATCTCGTGATTGACATGAGTTATCGAACTTTAAATCCAAGAGTCCGAAATGAGTGAATCAACTCAATCGGGAAGAGTTCACCAATCCAGTCTGATTCGCGCCTGGCTTGGCGGAATTGTTATTGGATTATTGATTTTAATCGCAATTTTTGCACCATGGATTGCCCCACACGATCCATTGAAACAAGATCTGTTCAGCGGACTAATGGCACCATTTTGGCTTGATAATCACGACCCTGCATACCTTTTAGGAACGGACAGCTTGGGGCGAGATGTTTTATCACGGTTGATTTACGGTACTCAGGTCGCATTAGTTGTTGCATTCATTGCAGCCAGTTTAGCAGCCCTGTTGGGAACTATTTTAGGCCTTCTGGCTGGGTATTACGGTGGCTGGCTCGATACAGTAGTTTCTCGATTGGTTGACATTTGGATGGCATTTCCACCTGTCTTGTTATCCATTGTTTTGGTAGCCGTGATTGGTACTGGGCTACATTCGGTCGTAATTGCGATCGTGATCATTGACTGGACTCGATTTTGTCGTGTTGTTCGTGCGGAAACATTAATACAGCGCGAACAAGAGTACATCTCATCTGCGGTTTCAATCGGATTTGAGCGATGGACGATTTTATGGCGAGAAATCTTACCGAATGTGTTACCACTCCTGGTGACATTGCTGACCTTGGAAATGGGGATTGCAGTAATTGTCGAAGCGATTTTGAGTTTTGTCGGCTTGAGTGTATCTTCAGATCAGGCAACTTGGGGTGGCTTAATTCAAGAGGGACGTCAATATGTCCATTCTGCATGGTGGGTCATGAGTCTGCCAATGGTTTGCATCATCATCGCAGTTTTAGCATTCAATGCTCTAGGGGATGGTTTACGCACAATTCTTGATCCAGTGATGCGAAGATGAACGAAGTACTGGATATTCAAAATTTGTACCTAGGAGTATCTCAGAACCGTCAGTATTCTTCAATATTGAATGGCGTGAATCTTGAGATTCAGCGGAGTCAAATTCATGGTCTGGTTGGTGAGTCCGGGGCTGGCAAAAGCATGTTGGCCAAGGCAATTCTGGGAATATTACCAAGTTCTACGACCATAGACAAGGGATACATTCATTTCAAGGGTAATGATTTAGTTGGCATGCCAAGACACGAAAGGCGACAACTAGCCATCAGACATATTGCCATGATTCCACAGGACCCAATGACATCTCTGAATCCAGTTCGTCGCGTAGGAAACCAGCTAGGTGATGTACTGCGACTTCACATGAAATTGAATCGCACGCTCGCTCAGGAGCGGGTGCTTGAACTCTTGAATGATGTCCAGATTCGAGATCCAAAACGGGTCGTACATCAATACCCGTTTGAATTGTCTGGAGGAATGAGACAGCGAGTTCTGATAGCGATGGCGTTCTCATGTAAACCTGAGCTGATCATTGCTGACGAACCCACAACTGCATTGGACGTAACCGTTCAACGCCAGATTCTTCAGTTGATCAAGCAACTTCAATCAGAGACAGGAACCTCGGTGCTTTTCATCTCACATGATCTCGGCGTCATAGCAAAAATTTGTGACTATGTAAGCATTCTTCATACCGGTAACATTGTCGAAATGCAAAGTGCAGTGGATCTTTTTCAAAATCCAAGCCATAAATACACACAAAATCTGCTGGAAATAACATCTCACTATTACCGTTTCGAAAACACTTATTGATGATGTCTGACCACAAGTTATTGGACATTCATGACCTTCAATTGACATTGCCAGATCGGTCCAGAAGTCGACTGTTTGGCCAAGTTCCTGAAGCCAAGATATTGACAGATATAAGTCTTACGATAAACGAGGGAGAGTCTCTTGGTATAGTCGGTGAGTCTGGAAGTGGGAAGACATCCTTAGGACGAACAATCCTCCGCTTGCACGAACCTACTGGGGGTAAATTGATATTTCAAGGGGAGGACATCACACATCTCTCAGAAAAAAATCTGAAATCATTTCGCAAAGATATTCAGATGATTTTTCAGGACCCGCAATCGTCCTTGAATCCCCGGCATCAAATTGAAGTTATTCTGTCTCAACCCTTATCCACGCTTGGACATGTAGAATCGAAAGCCGAAGCAGACCGGATTACAAAAGTTGTGCTGGAACGAGTTGGACTTTCAGATGAATTTCGAAAACGCTACCCACATGAATTAAGCGGTGGTGAACGTCAACGCATCGGAATTGCCCGCGCGATTATGCTACGCCCGAAACTGATTGTGGCAGATGAAATAGTTTCCGGATTGGACGTTTCTGCACAGGCACGCATCCTGAATTTATTACAGGGTTTGAAGCGAGACTTAAATCTCGCTCTCATATTTATTAGTCATGATCTGGCAGTAGTCAGACACTTGTGCGATCGATTACTCGTACTACGCAACGGTAAAGTTGTGGAATCTGGCAGTGTGAGGCGGATATTTCGATCCCCTAAATCAGCATATACTAAACATCTGTTGAGTGCAGTTCCGCTGCCAAAAATTGAACCTGACTGGTTAACTGACAGTCCTTCAGTGGATTCGTCAGAAATGTTCAACGAACTAGGAGAGAAAAGAACAATGGACAACATGTTTGAAGTTCCAAATTGCACGGCTATTGTAACCGGTGCCAATCGTGGCATTGGTCGTGAGTTTGTAGAATCCTTGGTTGGACAAGGAGCGCAAAAAGTTTACGCTTGCGCTAGAAATATCGACAGTTTGGAGGATTTGGTAACCAAACACTCAGGTAAGGTTCAAGCAATAAAACTGGACATCACAATTGATGAAGATATTGCGAATGCTGCAGACTTGTGCACCGATGTCAACCTGCTGATTAACAATGCCGGAATCAATCGTCTTCAAGCATTTATAGCGGCAGACAGTATGTCTAGCGCACAGGAAGAAATGCAAACAAACTACTTTGGCACCCTGTCAATGTGCAGAGCATTTGCCCCGATTCTGCGTAAAAATGGCGGGGGTGCTATCGTGAATATTCTGTCAATTTTAGCAAGGGTCAATTTACCACTAATGGGTTCTCTATGTGCTTCAAAAGCGGCCGGATTAAGCATGACCCAGGGAGTTCGAGCGGAACTAGCGCAGCAGGGAACAGCTGTCCTGGCAGTGATGCCAGGTGCTGTTGATACTGATATGAGTCGAGACTTCCCGCCACCGAAAATGCCACCGGCTCAAGTAGCGGAAGATACTTTAAGCGCTCTTCAATCCGGTAAAGAAGAATTGTATTGCGGCGACATGGCGTCAGGTGTTGCTCAAGGCCTAGCTGGAGACCCGAAAGCGGTAGAAAAAGAATTTGCCGGCTACTTGCCTGGCTGATCACAAATGACAATACGAGGATATATTGACATTCTTACTTTATGGGTCAATTCTGTCAATAAGATTGGCTGTTCCAGATGCCAGCCATGTCTCTAATACTGCGAACGCTAGACTTAATGTCTATAGTTGATCAAATTGGAACAGGTACCAGCAACAGTAAGTTGGATTTTGAATGCGATTGATGCAAGTCGCAATTTGGCAGTAGTTCGTGCTTTCTGCAGTTAAGTTGCCTTGCCAGTTCAGAGCACTTGATCCTCATCCCAGATTACGTCAGAATCTACTAACTGCACATAAGCCATTGGCGCCGCATCACCGGTACGGTAGCCACACTTCAGGATTCGTATATAGCCGCCCGGCCGTTCCTTGTAACGCGCTCCTAAGTTGTCGAACAGTTTCTGAACCATCTCCCGATCGCGTAAGCGATTAAAAGCCAATCGACGATTGGCTACACTGGACTCCTTGGCCAACGTGATTAGCGGTTCAGCAAATCGCCGCAATTCTTTAGCTTTGGGCACAGTTGTTTTGATCTGCTCATGTCGAAACAGAGATGCAGCCATGTTTCGCATCATGGCTGTCCTGTGACTCGATGTGCGGTTGAGATGTCTTCCTGATTTTCGGTGTCTCATTGATTTAGTCCCCTAAACGGTCTAGATCCAATGTATCTCTGCGTAGCATCAAAGGCGGCCAATTTTCTAACTTCTGACCGAGTTCAAGGTTTCTTTCAGCCAAAACATCCCTAATTTCGTTTAAAGACTTCTTACCCAAGTTTGGAGTTTTCAACAAATCAGTTTCAGACCGCTGAACAAGGTCCCCAATGTAGTGAATCTGTTCCTGTTTCAAACAGTTTGCCGAGCGTACGGTTAACTCAAGTTCATCAAGCGGCTTCAGAAGAACTGGATCGAATTGTGGTTCTTCCTCAACTTGCGTGACTTCTTCTGTTTCTTCCAAATTCACAAATGTTGAGATCTGGGTATGCAAAATTGTTGCTGCGAATCGCACAGCTTCGCCTGGATCAATTGTACCGTTCGTTTCGATGTTTAAAATTAACCGATCCAAATCTGTCCGCTGTTTTACCCGAGCATTTTCAACTGAATAAGACACAGTGCGAATTGGTGAGTAGTAAGCATCAACTTTCATCCTTCCAATTTCAGTCCGCTGTCGTTCTTCGGCTGACCTTGGTGCTGCTTCTGCATCCAGAAATCTGAATCCTACTCCTCGCGTCACAATCAGTTCCATATCCAATTGAGCATCAGCCAACAAATGTGCAATCACATGATTGGGGTCGATGATTTCGACATCGTGGGATAGTTGAATATCTGCTGCTGTCACAACACAAGGACCCGTTTTGCTTAGAGTTAGGATTGCTTCTTCGCGGTCGCCACTCATTTTGACTGCTAAGCTTTTCAAGTTAATCAGAATTTCGATTACTTCTTCACGAACACCTTCAAGAACCGTAAATTCGTGCAAAGCCCCCTGAATTTTTGCTTCAGTGATGGCTGCACCTGGCATGGAGGACAAAAGTATGCGCCGAAGTGCATTTCCCAATGTATGACCAAAACCGCGCTCTAGCGGATCCAGCGTTATTTTGGCGTGCTTCGCATCTCTCTGTTCAATTTTGATGTTGCGAGGCTTTAAAAATTGTGAGGTATCGTACATTTAAACCCTGTAAATCAATGTGATAACTACTTATTTGGAGTAATACCCAATCACCAGCGTTTCATCAATTTCATCTGGTAATTCGCTACGTTCTGGCATGTCTTTGTAAATCCCGCGAAAATTCGTGACATCCACGTCAACCCAAGGAGGAAAGCCAACTCGCTCCGTGACATCAAGTGAATCGGTTATACGATCTTGAGAACGGCTTTTCTCCCTGATTTCAATTGTGTCTCCAGGTTGGACCTCGTATGAGGGAATATTGACGCGACTGCCATTCACCAATATTGCATTGTGGCTGACCAGTTGCCTGGACTCAGCCCGAGTGCAGCCAAATCCCATACGGTAAACAACGTTGTCGAGACGCGATTCAAGAATCTGAAGAAGATTGACACCTGTCGAACCGTGACGTCTGGATGCTTCCTTGAAGTGCCGGCGAAATTGCTTTTCCAGTATGCCGTAGGTACGTCTGAGCTTCTGTTTTTCTCTCAGCAACCGACCATAGACGGTTACACGAGGGCGATGCGTAACGGCTTTCTGCCCTGGTAACTTTTCGAAACGACACTTGTCCGTTATGGACCTGAAATCTCCACGACGCTTCAGACCAAGGTCACTTTGCTCGCGCCTTGAGAGCTTACACGTTGGTCCTGTATATCTAGCCATCCGAATCTCCTTTAAGGTCGCCGCTGTTTAGGCGGTCGACAACCATTGTGCGGAATGGGTGTAACGTCGGTAATCGTTGACACCTCAAGACCAGCAGCGTTCAAAGCGCGTACCGCTGAATCACGTCCAGGCCCGGGTCCGCAAACCTCTACATCAATGTATTTCATACCCATGTCTAAAGCGCTTTTTGCACAATCTTCGGAGGCGATCTGTGCGGCAAACGGTGTGCTTTTCCGAGAACCCTTGAAATCCATCTTGCCAGCGGTAGACCAGCACAGGACATTGCCCTGTTTGTCCGTAATGGTGATAATGGTGTTGTTGAAGGTTGCGTGAATATGTGCAACCCCCATGTTAACTGTGCGTTTGACTTTGGCTTTACGCTTTCTTTGCTTTGCTTTTGCCACTGTTCAATTACCTACTTTTTCTTTTTCTTGACCGGTGCCTTTCTCGGACCTTTTCGAGTTCGAGCATTGGTCGAAGTTCGCTGTCCTCGAACGGGCAATCCACGTCGATGTCTGAGACCTCGATAGCAACCAAGGTCCATCAGTCGCTTGATATTCATTGCAACTTCTCTTCGTAAATCACCTTCGATTTGATACCTGCCTACCGCAGTGCGTAGCTTTTCCGCCTCTTCGTCAGTCAGATCTCGTACTTTCTTGGATGGTTCAATCTGAGTACCACTGCAAATCGATTCTGCAGTCGACAGTCCAATACCGTATATCGACGTTAAAGCGATACGAATGTGTTTCTGAACGGGTAAATTTACCCCTGCTATACGTGCCAAAACTTTACTCCCAAATTGGCAATAAACTAAAGTTAATTCAGCCTTGTCGCTGTTTGTGACGTGGGTCGGAAGTACATTTAACCCTGAGCACACCGTTGCGCTTGAATATCTTGCAGTTCCGACAAATTTTCTTGACTGAAGCTCTAACTTTCATTATTCCTCTCCCAATTTTATCGAGTCATACCAAATCCGCGAGAAATCGAAGACTTCTTCAGCAAACTCTCATACTGACGCGACATTAGATGCGATTGCACCTGTGCAATCAAATCCAGCATAACCACCACAATAATCAACAGTGACGTACCACCAAAATAGAACGGTACGCTCCACTGAACAACCAAAAATTCAGGAATCAGACAGACAATAACCAGGTAAATTGCACCTGCCAGTGTCAGCCGTGAAACGACTGTATCGATGTACTTTAACGTTTGCGATCCTGGGCGCACGCCTGGAATGAAAGCGCCTGACTTCTTCAAATTGTCCGCCATGTCTTTCGGACTGAAAACCAGCGCCGTGTAGAAAAAGCAAAAGAACACAATCATTGCTGAGTAAATCAACATATAAATCGGTTGCCCTGGACCAATCGCAGTCGATATGTCAGCGAGCCAGCCCATTCCTTCAGTCTGCCCGAACCAGCTTCCCAAACTAACTGGAAAGAGAATGATGCTTGAGGCAAAGATTGGTGGAATGACGCCGGACATATTTATTTTCAGAGGTAAATGACTTGTCTGACCCGCAAGCATTTTGCGTCCTTGCTGACGCTGTGCATAGTTCACTGTAATTCTGCGTTGTCCCCTTTCAAAGAACACCACGCAACCCGTAACAAAAACTGCACCAACAAACAACACCAAAACGCCGATTGGGGTAAAAGCTCCCGTTCTTGCGAGTTCCAGTGTACCAGCAACTGCCGATGGCAAGCCCGCAACAATACTTGCAAAAATCAATAGTGAAATACCATTTCCAATTCCACGTTCAGTTGTTTGTTCTCCCAGCCACACCAGAAACATCGTACCTGTAACAAGAGCTGCCACAGTCGATAACTTAAAACCAAGTCCAGGTGTCAAAACGACTGCACTTCCGCCTGCAACCTGACCTTCGATTGCAATTGCAATTCCCAGTCCCTGAAATGTCGCAAGCAGCACGGTTCCATATCGGGTGTACTCCGTAATTTTTCGCCGACCTGCTTCACCCTCTTTCTTTAGCTGCTCTAATTGCGGAATAACTGCGCTCATCATCTGCATGATGATGGATGCCGAAATATATGGCATCACACCCAATGCGAAAACGGACAACCTCGATAGGGCACCACCAGAAAACACGTTGAAGATATCAACGATAGAACCACGGGTTTGTTCAAACAGTGCCGCCACCGCAACCGGATCCACACCAGGAACAGGAACATGAGTTCCTAACCGAAAAACGACCATCGCGCCCAGCACAAAGAGCACCCTCATTTTTAACTCACTAAGGGTGCCGAGTCCAGGCAATCGGCGTGATGCTAATGGTGCAGCCATTAATTTACTCTTCTATCGTTCCCTGTACAGCGACAATTGCTGCTCGTGCACCTTTAGAAACCGCGATTCCTTTCAGGTTTACCTTATGTTCAAGTTCTCCTGAGAGAATAACCTTTGCCCGCAGTGCTTTGACTGAAACAATTCCCTTGGATTTCAGCATAGCGAGATCAACAGTCTCACCTGCAAACTGATTAAGCTCTCTCAATCGAACTTCGGCACAAGCGTGTGGTGTCATGGAGTTAAATCCTCGCTTTGGCAAACGACGAGCGATTGGCATCTGTCCACCTTCGAAACCTGGTCTCACGCCACCTCCTGAACGCGAGTTCTGACCCTTGTCACCGCGTCCGCAGGTGCTTCCAAATGTTGAACCCGCTCCTCTACCCACTCTTTTGCGACGCTGACGTGCACCAGGTGTGCTTACTAGTCTGATTCGCGAGCCCATTCGACTTTCCTGAATCTCTTCGGTAGCCATCAGGTAATCTCCTCAAAATCAACCATGTAAGAAACCTTTCGAATCATGCCACGAATTTCAGGTGTATCTTCAAGCTCACGCGTGTCATTGATCCGGCGAAGTCCAAGTCCGCGCACACAAGCTTTATGTTTCTTCAAACGTCCGATCGTACTACGCACGAGTTTAACGCGTAACTTTCCAGTTGTTTTCGTATTCATCTTTCAAATCAAATATTCAAAGAGTTAAATCAAAAAATTTCGTATACACTCTTTGACCGTTTATTTGCAACTTCTTGTGGGCTTTGTATCGACGCTAACCCGTTCAAAGTAGCCCTGGCCACATTAATAGAATTTGTCGTTCCAACCACCTTCGCCAGAACATCTTCAATACCAGCCGCTTCAAATATGAGGCGCATGGTGTCGCCTGCGATAATTCCAGTACCCGCGGACGCAGGACGAATAACCACTTTGGCAGCGCCGTGGCGGCCGATTACAGGGTACTGCAGTGTCCCACCCTTTAGGTGAACCTGAATCATGTTCCGTCGGGCTTTTTCAGACGACTTCTGTGCGGCGAGTGGAACCTCTCGAGCTTTTCCTACTCCAATACCGACTTTGCCATTACCGTCACCAACAACAGTCAGAGCTGAAAATCCAAAAATACGGCCACCCTTGACCACTTTCGAAACTCGGCGAACCTTGATTAACTGTTCTTTTAAACCTTCGCCACTCTGATTGCTTTGTTGTTCACTAATTGCCATATTCAATCAATCCTTATCACTAAATCGCCAGCCCAGCTTCGCGTGCTGATTCGGCCAATTGTTTGACACGCCCATGATATCGATGCCCTGAACGGTCAAACCCAATGTTGCCGATGTCTGCTTCAAGTACACGTTGCGCAATGGTGGTGCCAACTAATTTCGCCGCTTCAATATTGCCACCAGATTTCAGCTGTTTGCGAAGTTCGGGTTCAACAGTAGAAGCACTAGCCAGTGTTTTCTGTCCATCGGCTGAAATTACTTGTGCATAGATGTGCTGCGAAGAACGATAGACACACAAACGGTTCTTGTGATGTAATCGCAACTTCGCCCTTGTTCCACGAGCCCGTTGCAATCGCCTGGTTTTCTTATCAGATGCCATCTATCCCACACTCTTAGCTTGTTTCCTACGCACCCATTCATCCGAGTATCGAACTCCCTTACCTTTGTAAGGCTCCACAGGACGCATTCTGCGTATATCTGCCGCAACCTGACCAACAACCTGTTTATCGTGTCCGTGTACAACCATCTCGACCTGCGAACTGGTTTCAGATTTGATTTCAAATGAAACACCATCCGGCGCTTGATATTCAATCGGATGCGAATATCCTAACGAAAACTTCGCAGTTGACTGATTCACCTGGACTCGATATCCAGTCCCAACTAAAGTTAGCTCCTTACGGAATCCAGTACTGACACCAGTAACCATGTTATTTACCAGTGAACGCATCGTTCCAGACATTGCTCGGGAATACTGGCTTGAATTGCGTGCAGTAACTTTAATCACTCCGTTTTCGTTTTCTACCTTTACCAAAGGATGAATTGGCATATGCAATTCACCTTTGGGTCCTTTGGCAGTAATGTCCCGGGCTGACAAATCAATAGTGACACCATTCGGGATCACAACTGGTTCTTTGGCAATTCTGGACACGCTAATCTACCTCTTTAACTGACTGTACAGACGACTTCGCCGCCAACATTCATGTGCTTGGCTGTCTTTGCAGTCATAATCCCCTTCGATGTTGAGACGATTGTCACACCAAGCCCCGCATTGACGATTGGCATTTTGTCAATACTCCGATAAACTCGTCTCCCGGGCTTGCTAACTCGTTCAAGCGTATCAATTACCGGTCTACCCTGATAGTATTTGAGATCGATGCTCAAAATCGGTTTACCAGATTCAGAACTGCTAGAAAAACCGCGGATATAACCTTCTTTTTGCAATACATCGGCTATTTCGCGCTTGATCCTGGAATCGGGCATCGATACACTTGCGTGAGACGCTTTCGAAGCATTTCGAATTCGAGTTAGCATATCTGCGATTGGGTCAGTCATTGCCATTAGTCAATATCTCCGTCAATTCGTTTCCTTGCCGATACAAAACTACCAACTTGCCTTGGTAGCACCCGGTGCTTCACCTTTCATGATCACCTCGCGCAGCTTGTTGCGCCCCAAGCCAAAGCGTCGGTAATAGCCGCGTGGTCGTCCCGTGAGTGTGCAACGATTACGCTGTCGATTCGGATTGCTGTCCCGTGGCAGTTTTTGAAGATCCATCACAGCTTCCAGACGTTCTTCCACAGAAAGATCTGGATCAATTACCCTCTTTTTCAGTAAGGCTCTTTTTTCACTGTACCGCGTGCAGAGTTTCTGCCGTTTGACTTCACGAGCCAGCATCGATTTCTTTGCCATAGCTAATTCTGCCTAAGTGGAAAACTAAAGCCACGCAACAATGCAGCAGCTTCTTCATCAGTCCGTGCTGATGTTGTGATCGTAATGTTCATACCACGAATGACATCAACATTGTCATAGTTGATTTCAGGAAACACGATCTGTTCCTTGATTCCGAATGAATAATTTCCCCGCCCATCGAATGCTTTGGCAGACAGCCCACGAAAGTCTCGAATTCGTGGAATAGCGATTGAAATCAGCCGGTCCAGAAACTCGTACATCCGATTTCTTCTCAGCGTGACCATGCATCCTACTTCGAAACCTTCGCGAATTTTGAATGCTGCAATGGCCTTTCGTGCTTTAGTTACCACCGGTTTCTGACCGGCGATCTGCTGCATGTCATTCACAGCATTGGATACCAGGTTTTTGTCCTTTTTCACTACTGAATCACCGAGTCCCATGTTCAGGGTGATCTTCGTAACGCGCGGCACCTGCATCGCATTTTCATAATTGAACTCGTCCTTAAGACGACTGAATAATTCGTCCTTGTAAAACTGCTCAAGTCTTGGAGTTGCTTCGTTTGCCATCTCGCTTTTAATCTGTCAGTACTTCGCCGTTTGATTTGTAATAACGCACCTTGGTGCCATCCGCTAGAAATTTGAACCCAATCCTGTCACCCTTGTTTGTTGAAGGGTTGTAAACCGCTAAATTTGACAACTGAATGGGGGCTTCCTTGGAAAGAATCCCACCCGCCTGTTGAGCATTTGGATTCGGACGTGTGTGTCGCTTAACAACATTTATGTCATTTACCCGAGCTTTCTTGCCATCCGAACTGATATCCAATACAGTCCCCCGTTTACCGCGGTCTTTGCCCGCAATTACAATGACATCATCGCCTTTCTTAATCTTGTTCATCTTCAGTTCACTAGATTACTTCAGGTGCCAACGAAACAATTCGCATAAATTTCTCTTGTCTAAGCTCGCGTGTGACCGGACCAAAAATACGTGTACCAACTGGCATGTGCTGAGCGTTCAGTAAAACAACGGCATTTCGGTCAAATCGGATTAGCGAACCGTCTCGACGTCTGACGCCTTTTCTGGTTCTGACTACCACTGCAAAAAACACATCACCTTTGCGTACGCGACTATTCGGAATAGCTTCCTTGATCGTAATTCGAATAATGTCGCCTATTCCTGCATAGCGTCGCTTGGACCCACCTAGCACTTTAATACACTGAACCCGTTTGGCTCCGCTGTTGTCCGCCACATCAAGCATAGTCTGCATCTGAATCATTGCACTGCAACCTCAGGTTTAGTTCTTATTTGCTTTCCAGAATCTTGACCAGCCGCCAACTCTTTGTGCGCGATATTGGACGGCACTCTTCGATCAGCACTTTGTCATTTTCCTTGCAGCTGTTTTTTTCATCATGCGCATGTAACTTAGTGATACGCTTGACGTACTTGCGATACAGCGGGTGAGGAATTTTACGGACGATCGATACGGTGATCGTCTTGTCCATGCGTGCGCTGGTTACTACACCAGGAATCGAACGCGTTTTCTTGGCAGTTGTAGTCTCTTCCATGTTATCCGGCACGTTTCTGTTCATTCATTACCGTTTTGATACGGGCAATATCTCGTTTCACATCGCGGAATTTTGCTACATCCGCGAATTGCCCGGTTCGATACTGAATTCGAATTTCCAATTGTGTACGACGCAATTCGATGAGCTGCTTTTGCAACTCTTCTTGCGAACTATTGCGTAAATCGCTCGCCTTGTTCACAGCAGCCCCTGTCGTTTTGCAAATGTTGTTTGTACTGAAAACTTGGCACTCGCCCGACGAAAGGCTTCGCGAGCCATGGTTTCAGATACACCTTCAATTTCGTAAAGCATGTGTCCGGGCTTGACAACAGAAACCCAGTACTCTGGATTACCCTTTCCCTTTCCCATTCTTACTTCAAGCGGTTTCTTCGAAACAGGTTTGTCCGGAAAAATGCGAATCCAAAGTTTTCCACCTCTTCTTACATACCTGTTGATTGCCCGACGACCTGCTTCAATCTCTCTTGCCGTGATTCGTCCGCGCGTTGTTGCCTTGAGTCCGAATTCGCCGAAACTCACTTGGTTTCCGCGAGTTGCAAGGCCGCGATTTCGGCCTTTTTGCTGTTTTCTGAATTTAGTACGTTTGGGTTGCAGCATTGTTCAATCCACTTGCCTTACGCATCCGCCGCGGCTGTGCTCTTTGATGGATTATGAGAGTCCCGGAACACTTCACCATTAAAAATCCAGACTTTCACACCTATCACTCCATATGTTGTAATCGCCTCAGCAAAACCATAGTCGACTTTTGCCCGAAAGGTATGCAAT
Organism: Arenicellales bacterium; assembly: GCA_965220665.1. Classification (GTDB taxonomy): domain Bacteria; phylum Pseudomonadota; class Gammaproteobacteria; order Arenicellales; family JAJDZL01; genus JAJDZL01. The sequence continues at coordinate 217,834 of CBDCQQ010000004.1, forward strand.
GGTACTCGACCTTCCCGATACCACTCAGTACGGGCGATATCTGCGCCATTGAGACGGCCAGATATCATGACCTTGACCCCTAATGCTCCAACCCGCATGGAATTCTTGACTGCGAGCTTCATCGCTCTTCGAAACATCATTCGCTTTTCCAGCTTCTGACAAATGCTTTCAGCAACCAAATTTGCGACCAAATCAGGTTTGCGAATTTCTTCGACTGAAACGGCGACTGGAGATCCGTTCATTTTGCTCAACTCAAGACGCAAACTGTTGATATCTTCACCTTTCTTCCCGATTACAGTACCTGGGCGAGCGGAGTGAATCGTCACTTTCAAATTCTGTGCCGGACGTTCAATCAAAATATCGCTGATCGATGCATTAGGCAGACGTTTGCGGATAAAGTCCCGTACCTCCAGGTCTTCCTTGAGATACCGCGCATAATCCCTACCGGATGCGTACCAACACGATTTCCAGTCTGATGAGATTCCCAGTCGAATTCCAACCGGCTGTACTTTCTGACCCATGTTTCTTTACTCCGTTATTCGTCAGACACAATAACCGTGATATGGCTGTTGCGCTTATGAATTCGATTCACGCGACCCCGTGCTCTAGCCCGCCAGCGCTTTAGAACCGGCGCATCATCAACAAATGCTGCCTGAACATACAGCTCGTCGATATTTGCATTGTTGTTGACTTCAGCGTTGGCAATGGCCGAATCCAGCGTCTTGAGAACTAACCTCGCAGCCTTTCTTGTGCTATAGGCCAAAATGTCTCTCGCCTGCTCTACAGGAAGACTACGAATCTGGTTGACAACCAATCGACACTTATATGGTGACGACCGAACATATTTGGAAACTGATCTGACTTGCACTGTCTCTCGCTCCTATCGCGCTTTCTTGTCAGCGGCAAACGCCCTGAATGTTCGAGTTGGTGCAAATTCACCCAGCTTGTGTCCAACCATGTTTTCCGTAATCAATATTGGCACATGATGGCGCCCATTGTGAACTGCAATCGTCAGTCCTATAAAATCAGGCAAAATCATTGAACGTCTCGACCAGGTCTTAATCGGTTGTCGACTATTGGATTCGCGGGCCTTTTGAACTTTTGTCCACAAGTGGTGATCGACAAATGGTCCTTTTTTTATTGATCTACTCAATCGTCTATCCTCACTGACTATCTGCGCTTGCTGGCTCGTCGAACAATCATGTTCGAAGTGCGTCTCGTCCGCCGAGTACGATAACCTTTGGTTGGCACACCCCAAGGCGATACCGGATCACGACCTCCAGATGTTCGACCTTCACCGCCGCCATGTGGATGATCGACAGGGTTCATGGCGACTCCACGCACAGTCGGACGGATTCCTCGCCAACGTTTAGCGCCCGCTTTACCCAGTTTGCGCAACCCATGCTCTTCGTTTCCAACTTCACCAATGGTTGCTCGGCATTTGGAATTGATTTTTCTCATTTCCCCCGAACGCATTCGCATTAGAGCATATTTGCCTTCACGACCAAGAAGCTGTGCCGAAGAACCAGCTGAACGCGCCAGTTGCGCACCCTTACCGGGTTTCATCTCAATGCAGTGAACCACCGTACCTTGAGGGATTCTTTCCAGCGGCAAACAATTGCCGGGTCTAATCTGTACGGTAGTACCCGATTCCAGTGTTGCACCTGCCGTAATTCCTTTGGGTGCGATGATGTATCTTCGTTCACCATCTGCATACAAAAGCAATGCAATATGCGCACTGCGATTGGGATCGTACTCAATTCGTTCAACGCGTGCCGGAATATTGTCTTTGTCTCGTTTAAAGTCGATTATCCGATACCTGCGTTTGTGTCCTCCACCTCGATGCCGAACTGTAATCCGTCCTACATTGTTGCGTCCATCGGTTTTGCTGACCGAATCCAAAAGTGCGCGGTGCGGGCTGCCGCGATGGATTTTCTGGTTCTCAACCTTAACCATCCCGCGGCGTCCAGGCGTCGTCGGATTTTGTTTTACCAGTGTCATTTCTATTTACTGTTTCTAAGCTTCAACAGCCTGTGAAAAATCAATATCATCATCCTTGTGCAATCTGACATAGGCTTTACGACGATCGCTCTGTCTTCCGATCGTTCGTCCAAATCGCTTTTCTTTGCCACGTACATTCAGCACCTGGACCGACAAAACCCGAACTTTGAACAGTTTTTCTACAGATTCTTTTATTTCACTTTTCGTGGCATCCTTCGAAACTTCAAATACGATCTGTTTTGCCCGATCGGCAACCATCGTACTCTTCTCCGAAATAATCGGATAGCGAATAATGGTGTACATGCGCTCTTCGTTCATTGCAGCCACTCGTCAACTGTTTTAACAGCACTTTCTGTCATCAGCACTTTGCCCTGATCAACAACATCAGCTGGGTTTAGCATTGAAGGGTCAATCAGGTGAACATTCGGTATGTTTCTCAAAGACAGATACAAATTGTCACTTGCGTTGTCATCAACGATCAGCACCCTTTGGCAATTCAGATTCTTCAACTGCTGGACCGCCAGTTTGGTACTCGGTACGTCACAATCCAAATCAGTCACCACAATCAAGTTCTCCCTTCTAAGCGTTTCCGACAATGTCGAACGCATTGCTGCCCGAAAGGCTTTGCGATTCACTTTCTGTGAATAGTCCCGGGGAGAAGCAGCGAATGTCTGACCACCACCACGATTCAGCGGACTGTTTCGCGTGCCTGCCCTCGCCCGTCCGGTACCTTTCTGCCTAAATGGTTTGGCGCCACCGCCACGCACCCTAGAACGATTCTTCTGTGCGTGCGTACCTGCACGAAATGCAGCTCGGTAAGCGACTACGACCTGGTGTACCAAAGCGCTGTTAAATTCAGCATCAAAATTGGTACTGGAAACCTCGATCGATTTTTGTCGATTTCCTTCTTTGTCCAATACCTCAATTTCCATGTTCGGTTCCTGCTCCAGGTATAAATTAGGATTTCTGCTTGGCTGCTTTCGTAACGATGATGTCCGATTGCCGCGAGCCTGGAATTGAACCTTTGATCAACAGTAGCGCACGCTCTGGATCAACCTTTACAATTTCAAGATTCTGCTGCACTCGTGTTGCGTTTCCAGAATGTCCTGCCATCTTCTTGCCGGGAAACACCCGACTCGGCGTCTGGTTCTGTCCAATTGATCCTGGTTTACGGTGCGCCTTGGAGTTTCCGTGAGTTGCACGACCACCACCAAAACCGTATCGTTTCATCACACCCGTGAAGCCTTTACCAATGGAAGTACCCTTGACATCCACTTTTTGTCCTTCATTGAACAGTGATACATCAACCCTGTCACCAACTTTATAAGAATCAGCTTCTTCAGCATCAACCCGAAACTCCCACAAACCACGTCCTGGTTCAACTCCTGCTTTCTCATAAACGCCGCGGACCGGCGCAGTTAACTTTTCTTCCTTTGATTTACCCGTCGTTACCGCAATCGCACTGTAGCCGTCTCTTGATTCAGACTTAAGTGCGGCAATGCGATGTGGCTCAACACCAACAACGGTTACAGGAATGGAGTCACCGTCTTCCTTGAAGACCCGCGTCATGCCCAATTTTGTTCCAATCAGCCCTAATGACATGTTTTGTTTCTCTCAATCCCTTTGTGTTTCTATTTGAGCTTGATTTCGACATCCACACCGGATGGCAGGTCCAACTTCATCAACGCATCAATCGTCTTGTCGGTCGGTGAAACAATATCAATGATTCGCTTGTGCGTACGAATTTCGAACTGATCACGGGCTTTTTTGTCCGCGTTTGGCGAACGCAACAGCGTATACCGCTCAATTCGCGTCGGCAAAGGAATGGGGCCTCGCACTAGCGCACCAGTGCGTTTAGCCGTCTCAAATATTTGCGCCGCCGAACTGTCAATCATTCGATGATCGAATGCTTTCAGCCGAATGCGAACCTTCTGTTCATCGATCGCTCTTACTGCCGGGCTTGCCATGGTGTTCTATTCTTCCGCAAATAATTAAATTAGTTGTTTTGCTGTCTAAACGCCTGAATCCTTCAACCGGCCTTCTTAAGCCCCAATCCTGCTTCTTCAATGGAAACCGGAACATAATTGTCAAATTCCATGGAGTAGGTTGCTCGTCCCTGAGTGAGTGAACGCAATGCTGTTACATAACCAAACATCTTCACCAATGGCACTCTGGCTTGGATCACTTTTCCGCTGCTAACGTCTGAAACTTCTTCAATGATGCCGCGTCTTGAATTTAAGTCATTTGTAACGGCACCCAAATATTCACTGGGCGTGACAACTTCAACCGACATGAATGGCTGCAACAGTTGTGGCTTGGCTCGCTTCGCTGCTTCGCGAAATGCCTGAGTACCAGCGACCCGAAATGCCTGTTCGGATGAATCAACTTCATGAAATGAACCATCCAATAGCGTTGCTTTCACATCCACTACTGGATATCCGGCTATGACACCTGCACCCATTGCATCCTCTATGCCACGCTTGACAGAAGGAATAAATTCCTTGGGAATCGCACCGCCGACAATCTTATCTGAAAATTCAAATCCGCCACCCTGTGGTAACGGTTCAATCAGTACTACAACATGCGCAAACTGACCGCGTCCGCCTGTCTGTCGAACATGGCGAGTCTCCTGTTCAACTCCAGTTCTGATTGTTTCGCGATAGGCTACCTGGGGTTGCCCAATATTGGAATCAACACCAAACTCCCGTCTCAAACGATCAATTATGATTTCCAGATGCAGTTCACCCATTCCAGAAATGATGGTTTGACCAGACTCTGAATCGGTTCTAACTTTGAAAGACGGATCTTCTCTTGACAATTTTGTCAGCGCCAGTGACAACTTGTCTTCATCTGCACGGGTTTTGGGTTCGACAGCCTGGGAGACAACCGGTTCTGGAAATTCCATTCGTTCAAGCGCAATTTCATTTCCCTTTGTTGCAACTGTGTCTCCGGTCGAAACATTTTTCAGTCCTACTGCAGCTACGATGTCACCCGCTCTGATTTCCTTGATTTCAACTCGATCATTGGCATGCATTTGCAACAGACGGCCAATGCGTTCTTTCTTACCATTCGAAGCGTTGATTACAGAGTCTCCAGAAACCAATTTACCGGAATACACTCGCATAAACACCAATTGGCCAACAAATGGATCTGTCATAATCTTGAATGCCAGTGCCGCAAATTTTTCCGACTCATCGGGCCGGCGAACTTCAACGATCCCCTTATCGGCATCAACAACACCCTCAACCGGTGGCACATCCGCCGGATTCGGCAAATAGTCGATCACTCCATCCAGCAGAAGCTGTACACCTTTGTTTTTGAACGCTGAACCGCAAAAGACAGGCACTATGGAATTGTCAATTGTCAGACTACGCAGCCCTTGACGGATTTGAGCCTCATTAAGTGTGCCATCTTCAAGCCAGGTATTCATCAGGTCATCATTCGCTTCTGCAGCAACTTCGACCAGACTCTCTCGCATGACAGCGGCTTGTTCAACGAGTTCATCGGGTACTGACTTGCGGGTAAATTTAGCTCCCATAGTAGAGTCATCCCAATACCAGGCTTCCATCGAAATCAAATCGACAACTCCCAAAAACTTTTCCTCAGACCCGATCGGAAGCTGCACTGGAGTCGCTCGCGCTCCCAAGTATTTTTCCACCTGTCCAATTACATTTTCGAAGTCTGCTCCAATGCGATCCATCTTATTGATGAAGATCATTCTTGGCACTCCGTAACGATCAGCCTGCCGCCAGACGGTCTCGGTTTGAGGTTCTACACCACCGACGGCACACAGTACAGTGATGGCACCATCCAGCACCCGCAGCGAACGCTCCACCTCGATGGTGAAGTCAACATGTCCCGGTGTATCAATAATGTTAACCCGGTGTTCATCCATATCAGCGCGCGCACCTTTCCAGAAACACGTTGTAGCGGCGGAAGTGATCGTAATCCCGCGCTCCTGTTCCTGTTCCATCCAGTCCATAACGGCGTTTCCATCATGAACTTCGCCGATCTTGTGCGAGATTCCAGCGTAGAACAGAATTCTCTCCGTTGTGGTCGTCTTACCCGCATCAATGTGAGCCATGATGCCGATATTGCGATAATTCTTGATTGGCGTTCTTTTTGCCATCAGATTTTTATGAGCCTCGTACTAATATCTGAAATGCGAAAATGCCTTATTGGCTTCCGCCATTTTGTGTGTGTTCTCACACTTTTTGAACGCTTCACCCGATTTTCTTGAAGCCTCAATCAACTCAGCTGCAAGCCGAATCGCCATGGATTTCTCCCGGCGCTTTCTTGCTGCATCAATAATCCAACGAATTGCCAACGCGTCGCGACGCGTGGCCCGCACTTCAATTGGGACCTGATAGGTTGCACCTCCGACACGTCGGCTTTTCACTTCCACGGTCGGTCTGACATTTTCCAGCGCCTCTTCAAAAATCTCCAGAGGTTCACCTGCTCCACGACTGACGATGACGTCAAACGCGTTGTAGAGAATTTTCTCAGCAATGGATTTTTTACCGTCCAGCATCAAAACATTGATGAATTTGGCCACCATGATCTGCTTGTACTTCGGGTCCGGCATAATTTTCCGTTTTGGAACCAATCGACGTCTGGGCATAGTTTCTGTCCGCTTCTGCTAATTCAGTAAGTCTTGATTATGAGCGTGGCCGTTTGGTGCCGTACTTTGAACGACCCTGTCGTCGCTTGTCCACACCAGAGGTATCCAATGCGCCTCGCACTGTGTGATAGCGGACACCTGGTAGGTCCTTGACTCGCCCACCTCGAATCAGCACAACTGAGTGTTCCTGCAAGTTATGAGATTCGCCGCCGATGTAGGTGGTAACTTCGTAGCCGTTTGTCAATCGGACACGTGCAACCTTACGTAACGCTGAATTCGGTTTCTTCGGCGTGGTGGTGTAGACACGAGTACATACGCCGCGTTTTTGCGGACATGCCTCAAGTGCGGGCACGTTCGTTTTCTTCGTCTGTTTCTTTCGCGGCCGGTTGACCAGCTGATTAATTGTCGGCATTTTCGCTCAGAATCCTTGGAACGATTGGGTGATTTTCCCCAAAAAAACAAATAATAAAAAGACAGACCGCATACGATCTGTCTTTTTGCCCGTCGCCAATCCGACGACAGGCACAAAGTTGATTAATATTAAACTATTTTAGGTTGAATTTCAAGCCTGATTTCTAAAAATATCAATCACAGAGGCTTCAAATTTCAATTTCATTTGCAGTGTTGCAACCCGTTCAATTCACTCCGGTTTGAAACAACCGGTCTGGATCAATCACACTCTCCGGATCATCGGGAGATCTGGCAACAGACTGCTGGAATCCTTGTTCGAACTCCATTTCCGGTGTTTGCAAACTCAATTGCTGACGGCGCTGGCGCTTACGTTCTTCATGATGCACAAGGCCGGTACCAGCCGGAATCAAACGTCCGACGATCACATTTTCTTTAAGGCCGCGTAGTTTATCAACCTTGCCACTCACCGAAGCATCCGTCAACACCCGAGTCGTCTCCTGAAATGATGCTGCCGAAATAAAGGACTCAGTCATTAATGAGGCCTTGGTTATTCCCAACAGTACTCGAACGGCTTTCGCCTCTTCCTGCTCAGATTCAGGATCAAGCTCTTTGGCTTCACGAATCTCTTCATTGACCTGCTCAAAATAAGAACGTTCGACCAGTTCTCCAGGCAAAAATTTGGTCGTTCCCGGCTCTTCAATTCGAACCTTACGCAACATCTGACGAACAATTACTTCAATGTGCTTATCGTTGATCGCTACACCCTGTAACCGATATACCTCCTGAACTTCCTTGACAATATATGCTGTCAATTCCTCTACACCCTTAAGCTCCAGTATGTCAGAAGATACCGGTGCGCCATCGACAATCTGTTCACCACGTTCAACCGTTTCACCGTCAAACACCATGAATGAACGGCCCTTGGCGATCAATTCCTTGTGCTCATTACCCTCTTCATCGGTAATGATCAACCTGATCTTTCCTTTAGTCTCCTCACCGAAACTGACAGAACCAGAATATCTGGCGTAGACAGCAGGATCTTTTGGCTTGCGTGCTTCGAATAATTCTGCAACCCGCGGCAAACCACCAGTAATGTCCCGCGTCGAATCATATTCATGTGGAATTCTGGCTAACACATCACCGACATTCACTTCAGATCCATGCTGAACCAACACCTGAGCACCGGTCGGCAGCAGGTAGCGAACCTCGCGATTCGTTTTTGGAAACATAACGGTCTGATCCTGTTCATCAACGAGTCGAATCGCTGGACGATCTTCCATCAGCTTCTGCTTCGAGTCCAGCACCGTAAAAAATGGTCTTCGATCACTACCCTCATCATTTCCATCATCAGTGGATTGAGAGACTGTAATGCTATCAACAAAGTTCTCCAACTTGACAACGCCACCGACCTCATTGATGATCGGATGGATGTGCGGGTCCCAACTTGCAATTGACTGATCCGGCAAAACGGATGTTCCATCTTCAACGAATAGTTCCGCTCCATATGGGACCTGGTAGCGCTCCGCTACAATTCCATTGGTATCAAGAATTTTCACTTCACCAGATCGGGTGTTCACAATTAAGTTGCCCCGCGTATTCCTAATGTAGCTGACACGGTCGAATTCAAGTGTACCCTTAGTCTTTACAATAATGCCTGTTGCCGTCTGTTCACGTTCGGCGACACCGCCCATGTGAAATGTACGCATGGTTAACTGCGTACCCGGCTCACCGATACTCTGGGCAGCAATCACACCAACCGCTTCTCCCCGGTTGACCAGATGTCCTCTCCCAAGATCCCGACCGTAGCAGGTCGCACAAATTCCATACTTGGTTTGGCAAGTAACAGGAGAGCGAACTTTTACACGGTGAATTGAGTGTTGCTCAAGCTGTTTTATCAGCTTTTCGGTAATCATCTCACCTGCTTTGACCAGTACATTTCCATAGGTAGGAGACCTAAGGTCTTCAGCGGTTGATCGGCCAAGTATTCGACTGGCAAGTGGCACCACGATTTCTCCACCCTTAACCAGTGCTTCTAACTTGATTCCCTCCGTGGTACCGCAATCTAGATCAGTAACAACAAGATCTTGGCATACATCGATCAATCGTCTGGTCAAATAGCCCGAGTTCGCAGTCTTTAAAGCTGTATCAGCCAATCCCTTACGGGCACCGTGAGTTGAAATGAAATACTGTAACACATCGAGACCCTCGCGGAAATTCGCCTTAATCGGGGTTTCGATGATGGTACCATCCGGTTTGGACATCAAACCACGCATGGCAGCCAGCTGTCTAATCTGGGCATGTGAACCACGAGCACCGGAATCCGCCATGACGTGAACAGGATTAAACGACTTTTGCTCTACTTCGTTTCCATGCTGGTCGATGACAGTCTCAACACTCAATTTATCCATCATAGCTTTGGCGACCTTGTCGCTGGCACGACCCCAGATATCAACCACCTTGTTGTAGCGCTCACCATCAGTTAAAAGTCCATTAGTGGCCTGTCGCTCAACAAATTCCACTTCCTTGTCAGCTTTTTCCAGAATTTCCTTCTTATCCTCAGGAATCTCAATGTCGTCCACGCAGATGGAAATTCCACCTCTCGCCGCATAATCGAATCCGACATACATTAACTGGTCGGCCAGGACCACCGTTTCCTTCAGACCAACGTGACGGTAGCATTCGTTCACAATCTCAGAAATTGCTCGCTTGTTGAGCACCCGATTGATTAGCGAAAATGACATTCCATCTGGTAAGATCTCGGAGAGTAAGGCTCGACCAACAGTAGTATCGTAAAACAGCCTCATGTCGCTCCATTCGCCATTGGCTTTTTTACGCTCATTGATTCTGACTCGAATACCTGCGTGTAGCGATATCGCACCCACATCATGAGCCCTTCGAACTTCTGCAACATCCGCAAATACTTTTCCATGACCCTTGGGGTTATTGGCTTCCCGAGTCAGATAGTACAGCCCGAGCACAATATCCTGCGACGGGACGATGATAGGCTCACCATTTGCGGGGGACAGGATATTGTTGGTTGACATCATTAGCGTACGTGCTTCGATTTGAGATTCCACAGTCAGTGGAATATGCACGGCCATCTGGTCGCCATCAAAGTCCGCGTTGTATGGTGTACAGACTAATGGGTGCAGTTGAATTGCCTTACCTTCAACCAAAATCGGCTCGAAAGCCTGAATGCCTAACCGGTGTAATGTTGGCGCACGGTTGAGAAGTACCGGGTGCTCACGAATCACCACCTCTTCGAGAATATCCCATACTTCCGAACCTTCTTTTTCAATTACACTCTTCGCCCAGCGAATATTGGAGCGTTCGGGGTAGCGCCGATTCAGTTCACAGAAAACAAACGGTTTGAACAACTCAAGCGCCATCCGTTTTGGCAATCCGCACTGATGCAGCTTCAAGGTCGGGCCAACCACGATCACTGAACGGCCAGAATAGTCCACTCGTTTACCCAGCAGATTCTGTCGAAAGCGACCCTGCTTGCCCTTAATCGAATCGGCTAGAGATTTAAGTTTCTGCTTATTCGCTCCGGTGATTGACTTGCCTCGCCGACCATTGTCCAACAATGCATCAACCGCTTCCTGAAGCATGCGTTTTTCGTTTCTGACGATAATATCAGGAGCGTATAGATCAAGCAGTCGTTGAAGTCTGTTGTTGCGATTAATGACTCTGCGGTAAAGATCATTCAGGTCTGAAGTTGCAAATCTGCCAGCATCAAGCGGCACCAGCGGCCGCAGATCAGGCGGCAGAATTGGCAGGACCTGAAGAATCATCCATTCCGGCTTGTTTCCGGAATAAATGAAGGACTCAATCAGCTTCAAACGCTTAGTCAATTTCTTGATTTTGGTATCCGACTTGGTGTCATTGAGCTGCTCTCGCAAAAGATTAGCTTCCTCGTCAAAATCAATGCTGCGAATCAGAGTGCGAATGGCTTCAGCCCCCATACCCACTTCAAACTCACTGCCGTACTCTTCATAAGCCTTGAGGTACTCTTCCTCGTTTAAGCAATGACCGCGCTCAAGCATGGTGGTTTCACCTGGATCGATGACGACATAGGCTTCAAAGTACATCACCGTTTCAATCTGCCGAACGGTCATGTCGAGCAGCAACCCAAGCCGGGACGGCAGGCTCTTCAGAAACCAGATGTGAGCAACTGGACTCGCTAGTTCAATATGCCCCATGCGCTCGCGACGAACCTTGGAATTGGTGACCTCGACACCGCACTTTTCACACACAACTCCCTGGTGCTTCAAACGTTTGTACTTTCCACACTGGCACTCATTGTCCTTAACGGGTCCGAACAGCTTGGCACAAAACAAACCGTCGCGTTCAGGCTTGAAAGTCCTGTAGTTAATCGTCTCGGGCTTTCGTACTTCTCCATAGGACCAGCTTCGAATCTTTTCTGGTGATGCCAATCCAATTCGGATCTCATCAAAGTCTTCAAGCCTTCCCGCCCGCTTCATCAAGTTATCAAGATTTCTCATTTTGCAACTCTCAATTCTGTCAGCTTATTCTAATGAGATCAATTCTTTACTTTGAATCTCTCATTTCGACATTTAGTCCAAGTGAACGGATTTCCTTCACTAGCACATTGAATGATTCAGGTGTATTCGCCTCCATGCGGTGACGTCCCGCAACTATGTTTTCGTAAATTTTTGAACGGCCGAACATGTCATCCGACTTAACCGTCAGCATTTCCTGCAAGGTATATGCCGCACCATACGCCTCCAATGCCCAGACTTCCATTTCACCGAAGCGCTGGCCTCCGCCCATCGCCTTACCACCCAGTGGCTGCTGTGTCACAAGACTGTAAGGACCAGTCGAGCGTGCATGCATCTTCTCGTCAACAAGGTGTGTCAATTTCAGCATGTACATGTAGCCGACCGTAACCGGACGAGCAAATGGCTCACCGGTTCTTCCGTCGTAAAGAGTAGCCTGACCACTTTTGGGTAGTCCAGCCAAATCCAGCATTTCCTTAACCTCAGCTTCAGTTGCTCCATCGAAAACCGGTGTTGCCATCGGTAGTCCGTTGCGAAGGTTTTCCGCAAGCTCTATCACTTCGCGTGCATTCAGTGACTTCAGCAACGATTTTTCTGATGGCGCTGTGTAAAAGGTCTGCAAGTGTTTTTTCATCTGCGGGCCTTTCACACCGGTATCAATCATCTCACCAATCTGACGACCGATTTCTTTGGATGCCCAGCCAAGATGGGTTTCAAGAACCTGTCCAATGTTCATTCGGGATGGGACACCCAATGGGTTAAGAATAATGTCTACCGGTGTTCCATCTTCCAAATGTGGCATATCTTCGATTGGAACAATCTTTGAGATGACACCCTTGTTTCCGTGGCGTCCTGCCATTTTGTCACCTGGTTGCAGGCGGCGCTTGATCGCCACGAACACTTTGACCCGTTTCAACACACCGGTCTTCAGATCATCGCCTTCCTCGATTTTCTCACGCTTGCTTTCGAACTCTTCATCATATTGCTGCCGCTTACTCTCAATCAACCCCCTGATGGATTCAAATTGGCGAGCGATTTCGTCATCTCGCACACGGATTTCAAACCACGATTTGCGATGCAAGTTATCCAAATATTCCTTGGTTATTACATCATCCTTAGTCAGTCCGTCTGGTCCACCTTCAGCGGTCTCTCCAACCAACAGTGCTTCAATTCGATCGAAAGCCGCTTTTTCTTCAATTCTGAACTTATCATCCAGGTCCTTGCGAGCGATATCAACCTCCATTGCGATGTTTTCCTCAGCACGGCTATCACGATCGACTCCCTCGCGCGTGAACACCTGAACATCGATGACAGTGCCTGATGTGCCAGATGGCATTTTCAGAGAGGTATCCTTGATATCTGACGCTTTTTCGCCAAAAATCGCAAACATCAACTTCTGTTCTGGTGTCGGCTGTACATCACCCTTGGGTGATACTTTACCAACCAGCACGTCGCCCGCAAATACCTCGGCACCATTGAAGATAATGCCAGAATCATCCAACTTCGACAGTGCAGACTCCCTGACATTCGGAATGTCACGGGTAATTTCTTCTGGCCCAAGTCGTGTATCTCGCGCTTCGATGGAAAACTCTTCAATATGTACCGTAGTGTAAACCTCATCCTGCACCAGACGCTCTGAAATCACAATTGAGTCTTCAAAGTTGTAACCACACCAGGCCATAAATGCGACCAGAATGTTCCTGCCAAGTGCCAATTCTCCCATATTGGTTGCCGGTCCATCGGCGATAGTATCGCCCTTCTCAATCCGATCGCCAACATTTACCAGAGGACGTTGATTGATGGTGGTGCTCTGGTTTGAGCGACGATATTTAATGAGCGAATAAATATCCACACCAGAATCCTGATCACTGGTTTCAGACTCGTCGGCTCGAATAACAATTCTTCCACTGTCAACAGAGTCCACTATACCGCCTCTCAACGCGGAAACCGTTACACCCGATTCCACACCGACTGTGCGCTCGGTGCCCGTACCGATCAACGGTGTCTCGGTTTCAACAATTGGAACGGCCTGTCGCTGCATATTGGAACCCATTAATGCACGGTTGGCATCATCGTGTTCCAGAAATGGAATACAGGCGGTTGCGATTGACACAATCTGAGCTGGAGCAACGTCAACATAGTTGATCAGTGCAGGACTCGACAAGGTGAATTCATTGCCGTGTCTGCAGGGTACAAGATCTTTGGTGAGTTGGCCCTTATCACCCGAGGTTACATTCGTCGGTGCAATGACAAAGTCACCTTCTTCAATCGCTGACAGGTAATGTACATCCTCCGGATTTTTTGAAACCTTGCCATTGACGACTTTTCGGTATGGCGTTTCCAAGAAACCGTAGTTGTTGATTCGCGCGTACATCGCCAGCGAATTGATGAGACCAATGTTTGGACCTTCTGGTGTCTCAATCGGACAAACCCGCCCATAGTGAGTAGGATGAACGTCCCGAACTTCAAAACCCGCGCGTTCACGCGATAGTCCACCGGGTCCCAATGCTGTTACTCGACGTTTGTGTGTGACCTCAGACAATGGATTCGTCTGATCCATAAACTGTGACAACTGACTAGAGCGAAAGAACTCCCGCACAACAGACGACACCGGTTTCGCATTAATCAGATCCTGAGGCGTCAAAGTGTCTACATCTACCTGGCTCAGGCGCTCTTTTACCGCCCGCTCAACCCTGCCGAGCCCGGTGCGAAACTGATTTTCAATCAACTCTCCAACAGAGCGAACTCTACGATTACCCAGGTTATCAATATCATCAACTGTTTCCTTGCCATCTTTCAAGTCAATTAGCAGTTTCATCACATCGACAATATCGGACTCATCCAATACTGTTGAGTCATTCACCTCTTCTCTTTTCAGACGCCGAGACAGCTTCATGCGTCCTACCGATGACAGGTTGTATCTCAATGGCGAAAAGAACAATGTCTGAAACAGATACTCAGCTGCATCATTGGTCGGTGGATCACCTGGGCGCATGATTCGATAGATACGCCGTTTTGCATCGATTTCGTCTAGTGTTGGATCAATTCGCAAAGTATCGGATACGTATGATCCGCGATCAATTTCGTTCGTATGAATCGTTTGGAATTGTTTAATCCCAGCCATGCGCAGCTTTGCAAACAATTCGCCCTCTTCGTCAAACACCTGATTGGCTTCAGCAACAGTTTCACCTTTTTTGAATTCGTCAGATACAGTCAAAAGTTTGAGTTGGTAAATACCAGCACCAAGTAACTCTTTCAGCGTATCGCCATCCGCTACATAGCGCTCGCCGCCTTTCAGAACAATTTCACCCGTATCGGATGCTGCGAGAACATCAGGTACGATCTTGCCATCCAGATATTCTTCTGGAACCTGAATGCGCTTTATTCCAGATTCCTTTATACGAACTGCATCATCTGAAGTGACTCGATTGCCTGCTTTAACAAACACTTCATCATTGCGGTTGCTGACCAGATCAAATTCAAAAGCTGTACCGACTAAGCGTTCTACTGAATCCAGCACCAGCGATATATGCCCGTCCTTACGCAAAGCGAAAGTCTCCATTACACCGCCGTCACCGTCAGATTTGATGTCTGTTGCACAAACTCGACCATTCAGAAACGAAGCGGGAACATCGATCTGCCGAAGACGCGAAGACGCCAACTTACGAGTGTCTGCCTGATTGATACGCCGTCCCTTTTCAATTACAACCTTGCCAGATCGCGTTTTGATATCGAAATTGAGCACCAATCCACGCAACCTATTCGGGTCATCCAACAGCATTGTGACAGTACCGTTATCATTGAGCTGAAACGAATCGAATTCGTAAAACGTACTAAGTATCTTGGCAGTGTCAAAACCCATCGCTCGCAACAGCATTGTGGCAGGTTCTTTCTTTTTTCGATCGATCCGCATGTACAGCAGATCTTTGGCATCAAATTCAAAGTCCAGCCAGGAACCCCAGTACGGAATAATGCGGCAGTTGAAAAGAACCTTTCCAGAAGAATGGCTCTTGCCCTTGTCGTGGTCCAAAAACACGCCGGGTGAACGATGCAACTGGGATACCACTACCCGTTCGGTTCCATTGATGATGAACGAACTGCTCTCAGTCATCAACGGAATTTCACCGATGTAAACGGCTTCGCTTTCCTTCACGTCAACGACGGATCTTTGCACATCTTCAACAACAGTACCTGAATCTGCACTACGGTCGTAACTGACAAGTTTAAGTGTCGCCTTGAGAGGCGCAGTGAAGGTCAACCCGCGTCGACGGCATTCTGTTTCGTCAAACTTGGGCGGGTCCAAACGGTATTCATCAAACTGCAGTTCGATCAATCCATTTTGGCTTGGAATTGGAAAGGCGGAGTTAAAGGCTGCTTGCAGGCCTACATTTTCCCGCTTCTGCACGGGAACATCATCCTGCAAAAACTTTTTATAAGAACTCTTTTGAATTTCTAACAGATACGGAACTGGCAATACATCGGTACGTTTGCCAAAATTCTTTCGTATCCGTTTCTTTTCTGTGAAACTGTAGCTCATAGGGTATCAGGACGCATAGTCGGTTAGTTGCAAATTACAAATACGCGCGTGCAACGGCTCTATCCCAGACAGAGCCGTCGACGAGGGAAAAACGCTCGAGGCGATGGTTTGAAATACCAGGCAGGCCAGGTAATCAGCTATTTAATTTCTGCTGAGCCGCCAGCTTCTTCGATTTCTTGCTTGAGTTTTTCAGCATCCTCCTTTGACATTCCTTCAAGAACCGTCGCTGGCAGTTTTTCCGTCAACTCCTTGGACTCCTTAAGTCCGAGGCCGGCTGCTGCCCGTACGACCTTGATGACGCCAATTTTCTTATCACCAGCGGAGGTCAAAGTAACAGTGAATTCGGTTTGTTCTTCTGCTTCTTCAGCCTGATCGGCTGCAGGGGCAGCCACTCCGGCGACTGCCACTGGTGCTGCAGCTGACACACCAAAATGATTTTCCATATCTTTGATCAGTTCGGACAGGTCCAATACTGACATTTCCGAGATTGCATCAATGATTTCTTGCCTTGATAAAGACATAAATTTTCCCTCGTGGTGGATGTTTAAGTTAATGATTTTCTGCTAAATTAATCGTTCAATAGTGGAGAACTATTCGCTCTTCGAATCTCTAATCGCAACCAATGCGTAAAGCAGATTGGATGGCAGAGCGTTTAAAGTACGCACGAAATTCTGCATCGGTGCCGCCATCGTTCCAATCAGCGTAGACAGCAATACTTCGCGGCCAGGCAAATCCGCTAACTGCTTGAGCTGTTCGCTGTCAACGAGTCTGCCCTGCATTGCACCGGTCTGCACCTTGAACAGTGGATTTGCTTTGGCAAATTCGTGAACAGTCTTGGCCGTCGCTACAGGATCTTCTGACAATGCAATTGCAATCGGACCTGTGAAATGTTCAGACAAACATTCGAAGTCGGTGTCTTCCACAGCCCTTTTGGCTAAGGTGTTCTTTACGATCTGAATCTGTACATTGGATTCGCGAGCACTTCTACGCAAGGCGCTCATGCCGGCGACGTCAACGCCGCGGTACTCTGCTAAAACAGCCAGACCCGCTGACTTGAAGTCGTTATGGACTTCATCCACTATTTTGTGTTTACGCTGAAGATTTTCGTTCATCGAATGCTAACTTCTTGATTATATTAAGGTTTAGGAATTGAAATTTAAGTCAAAGCTATATTCTGGCTAGCTCGACAGCATCAACTTTTACACTAGGTCCCATCGTAGTAGACAGCGAAACCTTGCGTATGTACTGTCCTTTTGCGGAGGCTGGCTGAGCCCGTTTGAGTGCGCGCAAAAGCTCCTTCAGATTTTCCGTCAACGCATCTGCCTCAAACGATGCCTTACCGATACCACAATGTACAATTCCAGCCTTGTCAATGCGAAAATCTACTTTACCCGCCTTGGCTTCCTGCACAGCCTGTGCTATATCGCTTCGCACGGTGCCGGTTTTGGGATTTGGCATCAATCCTCTCGGTCCAAGCTTGCGGCCAACTCGAGCAACCAGCTTCATCGCATCGGGTTCCGCAATACAGGAGTCAAAATCGATTTTGTCGTTTTGAATGTCTTCGATAAGGTCTTCCAATCCGACAAGATCAGCACCGGCATCCAAGGCTTCCTGAACTTTTTCACCTGACGCAAATACTGCCACACGGACAGTCTTGCCAAGCCCACGGGGAAGTAGCGCTGAGCCACGTACATTCTGGTCTGATTTTCGGGCATCGACGCCAAGCGATACGGCAACTTCGACAGTTTCATCAAATTTTGCTGATGCGGTCTGCTTTACCAAACTGATGGCATCGTCAACCGGATAGAACGTGCTGCGGTCCACCAACGCTTCCACTTGCTGACTTCTCTTGCTCGCTTTCGCCATGTTCAACTCTCCCTGACTTCCAGGCCCATGCTTCTCGCACTACCAGCAATTGTGCGCATTGCCTGTTCAGTCTCGTAACTGTTTAAATCTGGATTTTTTATTGCCACGATTTCTTTCAACTGATCGTGAGTGACAACCCCCACCTTGTCTCGATTGGGTTCAGCACTACCCTTATCGACTCCCGCTGCCTTTTTCAATAGATGTGATGCTGGTGGAGTCTTTGTGATGAAAGAAAAGCTTCGGTCTGCATAAACGGTAATCACGACTGGGACCGGTGTACCATCTTCGAGATTCTGGGTCTTCGCATTAAATGCCTTGCAAAATTCCATGATGTTCAGGCCGTGCTGTCCAAGTGCCGGTCCCACTGGTGGTCCGGGCTGGGCAGCTTTAGCCGCAACCTGCAACTTGATATAGGCTGTTACTTTTTTTGCCATGAATTGTTTTACCTATGGTCTATTGCGCCTTCATTTGTAATCAGTTCTTGGTTACTTGGCTAAAATCAAGCTCTACTGGAGTGGAACGCCCGAATATTGCCACAGACACCCGAAGTTTGCTTTTCTCGTAATTCACATCTTCGACTGTGCCGTTAAAGTCCTCAAAAGGTCCATCAATAACCCGAATCAGTTCACCTGGCTGAAAATAGAATCTCGGTCGCGGGTTATTGGCTCCGGCTTGCACTTGCTCCCTAATGATCTGAGCCTCTCTTTCTGAAATCGGTGTTGGCTCCTTGCCACCGATGAAACTGGAGACATGCGGGATACTATTGACCAGATGCCAAGACTCCGGTGTCATCTCCATTTCGATAAAAACATATCCCGGATAAAAATTACGTTCAGTCGTACGTTTCTGCCCGCTTCGCATTTCAACAATTTCTTCAGTTGGCACCAGAATATCGCCAAACATATCTTCACTTTGATTGGTGCGAATGTAATGTTCAAGTGAGTTTTTCACGCGTTTTTCATGTCCTGAATAAGTATGCAGAACATACCAACGCATACTGTCAGAAGATTTAGCAGCAGCACTTCTTCCCAATGACTCGAAATTCTCTTCAGCAAATTTTTCTTCCTCTGTCATCCGTTACTCTCCAATCTGCAAGAACAGGTCGTAGATGACCCAAAACGAAATCTGATCAAGCAACCACAGGAAAAGACCGATCAGAATAACCATCAGAATGACAATCAGCGTATTCTGTACTGTGTCCCTACGAGTGGGCCAAACAATTTTCCGAAACTCGGATCGCGCACCCTTGGCAAAGGACCAAGCCTGTTGGCCTGGTCCCGAGGTCAATGCCAAACCGGCAGCAAGCAGAATGCCGAGTACCAGTACCCCGACACGCAGTAGCTGAAGCGAACTTTCCAGGCTGTAAAATGCGGCAACTCCCGCTACCACCAGGAAAATAGCGCCTAGAATCTTTACCTTGTCAATCGCGTTTGCCATCGTCGGGTATAGCCTGCGTCAAAGTGGCAGGCCAGGAGGGACTTGAACCCCCAACCTGCGGTTTTGGAGACCGCTGCTCTGCCAAATTGAGCTACTGGCCTTCAAGCTGTCTGTCTTGTTTCCTATCGGAATGTGTTACTTGATGATCTTGGATACTACACCAGCACCAATGGTTCGTCCACCTTCACGAATTGCGAATCGGAGTCCTTCTTCCATTGCAATCGGCTTAATCAGACTGACCGTCATGTGCACATTATCGCCAGGCATTACAACCGCAACATCAGCTGGCAGGGAAACACTCCCTGTTACGTCGGTGGTACGGAAATAAAACTGTGGCCGATAGCCGGCAGTGAAGTGTTTGTTTCGCCCACCTTCTTTTGGAGACAGGACATACACTTCTGCCTCAAAATCCGTATGCGGGTCGATCGAAGCCGGTTTTGCGAGCACCTGACCTCGCTCAACTTCATTTTTCTTGGTGCCGCGCAAAAGAACGCCAACATTATCACCAGCTCGACCTTCATCAAGCAGCTTTCGAAACATTTCGACTCCCGTCGCGACAGTCTTGGCTGTCGTTCTGAGCCCAACCATTTCGACGGGATCGCCTACGGTAACAATACCGCGCTCGACCCGTCCCGTAACCACGGTGCCGCGTCCCGAAATTGAAAACACATCTTCAATCGGCATGAGGAAGTCACCATCAATTGCACGTTCCGGTTCCGGAATGTACTCATCAAGTGCTTCGGCCAATTTGATGATCGACTGTATTCCGAGTTCGGTATCTTCACCTTCAAGCGCCTGCAGTGCACTACCAATAATAATTGGGGTGTCATCACCTGGAAAATCGTACTCGTTCAACAAGTCCCGAACTTCAAGGTCCACCAGTTCAAGCAGATCTTCGTCGTCGACCATATCGGCTTTGTTCAAATACACCACAATATAGGGCACCCCAACCTGGCGAGCCAGTAGTACGTGCTCACGAGTTTGAGGTTCCGGACCGTCAGCCGCAGAAACAACCAATACCGCACCATCCATCTGTGCGGCACCAGTGATCATGTTCTTGACATAGTCAGCGTGTCCCGGGCAGTCAACGTGCGCGTAGTGTCGAGCTTCAGATTCATACTCAACGTGCGCGGTGGCGATTGTGATTCCGCGCTCTCGTTCTTCAGGTGCGTTGTCAATATCTGCAAACGCCTTGACTTCTCCACCGTAGCGATCCGCTAAAACCTTGGTTATAGCAGCTGTCAGGGTGGTCTTTCCGTGATCAACGTGGCCAATGGTGCCTACGTTTACATGCGGCTTACTACGTTCAAATTTTTCTTTAGCCAATTTCCTATGACCTCGCTAATTTTCTAAAATGCCCAAAATGACTGATTAAAAATGTAACCCGATAATGACACTGGAGCCCACAACCGGATTTGAACCGGTGACCTCTTCCTTACCAAGGAAGTGCTCTACCGACTGAGCTATGTGGGCATCCGGTTTAATGGCTCCGTTTGACTTCTCAGGGTCCAAATACAAATTCCACTGGAGCGGGCGATGGGAATCGAACCCACATCATCAGCTTGGAAGGCTGAGGTTCTGCCGTTGAACTACGCCCGCGCAAACCTAGGTTTCAACTCCGTCTATCGATCCAAAATCATACGGTGGAGGGGGGAGGATTCGAACCTCCGAAGGCTGAGCCAACAGATTTACAGTCTGTCCCCTTTGGCCGCTCGGGAACCCCTCCGGAGCAAATCCAAATAAACGCCAAATTTTATCACAACTTTTCTGAAACAGAAAATATTGGAGAATATTTGGCGGACGATCAAAATAAAGGTAGACTTTTGTGCTGGTGCAACTGGCGCAGCAGCTCAAATATCCTCCTAGCCGAAACAACAACTAATGATTATAAGAATTGAAGTGGTATTTTACATCAAAATTGTTTCCTAGTTTCGGCTCGACGAAGCATCTCTAGTAAGGTAGTAAGCGCCCAGAATTGGCAAGAAAGTAACCATGACAACAACCATCGCAACGACATTGGTCACCGGGCGTTGACGAGGTCGCACCAACTCCTCTAGCATCCAGATCGGTAAGGTTTGCTGTTGACCGGCTGTAAACGTCGTTACGATGACCTCATCAAATGAGAGGGCAAATGCAAGCATCCCTCCCGCAAGCAAGGCTGTTGCGAGATTTGGCAGCACCACATAGCGAAAGGTTTGAAATCCTGAAGCACCAAGGTCGAACGATGCCTCAATCATCGAACCCGACATACGTCGGAACCGGGCAATTGCATTGTTGTAGACGACTACCACACAGAATGTTGCATGGCCGAGAATAATTGTGAATGTCGAAAAAGGGATATCCAGAATGTTATACGCAGATCGAAGCGATATGCCGGTAATGATTCCAGGTAAAGCTATCGGCAATATGACCAGAAGTGAAATTGCCTCCCGACCAAAAAATTTTGCCCTGGAAACTGCTGCGGCACATAAAGTACCAAGTATCAGAGCCAGCAAAGTTGAGACAGCCGCAACTTCAAGTGACAGTTGTAGCGAGGCCCACACATCAGGTCGGTTCCAGGTAACCCCAAACCACTTGAGCGTTAAACCGGGAGGTGGGAACTGATAACTTTTATCCTCTGTTGTAAAGGCATAGAGAAAGATCAAGAGGATGGGCAAATGTAAGAATGCCAATCCGCAAACCGCCGAAACCTTGAGCCCCATCGATGCGCGTTTTCTAGAGTGCATCGAAAGCGCCTCTCTTCTTGGCAAAGTACAGATAAATAATCATCACCACAATCGGAACGACGGCAAAGGCAGCAGCTAGTGGAATATTTCCAGCCGTGCCTTGATGGGCATAGACTGCCTGTCCAATGAATCGTCTCGAAGAACCAATAATCTGTGGAACAATGAAATCGCCCATGGTCAGCGAGAATGTAAAAATTGAACCGGCAATGACACCGGGTAAGGCAAGTGGCAGTATGACGAGTCTAAAGGTTTGTTTCGGTGCCGCTCCGAGGTCGCCTGATGCTTCAAGCAGTGATTCAGGGATTCGTTCAAGCGAAGCCTGAACTGGAAGAATCATGAAAGGCAGCCACACATAAAGCAGTACGATAAAGGTTCCGATATAGCTGACCGCCAGCGAGTTACCACCGATTACTGGTAATGAAAGTACTGAATTTAGGAGAAATGTTGCTCCGGTTCCCTCAACCACCCAGTTGACAATGCCCTGCTTAGCGAGAATCAGTTTCCACGCATAAATCTTGACCAGATAACTAGACCAAAGTGGCAACATGACACCAAGATAAAACAGCGCCTTCATCTTTTGATTGGCATAACGTGCAGCATAGTATGCAATTGGAAATGCAATCAAAGCAGCTGCTAAAGTCACAGCACACGCCATCAATATGGTTCGAAGAATAACATCAAAGTTAGCAGGCGACAGCAGTTCAGCATAGGTTTTGAGTGTGAACTCATAACGAATGAGTCCCGAAAATTCGTCAATGGAAAAAAAGCTGTGAAGCAGCAGTGTAAAGAGCGAACCAATGTAAATGATCCCAAGCCACAGTAGCGGCGGTAACAGCAGACAAAAGATAAGCAGACCAGGCTTTTTCCAAAATAAGTCGGTTAGCCAGCTGCCAGGGGAAGAGTGCCCGACTGCGAGAGTTGTCGAATTCATTCCTCGTCCATCAAGTGCTGTGCATCGGCTGTCCAGTTGAGCGATACTGCTGAACCGACCGGTGCAGTCATTTCATTGGCATTAACGAGCGCTCCAATTGTTTCTTCACCCAATTCAACTGATACGTAATTTGACGCGCCCAGATAGCGAATTGACTTGACCTTCCCATCGATCCGGCCCTGCCCCGGATCTCCCAGAACTACTACCTCTGGTCGCAGACTTGTCCAGTTTTCAACACCATTGCAGCGGCTACTCAATGCAGGTGACAGAACATTAGAAGAGCCCACAAAGTGTGCGACAAAACGAGTGCGCGGCGACTGATAAATTTCCTGTGGTGAGCCGACCTGTACAACTTTTCCCTCGTTAATGATCGCAATCCGGTCTGACATGGACAGTGCTTCACCTTGGTCGTGGGTTACAAAAACGAATGTAATGCCCAGAGACTGTTGAAGCGTTTTGAGTTCTTCCTGCATCTGTTCCCGAAGTTTCAGGTCCAGCGCACCCAACGGCTCATCCAAAAGCAGAACTCTAGGTTTGTTGATGAGGGCTCGAGCCAAAGCCACCCGTTGGCGCTGCCCACCCGACAATTGCGCTGGCATTCGCTGACCAAAGCCCTGAAGTTTAACCATTTCAAGCAGACTTTCAGCTTCCCTGTGTCGCTCAGGTTTGGCAACACCTCTGACCAGCAAGCCGTAGGCTACGTTATCCAGCACCTTCAGATGTGGAAACAGTGCATAGTCCTGAAAAACCGTATTGATTGGACGACGATTGGGAGGGATATTCTCGGAGCGGACACCAAAGATTTCGATGTGTCCGCTTGTTGGCCGGTCGATACCTGAAATCAGTCTAAGACAGGTTGTTTTTCCGGAACCAGAAGGCCCGAGCATCGCAAAGAACTCACCTTCCTGAATGTCGAGATCAATTCCGTCGACTGCCACTTCCGTATCAAATCGACGCGAAACGGTGTCAAATTTGACAGCGACACTCATTGGTCATCAAATTTGTATGCAAATATCCGAACGTTGCCCGATTTCAATACATCGGGCAACGTTGAACGATCAAGTGTGAGCGGGCTTTAGCGTCCGCCAATTACGCCGATGTAATCCGACACCCAGCGGTAGTAAGGAACACATTCACCCTGACTTGGACAGCGACTGACTGGTGTTGTCCAGAATTTGATTTTGTCAAAATCACCCAATCCATTGGTTGCACAACCTTCAGCGGTCTGCATCCCGCGCTCGTCAGTACAGGCTGAGATGACAGGAGGGACAGCACCGAACCAAACTGACAAATCGCTTTGCAGGTTGGAAGCAAGTGTATGTTCCATCCACATGTATGCACAGTTTGGATGCGCTGAATCAATATGCATCATGGTTGTATCAGACCAACCAGTTGCTCCTTCCTGTGGAATCGTTGAGGCTACAGGCTGCCCGTCAGCTTTTAACAGATTGACCTGGAAAGGCCAGGAACCAGAGGCAACAACTCCTTCATTCTTAAAATCATCGATTTGAATGAAAGCATTGTGCCAATAACGTCCAACAATCTTCCGTTGACCCCGCAGCACATCAAGTGCTACAGCATACTGATCTTCATTCAGTTCGTAGGGATTTTCAATGCCAAGTTCAGGTTGGTGATACATCAGATAAAGAGCAGCATCAGCGACGTGAATGGGGCCGTCGTAAGCCTGTACGCGACCTTTGTTAGATTTGCCATCAGGGAGTGTCATTTCTTCAAAGACGACGTTCCAGCTCGTTGGCGGTTCTGGAAAGACATTGGTGTTGTACATCAGTACATTTGGACCCCACATATAGGGAGTGCCGTAGTGTACGCCGTCAACTGTATGCCAAGGTGCATTTTTCAGTCGGTCATCAACTGTGGCCCAACTAGGAACCAGGTCAATGTTTACAGGCTGAACGCGTTTTCCAGCGATCAGACGAAGTGAAGCGTCACCCGATGCAGTAACCAGATCAAATCCACCTTCATTCATGAGTGCAACCATCTCATCTGAGGTGTTTGCGGTCTTTACTCGTACCATACAACCGGTGGCTTCTTCGAACTTGGTCACCCAATCGAACTCTGCCATGGTTTCACCGCGTTCGATGTAACCTGGCCAAGCGACAATATCAAGCGCTCCTTCTCCTGGGCCGATTTCAGTCTTCATTTCCGCAGCAATACTGCCTGTTGAAAACACAACAAACGTCATCGCAGTCAAAATAACAGATTTAAATTTCACTTTTTATCTCCATAAAAATTTGAAGAGTTATACAAACCATCACTAATTGAATATTGGAGCCCGCAAAGGGATTCGAACCCCCGACCTGATGATTACAAATCAACTGCTCTACCAACTGAGCTATGCGGGCTTTGTTGTCGAAAGACTAAATTATGTTAAATCACAAGCCCAAATCGATAGTTAATTGTTCTGGGTAGCAACTTCAATTGCTGTCTTTGAGACAGCAATTGGAATAACGAACACTACTGGAAAAGACCACTCATTTCAGCTGAATTATCAAATTCAACTGAACTATGCTGCGCTTTCAACCGATTCAAGTTCTAACTGCCGCAAGCAGTCATCCGACAAGCTTTCGATGGGTGTAAAGTCACGGTGCGCAATCCACTCGGGTCGCTTAAAGCGACGTATGTGATTATCGACATGGCAAAGCGACAAATACACTACAGTCCTTGGCCACGGCGAAAGATTAGGTGGAGAACAGTGAACAAGAGTGCTGTAAAACATCAGCACACTTCCTGCCTTCCCGTGCGCAGAGACGATGCCACCTTCATCTACCAGACGAGTGATTGTTGCTTTGTCTAAGGTCCAAAGCGGGTAACTTGTTGTCTGAAGATCGTGACCTGCTTCAAACACGCCGTGCCTGTGTGATCTGGGGATCATCCATAAAGGCCCATTGAATTCAACTGCATCGTTTACATAAAGAGCAATATTCATTGCTCGCGCTTCTGGCATATGATCATCGCGCGACCATGTTCCATAATCCTGATGCCACTGCCAAACATCACCGGTAAACGCCGCTTTGGCATTCACTTTATATTGGTGCATGTAAACCTGACCATCAAGCAGTTGCTCAACTGGTTCGATCAATCGAGGGTGTTTGCCTAACCTGCGAAATGCTTCGTTGTATTGATGTGCAGCAAAGGCAGTGCGAGCAGTCTTACCGTCGCTTTCCCGGAAAACCTCTTCTCGCTGCAACGCATATACAGTTTCTGAGGCACGCTGCAAAACTCCAATCTCGACTTCATCAAACAGATTCGGCAGCATCAAGTAACCTTCAAGATGAAACTGCTCTACCTGACTTTCTGTGAGTTTCATGATTTTGTTTCTATTTCGCTTTCAAAGTACTTGGTATTTTGAACGATTTGGCCAATTTGTTCAAGACAAACATGCTCATTCTGAGTACAACTATAGAGATTCCAACAGTATTGCTGGCTAAACTGGGTCAATATGCCGGTAGAATTTCCAGTTCACCAGAATTGATGGGTATGATTCTACCGTTTTCTGTTCTGATCAGCAATGCTCCAGATTGATCGATACCCACTGCTCTACCTTCCCTAACCGGTTGTCCAAATGTACGCATCGTTCTTTCCGTGAAGGCATGAAGTTGCATCCAATCCTCTCTAAATGCCTCAAGTCCATTGACTGAAAACAGTTCTAATCCATCTGAAAGTTCTCCGAGTAAAACTGCAATTAATTCACTGCGATCAACCAGGCGACCCAATAACTCAAAGAGAGAGGTAGCAGTCTGATCAATTTCCAGTTGATCAGAAAACGATAAATTGCAGTTGATTCCGATACCGACAATGACCTTGGTATCTCGAACTTCAATTAGAATTCCACTTAGTTTGTGCTCATTTACCAGTACATCGTTTGGCCACTTCAGACGAAATCGCGCACCACAGATCTGTTGAAGGCAGTTGACTACCATCACTGCAACAGCCAGACTGAGTCCAGACAGGCGAACTTCGGAGTGAAACTCCCATGCAATGGACAGCATCAGATTCTCATAGGCTCCCCCGTACCACTTCTTTTGCTGCCTGCCTCGTCCTGCGGTCATGTGCTCTGCTATACAAACCTGCTTATGCTGCAACTGATTAAAAGGAAGACTCATCAGATATTGATTGGTTGAATCAATTTCTTCAAACAGTTCAACTCTGTTGGCAAGATCGATGTCAAAAGTCGAAACAGCCTGCTGAATTTGTTCCAAATTCAAGGGTAGAATGGGTCTTGCAAGTTGCGCAGTGTCCGCAGACGGTCGACTCAACGGTACACCAATATCGATCAACCAGTTACAAGTTCTTTCAACTTCTTCAATGGATAGTCCAGTTACCAACGCCAATTCATCCAGTGAGACAGGCTGGTTAGAATTGAAACCGCGTAGTAAAATAGACCCTAGCATCAAGAATTTTTCTGATCCAAATTAACAATTGATATTTTATTGATTTTGAAATGATTCTGCGCTCAGACTCCACATGATCGCAGCAACATTAGTTTGCAGAATTTTGAATTCCACCGAATGATTTGAAGTGAAAGTTAAGAGAAACCCCACTCGAAGCGTACAAATCGGCAGTACCAGCATTGGTGCCGAAATGCCGATTGTGGTTCAAAGTATGTGTACTACTCATACTCGAAATGCTGAGGAAACCGCAGCCCAGGTTACGGAACTTAGCAAGGCTGGCGCTGGAATTGTCAGAATTGCTGTTGACAACAAGCGTGATGCCGAGGCACTTGAAGAAATTCGAGATAAATGCGACGCCAATCTAACTGTAGATTTACAGGAAAACTACCGGCTAGCTGCTGTCGTAGCGAAACATGTTGACAAGATACGTTATAACCCCGGCCACCTTTATCACCACGAGCGAAAAAAACCAATTTTGGAGAAAGTGCAATTTCTGGCAGATGTTGCCAGTGAAAACGACTGTGCGATGCGAGTCGGCGTAAACTCTGGATCCGTTGACCCTGAAAAGAAACATCTGTTTGATGAAAATGATGCTGTATCTCCGATGGTATCCAGTGCTCTCGAACACGCGGAAATGTTGGACAAAATTGGCTTTTACCGTTATTGCGTCTCACTCAAGAGTTCTCGGCCTGATCGGGTGATTGAGGCGAACAAGATGTTCGCTAAGCAGCGCCCCGAAGTACCACTCCACCTCGGAGTTACAGAAGCTGGAATGCCACCGGATGGCATCATTAAAACTCGAATCGCATTTGAACAACTTTTCGCCGAAGGAATTGGAGATACCATTCGAGTCTCGCTGACTTTACCGGAAGCGGAAAAATACCGAGAGGTGATTGCCGGTAAAGAAATTCTTGAGGATTTTGCGGCTGGACGGGTACGATCTGTAGTCCGTTTTGATCCAGACCGTTTGAACATCATTTCATGCCCAAGTTGCTCGCGAGTCGAAAACGAGGCATTCATTGATCTTGCCAGGCAAGTGAAGGCAATCACTGAAGATCTGCAAGATGAAGCCATCACCATTGCTGTGATGGGCTGCCGTGTAAACGGACCTGGTGAAACCGACGATGCTGATCTAGGACTTTGGTGCGGACCGAATTTTGTCAACCTGAAGAAAGGTGAACAGAAAGTCGGTGCCTTTCGCTATAACGAAATTCTACCAGAACTAAGAGCCCAGATAGACAAGCTTATCGAAGAGCGCCGAACCTCCTAAGGTCCCTATTACTCGTCTGTAACGCAACCCTCGCTCGCAGTTTTAACTGTCTTGATGTAGCGATACAGCGTTCCTCTTTTTGCTTTGTATTCAGGTCGAACCCAGCGAGTTCTTCGCTCAGCAAACTCTTCATCGCTCAATTCAACATCGATACGGTTATCGACTGCATCGATGGTAATCTGATCTCCATCTTCAAGCAGACCAATCGGACCGCCCTCCTGTGCTTCCGGAACAATGTGTCCGACAATGAAGCCGTGTGAACCACCAGAGAAGCGACCGTCTGTTATTAACGCCACATCAGACCCCAGACCTGCACCCATTACCGCAGATGTCGGTGTAAGCATTTCAGGCATTCCAGGACCGCCCTTCGGACCCTCGTAGCGGATGACTATCACATCACCTTTTTGGATTCTGCCCTGCTCCAAAGCTGCCAACATGTCTTCTTCTGCATCGAAAACGCGTGCAGAGCCACTGAACTGTTCACCTTCTTTACCGGTAATCTTTGCTACAGAACCTTCGGGCGCCAGGTTTCCCTTTAGTATTTGAATGTGACTTGTTGATTTAATAGGATTATCCAAGGGGTAAATTATCTCTTGCCCTGGTGTCAGGGCACCAAGTGACTGGAGATTTTCGGCAACTGTTTTGCCAGTTACTGTCACGCAGTCACCATTCAGCATACCTTCAGAAAGCAGAAATTTCATCACTGCCGGTATGCCGCCAACGTTATGCAGATCTTCCATTACATACTGACCACTCGGTTTTAAATCCGCCAAAAATGGCACACGATCGCTGACTGATTGAAAATCATCAATAGTCAAACGTATATCAACAGATCTGGCCATTGCAATCAAGTGCAGTACTGCATTGGTGGATCCACCCAGTACGCTAACGATAACCATCGCGTTTTCAAAAGCCTCACGCGTCATGATGTCTTTCGGAAGCAGTTCCTTTTCCATCAACTTCAAGACCACATTCCCAGCTTCGTGACATTCTCTGATTTTGCCTGGGTCATTGGCTGGTGTTGAAGAACTAAAAGGCAGTGACATGCCCATCGCTTCAATGGCGCTTGCCATGGTATTGGCAGTGTACATGCCTCCGCAAGCTCCGGCACCCGGACAGGCATTTCGCACGATATCCATGCGTTCCTCATCAGTAATCCGTCCAGCAATGTACTCTCCGTAGCTTTGAAATGCTGAAACTATGTCGACTTTCTTGGGTCCCGCATAACCAGCGCGAATGGTACCGCCATAAATCATCAGTGACGGTCGATTCAACCTCCCCATTGCCATTAGGCAGCCAGGCATGTTCTTATCGCAGCCCGGAATCGTAACCAGTCCATCGTACCACTGGCCTGCTACAACGGTCTCAATGGAGTCTGCAATCAAATCACGAGACTGAAGTGAATAACTCATACCTTCCGTTCCCATTGAAATCCCATCGCTCACTCCAATAGTGTTAAACCGCATACCCAGCAACCCGGCTGAATCGACACCTTTTTTGGATTCTGCCGCCAAATCATTGAGGTGCATGTTGCAGGTGTTCCCTTCCCACCAGATACTGGCAATGCCTACTTGAGGTTTATGCATGTCTCTTTCAGTCATGCCAGTGCCGTACAGCATTGCCTGAGAAGCACCTTGTAC
The DNA here is from genome assembly GCA_965220665.1 of Arenicellales bacterium. Taxonomy (GTDB): domain Bacteria; phylum Pseudomonadota; class Gammaproteobacteria; order Arenicellales; family JAJDZL01; genus JAJDZL01. The sequence goes on from CBDCQQ010000004.1 coordinate 248,206, forward strand.
TTTGGTCTGTGTCAGGCGTGAACTGATTTTGTTGAGATTACCCATGCCAATGTCTCCAATTTACAGAAAATATGTCAGTTTGAGTTTGAGAAACCCTCTGTTGGTTCCACGAGGTCGAAGATCGTCAATTCAGCAGTTTCCCGACGAACATCGGAAACTCGATACTTCCAGCCTAACCAAATTTTGTTCAGAGATTCCGCCTTTTTAATAACTTCTGGTGTTGAATTTTCCAGGGCTTGAGCGGTGAATAAAACAAAATTTAATAATTCACCGGCACCAAACTCAGCGGATACCAGCAAATTATTGGTTGTTCGTGCAGTGACCGTAATGCTAGATTCCCAGTCGGAAACCCTCTTAACGTCTTCAAAATTCAATTGGCGAAATATCCCACCAATCTCATTGAGCTGAAATTGATAGCGAATTTTATGACTTTCAGGGATATCTTCCAGCAGAAAGTTTTCACGTTCCTGTGGATCGCGCCTTATCCTGATTGGCTGATTTGTGGGAGATTCGATGGTCACCTGGTCAACTTGTTCGTCTAAATTCAGAATTTCCGTATCAAACCAATTGATTGCCTGAGCAGGAATTATCAACCCGCTTTCGGCCAACCAAGTCTGATCAGCATGCGGTTCTCTGACATGAAATTCAGTCAACAAATCATTACGAACTGACTGCCGTCTCTTCCCGATTAGCAGACTAGCCAGCATTCGTTTGTCTTGCGCCAGCAAATCGACTTGAATAGAGAGTGAGTTTTCAATCTCAATGCCGGCGAGATCAAGCGCAGCAAACTTATCAGGATTGCTCGTCTTTGGTTCGATTTTGCGCATCTGGGCCAATCCGATTAGAAAATTTGAAACAGTACTGGGCTGTGCCGGGTAATTTTCAAACCTGCTGACTTGCCAGACAGAATCCTGCAACGTTAATGAAACAGAATTTTGAAAGGACTTGATTCGAATCTCTCTTACATCATTAATTTGTTCGATTAGATCGGGAAACACCAGACCATAATCAGATACCTTTTCAGTACGTCGCTGGTCATCGAGAGAGAAATACCAGATAGATAGCACACTCAACGCAAAGAGTGCCAAAACGACTGGAATTCGGAACTTCAATGCGAACTTTCAGCGATTCGCAGTGCGAGCCTTCTGTCACGTCGGCGAGCACCGACTGTGCAAATCAAAGCACCCGCAATGGCTAACAGCAAGGGAACCACAAGCAGGTTCAGCAGCATCAGACGATTTTCTAGTTGCTCGATATCCTTGACTAGATTATGTTGCACCTCACGCAATTGCTGTCGAATGGACAGATGGGTTTCGCGAAGCTTTTTGACCTCTTGGCGCTGCTCATCGGTAATGATGATCTCTGCTGAAGTCTCGCCATTCTCTTGTACAAAATTCGCAAGAAACTCTTCGACGCGCTGCAGTTCTTCCTGCAATTGCTTTTCGTGCTGCAAGTACTTCTGTTCTGCTTCCTGGCGTATTCGTTGCGTCAGTACGAATGGACGAAAAGAGCGTCCACGCGTACGTATCCCCAACAATCGGTCATCACCAGACAGATTGTCAAGCGCATTGTTGATCAATTCACCATTCGACGCTTCTGCAAAGAGCAAGGTCTGACCAAATGACTGCTGGGTGCGTACCCAGAAACGATCATGCAAGAAATCCGTATCCGCAATCACGATGACATTGATCTCACCACTCGCAAGATGTTCTGAATTGACTCCATTTGAAATCTCACTTTCTTCAGCTGGTGGACCGTTTTGGAAGGCTGTGGATGCCCTACCGCGAATTCTTGCTGCAATTGGCCACCGCTGGTTACCCTCTTCGTAGCCATCTAGCAACTCACGAATGGATGAAACGCTGTTGAAGAATCCAACATCATAGAGTTTGGCAGACTCAGAGGTACGGATCAGTGGAGTGATCTTTGTTGCCAAACCGCCGTTAATTTCGAGTACGCCTGCTGTTGCGAAAATCAGATTACCCAGTTTCGCGGTAACGACATCAAGCGGATTCAACTGCTCAGGTTGAATATTCATCCAGACTGGGTAATTAATGGTCCTACCAGAAGATCCGTCACCTTCCAGCACTCGAGCGGAAATCGGTAAATCTCCAACAATTTTACCTGGCTGCATGGTCACTCCCCAGTGCTCAGTCAATTGATTGAGGTCTGAGCTTGTATCTAGTTCCTGCAGTTGTGTCGAACCCAGAATAGCCGACAGAATTTCCGAAAACGGGTCAACCGCTAATAACAGACTATTACCCTGCAGGACGAATTGATCTATTTCATACAGCAACTTATTTGAGAATGTTCTTGGGTGAAGAAGAAACAACATTTCAATGTCATCGGGCAATGACTCAATGGATGGCGATAGCATTTCGACTTCATAAATTTCGTTCATCTGCAGAAAAAATGTCCAGGGTGCCTGCTGGGGTGTTGAGCCAATCGGAAAACCCCCAGTGCCCTGAATTGGCAGTGAACTGATTAAGCCAATCTTTTTTCGCTCCCGACCATCTAGCTGAACAATCAGTCGGATGAGGTCATATTCGAGTAGTTCCTCGCGCTCCAGCAAAATTTGAGGGATGACCTGGGTACCATCAGTACTGTTAGTAGCTACCAATCCAAAATAAAGTGTATTGCCACTTTGCAGGGGTATGCCCTGTAATCCATGACCAACAGCAGCGTCTTCTGATTCAGAAAAAGGACGGGGGTCCACAATTCGAAATGAAATATAGCCGTTGGAAAGCCGCTCGAATTCACGCAATAGGTCTTCGACTCGACCTGCAAATGTACTGATTCCTGGAATTTGAAGAAGTTCTGATCGCGTTATGAACAGACTCATTGAAATTGGTTCAGTCAGCGACTGTAACGTAGAAACTGTTTGCTCGGAAAGGGTGTAGAGTTTGTTTTCGGTTAAATCCAGACGAAAACGCACCAATAACTCTCCGCTTGACAGATTAACTGCTAAGAATATCAGGACCGCAAGTATGACGGAAGCAGTGGTCGAAAGATTGGATTTCAAGTTTCGAATAAACATTAACAAGCGGAATGAAGAATGTTTTTCAAAGAATTAACTGCAAAATTTCGAGTCAACGATACGATTCATGACTGAACACCTGATTCGCTTCCGATTCATCCGAGTGAATTGTATTGGCTGCAAATTCAATTTGCTAAGTTGAGTAAGACTTGGTTGGTAACGAAGAAATCGAGCAAATTGTTGAGGATCTTCACTAACTGTCTATGGCGGTGCTTTATTTTGTGTGAACAAGCATAAAACAGTTCGCTGCAACTTTGATACGAGTGAAAATCAATCTCGAAACGACTGGAATCTGGATCTGGGTTTGGCGGCTTGGAATGTGACTCACGCTTTAGGGTTCAACACGAACGGTCACAAAATCCACACCGCTATATTTTTGGTGACGCACCGATGCGGACAAATGTTGCAGTACCCGTAGCGATAAATTCTCTTCAATCGGAAATTGCTCGGCTTGTTCTGCCAACAGTGCAACTCTATCTTCAAGGTTCTCACCTTCACCCGATGTGGTGATAAACTCAAGAACCACACCTTTGCCATCTTTTTTGGCAAGCAATATCAGCTTTTGTTCACCGCTCTCTTTAACTGACTCCTGCTCGATCAGTGTCAGCAAAGCTTCCTCACAAACGGCACTCAGACGGTCTCCCATCGCTTCGTTCCAACCTCCCGAAGAGGCGAAATTTTGTACAAACTCGCTGACTATTGGTAGGGAGGACAGTTCAACAACAGTTTCCAGACGCCTAGAATGAGTTCCCCCGACTTTCATCAACAAGGTCATGAGAATGGCGACGCATGCGCCAACTATCATACCATTGTTGAAAGCACCACCGGCGAATTTCGAAATAAACTCCGGGTAAACAATCCCACATTGAATAGCTACACCAAACAGGAATGAAACTCCCACTATCAGACCTTTGCGATGATCGATTCCATCATGAACAATCATTTGTACACCGATTATGAAAAGCATCCCGATCATGACAAAAAGAAATGCGGCAAATACCGGTCCCGGAATCGCTAACATAACGGCCAGTGCTTTAGGCAAGAAAGCTAGAGACAGGAAAATAGCGCCTGCTACGATCCCGACGTGACGACTAGCAACTCCGGTGAGCTGTGCCAGGGAGGCTCCTGTGGAAAGGGATGAAGTCGGCACCGTTCCGGCTAATCCTGAGAGTACATTACCAAGGCCGTCGGCGGCAATTGCTCCTTGCACCTCCCGAAACTCTATAGCCCGCGATTGACGCCAGGATACCCGTTGGATCGCAATGGCATTGCTGATTGCCCTAATGGAGCCGGCTATCGCGGCAAACACAAAACCAGGAAGAAGTGACCAAAATATATGTTCGAACCGAAGGTCTAATCCGGGAATTTGGAGCGCAGGCAATCCGACCCACGAAGCCTCAGCAACACGCGTCGTATCGTAAAGACCAAACAAAGCTGCGACTAGCGTACCCGCCACTACACCGATGATGGGTGCCCATAACCGAATTGCTCCTGTTGCCTTTAGTGTGAATCCGCATATGATGAGTACAGTCACCAGTGCGCTCAGCGGGCCTCCAATCTGTGCACCTGCCTGTGGAACATCCTCTAACATCTCGACGATGGGAGACAAAATTGTAACAGGCAGCAACATAAGAACAATTCCCGAGACAACCGGTGTGAAAATTTGCCGGAACAGTGAAAGCCTGTTGGAAACTACAATTTGCACTATTGCAGAGACGACCACTAGTGTAGCGAGAGTTGCAGGTCCACCAATTCGTAGCGCCTCAATACTGAATGCAATATATACAGCTGCACTGCACATCATTAGTATGTGGCCCATTCCAAACCGCCAGAAGCGAAATGCCTGAAGAATGGTAATTCCGCCTCCGATTGCAACAGCGGCGAATACGGCCCACGAGAGATAAGCTTCGCTCTGACCCCCGGCACGCATAGTAACAGTGGTGACCAGGATCGTGCCCGATATACTCAGAGCTGTAAGTTGCAGTCCGAGGAGAAAGGATACTGTCAGAGGCGATTTTTCATTCGCCTGGTAACGCAGAACCGAATTGTCCGAACTCATGGTCCTTTCACTCACCTTCGAATGCAGCTTGACTTAGAAGACAAAATAGGAATGATGAAACTGCCAATTTTTCTGCCGGTACTTTTTACTGACAAAATGGGATGGCTGCCTGTTGTAACTTTTACCACTTCTCTAATTTTGCGAGCATATCGTTTTAGAAAATTACTTGCAATCTCAAGCCTGATGAACTGAAAGTAACGCACAATACCTGCTGGATTTTCATGGTGTCGTAGCTTGACGACAACTCATCTTCTAAATGAACATCATGGACTGAGCATGGTGCAGCTAAATCCCAAGTAGAACTATCAGCCTTCATCGTGCCTTCTCGTTCTTTTATCAAGTGAGTAATTAATTTTGTTCATACGCTAGGGCAGCAGCAAATTTGTCATTTTCCAGATTTTCAAGTTTCCAACTAGTGTTTGGCAAGTGAGGAAAGCGAAAGTAATCCGTTTTCTCGTCACGCCGTATGGATCTCGGAATCTCGAATTGGACCGGGTCCAAAGTAAATCCTGTGCCAAGAGCTTTTATTAATGACTCTTTGAGCGTCCAGAGTTTAAAAAAGAGGTGTCGTTTATCGGATTCTCCCAATAATTCAAATTCAGCCTGCTCATTAGGTCCGTAAACAGTCTCAATCAGCGAGTCGATGTCAACGCGGGTAGTGCGTTCCTCCACATCTACGCCTAGCATTCCCTGTGGCCCAATGGCAATCAATCCGTGTTTACCGCTATGGCTCACGTTGAAACTGACTGGTGCCACCTTCCCATCCACCAGTCCGAACGGCTTACCGTGCTCTAGGGTGCCAAAAGAAAGACTTTTGTTTTCGAAGCCGAGTCTGGAGCAGAGAATGTAACGTAGTGTGGCTCGACACAGTACAAATTCTCGTTTGGGTCGATCATAACAGTACCGGGCACATCGAGCCAGGTCTTGTTCATCGAGCCAGGAAATGGCGTTTTTTTCGCGTTTCTCATTAGGTGACAGATCTACATGCACAACAAATATATCACCCACTTTATGGAACGTATGGAAGCCGGATGCAATGAGATTGGCAGGCATGATGCAGATTTTTCAGAGCACTGTGGGCGTGTCAAACTGAAAAACCAGGACGAACCCGAAAAGGTCAATCCCAGCGAATGGATTTTATTTCTACAACTGTTAAAAGCGGCGGTTGTCAGGCAAACTGCTACACGATCTTCAACTGAAGCTATAGTCAGTTATCTCCCATAAGTTAAGTGTTGAAAAATAATATTTTAACTCCAATCCATTGGTTCTATTGAATTGAAATACACACCGAGGGTTTTGCGTTAGCAACAATTTTAGGGTCAGAAAATTCTGTCACGGAGAAAAATTCGGTCAATTTCGCGAAACAAAATCCCGCCCGCCGCTGATTTCCGAGTCATCAAGGCGCCCAGTGCCGCGAAAACCGCCATTGCCGGCGACGCGGGCGAATTGCAGCCGCGCCGAATCTGCCGCACCCGCAGCATCGTGTTCGGTTTGGATTTTCCGAGCCCCGGGAACCGGGGCGCCAGTCAGGCCGCCAGCGAGGACGCCCAGCTGCGCATCTTTTCCGGCTGTCCGGCCTTGACCGCCACACACGCCCGCGCCAGCATCACCGCATAGCCAACGGTGAACTTCAGCGTCAGGCGCGCTTTGCCGCGCAGGAAATGATCGTGCGCCAGATGCGCCTGATCGACTCTTGAATAAATCCGCTCCATCGCCGACCTCTGATCGTAATGCCGCCGCCACTTGTATGAATTCGGCGGCAAAGGGCCGTAATTGCGAAGATGATCCGGGTCCATCTTCACCCGCACCACCCGGCTCTTCGACCCCGGTTTCACCTGACCCATGCGGTAACAGGCCGCCTGGCCTTTACAGGTGAAATCATAACTGGCCGCCGGACAGGCCCACTTGAGCGTACCGCGCTTCTGCTCCCGTCCCTGATAGTGCATCCGTCGAAGTTCCCGGCTCTGAGGACACTGACAGTACAGACTGCCGTTCTCCGTGCGAAGAATCGTATCCACCTTCGACTCATCCAGCGGCCGGGTCGGCACCTTCAGCTGCTGCGGATGCAGATTGACGTCCTGCCACATCCGGCGGGTGTCAATCACCGGCAGGATATCGTTCTTAAACAGGCGCTTTCTGATCTGGTTGCTGTCAAGCCCCCGGTCGGCCACGAAACTCCTGCACCGGTCAAAGAACCACAGCTTCTCATGCTCTTCAATCAACCCCTCACAGTGACGGTATTCGGACTCGCGGGCCGTTTCCAGCCGAAACCGAATCGGCAGCTCGTAAGTCACGTCCCCGTGCGTGTGCAGCGTGTAACCAAACCATTTCTTGGTTTTCCTGACTTCCCGGCCGTTCTGATCAGTCCCGTACTGCTCATGCACGCCCCAGCTGGCATCCGGATCCGAGGTGGGATGCCGGCCGGTGGTTTTGTCGATTGCCTTATGCTTGAGCGGCCGGCCGGTCGAATGCGATTCGACGGCTTTGCCGTCGTAGCCGACACTTTTTCCAAAGTCCGGCAGCAGTGCCGCGATCTCATCGACCTGCGCCTCAAACACCCGCATCAGCGCACCGGTACCGCGTTCAATCTCGGTCAGCAGTCGGATGAACCGGCAAAAGGCCGAATCACTCGGCACCGCATAACCGCCAAAGGCCGGGTCGGTGTGAAACCCACGCCGCATCGGAAAGCCCAGCACATGCATCAGCGCGGGGTTGCGTTTCAGCTCCCGGACGAATCCGGACACGCTGCGGTGCTGCAGAATGTCGATCGCGAACACGGCATTGAGCATCGCTTCGATGGGCCAGTCCCGCCGGCCTCTGCCTTTGCGGCGGATGAGAATCTCATTGATGAGCTCTGAGAAGTCGAGCTGTTCGAGCAGTGCGGTCAGGTTTTTCAGCTCACAATTGTCTGCAGAGTCAGACGCGAAAAGGTCATAATTGATGAGTGCCATGCGTGAATCTCCCGTGGGTTGGTTTTTGTTTCTTTTATGGAGTCAATTATACACGATTGGGATTCGCTCATGGCATTATTTGTCAATTAAAACAAATCATTAGATGATTTTCGTTGGATTCGGCCAGGTGCCCGCAGAGGGCTCAGCGGCGCGCTGAACGGTTGGGGTGGAAATTCGGGATTTTGCCCTGACAGGCCGCAAATGGCGCCTGATTGGCGGTTTTTGTGGGGTAAACGAAAATTCAGACCCGCTGAATCGCGCGTCTATTCAAGGGGTTACCGATCTAAAAATTCCCTCCACACCCTAATCCGCAATCAGGAGTTGTGACAAAAAGGAAAGCCCTGTAAATTTAAAGAGTTATCAAAAACTCCAGTTTCACCCATCGGGTGACAACTGAAAATCTCTGTAAAGGTTGCAAGGCTGATGAACATTTACCCTACCAGACCGCCCACAGTTCACACATCCTGACCTTCCGCGTGGGACTGGCCGCGCTTGCTGAGCTGATGGCGAATCTGAAGACCTGAAGTGCGAACCGGTACTGTTGAAATTGTTCGGTTTCAAAACCGTAACGGTCGCACACACGCTGGGCAACTGGCTGCGCCGTGTTGGTGACAGCCGCCGTTGTGACCAAGCCCCTTGATGTCGTCAACCGATAGCTGCTGAAAGCCGCGCTGGGCGGTTTCCGAAAAGTCATGCTGTACATTGACGCTACCGTGATCGAATGGCACAAACGCGAATCGAAGCGGACTTTCCAGAAATACTCGGGCTATGAGCCAATGGTCGGTTATCCCAGTGAGACCGAACAGGTGGTGGCGGTGGTGTTTCGCGCCGGTAACGTGTCGCCGAGAGCGGGTCATGTACGATTTGTCAATCGCTGTCAGTCGGCATTGCCGGACAGGGTTTCGGTCACACGGCTTCGCGCCGATGCCGCGGGCTTTCAGTCCGCATTGACCAGTTATGCGAGAGAGCAGCAGATGGGGCGTAATTTTTTACTGTAAGGACGTGCCGTGGTAGGTGGTACATGAATTATTCGACCAACAAACCCTGCCGTTATTTGAGGCTGTTTCACCCTAATTTGTTGACTGTTTTTTCTTTACTGATACCGCTAACCCGTTCAAATAAAGGAACAAAGCCGCAACAGAGAAGAAAAAGACCACATCTGACAATGAAATTACGCCTTTTGCCATCTGATTGAAATGACCAAGAAAACTTAACCCCGCAATGGCCTCCAGTAAAGGAATTGGCAAAACAGGTGTTAAAACATCCTGAATCAGTGTAACTTCACCTATTGTGAAAAATAGCCCGATTATGATCCCCAGTACAAACGCGACAACCTGATTCTGACTCAGTGCTGATGTAAAGCAGCTGATTGACAAATATCCCCCGGCTAAAAGAAAACTCCCAAAATATCCAGCGACAATCGCGCCGTTGTCTGGATTACCGAGATAATTAACCGTCAGCCAAATTGGTGTGGTAAGTACCAATGCGAAAGCAGTGAATATCCACGCCGCAACAAACTTTCCCAACACCACAGAGAACGTACTGACTGGTAAAGTGAGTAGTGTTTGAATCGTGCCAGTCTTTCTTTCCTCCGCCCACAATCGCATGCCCAGCGCAGGTGCCAACACTAAAAAAAGCCACGGAATGAAACTGAAAAATGAAGTTAGTTCAGCTTGTTCAAACTGAAAAAATTCACCCACGTAGAATGTCAGCACCCCGCTTAGCGTAAGAAAAATGATCAGAAAAATGTAGGCAATCGGTGTATAAAAATAGTCCGCCAATTCCCGGTGCAATATGACTATCCAAGACTGCATGAAAATTCCTCAGATTACTTCAATTCACATTAGCCAGCTTTGGCTGGCTGTGTAACTCCAGTCGAAGTCTGAAGCTGGCGGTTCACTTTATCTGTCAATTTCTCTCCTCTTCTATATCTTATATTTATCAATTGCTTGCGTAGCTAATTGATAGAATTTACTTGAACTGATCCTCGACTAACTCAATAGTCCCTTCCTTTTCAATAATTATATCGTTGCACTGTCGTCTCAAATTTGGTGAGCATTCATGAGTTTCGAAAAGCGGCTAATTAGACTGTCGGACGGTGCGGCGAGTATTGTTCCTGGAATCAAACGAGGAATAGAAAAAGAAAGCCTGCGCATCAATCCAGATGGACGACTGGCAGAGACTCCTCACCCAAAAGCGTTGGGATCAACTCTTACTCACCCGTACATCACCACCGATTATTCCGAAGTTTTACTGGAACTGGTGACACCGGTCTTTACTTCGATCCCCGATGTGCTTCAGCACCTCACAGAGCTGCATAAGATTGTCTATCACCACATCGGGAATGAGATGCTCTGGGTCAACAGCTTACCGTGCTTGCTGAGTGATGAAAACTCCATACCGATCGCCCAATTTGGCACTTCAAATATTGGTCAAATGAAGCATGTATATCGTCGCGGTCTCGGAGTCCGTTACGGCAGAAAAATGCAAGTCATCGCTGGACTTCACTACAACTTTTCTGTTCCCGGCACTTTCTGGGAAGTGTTAGGCATCGAAGCAACTGAATCCGACCCTGATGCGGTTTCCAATGCATACATGGCAGGAACTCGCAACTTCCATCATCACTGCTGGTTGTTGTTTTACCTGTTTGGAGCATCACCCGCTGCCTGTCGATCATTTTTTAGTGATTTACAACCAGACAGCTTATCCAGTTCCAATTCCCACACACTTTATGGACAGTACGCAACTTCGCTAAGGATGAGCAATTTTGGGTATCGAAATCCCGTCCAATCTGAAATCAGAATCGATCACAATTCTGTGGATGGTTACATTCACACACTGTCCAGTGTCATTAACAAGCCCTATCGTCCATACCAGGAAATTGGCGTTAAACGAAACGGTGCATACTTACAACTTAATGCTAACCTGCTACAGATTGAAAATGAATATTACTCGGTGATTCGTCCAAAGCGCACAATCAAACCTCAAGAAAAACCAACAGCTGCTTTGCGGGACCGGGGGGTTGAGTATCTTGAAGTACGCTGCCTGGATCTCGATCCATTCAGTCCAATTGGAATCTCAGAAAATCAGGCGAGATTCATGGATCTTTTCCTCACATTCTGCTTGCTAAATCCCGCAGAACTGATGTCTAAGTCTCAGCAGGAAGTTATCGTAGCAAACAAAGATGCTGTTGTGCTGAATGGACGAGCACCTGACTTGAGACTTAAACGCAATGGAAAAGCGATTTCAGCGAGAGTCTGGGGGAACGATTTATTGGATCGAATGGAGGGAATTGCGAAAGTTTTCGACAGTTCTCTTGGCGGGAATAACTTCAGTGAGGCACTGAATGAACAGCGAGCAAAAATTGAAGATGCCAGTCTCACACCATCTGCAAAAATTATTGCAGCACTGAAAGCCAAAGAAGAGCCATTTTTTGATTATGCATTGCGACTTGCTGAACAAGCGAAGCAATCATTTCTTGCCACTAGTCTAGAACAGGATGTGATTGATCGTTACTGTGCGATCGCTACGGATTCGTTTGACCAGCAACGCAAAATCGAGGAATCTGATGATACAGATTTCGATACTTTTCTCGAACGCTACTTCAATCGGTAACGGAAGACTCTGTCAATAGGCCCGATGTCGGTCAACCATCCCCTCAATCGGTTCATTCTTCAAAAAACTCTCAATTTTATCAAGAATCCTGACGCTACCTGACACAGGGTCGGGTTTACTGGCACAGTGTGGTGTAACCAGCACATTGGGTTCCTCCCAATATGGATGTTCAGGTGGCAATGGCTCGGTACGAAATACATCCAGTACTGCTTTGCTGATATGCCCTGAGCGTAAAGCTTCCAAAAGTGCATCGTCATCAATTGATTCGCCGCGTCCACAATTGATAATTTTGGCACCCACGGGTAAGTACGCAAGCGTCTGCCGATTCATAAAATTATGAGTTTCCGCCGTATTGGGCAAAATACAAACCAAAATGTCAGTCTGACCAAGAAAATCTTTCAACCCATCTTGGCCAACAAAGGATTCAACACCAGGAATCTCTTTTCGAGTGTTGCTGTAACCGATCACCCTAAAACCCAAGTCTACCAGAGCGTTCGCACACGCGGTTCCAAGCACACCGAGTCCTAAGATTCCGACGCAGGAACACTCCGGTGATAGATTGTCCACACGGAAAGGATGAGCCCATAAACGAGGTTTGTATTCATCTGCCAGGATGTGCAATCCAGTTACGTGATGAACAACATAAATTACGATGCCAACCGTTAGACCGGGGTCGGTCATGCGATAGATCGGCAGATGACTAATGCTCTCATCAGCCAACAGATCTGCAACTCCGGCCCACATGGAAAAAATTGCCCGCAAGTTAGAATATCGAGCGAGATCTCCGGCAGGCGGTCGGGCAACGATCGCAAATTCTATATCCTCTTCCCGACCAACATCCGGCCAAACCCTTAAGTCAATGCCCGGAGCATTCTTCTTTATCTCTTCAGTCCAACGCGGAATGTTCTCCTCAGTCGATGAAAGTAGGACTGCGCCTTGCAGATTAAGCATTGAATTTTCAGAAAAATTCTGCTTTATTGCACTTCCAAGAGTTCAATTTCAAAGACCAGAGTGGCATTCGGAGGAATCGCAGGTGGCGCGCCAGCCGCTCCATATGCCAGCTCAGGAGGAAAAACAACTTCCCACCTGGACCCTATCTGCATCAATTGAAGTACTTCCTGCCAACCTAAAATAACAGCGTTTAGCGGAAATGTGGTAGGTTGATTTCGACTATAGGAACTGTCGAATTCGGTGCCATCAATTAAGGATCCCCGATAGTGAACAGTCACTGAACTATCAATATTGGGTGAGGCACCGTCTCCTTCCGCTATAACTTTGTACAGGATTCCTGTTGCTGTTGATATGACACCTTCCTGTTTTGCGTAATTGGCTCTAAATTCATCACCTTGCATTGCAGACTCCTCTCTCATCTGGTTTTCATTAGCTGATATCTCATCTCTAACTGCTGCAAAAGCATCAAGCATTTCTTGTTCGGTGAGTTTCAACTCACCGTCCTCTTTGACTGAGTCCACAATTCCAAGCAAAAGTGCGTCAATGTCCACGGGTACTGGTGTAGACTGCGCACTAATGAGAATTTGTGCACCGTACTGGACACCAAGCCCATAACTGAAACGTTCCTGCCGGGTTTCCAGTGCAGATTCCTGTGCAATTGAACTTAGTGGTGCAATCGCAATTAATGCAAGTGTCAGTGCGCATAGCATTGTTCTTGATGCGAACATACAGAATTCCTCTTTTGTGAAGTGATCGTTTGCTAATTTGGCATTGACTCTATTGCGAACAGTAAACTCACGACTGCATATTTGGTTTTCGGGAAAAATCAATCCAAAGCAACGGATGAAACAGTGTGAGTTGCAACCAAATCAGAATGATGCGCCTTATGATACTCAATTTAGGCTAGTGCCCCGACGATTTCAATGGCTGGTCACCATCCATGACAAACTTAATTTCCTCTCCCTCATTTGCGGTAAAAGTTTGAGCAACTCATGCAATCAAAAACAGCCGTGAATTAGCTGATGCTTCATATTCAGCCCTAACCCCATGTCTTAATGATTCAGAATCCAAGGTTGCCAAGGAAAGTCGAATTCAAACAGTGCGGGAAGTTGAAGTTTAGTCTTTCAGCAGGTCTGTCGAATCGATCTTCTAAAGCGAACCTTCTGAAGTAATGAATCTTCAAGGGTGAATTCACAACAAAATGCCACGTTTATAATTGAACAATCTCTTAGCATAGCAACCATACAAGTCACTTAGGTTCATCCCGTGTCGATTGATTCAAAGCTCCTTGAAATTCTCCGCTGCCCTTTGACCAAGCAGTCACTCAGCCCACTCACCAAAGAAAGAATTGATGAGATTAATTCCAAAATATCAATGCGTGAGGTTCACTATGAAGATGGTACTGTTGTCGAAGACAGCATTGAAGAAGGTCTGATCACAGAAAATGGCAACCGCATCTATCGGGTTGAATCAGGCATCCCAATCATGCTGTACAAGCAAAGCATTCCTGTGACATAGTCGAGAAAATCAGTACACCCAAGAGGGATTCCTTCAACGCTGAATTTAGCCGTCAGACTCAGTCAAATTCTGCTTGTACGGGTTAAATCAAACTGTCTGGTAGTAATCCATAAGAATTTTCGCAACTTCAGGTCGGGAAAATTCCGGTGGTAAATCTTCTCCGGCTGACAGCATTTCCCGCACCCGTGTTCCTGACAGTAAGACAAAATCTTCTTTCTGATGATTCGGGGCTTCACGCATCATAACAACCTGATTCAATTTGTTTGACCAGGCAGTGTGATCCGCTTCAAATATTTCGATCTCGAAGGTACCACCTGGCACATCAGATCGAAAAATTTCTTGTGCATCAAAAGCGCCATAATAATCCCCTACTCCCGCATGGTCACGTCCCACGATCATATAAGCAGCGCCTAGATTCTGACGAAAGATGGCATGCAAAACAGCCTCTCGAGGACCCGCGTAAAGCATATCAAACCCGTATCCCGAAATAATTACCGTGTTCTCTGGAAAGTAAAGCTCAACCATTTTACGAATCGAATCATCCCGGATTTTAGCCGGTATATCGCCTGGTTTAAGTTTACCGAGCAACATGTGAATCACCACTCCATCCGACTCAGTTCGCTCCAGAGCAATTTTGCATAACTCCTCATGTGCGCGATGCATGGGATTTCTCGTCTGAAAAGCCACGACCTTGTTCCATCCCCTTTGTTTGATCTCATCCCTAATCTGATAAGCAGTCATATAGGTTCCGGGAAATTCTGTCTCAAAGTAGCTGTAATTCAAAACTTTAATGTCACCGGAAATTATGAACCTGCCCTGATTTAAGAAGGTTTGTACACCTGGGTGTTCTCCATCATTTGTACCGAACACTTTTTGGGCGATAAATTGACACTCTTCTTCCGTTAATTCTTCCACTACCTCAACGGTTTGTACAGCAAGCAGAGGATTTCCGTCAACTTCCGGGTCTAGAATCGCAATCCTTTCTCCTGAATGAACATAAGGATTCTCAGCGACTCGATTCAACACGGGCACAGGCCAGAATAGTCCATCACTTGTTCGCATGGATTCCGCCACTGACAAAGCATCCGTCTTGTTCATGAATCCGGTAAGTGGTGTGAAGTAGCCACCACCAAGCATTACAGCACTCGCTGCAGAAGGTGAGTCTGCCAAAATCGAGCGAAAACCAGCCGCCTCACGCACCAACGCATCGCGTTGCTTCGCATCGAAAACAAATAAAGGAGTTAACTCGGCAGACTGATAAGCTCCGACCATATGAATGTGTTCCTAAGTATCAGACTAAGCGGATTTTGACTGTAGAGCGGGCACGGCATGCAAGTGTTCTCTTCTGCTTGCAACAGCATCACTCAGAGTACGAAGAAGCTCATACGTTTTGTCCCAACCAATACACCCATCTGTAATACTCTGTCCGTAGACAGGGGCCACACCATCAATCAGGTCCTGCCTGCCCTCTACGAGGTGGCTTTCGATCATCACACCCTTGATGCGCTGATCGCCTCCAGCAATCTGCCCGGCTACATCTTCACCTACGAAAATCTGTCTCTCATACTTCTTGGAGCTATTTGCGTGACTAAAGTCAATCATCAGGTTCGGCTGTAAGCCCCTGCTTTCTAACTGCTCTGCCGCCTCTTGCACGCTCTTCGCATCAAAATTTGGCTGTTTTCCGCCTCGAAGAATAATATGGCAGTCCGTATTTCCAGCTGTTTCAAAAATTGAAGTCTGCCCATCTGTTGTAATCGACAAGAATCGATGTGACTTAGACGCGGCATGTACGCCATCAACTGCAATTTTTATGTTTCCGTCAGTTCCGTTCTTGAGCCCAACCGGACAGGAGAGTCCTGATGCTAATTGACGATGCACCTGACTTTCTGTCGTTCTTGCGCCAATCGCACCCCAGCTGACCAGATCACCGATATACTGCGGTGTAATAATGTCTAGGAATTCAACGCCAGCCGGAACTCCCAGATTGTTGAATTCCAGCATGAGTCTACGTGCCAGCCGCAACCCTTTGTTGATATCGAATGATCCATTCAAATCCGGATCATTGATTAACCCTTTCCAACCTATCGTAGTGCGAGGTTTTTCAAAATAAACCCGCATGATGATTAAAAGATTTTCCGACAGTTCGGATTTTACGCCGGCCAGACGGTTCGCATACTCTGTCGCAGCAATCGCATTATGAATTGAGCAAGGGCCTACGATAACGATCAATCGATCGTCCTCTGAATTAAGAATATTGTGAACCGAACGTCGGGTAGTACGTACCAGTTCAGCTGCCTTGGCAGACACTGGAAACTCTTCCATCACCTGTCTCGGAAAAGCAACATCGTGAATGGACGAAATTCGCAAATTGTCGCCCGACGGATTATCGTATATGTCAGTAACAGTCATCTCTTGGAAAAATAAGTACAGGAAAATGCTCAAGCCAGTTGCAGGAGCAATCGAAAATTTGAGAGACAGTCATTATATTCAGATATTGCACTGCAAACGAATAGCGAAATTAGTAATAATGAATGAATAAGGAATTTGCGATTGCCGCAAATTACCCAGTCTAATCCCCTCAATGGAAAGTAGAACCCTGACTGAAGCAAAGATGTCTGTGATGAAAATTCTGAGCGTAGTTGTTTCAAGCGCAATATTGATTTACGTCGCTATCTGCATTTTCATGCTCTTCTTCCAAAAACATCTCATTCATATTCCCTACGAACAGTTAGTGGGTGATCCACTGAGTCAAGGAATGCAATTCGAGGAGGTTTACCTCACTACGCCCGATAACGCTCGATTGCATGCCTGGTACATCCCCAACTCGAATTCCAATTACATTTTTTGGATATTTAGCGGAAACGCTGGAAACAAATCTTACATGCTAGACGCGATCCAACTAATTTACGATCTGGGCTATTCAGTGTTCATTTACGATTACCGTGGCTATGGACCTAGCAAAGGCAGATTGACTGAGCAGACTCAATACCAAGACGCTGAATTCTTGTGGAACTACCTGACTCAAACCAGAAACATCCCCTCAAACCAGATTGTGCTTCACGGCCGCTCGCTCGGCACTGCCATGGCAAGCTGGGTTGCCACAAAAGTCGAACCAGCTGCACTGATACTGGAATCCGGATTTACTTCGTTAACCGACATGTCCAAGCACATCTATGGTTGGCTGCCGATTGACTTGATCCTTCGATGGAAATATGACAATCTCGAAAGAATCACTCAATACTCCGGCCCCACCTTACTCATTCACAGCTCTGATGATGAAATTGTGCCATATCACCACTCTGTTCGTCTTTTCGAAGCCGCACCTGGAACAAAGCAAATCCTAGAGCTTTCCGGTACACACCTGGAAGGGTTTATGGATAACAGAGAAACCTACACAGATGGCATTGCCCGATTCATGGCTCTCGTGAGCTCATAGCTTCAATTCTGCACGCTGTGGCTTCGAGGCCGTGACGGTACCGGTGAGGTGCAGCTACTCCCGCACTCTCCCTAGAGTTCGCTAAACGTGTTCGCCGCCGTTGATATGAATTTCAGATCCCGTCACGTAGCTTGAACTATTGGCACAAAGAAAATAGATGGTTTGCGCAACTTCATCGGGTGTTCCGAGACGATGCATGGGGATATTCCGTACAAGATCTGATGTGCCAGGGGACAGTATTGGCGTATCGATTTCGCCTGGTGCAATGGCATTGACTCGAATACCCTTCTGACCAAAGTCTGATGCCATTTCACGTGTCAATGCAGCTAGCGCTGCTTTCGATGTTGCGTAGGCTGTTCCCGCAAACGGGTGGACTCGACTGCCTGCGATTGAAGTGACATTAACAATTGAACCGCGTCCTTTCACCAGTTCGGCCATCAATCCCCGAGCCAAAACAATAGGCGCAAAAAAATTCACCTCAAAAACCAAACGCCAGGTCGCCATACCTGTATCAGTCGGACCAAGCCGTTCACCCTCCTCACCCTTGGGAGATATGCCTGCGTTGTTCACCAGTGCATGCAATGCACCGCCGGCCAATCGCTTCTTTAACTCGGCCAATCCGATTGAACGATGATCCGGGTCACCGAGATCAATCTGAATGTGGTCTTCAGGACCTTCCTGCCAAGGGCACGCGCTAGAAAAGGCGCGTCTAGAACAGGTGAAGACGCGCCAACCATGCTCCTGAAACAATTTTGCAGTGGCGTGACCAATTCCCTGACTTGCACCAGTCAGCACCAGCGTTTTTTGTTCACCTGAGTCGCCGTCTATACTGGGTTTTGGCACCGGTTTGCCAGAAACCGGGCATGTATCTGGGGCAGTTTTTTCCGGGTCAGCCATGGTTCTATCCGACTCTCCAACCTAGTCGTCTTCTGGGTGTTGAAATTCAGCGCTAAGCTTTTTCTGCACGTCCATCGGTGCAGGTTCGTAAGATCCAAACTCCATCACAAATGTTCCTTCTCCACCCGAAATTGCATTGAGTCTGGCCTGAAAATCAGACATTTCCGCCAGTGGTGCCGCTCCTGTAATTCTGACTGTACCGGAAGAAAGCGAGTCGGTATCGCTTATTCGACCACGTCTAGATGAAAGTTCACCAGCGATATCACCCATATTGCCACTCGGTACCGTTACAGTTACGTCAGCAATAGGTTCAAGCACGATGGGCCCAGCTTTGGATACTGCATCAATAAAAGCCTTTTTGCCTGCGGTAATGAATGCAATTTCCTTTGAATCAACCGAGTGGTGTTTGCCATCATAAACCGTTACCCGAATATCCTGCAATGGAAATCCAGCAAACGCCCCGCCAGTCAGTACCTGCCTGATCCCCTTCTCCACAGCGGGAATAAACTGAGAAGGAATAACTCCACCGACAACATTGTCAACAAACTCAAATCCATCACCTCGCGGCAAAGGCTCTACACGCAGATACACCTCACCAAACTGACCCGCTCCGCCAGTCTGCTTCTTGTGCCGACAGTGACCTTCAGCTAGCTTCGTCACCGTTTCTTTATAGTCGACCGTAGGTATGGAAGTTGTTACCTCAACGCTGTAAACTTCATTCATTCGCTCAAGTGCCACACGTAAATGCAGGTCTCCCATCCCTCGCATAATTGTTTCATTTGCAGCTGGATTTCTGGATAACGCAATACAAGGATCTTCGACTGCAATCTTCTGTAACGCCTCCGCTACTTTCTGTTCATCACCTCGATTGGCTGAACCGATCGCCAATCCAACCATCGGGAAAGGTGTGCGCAGAGTCTGCATGGTAATTGCATTGTCAGAACTCTCTGTCAACAGTACACTATCCTGATTGATTTCATCGATCTTTGCGATGCCCCGAATGTCTCCCGCAATAGCTTCAGATACATCAGTGTGCTGCTTGCCCATCATTTGATATAGGTTGCTGAACTTGACTGGCTTTCGGGCATCATCGATGTACACCGGCGTATCCTTGTTCAACTGTCCCTGGTAAACGCGAAATACACCAAGCTTGCCGATGAATGGGTCAAATGCAATCTTGAATACATGCCCCACCAAGGGTTTGTCAGGGTCAGCAGAAATACTCAATTGTTGTTTCTCACCATCGTTGTCCTGAAAGAAATCTGGTAATTGCCTTTCTGCAGGATTGGCAAAATGTTCTGTGACTTGCGCTAGGAATTCAGAAACGCCGATATCCTTGTCGGCAGATGAGAAATAGACTGGAATCAAATGTCCTTCCAGCATCGCCTGTTTGAAAACTGATGCGATTCTCTCTTCGGGCAGTTCACCAGTTTCCAGATACTCTTCCATCAATTCGTCATCAACTTCAACAATCTGATCTGCTATCGAAATATGTGCGTCTTCGACTGAACCCAGATCACTCTCACCTTCTTTACCGGTCAAGCAGTTTACAACCGCCGTACCACCGTTAGCAGGCAAGTTGACCGCAAGGCATTCAGAACCAAATTCATCCTGAATTGCACTGTACACCTCACCCAATTCAACATCAACCGCATCAATTTTGTTGACCACAATGGAAACACAGATGCCCGATTCTCTGGCCCATTCCATGAAGCGTCTTGTCATGGTTTCCACGCCGTTTTGTGCGTTAATCACTATGACTGCCGTTTCACACGCATGTATTGCACTCACAGCTGTACCGACAAAGTCTGAATAACCTGGCGTGTCAATTATGTTTAAGTGAGTGGAATTGTGATCAAAGGAAAGGATCGACGAAGTCAATGAACGCTGATGCTGCTTCTCTAGCACGTCCTGGTCGCTGACGGTGTTCTTGCGGGAAATCTCGCCCTTGCTGGGAATGGTCCCTGATGCGAATAAAAGTGCTTCGCTCAGCGTGGTTTTCCCGGCGCCGGCTTGGCCGAGCAATGCAACATTTCGAATGTCACTGGTGGAATAGGCCATTAATTGTTCTCCAAATTCTGCCTGTTGTTATTCTTGGTTCTCATTCGAACGAAGTGATTATAGGGTAAGGTGCATCGAGTTCAACTTCGTCGGTATTTTCATCCGGATTACTCCGGTCAATCACTATAAATTCCTGCTCCTGCTCAATTGCCATCAGAAAGTGATGCCAGACACCGCGATGGTAATTGACACCCTGCTTTCCATTAGATATGAATAACTCCATTTTTGTCGGATTGAATTCGCCCTCACCATCAGCTACCAATACCAAGAATCTGCCATTGCCTTTCGGAATAAACAACTGACTGCTACAAGGATGACGTTCCATACAGGTAACTTGAAAAGGCAGTGATATTGGTCTTGCCTTAAAAACACTCAGTGTAGGTTCCCCGTCATCTGTCAGATCAAGTTCTGCCAGAGACTCAAATCGGTCTGCATGACCCATATTGATTCGACGCGATGGACGCCCCTCAAGTTCAATCACATCACCGTAGGGTTTGAAGGATTCTGCATTCAAAGGCCGTGGTTTCAATTGAGTTGTATTGTCAATTGTCGCCGTACCGAGTACGCGTAATCTACCGACGCCACCGTCCGGATGCATTTCAATCATCACATGACTTATCAATCCTATAGTATTGTTACTGCAGTTGTATTCATGATTTTGATCTGCTTTCATCGGAGTATGATCTATCAAGGTCTGCCAATTAAAATTCGAATCGGTCAACATACTCACTGTTGCACCTGGCGCATAGGTCGCCCGAACAGCACACGTTGCCGGATAGTTACCCTTAAAGTGCAGTGTATCAAGTTCCAAACTCTGCACATGACCAGGTCGACCAAGTTGAATCACTGCCCAGTCGTGCCCTGGTCCTCTTCGTCTGGCTGTTTCCCAGCCATCTCCCATATTTACCGCTCGCCCGGGGTTCAACAGATTTTCCATTCTGCCAAAGTGCATATCACTGCATGCCAGGGCGACACCACCATTAATCGTCGCCGCAAGATCAATTACCTGATCCTCACGAACATCAGCCCAGTTCTTGTGTACGTTTCCGTAAACTCGTAAGCGAGCGACGCCGCCGTCTGGGTAAATATTCAATCGAACGTGACTCCAGATGCCATTGGAGGTTATTTTGAACAGATTCGTCGAGTCTCCTGTCAAACTTGAAACAGGTAAAACTTCTGTCCACTCAGTTGTTTCATCGGGGTCTGAATCACTATCACAGGCTTCAACCATTGCCTCTTCCGGAAAATTGCCTGTAAAGTGAGTGGTTTCGATATTAATCGCATGTATCACACCTCGGCAAATGCGAACAACACAACTGTCGTGGCCAGGAATTCTTCGACGGCGCGATTCCCAGCCATCCATCCACTTTCCACGCTCGGTAAACTTACCCTCAATGAATACCGGATCTTCCAGATTTATTAAATTTTCTTTTTCTGCGAAAAAGTCATCAGTTGCCGATAGCACTTCGGCACCCAAACTTCGCTCAGCCAAATTGACCATTCCTGTCAGATTTATATTTGCATTCATAGTTCGCTTAATGAAGTCCATTCTCTTGAAAATGTCTGTGCCAGTGATTGGCTATGTCGATACGCCGGCAAAGCCAAACATCTTCTTTACCAGAAACATACTCAAGGAATCGGACGATGCTTGCAGCCCTTCCTGGACGGCCCACCAACCTGCAGTGCAACCCGACTGACATCATTTTTGGTGATTGTTTGCCTTCCGAATACAGCAAATCGAAGGCATCCTTCAAGTATGTAAAAAACTGGTCACCGCAATTGAATCCCTGCGGCGTCGCGAAACGCATGTCGTTAGCGTCCAATGTGTAGGGCACGACCAGATGGGGCCGACCATGACTAGAGTCCCAAAATGGTAGATCATCGCTGTAGTCATCTGCATCATACAAAAATCCGCCTTCTTCAACAACCAGTCGTCGGGTATTCGGGCTGGTACGGCCTGTATACCATCCATGCGGACGCTGTCCAGTCACTGATTCGATGGCTTTGATGGCCAAGCCAATGTGCTCCCGCTCAATTTCTTCCGGCACATATTGATAATCAATCCAGCGATATCCGTGACTGCAAATCTCATGGCCAAGCCCGGCCATTTCTTCGATCACTGCCGGATTTCGCTCAACCGCCATACCGACTGCAAATATTGTCAGTGGAACTTGATATTCATTGAAAATTCGAAGCAGTCGCCATACCCCTGCCCTTGAGCCGTACTCGTAAATTGACTCCATGCTCATGTGTCGTACACCGGCTCTGGCGTCAGCCCCAACAATCTCAGATAAAAATGCTTCCGATGCTGGGTCTCCATGCAGAATACAGTTTTCCCCACCTTCCTCATAGTTCAAAACAAACTGTACCGCGATTCGTGCATTATTTGGCCAATTCGGATTCGGTGGATTCGCTCCATATCCGATCAGGTTTCTTGGGTAGGTATTTTCCATTAAAGAATAATGACTGAATCTGGTTTAAATCCTGTGCTTTGAAACATATCAGTATAAGAGTTACTACAACCAGAGAATTGGTGTCTTTCCGACAAGTTCAACGTCAATAGATGTCTCATCAAGTTAGGACTTTACAGTCGTTTTGTTATCTGCCGCACCACATCCTCAGGAACTTACCTGATTAACCCATCCGTTATGGTTCAGCTGTATTAAGCTGGTGTTGGACAATGGCGCCAACTCGACTAGGGAGCAAATCAGATGAAGCTGTTTCAACAATTGGTCAAATTGATCTCTCAGGCATAACGGTGTTCAATATAATTCCATTTTTCACACGTTCTGTGCTGATTAAATCCGAACACTCAAGTTAACCATTTCATTTGCGCGGAGAGAAGGTTGTTATGAAATCCTGCAAGCGGATATTGCTTGGAATAGCCTGTCTGAGTGTAGCACTGAGTTTTGCTGCTCATGCTGACCCAGAAGCAGGTCGAGACAAATCTTTCACTTGCACAGGCTGCCATAGTTCGCCTGGTTATCGAAATGCATATCCTGGCTATACGGTGCCTAAGCTTGGGGCTCAAAAAGCCGACTATCTTGAGGCTGCGCTGAAAGCCTATCGAGATGGAGACCGTCAGCACAGTACGATGCATGCCCAAATCGCGCAAATGAGTGATCAGGACATTTCGGACATCGCCGAATATTTCTCACAATTGGTTAAACAGTAAGTGCAATGAAAAAGAGAATTTTCAAATTTCAGCTACTAATTGCGATACTCGCAATTATTTCGTCCGCTCCATCGTTTGCGGGTGATGCCGCAGCAGGTAAAGAAAAAGCTGCACTATGCCTGACATGTCACGGCGAAGGCAATAAAGTTGTCGGTGTGGGTACCCCCATCATATCCGGGCAATATAGGGACTACTTGATTCATGCAATGAAGAGCTATCGGTCAGGTGCCCGCAACAATGTCATTATGGCCGGCTTCAGTACTAATTTAACCGATAAGGATATTGAAGACATCGCGGCGTTTTACTCTGAAATGGACTCTCAACTCTTTACGCCTACAGAGTAGCTGACTTTCTCTTTGCTTGGTCTAATTCAGGCAAAGCCATTCCCCAGTTTCAAAATCGCTGGTCTCGGTGTCTTGTCATTCAGGATTAGCCCACAAAGGACAAAGCCAAAAGAAATTCAGCGAACCAGAGTTGGCCGTCGAAATTGTCGAACGTTGCTGCTAGCTTCCACCAGCTCGCCATCACGGTAAATTAGATAGTTGTTCGGTTCAACAACGACAGTTGATTCAGGAGAAATTATGCTGCTCAGATTAAATGGATCAGCAGGATGAATTTTCAATGACTTTGAGCTGGACGTGTCATTTCGCAGCATTTTTATCGCATTCGGCAATGCAAACTGTTCACCGCCTACTCCCTCAACAAATCGTCCACCACGAACTTCACCCCGGTCCTCTAAACGAGAGTAAAAACGACGAAGCTCTTTCCATTTTGGCAGAAATTTGCCTTCCCTAGCGATCAGTTCATAAAAGATGATGCCGTAGCGCTTGAGCAATGCCCTTCCAGCTACCTCAACTAAATCTTCTTCGGACATTTCAACAGCTGGAGAACGCTTGGGGTGTACCAGCAAAGACCATCGCCCAGAACTTTGTACTGCATGATTTCCGAGTCGTCCCAATCTGGATTTTTTATGGCGGTCGCGTTCAGTCATCAGTAAAGCTCGAATCCCTCCGTAGTGATCGCAGGTTACCATCCCAAGTGAGAAAAGCTCAACCAGACATTGCTCCACATGTGTCGGAAGCATTGAAAGTTCATCCTGAATTTCTTCAAAGAACAAAGGGCCAAAATCGGAAAATGCTTCAAGCACTGAGCGTGTCTTACCGGATAGATTGGGTTCAACTGTTTTCCGTCGTTCAGTCAGGCTTTTCCAGGCGCGCAATTGATTCCTTCTGAGAAACGTTAATGGAATCGCTTTGATTGATGTGCGCTGGCGATAAACCCGGTTTAACTGCTGCTTGCTTGCAAGTCCATCCGGGACCGACAATCTGCACCACACAAATCGCCCAGTGACACTCAATTGATCAAGCAGATCAGGCGCATATTCAAACACGCGAGCCGGTAGCAAATCAGATTCCCATACACCTGCCGGAGCCTCATATCCTTGCAGAGAGTCCAGAATTTGACTCAACGATTCTGGACCTTCACCCACGGTATTTGCGCTCAGTCGCATCCATCGCATCAAATATCTGGAGTATTGTCGGGTGTCGACTGGTTTTATCTGGTTTCTTAGTTTTGAAATTGCAGATTTGTGTAACCGCGCAAGGTAGTTTCGTTCACACCACTCGACCGCGTTGACAAACTCCCTGAATTGACCACGCATCACGCTCCCTTCATTTTCCAAAGCCTGAAGCGCAGTTTCAATCTCCTTGGGCGGCAATTCTATTGACGAAGATATCAGACCGACAGAACGCGGTCCAATGATAGAAAGCCTGCTTCGGAGCAGTGAGAGTAGAGCACTTTGTGGGTCACTCACAGGTGTCTGAGCAATAGTTGCGGACTTGATTCTTGGACTGTAGTCCGCATCAGGATGCAGTAGCAGCAATTCGTCAAGCCGTTCTGCTGCTACCCACAAAACCACATTACTGGACAAGGTAACTTGTGTCGCTCTCTTTTCTGATCGGAGTTGCTCAAAAAAACGATACCACTCTGATTCGCCAGGGTCCGTATCAAACAGATCGGAATATTCACTGTTGATTAGAAACGAATCTCCAAAACAGAAGTAACCAGTGGTTACCATGGCATCATGAAGTTCTTCAGAATCTCTGGGATTTGGCCACACTGCTTCCGCAACTTGACGCAGCACTTCACTGTCGAATCTGCCAAACTGAGAAATATCCGTCAATCCGGTCAGACGTCTTGTCTGGACTGCCAGTGTCCGGCGTTCTTCAGCCGGTGCATCGTCCAGAAATGCATAAGGTTTGGCAGTAAGTACTTCATGCGTCAGTGGAGAGGGCTCAGAAAGGTCTCGACACTCAATTGAAACTTCATTCTTTTCAATTAGTTCAAGAAGCTGTTTAAAGCCATTTGCATCCATCAGTTCTTCCAGACAGTCGCGCAGTGTCTGCAAAACGAGAGGATGTGAGGGAATTTCAATGGGTCCTGTAATGTTCTCCTGACAGGCAACCTGATCTGGAAACACCAACGACAGCAAATCTTCTGAATCGTTTCGCTGAAAAGGAGGTGGTACTTTCTTTCCTCTGTTGAATCGCAATACTGCGAGTGCGGTATTTGCTGCCCATCGCCATCTTGTTGGAAACATTGGTGCGCCAAGAACCGCCTGGGACAGAATTTCCCTTGAAGAGGCACTCTTGACATATTTTTGAACCTCTTCAAGTGCAAAACTGTGAGTCGGTCCCAATGACAAAATAAAGCAGTCTTCCAGTGCCGCCGCCTGCAGCTCAAAATTAAATCTTACACAGAATCGCTTTCGGAATGCAAGCCCCCAAGCTTTATTGAGCCGCGACCCATAAACGCTGTGAATGACAAGATGTGAGTCTCCAGCTTCATCAAAAAACCGTTCAAATACGATCGATTTTCGGGTTGGTAAGTGTCCCAGCGACTTTCGGGCAGCTTCAAGATAAGTCAATACCTGCCGTGCTACCGATTCATCAACAGAAAATGCAGATTGAAACTGCTTGACAGCAACATCAAACTCGCTTTCTTCAAGGAAATTCTGGGCGGTTTCTCTCAAATCAGAAACAGCTTGACTCAAAGCATCGCTACGTCCTCTGCCTTCACCAAGCCAAAATGGAATGTTCGGAGGCAAGCCCTTTGCATCTTCTACGCGAACAAAGCCTTTTGCAACTTGCCGTATTCGATAGGATGTGTTTCCCAGCTGAAAAATATCGCCTACCAGGCTTTCAAACGCAAAGTCTTCATTCACAGTACCAATACGAATGTCATCCGGTTCCAGAATCACGTCGTAGTCGAAAAGATCAGGGATGACTCCGGCATTGGTTGCTGCAACTATTCGGGCGCCTCGCCGGGCTCGAATGATTCGATTGACTGCATCAAGGTGAATATAAGCACTGCGACGACCTCGTCGAAACGTGAACCCTTCACTTAGCATTTTTAGAATCTGGTGATACTCGTCCTCAGATAAGTTGCGATATGGGTATGCGGTCTTCAACAACTGGTAAAGTTCATCAATCTGGCAATCGCTAGCGCATGCTTCAGCAACAATTTGCTGAGCGAGTACATCCATCGCTGCACTGCAAACTTCCAAGGTTTCCAACTCGCCATCGCTAACAGCTTTTAACAACGCAACACTTTCAACCAACTCATCACGGGTTGTTGGATAGATTCTTCCCTTTGGTGTACGATCGATTGCGTGACCGGACCGCCCTACTCGCTGAAGAAAAACGGAAATGGAACGAGGAGACCCAAGCTGACAGACCAGATCGATATCTCCAATATCAATTCCAAGTTCCAGTGAAGCAGTTGCAACCAGAGCCTGTAGTTTGCCGGCTTTCAAGTCCTGTTCAGACTTATGGCGGTGTTCTTTCGATAAACTGCCATGGTGAGACCCGACATTACCCTCACCCAGAATTTCTGTCAGATGACGCGTCGCTCTTTCAACATGACGTCGGGTGTTGACAAATATTAATGTAGTTCGGTGCTGCAAAATTTGCTCTGCAATTTGCTGATAAATGTCTGTCCAGGCAGCTGTTGAAATAACTGCTTCAAGTGGATCAGCTGGCAGCCTGATACCAAGGTCCCATACCCTGACATGTCCAGAGTCAACAATCTCGCAGCCATGTGAAGTTCGACCCGTTAAAAATGATGCAATCTGATCCAGAGGGCGTTGTGTAGCTGATAATCCAATTTTTGTGGGAACCTTACCCGCAAGCCGCTCCAACCTAGCCATGGATAAACTGAAGTGAGCACCCCTTTTATTCCCTGCCAGTGCATGAATTTCATCCACGATCAACCGGGTTGTCGTATGAAGCATTCTGCGACCGGATTCAGACGTCAGCAGCAGATAAAAAGACTCGGGTGTGGTTACCAGAATGTGCGGTGGCTTTTTTGCCATCTTCTGCCGCTCAGTCTGTGAAGTATCTCCTGTACGAACTCCAGTTCGAATCTGTAAATCTGTCAATCCGTTCTCAATCAGTCGTTGTCGAATTCCCTCAAGTGGCTGCTCTAAATTTCGTTCTATATCGTAGGAAAGCGCCTTTAAGGGTGAGACATACACAACCAGCGTCGAATCAGGCAGTGCATTGTTGTCAAGCCCGATTTGAATGATTTCATCAATAACCGCCAGAAAGGCAGCCAGTGTTTTTCCCGAACCTGTCGGAGCGGATACCAGGACGTCTTGATTTTTCTGCACAGCCGGCCAGGCACGCTGCTGACACGGTGTTGCCCCGTCAAAAGTTTCGTCAAACCAGGTTTGAACGACCGGATGAAAATTCCAAATGTTTTTCTTGCGACTTGACACTAGCTCGTGTTGTTGTTGATGACTTAATGAAGCACTTCGGGAAAGGAACACAAGCCGAAAGTCATGTTTGCAGAATATGATTTATAAAACAACAACATATAAACAGAAATAGTTCATTTCGTGAATCAATCTTTCATGCTCATTATTATGAACTATTGTCATTTCAGATGCATTTCCATACTGTGAACAGAATAAAATTAAGTTACCAAATTATTTGGGAATTATATCCAATCCTAACCAAAACCCTCAAAACGGCTTGACTTTTCCTAACCATTAGGGTATGTTAATACCAATAAATCAACGAATTGGTATAGAAAAATGGCACAGAAAGCACCCGGAAAAGCATACCGCAAAGGCATGTCGCTGGTTGAGCTGTTCAGGAAGTTCCCGAATGATGAAGCCGCTGAGGAATGGTTTATCGAAGCCCGCTGGAACGGCAAAGTGAAATGCCCCAAGTGCGGTTCAGACAATATCCAAGACCCGACTACGCACCCTGAAATGCGTTTCCGCTGTCGCAAGTGCCGCAAGTTCTTTTCGACCAAAACCGGCACGGTCATGCAGGGTTCAAATCTTGGTTATCAGGTCTGGGCAATTGCCATCTATCAGATGTCAACGAATCTCAAAGGCGTTTCAAGCATGAAACTGTCTCGTGATCTGGACATCACGCAGAAACACGCCTGGCACTTGGCGCACCGAATCCGTGAGACTTTCAACGACAGTCAGGAACTGTTTAATGGCATTGTCGAAGTCGATGAGACTTATGTAGGCGGTTTGGAAAAGAACAAACACGCCAACAAGAAACTGAATGCCGGTCGCGGCGGTGTTGGTAAAGCCATCGTAGCGGGTGCGAAAGACCGAGAAGCCAACCAGGTGTCAGCAAAGGTTGTCGAGAACACCAAGCGTCCAACGCTTCACGGATTCATCGAAGATAACATCGAACAAGGCTCGACCGTCTGCACAGACGATTTCATGAGCTACAACAACATGCAGGGCTACGATCACCGATCAGTCAAGCATTCAGTTGGTGAATATGTTGACGAAAACATTCACATCAACGGCATGGAATCATTCTGGAGCGTACTGAAACGCGCTCACAAAGGCGTATTCCACAAAATCAGTCATAAACACCTTGATCGGTATGTTCAGGAATTCTCCGGTCGCCACAATATTCGGTCAAAAGACACCAAAAATCAGATGGCGACCATCGCCAGTAAAATGGTGGGAAAACAGTTGACCTACAAGCAGTTGATTTCGTGATGAGCGGGTGCAAATTAATTCAAGCCAATAATCTTATAACTGGCGATGCAGTTGAAATTCTAAATTCTTGGAATGAAACCTGCATTGATCTGACAGTTACCAGTCCGCCCTACGACAATCTCAGGAACTATAACGGCTATTCTTTCAATGCGGCATCCATGCTGTCAGCCATTTACGGCGTGACCAAACAAGGCGGCGTATGCGTGTGGGTGGTTGGAGATAAGATCAATGGTGGTCGAAGTTTATCCAGTTTTGATCATGCATTTGTTGGGCGTGACTGCGGATTTATTGTGCATGATGTGATGATTTACCAAAAGAAAAATACGCCGTTCCAGCGATCAAATGCGTACACAAACTGCTATGAATTGATGATTGTGTTCTCGAAAGGTAAGCCTAAAACTTTCAATCCTTTGAAAGAACCCACGAAACGTCACGGCTGGGAAACCGCCGTATCCAATAAAGGTCCTGATGCAGTGAATCGCAAGCGTCCAGTCGAACTGAAAAAGGAAAAGACAAAAAACAACATCTGGCAGTATGCGGTTGGATACGGTGGAACTACTGCTGACAAAATCGCATTCCAACATCCTGCTGTTTTCCCTGAAAAACTCGCAGCAGATCACATCTTAACATGGACTAATCCAGGTGACCTGGTTCTTGACCCGATGTGTGGAAGCGGAACCACGTGCAAAATGGCAAGTAAGAATAATCGAAAATGGATTGGCATTGACATATCGAAAGAATACATCGAAATCGCTAAAAATCGCTTGGCGCAAGTATCAGCTTTAACCGCATGACTGCCAACCGAGATGCACCTGAAAGACGTGTTCCGGACGGTCATACTGTTCCTGAATGGGTTGTAATCATCGCAGATGGACGTTTGGCTATAGTGCAGAAGCGTACAGATCGCGGCGTTAGAGTCAAATTACCATTAGGCGGACGAGAGTTAATGCTCCCAATAGACGCTACCCGCCCGTTTAATCCTGAAGATTATCCGGTTCAACTTCATCATACAAAGCGTAAGCAGATGAAAGAACGGGGTAAAATCCCAAGAGACGAAATAGAAAAAGTTTGCAATCAATGCTTCACCATCAAGCCAGTTGATGATTTTGCACCAAATCAAACGAGAAAAGGAGGCTCAACAATATACCGTCCAACTTGCAAAATTTGTCGTGAAGGGGTGGATGGTGTAAAGAATCACGAAACAAGAAGCGATGGATCAATGCCTATTGAACCGCCTGTTGGTTTATTCTGGCAATGCCCAATTTGTGAGAAACATGGAATTGTAGGCGTGACGGTGAAAATAGTTTTGGATCACGGACATCTGACAGGTGATGCAAGAGATTACATCTGCGACAGCTGCAATACTGGATTAGGACGCTTTCGCAACGGCAAGAATTTTCTCAGGAATGCTGTCGCTTTTTTAGAAAAATGGGAACCTGATAACTGATAGGGGTATATGAAATGAAGGAAACAGTCCAGCGCAAGTCAAAATACGACGAGCATTTTGAGCAGATCAAAGCGAGCCCGGAGCAGGTGGCGAAGGCGGTGATGCAATCGCCGAACCGGAAGGGTAACGAATGGAAGTATAAAAAAGAGGGCAAAAAAGTATAATGATGTATACTAAATCATCCCATTTGGGAGAGCGGGTGAGGGGAATCGAACCCCCGGGATAATTGTTTTGGAGACGTATCCCGACCAGATCCACCCGCATTAGTCCGTCCGTAATTATGGATTTGAACAGGCACCAATCGAAAGGTCGGTGCCTGTTTTCTATTATATCAGCGGTTGCGGTTGGCGATGGTTAGGATTGGATATAATTCCCAATTATTTACATATGATTTTGACTAATCGTATTGGCGAAAACCTGCATTGACGCAAGTTGACACACTCGTCTCTCCCCCTGCCTTTTTCACAGTTTACTGCCGGCTGATGCGTTGCTAAAGACGCTGACATCTATCTCTTCACTGCTTGTCGGATACATCTTCCTGTTCATAGGAAATGCGCTTTTGTCGACACTGGTTTCGCTACGCGCTGAGATGGAATTATTCGCCACTTTCCAAATTGGGCTGATTAACGCTGCCTACTTTCTTGGCCTATTTATTGGTGCCAAATTCTGTGATCGTTTGGTCGCAAGATCTGGCCACAGTCGATCCTATGCGGTGTTTGCTGCTGTTGCCGCAATATGTGCTCTGCTACACGCGATTGTGGTGAGTCCCTACGCGTGGATCGTGATTCGTTTGGGCACCGGAATTTGCGGTGCTGGATTGATGATGGTTACCGAAAGTTGGTTAAATTCAAAGGCAACCCGAAGCACCCGAGGTCAGATTCTGTCAATTTACATGATTACTCACGTCGTAGCTTCAGGTTCCGGCCAGTTGTTCATTCCGCTGGCGGATCCAAAAACGTTTCAACTGTTCTCAATTGCGGCAATCGGCTACTGTCTGGCTTTGTTGCCAGTTCTGATAACTCGACAGAATGCCCCAAATTTACCGAAAAAGGGCAAAATCAAGTTTGCAGAAATATTCCGCTATTCCAAAATTGGAATGATTGGAGCATTTTGTTGCGGTCTGGTTTCAGCTGCTCTTTACGGGCTTGCGCCGATTTATACCCAGAAAATCGGAATGACCACAACCACGACTGCTCTGTTCATGGCCTTATTCATATTTGGCGGTGGGGTTTTACAGTGGCCAGTAGGAAAACTGTCAGATCGGTTAGACAGGCGCAAACTGATTGCAGTAATGAGTCTGATCAGCGGTCTGCTTTCACTTACAGTTTTGTATAGCTCTCATCTGAGTCTGGCATATTTCTTGACATCCGCCGCCTTGTTTGGCGCATTTTCATTCACCGTCTATCCGATTGCGCTGGCATATATCAACGATTCGACTCCTGATGATAGACTTATCTATGCTTCTGCAGGCATGTTGACTGCATTCAGCACGGGAGCGGTCTTCGGACCCATTCTGGCTGCCTCCGCAATTGAGATACTCGGTTATGGCAGCTTATTCTGGTATGTTGCTGTCGTTTATGTGTTCTATTCCGTATTGGTGGTGCTGCGAATTCGCACCAAACCAGCACCGGAGAAAAAGAGATTCAGAAGATTTTTCCGTGCATCTGTTCGATCAGGAATCAGCACCAAAGTGGTACAGGATGAAATTGACAAAGACATGGTAAAGATGTTAGGTGGTAAACGGCGTTAGTGCCACATAGCTAGGAATTCGATAAATTGGACTGAAGCTCAATCAAGGATTACGTAATAAGCGGATCAGACTCGACGTATCCCAACGAGACCCTCCCATTGCAATAATCTCTGCGTAAAACTGATCAACAAGTGCAGTAACTGGCAATCTCGCACCGACTGAATTGGCCTCCGACAAACAAATACCCAGGTCTTTTCTCATCCACTCCACCGCAAAGCCGAATTCAAACTCGTCGTCAACCATGGTAGTGCCTCGATTTTCCATCTGCCACGACTGCGCCGCACCTTTGGAGATGACATCCAAAACAAGTTTTTCATCAAGACCAACTTTGGTTGCAAAATTCAAGGCTTCAGATAAACCCTGAACCAGCCCAGCAATGGAGATCTGATTGACCATTTTTGTGAGTTGTCCCGATCCAACTGGCCCCATCAGAGTTACCGCACGTCCATAGCTTGACATTACAGGTGCTACACGATCGAATACTTCTTTCTCTCCGCCTGCCATTATGGTCAGCACGCCATTCTCGGCTCCAGCCTGCCCACCAGATACCGGTGCATCGATGAAGTGAATACCGGACTCAGATGCAGCCTCTGATAGTTTTCTTGCAATTCTGGCGGAGGCGGTGGTGTGATCAATAAATACCGAACCGGGTTTCATAGTAGAAAAGGCACCATTCTCCCCACAGCATACTTGCTCAATATCAAAATCATTACCAACACATGCAAATACTGCATCTGCATTCTCTGCTGCAGCAGCCGGGGTCGGTGCTGTTGTCCCTGAGTGTTCTTTCGACCAAGCCGTGGCTTTTTCAGATGAACGGTTGTAGACGCAGACCTGGTAGCCATTTCCGGCAAGATGTCCGGCCATTGGATAGCCCATTACTCCGAGCCCGAGGTAGCTGGTCCGAATTGATTTTTGGTCTGCAGTTGATGTCATGGCATAGTCCTCACGTTAACTGGTTATGGAAATTCCGCAATGTGGCAAAGGAAGCGCGGGATTATAAAATCATTCTTTTTGTGCAGTGCAACATTAAATGATGTATTATTAGACCCATACAACAGATGATTTTGTATGTTATCAATATGTTAATGGATATTTGCGCTTGCGTAGAATCCGCCAATTTTATCTTGCATACCGCAGTAAATGATTTTGCAGTAAGCAGGCATCTTTCGCTTTAGTCACGTATATTGACAAAATAAAAATCTACTGATTTGACTAGAGAACGATATTGTCCGAACTCAATTCTAATCCTATTTGTATACGTCTTGCCGAGATTGAAGATGCATCAGTCATCGCAGAATTTACGCGCCGTATCGCATCCGAAACTGAGGATGTTACACTTGATCCGGAGACTGTATTGAGCGGTGTGACAAATGCGATGCATCAAACCCAATATGGTTTTTATGTTGTCGCGCAGAGCGGCGGTCAAGTCATTGGCTGCCTGATGGTCACCTATGAATGGAGCGACTGGCGAAACGGGCTACAATGGTGGTTGCAGAGCGTCTACGTTGACCGAGCTTACCGCGGTCTTGGAGTATTCAAAAAACTGTTTAGTTTTGTTGTAGAACTTGCAAAATGTGAACACAATGTTTGTGGCATCCGACTCTATGTTGACAAATCGAATGCCATCGCTATTTCTACTTACCAGGCACTCCAAATGACTCCCACACAATATCTTGTGTACGAGTTGCCATTACGCGATCAACCCCTTGCCTAGGTGGGATCTAGGTAATTATTGAAATTCTTTCAGGAGAAAAACAGTGTTAGGAAATGAAGTTGTAATATTAGACGGAATCAGAACTGCAATTGGAGACTACGGTGGTGCACTTAAGCCAAAGTCTGCATGTGAGTTAGGCGCGATTGCAGTCAAAGGCGTCTTAGAAAGAACCGGGGTGGACCCGCACAGCGTAGGACATTGTGTTATCGGCAATGTACTGCATTCCGATAAACGAGACATGTACATTTCCAGGTATGCGGCGCTTGAAGGGGGATGCCCAATTGAAACCCCTGCGCTGACCGTCAATCGCCTGTGCGGAAGTGGTCTTCAAGCAGTAGTCAGTGCTGCACAAATCGTTCAACTTGGTAATGCCGACACAGTCATCGCAGGCGGTGCTGAATCTATGAGCAATGCCCCGTACTGGGCTACTGGAATGCGCTGGGGACAGCGCATGGGTAATGCTGAATTTATGGACATTATGGTCGGTGCACTCAGCGACCCCTTTCAAGGTTGTCATATGGGTATTACGGCGGAAAATGTTGCTGATAAGTGGGGCATTAACAGAGATGAACAAGACGAGCTGGCCGTTGAAAGTCATAGGCGTGCAGCTCAAGCTCAAACAGAAGGGCGGTTTGATTCGCAGGTGATCCCTGTCGAACTCAAGTCTCGCAAGGGTACAACCGTATTCGATACCGATGAGCACATTCGAGCTGACTGCAGTATGGAATCACTTGCGAAAATGCGAACTGTTTTCAAAAGCGATGGTACTGTGACGGCAGGAAATGCTTCAGGAATCAATGATGCTTCTGCGGCAATAGTGATGATGGAAGCCAAGGCTGCCGAAAAAGCCGGACATGAGCCAATCGCCAGGCTGATGGACTATACACATTCAGGCGTGGAGCCTGAATACATGGGAATAGGTCCGGTGCCGGCAATTCGCAAACTGCTTGACAGAACTGGCATCAGTCTGGATGATGTAGATGTCATTGAATTGAATGAGGCCTTTGCCGCTCAAGCGCTCGCTGTGATGAAAGACCTAGGGCTACCAGCGGATAGGACAAACCCCAATGGCAGTGGAATTTCACTCGGTCACCCGATCGGTGCCACAGGTTGTATTCTAACCGTTAAAGCGATACACGAACTCAAGCGAACTGGTGGCAAATACGCAATTGTATCCATGTGTATCGGTGGTGGACAAGGTATTGCGGCCGCTTTTGAACTTCTAAATTAGTTTATTGTCTAATCGAGTAATTCAATTTCAACAACTTCAATTGATCGAGGTTAAGAGTGATATTAATCAAACAAAAACCCGACATTGCTTCAAGTGAAATAACGCCCGAGAGCGTATATCTGAATCGTCGCAAATTTATGCAAACCACCGCTGCACTCGCAATCGGTGGATCTGTTCCATTCTTGTCGCTAGCAAACCAACAAGCGCTTGCAATGGGAACAAAATTCGAAAATCTGATCAAATCTCCCTACTCTGTTACAGATGCGGACCTCACTTCCTATGAAGATGTGACGTCCTACAACAACTTCTACGAGTTTGGAACAGATAAGCGAAGTCCAGCCAAAGAAGCTCACAGACTGACAACCCGTCCATGGAGCCTTTCCGTTTCGGGAGAGTGCGAAGCGCCAAAAGACTGGGATATTGAAGATATTCTGAAACAATTTCCCGCAGAAGAAAGAATCTATCGACATCGTTGTGTCGAAGCTTGGTCGATGGTTGTTCCCTGGGTTGGTTTTTCGCTAGGAGATTTTCTGAAAGTTCACAAACCAACATCAAAGGCAAAATACATAGAGATGCTGACTCTGGTGCGACCGGAAGAGATGATCGGTCAGAAACCCGGATTGTTCGGCTCAGTTCTGAACTGGCCGTACCGTGAAGGGCTGAGGATTGATGAAGCCATGAACCCGCTCGCAATTTTTGCCATTGGATTGTACGGTGAGCATATGCCAAACCAGAATGGTGCACCAGTCCGACTTGTCGTTCCCTGGAAGTATGGCTTTAAAGGTGTAAAATCCATTGTTTCAGTACGATTCACGGAAGAGCAGCCGTTCAACACCTGGCAGGAACAGGCACCACATGAGTATGGCTTCTACGCGAACGTCAACCCAAATGTTGATCATCCTCGTTGGAGTCAGGCATCAGAAAGAGTCGTAGGAAAACTCTTTGGCCGCGTTCCCACACTTATGTTCAACGGCTATGCAGATCAGGTCGCAAGTCTATATAGTGGGATGGACCTCAGCGTCAATTTCTAATTCACTCAAACCGCAGTAAAATTAAATTCGCGGATTCAGGTGCACTGAATTCGCGAATTTTTTATTTCTACACGTTGAACAACTTATGGCAAAGACAACTTCAAGACAGTGGACCACACGAATCAAGCGAATAAAACCCATAGTTTTTGTCCTATGTGGCATTCCAGCCGGGCTTCTGGTATTTGATATATTCACCGGGAATATCAGTGCTGATCCAATTGAAGATTTGACTCGTGTGACAGGAGTTTGGGGGTTACGCCTGATTCTTCTGACATTAGCAATCACACCATTGCGCCAGATTACCGGCATCAACCAATTGATTCTGTTACGCAGGATGCTTGGGGTTTACGCTTTTTTCTATATTGTGCTTCACTTTTTGACCTGGTTTGTCGTCGATAACTTCTTTGACATTCAACGCATTATTGAGGACATCATTGAGCGATACTACATCCTGTTCGGCTCCCTGGCATTTTTGATGATGATTCCGCTTGCCATCACATCAACAAATGGCATGGTGCGACGGTTGGGCGGCAGACGCTGGTCCAAGCTTCACAAACTCGTTTACATTTTGTCTATTCTTGGAGTTCTTCACTTTTACCTACAAGTTAAAGCGGACATTACTGAACCAGTAATCTATGCTGCAATTCTCGCTGTTCTACTTGGTTACCGAGTTTGGAAAAGCCGGCAGCCAGACACCAGAAAGCCTGCCAGAAGTTAAATTCACCGCCCTGTATTGTGCAGCTGAAGCCATGCAAACTTCGGAATTTGGACCATCAGAACGATTCAGCATCACACCTATTGTTCATTCTATTCAATATAATAAAAAGGCTATCTAATCTTAGTTCTCAATTGTTCATTTTGACTAATCTGTAGTCAATGCAAGTGATAATCAGAGCCGTTAGAACAGCTTACTTCTTAATTACGCGGGGACAGGCAACTTCCGATCAGGTAGTCTTTGAGGCATGTCTGAGAGGACAGTCTGTTTTCGGATAGATGCTATGTTTCATCATTTCATCACCACTCGCCACATTCAGATTACACAAAGTTTGACAACATTGATGGTTGCTCTTGATTTTTCCATAGCGAGTGCTATCTTT
Organism: Arenicellales bacterium; assembly: GCA_965220665.1. Taxonomy (GTDB): domain Bacteria; phylum Pseudomonadota; class Gammaproteobacteria; order Arenicellales; family JAJDZL01; genus JAJDZL01. The sequence goes on from CBDCQQ010000004.1 coordinate 286,210, forward strand.
CGAATTGGAGTAGTACAATTCTGATCTTTTGGCAAAAGCAAAATAATTCACAAAGCTCACAGATACTGCAGATCCAAGAGACTATCCTGCGGATCAATCCAAATCGCCTACTTCAGAGGTTCGAAACAGCTTTGATTCGGCATTGCTCTTCCGTTAGTCTTGCTGAACTCAGGTTCCGCTTACCGATCAATTAAAAATCCATTCATCAGCAGAAATTCCCGACTAATGGCGTCAGACGACTTTCACATCATCGATTCTGTCGAAGAACACGAACCACAGCGCGATGTCTGGAAAACTCTGAAGACATTCGTTGAATATCTTTGGGAGTTTCGCCTTCGAATACTCATCGCACTGGGTTTTCTGATTTTGGCTAAAGTTGCCAACGTCAATGTTCCAATAGTGCTCAAAAGGATTGTCGACTGGTTCGACACGTCAACAGGCGCAGATGTCATAATCACCGTCCCAGTCTTTTTGGTTGTGGCTTACGGACTACTAAGACTGACTCGTACCCTGTTTGAAGAATTGCGCAACGCTCTATTTTCCAGGGCCTCGCAACGTGCGGTTCGAAATGTCGCGCTTAAGGTATTCAGACACCTTCACCGACTATCCCATTCGTTTCACCAAGATCGGGAGACAGGCGGCGTGTCCAGGGATATTGAAAGAGGCACGCGAGGCATCAATAACCTTTTGTGGTACATCGTGTTCAGCATTTTGCCAACGCTGTTCGAAATCACACTGATCTGCATCATTCTCGCCATTAATTTCGAATTCATTTTCGTAATCATCACTCTTGTGACTGTTATCTCGTATGGCTTGTTTACATACTATGTAACTGCCTGGCGTACCAAGTTCAGAATAAGAATGAATGCCGCAGAGACACGTGCAAACTCTTCCAGTGTAGATGCTCTTCTGAATTACGAGACAGTCAAGTACTTCGGAAATGAAGAACACGAAGCCGACCGATTTGACTACCACATGCGGGAATGGGAAAAACAGTCGGTCATTAGTGAACAGACACTTGCCCTGTTAAATATTGGTCAGGGCACCATCATCGCAATTGGCATGATCATCATTTTGTACCTGGCTGCAAAAGGGGTTGTTGCAGGAGACTTAACAATTGGCGATTTCATCATGCTTGATGCTTTTCTCCTGCAAATTTATCTACCGCTGAACTTTCTCGGAACGATCTTTCGAGAAATCAGTCATGCATTGACTGATATGAACCGAATGTTTAACCTGTTGGATGTAGACGACATAATTCCAGAAAAAGAAGATGCACCAACACTTGCAATTTCCGGCGCTCAAATTCGATTCGACAATGTAACATTCGGCTACACCAATGAGCGCACGATATTGAAAAATGTCAGTTTCGAGATTCCACCCGGAAAAACCGTCGCAGTTGTCGGGAGAAGTGGTTCTGGAAAATCGACTCTTGTCCGCCTGCTTTTTCGCTTTTACGATGTAAATGAAGGGCAAATTTCAATAGACGGTCAAGACATTAAAGATGTAAGCCTGAATTCACTTCATGGAGCCATCGGCGTCGTACCGCAGGATACCGTACTATTCAATGATTCAATTGAATACAACATCTGCTATGGACGTCCTGAATGTGTCGAGGCGGAGTTCAATGCGGCTGTCGAACAAGCCAATCTGTACGACTTTATCGAATCACTGCCAGAGAAATATGACACCGTGGTTGGCGAGAGAGGCCTGAAACTTTCTGGTGGCGAAAAACAACGTGTATCAATTGCGCGGACGATTCTTAAGGACCCGCCAATTCTGATACTAGATGAAGCAACTTCATCGCTCGACTCCAAATCTGAGCAGTACATTCAAAATGCACTGGATATGGTCGCTAAGAATCGCACCACATTGATGATCGCCCATCGACTATCCACAATTGCGGATGCGGACCGCATCATAGTTCTTGATAGTGGTGAAATTGTGGAGGAAGGTACACATACTGAACTGCTCAGGAAAAATGGAGTCTTCGCCGAGATGTGGTGGCTACAACAGATTGAAGAAACGGATGCCAAACTTGCCGAAATGGCAGCAACACCACAACCCCCACCATCGTGAGCATATCAGCGGTCATTCTGGACTTGGATGGGGTTCTGATTGATACAGAGTCGGTTGCTCGCCGCGCTTGGTTTCAGGCAGCAGTCAAGTGTGGATTTCAATTTTCAGATGACCTTTATGCAAAAGTTGTTGGACGACCTGTAGCCAGTTGTCGGCAAGTTGTTCAGTCTGTATTGCCTGATGGAATCAGTTTCGAGTATTTTCTGAAATGTTCTGATTATTTGTATCACTCTGAAATGGAACAGAATGGAGTGGCAATAATTGAAGGCATTCCAGAACTGCTGAACTGGATTGAGCAAACTGATCTTGAAAAATCAATTGCGACGTCATCTGGAAGGGAATCTGCAGAAATGAAACTCGAATTGGCTGGTCTTTCCGGCAGAATAGAAATTATGGTCACATCAGATGATGTCAAACAGGGTAAGCCAGCGCCAGATATGTTTTTCCTTGCAGCGGAGTTGATGAATCAGTCACCTGGAGACTGTGTAGTAATCGATGATGCGGAGGCTGGGATTATTGGTGCAGCAAATGCAGGTACCATTCCAATCATGGTGCCAACAGTCATTGAAACCTCAGCCAATGTCCAGAAGTTGGCAACTGCCATCGTCGATACTGTACCTGAAGCCCACTCATTTCTAAAATCTCTGTGTGCAAACTAGAGACGTAAGCCATGAACTACAGTTTCAGCTGACTGCCACTCTCTGCCGACGAAATTTCCGAATTGAAAAACGGAAAGTGATTTTGGTCAAGAACGGCTAGAGTAGATGCTTTCTTTACGACAACCACCGTCTAGCATTTCGAAAGAACATCATCCACGGACTTTCTTCACATTCAAACTCAGGAGCCCATGAGTACTGCGCCATACGAAAAACACGCTCTGGATGAGGCATCAATGCTGTTACACGACCATCTGAATTGGTGACTCCAGCAGTCGCACCGTACGAACCGTTAGGATTGTAGGGATAAACTTGAGTCGGCTCTTTTCTATTGTCAACATATTGGAAACAGACATTTCTGTTCTCAACTAATTTTCGGTAAGCAATTTCATCTTGAAACTGTGCCCGTCCTTCGCCATGAGCGACAGCAACGGGGATTGCCAAACCTTGCAAATCTTGAGTAAACACAGATTTTCCGCTTGTAATTTCATTCATTACCAATCTAGCTTCAAACTGCTCAGATCGATTGCGGACAAAATTGGGCCAATCATCCGCACCGGGCACTATCTGTTTGAGTTCCGCCATCACCTGACATCCGTTGCACACGCCCAACGCAAACTTTGAAGTATCGCTGAAGAATGCCTCAAACATGTCTCGAAGTTGATTCTGTTTCAAAATAAGACTTGCCCAACCTCGACCCGCACCAAAAACATCACCGAAAGAAAATCCACCACACAAGACGATTCCTGAATATTCTGACAGCGTTTTGACTCCTTCAATCAGATCAACCATAACGATATCAACAGATTCGAAACCTGCCTTATCAAATGCCGCAGCCATCTCTAGGTGCCCATTGACGCCCTGCTCCCTTAACACTGCAATTTTTGGCGTCTTTCCAGAATTGATAGACGGATAATGCTGACGTCCGACCTGAAGTGAATCCTTTTGAATGGATTCCGTAGAGAAATCAGAGAACGATAGACCCGGATCGCTGACATCTAGTATTCTGTCATACTCCTGCTGCGCTTCATCCGGATTGTCACGCCGTGACTGCATCTGATTCGTGAGTTCTGACCATATTCTGTGCAAATTAGTGCGAGCATCAGAAAAAATCAGCTCACCATCGACCGAAATTCTGACTTCATCGTCATCTGATATAGTGCCAATCAAATGAACCAGTGAGTCAATACCATATTGACGAAATATTTCTACTAAACAACTCTCGTTCTTGCTTTTAATCTGAAGTACTGCGCCTAGTTCCTCATTGAAGAAATACTGAATCGGATCATCACAGTGGCTGATTTCTATATCCATTCCAACACGACCTGCAAAAGCCATTTCGCATAAAGTTGCAAGCAACCCACCGTCTGAACGGTCGTGATAAGCCAGAAGTAAATTCCGATCGATGAGGTCTCCGACCGCATGAAAGTATCCTGCTAGCAGTGAAATATCATCAACATCTGGCACTGGTTCGCCAATGTACTCAAACGACTGATGCAGGACTGACATGCCCATTCGGTTTTTGCCAGCACCAAGATCTACCAGAAAGAGTTTGGAATGGTCAATTTTGCTTAACTGTGGGGTCAAAGTCTTTCGAACATCGTCTACTGGTGCGAATGCGCTAGCTACCAGCGAAATCGGAGAGTAAACCTGATAGTGTTCACCATCTGATTCCTCCCACTCGGTCATCATCGATAGTGAGTCCTTACCGACCGGAATCGATAGCCCCAAATTGACGCAAAATTCAAGTGCCACGCTCTTTACTGCAGTGTACAGTGAGGAGCATTCTCCTTCAATACTGGTGGAAGCCATCCAGTTGGCACATACCTTCACATCTGAAAGTGAATTAACACCAGATGACCTGAGATTTGTCAGAGCTTCACCTACGGCCATTCTGACACTGGCAGCCTCATCTATGACGGCAATTGGTGATCGCTCTCCAACGGACATCACCTCACCGGTATATGTCTGGTAACCTGCAATCGTTACGGAAGCGTCAGCAACAGGAACCTGCCATGGGCCCACCATCTGATCGCGATGAACCAGGCCCGATACGGTTCGGTCACCAATAGTTATCAAAAAGGTCTTGTCTGCAACGGCTGGAAACCGTAGTGTCCGTTCAACGCAGTCTTTGAATTTTGAAATGTTAGGCGCCGACGACATGTCCAGTCGTTTGTTGACCACATCATTCCGTATTGGTTGTTGAATGTCGCCTAATAGAAATTCAAGGCTCACATCGACAGCGAATGACTCTCCTTCTCTGCCGCTAAGCATAAATCTGTCACTCGATAAAACTTCGCCAATTACCTGCCAAGGACAGTTTTCCCGCCGGCAAATTTCAGAGAAGCGATCAAGCTCTGAACTTTGGATTGCCAACACGTAACGTTCCTGTGATTCATTGCACCAGATTTCCATCGGAGACATTCCAACATCATCAACCGGAATGTCATGCAACCGAATATCAGCGCCGCGGCCAGCAGCATGAACAATTTCAGGCACCGCGTTTGATAGTCCTCCAGCTCCGACGTCATGTATTGAAAGAATGGGGCTTGAATTTCCCAATTCACGACAACGGTCAATAATTTCCTGGCATCTGCGCTGCATTTCAGGGTTGCTCCGTTGTACAGAAGCGTAATCCAATCCCTCATCGGAACTACCCTGCCCCAGACTGGATGCCGCACCGCCACCCAATCCGATAAGCATAGCAGGACCACCAATCACCACGAGAACATCGCCTTCATTGAGTTCTTTCTTTTCAATGTGCTGCGGTCGAATATTGCCAATACCCCCAGCGAACATAATTGGTTTGTGATATCCATAGCGAGTTCTGGAGTCGCTACCTGCCATTTCAAATGTTCTGAAATAACCACCGATGTTCGGTCTGCCAAATTCATTGTTGAACGAAGCAGCGCCAATTGGTCCTTCCAGCATGATTTGTAAAGGTGATGCAATTCGCGATGGACGACACTCGGAAGACTCCCAAATCTGTTGATACCCGGGAATTCTAAGGTGAGATACAGAAAATCCACAAATACCAGCTTTGGGTTTTCCGCCAATTCCTGTTGCACCTGCATCACGGATTTCTCCCCCTGCCCCGGTCGCTGCTCCGGGAAATGGCGATATGGCAGTTGGATGATTGTGAGTTTCGGCTTTGAAAATAATATGAGCAGGCTCTTCTGGTAAGTACTGATACTCGCGATCAGTGCCAGTTGGAGCAAATGGTTTGGCTTTTCTTCCTTCAATCACTGCAGCGTTATCCTTATAGGCAACCAATGTACCACCAGGTGCGCGACGGTGTGTTTCTCGAATCATCGAGAACATAGATTCAGGATGCTCATCCCCATCAAAAATCCAGCTGGAATTGAAAATTTTGTGTCGACAGTGTTCTGAGTTGACTTGAGAGAACATCATTAACTCTGTTTCAGTAGGATTTCTCCCCTCCTTTACACACCATTGATTGAGATATTCAAGTTCTGATTCAGAAAGCGCCAATCCCATCTTTCGATTTGCTAAACGCAGCGCTTCTACTCCATCAGCTATCACATTGATAGTAGTGGTCTGTTTGCGGCTGCTATGCTTAAATATCAGCGAAATCTGATTTGCATTGAATATCACAGACTCCGTCATTCGATCCATCAGCAACATTTCAAAATGGCGTTTCTGGCTATCACTCAAGTCCTGGTCAGATTGAAAGTTCCACACGACCCCTCTTTCGATTCGATCAATCCCGAAAAATCCGCAACGGTGAAGGATCTCAGTCGCTTTAGTACTCCAGGGAGAGGTGGTACCTAAGCGTGGCAATACAAGAATGGAATTTTCGGAAAAGAGAGCGCTCTCCCAGACTAATTCTGCGTCAACCAGATTGAGTATGTCATCGATCTGATTTTCGAGTCCAGATTGAATTTCAGTTGATAGAAAATAACAGAATCTGGATTGCAGAGATTGCAGGGAAAAGTCAGCTGATTCGTCAATACTGTTTTGTAGCTGACTTAATTTGAAACTCGATAACGCCGGTGCACCTTTGGCACACAAGACCTGATGGTCGCCACCGGCGTTCTGCATGAGTCAGGAGAATTCGAATGTCAGGCAACTATTCGATAATGCACTATCGATCAAGTTCCCATTGGCCGAATTGAAGATGTTCAAATGCTAGAAATTCCCAAGCGCCGAGCGGCGATTTCGTAGGATTCGACGACATTACCGAGGTCCTGTCGATAACGGTCTTTGTCGAGTTTCTCTCGAGTATCAGCATCCCACAAACGACACCCATCCGGTGTAAATTCATCGCCAAGTAACAGTTCATTCTGATAGCGTCCGAATTCGAGTTTGAAGTCTACCAGAATAATATTAGCTTCTCGAAACAGTGGGACTAAAACTGAATTCGTTGCGAATGTCAGCTCAGTCATAACCTGAACTTCTTCATCTGTAGCCCAATCAAATGATCGAATGTGATACTCATTAATCATGGGGTCGTGAAGTTCGTCATTTTTAAGAAAGAACTCAAATGTGGGAGTTTCGAGCTGTAGTCCATCCTGCACACCTAATCTTCTGCATATGGAGCCAGTCGCAATATTTCTGACAACACATTCCACTGGAATCATATCCAGATGTCGGACCAGGGACTTTGTGTCGTCAATCATCTCAATGAAATGAGTTTTGACTCCCGCATCATCCAACTTTTGCATGATGAACGCATTGAAGTGGTTATTTACCAGTCCTTTGCGACTCAAGGCTTCGGTTTTCAACCCATCAAATGCTGATGTGTCATCCCTGAACTCCATCAGTAAAGTGTTGTTATCGTCAGTCGCAAAAATAGACTTCGCTTTACCGGAGTACATCAAGGTACTCTGATTCATATTGAACTCCCGCAGAAAGTGTAAAAATATTTAGTAGAAATGAAATTAAGCCGATTACAGTACGTCTGCACCTATCATCGCTGCACGCACGGAGCTCTGAGCCTCTTCGGTCAGAGGCACTAGTGGCAAACGCAAGCAGTTTTCAATCAACCCCTGCTGAGACACACCCCACTTGGCAGGAATTGGATTCGATTCGATGAACATCGCCTCGTGCAAAGGATTGAGCTTGTCGTTCAGTTGTCTTGCTCGTTCTGCATCACCAGAAACTGCGGCAGTGCACATCTCATGCATTAGTTTCGGTGCGACATTCGCTGTAACTGAAATTGTGCCTTTACCGCCAACCAGCATTAATTCAAGTGCAGCTGTATCCTGCCCCGAGTATGAAACAAAGTCATCACCCGATTGTTCAATCAAATTTTTCCCGCGTTCGATGTCGGCCGTGGCATCCTTAATACCAATAATGTTGTCGATGTGGCTCAGGCGTATGGCTGTGCTGTTTTGCAAGTCAACTGATGTTCGACCTGGGACGTTGTATAGAATCTGTGGTATCGGTACCGATTCGGCTATCAACTTAAAGTGTTGATACAACCCTTCCTGGGTGGGTTTATTGTAGTAAGGCACTACCAAAAGACAAGCATTTGCACCGAGTTCCAAGGCGACTTTAGTTAACTCCAAAGCCTCTGCAGTGCTATTTGAACCAGTCCCTGCAATGACGGGGACGCGTCCCGCAGCTGCTTGAATTGTTTTTTTGATAACTGTATGATGTTCATCGTGACTTAACGTGGCAGATTCTCCTGTAGTACCAACCGACACGATACCATCTGTTCCCTGTCCAACATGATGGTCAACAAGTTTTACCAGAGAATCCAGATCTAAAGACCCGTCTTCGTGCATTGGGGTGACTATTGCAACTATACTGCCAGTAATCATAATAGTTTGTGCTCCAGTAACCGATTTTCTGTCATACGCCTCAAGAATTGCCCACGCTGGGCGTAGCCAAATTGGCCAAAAGAAATAAAATATGAGTATGGCATTTATCCAATGCCCGTCATAATTGAAAGGAACATATAAAGCGAAAAATTAACGCACCACTCGCTTGATCAGCCCACTGTGATCTTTCACTCCCTCAACTCGTTAATATATCCAATCTTGTTCCGATTACGAAGACAATATGATTCGCCGATATGCAATTCAAAGTGAATCCATACTCAATTTTATGAACAACCTTTCAACTAGTGCTTTTTCAACGAGTAAAATTTCTTTCGCACTCAACGTCTTGCTCGTTGATTCTCCCTTTTCAGCTATGGGTCACTCTAAACCTGAACCCGTAAGTTTGCTAAATCACCACCAGTTAGAAAATGGGAAACAGGCTATCAAAAATTTACACTAGAACCGGAGATGATGGCACAACCGGACTTGGGGACGGCAGTCGTACAGCAAAGGATTCCGATCGCATCGAAGCATTGGGAGCCATTGATGAACTCAATAGCTGCATCGGTCAAGTTCTGGCTCTCGAAATTCCAGACGATGTTGATCAATGCCTCTTTGAGGTACAGCACACGTTGTTTGATATCGGCGGGGAAATGTGTATTCCAGAATTTCGGATGGTCGACCAAGACCGCGTTGATGCACTAGAAACTCAACTTGATAGATTTAACGAAAACCTTGAACCGCTTAAGGAATTCATACTGCCCGGCGGGACAGAGGCTGCTTCAATTTGTCACAGCGCGAGAAGCATTTGTCGACGTGCCGAACGCAGAGTCCACACTCTCGCCCGCAGCGAGGATGTATCAGATGTCTCTAGACAGTATCTCAACCGTCTCTCTGATCTTCTTTTTGTAGTAGCACGCTACCTCAACAAGAACGCTGGTGGATCTGACGTTCTTTGGAGACACGACAGGACACGGAAAAAATTCAAACGAAAAAAACAAGGCAAGACGAGTAACTTGACTGTTTAGCGCACCCTAGACCAGTCAAAATGCGGCCCTGGATCAGTCTTCCGACCCGGTGCAATTTCCGAGTGCCCAAATATGCGACTTCGATCAATTTTTGGATACTCCTGAAGCAGCAACTCGATAAGCATGTCAAGCGATTCATACTGATCCTCTTCAAACCGATCCTCATCGCACCCTTCAAGCTCAACACCAATCGAAAAGTCATTCACGCGATCTCTGCCCAGACACTGAGATACTCCGGCATGCCAGGCTCGCTTGTCTAGCGGGACGAATTGAACAACGCTTCCATTCCTTCGTATGAGCAAGTGAGAAGAAACCTTTAATCCTTCCAGATTGGCAAAATAATCATGATCCTGATGATTGAGCATATTACAGAAGAGAGCTTCGATGTAGTTTCCTCCATATATTCCAGGTGGCAAACTAATGGCATGAATTATGATCACCTCAGGCTCCATACCTGAAGGACGATCGTCAAAGTTTGGCGAACTGATTTGTTCAATACCGTTGATCAGTTGACTGCTACGGTCCAGTTTCATCGCTTATCCAAGAATTTTTTTCTGATTTTATTTCATTGGATTTACGAGGTTTCAATGACAGTTCCAGACTTCAATCAAAACCGAACAAGCACTAATTGACGGTTGGTCTCAGAGCCATGTGGCCTCCAATTCAAATCAACGTTCTTGTCTATAATCAGTGCCAATTTATCAGGGCAACCCAGACGCAAATTCATACATTCTGATGGTACATACCACCCCCACCCGCTGGCAATTCTGGATTGATCGTGGAGGCACGTTCACCGACATCGTTGCCGTTGACCCAAACGGTCGATTGCACACGCACAAGTTGCTGTCTGAAAACCCCGAACACTATCAGGATGCTGCAATTCAGGGAATCCGAGATTTCTTGAACCTTAATGGCGAACCCATCAGTTCTGATCTGGTTACTTCTGTCAAGATGGGAACAACCGTCGCAACAAACTCCCTTCTTGAGCGAACTGGTGAACGATGCGTTCTGGTTACCACAAGAGGTTTCAAGGATGCTCTCAGAATTGGTTATCAAACTCGACCCGAACTCTTTGCCCGACATATCAAACTTCCAGATCTGCTGTACGAGCAAGTCATCGAAGTTGATCAGCGGCACAGTGTGTCAGGAGACGTGCTGGTTGAATTGAATCACGATGCCGCATACACAAGCCTCAAAGCGGTATATGACACTGGGATTCGGGCATGCGCCATTGTATTTCTTCACGGTTACCGTTACTACCAACATGAAAAAGAAGTCGCTGACATTGCACGTCAGATCGGTTTTACTCAAATTTCGACTTCTCATGAAACCAGCCCATTAATGAAACTCATTGGAAGAGGAGATACTACAGTCGTCGATGCTTACCTCTCGCCGGTTCTTCGACACTACGTCAATCAAATTGCCAGCGAGTTGCACGGAGTTCGTCTGATGTTCATGCAATCGAACGGTGGGCTAACTGATGCCAGGCAGTTTCAGGGCAAAGACAGCATTCTGTCAGGCCCTGCAGGTGGTGTTGTCGGTGCTGTTGAAACCAGTAAAATTGCGAACTTCAACAAGATCATCGCATTTGATATGGGTGGTACGTCAACGGATGTATCTCATTACGCAGGTAAATACGAACGCGCCTACGACACATTCGTTGCAGGAGTCCGAATTCGTTCACCGATTATGCGTATTCACACCGTCGCAGCTGGCGGTGGTTCTATCCTTAAGTTTGATGGGTTGAAATACCGTGTTGGACCCGAATCTGCAGGTGCCAACCCCGGACCAGCCTGTTATCGTCGAAACGGGCCGCTCACCATTACTGACTGCAACCTGATTCTGGGCAAACTGCAGCCAGAATTTTTCCCACGTATTTTTGGCCCGAATGGTAACCAGCCACTTGATATTGAAACTGTCGAGAGTCAGTTTTCCGAGCTTGCAGACTCGATTCGATTGCAAACGGGAGATGTTCGATCGGCACACGGCGTCGCCGAGGGGTTTCTCAAGATTGCCGTCGACAACATGGCCAATGCCATCAAGAAAATTTCTGTGCAACGTGGCTACGACATCACAGAATATACCCTTTGCAGTTTCGGAGGTGCTGGTGGGCAGCATGCGTGCCTCGTCGCCGACGCTCTGGGAATTGAAACCGTCTTCATCCATCCTTACGCTGGCGTCCTGTCAGCCTATGGCATCGGATTGGCTGATGTTCGCGTCATTCATGAAGAAGCGGTGGAAGATCGACTCTCTGACCAACTGATTTCGGCTCTCGAACTACGCTATTCAGAACTTTGCGAACGAGCAACTGATGAAGTAACGAAACAGGAAATTGAAGCGCAGAACATTGATTTGCAAAAACGAATACACGTACGCTATGAAGGCACCGATTCTGCCGTTGAAGTTGCGAGTGGCGACTGTGACACCATTCGCAGTCAGTTTGAAGAAAGCCACAAACAGCGCTACGGATTTATCATGCCAGATAAAGAAGTGATGGTCGAAGCAATTTCAGTTGAAGCCATCGGCAACACCAGAATGCATGTGGAGGAGGAAAATCCAATTCTACCTCGTTCTTCTCCTCTTGAGCCAAGCGGTACCGCTCAAATGTATTTTTCGGGCAGTTTTCACGAATCAAACGTGTACGTAAGAGAAGCACTGCATCCTGGTGATACCGTTGCAGGACCGGCAATCATTATCGAGTCGACTGGTACGACCATTGTCGAGCAGGGCTGGGCTCTTGAGACAACCCGACACAACCACTTGATTCTAAGAAGAATAGCACCTCGCCCCAAACAGAAAGTCGTAGGTACGGATGCTGACCCAGTAATGCTTGAGGTGTTCAACAATCTGTTTATGTCGATTGCTGAACAGATGGGTGCATCTCTGGAAAACTCCGCTTATTCTGTCAATATTAAAGAACGTCTGGATTTTTCATGCGCAATCTTCGACGCTCAAGGCGACCTGGTAGCCAACGCTCCGCATATGCCGGTTCACCTTGGCTCTATGAGTGAGTCGGTGCACATTGTGATACGCAATCGTAAAGGCAGAATGAAACCGGGCGACTCCTACATCCTCAACAATCCTTATAACGGTGGTACCCACCTGCCCGACATCACTGTCATCACACCCGTATTCGAACAGGTTGAAGGCAAAATCCTGTTTTATGTAGCTTCGCGCGGACATCATGCCGATGTGGGTGGAATCACACCTGGTTCAATGCCACCTGACAGTCATGTAATAGAAGAGGAAGGGGTGTTAATTGACGATGTTCAACTCATCGACCAAGGTCGGTTTTTGGAAAGTGAGATCAGGGATGTGCTATTGGGTGCGCAGTATCCGGTGCGTAACATTGAACAGAACCTGGCGGACATTAAAGCCCAGGTTGCAGCAAATGAAAAAGGCGTGCAGGAACTAAGAACAATGGTGAATCACTTTGGTCTTGATGTTGTCATTGCATACATGCAGCACGTTCAGGATAACGCTGAAGGGGCAGTCAAGAATGTCCTTAAAGCACTCAGAGATGGGCACTTTCGCTATGAAATGGACGATGGCAGTGCCATTGAAGTTACCATTTCAGTCAACCAGGAAAACCAGAGCGCAGTAGTTGACTTTACCGGAACCTCCTCTCAGCGCGAAAACAATTTCAATGCCCCCTCCTCTGTTGCCAGAGCCGCAGTAATGTACGTTTTCAGAACACTGGTTGAGGACGTCATCCCAATGAATGAGGGCTGCCTTAAGCCAATCAAAATCATCATTCCTGACGGCTGTATGCTAAAGCCTGTATATCCCGCAGCAGTGGTTGCCGGCAACGTCGAAACCTCACAGTACATCACAGATACGCTTTATGGAGCACTTGGTGTAATGGCTGCGGCTCAGGGCACAATGAACAATTTGACGTTTGGAAACGAAAAGTACCAGTACTATGAAACAATTTGTGGAGGGTCTGGAGCAGGACCCGATTTTGATGGTGCGGATGCGGTTCACACACACATGACTAACGCAAAACTAACTGATCCCGAGATTCTGGAGTGGCGATTTCCGATCCGTTTGGAGAGTTTTGAGATTCGACACAATAGTGGCGGTCGCGGCCGACAAAGAGGTGGCAATGGAGCGATTCGAAAACTTCGATTTCTAGAACCGATGACAGCCGCAATTCTCTCTGGACATAGAATCATCCCGCCTTACGGTGTTGATGGTGGTGAGTCTGGTCAAACGGGACGCAATTACGTTATTCGAGCAGATGGCAGTGTGGAGAGGTTGGGTTCGACAGATCGAACCGAAATGAATTCAGATGATGTTTTCGTGGTTGAAACACCAGGCGGCGGCGCATTCGGTAAGTCGAACTAGCTGAATTTACAAACGACATCAACGAATAGTCTTTAGGATCTATCTGTGAAATCCAAGCACTGAAAGAGAGCGAACTTTTGAAGTCCTGCATTCCAACAATCCTGAAAATTATTGTGTTGCGATGCAATATACTTATTTTGAACTCTTTGACTCAGTGATACATCGCTGATAAATCGATTATTTTCAAACATATGGAGCATAGGGCATGACCCAAAGACCAAATGGCAAATACTCATGGGATATTAACCCAACTGAAGATCTAAAGAAATTTCCAGTGCCGAGTTATGCACCGAACCGCTGGGAAGGCATTCGTAGAGACTATGACTGGACTGAGGTCGAAAGATTGCGGGGAAGTGTACGCATTCAAAACACTTTGGCTGAGATGGGCTCTGAAAAACTTTGGAAATTTCTGAACAGTTCCGATTTTGTAGCAAGCCTTGGGGCCTATAGCGGCTGTCAGGCAGTACAGCAAGTACGAGCCGGACTGAAATCGATCTATTTGTCTGGTTGGCAGGTCGCCGCTGATGCAAACAATGCGGGCCAGACCTATCCAGATCAGTCCCTTTACCCAGTGAGCTCTGTTCCGCATGTCATTGAGCGTATCAATAACGCTTTCACGCGTCAGGATCAGATTCAAACACTTGAACGCCTGAGCGGTCAGGAAACAACCGATATTGACTGGTTCATGCCGATTGTTGCCGATGCGGAAGCAGGATTTGGGGGTCCACTCAACGTATTTGAACTGACCAAGGCAATGATTAAAGCTGGAGCGGCTGGTATCCACTATGAAGATCAACTGTCTTCAGAAAAGAAATGTGGCCACTTGGGCGGCAAGGTTCTGCTCTCAACAGCCAATGGCATTCGAAATCTGACTTCAGCTCGACTGGCCGCAGATGTTATGGGAGTTCCCACCATTATCATCGCCAGAACCGATGCCGAAGCTGCTCGCCTCTTGATCTCCGATATTGATGAGCGAGACCACCCGTTCATCACCGGGGAGCGAACTGATGAAGGTTTTTTCCGCATTACCGGTGGAATCGAAATGTGTATTGCACGTGGTCTAGCATATGCACCGTATGCTGATCTGATTTGGATGGAAACTTCAACTCCAAACCTGGAAGATGCACAGAAGTTTGCCGACGGTGTTCATGCAGAATTTCCAGGCAAAATGCTGGCCTACAACTGTTCACCCTCGTTCAACTGGCAACGGGATTTAGGTGCCGAAAATCTTGCAGATTTTCAGAAGAGCCTGGCAAAGATGGGCTACAAATATCAGTTCGTAACGCTTGCTAGTTTCCATAGCGTTAACTACTCAAGTTTTGATATTGCGAAAAAATATCTGGACCGAGGCATGGAAGGCTATGCAGAATTGCAGCAAGCTGAGTTTGCAGCAGAAGAATTTGGATTCTCTGCAACGCGCCATCAGCATGAAGTCGGTGTGAGTTATTTTGACGCTGTTAACGAAGCAACAACTGGCGGACGTGAGAGTTCAACGGTTGCAATGGCAGATTCAACAGAAACAGCTCAGTTCTAGCTGAGTCCACCTCCTATAAGAAAAAGGCGCCTGAAAACACTTCGGCGCCTTTTATTTTGGTAGATTGTCGCTAAGCAGAACACTGCTCGACGAATATTTCAGAACAGTCAGTCGAGTGCGGCTTCGAGTTCCGGTACTGCATTAAACAGGTCCGCTACCCAACCGAAATCAGCAACCTGAAATATCGGTGCTTCTTCATCCTTGTTGATGGCAACGATCACCTTTGAGTCTTTCATTCCAGCCAAATGCTGAATTGCTCCGGATATGCCAACTGCAATGTAAAGGTCAGGAGCAACAACTTTTCCGGTCTGTCCCACCTGGTAGTCATTTGGCACGTAGCCCGCATCTACAGCCGCCCGCGAGGCACCGACTGCAGCGCCGAGTTTATCGGCAACTCGCTCGAGCATGTTAAAGTTTTCTCCACTTTGCATGCCGCGTCCACCTGAAATCACGATACTCGCGGTAGTCAGTTCGGGACGCTCGCTACGAGTCAGATCGTGTCGAACAAAGCTTGACAGTCCAACATCCCCTGTTGAAGTGATTTCTTCGACTGGCGCTGCACCACCTTCTTCGCTCGCCGCATCAAACGCTGTCGTGCGTACAGTGATCAGTTTTACAGAATCAGTGGAGCGTACAGTCGCCAAGGCGTTACCCGCATAGATTGGGCGAACGAAAGTATCCTCACTCAGAATCTCGCTTATGTCGGATACCTGTTGAACGTCCAGCATCGCAGCAACTCTGGGCATCAGATTTTTGCCAAATGTCGACGCCGGAGCAAATACATGACTGTAATTTTCAGCAAGGTCTTTGACTACCGGCGCAACGTTTTCGGTTAAACCATACTGGTAAGCTTCGCTGTCACATTTAATAACCTTACTAATACCGTCAATATTACATGCGGCGGATACAGCGGCATCGCAATTGAAACCTATAACGAGTGCATGCAGATCATCACCGACTTTACGGGCTGCAGTGACAGTATTCAGTGTAGAGGCTTTAACCTCTTCATTGTCGTGTTCGACCAGAATTAGTACACTCATGCTAGTACCTTTGCCTCATCTCTCAGTTTTTCGATCAGTTCAGCCGCGCTGGACACCTTGATTCCTGCCTGGCGGTTTGGCGGTTCATTGACTTCCACCACTTCAACTCTTGGTGTGACGTCTACACCGAGTTCATCGGGTGTCAGCGTTTCTATTGGCTTCCGTCGCGCTTTCATTATGTTGGGTAATGAAGCGTACCTCGGTTCGTTCAAACGAAGATCAACTGTGATAACGCTTGGTTTTGAAAGTGATACTGTTTCGAGTCCGCCATCAACCTCTCGAACAACTTCAAAAGAATTGTCCTTAATCTCAATCTTTGAAACAAAAGTACCAAGCGACCAGTTCAGCTTTGCCGAGAGCATTTGTCCAGTTTGGTTGTTATCGTTGTCGACAGCTTGTTTACCCATCATGACTAAGCCTGGGTCTTCTCGCTCAATTACCGACTTCAGTAGTTTCGAAACCGCCAGTGGCTCCAAAGGTACATCAGTTTGTATCAAGATGCCGCGATCTGCACCCATTGCCAGAGCTGTACGAATGGTTTCCTGGCTCTGCTGAGGCCCTGCAGCAACCACAACGATTTCTTCGGCCGCACCTGACTCCCTCATACGAATCGACTCTTCGACTGCAATTTCGCAAAAGGGATTCATTGCCATTTTGACATTATTAAGTTCAACGCCAGAGCGGTCGGCCTTCACTCTGACTTTAATGTTCGCATCAATAACGCGTTTAACAGGAACAACGACTTTCATACCGCTCCTCGGTTGAAAATTGAAAAAACTTGTGTGAAATGGCTACGATTTGAGCCTGATATTTTCTGGGTCGTGCGGTGAGTTTTCAACAACAGCGCAATTATATCTTTCACCCAAAATTTCTATTTCGAATTTTGTTCCAGGTTTGCCATATCCAGTCTGAACATAACCTAGAGCAAGGCTTCTTTCAATGAAGTGACCATATGAGCCCGCTGTGGCTCTGCCAATCATCTTCTCGCCATCCCACAAGGGTTCATTGCCTAACGGATCGGCATCTGTTATTCCCTCAACAGCAACGGTAACAAACTCTTGCGGAACCCCACTTTCCTTTTGAGCACGCAGTGCATCACGACCGGTAAAATCACCTTTGTTCATGTGAACGAATATTCCCAATCCCGCCTCAAGTATGGTGTACTCGCGAGTCAGATCCTGTCCCCACATGCGATAGGATTTTTCAATCCTCAGTGAGTCCATTGCTCGCATACCACACTGCCCAATGTTAAACTCCTGACCTACGTCCATCAACTGCTCAAAGATATGACGTTGATATTCAATGGGATGATGTAACTCCCAACCAAGCTCGCCAACAAAATTAACGCGCATCGCCCGAAGCGGTGCGACTCCAACATAGATGTCCTGTGCCGTCAACCAGGGAAAAGCTTCTGAAGACAAGTCGGTATCAGTCAGTTTCTGCAGAACCTTTCTTGAATTCGGCCCGGCAACAACCAGTGTTGCATAGTTCGTTGTCAGGTTTTCTACCTGTACTGAGTTGTCGTCCGGCAAGTGTTTGTTCAGAAAACTTAAATCAAAACGTTCTGCAGCTCCAGAACTCACTAGGTAAAACGATCCGTCTACATTCCGGGTAACCGTGAATTCGCTTCTCACTCCACCATTTTTCGTCAGCACATGACAAAGTTGAATGCGCCCAGGTGCTTTTGGTAATCGCCTGGCTACCAATGGGTCAAGAAATGTTTCAGCACCTGGGCCCGATACTCGAAACTTGGAAAAACTGGTAATGTCGATGATTCCGACATTGTTCCGAATGTTGTTGTGCTCGCTGCCAACATGTTCAAAGTATTTCGAGCGCCTGAAACTCCAATCATCGACAGCTTCGACACCGTCTGGAGCAAACCAATTTGGCCTCTCCCATCCATAGCGCTGACCCCAGACTGCCCCCATACCATCCAGACGATCGTGGATCGGACTGGTTTTAGCTGGTCGGCAAGCGGGTCTTTCCTCATCCGGGTAGTGCACTGTGAACACATTTTCATATGCTTCTTCATTCTTCTTCACCAGGAACGGTCCACGAGCATAGTCGCCATACCGGCGCGGATCGACTGCTAAAAGATCAATGGTCGGTTCGCCCTCAACGATCCACTCAGCCAGTTGCCACCCTGCTCCACCGGATGCGGTCACCCCAAAACTATGGCCTTCATTCAACCAAACATTAGGCAAGTCCCAGGCCGGTCCAATTAATGGACTACCATCCGGTGAATAAGCGATAGGGCCATTGACTATATCTTTGATTCCCGCCGTTTCAAATGACGGCACTCGATGAATAGCTGCTTCAACATGCGGCAGTAGACGATCCAGGTCACCGGGAAACAAGTCTTTCTCAAACCCGGATGGAACACCGTCCGCAAACACTGCCGGAGCACCAACTTCATATGGCCCCAGGATATAGCCCATCCGTTCCTCGCGCAAATAGTAGGAAGCGTCGGATTCTCGCAGCACCGCGAGTTCATCTCCACCGCTCTCCCGATACTCTTTGAGTTCAGGCACAACGTCAGTCACGATGTACTGATGCTGTACGGGAATTGAAGGAATGTTGATTCCCAATAGACGGCTTATGTCCTGTGAATAGTTTCCGGTTGCGCATACCAAATGCTCGCAAGTGATGTCACCTTTGCCTGTTGAAACTTTCCACTCACCGCCGCGTGTTCGGGTTAGACCTGTCACTTGCGTTTGCTGGTAGATCTTGGCACCTCTGTCTCGTGCACCTTTTGCCATTGCGTTCGTCACGTCAACCGGTGCAATATGACCGTCATCCGGATGGTACAGTGCGCCAATCAGACCATCAAGGTTAATTAATGGCCAAAGTTCTTTGATTTCGGATGGTGTGATCAACTCGAATGGAACACCGATGGTATTGGCTGTGCCACAATACTTCTTGTATTCATCCATTCGGTCCCGAGTACGCGCCAACCGGAGGTTTCCAGTAACGTGGAACCCAACATTCTGTCCCGTTTCGGCTTCCAGGGACTTATAGAGGTCAACAGAATATTTGTGCAATTGGCCAACGGCATAACTCATATTGAAAAGCGGCAGCAATCCTGCTGCGTGCCAGGTTGAGCCAGCTGTCAGTTCCGTCCTTTCACACAAAATGACGTCGCTCCATCCTTTCTTTGCCAAGTGGTAAAGTGTTCCCACCCCAACAACGCCGCCACCGATAATTACAACTCTTGCATGAGTGTCCATTCTTTGTGCCTCTTACTTCAATTTGATTTAATTTTTGCCATTAATCCAACTTCGTTCGTTGAGTATATTTCAACGCGCTACATGGCACTAAGTGCGTCTGCAACTCTGTGTTGTTTCGTTGGTTTCATGCGACTAAATTACATTAAACTTATTGGACGAATTTGATACAAATTCAAACAATTTTTCAACAAATTCGACTTTAAATTGGGTTTACCCACAAAATCGAAATTCAAAATGGCTAAGTCTGCAAAAACAATCTACTTTGATCAGGCAACTACTCCATCTAAAAAAGCATGGAAAGGAACGAATTTTCGGTCTAAACCAAGGCGTGCTGATAAGATTGCCCGAACCATTCTTGACGGCTTTGAGAAACACTTCACCCTTTATCAGGAAATAACTTCCGGTGCACAGGAACGATTTGAACAAGCCAACTGGCACGAAGTACGCGAGGCTGCCAGACAGCGAATTCACTTTTATGACAAAAGAATCCAAGAAACTGTCGAGATCCTGCGAACCAAACTGCACATCTCAGAGCTAGACAAAACTTTATGGGAAGAGGTCAAAATTCATTTCATTCGACTTCTACTGGAGCATCGGCAGCCTGAACTGGCTGAAAGTTTTTACAACTCGGTATTTTGCAAGTTATTTCATCGCCGCTATTTCAAAAACAGCCATATTTTCGTTCGATCATCTGTATCCACAGAATTCATTCAGGCAGATCGGCCAGTCTATCGCTCCTACTACCCTGCCTCACGCGGATTCAAAAATACGATTTTCGACATTCTCAGCGATCTTAACTTCAGACTCGAATATGAAAATTTATCTCATGACGTCAGACAGATTCTAAAGCACCTAGGGCGAGTGCTTCCGAGAGACAAGCGTTCCGAGTCATTGAATTTTCAGATAGATGTTCTATCATCTCTGTTCTTCCGAAACAAGGCTGCTTATCTGATTGGGCGAGTGATAAATGACTACCAGGTGACACCGTTTATCGTACCGATACTGAACAATGAAAAAGGCAGTCTTTATGTCGATGCCTTGATTCTGAACCCGTCCGACCTGGATGCAATTTTTGGCTTTTCCAGAGCTTACTTTATGGTGAAAACACAGGTCCCATCAGCAACTGTAGATTTTTTGATGGGCATATTACCTGGCAAAAGCAAAGCCGATCTGTATTCTGCAATCGGCTTTCACAAGCAGGGAAAGACTGAGTTTTACCGAGACTTCCTGCACCACCTGTCGCATTCGACAGATTCATTTATTGAAGCACCAGGCACACGAGGCATGGTTATGATGGTATTTACGCTGCCATCCTATCAGTATGTGTTTAAATTGATCAAAGACTCCTTCGAACCACCGAAGAAGCTATCCCGTTCAACGGTCATCGAGAAGTACCACCTGGTCAAACAGCACGATCGGGTCGGACGTCTGGCAGATACACTTGAATATTCTGAAGTTGCTTTGCCACTCGACCGATTTGAAAGTGAACTGCTTGATAATCTGCAGAAAACCTGCTCACATTCGATAATCATCGAAGATGATGTCGTAGTCCTCAAGCACGTCTATATTGAGCATCGAATGATTCCACTCAATCTGTACCTGCAGAATTTTGATGAAGAAAAAGATACGCTCTATTTTGCCAGGGGCTATGGCGATGCCATCAAGGAAATGGCTGCAGCAAACATTTTTCCTGGCGATATGCTACTCAAAAATTTTGGTGTAACCAGAAATCGACGTGTTGTGTTTTACGACTACGATGAAATTCGTTACCTGGATGAATGTAAAATCAGAAAGTTCCCGCAGTCCTCCAACCCTTATGACGACATGGCGACTGAACCATGGTTCTCAGTTGGAGAGGACGATGTATTTCCAGAAGAGTTTGAAAAGTACTTTTTGGTGCATCCACTGATCAAAAATCACTTTGCTGAAATTCATGGTGATCTAATGACAGCGGAGTTTTGGCGGAACAAACAAGAACTTATTCGAGCCGGAATATTGGAAGACGTATATCCCTACGACAAAGCAAATCGATTTCCCCGACCCCAAACAAAGGCAGAATAAAAAATGGAGATTACTAAATGAGTGCGAGGCGAACGCGATCTGGCGGTCGATCAGCCCGTCAAGCGGCACGTTCAAATATCTCAATGCAATCTTTACCTTACATCAAACGTAAGGTGCCTGTTTACAGTATTGCTCCTGAGGAAACATTGGCTTTAATCGAGCACAATGCCGATCGAGTACTTGCAGAAATTGGTATTGAGTTTCGTGACGACACCGAAGCACTTGATATATGGCGAAAGGCTGGTGCATCAGTGGAAGGTGAGCGCGTCAAATTTGAGCCCGGCATGCTGCGGGAAGTCATTCAATCAAATGCACCATCAAATTTCATTCAGCACGCCAGAAATCCCGCAAAGAGTGTGCACATTGCAAAGGACACAGCAGTATTTGCACCGGCATACGGCCCACCATTTATCCGTAATCTGGACGAGGGGCGGCGCTATGCC
Source organism: Arenicellales bacterium (assembly GCA_965220665.1). Classification (GTDB taxonomy): domain Bacteria; phylum Pseudomonadota; class Gammaproteobacteria; order Arenicellales; family JAJDZL01; genus JAJDZL01. Next base: position 308,411 of record CBDCQQ010000004.1, read on the forward strand.
ACCATAGAAGACTTTAGAAACTTCGTCAAATTGACGTATATGTCCCCTGCCCTCCACCATTCTGGTGGGACTGTCTGTGAACCTGTGGACCTGCCGGTGAACAAACGTCATCTGGATATGATTTATTCACATTTGAAGTATTCAGACAAACCGTTTATGGGATCGGTCACCAGCGGTGAACGTGCTCAAGACACAGTTGACATGGCCAAAATTGTGTTCGGTGATGAATTTGTTGACCAAAACACTTGCATTCTGTCGTTAATCAATGTCAACTCTCCCATGACGTTTGATGACACCATGCTTGCAGCACTGAAGGTTTACGCCAAGCATGGTCAAGGAACCGTCATCTCTCCATTCATTCTGTCAGGCGCCATGTCCCCTGTGACTGTCGTCGGTACCTGTACCCAGATTCTCGCTGAAGCCACGGCCGGAATGGCTTTCGCACAATTGGTGCGGCCTGGAGCACCGGTAATATTTGGCACATTCAGCAGTTCGATTTCTATGCAATCTGGTGCGCCTACATTTGGAACACCTGAACCTTCGCTTGTTCTGTTCATCTGTGCAGAACTAGCCCGGCGGCTAAATGTTCCATTTCGAAGCGGCGGTGGGCTTTGCGCTTCAAAGATTTCTGACGCCCAAGCTGCCTACGAATCGGCTAATACACTACAGGCCGCCATGCTGGCTGGTGTCAATTTCATGCTGCACACCGCGGGGTGGCTGGAAGGTGGGTTAGTCATGGGTTATGAGAAGTTCATTCTGGATGCAGATCAGGCTGGCGTATTGCAGACTTTCCTAAATGGCATCGATATTTCTGAAAACGGTCAGGCTTTAAGCGCTTTATTCGAAGTTGGACCCGGGAATCACTTTTTGGGATGTGCGCATACCCAGGAGAATTTTGAAACTGCGTTTTATCGATCAAGTACTGCAGACAACAACAGTTTTGAGCAGTGGGAAGCTGACGGAAGTTTGAGCTCTATAGAAAGAGCTAATGTAATATGGAAGCAAATGCTTGAAAATTATGCGCCGCCAGAAATTGATCAATCAATAGATGTGGCATTGAATGAATTCATTACAATGCGTAAGGAATCGTTTCCAGACGCATTCGTTTAACAACATCGGACATGATTATGAGGTGATGGTCATGCAACTTTCCTCCATTGCGCAAAAGGACATCAAATCCAATTTGCATCCCTATACCAATCACATTGCCCACCAGCATACTGGTCCCAAAACCTACGTGCGTGGAGAAGGCATTTATATTTGGGATGAGCACGGCAATAAGTTTATTGAAGGGCTGGCTGGCCTTTGGTGTACCTCACTTGGATTCAGCGAACAGCGCCTAGCCGACGCTGCTAAACGGCAACTTGAAACGTTGCCATACAACCACAGTTTTGCTGGACGAACTGCGCCAGTAGTTACAGAATTGGCCGACCGATTGATATCAATCGCTCCGAAGCCGATGTCGAAAGCCTACTTTGTAACTTCTGGATCGGAAGCTGTTGATTCGGCAGTAAAAATAGCCTGGTACTACAACAACGCTCTAAATCGGCCAGAAAAGAAAAAGATTATTTCTCGAGTTAGAGGGTATCACGGTGTAACCATTGCATGCACCAGTCTGACCGCTATTCCAGTCATTCAGGACGCATTTGATGCACCGCTCGACAGATTCAAACAAATTGGCACTCCACACTACTATCGTTTTAGCGAACCCGGTGAAACTGAAGAAGAGTTCGCTTCGCGTCGAGCTGCAGAACTGGAAGAGTTGATTCTAGCTGAAGGTCCAGATACGATTGCTGCTTTGATAGCAGAACCGCTTATGGGTGCAGGTGGCGTTATTCCACCCCCGAAAACCTACTTTGAGAAAATTCAGAAAGTTCTGCGTAAATACGACATTTTGTTTATTGCTGATGAAGTTATTAACGGTTTTGGTCGGACTGGTAATCCATGGGGCTGTGACACATTCAATATTGACCAACCTGACATGATTACCGTCGCCAAGCAACTTTCTTCAGCATATATCCCAATCGGCGCGACGTTGATTTCGGAAGAAATATTCCAGGTGATTGCAGAAGCGAGTAATCGATTGGGTGTATGGGGAACCGGATTTACCTACAGTGGACATCCAGTTGGTGCAGCAGTTGCTATCGAAACTCTGGACATTTATGAAGAGCGCAATATTATGGGACACGTACGCGAGGTGATGCAGCCCTTCCAAAGTAGACTTCGAGAACTTAATTCACATCCACTAGTTGGCGAAGCACGCGGAGCTGGGCTGATCGGTGCAATTGAATTGGTCGAGAATAAAGAAACCAAGCAACCTTACGATCCAGATATGAAAGTTGCATTGCAGGTCTACCAAAAGTGTCTTGAAAACGGTCTTATTTTACGTGCGCTACCATCAGGTGATTCTGTAGGCATATGTCCTCCGTTGATCATCACCGAATCGCAGGTACATGACCTATTCGATGCTTTGGGTAAAGCGCTTGATGAGGTCTGGAACGAAATTCAACCGGTATCAATAAGCGCTGCCATAGCATGATGATGCATGAAAGCTAACTGAGAACATACTGGTTTTGTTTGTCGGTGCCATTGGACTTATGACTGCAATCGGTCATATATTCAGCTCGAGGAAGACTGATTCAATCTCAGTCGTTGGCATATAGGGGCACCACATCTTCTCGGCATCCCTGTCAAGAAAATTCCTGCGCAGAAACTACATGAGGTATGTATCCTTGGTGCCGTCGACTGGGTCAGACTGCCAAGAGATGCTTCTTATAGCCCAGGGTTTCAGCTAAGTTTCATTGACATGATGCTGGCGCGGGCCAGAGCAATTTATTTTGATGGTGCTTCCCGGTGGTATTTACTTACTTTTCACCAGATTGGTTAACCAGTCCGGATCCATCTCAGGCACTGATTCCAATAACAGTTGAGTGTAGTCGGGATGTGGTGGAGACAAAACATCATCTTTCATGCCTTGCTCAACGACGCTACCCTGGTACATGACCACAATTTCATCAGAGATTGCCTTGACAACCGCAATATCATGGGTGATGAACAAATAAGTAATGTTGTAAGTTTCTTGCAGATTCAACAGGAGTCTGAGAATGCCTTCCTGAACAATTTGATCGAGCGCCGAGGTGACCTCGTCACAAATGATTAATTCAGGTTGGGCTGCAAGTGCCCGTGCTATACAAATACGCTGCTTTTGACCACCTGATAGCTCGCTTGGAAAACGATTGGCAAACCGATCTTCAAGTTCAATCATATTCAACAGTTCTTGAACCCGTTCCCGTTTCTGCTGACCCCGCATGCCGTGATAAAACTCCAGGGGACGGCCGATTATTTCGAAAACCGTCTGCTTTGGATTCATCGCCGTATCTGCCATCTGGTAAATCATTTGAATCCGTTTTTTCTGATCCACTGAGCGCAGTTTGGTAGAAGCAGGCAGATCATCGTTGTTGAACCGTACTCGACCTGTCGATGGTGGAAGCAATCCTGTGATAACCCGAGCTACCGTAGATTTCCCCGAGCCACTCTCCCCAACAATTGAAACGGTTCGGCCTCGGGGAATAGAAATACTGATGTCCTGCAAAACCTTGATCGTCTGGTTGTAAGCTGCGTCAACATTTTCAATGGACAAAACGATGTCCTCAGTACGAACCTGTTCTTTTTCCAACGCTCGTACCGACCATAACGTCTTGGTGTAGTCCTCCTCAGGCGCCTTGATGATCTGGCGCGTTTCGGCCTGCTCAACTTCCTTACCGTATCTCAAAACCATGACCAGGTCCGCCATTTGTGCAACAACAGCCAAATCGTGCGTAATATAAATTGCTGCTGTGTTGTGTTGTTCTACTAGATTTCGAACGGCGATCAGGACTTCGACTTGCGTGGTCACATCCAATGCGGTAGTTGGCTCGTCAAAGATGATTAAATCCGGGCGTGGCGACATCGCCATCGCTGTCATCATCCGCTGCAACTGCCCGCCTGAAACCTGATGCGGATAACGTTCACCGATGTTTTCCGGATCGGGCAATTGCAATGATGCGAAAAGTACGCGGGCGTCTTGCTCAATAGTTTGGCGGTTTGTTGAACCCCGCCTTAAAGTAGCTTCAATCGTTTGATCAATCACCCGGCGAGCGGGATTGAATGATGCTGCTGCCGACTGTGCAACGTAAGCAATACGCGTCCCCCACAACTTACGCCTTTCGGGAACCGGTATTGCGCTTAAATCCATATTGTCAAAAATAACCGTACCGGCTGATAATCTGCACCCGGCACGGGTAAAGCCCATACTGGCAAGACCTAGTGTTGTTTTACCAGAGCCGGACTCTCCAACCAACCCCATTACCTCGCCTCGACGCAGTGTCAAATCAACGCCGCGAATGATGGGATGCCATTTTTCGTCTGAAAACCCTTCAATTTGAATGTCTTCCAATCTGAGAAGGACATCCGTATGATTGCTGTCATTGACCGTCATGACTTTAACCCGCTCGATTTGTGCAGGAACCAGTCAACGACCATGTTGACCGCGACGGTAAGCAATCCAATCGTAGCAGCCGGAATGATTGGCGTCAGAGCCGTTTTCAGATCAAATTGAGCAAATTGAATCAACGATGCATTCTCGCGCACCATTGATCCCCAATCAGCGGTTGGCGGTTGAATGCCAAGTCCAAGAAAACTAAGTGCAGCAACGGTTAAAAATACAAAACTGAACCGCAGTCCAAACTCCGCAGCAAGCGGCGGCAGGATATTCGGCAGAATTTCACGTCGCATTATCCAGGGAAGTCTTTCACCCCTTAATGTCGCTGCTTCCACAAATTCCATGACAACGACATTGAGTGACACCGCACGGGTTAAGCGAAAGACTCGCGTGCTATCCAACACCGCGATGATCACAATGAGAGACAGAATGTTTGATCCAAATATTGCCAGCAGCATCAACGCAAAAATGAGACTGGGAATCGCCATAATGGCGTCTACAACCCGACTCACAAACTGATCAAGCCAGCCACTCAGGATTGCGGCAATCAAGCCGAGCGACCCGCCAATTGCAAAGGAAAGCACCGTGGTGATGACAGCAATGCCCATTGTGTTGCGAGCACCATAAATCAGACGGGAAAAGATATCCCGTCCAATTTGATCGGTGCCAAATATGTGTTCCCAACTCCAGGGAACAAAAGGCGTAGAAACAATTTCTGCCTCACCGTACGGGGCCAGCAGAGGAGCAAAAATCGCAACCAAACAATATATCCCTATCACAATCAAGCCAAACCAGGCTGATACAGGTGCTTTGGAAAGCTCCAATACCAATATTTCCCAGCGCGAACGACGCTCTCTAAACAGTGTCGTTCCCGCCAGGTTTGATTGGTCGTCGTTCATTTCGGGTGCAGTATTCTTGGATTGGTGACAATGCTGATAATATCAGCGATCAGATTTAGCAGGATGTAGGCCGATGCAAACACCAGCGCGCAAGCCTGCACGACCGGAATGTCTCTCGTAGTCACTGCATCAACCATCAATTGTCCGACCCCGGGGTAGATAAAGACAATCTCGACAACGACAACGCCCACAACCAAGTAAGCCAAATTAAACGCAATCACCGTCACGATTGGTGCCCAGGCATTCGGCAATGCATGCTGCACAATAATCTTCGTGGGTGATACACCTTTCAGTTGGGCCATCTCGATATACGGACTGGCCATCAGATTGATAATGGCAGCCCGCGTCATGCGCATCATGTGGGCCAGAGTGATCAAAACCAAGGTGACAATCGGTAGTGCAGTAACCACCAGCCGCTCGCCGAGCGACATATCATCTGACACGTTAGCCAGGGATGGGAAAATCGGCCAGATTGAAGCGAACAGCAGAATCAGCAAATATGAAATGAAAAACTCAGGAAAGGAAATCGCTGAAAGCGAAAATACGTTGACGGTCCTGTCAAAAATAGAGTTTCTGAAAAGAGCTGCGAATATTCCCAGAATCAGCGCAAGCGGTACGGCGATCAATGCTGCAACACCCGCAAGAAAAATCGTATTCCAGAATCGCGGTGCAATTAGATCAATCACCGGTCGTGACAGGTCGCTTCCAGAAGCCCCGCGGCCAGAATAGGAAATGCCCAAATCTCCTTGAAGCATGGCACCGATCCAATCAAAATAGCGGGTGTGTGCCGGTTTATCCAACCCGAGTTCTTTTCTGAATGCAGCGACAGTTTCCTCAGTCGCTGACTGTCCGAGTATCGCCTGCGAAAAATCTCCGGGCAAAAACTCGACTACACCAAAAATGATGATGGAAACGACGACTAGCGTTACGAATCCCAATGCAAGGCGTTGAATGACCGTTAGCAGTATCGGATGTATTTCAAATACCTCGCCTCAGTTTAATTCTATAGGTACAGATTAAGAGTTGAAGACTTGCAAGGCGGTCGATATGTCACCGATCAGCGCTTCACAGTATGCTCGGCAATTGCCTTTCCTGCTAGAAGGTACATAACAATGTATACGATCACACGATACATAACCGCTGAACCGGGTGGAATGCAAATGAATGAAAAACCCTGCACCCCGCGAAGACCCAGTTCATGGGCAATGCGAATGCATTCGTAATCACTCAGCCCTATCGGTTCGGCTAACTCACCCAGAATGTCGCCCGGCGCGGGTCCGGCACCACCCAACACGTCCATGTCAAAATGTGCATAGACGCTTTTTGTACCATTGTAGGCGTGATCAATGCCCTTGCAAACCGCCTCTATTCCCTGTCGCCTCACATCCCAGCTCGAGAAAAACATGGCGCCTCGTCCAATCAGCTCCCTGACTACATCTGGATTCTCCAGCATGCCGCGCGGACCAATTTCGACCAGATTTCGAGCGTGAATGTTCTCATGAAATTCAATCGTTTTATACAGCCACGAGAAACCGCCCGCAATCCGCGGGTCGCGGGTTTGCGGGCATAGCCGAAAAATATCCCAATGCGTATCAAGACTTACAATCCCCATGTTGCCGTCCGTGTGATTGGCCACGCATTTTGCAATGGCATAGGAGGCACAGGGTGAATTCTGTCCGATAACAACCGGTAGAGCACCAACATCAATTGCATCATTGACCTTTTCTTCTACCGCCGCCTGGGCCTGTAGTATCAACTCCGGGTCAAGTTTTCCAACATTTGCCTCTGGAGGAATGTCAGCGTCGCCATAATCGACGACATTCAGATAATCAAACACGTCAAAGCCGAAGTCTTGGATATAACCTGACTGATAACGGATTGACTGCTGACGAACCCGTTGCGGTGCGGCAAGCCAGTGTTCCTTACCGATACCTGCCCACTCATCGGTGGAACTGGAAACGTAAGGACTTCCAATAATCACAACATCTGCATCTTCAAGGTCTTTTTTTTCTGAGATGACTTTGCGGCCCATAAATGCCGGCGTCTGCTCATCAATCATCGGAAAATCAAGGGTTTCCGCCCACATGCTCTTGCGAATTTCTTCCCAACTCGGGTATTCCATTGTCATTTACTGCTTAAGTGGAAATATGAGGTTGTTTGTCACAATGCCATCTTGTTGATACAGAGGTTAGGAATCGGGTTAACGGCTAATCCCTTCCGTATCAACGTTCTGCGCTTATCATCAACTGCAATCATACATCTGAAAAGGTCGAACAGACACAATATCTGAACGACCCATCAGATATCGTGAATACCGGTGGTTTAACTGTTGAACCACCAACGTTCACTATTTTTATGCCCGTCAAATTCCAGATTACTCGCAACTTTCTCAGGCGTACTCAACTTGTTGGACAAAGCTTGAACGAAACTGGCGTAAATCGGGATCACCGATCCGCCTTCATCTCGAACGATTTGCTGCATGTCGCTGTACATACCTCGACGTTTTTCTTCGTCAAGTTCTGCTCGAGCGGCGAGAAGCAATGAATCGAATTTTTCGTTTGACCAATGGCTCTCGTTCCAATCAGCACCTGTCGCGTAAGTTAACGAAAACATCCAGTCTTCGGTTGGCCTTCCTGCCCAATAACTCGCACACCACGGTTTCTTTTGCCACACATTCGACCAGTAACCATCGTTGGCTTCACGAACAACGTTGATGTTGATGCCTGCCGCACGGGCACTGTCTTGCATCAGTTGACCACCATCAGTCGCACCTTCAAATGCAGTTTCTGCAACATGAAGGTCAAGATCAATGCTGTCATAGCCTGCTTGCTTCAGATGAAACTTGGCCTTATCCGGATCATAAACGCGTTGTTCAATGCTCGCATCATAGTACCGGTTTGCAGGTCCGATTGGATGATCATTTGCAATTTCACCATAACCGCGCGCAATCACGGTCTTCCACTGCTCCCTGTCAATTGCATACTTCAATGCAAGGCGCAGTTCATTGTTATCGAACGGTGCGACATCAGTCAACATCGGCAAAGTATAGTGCTGATTACCGGTGCTTTGAACAATGTTAATCGCCGGATGCTTTTCCATCAAGTGAATGGTCTTGAGGTCAGCCCGGGTCATTGCATCGAGATCACCTGTCTGTAAAGCATTGGTTCGGGCGACAACATCGGCGATGTACAGCGTTTCGACCGACTCAAAATGGGCGCGCCCTTCTTTCCAATAATTGGGGTTCCGTCGGGTGACGACTTTGACACCAGGATTAAACTCTTCAAGAATGTATCCTCCGGTCCCTGTTCCCGACTCCCAGTCAATGGTTCCATCATCGCGCGCAGGGCAAATTGACAGGTGAAAATCGCTCAGCAGGAACGGAAAATCAGCACTGCCACCAGACAGTTCAACAACCACTGTCTCTTTACCGTCAGCCTGAACATCGACGACGGCTGCGACGATACTCTTGGCTGCGGATGTTGAATCCTCACCGCGATGGTGATTAATCGATGCTACTACGTCATTCGCATCAAGGGTTTTACCATTGTGAAATTCAACACCATTGCGCAATTTAAACGTCCATGTCTTGGCATCACTAGTAGACTCCCAACTTTCTGCCAACTCTCCAATCAAACTGCCATCTGAATCAATCTCAGTGAGGTTGTTCCTGAGCTGACCAAAACTGACGTTCGCCATGTACATATCCAGCACCTTTGCGGGATCGAGATTATCGGAAGTACTGCCCCCGGTAATTGCATGACGCAACAGGCCACCGCTTTTTGGCATGGCTGCAAACACGTTGCTTGACATCGACATTGCAAAGGGAACTGCTGCCCCCGCTGCCACTGCCGCAACAATGAATTCCCTACGTGAGATTTGTCCTGCACGCAGTTGTTTCGTAATTTTCTTGATTTCGTCCATTTCTAAAGACCTCCGAATGTGTCCATTTGTCTGTGCTCGTCGAACACAGAACTTGATTTTGACAAATCATTAAGTTTTAAATATTCCAAACTATGTCTGTTTGTTTGGAACAGGTGATTTTTGTTAAATATAGGTCGATTATAGAAATGGTCAAAGGTTTATTAGACAACATTGTTCCAAATATCAGTTTTGAAAATGTCAAAGTTATGTGTGATGAACGACACCTATTTTTATTTCGGATAGTGGTCTTCCAAATTCAATTGGACGGGTTGATTCGTTAGCGACTGCTACAATACAGACCTTGAAGATCGAATCCGAGTCAACGCTACCTGATCATCCCACAAAGCTGTTGATAGGTTAGATGCCTTGGCGACACGCCGCACCGGACTCAGTACCATGCTAATGTCGTGTTTTCAGCGTCTGAATGTGCTCTGTTTGATATGATGTGCCAACATTTGAGTGCTCTCAGTCGTCTGGCCAAAAACCTTCGAAAAAGGCCCAACACCGTTTGACACAATTTTCACCACTATCTGAACGCCGAGCAATTCTCCAGACACATAGTGACAATATTGAAACTGATCATCTCAAACAAAGGCAACAGCCATCGGTATCACTTCACACTTTCTACACTTTGCACAATCATGTTTTTGAATGTCTGTACAACCAAAGTTGGGCGAATATCTCGCTGAGTAGCAAGCGCAATGTTGATATCAAATGAAAGTCTGTCTGGAAACAGCGGCCGAAGTTCCCCCTGTCGCACCCAGGGTTGGGCATAGAATTTCGGCAGATAACTGATATAGCATCCGGACAGCACAAGCATTAATATTGCTTCCACGTTATGACCCGTTGCTGCCGGAACAAAGTGAATTCCTTTCCGAGGCAGGTTGCTGACAGGCGCGTATCCACGATCGGCAAACTGTGCATTTTCAAGCGCCTCAGGTGTAATATCTTCATCTTTGCATGTAAAAAATGGGTGACCGCGTCCACAATGAAGGACCTGCTCGTCGGTATAGATGGTCTGATAAGTCAAAGACGGCAAGTGTCGAAAATACTGGCCGATTCCTATCTGTATCTTCCCGTCGATCAGTGCTGATTCGAGTCCAGCTGGCGAGAGACTGCGAAGCGTCAGCCAAACTTTATCGTTGTCGTTTTGAAAGTCTCTGAAAATATTCGGTAAATTCAATGTTCTGTCGAAAACCAAGTTTTCGATCACCCCGACATGCAAATCTCCAATCAGTTCGCCTTGCAGTTCACCGACTCTCGTGCTGAAATTTTCGTGACTTAGAAACAATTGTGTACACGATTGGTAGACGATTTGGCCTTTATCGGTCAGTTTAAACCCGCCCCTGCCGCGATGACAGAGACATACGCCAAGCCGGTTTTCCAATTTTGAAATATAACTGCTGATGCTGGAGAGACTCAAATTCAACTCAGTTTGAGCCTTCGCTAACCCGCCACTTTCAACGACTGCGACAAAAATTCGTAAAAGCCTTATTTCCGTATCTCCAATACGCAATTTTTTGGAAAGCATTCCTCACTCCAAACTTAGAACTGTTGAGACAGGATGAAAATCTTCCGTCAACAGAATTTTACCGGTTGGCAATTGACAGAATCCAATTGGATCGCTCAATCGTTAAAATTGACCATCCGGTCGTGGAACTTTCCGGGGTAACCTGCAATATTCTCTCGCGGTTACATTCCAGTGTCGATCATTCGAAAGCAGTCCAACCAACCTTCACGTGCATCCTTTTGCGATTCATCAGGTTGATACTCAATAGCTTAGTCAGTTGTTCGCCTCAACACCGAGAAGCATGAGTTTTCAATACACTTTAATTCACATCTACGCATCCGATTTCTGACAATACATTTGTTGTTATTCAAAGCCACCCCACCAATCACGTACATTTTCTGAGTGGCGCCTGCCCAATTCTGTTCAACGCATCGCCACGCAAATTTCTCAGGTTAGTGCTTGCGACGGACAATGTCAGTCAGTTTCTGATTTTGATTTGTATAATTATTTAATATACTTGTTCATTTATAAAATAATTTTAATGATTTATTTAATTCTATGACTGAATTATTACAATCGACAGTAAAAGACCGTCGTAAAGAATTGATTTTATCAACGATTCATGCCATTTCCAGCGACGGTATTTCAAATGTGACACTGGCCAAAGTCGCTTCCAATAGCGGATTGTCGCCTGCAATCATCAATTTTTACTTCAAGACGAAAAAACAATTACTACTGGATACGTTGGTGTTTCTTGAACAGGAATGGACGAGTATTCTGCAATCAAGATTGGAACACGCCGTGTCAGCAGAACAACGAATGCTTGGTTACATTCGCAGTTGTTTTGATCAGCGAATTTTTGTTGCGGACAAAATTGCTGCCTGGTACGCCTTCTGGAGTGCAAATCATGCGGTCAAAGACTATCGCGATATTCTTACGAAGAGTGATCAGTTTGATATTCAACTGATCAAAGAATGCGTCGCTGAATTGCTGGATCAGTCAATCTCCGACAGATTGGATGCGGAGGTACTGTCACGTGGTCTGCAAGGATTGATCGACAGCCTGTGGCGTCAAGCTCTGATTTCAAGTGATTCAATCAGCCGTTTGGATGCAATCGAAATGTGTGAACGTTATCTTTCACAATTTATGACTTTCAACGATACATCTATCGAGTCTGATTTGAAGAACAATGAAGTTTCCGACCTGCTGCCCTTCTGGACCTATCAGGATGACGAATTCTTTGAACTTGAGATTGAACGATTGTTTCAACCAAACTGGATGCTGGTAGGTCATGTCAGTGAAATTCCTGCGTCTGGAGACTACCTGACATTTCAGGGATTTGGAGAAAGAGCACTTGTCATTCGAGATAAGAGTGGTAAAGTCAACGCTTTTCACAATATCTGCAGACATCGAGGATCGACTATTCTGACCGGAGAAGGCAGATGCCGACAATCACTAACCTGCCCGTTTCATGGCTGGCGATACAACTTCGATGGCAAACTGCAATTTGTACCAGGTGAATCAGGTTTTTCAGATCTTGACCCTGCAAAGTATTCACTGAAAGCGGTTGATCTTGAAATCTGGTATGGCTTTATATTCATCCGATTTGTGTCGGGCGGACCATCTGTTCAGGAACAAATGCAACCGATAGAACATGAAATAGAACACTATCGACTGAATGAACTACAGCCCTACCAGGAACCGACGCAATATGCTTTCCAGAATCCCGAAAGTCTGCCGATTAACTGGAAAATTTACCACGACATTGACAACGAGGGCTACCATGTGCCGATTGGACATCCAACACTTCAGCAGCTTTACGGATTTTCCTATGTGGATTCTTATGTCAAGGATATCCCCGTTTCCAAAGGGCGTTTCAATGAACGAATCGGAAATCTTTGGAGTGTGAAACACTACAGAAAATTGATGCCGAAGTTTCAACACTTACCCGACGACCGACAGGACCTCTGGTTATACATCGGATTATTTCCAAATCTTGTATTGGCGCTGTATCCTGAAATGGTGGAAATTTACATGTCGATTCCATGCACCCCGACTCGCACTGAAGTGATCGGCAAGTGCTATGCCCTGCCAGACGAACGCAGAGGCATCGAAGCGCTGCGATACCTGAACCGCCGAATCAACATGATTACGGCTGGTGAAGACTATTTCTACATGAACGCCATGCAGGAAGGACTGAAATCGTCTGTATTTCCAAAATGGACGCTTTCAGAAACTGCTGAAACTGGAATCAGAGCTTATCACTACGCGATTCAGGCACGTTTACCAGTCGCCAGATTGGAAAACAAACCTCGACCTGGTACTATCGCCAAGCTGAATGATCAACTAGCGGCTAACGGGAAACTTGAGGCTCGTCACTAAAGTCGTATTTTTCAGCTTCGGCCATTTGCATGTCGGCCATCCTCTGTTTCTCCTGCCTGGACAAAATCCAGCCGGCGACGCAGACACCAATTGCAACGATCAGAATGATGATTGTTGCGAGCGCATTGACATCCGGTTTCAGTCCCAATTTAACCCTTGAGTAAATGAGCATTGGCAAGGTATTCGCTCCCGGTCCAGATACGAAACTCGCAATAACCAAATCATCCAGTGACAATGTAAATGCCAGCAGCCAACCGGCTGCCAGTGCAGGTGCAAGCAAAGGTACAGTGACATCGATCAGCACTCGATAAGGTTTTGCACCGAGGTCTAGTGCAGCCTCTTCCAATGACTCATCCACACCAACCAGTCTTGACTGAACAATCACCGCAACGTACGCAAGGGAAAAAGTAATGTGTGCGATGGTAATTGTTGTAATGCCTCGCGATGGCCAGCCGATAATTTCAGCCATCGTGATAAACAGCAGTAGCAGTGAAAGACCGGTGATGACCTCAGGCATAACCAGCGGCGCCGAGATCATGCCAGAGAACAGTGTTCTACCGCGAAACCGCTTGATTCGGGCCATTGCAATGCCTGCTAGAGCACCCAACAACGTTGCAAATGTAGCGTTCATGATCGCAATCTGCAGACTTAATCCGACTGCGCTCCATATCTCTTCGCTTTGAAACAGCTCAACGTACCAGCGAACTGAAAATCCACCCCATACCGGAACCACCTTTGAGTAGTTAAAGGAGTAGAACATCAGCAGAAAAATCGGAATATACAAGAATGCAAATCCGAAGCATAGCAGCGAGAATGTAAATGGTGATTTTTTGAAGCTCATCGTTGCGAACCTATCCCCCGCTTGACTCTTTAGCCTGATACTTCTGGTAAATCATCATTGGAACAACCAGCAAAATTAGCAGTACGACTGCAACCGCAGATGCGATCGGCCAATCCTGGTTCGAGTTAAACTCGCTATACAACACCTTACCGATCATGAGTACGTTTCCTCCACCGAGCAGATCAGGTATGACGAATTCACCCGTCGCAGGAATGAATACCAACAAAGAACCGGCGATGATCCCTGGCATCGTCAATGGTATCGTGATTGTTCGAAAAGTGGTAAAGGGACGTGAACCCAAATCTGCAGCCGCCTCATGCAGTGTCATATCAAGTTTTTCAATGCTCGCAAACAAGGGCAAAATCATGAACGGAAGATAGGTGTAAACGATTCCGACATAAACTGCAAAATCTGTGTAAAGCATCTTGATTGGTTCGTCGATGATTCCAATCCAGATCAAGAAGTTATTGATTGTGCCCTGATCGGCGAGAAGCCCGATCCATGCATAGACGCGCAGGAGAAATGACGTCCAGAATGGCAAAATGACCATCAGGAGTAATATTTTCTTTGCTGTTGGCGTGGCGCGCGCAATGCCATAAGCAATCGGATAGCCGACCAGCAGACAGAGTATGGTCGACGTAATCGAAATCTGTAGTGAGTTCAAATAAGTGTTGAGATAAAGGTCGTCCTCCCAAAGATAGATAAAGTTATCAAAAATCAATGTCATGTACATTGCACCCGTATCTGCCAGCTGGAATAGTTTGGAAAACGGCGGACTCGCGAGAATGTACTCGGCGAAACTGATTTTTAAAACGATAAAAAATGGGATGAGAAAGAAGATCAGCAGCCAAATGTAAGGGACTGCGACAATAAATGATTGCCACAGCTCTGCTGATTGAAGTTTGCTTTGAATTCGACTACGCAACGATTACTGTCCTACTTTTCTACCGACTATTCTGGAACCGCCGCAAGATTAGCCTACTTTGTTAGTAGCACTGGACTGTGAGGTGCCCAGCTCAGGTAAACCTTTTCTTCCCATTCAACGAGGTGTCTACCATGTTTGGGACGTGTTTGATTGGGATGAGTGATTTCAATGATCCTGCCATTGTCGAGTCTGATTTTGTAAATTGAAAAATTTCCGAGGTAACCGATGTCGTCAACAACACCTTCAACGAAGTTATGATCTGCAGAACCTTCGGGTGCGGTAGCAGAAACTGTGATTTTTTCTGGCCGAAGTGCAACCCAGACCGCGGTGTTCTCCCTGACCGCAGCGCTGTGATCAATGTAAAACGAAACATCGGAACCGACACCCTGCACAATGACATAGTCAGCGCCATTCTCTTTAACTCGACCCTCGAACATATTCGCACTACCGATGAAATTTGCCACAAATCGAGTCTCGGGGTACTCATATATATCAGTCGGCGTG
Organism: Arenicellales bacterium; assembly: GCA_965220665.1. GTDB lineage: Bacteria > Pseudomonadota > Gammaproteobacteria > Arenicellales > JAJDZL01 > JAJDZL01. The sequence continues at coordinate 323,873 of CBDCQQ010000004.1, forward strand.
CCGATTTGGGAAAACCGACCCTGATCCATGACTGCGATACGTGATGACAGTGTCATCGCCTCTTCCTGGTCATGTGTGACGACAATAAATGTGATACCGAGCCTTTCCTGGATATTCATCAACTCGAATTGCGTCTGCTCTCGCAATCGTTTGTCGAGAGCGCCAAGAGGCTCATCAAGTAGCAGAACTTTCGGGTTTTTGACCAGAGCTCGTGCCAGCGCAACGCGTTGACGCTGGCCACCCGATAATTGGTGCGGTTTACGCTTCGCGAATTGACTCAACTCAACGATTGACAGCATTTGGTCAACTCGCTCAGCTATTTTTTCTTTTGGTACCTTGTCTTGCTTTAGTCCGTAGGCTACGTTCTGCTCCACTGTCATATGTGGAAACAGCGCGTAAGACTGAAACATCATGTTGACGGGTCGCTGATATGGCGGAACTCCCGCCATATCAGCTCCATCGATAAATATATTCCCGGAGGTTGGCGGATCGAATCCGGCCAACATTCTCAACAGTGTGGATTTTCCACACCCGGACCCGCCAAGCAAGGAAAAGAGCTCCCCCTCGTAAATCTCGAGGTCGACACTTGATACAGCTGTGAATGAACCAAATGTCTTGGTGAGTGACTGTATTTTTACAAAGGGCTCAGCTTCAGGATCCAGCCAAGGCTGATCTTCGAACAGATTATCCGTGCCATTTTGCATATTTACTATTCCTCCCCTAATGACGGCTTACAGCAACGCGGTAATCAGCCTCCGAGTCAACTCTACTTTAGGCTAAATCTAAAATCAATTTCCCGCTTTGAAGTTTGTCCAGGTACGTGTTCTCACACGCTGGATTTTAGGTGGCAAAACTTCAAGTGGATACATCATAGCAACAGCTTCAGGTGGCGGAAAACTCGCCTCACTTGAAGTGACAGCCGGGTCAATCATTGGAACCGCAGATGCGTTTGCTGTCGCATACCAAGTGTAGTTACTGTCGCCTGCAGCAACCTCTGGTCGCATCATGTAGTTGAGAAATAAATAGGCGTTGTCGACATTCTTGGAGTCAGAGGGAATCACCCATCCATCGACCCAGATGTTCGCTTTCCTTTCACCAGCAGGTAGAAAGAAGTCGAGTTTAACATCTGCACCTGCTTCTTCGGCTGTTGAGATAGCGAGCAGCCCATCTGGACCCCACGTAACGGCCAGACAAAATTCCTTTTCTACCATTCGCTGGTAGGCATAGTTGTCAAATGTTTTGATATAGGGGCGTATTTGCAATAGCATCTCTTCCACAGCCTTGTAGTCTTTCCTGTCTGTGGAACTTGGATTCAATCCCATATAAGCGAGTGCCATTGGAATCACATCGGTTGGTGAATCCAGAAAAGCAACACCGCATTCGGCAAGCTTTTCCATATTTTCCGGTTTGAAGATCAGGTCCATGGATCCGATTGGAGCATCCGGAAAAGTGCTTCGAATCAACTCCTCGTTATAAGTTACCCCGTGAGTCCCCCACATATAGGGAATGAAATGATCATTACCCGGATCCCATTTTTCGGCCACCCGAGCCATCACTTCACTGCTCATGTGTTCAAGATTCGACAGTCTAGATGTATCCAGCTTGGATATTACACCTGTAGGAATGAGCTTGGCAACTGCAGAACCTGAATGGGATACGACATCGTAACCGGTATTTCCAGCCAGCAATTTAGCATCGACAGTTTCAACTGAATCGTAGTTGTCATAAGTAACATCGATACCGTATTCCGCTTCAAAATTTGCAATAGTGTCCTCACCGATGTATTCGGCCCAGTTATAGACATTCAACGTTCCTTCAGCATTGGCACTGCCAATGTAGCAAAAGAATGTGGAAAACACGGATGCTAATAAAAATTTAAGCTTAGATGGGTGTCTCAAAGTACAGTCCTCCCAATTGTTTTTTATTCTAAATCTGAAATTTAGAAAAGGAAAATAAATTATTACTCAATCGGATTATATCGACACAATGAAAAAGAAACGTAGATAGGCAGGCGTTTCCCATGCTTTTTTAGCGGTATGAAATCCCGGATGGCACCACAGTGGAGATGGTTCACACTGCCGCAGTGGTGTCGCCCATATTCGGACAACTTCAGCATGTGACACTGAATTCTGTGTCTGCCGGAACCGACTAGTACCGTCGCGGCCAATTGCAGCCGAGCGCATCCGCAGACTCAACGCAGTGTCGAGCAGGATCAGTTTTCAATGCGGAATATGAAAGGCCGAGTCAGATCGGCGAGAGTATTGCCTTGAAGGCTTCTTTGCGTCCGGAGTATCAAGTTCAAATTAATTTGTACTTGTGTCAAAAATTGATAAATCTGTGCGAAAATGTATCAATCATTCACAAATTGATATATTTCAAATACAGGTGTTTACAATTTCGCCAATCTAGAGATTCTCTTACCTAAGTCGTTGGGTGCGGCAAATCCTAGAGACTTTTTGTCAATTTGAATCTTTTCCAGAAGATCGAATTCAGCCAGATTCAACAAGTCTGCTCTAGCAGTGGCATACGCGCATCCGTGACTATTTTGGTGGGAATAAATTGTGTAAACATGGTTTGGATGATTTGCCGCGTGATTGAGTAAAGCGAGTTGTCTGTGGTTCAATGACAATCTCTTTAGTTCTCTTCCAATCTGGTCAATTTGCAGTCGTTTCTTTTCAATATATTGATTTAATTCTCTAATACTCTTGCAAATGACATCTAGTTGGTGGTGGAAAAAGTAGGTCATGTCATTTTCGTCAGTTTCGACAAACTGAAATGCGTAAGCATACTGAGCTGGGGCCTTTTGAATAATTCTGCTTATTGAGATAAAAGCGAAAGCATCGTACCCATCTTTCAGTGCCGAATAATAAAAGAGTGCTCTCGCTACTCGTCCGTTACCATCTACAAAGGGATGATCAAACGCAATCATGAAATGCAAAACAATCGCTCTAAGTATCGGATGTAGAAATGGGACACTACTCCGAGATTGACTAGCGAATTTGATCAATTTATTTAGTCTATTTGGTAATTGTTCGGCCGGAGGTGGATAAAAAACCACTTTTCCATAGGCGTCTGCAATCATAACACGCTGCTCATCTTCGGTTTGTATACGACCGCAATCGCCAGGGTCATCCAGAGTACCTTGAGACAATAGTTCGTGCAAGTGCATCAGCCAGTCAAAAGTCAACTGTTCACTCAAACTGAAGCGAATGTATTCCATAGCCCGGTAATTATTGAAAATCATCCGCTCATGTCTGTTTTTTGGCTTTCGACCTTTGCGAATCATATCGCTTGCGATTTTTCTTGTCGTTAGTGCTCCTTCCAACTGGCTTGACGTAATTGCCTCTTCAATTAGTGACATTGTCATGTACTCAGTGCTACGTTCACTGCCAATGGTTCGTTCTGAGCCTAATTTTTCTCTGGCATCGCTGTCAATAATGTGCAGTTTTTCCAGTATTTGGTCCGTCAGCACATAACTGAATAATTGTCCATCGGCATCTTCAAATGGCAGTAATCTTTTTCCGGCATTTCTGGAAATTTTAGTTGCCAACCACCAAGCTTCTGAATTCAACTCCTCGGGTGGTTTTAAATACTTAAACTTGTGCCAGTGTCGATAATTTTTCTGAGGCACATCAGACAATTCCAATATTCGAGCCATTACATCAGTATCATCTTTATACCGGTCAATAAGGTCTAGGAATTTCGGCGCGGGTTGAATTCTTTGCACTTTGTGATTCCAAACTCAAATGCAACAATATCGAAATTGAAACAACAAACTATTTTGTATCAGTTTAGCACAAATTGATACAAATTGACACTAAGTTTGAATTCGCACAACAACAAATGTATGCCGCAATGACCTATATGAGTTGATACGATCGATCCACATTCGCAGGCTTAGATGAGTTAGTTACGATAGAAATCGGTAATCTGATTATTGGATCTGACATCAACGATTACCACGAGATTCCATTTTCTGTCCCTCAAAACTACGATTTGAGTTCTCCATAAGAAGAAGACTTCTTTCTCAATTTAAGCAACACGCTAACATTTCTTGATCAATCTCCTGGTGCCCCGATTGACTGCACCTGAAAAGTCACATCGAAATTACGTTATGCAGGCATGGCGCAATACTACCCTGCCCTTATACTCTTTCAAACAGTTGGTGTATTGCAGCAGGGTATTCAGCAGAAAACACCCTACCCTGCTAAAGTCAGTTTTGAGAGTCTTTAAGCCATCTAGCTTGGTGCGTATTGCTTCAGAATTCAAAAACTTAATAAGTAGGGAAGATAACTCGGGCAGTTAACGAATTAGCTCGTCAGACTCGCAACCGCAGATTTCTCGGATCATATAAACACGAGTGACCAACTTGAGCCGAATGGAGCTCACCTAATATCCCGATTTGCAGTTCGGTTTCAGTATTCGCAAACTTCGAATCGACGTACGCATATGCGATGTTCTTCTGAACCCTGAAACCATAGCCCCCTGAAGTGACAGAGCCCACGATTTGACCACCACAGGAAACAGGATCACCTGAGTGAGCCGGAGCATAATTACAGTCCACACTCATTACTACCAGTCGCTTCTGTGTTTCCTGGTTGATCACCTTGCGTAACTCTTCTTTTCCAACAAAGACATTCTTATCCATTCTGACGAATCGTTCAAGTCCAGCTTCGATCGGATTGAACTCGTACAGCAGATCTGATTTCCAATGCAAGTAACTCTTCTCCAAGCGCATTGATTCTGCGGCATATAAACCAAACTGTACTAATTTCAGACATTTGCCTGATTCCACCAGTAACTGATAGATTGAAATCAGAAACTCGTTCGGAACATGGAGTTCATAAGCCAGCTCACCTGAGTATGAGACCCGCATTGCCAACAACTCTATTTCACCAAAATACACATACTTGGCATGCATGGGCGGAAGCGTATTATGAGACCAATCATTCTCTGGAAATGCTGACTGCAACAACTGCCTCGATTGTGGTCCAGCCAATACCAGTGTTGTGTGAGTCTGTGTTTTTTCCACCAACTGCACCGAATCAGGCATGAACTTTTGAAGCCAATCTCGGTCATGCCACTCTGCAGCTGCAGCTGACCCATACCAGTAGTGGTCGTCAGTCAATCGTGTTAGTGTCGCCTCAGTCAGGATGTTTCCATTCTCTGTGAGAAAATAGCACAGTCTCACGCTCCCGTCCCGCTGAGGAATCGCACTGCATGTCATACGGTCCAGAAAAGCCCCGGCTCCCTCTCCTCTAATTTCATACCGATTGAAACCTGACACTTCCATCAACCCGACACTACCGCAGATTCCTGCAACTTCTTGCGATACCACCTGTTGAGTCGGCGTAAATCGATAGGAATGTTGATCGACAAAATCTGAATTGGGCTTGAAGAATAGTACCCGCTCCCAGCCATTGACCACACTCCACTCACAGTTTTGTTGATCAAGCACTTCGTATAACGGTGTTGTACGCAACTGACGGGCTGCTGGACGAAATTCATGTGGTAGGTGGTAGTCGAACTCAAGCTGATATTCTTCAACCGCCTTCTGACAAGTTACTTCAATGCTAGCCCAACTGGTAAATCGGCGAGGATCAAGATACCAGGCATCCCACTCACACTCACCATTCACCATGATTTGTGCCAAAACCTTTCCTAAACCACCACCCTCACCGATACCGGCACGCAAACCCAGGCAGGCAAAGGCATTGGAAATGCCGGGAATCGGCCCAACCAATGGTGCTCCATCTGCGCTATAGGTAATCGGTCCGTTCACAACAGTGTGGATCCCGACTTCAGTCAATCCGGGCAAACGTTGGAAAATTCGCTCCATGTTGTCCAGACATCGGTCCAAATCTGACGGGCATAGTGATCTCGAAAAGTTGGGGTCTATGCCATCGATCCCAAACAATCGACAGTCCTGTTCGTAAATCCCAACCAGCAAACCTGCTTTTTCCTGTCGACTGTAGAAGTTGTCTCCCGGGTCCCGGATAATTGGAATACGAAAATCAAGAGCCTCGATTTCCTTTATCGGCTCTGTCAAAAAATACATATGTTCCATCGAAACAACAGGATGACTGACGCCGAGCATTGAACCAACTTCATTGACTCGATATCCAGAGGCATTGACAATCATCTCACAGCAAATGGTACCGTTTTGGGTATGGACTATGAACTCTCCATTACGTTTACGCGTAATCGCTTCGACTGGATTGAACCGGTAAATTTCAGCGCCTGCCTGACGAGCTCGACGTGCCAACGCAAATACCAGTTGTGCCGGATCGATATCACCGTCCAATGGGTCCCACCAGGCTCCCAATAGCTCATGCGTTCGAATCAGTGGGTGTCGGTTACCGACTTCATGAACGTCAATGAATTCCGTATCGACCCCTACTCCTGCCGCCATTCCGATGTAGTGCCGGTATATGTCAACCTGAGTTGGTGTGTATGCCAAACGCATTCCACCTGTGATGTGGTAATTTATGGGATATTCGGTATCGGAAGCCAGTTCCCGATACAGGTCGATTGAATGGCGTTTGAGCGCAATCATCGTCTGGTTGGAACCAAACTGGGTAACCTGAGCAGCAGCATGCCAGGTTGATCCGGAAGTCAACTCATCCCGTTCAACCAAAACAACATCAGACCACCCCTCTTGTGTTAGATGATAGAGTGTAGAGACTCCGCCAATTCCGCCACCAATTACCACCACTCTGGCAATGGATTTCATTGATCTGGCAATATACAGAAGTTTGACAGATACACTACGTGGCCTTCGTTGTTGAATAGGCTGGTTAAATGCCTGCAAGGGACAGAAACTGAGCAATCCGCAGCAACGTGATCATAGCGGAATCAAGGTCCCAGAATTTCTTTCACCCAGTTTGAGTCTTCAAGCCTGAAACACAAACGTTCGTGAAGCCGGTCTTTACGGCCCTGCCAAAATTCTATGCGATCGGCAATAATCTTGAAGCCGCCCCAAAAATCGGGTCGTGGAACCGGCTGATCTTCAAACCGCTCCTCAAACTCACTGACTTTCTGGGTAAGGTAATGGAAGCTGTCAAGAACCTCGCTCTGTGGAGAAGACCACGCTCCAATCTGGCTACCCCGAGGACGGGAAGAAAAATACGCATCAGATTCTTCGTCAGAAACCACCTCGACGCGTCCTTCAACTCTGACTTGTCGATACAGTCGGTCCCACCAAAGTACCGCGCTGGCGAATGGAGTGACACCGATTTCCTGCGCTTTTCGACTGCCATAGTTAGTGTAAAAAACAAAGCCTTCAGGGCCATGTGCTTTCAACAGCACCTGCCGAGCCGAGGGCCTGCCTGCCGGCCCAACAGTACAGACAGTCATTGCCGTCGGTTCAATAAATCCAGCATTTTTTGCTTCGTTAAACCAACTCTCGAATAGCTCGAATGGGTCGGCATTCGACTGAAATGAAGGTAAATCCACAGCCAATTCAGCACCGTACTATCGCCAATGCTATATTCCAGCAACGCAGAGGTACTTGACCTCAACGTAGTCTTCGATTCCGTATTTTGATCCTTCGCGTCCAAATCCGGATTCTTTCATGCCACCAAATGGCGCAACTTCTGTCGAAATAATACCGGTGTTAATTCCAACGATACCATATTCAAGCGCTTCAGACATTCGCCAAACCCGACCAATGTCTCGGCTGTACAGATACGCTGCCAGACCGAACTCGGTTGCATTCGCCAATTCAGTGACTTCGTCTTCACTACTGAATTTGAAGAGCGGTGCCAGCGGTCCAAACGTTTCTTCATTTGAAACATCCATATTGACTTTAACGTGCTTCATCACAGTCGGCTGAAAGAAAGTGCCGCCGCGCTCATGCCGACTACCGCCGGCGGCAACCTCGGCACCTTTCGCGATAGCGTCATTGATGTGCGCCTCAACCTTTTCCACAGCAGCAACGTCAATTAACGGTCCCACCTCAGTTCCTTCTTCAAGTCCATCGCCAACTTTCATTTCGCTGACTGCACTTGCGAGTTTCTCGGCAAATTCATCATAAATATCTTCGTGCGCAAAAATTCGATTGGCGCAAACACAAGTCTGACCGGCATTGCGATATTTCGACTGAATTGCACCCGTAACTGCCGCATCAATATCGGCATCATCGAATACTATAAATGGAGCGTTGCCACCCAATTCCATTGAAACTTTCTTCACAGTATCAGCACACTGACGCATTAATACCTTGCCGATTTCTGTCGAGCCGGTAAAGGACAGTTTTCGCACCTTCGAATTTGAAGTCAACTCGCCGCCAATTTGGCCTGACGAGCCTGTAACTACGTTTAACACTCCAGCGGGTATCCCTGCGCGCTCCGCCAATTCACACAGCGCGAGCGCTGAATACGGAGTACTGCTTGCAGGCTTGATTACAATCGTACAGCCTGTTGCTAGTGCCGGACCAGCTTTACGGGTAATCATGGCTGAAGGAAAGTTCCAGGGTGTGACTGCAGCACAGACACCAATCGGTTCCTTGATTACGACGATACGCCGGTCAGGTAGGTGGTGGGGAATGACATCGCCATAAACGCGTCTGCCTTCTTCAGCAAACCACTCGAAAAAGGAAGCAGCGTAAGCAACCTCTCCTCTTGATTCAACCAGTGGCTTACCCTGTTCAATGGTCATCAGTTTTGCCAGATCTTCTTCGTTTTCCAGCATCAAATCAGCAAGCTTCTTCAAGCAAACCGCACGCTGCTTGGCGGTTCGCTTTCGCCAACTCTGAAAAGCAACTTCAGCCGCATCAATAGCGCGTGCAGTTTCCGCTGCACCCAGTTTCGGAACGGTGCCGATTACGCTACCACTTGAGGGATTGGTTACTTCTAAAGTGCCACCATCATCAGCGTCTACCCATTCACCATTGATGTAGCACTGCTGACGAAAGAGCGACTGGTCTTTCAAGTGCATCTTGATCATAAATCAAACTCCTAAATTCAGTTGAAAGCAGGGATTCCAGTTTGCGACCTGCCCAGAATCAATGCGTGAATATCGTGTGTTCCTTCATAGGTGTTCACTGCCTCCAGATTCATGCAGTGCCGAATGACGTGAAATTCATCATTGACGCCATTACCGCCATGAATGTCGCGTGCCATACGGGCGATTTCCAGAGCCTTTCCGGCATTATTACGTTTCATCAGACTGATAAGTTCATGGGGTGCTCTGTCTGAATCCATCATTCTTCCCATTCTGAGAGAGCCCTGCAAACCCAATGCAATTTCGGTCTGCATATCAGCCAGTTTCTTTTGCACCAGTTGAGTGGCAGCAATTGGACGTCCAAACTGAATACGATTCATCGCATAGTCCAGTGCCGATTGCCAGCAGAACTCTGCAGCACCCATTGCGCCCCAGCTGATTCCGTACCGAGCCATCGTTAGACAGGAAAAAGGTCCTTTGAGACCAAATGCATCAGGCAGAATCATGTAGTCGGAAACGAATACATCGTTCATGACAATACTGCCCGTTGTTGAAGCCCTTAACGAAAACTTCCCTTCAATTGTGGGGGTCTGGAGTCCATCTGCCCCCTTTTCGATCAAAAATCCCCGAATGACACCGTCATCATCCTTGGCCCAAACCAGAAGTAAATCTGCCACTGGTGAATTGGAAATCCATGTCTTCTCACCACTCAGTCGATAACCGGCAGCAACTTTTCTGGCACGTGCTGTCATGCTGCCTGGGTCAGAACCATGATTGGGCTCTGTCAGCCCGAAACATCCAATCATTTGACCACTCGCGAGTTCTGGCAAAAATCGATTCCGCTGCTCCTCGCTTCCAAAACGAAAAATAGGATACATAACGAGCGAAGATTGCACGCTCATGAAAGATCGATAGCCACTATCGACCCGTTCAATTTCTCTTGCAATCAGTCCGTAGCTAACGTAATTCAAACCTGCACAGCCATAGCCGTCAATTGTAGGACCGAGCAAACCGAGTTCGCCCATCTCCCGTGCGATTGCAGGGTCAAAGATCTCCTCTCTATTGGCCTTCACAATTCGTGGCATAAGATTTTCTTCCGCATACCGACGAACGGTTTCCTGAATCATGCGCTCAGACTCGTCGAGCTGCTCATTGAGCAGAAACGGGTCAAACCAGGCAAACTGATTGGGTGATTCCTTTAACACAATAAACGCCTCCTAGGCAGCTTGCGGTGTGGTCTCTGGCCGACGCCAGGCTCTCAACAGATCATCAACATTGGGTTGAATTTCTTCAACATGTTGTCGCTTGATGTGACCGTATCCTCGAATGAACTCAGGATAACTCGCAAGTTCAATCGCCAAGCGATGATTATCAGCCGTTAGACCCGACATGATTTCATTCACAATCTGCTCATATTGATTAATCAACTTTCTTTCCATTCGACGATCGTCGGAGCGGCCGAATGGATCAAACGGCGTACCACGCAAAAACTTGAAATTTGCAAGCAACGGCAACATTCGCTCCATCCATGGACCGAATGTCGTTTTAACCGGTAAACCGGTTACATTATCTTTTTTACCAATGATCGGCGGTGCCATATGAAACCTGATCTGATAGTCTCCCTCAAACTGTTGTTCTAGCTGCTTTCTGAATTCTGCCTCGCTATAGAGCCTTGCAACCTCGTATTCATCTTTGTAAGCAAGCAATTTGTAATAATATCGAGCTACCGCCTCTGCAAGGCCTTGCATTCCGGGCGCTTTGGACTCCTCAGCCTGAAGGGAATGTTGCACAAGTTTCCGATATCTATCTGCGTAAGCATTATTCTGATATCGGACAAGCACTTTAGCTCGAAGTTCTACGCTGTCCTGCAACGTAAGATTTACTGCGGGTCTGGATTCATCAACGGCTGTGAATGTACTCTTTACCTCTCGTTCGATCGAAGCTTGATCGACTGCATACTGTCGACCGCGGTGCAGCGCTTGCTTATTCATCTCGACTGAGCGCGCGTTCAGTTCGATGGCTCGTTCAATTGCTTTGAGAGAGATTGGCAAATAGCCTTTCTGCAATGCAATACCGATCATAAAGAAATTGGCAGCAATCGTATCACCAAACAAATGCTCTGCATAATGATTTGAATTGACAAAGGTAAGCTGCTTCGCATTGACTGACTTTTCAATGACTGACTGCAGTTCTGAACCAGGGAATTTCAGATCACTGATCCGGGTGAAATCGCCGGACATCATTTTGTAGCTGTTTACAACGGCCCGCGTACGCTGCGGATCTGCAGTCAACAGAACCTTGTCTGATGCAGAAACTACAAGGTCACCGCCAATAATTAGGTCCGCACCGCCATTGGCTACATGCATCGACGAAATATCATTGGGGCTCTGTGCAATGATGAGGTTGCTGAGGACGGAACCTCCTTTTTGAGCAAGCCCGGTCATGTCGAGCACAGAACAGCCTAGTTCATCGAGGTGAGCTGCCATACCCAATATTGCGCTCAGCGTAATTACTCCGGTGCCCCCAACTCCTGTTACAACAATGCAGTACTCCTTGTCAATTGATGCTACCTTTGGCAGTGGCAATTGATTCGGATCAAAGCTTGAGGTGGTTTGCGCCTTGACAGGTTTTCGAGGCGCGCCTCCTATGACCGATACAAAGCTTGGACAAAAGCCGTCAATACAGGTGTAGTCTTTATTGCAGGAAGACTGATCAATTCTCCGCTTACGGCCAAATTCCGTTTCGTGCGGCAGAATGGCAACACAGTTTGACTGAATTCCACAATCACCGCAGCCCTCACATACCTCCGTGTTGATAAACACCCGCTTGGCTGGGTCGGGATACTGACCCCGCTTTCTTCGACGACGTTTTTCAGCCGCGCAGGTCTGATCATAAATAATTGCCGTTACACCCTCCATATCCCGGAGTTGCCGTTGAATTGAGTCAAGTTCATGACGATCAGTAACCTTTACACCTTGTGGCAGCTTGTTTTTTGATCGACAGGCTTCGACATCATCGGTTACAACCGAGACTTTAGCGACACCTTCAGCTAAAAGCTGATGGGCTACCTGCGAGACCGACAAGGGACCGTCAAAAGGCTGACCACCAGTCATGGCAACTGCATCGTTATAGAGCACTTTGAATGTCATGGTCGTCTTTGCGGCAACTGCTGCACGGATCGCCAATAGTCCGGAATGCAGGTACGTACCGTCCCCTACGTTCTGAAAGATATGCGATCTGTTGCTGAAAAGACTTTCTCCAATCCAACTCGCACCTTCACCTCCCATCTGTGTGAAACGTGCAGTTGATCGATCCATCCACTGCACCATGTAGTGGCATCCAATTCCTGCTAACGCGACACTGCCTTGAGGAACTTTTGTTGATGTATTGTGTGGACAGCCTGCACAAAAGTATGGCATTCGCTGGATTGGTGCAAGTTCGGTATCTTTTTCCGACAGGATCTTAACCTGTTGCACGCGGCTGGACAACTCTTCGGATTGAATCAGTTGAAGAATCTGTTCACCTATGACAGTCGCTATCTGCATAGCGTTCAACCGGGCTGTTGAAGGTAGGAGAATTTCCCCATTCTGGTCTCGTTTGCCAACCACCACTGGAACAGATTTCTGACCGTAAAGCAGCGTCTTAATTTGATCTTCAATCAGTGCTCTTTTTTCTTCAATAACAATAATTTTCTGAAGATTCCTGGAAAACCGATTTAAACCGGTTTTCTCAAGAGGCCAGCTCAACGCGACCTTGTAAAGCCGTATGCCCAGCTTATTTATCATATTGCGATCTAGCCCCAACTCTGTTAGAGCACGTCTAACATCAGAGTAGGATTTTCCAGTTGTTACAATCCCGATCCTTGCATCCGGGGGATCGTAGATTAAACGATCAAGACTGTTCTCTCGCCAGAATGCATGAACCGCTGGAAGCTTATGTTCGTGAAGGCGCTGTTCCTGCTGCAAGGGAGTATCAGGCCAGCGTATATTCAGACCATCTGGCGGTAGCAGAAAATCTTCAGGTGTCACATATGAATCTGGAGCAGAGGCAAGCTCAATTGAAGCAGTTGCTTCAACTGTATCGTGAACACACTTGAGCCCGATCCAGCAGCCTGAAAAACGCGAAAGTGCCCAGCCCGTCAGTCCAAAATCCAGGATGTCCTGAACATTGGATGGATTGAGGATCGGCATCATGGCATCGACTAGGGCGAACTCACTCTGGTGTGCCGTAGTCGAAGATTCACAGGCGTGATCGTCACCCATGGCAGCAAGTACACCACCGTATCTTGAAGTGCCGGCTAAATTGGCGTGTCGAAACGCATCGCCGGAACGGTCGACACCAGGGCCCTTGCCATACCAGATTCCGAAGACACCATCGTACTTTCCCTGCCCGTCCAGTTCTGCCTGTTGTGTACCCCAAAGCGCAGTCGCTGCAAGGTCTTCATTAATCGCAGGTTGAAAAACGATGTTGTGAGGTGCCAGAAATTCCTGAGCCTGCCAAAATTGAATGTCGAGCGCACCGAGTGGTGAACCACGATAGCCAGTTATGTAGGCCGCAGTTTTGAGACCCGCTAGGCGGTCCCGTTGCGATTGTAGCATTGGCAAACGCACCAGAGCCTGAATTCCGGTCATGAAGACTCGACCGGACTGTCTGGTGTACTTATCGTTGAGTGAAACTTCCGTCAGCATCAACTAAAGATCCCTGAGACGCAGTCGCCTGAATTCAAACGCCCCACTTGAAAAATTCGTCGCCTTCCTTCATGTAAAACTTTGAGAGGACCATCTTATGAACTTCTGATGCACCATCAACCAATCTCGCCTGTCGCTGATAGCGATAAATCCATTCCAGAATCGTATCTTTTGAATACCCGCGGGCACCAAGCATCTGGATAGAAGTGTCAACTACATGGTGCAAAGTATCCGCCACCCTGATTTTGGCAATGGACACCTCTTTTCGGGCAAAGTCTCCCTGGGCCAGTTTCCACGCAGCGTGCATGGTTAGAAGTCGCCCCAGGTGAACTTGTGCAGCTGCTTCGCCCAGCATCCACTGAACACCTTCATGTTCGCTTAATGTCGTACCAAATGCTTTCCGGTCGCGAGCGTACTCGCTGGCGATTTCAAGACAGCGACGGCACAAACCCAACCATCGCATGCAATGTGTCAGGCGTGCAGTACCAAGTCGCATCTGTACAACTTTCATACCATCGCCAACTCCAAGCAATCGGTTCTCGTCTGGAATTTCGAGCCCGTGAAACTTTAGCTCACAGTGCCCACCATGCTCCTCTGGCCCCATAATCGGCACTCGCCTGACCAGTTCCCAACCCGGATCATCACGATCGAACATAAACGCTGTCAAACCTTTACGAGGATGATCCGAAGTTCGAGCAAGCAAAATGAAGTGCTGAGCCACACCGGCACCAGTAATGAACCATTTGTGCCCGTGCACGACCCACTTATCGCCTGACTTTTCAGCTTTAGTAAGCATCATACCAAGCGGATCTGATCCAGAGCCTGGCGCAGGCTCAGTCATCGCTAGTGCTGATCGCACCTTACCATCAACAATAGGCTGCAGCCAGCGTTCTTTCTGAGCAGGGGTCCCGACCCGCTCAAGCACAAACATATTCCCGTCGTCTGGAGCGGCACTGTTGAACACAACCGGACCGAAAATAGAGCGACCCATCTCTTCATAACAGGCAGCCATTCCTACCGTATCGAGACCAACTCCACCTCTCTCTTTCGGCATCTGCAAGCACCATAACCCTTCCGCTCGTGCCTGCTCTCTCAATGGAAGAAAGTACTTGTCCGCAATGTTTTCGCCCTCGTCATATGCATCCGGCTTCGATTCCACGGGTATGATGTGTGTATTGACAAAGTCACGAATTCGCTTTTGGTAATCTTGAACAGTACTGTCAAGTGTATAGTCCATTACTGAGTTCCTGAATTACATTGAAGATTGTAAATGTCCACCGTCGGCAACGATGGTACTCCCCGTCATATAGGAAGATGCGTCAGATGCAAGTAAAAGAAGTGGTCCATCCAGGTCTTCCGGCCGTCCGAACCGTTTTTGAGGGATTTTCATCTTCGCCTTTTCGCCTTGTGGCGATTCAAGATAGCCCCTGTTCATGTCGGTAACGACATAGCCTGGAGCGATCGCATTGACACGGATTGAGTGGCGCGCCCATTCGTAGGCCAACACCCGGGTGAGATGTTCAACAGCCGCCTTGGCTGCCGCATAAGGTGCGACACCGCCCATGACCCGTTGACCGAGTATTGACGCGATATTGATTATAGTGCCACCCTTGGAGTCGGCTGCCATATGCTGTCCAGCCTGTTGTGCAACCAGCCACACCCCTTTCAGGTTGGTGGCGATGACATCGTCCCAGGTTCGCTCTGTGATTTCGAGCGCCAGCCCCTGTGATGCAATACCCGCGTTGTTGACAACAATATCGACTCTCCCGAACAAATTGGCTGTTTCCTGGAACGCCGCTACAACACTGTCCCGATTGGTGACATCGAGTTGAACCCAGCTGATCTCAGTGTGCGGATTCTTCAGTTCTTTTGCACGTTTCTTTAGATGTTCAGTGCGCCGCGAAGCCAATGCGACGTTGGCGCCAGCCTGCGTCAATGTTCCGGCGAAATGCGAACCAATTCCGCTGGATGCACCTGTAATCAGCGCATTCTTTCCACTCAAATTAAAAATTGAAGTCAACAGCAATAACTTAAATTCAGTGGATTATAAACTTGGGAAGACGACTGTAAAATATTTGCGAAACACATCAGCATGTTTACTTATCTCAATTCTGAATTATTTTTAAAGTAACTCTCAATGATCCCTCAAATCCCTAGCAATCTGATTGAACTTCTATTGTTTCTGCTACCTGGATTTATAGCTGCTACGATATTCTATTCGCTGACATCCCATTCAAAGCCTGACTCATTTGCAAGGATAATCCTCGCCTTAATTTTTACTTTCATTGTTCAGTTAATGGTGCAGGCGTTCGTTCCATCTAAAGCGCCAACGCAACAAGATACATACGGCAGTTTGCCATGGTCGGCACTTTTTGCAATTGGTTTGGGGCTATTCGCTGCTCTTTGCATCAATCACGATTTGCCGCATAGAATTTTTCGAAAACTAAAGTTCACAAAAGAAAACACATACCCGTCCGAGTGGTATTCCGCGTTTTCCCAGCACCAAAACTCATACGTAGTGCTTCACTTGTATGACGGTCGAAGAGTTTATGGCTGGCCGACCGAATGGCCAAGTAGACCTGCAGAGGGGCACTTTCACTTGGAAGAAGCAGAATGGATAGAAGAGAGTAAAATGGGGTGCGATTGAAAGTGATGCGGAAATCGAATCAGTTCGTCAAACAGCTTTCCGTCTGCTGCCTGCCCAATATTCATCCCACTGATCGTTGGCACGGCACAGCCGAAGCGAGAGCATGCCGTCAATGTTGTCACCACTCCACCAGGCTCCCGGCCGCTTGAGACGGGCCTGAACGACATGGCGATGGGAGCTCTCGATCTGCCCGGAGCCGATTGGCAGTTCCCTCTCAGCGGCGCCTTTGTAGTCCACCTGATCCAAGCGATTGCGCAGATACCGATGAGCCCTTCGCACCGGCGCATCCTTCTCGGCAACCGAAGGCGCCTCGACATGCGCCATCAGCGCCTCGACCACCTGCAACGCCTGATTGTCCTTCAGTCTTTGTTTCTGCTGCGTCAGCCAGTCGTCCGCCGCATCCGGCGCACAGCTCGGCGCCGCATCTGACAGATATTCGCACAGGTGCATGAAATCCACCAGATAGCTGCCATTGCTGCCAAACTTATCTTCCACCTGGCTGTAAATCCATGCGGCCCCATCGCCAACCGCATGCAGCTGCGTCCGACAGCCGAAACCGGCACGCCGGGCACAATCATACAACTGCCGCCCGGTCTGTTCGACACCGCCTGAGAAATTCCCCCCATAGTGAACCTGGACGCGCTTGTGCTCATGCGCAGTCACAAGTCGAATCTCCTTCCAACTCAATGACTTGCCCCTGCGCCTGTCGGATGCGGCCGAATCCGAAACCACCACCGGTACCATGCTCCCGTCGGTCTGCGCAATCACCTGCCCGACACCGTCGCACTGTGGCCATTCGCAATCCAACTCCTGCTGCTCATGCATCACCTTGCCGTGCCGCTCGGTCACCGCCCGAACCGCACTGACCGGCACCTCAACTCCGTAATGATCCCATAACCTCTTCTGTGCCTGGGCGAACGGCAATTCGGCACCGAAATCCGTGACCGCCCGCTGCAGCCGCATCGACATGCCGCGGCACGACAGCTTCGCCTGCTCTGAGAATCCGCGCACCAGCCGGCTGCCCCTGCGAAACAGCCTTTCTTCGACTGCTATGACCCCGACCGTGCTGCGCCACCAGAGTTTTTTTTACCGGCGCGGCGCAACTCCGGGTCCGCCGCCATCGCCGCCTCCGTATGACGACTCCGCTTCTCAGCCCAACCGCCAAGCACCTTCCTGTTCAGCTCGCGCCCCCGCTCGACAATCCGATCTTCCGCATCGTCAGCTGTCTCAATCGCATCGTCTTCATCCGCTGCAATCTGCAGCATCTCTTCAACACAATCACGCAACTCGGGATTCATATTGAGAATCTTCAGCAACTTCTCATCTCTCTCAGAATGCGATGAATTCATCGAATCTCCTCTCGGCATCAATCAAAAATGGCTTCCTATATTTTATTTGACGCATCACTTTCAATCACACCCAGTAAAATGTACAGTAAGGACAGGGAAAGTGTAAAATCTTTACTGGTTCCGGTAATTGATGTTCAAATTGTTGAATTTGTCCCAATATCCGAACAAAGCCAAAGTTAACGAGAAAGTCATGGTAAAAGCACCAAATCCCCCGCCAAGTCGACAACATGGACAACATGGTGTGTCACCAAAACCACCACACGCAGTAAAACCGCCACCTCCACCGGCTCCACCCGCACCTCCAAATCCAATTAGTCCTCCAAACCGAAGTCGTTAGAAAAACTAGATAAAAACTGACAGTTGCAGGAATGCTTTGTTATGGATCGACTTGCTGTCCTAAAATATTTCGTTGCAGTAAATCTGTCGGTTTAATTCACTTGACCTAGCCGAGATGATGCCCGTCATTCGGCTGGCTGACATTCCAATAGAGCGAAATT
This sequence comes from Arenicellales bacterium, assembly GCA_965220665.1. GTDB lineage: Bacteria > Pseudomonadota > Gammaproteobacteria > Arenicellales > JAJDZL01 > JAJDZL01. The sequence continues at coordinate 341,997 of CBDCQQ010000004.1, forward strand.
ATTTGAACCGATCAGAATCCAGCAACCTCGCGCGGGATTGTCTATCTACAATGACCTGAATTTAGGCTACAAATTTGGAGCAGATTGCGATTCAATATTAAAACCCATCACGAAATTGTGTTAGGAATTCACGCGAATCATCTATCGCACGTGATTCGCTATGGGGTAATTCCAATTTAAATTTCGATGCGGCAAATTAGTTAGACCAAAGAATCAATATATCGTTCTTTGTCAACCTGAACGTCAATCAGCGAAATGCCTCGAAATTTCGTCGATTCATGATAGGCATCGGCAAATTCTTCAATTGAACGAACTGTCCTGCCGAGGCCTCCAAAACTTTCTGCAAATTTCGCAAAATCCGGATTGAGTAAGTCGGTTGCAATCACGCGCTTAGGGTAATGCCGCTCCTGATGTTTCCGGATGGTACCCAGCACACCGTTGTTTATAACGACTACCAGCAGCTCAAGTTGGAGCTGGGCAGCTGTCGCCAATTCCTGAGCGGTCATCATAAAGCACCCGTCTCCACAAACCACTACAACCTTGCGATTTGGTGCGCACAACTTCGCACTTATTCCAGCTGGTACGCTGTAACCCATTGATCCCGCAATCGGCGCGAGCTGTGTACGATAAGCTGTACCGTAGCGATAAAATCGGTGCAGCACTCCGGAACTAATACCGGATCCGCTGGCAATGATGGTGTCGGCTGGTAAATGCGACTGCAACCAGTCAATAACCTGGTCATTCGTAAATGCTGGATGATTATCAATCAGCGTCGAATGCTTGAGATAAGCCTCCCGACCTCGGCGAGTCCAGTCGGTCCAGTCTCCGCGGCATTCCAATTCCAAATCTTCAATCGTGTTAATGAAAGATGCAGAAGTCGCGTTGACTGCAACATCTGGCTTGTACACCTTACCCAACTCACCGATATCCGGGTGAACATGAAATAGCCTGGCTTTGGGAATGGGTGCCTCAATCAGTGAATACTTTCGGGTTGGCAGTTCACCTAGACGTGCGCCAATACAAAGTATCCGATCACTGCTACGTACCATTTCGGCTAGTTCCGGTCCGGTACTGATTCCAAGGTCTCCGATGTAGTTGTCATGTGCATTATCCATATAGTCCTGACATCGAAACTCTGCAACGACTGGCAGATTGTTTCGTGCCGCGAACTGCGCAATGCGAACTCGAAGTCTTTCACTCCAGCCGCTGCCGCCTACGATGACTACCGGCTGTTTAGCACCGTTAAAAAAGTCGACCACACTGGCAGCTGTGTGTGGTGGAGCGACCACATCGGGTACATCAACCGGCGGTAGGTCTTGAACGTCAGCTTCGTCAAAAAGTACATCTTCTGGAAACACCAACACTACTGGTCCCGGACGACCTGACATTGCTGTCAGCCACGCCCGATTGACATACTCGGGAATTCTTCGGACATCCTCGACTTGTGCCACCCACTTTGCCAATGGTCGATACATCGTTCGAAAGTCAACCTCCTGAAATGCCTCGCGATCCAGAAATTCACGCTGTACCTGTCCAATCATCAGTATCATGGGCGTCGAATCCTGTAAGGCAATATGAGCACCTAAGGACGCGTTAGTTGCACCCGGTCCGCGAGTCACGAAACAGACACTGGGTCTACCTGTCATTTTCCCGTAGGCTTCAGCCATAATCGCCGCACCACCCTCGTGGCGGCAGGTCACCGTATTTATTGAAGGATGATCGTACAAACCGTCCAATGCAGGTAAAAATGATTCGCCTGCGACGCAAAAAACGGCCTCAATTTCTCGCAACGCCAATTGGTCGGCTAAAATTTTTCCACCATGTCTCAATTGAGGATTTACAAGCATGCTTTTCAAGTATGGTTTAGTGATTTCGAAGTGCTAATTCGATTAACAGTCAAGCGAATAATTTTAGCCTTGTTGACTGATCCAGATTCGGCTCAATAGCAATTCAACGACATGCACCACAATCGCGATCTCTACACGATGAAAGACAAATGACAAAGAAAACTTCTGTAACGATTTATCACAATCAACGCTGTTCCAAATCCCGGCAGACACTGGCCATTTTGAACAGCAGGCTGGACTGCGATGTTGAAGTGATCGAATATTTAAAATCACCACCTTCAGTGGATCAGCTCAGATCGATTCTTTCGATGCTCGATATGAAGCCACTTGAATTGATGCGCCGTAACGAATCTATCTTCAGGTCTGAAAAACTGGATCAAGCAGATCTTGACAATGATGACCTGATTGCCAAAATGATTGAACACCCAATTCTCATTGAAAGACCGATTGTTGTGGTAGACAGTCAAGCAAGAATTGGACGACCACCGGAACAAGTCCTGGAATTGCTTTGAATACGGGGTGTAATTACCAATTACGCCAAAACTTAGACATAGAAGACTATTTTGCTTCCATTTACTTAGCCTGCCTGGAGGAAACCTAGTGTAGTGTCCTAAATATAACATTAATTATAAGCATCATCTGTAGTACAATTAGCATACACCAACTTGGAGGCGGATGTATGCGTGTCGCGTCAGTCATCGAACTATCGGAACAAGAGTGCAGGGAATTAAAGCGTCTTTGCTCGTCGCGCAGTATTTCAGTCGGATTTCATCAGCGCGTTCGTATTGTGCTTTTGTCATCGGAGGGGAAAACCAACAAACAGATTGCTGCTGAGCTGGGACTATCCCAACCCACCGTCAGTCAGTGGCGCAATCGATTTGCCGAGGAAAGGATGGAGGGCATCAGGAAAGAACGTCCTCGGGGCGGCAATCATGGCGGAAAAAACACCCAGGCGCAGGATGAATTGCGCACCAGGATCATTGCTGCGACCACCCAGAGCACTCCTTCTGATGCGACGCACTGGTCCTGCCGCTCCATGGCAAGAGCCATGGGGACCACTCACAGTTTTGTCAACCGGGTGTGGCTTGCCAATGGCTTGAAGCCGCATTTGATCAAGACGTTCAAGCTCAGCAACGATCCACAGTTTGAACACAAGCTGGTGGATGTGGTGGGTTTGTATCTGGATCCGCCGGACAATGCGGTGGTGTTCAGTTTTGACGGGAAAAGCTCGATTCAGGCGCTGGATAGGACGCAGCCGGGACTGCCACTGAAAAAGGGGCGTTGCGGCACCGTGACCCATGATTACAAGCGTCATGGAACGACGTCGTTGTTTGCGGCACTGAACATCGCATCGGGGGAAGTGATCGGGCAATGCTATCGCCGGCATCGCCATCAGGAGGTGTTGAAGTTTTTCAAGGCGGTGGAAAAGACAGTCGACAAGGGGCTTGAGATTCATATCATTCTGGACAATTACAGCACTCATAAGCACAAAGATGTGTTGCAATGGATTGACAGGAAAAAGCGGGTTTATCTGCACTTCATACCGACGGGTTCTTCTTGGTTGAATTTGGTTGAGCGGTTTTTTTCGAAGCTGACGGAAAAGCAGATCCGTCGCGGGGTGTTCACCTCAGTTGCGCATTTGGAAGAGTGCCTGAAAAACTACTTGGACACCTACAATGAGAATCCCAGACTGTTGGTCTGGACGAAGTCTGTAAAGCAGATCACCGATAAAGTAGCGAGAGGCCGAAACGCTCTTGCTACCAATATTAATTAAAAGATTATTTAGGACACCACACTAGAGTATGGAGACGATCAAATATCAGTTAAACGAAACTAATGTGCCCAAGTATTGGTACAACATTGTTTCTGACTTACCGACACCACCACCGCCAGTCATTCATCCTGGCACCGGTCAGCCTGTGGGTCCAGATGACCTGGCTCCTCTTTTTCCGATGCAGATCATCATGCAGGAGGTCAGTGCAGAACGGTACATTCCAATACCAGAACCCGTGCGAGACATTCTGTTGCAGTGGCGACCAAGTCCCCTCTACAGAGCGCGACGTTTAGAAAAAGCACTCGATACGCCAGCCAGAATTTACTACAAGTACGAAGGTGTGAGTCCAGCTGGTTCACACAAACCGAACACTGCAATCGCACAAGCCTTCTATTCGAATGACGAAGGAGTGAAGCGAATTGCAACGGAAACAGGCGCAGGTCAATGGGGCTCTGCTCTCGCACTAGCGGGGTCGTTTTTTGGACTGGAAATCGAAGTGTTTATGGTTAGAGTCAGCTTTGACCAGAAACCTTATCGAAAAGCGTTTATGGAGAGCTTTGGTGCTAATTGCACAGCAAGTCCCAGTGATACTACAAACTCGGGACGTGCGATTTTGGCCGAAAGTCCTGACAGCAGTGGTAGCTTGGGCATCGCAATCAGCGAAGCCGTTGAATACGCAGCGACTCGTGATGACACCAAATATGCATTGGGCAGTGTGCTCAATCATGTATTGCTGCACCAGACTATCGTCGGTCAGGAGGCAATGAAACAGTTTGATATGGCAGACGACTATCCTGATATTTTGATCGGATGCACAGGTGGGGGTAGTAATTTTGCAGGACTGTCCTTTCCCTTCATTGGCGCTCAATATAGAGAAGGAAAAAATGTTGAAGTCATCGCGGTAGAACCGGCAAACTGTCCTACCTTGACGAAGGGAAAATACGCTTACGATTTTGGTGATACCGCCAATCTGACGCCTTTGGTGAAGATGCACACACTCGGCTCCAAGTTTGTACCGCCAAAGTCCCATGCCGGTGGGCTTCGTTATCATGGGATGGCCCCTCTAGTTAGCCTGATCACAGACCTAGGCAGCATTCAGCCTCGCGCCTATACACAAATTGAGTGTTTTGACGCTGGCATTCAGTTCGCTCGCAGCGAAGGAATATTACCTGCACCTGAGGCGAATCATGCTGTTGCAGGAATGATGGAAGAAGCCAAGCGATGTAAGGAAGAAGGCGTAGCAAAGACCATTCTGTTTAATCTCTGTGGTCACGGATACTTTGACATGCAGGCATACACGGATTACTTTGCAGGGCAAATGCACGAGCAGGAATATTCGGAAGAAGAGGTTGCTATGGCACTGGCTGGTTTGCCATCAGTAGCAGCCTGAGCTTCAACCTTCAACTCGTTGATGCATGTGAGATAACTTGGAAATTCACATCCCGCTGACCAATGATGTACGTTTGAATTAAAGCCAATAATTTGAGCAACTCTACCGATTTCAAGGCTATTGAATCGGTAGAGTGATCTGCTCAGAAATTTATAATAATTTTTCTCACCCGAAAAGAATGCGGTCTGATTGGCAAAGCGACTTTGCACATTACCAAACCAACACTAACAGTCCTTCCTCCTTTTCTCAGTTGACTTGGCAAGCGTAATTTTATTAGCTGAGAATTTCATGGCATCCTTCCTGCACTCGCAGTTCTACACATATTGCAGGATATTGTCATAACAGTCTTAACTTTTGTTATGGTGTAGGTTGAATTTTTGCCCCCGGTTTTATCGGTGTGTATCCGAAAGTCCTTTGATAGTCGCATCTTGTAGTGAAACGGATCAATATCAAGCCTGATCTGTACAGTGTTCCAACAACCATTCTATTGCTGGCTATTGTTGGCGTCGGAATTGGGGTAGTCGTATCACTGCTTGCGATCGCGTTTTCTGAGGCATTCAATTGGCTGAACAAAGAATTCTTGATTGACCCACATGAAAGAATTCAACTCGCTAATGATTCGATTCTTCTCTCTCTGGCAACAGTTGGAGTTCCGACAGTTGGCGGTCTGCTCGTTGGATTTATCATCTACTATTTCGTAAGCGCCCGTAGGCCACTTGGTCCTTCAGATACTATTCTGCTTGTGCAGACAAGGGGGACACCCCAACCATTCGGAAGTAGCATTGCATCAACCTTTGCAGCTGTTCTTTCTCTAGGCTGTGGAGCTTCAGTCGGACAGTATGGGCCTTTGGTCTATCTTGGTACCCTGATCGGCTCTCTTGTCAATTCACTAAAACTCAAAATTCCAAATTTGCAAGCGATCTGTATTGCGAGTGGAGTCGCAGCAGCAATTTCGGTAGCGTTCAATGCACCGATTGCGGGAATGGTGTTTGCCCACGAAGTTATCCTGCGACATTTTTCAGTGAAAGCTTTCGCTCCGACAACTGTAGCTGCTGCAATCGGCTTCATATTTGCAAATGTGATCTTCGATCGACCGCCACTTTTCCTGGTTGTCTTTGAGGGTGTACAGTACAGTTATGAGTTTATTTTGTTCGCAGTCATCGGCATACTGGGAGCATTTTTGGCCGTCGGCTATGCCAAAGGCATTCTGTTGTGTCAGTCTTACGCTTCGCGCAGTGGTATTCCTGTAGCATTTCGGCCAATGGTTGCCGGCCTGATTCTGGGTATGGTTGCACTACAATTCCCGGAAGTATTAGGCGTCGGCCAGGAAAGCCTGCGATTTGCCACTATTGGCGGCGCTTTTGAACTCGGTGAGCTCACAATTTTGATTATTGCCAAGATCTTCGTTACAATTCTGTGTCTGGGGTTTGGCTTTGCAGGCGGTGTTTTCGGACCAATTCTGCTGATCGGGATACTTTGCGGAGCGCTCTTCGGGGGAATTTTAGACCAGTTGCAATTTTTCGGACACTCAGGTGTGGTGCCATATGCTATCTGTGGCATGATGGCCGCTGCAACACCTGTTATCGGCGCACCACTAGCGATGATTTTAATCGTGTTCGAGTTAACCAGAAATTATGATTTGACAACTGCTGCAATGGTTGCAGTTGTGTTTTCTAATTTGCTTGCTTCAAGAATGTTTGGTCGGTCTCTATTTGATGTTCAACTGGCTTCCAGGGGCTTTGATCTGTCACTCGGAAGAGTCAATGCATTGATCTCTTATGGCAGTGTTACCGAAATCATGCGCACCGAATATCCCATATTTAGAACTCAAGACAAAATTGGGAAAGTGGCCTATCAGCTCGCGCATATCGGTCGCACCGCTGGAATCGTGGTTGGTACCAACGAAAGACCAGTTGGTGTGGTGCACGTGCGCGATTGTACTGGACGCCCACCAACAACTTTGCTCAAGGATGTAATGAATCCCGAAACCATGCGCTTTAGCCAAAGCACGAATGTCGGTCAGGCTCTAGAAGCCTTCAGACAGTCAGACTATGAAGTTGCGCCGATTGTTTCTTCCAAGACTCAGAAACTTCTTGGTATAGTCTATGAGAGTGATGTGATCAGTAAATATCGTGAAATTGCCGACCGCATCAGGCAAGAGGAACATGAACGTATTTAGCCCACTTTTGTTACTTAGCTTGATCCTGGGAAGTTCAACGACCTGGGCTGATAATGGTGAATTGATCATTTCCGGATGGGGCGGAGCCTACGAGAATGCGCAAGTAATCTCGTATTTTCAACCGTTTGAAGAGGAGCATGATGTTCGCATTAAGATCAGGCCATATAACGGTGGAATTGAGCCGCTGAATTTTCAGGAGCATCCAGGAGACCCTGGATGGGATATCCTCGACATGACAGAATCAGATGCTCTGGCAGCTTGTAACGAAAGACTACTAAAAGAATTTGATAAATCAGTACTCATCTCTGCACCTGATGGAACAGCTGCGACAAAAGATTTTTTTGATGGTGCAATTTTCAAGTGCGGTGTCGCACATGTGAGTTATGCTGATGTGATTGCCTATGATGATCGAGCATTTCCCAATGTAAAACCAAACTCTGTCGCGGATTTTTTTGACCTTGAACGCTTTCCGGGTAAACGTGCGCTTCCACGCAGGCCTATAGCGATTCTCGAATGGGCTATGCTTTCTTATAACGTCCCAGTTTCACAAATTTATGATCTGTTAAGTACAGAGCGCGGATTCAAATTGGTTAGCAAGCGCCTTAACCAATTGAAAGGCAACATTGTCTGGTGGGAACAGGGTCATGAACCGGTGGATCTGCTAAGCAATGGTGAGGTTGTCATGGCGAGCGGATTCAACGGACGGTTTGACGATGCTAGAGTCAACCACGACGCTCCGATTACGATCATACCGGATGGACAATTTGTGCAATTAAGTGTTTGGGGAATCCATAGACAGGCTCAACGGCCTGATCTTGCAGCACAATTTATTGCGTTTGCAACCAGAACTGACAGAATGGCAACACTTTCCAACATTATGTCGTACGGCCCAACGCGAAAGTCAGCGTTAGATCGAATATATCATTACGCAGGTACCATGCCATTGATAACCGAAAACTACTCGAACGCTGAGTTAGGCGTTAATCGAAGAATTCGAGCAGACAGTCATTGGTATTCAGCTACAGAGTCAATTCGTCATCGATGGTTTGATGAATGGCTGAACTCGACAGGTGAGTAATTCAAGCTGCGACTTTGAATTTTGCGATTCTTTATCGGATTTATTGGCTTCAGTCAATTAGCGATGCCGGGCAGTCACCTCCCATCTGGTAGTTACTTTTCCCCTCTGAATGACACACGCGTGTGTATGAAGCGCTGACGTCGGACAGATATGAGTTGGGATCGCTAATTCGGAATCCCCAGGTCTATAGCTGGCGGCTTTCGCAGTTTCAATCACAAGGTGCTCCTCATTCTGTAATACCTCGCGGGCATCTGGAATGGCCGGAATCCGCAGTCGGTGACCAGCAGGCGGATCTGCTGCACAGGCTTTGTGACCAAGATCAAAGGTCACATAATTGGGAGAAGGACGGCTGATTACTCGGGTAAGGATCAAAGCTGCCGGTATAAACGGCAAATCGGGAAATATTTTTGAATATCCCGCATCATGGAAAACACAGGTTCCTGGGCTCAATTCAATAGACGGATCATCCAGCTGTGCATAAAGCGGAAATGTTCCTGTCCCGCCAGCAATAATTTTGGGGACGGAAAACGAAGCTTTTTTCAATTCGTCTCGAAATGCCTGCACAGTCGACCAAATACCATCGACTGCCGCCTTCCGCTCATCTAGCGGCGTTTGATGGTTGTGCCCATCATAAACATGAAATCCTACCGGTCGCAAATTCGGCAGGCGGTTAATCAGAGCATAAATTTCCACAGCCCTGTCGTCAGGTTTTAGCCCTGTTCTACCCAGACCAGGGTTGATGTCGAGAAGCACGTCAACATCTGTCTTCGCATTTCCCATTGCTGCATCGAGATCCTTCAGTGGGTCAGGATGGTCGGCAGTTACAGAAAACTGGATATTGGGATGTCGAAGCCGAAACTGCACTGCACGATCAATATTTGGTCCAACGGGATTGTAGGCAAGGGTCACATCCTGTGCACCGGCGAGTGCAAGCATCTCAGCTTCGGCAAAAGTAGCACATTTATGTTTCAAAATCCCCATGCCAACCTCCAGCCGGATGATGTCGATCATCTTATGGGTTTTGCAGTGAGGCCGAAGCCTCTGCGGGTCACCAGCAATCTCCTTCATCTGAGCAAGGTTTTCTAGCAACACTTCTTCAAATATTACCAATCCAGGTGAATAAATCTGATCTGGCGTATCAATTTTGTAAATTTCAGACACTGAATTCTCCCAGTATGCAATGAATCAACCGCTGGCAATTATCGTGGATTGGCATTTACACAATTGATTTAGATGTCCGCATTCAATTTCCCGTACGACGTTTTACACGGATCATGCGAGTCCTATTGCCTAACTTCTTCTACAGGCCATATTGAATAAATACTTTCTAGAAACAAAACTTCGACTCACCACCCGAAACCTCAACAATCATCATGCAACTGCCTGTTTTAGTGGAACATCATCGATGTCATCTTCAACAAAGCGCAACCCAAACTGCTCTGCCTGTCGGATGACTCGTTGAATCTTAATCAACTGACGGTTTTCCTCTGATTTGATCAGCAGGCGTTTGTCGTACTGCTGTTGGCCGGTGACCATTGCGTAAATCATCCGCGCCAACTGGTAAGCGGTCGCTTTAATTGCCCGCGGTGGATCCATCCGTGCACAACGACGCCGGTGTACGTCTCCGAGTCTGCTGCGACTGCGCCGCAGCGTCATGGCCGACAGGCGCAATGCCTGCCCGGAAACCTGGCAGCCGCGCCCTTTGGCGCCACCGAGCCGCTTGCCGCCGCTGATGTTCGTCCCCGGCGCCAGACCCAGCCACTGGCCAAAATGGCGGGAACTTGGAAAACCCGACAGATCCGTCCCCACTTCCGACAGCAGCGTCAGCACCGTCTCAAATCCAACCGATGGAATCTCCATCAGGTCCACACCATACATCTGTTTCATCAAATCACGCATCTTCACCTGCCACCGCTTTGAACCAGCCGGCTGGACCGCCTGCGACTGAACGCCCCCATCGCCGCAGTCGTTTTCATCATCACTTCCGTCAGCCGCCAACCGGTCGGCCACCTGTGCAATGCGCTCCTCCAGGCGCCGAATCTGCCCATCGTAATGACGGTAACTCTCCAGCGCCTGCGCCAGGGTGAACAGATGCTCTTCGCGCCAGTTGCCCTCAAGTGCCGCAGCAATCGTCTCCCCGCTCGCCTTGATCCGACCGTGACGAAACCGCGCCAGCCTCTCACCATCCCGCTCACCAGCGACAATCGCCTCAATGATCGCCATCCCTGTCTGCCCGGCAATGTCGCTGACCACCGAATCCAGCTTCAGATTCATCTGCTGCATCGCCTTTTGCATGTGCTGCACACAACGCGCCCGGTCTGAAATCGCCCGACGACGGTTGCGCACGTAGCTTCGCAGCTCACAAATCTCATCCGCCGGACGGTGCGAACGCTTCAGCATGCCCAAACTCATCAACTGCTGAATCCACTGACAGTCCAACACATCAGACTTGCGACGGTCCGGCCGCTGCAGCCCGGTCGGATTCACCAGCCACACTTCAAACCCCCGGGCATCCAGCATCTCGTAAACCGGGATCCAATACACCCCGGTCGCTTCCAATGCCACCTGCTGAATCGAATGGTCCTTCAACCATGCCGCCATCTCCTCCAAATCCCGGGTAAATCCGCCAAACATCCGCACCGGCTGCTCACCGGCTTCATCCGCCGGCAGCGCCACCGCATGGATGTCTTTGGCAATGTCAATGCCGGCACTGTTCGGATAAACCACCGGCAATAACTTTCTTGATTGACTGTTCATGCTACAATCTCCAGAGTCAACGTTGATGCAAAGACTGCGCCGAAGGCTTCGCTCGACTTGCCGTTCAATCTTTCTAACGGGGTCACCCAATGGTGCCGCCAGTGATAAGCGACGAAAGCGAAGCGGACCAGACTTACATTCGGGATCAATGTCCCCATAGGTTACACGGTCTTGACTTCGGCGCAGCGCTGTTAGAATACCCTTGATCTGAATCTCAGACCGGAGTATTTTGCCCAACCTGTTTCTTCGGTGATGGCGTCCCCGCCACGCGGGGTTGGAGACTTACAACTACAACTTCATGGGAAATACTCACATACGTTGCTTCTCATGTGGTGGATATATCCAATCAGAGAGATCGAATACCAAACCCAATCAAAGTTTTCGACTCACGTGATAACCAAATCTAGTGCGCTACAACAGGCATTTGTTGATCGAAAATCGAAGCTAAGTCCTTACACAGCGTAAACCAATATTGGAGGGTTGCAAACTCTCAGTTTTTACTAGTGCATTTGAATTGTTTTCACGTAACTGGAAAATTCTTCACATGACATTAACTCTAAACAACGCCCAAAACGATCTACTGTGTAATAACTGTAATCGACTCTATCGTTGCCCAATGAGTCATTAATGATTCCCCATGGGGTCCAAAGAATGTCAATGAACGCCTTGTAAATCGCCATTCGGGCGTAATCGGCCTTAGACGGGCCTCGTCCAAAATAACCAGTCAGAACTTCAATTTCCTGCTCATGAGATAGGTATGAACTCAGTGCAAAGGTGGCCAAATCGAAATATGGATCATTCATCCTGGAGTACTCCCAGTCAATCATCCAGGTACGGTCAGATCCAACTACAAAATTTTCTGGAATAGTATCGCAATGACATGGAACAAACTCCACTGGATTTTTATCTAGAATTTTTTGAATAGAAATTCCATGATCAATGCAATCGAAGTACCCGTCCGGCAGTTTCTCCATTCCTTTGCGGTCGAGCTGACTAAGAAAGCCATTCAGAAGTTTAAACGTACGAAATTTATGTTTAAACTTTTTCCCACAATCATGAAGTTGCCGAATGGTAGCACCAATGTGGCTTGGAACACTTTTATCTGAATTGACTATTTCACGACTAAGTGTCTCACCGTCCGAAATATATCGAGTTAAACTCAGTCCACAATCCGAAAAGAATAGCAGCTCTGGAGAAATGCCGATGGAAACAGCGACCTCATTGTTGTGTTTCTCCACCGTGCGATTAATCATATTCGCTTCAGCATCACCCGGGATTCGCAAACTGTAATCCTGATCGTGTACTGTCAGGTGATACGTTTCATTGTTCAATCCTCCCATTCTTTCAATGTCGATTTCATCTGGTGAAACTTCTTGCAACATTGGAATTTGATAAATTGCATCAATAATGTATTGATTCACAGTAGCCCTCCTCAATGGAAATTAAGCTTGAAGCCATATTTCAATCGTGGGTCATGCTATGCTCTACGCATAGATAAAACACGACTTAAATGCAGTCATGTTTTTAGGTTGCTTCGCCCTTTGTTTAAATTGAATTTATTCGTCGGGCTGCTTCAAATTGTATACCGACAATATGCAAATCCGAAATTTTGACGAAATATCTTTAATTTTCAATGCCTTGGTTGATGTTCCTCTTGCATGACAAAAAGTTCAGAAATATTTCTGGTACCTGAAGTTCAAAGAAATTGGTTACTTGGTTTCGCAAATGGACTAAATATTTCATGCAAGGCGACTCAGGATGCAATGAATTCTGGTACAAACACAACCAACGACAGAGTGAAAAATCTCGATTCAAGGGTGGAATCGATACTCAATTAGTAGTTGAGGGAATTTTTAGATCGGTAACCCCTTGAATAGACGCGCGATTCAGCGGGTCTGAATTTTCGTTTACCCCACAAAAACCGCCAATCAGGCGCCATTTGCGGCCTGTCAGGGCAAAATCCCGAATTTCCACCCCAACCGTTCAGCGCGCCGCTGAGCCCTCTGCGGGCACCTGGCCGAATCCAACGAAAATCATCTAATGATTTGTTTTAATTGACAAATAATGCCATGAGCGAATCCCAATCGTGTATAATTGACTCCATAAAAGAAACAAAAACCAACCCACGGGAGATTCACGCATGGCACTCATCAATTATGACCTTTTCGCGTCTGACTCTGCAGACAATTGTGAGCTGAAAAACCTGACCGCACTGCTCGAACAGCTCGACTTCTCAGAGCTCATCAATGAGATTCTCATCCGCCGCAAAGGCAGAGGCCGGCGGGACTGGCCCATCGAAGCGATGCTCAATGCCGTGTTCGCGATCGACATTCTGCAGCACCGCAGCGTGTCCGGATTCGTCCGGGAGCTGAAACGCAACCCCGCGCTGATGCATGTGCTGGGCTTTCCGATGCGGCGTGGGTTTCACACCGACCCGGCCTTTGACGGTTATGCGGTGCCGAGTGATTCGGCCTTTTGCCGGTTCATCCGACTGCTGACCGAGATTGAACGCGGTACCGGTGCGCTGATGCGGGTGTTTGAGGCGCAGGTCGATGAGATCGCGGCACTGCTGCCGGACTTTGGAAAAAGTGTCGGCTACGACGGCAAAGCCGTCGAATCGCATTCGACCGGCCGGCCGCTCAAGCATAAGGCAATCGACAAAACCACCGGCCGGCATCCCACCTCGGATCCGGATGCCAGCTGGGGCGTGCATGAGCAGTACGGGACTGATCAGAACGGCCGGGAAGTCAGGAAAACCAAGAAATGGTTTGGTTACACGCTGCACACGCACGGGGACGTGACTTACGAGCTGCCGATTCGGTTTCGGCTGGAAACGGCCCGCGAGTCCGAATACCGTCACTGTGAGGGGTTGATTGAAGAGCATGAGAAGCTGTGGTTCTTTGACCGGTGCAGGAGTTTCGTGGCCGACCGGGGGCTTGACAGCAACCAGATCAGAAAGCGCCTGTTTAAGAACGATATCCTGCCGGTGATTGACACCCGCCGGATGTGGCAGGACGTCAATCTGCATCCGCAGCAGCTGAAGGTGCCGACCCGGCCGCTGGATGAGTCGAAGGTGGATACGATTCTTCGCACGGAGAACGGCAGTCTGTACTGTCAGTGTCCTCAGAGCCGGGAACTTCGACGGATGCACTATCAGGGACGGGAGCAGAAGCGCGGTACGCTCAAGTGGGCCTGTCCGGCGGCCAGTTATGATTTCACCTGTAAAGGCCAGGCGGCCTGTTACCGCATGGGTCAGGTGAAACCGGGGTCGAAGAGCCGGGTGGTGCGGGTGAAGATGGACCCGGATCATCTTCGCAATTACGGCCCTTTGCCGCCGAATTCATACAAGTGGCGGCGGCATTACGATCAGAGGTCGGCGATGGAGCGGATTTATTCAAGAGTCGATCAGGCGCATCTGGCGCACGATCATTTCCTGCGCGGCAAAGCGCGCCTGACGCTGAAGTTCACCGTTGGCTATGCGGTGATGCTGGCGCGGGCGTGTGTGGCGGTCAAGGCCGGACAGCCGGAAAAGATGCGCAGCTGGGCGTCCTCGCTGGCGGCCTGACTGGCGCCCCGGTTCCCGGGGCTCGGAAAATCCAAACCGAACACGATGCTGCGGGTGCGGCAGATTCGGCGCGGCTGCAATTCGCCCGCGTCGCCGGCAATGGCGGTTTTCGCGGCACTGGGCGCCTTGATGACTCGGAAATCAGCGGCGGGCGGGATTTTGTTTCGCGAAATTGACCGAATTTTTCTCCGTGACAGAATTTTCTGACCCTAAAATTGTTGCTAACGCAAAACCCTCTAGAGTGTTTTCCAATTGCAAAATGAGTCTGAAATTAACCACGGAGCGGAAATAAACCTGTTAAAAAATCCGTAAAAAAACAGTTGCGTAGCAACAAGGATATGCGCCTCCCAAAAGCGCGCAATTCCTGGTGTTTTTTATGGATTTATTCACAGGTTTATTCTGCGGTGATCGAATAAATCTTGCCAAAATTGAGTTTTTCTCTGCCATCCCATCTCAACCCTGCAGGCGTTGCTGCCGGGCAACCTCACTGAATAATTTCGTCCGCTCATCCTGCAGCCACTGTGCCGCTTCATTATCACTCATCCTCGCAGCCAGCGCATCAAGTTGTTCGAAACTCACCCCCGGTTTCAGATACTGCCATGCCTCCGGCAACGACTTGAGTTTCTCATACGGCGTCTGCACCCGTTCATACGGATAAAGTTTCTTCTGCCGGCCGCGTTCGTCAACCTCTCGTTTGGCAAACAGACACGGCCGATGATAGTTGACATAGACAAACAGACAGCTGCGATTGAATTCGTTCACCGCACCGGCACAATCCTGTGGGATATGCGCATGACCGAGCAGTTTTCGAATCACGTGCCCATTCTTGCACTCGACCAGCGCATTGTCATTGCTGTGCCGGGTGCGCGACTTGGTGAACTCAATGTGCAGTTTGTTCAAAAGCTCTGCCACTTTGTAGTTGATGTATTCACTGCCATTGTCGGTATGGAATCCAAGGATCTCAAACGGAAAGCCGTCAATCAGCATCTGCAGTGCCGGTATCAGATGCCGTTCAGTGATTTTCTCAACTGAAACAACACATTCGAACTGCGTGACCTGATCAACTGCGTTGATGTGATAAAGCCCCTTGCGACCATCCTGATCGCCCTGGTGGACCGTGTCAACGCGCAGATAGCCGGGCTTGCCATCCGGCTGCGGCCGTTTCCGGGTGCCAATGTCAATCTGCCGAGACTGCGTCTTCGCACGCCAGGTGCGCTGACGCTGGTAGCTGGCAGACTTTCTCAGATTGTAAATGTGCGACACCGAAATGGTGGCCAGGCGCCGAAAGCGCTCATCGCCGTACTCGACCCAGGCCCGTTCAAATATTTTCTTCACCGCCAGACCATTGGGCACATCATGCAGCCGGTCCGTTTCCACCAACAGCGCAATGTCCTGCTCCGTGTACCGGCGGGCAAATCGAACGCCGCCGACACGGCCACAACTGACCCGACCCTTGGTTCGATAGCACTTGACCAATCGGGCAACCTGCTGGCGCGAATAGCCGCTGACCTTCATCAGCAAACGAATCACCAGACCGCGCTGCTTCTTCGACAGCTTCGAATAATTGAAACGAATCAAAACACGCTCAATCCATCGATAGCGAGCCGCTTTGCTGTCGATCACCTCAAACACCACTGCCTGAGTACCTTCCAAAAACGCCTGCACGTCTTCCAGAGTCCTGATTTCTTCCAGTTTCATGATCGTCTTCATCCGCCTATGATGAACCCGATCACCTCGGTTTTTCAGACTCATTTCTCGTTGGAAACGGAATCCTGCTTCAGACTCATTTCTCGTTGGACAACACTTCTAGTTGACTTTTTGGCAAAAATAGGTAAAGTTATATTGTTATTCCTGAAAAATAAACTTTCATCTTATATGCCGATTCCTTGATTCTTGGTTCATTCACTATGAAACGTTTATTTATAGATTTATCAATATCTTGTGGGATATATTTCAGCTGGTTTATCCTAGTTTACTATGGCAACGACATTCCGTTGATTCTGCTGATTCTGGCTGGAGGGTATGTAACCTGCCTGCACGGGAGTCTGCAACACATTGCGGTTCACGGATATCCAACCCGATGGCGTTGGCTGAATACGCTGATTGTTTACCCACCACTAGCATTTTATTTCCCGTACGTAGTCTACCGAACCACTCATCTTGAGCACCATCGCGTAGAAACATTGACTGACGTTGAATCTGATCCAGAGTCGGTGTATGTACCAAAACCGCACTGGGATCAGCTAAGTTCAATCAGTAAGGCAGTTTATCGGATTAATTTCACATTGGCGGGTCGACTGCTGATCGGACCATTTATATCGCTATATCATCTCTGGAAAGATCAAGCTAGACGAATTCTAAGTGGCGATCTTAAATGCGCGCTTACCTGGCTGATTCACATCTCAGCCTGCGTTGCGATCGCGTTATTCATTGCTATGGTTGCCCAACTGCCAGTTTGGAAGTACCTGTTGTGTTTTGTTTATCCTGGCATATCAATGACTCTGCTGCGCTCATACACCGAGCATCGCTGGTCAGATCGTGAGGGTGAAAGATCCATCATCGTTGAAGGTTCTCCGATTAGTCGCCTGCTTTACCTCAACAATAATTATCACTGGGTTCACCACGACAATCCTGGGTTACCCTGGCAGGATGTCAGTAAAGAATTCAACAAGCGTCGCACCGAAATTCTACAGAGGAATGGCAATTTCTACTATAAAGGTTACTTGCAGATGTTTGCCAGATTTTTCAAAGACCGTTTGATTGATCCCATTCATCCGATGCAGGCAAACTAATTCTCGATAACCCAACTGAACCTTCCTTTTTGGAGAGAAAATCAATGATTCAACGAATGGAAACCAACCAAAGAATGAGCCAAATTGTTATTCATGGCAATACTGTTTATCTGGCCGGACAGGTCGCATTTGATGCACCCGGTGAAAGCGTAGCCGAACAAACCAAAGACACGTTGGCTCGCATTGATAAATTCTTGGCTCAAGCCGGAACTGACAAATCAAAACTCCTGTCAGCAACCATCTGGCTATCGGATATTGGTACATTCGATGAAATGAATGCTATATGGGATGCATGGGTCAGTCCCGGTAATCAACCGGCCCGTGCCTGTGTTGAGTCAAAGCTTGCTGCCCCTCAGTTCAACGTGGAAATTGGAATAATCGCAGCGCTTGACTAAGCACAGTTTTTGTGTGGTCCGAAAGGGCCTTTACAAACACGCGTTGCCATGAAGATTATCATCCTGGGCGCTGGTCTAATCGGAGTAACGACAGCTTATGAACTGTCAAGAAGTGGCAACCACCAGGTCACCGTCGTAGATTCCGCTTCCGCCGTCGCCACCGAAGCTAGTGCGGTCAATGCATCAATGATCGCACCAGGCCACTCTTATGCATGGGCATCTCCCAAGGTTCCCGGCATTTTGCTAAAGTCGTTCTATCGCAGCGACCAAGCCTTTCGAATTCGACTGCGCTTTGATTTACAGTTCTGGAAGTGGACAGCGCTGTTTCTCAAGCAATGCAACGACACAGATGCTGAACGGAATACGGTCCGCAAGCACGGGCTTTGCGTCTATTCCCAAAAGCGCCTGGGAATCCTGGTTAAGGAGAACGCAATTGAGTACGACAGCATCCAGCGTGGACTGCTTTATCTGTATCGAGATGCTGCATTGTTTAAAAAAGGTGCGTCACATTCAAGCATCCTGTCAGACCGAGGACACCAGACTGAAATCATGACGGCTGATGAAGTAGTAGATATTGAGCCGGCATACGAAAAAGAACGATCAAAAATTGCAGGTGCGCTTTACTGCCCAACAGATGAAACAGGAAACTCACAGAAGTTTACAAATTCACTGGCTGCAAGCTGTGCTGAAAAACAAGTCAAGTTTAAGTTCGACACAAAAGTCTTATCACTCGTTTCTGAAAAAGGTCGCATTCGCTGTGTAAAAACTTCTGAAGGCGATCTTGAAGCAGACCTCTATGTCATTTCACTAGGCGCCTATACACCGCTCATTCTAAAGACCGTCGGAATCAATGTACCCATTTATCCGGTTAAAGGCTATTCGCTTACTCTCCCGATCAGGCCTGATGATCAGCCACCGACAATCGGAACGATTGATGAAGACAATCTGGTCGCCTTTTCAAGAATTGGCGATTCATTCAGAATGACTGCTACTGCTGAGTTTGCAGGTTATGATTTAAGCCATAAGCCGAAGGACTTTAAGACAATGGTTAGTGCAGTAAAGGGTTTGGTACCGAATGCAGCGGACTATGAAAGTCCAAACTATAAAACCTGTCTGCGTCCGATGACACCGCAGGGCTCACCCTACATTGGATTCTCAAAATTTGAAAATTTGTTTGTCAACTCTGGACAAGGACACATGGGCTGGACGATGGCTTGTGGTTCAGCCAAAATCGCCACTGATCTAATAGAAGGTATAGAACCTGAGATAGATGCACTGGGTTTTCAGCTACCATAACGAATCAATTCAATTTAATTCGCGATAGAATTACAAGTAAGAACGACAACTGTTCTACGACATTCCCGAAATTCTCACTTTCAACGGGTCAATTCCATGCAACAAGTAGCCCACTCATATGAAGTTTCAGAGCGCATTATTCGCACCCATATCCCTTTTGATCTGGACAAGGGCATCGCACATCGAGCAGCAATAGGTGTAATCGTGCTCGCATCTGATCATACCATTGAACATGAGTTTCGTACATTTCTCGACATCGATGGCGTCGCTTATTACGAGAGCAGAATTCCCAATTCACCAGCAGTTACCCCAGAATCGCTTGCTGCCATGGAGCAGCACCTCCCGCATTGCGCCGAAATCATTTTGCCCGGAGTGCCACTGGATGTTGTCGCTTATGGGTGCACTTCAGCTTCAATGGTGATCGGAGAGGAGCGAGTTTTTGAAAGGATTCACGAAACCCGCCCAGAAGCGAAGTGTACGACACCCATCACCGCCGCATTTGCAGCATTTAAGGCACTGAATGCTAAAAATCTCGCTGTATTGACACCCTATAGACAGGATGTTAATGACAAAGTCGCAACTTACATCGAAGCGCGTGGCTTCAATGTCGTCGCATTCGGATCATTCAATGAAGAAGATGATAACCGGGCAGCGAAAATCTCGAGTGATTCAATTCGAGATGCCGCTATCGAACTCGGATTAAACGACAATGTCGACCTTGTTTTCGTGTCCTGTACTAGCCTCAGGGTTGCTTCTGTGATTCAGCAAATAGAAAGAGAAACCGGGAAGCCTGCAACATCAAGCAATCACGCTTTGGCATGGCACTGTTTACGTCTTGCTGATGTGCAAGACAAAAATCCAGAATTCGGACAACTTTACATGATTTGACTGTTGACGGCTACTCTCTAAGCGAAGCTGCTTCTCGCCCGCCTTCCAGATCACCCTGCTGCGTTAAGAAGATATCGCGCGCCAACCCCACAATCTGCGGGTCCGGAGGGATAACAACACTTTCATCTTTGTCGGGATAGTTAACTTCGCACAAAAAGTGCCTCATGCAATTGATTCGCGCTCGCTTTTTATCGTCCGAGCGAACGACGGTCCAAGGAGCATCCCGAGTATCTGTATAGAAAAACATCGTTTCTTTCGCTTCGGTATATTCGGGCCACAGATTCAGCGACTCTTTATCTATCGGGCTTAATTTCCAGCGTTTCAAGGGGCTATCGGCACGCGCCTCAAATCGTCGGCGCTGCTCATTGCGAGTTACTGAAAACCAATATTTGTAGAGCATGATGCCACTATCCACGAGCATTCGCTCAAGTGAGGGCGTCTGGCGCATGAATTCAAGGTACTCCAGTCGAGTGCAGAATCCCATCACCCGTTCCACACCGGCACGGTTGTACCAGGAACGGTCGAAAAGCACCATCTCACCCTTTGTAGGAAGCTGTTCAATATAGCGTTGAAAATACCACTGTCCGCGCTCCTTCTCACCTGGTTTGGGCAAGGCAACAACTCTGGCAATTCGAGGATTAAGGTGCTCCATAAAGCGTTTAATCGTACCACCCTTTCCTGCAGCATCCCGTCCTTCAAACAAAATGACAACTTTTTGCTTGGTGTCCTTGACCCAGTTCTGCGCTTTGACTAATTCCACCTGAAGCTCCGCTTTACCCGATTCGTACTCTTTCCTTTTGAGCCTGTCTTTGTACGGATACGCCTCCACCATCCCCTTCGAATCACCATTTGACTTAGACTCGACTGACTCGATATCTTGCGTTCTTTTCGCCAAGCGAATTGCAGTTTGCTGGTTTGGTAAACTCATTGTTAACTCATCCTGAAATTAGGTTTCCGCAGTGGTGTGCTGCAATCAAGATTCGGAGAATTATACTTTATTTATATCTTTTAACTATTACCATTAATAGTAAGTCTTTACTAATTGTTTTTGAGCAGAATTTATCTGAATGATGTAATTTGAAAATGATTTAATTTTCAGAATCGTTTTCGCACAGTTGAAGGCTAAAAGTTTTCGGATAAATGAACTCACGGGAAATACAATACTCCAGAATTTGTCGTCTATTCGGCCCTAATTTTGTTCATGAATCTTTGAAATTATTACATCGAAATTGACGAGACCTTTCGCATGGCTGATATTCAAACAAACAAGATGCTTATCAACGGCGCATTGGTTGATGCAGATGACGGCTACACACTTGAAAGTGTTAAACCGTAAAGGGTAAGCCATGGGTATTAATTGCGGAAACAACTGCAAGTGACATAAACAATCCAGATATTGACTTGGAACAACTTAAAAACCAAGAATGTTAGGATGAACACTTCTAGTGAATCACAACCGAGCCAACTTGTCGCTCGATAGTCTTTTCAAAACAGCACCAGGTATCTTTTATGAAGTTTCAACTTGCCATCAACATGGAAAGAATGGACCAAAGCATATCAATGCAAGACGTCCTGAAGCACACTTTGGAAATGGTTCAAATTGCAGAGAGAGGCGGATTCAATATCGTTTGGGCAGCAGAACATCATGCATTGGAGATGACAATTGCCCCAAACCCGTTTCAGATTCTGACCTGGTTTGCAGGTCACACGAACGATATTCGGCTGGGTACAGCAGTCGCAGTAGCCGCCTATTGGAATCCAATTAATTTGGCTGGCGAAGCTGCTTTACTTGATCAAATTAGCGGCGGGCGACTGGAGTTTGGAATTGGCTCAGGTGCCTATCAACGTGAATTCGACCGCCTGTGCCCCGGATTGAAACAATCAGATGCATGGCGATACATGCAGGAAATGCTTCCGATACTGAAAGAACTTTGGAAAGGCGATGTTAAACACGAAGGGGAGTATTGGTCATTCCCGACTTCAACTTCAGTCCCAAAACCCTTGCAGAAACCACATCCACCGTTATGGGTTGCCGCGAGGTCTCCAATTACGTTTGACTATGCTGTCGCAAACGGCTGCAACATCATTTCCTGGCCACTGTCTCGCCCCTTTAAAGAAATTGAACTCTACAAATTGCAATTGGCAGAAGCAATCGAAAAAGATACCAGTAATCATAAACCCATATTTGCGATCATGCGACACACTGCCGTCTATCAAAACACAAAAGCACGAGATAACGCAGTTTCCTCAATTCAGAAAACGATGGGAATGTTCGAGAACTTGTTCCGAAACTTAGGCGATGTTGATAACGGCTTTCCAAAAGTCATTCCGCTGGAAGAACTCTCTGAACGTGAACAGTACAACCCCGGCATGATGACTCAGAACTTAATGATGGGCACTCCTGACGAAGTCATTAGAAAGTTGGAGAGTTATAGACAAGCCGGTGTGGACGAATTCGTCTATCTTGCAAGCTACGGACTTAGCCAGAAAGAACAGAAGAATTCACTATTACTGTTTTGTGATGAGGTAATTCCCGCATTTCAGACGTAAATCTCTGATGCCTTTTTTATCAGATATCAACACCCTCAAGGCTACTTCACGGATTGTGAGATATTATCATGCTTTCTGTCGGACATTCTCTTTGCGGTTCATCTTGATATCCACAACAATTAATAGCACCTCTTAGTTGCTGCCTGGCAAAACAGAAATTCCAGTCGCAGGTCTAATTCCGGGACTGGGTGTCCATCGAAAATATGGTGTAAATTCGTACGAGACTCTCGTATACGGAATGACAATCATACTTGTTGTGTTGACTGTCAATCGCATAGACCTGAATTACATTCTTGGTCATTTGCTACCAACCTTAATGGTTTACTGAATATTCTTCCTCTGGACACCTCGTAGATTGAAATTGTTTAAGAGGAAAACTCCAGTCTGAATTTTATGACGTCGAATATATCGTTAATGGAGCATCAGCCTGCTTGATTCTATTACTTTTCATCTAAAATAGCCTGAATGAAGCAACAAATTATTGAATCTGCATTGTTAGATTTAAACCGGCGACTGCATGTATGTTGCTTGACAGGAGGGTGATTGCTACACTTCTCATGCATTGGATAGAAGATCCACGGTCGCTGTGCTTGCCACCTAAATTGTTGTGGGTCGGCGAGATGCATTTCAAAATTTATTAGCTGGAATTTAAGATTAGAACTATCTACTGAGGAGGCTTGAAATGAAAATCTCAAAAAAAGTACTTTGTTTTGCCCTTGCTGCTGTAGTCGGCAGTATATCTCTAGAGCTTCGTGCAGACACATTGACGCTCGCCCATTCGACATGGGTTGGTTATGGACCGTTTTACATTGCCCGAGACAAGGGCTTTTTTGAACAAGAGGGTGTCAGCATTGAGCTTCGTATCATGGAAAATACACCATTGAAAATGGGCGCCTTTATGGCCGGTCAGGTTGATTTGGTTGCTTCGACCGCTGATGAATTTCCAATCTACATGAAGCCTGGCACGCCAGTCAAGTATTTTCTAGCAGTCGACAACTCTAATGGTGGAGATGGCGTCGTATCCAATAAGGAAATTACGACCGTGGGCGACCTAAAAGGACACAATGTAGCATTTGAAGAGGGTTCTGTTTCCCAGTTTTTTATTAATGCGCTACTATTGGAAGCCGGTCTGACACAGGACGATATTAACATGGTAAATATGACTGCGACTGATGCCGGTGCAGCTTTTGTTGCCGGTCGGGTTGATGCCGCAGTAACCTGGGAGCCTCACCTGACTCAGGGTGAGCAGACGGAACACGGTCATCGCCTGATCGACAGTTCCCAGAAGCCGGGACTGATCGTGGATGTTGTTGCTGCTACCCAGGATACAATCGATCAACATGGGGATCAGTTGAAAGCCTTCGTTCGAGGTTGGCAGCGGGCACTTGAGTTCCTTGCTGAAAATCCAGCAGAAGGCTATCAGATAATGGCGGATGGTGTCGGCGGATGGCTGGCTGATCCGGCTGAATTCGAAGCAGTGGTAACTGGTGTAGAGTATCTCGACATTGATCGAAATAAGGAAATGTTCGGCAGTTCAGACGCGCCAGGTCAATTACATAGCACACTGAGTGATGCGATCACGATATGGTCCGGATTTGGTAAAGTTCAGGTCGAGGGGCTGACCTCTCAAGATGTGCTTACGACCGATTATCTGGACTGATTCGGAGTATTAATTCCGCTTGGATGAGCAAGATTGACGCGGCTATTTACGCCTAAACGATCGATTCCCCGATCAATTGAGATCAGCGTAGGTACCGCCGTTGCGGGATCGGCGCTGCTGACCTGGTGCCTGTTGAGTTATTTGCAGCTGGTGAGCGGCGCTTTTCTTCCGCGCCCGGATGAAGTCTGGACAGCCTTTGTCAAAGTACTCTCCAATGGTTCATTGTTCGAACACATGCAGGTCAGCCTGGCCGAAATCTATATCGGTTTTTTTCTTTCGTCCATTATCGCAGTGCCACTTGGTATCCTCATGGGCAGTTACCGCATTGTTGCGGCCGCCATTGAACCACTTGTCAACTTCATGCGCTATCTGCCGGTTACCGCGCTGATTCCTCTGTTGATTTTGTGGATTGGTATCGGTATTGAAGAAAAAATTGCAGTAATTTTCCTGGGTACTTTTTTCCAGCAAATTGTATTGTGTGCTGATGTTTCCGCAAATGTATCCGACGACCTTTACAATGTGTCGTATACCCTAGGTGTCAACCGGCGGCAGGTCATCACGCGTGTGATGCTACCTGCCACATTACCCGGTGTGATGGATACCCTTCGCGTAACAATGGGCTGGGCGTGGACTTTCCTGGTGGTTGCAGAATTGGTGGCGGCATCAGCTGGGTTGGGCTACATGATTCTGCAAGCGATGCGAGGCCTTCATCCCGCCACAATCTTTGTCGGCATATTCACCATCGGTATCCTAGGTCTGTTAACAGACCTGGTTTTTAAAATGGCCAAGCGCTGGCTGCTACCTTGGACTGCAGCACATTAATGGGAAGCGTTTGAGATGGGACAGGTTTCAATACGCAATGTCGCACTGCACTTTACATCTCAACGTGTCGGTACGGTGACCGCACTTGAAAATCTTTCGCTGGAAATCCCTGACAAACAGTTTGCTGTCATTGTCGGACCTTCGGGATGTGGAAAATCAAGCCTGTTGCACCTAGTGGCCGGTCTCACAGAAGTATCGGCAGGGGGTTGCTATGTTGATGATGAACTTATCACAGACCCCGGCGCAGACCGAGGCATGGTATTTCAAAATTATTCGCTTTTCCCCTGGCTGACCGTCAAAAAGAATGTGGAGTTCGGCTTATCAATTCAGAAAATATCTGCTGATCAGCGCGCCCAACGTGCACAGCATTACATCCATTCCGTCGGACTCAAAGGATTTGAAGACGCTTATTCCAGTCAGCTTTCAGGCGGCATGCAACAACGTGCTGCCATTGCGCGTGCCCTCGCAAATGATCCCCAAGTTTTACTCATGGACGAGCCGTTCGGAGCGCTTGACAGTCAAACGCGCACCATTATGCAGGAGTTGCTACTACGCATCTGGGAACGTGAACAAAAGACGGTACTATTCGTGACTCACGATATTGATGAAGCACTATTGTTGGGAGATGTCGTCTATGTGATGTCTGGCCGTCCCGGGACTATTGTCGATTCAGTTGGTGTAACGCTTGAGCGCCCGCGGCACTATGAAATGGTGACTAGTCCTGAATTTATTGAACTGAAACGACGCATCATGGTGAACCTGCACCGCGAAGTCGAGCAGGCTATGATGCAAAATCAAGCACATTTAACCGGATAAGAATGCAAATGACTGACTACATGAAATCCGCACGAATGGTTGGTGTCAAAACACCGCTCGAATTGGTTGATGTTCCGGTTCCCGAGCCTGGTCCGGGAGAGGTGTTGGTGAAAATCGAGGTATGTGGTCTTTGTCATTCTGATCTACATTTTTGGCTTGGCGAGCACCCATTGCCGGAACTGCCGACGACACTGGGACACGAGGGTATAGGTAAAGTGGTAAAAACCGGCGCAGGTGTTAAAAATATCACGACAGGAATGCGTGTTGGCATTGGCTATGTTTATGACACCTGCGGTGCGTGCCGCGAGTGTTTGACCGGTCACGAAACCCACTGTGCGAATGTCGCGTGTACAGGCGTTGATGCCCAAGGGTGTTTTGCCGAGTACACAGTGTTGCGAGCGAATTGGGTTACAGTCATCCCTGAAGTTTTGGACGCGGTTGATGCGGCACCGCTTTTGTGCGCTGGCGTCGCGGCTTACAGTGCGACGCGCAAGGCTGCGTTGCAGCCAGGTGAGCTAGCGGTTGTTTTTGGGTCTGGAGGTCTGGGTTCCTACGCCATACAGTTTGCCAAACTGTCAGGTGCAACTGTCGTCGCAGTTGACCTGGCCGATGAGAAGCTGGAACATGCCCTGTCGCTTGGTGCGGATTATGCGCTCAAGGCGGACGACAATTCCATTGACAAAATCAGGGGATTGGGTGGAGCAGATGCGAGTTTCAATTTTGCACCATCCCCGGCGAGCTGGCGGCAGATGATTGATAGCGCCGCGGCCCGCTGTCGATTGGTACTGATTTCACTGCCACACGAAGACCTGAGGTTTAATGCTGCAGAGGTGATCGAAAATGGTCTTCAAATTTTCGGTAGTGCTGACGGGACTCGCCAGGAATTGCGTCAACTGATGAAATTAGCGAGTGGCGGTAAAATCAGGAGTATCGTTGAATCTGTACCCTTTATACAAATCAATGATGCGTTTAAACGACTAGCGGCTGGCTCAGTTCAAGGTCGACTGGTCATCAATATGCAATAAGCTGATACTGCATATCGGAATTGGAGAATCCTAGACACTGCTGTCCGGTTAACGAGAGAAATTAGTCTTGCATCTAGTTGATATTTATTCGGTAAAACTCCGTTTGAGAGTGTCCGAGACTTCAGCGGAAGCTGACGTATCGTTCGACTCTCGAAACAGAACCATTATCAACCAGGAGTGTTCCCGTCATGTATCAGGGTAAATTCGTATTTTCTCAAATCATAGGCCATTCGCCATGGAAATCGTTTCACCGCTAGGTTAAGCGTTGCCATGGTAATCGCAGAGTCCGTTCATTTTCCTGTCACAACAATATCTCGCAATAGCCGTCGCACAATAGAATCGCCGCAGTCAATGGCAAGAAAAAGAAGATCAAGAAAAAATAGCACGGCTACGAGTTGCCAATTGCCCAATTTACTTTAACCGTTACACCGGCAAGTTTCGCAGATAGTCTCCCAAAGAAGGGATGGGGAACTGGTAATGGTAGGGAAGATTCTTTACCGGAGCCAATAAACCGGCATCATGCAGGGCGTTTGATAGAAAGTCATTGAAAGAATCCCCTGAATCATTCAGCGAAGACTCCGCAAGGTGTCTGTCTGAGCTGTTTGCGAGGCAAAACACCGTCGGGATGATCAACCGCTACCTCAGCGAGTTGTTTGTAAAGTTCTGGGTCCTGTGAACAGGCAGCAAGCCGCTCGGCATAGTAGTCGTTTTTCCTTTCAGTTCCTTTCTCAAAAGCCTTCTCAAGCAGATGCCTTTCCAACTGGCCCTGGTTGCAACGAAGCACCCTGCCTGCAACCACGCCTACCCGGTTGACATGCTGCGGCCAACCTTGGGACAGTTCTGCAAGCGTGTTTGCCCAATAATCCTTTTCTTCTTCTGTACCAATGTAGTAGGCATCAAGCATACACCTTAGCGAACCGGTAGCATCGACAATCGAAAGCGGTTCTAGATTGACCACCCGCTCATCTGCAAATCTCGACAAGCCGCATTGACGCAGAACCTCCTGAGTGTCGCTCAAACCGAAAATTGCTGCCACCAACGGTATTCCGTAAGAGTCCCGGTGAAGACAGTCTAGAACCTCCCGGGTTGAGCTTTCAACTGGTGTATTCTGGGCTTCATCCACAAAAACCACCAGATGAAGTTTTTCAAGTAATGGCGCCGCACCGGAAAATGCCTTCTCTGCCGACACAGATGAATCCAAATGCCTGTCGCCTGCTAGCTTTCCGTCAACTGAGATGCCCCCTATACCGCCTCCCCATTCATAAAACTCCCGATACAGCTCTTTTCCCAGTTTCCGCAACTCGTTGAATTTTTGAGTCATTGCAGTCGAATTAATCTTTGAAAGCCGTTCAGTTTCCTTATTCGCCGCACGAATCAACTTGTCACAATATTGACCAGCGACTTCAAGGTGCCGGGATTGAGGGAAACAGCAACCCATGGATCATTCGGTGTCGAATGTCTTCTAACAGCTTCCATGCACTCTAACATCAGGGCAGATTTTCCAACTCCCGGTGCACCTTGGAATATCATTGTGCCGCCACCAATATGTCCGAGCCGAAGGCTGTTTAGAGCTCTGCGGAAAACCTCATATTCAGCATCCCGCCCAGAAAAGAAAGGCTCACGACCGACTTCAGCATGATCGGTGAGATCCAGCCACTCCTCCTGTGGAGGTAGCTCGACTGGCGGTGGTTTTGAAAACGGCACCTGACTCATAGGCTCTATTGACGACTCATTCCCCAAAAGGTTATCTCACCTTAAATTTCGAATGAACTGGCAAATATACCTTGCTGAAATTGCAAGCCTTGATGCCACACAATTGAGAAAGGATCGACTACTGGCCTTTCCAACTCGCATCGCGCTTTTCAGCGAAAGCTTTTGGCCCTTCCATTGCATCAGCAGAGGCTTTCATTTTTTCATAACCTTCAAATTCACCCGCGTGCATCATGCGATAGCATTCCTCAACGCTCGCATTCTCAGCCTTTCGAAGAATTTCCTTCACTGCCGTAACCACTAAAGGTGCGCCTTCTGCGATAGTTCTCGCAAGTTTCCAAGCACTGTCCATCAGTTGCTCAAGTGGAACTACCTGATTAATCAAGCCCCACCGTAAAGCCTCCTCAGCCGACATTCTTCGACCAGTCAGCAGCATCTCTATCGCTACTGCCCTTGGAATCCATCGGGTTAATCGAAATGTTGCTGCATCAGCTACAACGCCAACTTTGATCTCCGGTAGAAAAAACTGAGCGTGCTCGGCAGCAATGATCAAGTCACCCGACAATGCCAGTTCAAATCCGCCACCAACCGCGTAGCCGTTGACTGCACTGATGATCGGTTTATTCAAGTCATGCAGTTCACAAAGGCCTGCAAAACCGCCCGGACCATAGTCGCCATCAAGTTCTGCTTCACCCGATGCCGCTTCTTTCAGATCCCAGCCAGCAGAGAAAAATTTATCACCACTGCCGGTTACGATTGCAACTCTCAACTCATCATCATCCCGAAAGTTACAGAACACCTCCCCCAACTCTTTGCTTGTTGCCGTATCAATTGCATTCGCTTTGGGGCGGTTAACTGTCACTTCAAGAATTGAATCTTCCTGCCGGACTAGTACATTACTTACACTCATCATTTCTTAACCTGAGTTTTGGGTGTTTAAATCATTTTTGACTTCAATTCGATTGGATGCCTTTAGGTGACTGACAGGTACAGCAATCAAAATCGAGTTTACTCGCTAAATCGGTAGACAACATCAACCGCCTTCACACCCGCACCTGGGGCATAGACGAATAGAGGATTGACTTCAATTTCAATGATTTTATTGGCTTCGTCAATAGCGAATCTCGCAAGAGCCCGAATGAAT
The DNA here is from genome assembly GCA_965220665.1 of Arenicellales bacterium. Lineage (GTDB taxonomy): Bacteria > Pseudomonadota > Gammaproteobacteria > Arenicellales > JAJDZL01 > JAJDZL01. The sequence goes on from CBDCQQ010000004.1 coordinate 371,685, forward strand.
CTTAAAACTGCAGTCATATCACCTTGGATACCCCGATAACCACTCAACAGTTTGCCGATTCTCAACTGATTCAGGCATGTTTGTATATCATCGTTGAGAATAGGAAAATGTAAAACAGCCGAATCCTGCAGTAAATTTGCCAGTTTTCCTCCTGCTCCAATTACCATGATCGGTCCGAATGTTGCATCTACCCGAAATGCCACCAGCATTTCGATTATGGGTGCAGGCAACTGCGGTTCAATCAGCACCGCATCTGAGAGACGGAAAATCGATTCACATGCTTGTATCAGGTCATCATCCGATTGAATATCGAGTATGACCCCACCAACGTCTGATTTGTGAATAGTTTCGACTGATGAAATTTTCGCGACTACAGGGTACCCTATCCTTGACGTTGCAGAGACCGCTTCTTCAACACTGTTAACCAACTCACCAGCAACTACAGGAATTCCAGCTTGCAGTAATTGTTGCTTTCCTTCAAATTCGTCTAGTGAATCTTCCACACCTCGACAGGGTGTCATGTCTATCAAGGGCATCAGAGAACTGACAGAATTTGCCTTTCTCGCAAATTCAACAGAATCTGCTAATGCATCGACACACTCAACCATTCCGACCATCGGTGGTATGCTGTGCTCCAGCATGGTACTTTGATATTTTGGCGGAAAATTTTCATGTAATGTGGAAACGGCAACTACATTTGCACCTGTATTATCTTTTGCATCTTTAATGGCCTGAATCGCAGCGCCCCACTCAACCGGGTCGCAGATTCCCTCGATTGGAAAATCAATGACATTGACATTAATGTTTTGAGAACCTTCATAAACTGCTTGAAAACACTCCGTTTGTGCAGCCTGATCGCCCCAAATATAAGTGTGATAGTCCAAAGGATTTGAAACAACAACTCTATCACCCAAAACTTCATAAAGCCGCCTGCGTTGTGTGTCCGATAATTCGGCAAACTCCAGATTTTTTTTCGCTACCAGGTCCGCCATTAAGGCCGCTTCGCCACCGGAACAACTGATTGAAGCAATTGAAGGATTGTCCTCAGGAGGAATCAGCGAAACTAACTTAAGCGTTTCAAGTAATTGTGGAATGCTGTGCACTTGAATGATGCCAAACTTCTGATAAAACGCACTGCTCACCTGGCCGTCGGTTGACAGCGAGTATGAATGCGTTCGGGTCACGTTGGCACCGATTGTCGACTGACCAGACTCTAACACAACAATTGGCACCCTTTTCTTCAGTGCCTCGATTGCAGCAACTGAGAACTCAGACGCATCGACCACACCCTCAAGATAAAGACCAATGGCAGTAACACCCGGATTTTCCAGCATTGCATGAATGTAGTCATGCGTTTTGACGCCTGTCATGTTGCCAGTCGAGATCAAAAATACAACAGGAACGCCTCGCCTCTGCATGGTCAAACTGACAGTAATGTTGCCACTCTGGCTGATAATGGCTGCTCCTCTCTGACAACGTACCCCGCCCTGCTCGTCTGGCCATAGCGCAACGCCATCCTGGTAATTCAACATTCCGTAACAGTTTGGCCCAATGAGAGGCATATCCCCTCTTGCGGCATCCAAGTCTTTTTGGGACTCAATTCCCTTACCGCCGACTTCAGCAAATCCTGAAGCGTAGCAGATGACGCCTCCTGCTCCTGCTGCAGCCAACTCCCCAACCACTTTGATGGTCGGCTCTCTCGGGACCGCAACAAAGGCTGCATCCGGTGGTCGCGGCAAATCTTGAATGGAACGAAAACAAGGACGCGAATACATCTCATCGCGGTGTGGATTGACAGGCCAAATTTCCCCTTCAAATCCCATGAGATCGCATTGGCGAATCGCCCGTTCCGCCATTTTGCCACCAATCATCGCAATACTGCGTGGGCGCAGCAACCGGTTGAGTGCTCTGTGATAAGTGCGTTTCAATGGCGCAGTTTAACTGTCTGCTCTAAACTTTGTCGAACCGGCAGAGTATTGATACCTGGCCAATACATCAAGAATCTCTATCAGACAGTTGTCGCGCAGTCTTTCCAGTTCCTCAATACTGTGACCCTCTGACTGACACTTGGTGCCTTCAACCATTCTGTCAATCAGGTTCTCAGTCAATTCTGGTGCTTTGAGGTGAGTCCAGGGTAGTTGTAAAGCGGGGCCGAACTGCTCAAGCATATGTTTCATCCCCTGCTCACCACCGGCAAGATGAAATGTCAGACACACACCCATAATTGCCAATCTAAGTCCGGGACCATAGACTATTGCATCGTCGATGTCTTTGGTTGATGCAACGCCATCTGCGACCATGTGAAGCGCTTCTCGCCAGATCGCTTCCTGCAGACGGTCGGAAATATACCCTTCTATCTCCTTTTTGACCATTAGAGGATACATGCCGATATGCTTGTAGAACTCAGCTGCAAGCCTTGCTGTATCAGCAGAGGTCTGATCACCGCGTACGATCTCAACCAGTGGCAGGATGTACACCGGATTGAATGGATGACCGATCACGATTCTTTCTGGATGGTTGCTCCCTGCCTGAATATCAGACGGTAGAAGTCCAGAGGAACTTGAAGCGATAATCACATCCGGTGGTGTAATAAGATCAATCTGCCGGTGAAGCCTGGTCTTGATCTCAAGTGAGTCAGGCGCACTTTCCTGAATAAACTCTACATTCCTGCAGAGTTCTTCCAGATCGTTGACATAGGTGAACTTGCCAGCTTCATCCCGGTTAAATCCAAGCTTTTCCAGTGCATGCCATGCGTTGTCAATGTGCGACCGAATGACAGTTTCTCCATTCGGCGAAGGATCATAGGCAAATACATCGATTTTTCGTGCCAGACAGCGCGCAGCCCAGCCTGAACCAATCAACCCGGCACCAACAATACCAATGGAACCAAATGTTTGCATGTTATCGGATTCTCCAAAAGTGCCATCTACAGGATTATCGTTAGGTTATCCCTGTAATTTGTCATCAAACTATTCAGTTGTGCTCACCTAGTTTAGGTACCTTCTTCGGTGATGCGTCTTTATCTAGCAATTCCGAAACGATCGGTAGCGGAAGTGCACTGATCATCTCGCCCGATTCAGTTTCAATCTGCCTTTCAAATACACCCCGAGCTTGATAGTGAGCATCCTTAACTGCTTCCTCTAACGTATTTGCAATAATTGAACAGGCATCCTTACCATCAAACAGCCTGGTCCACTCGTCAGCGCTTTTCGATTGAACAATTTGTGCGATTTTCGTAATCATCTTCTTTGGCTCCTTACGTTCCATTTCAGCGTCCGCTTCAAACTGAATCGTATCGCAAAACACCTGCCAAAACCGTTCTTCCAATGCGGCAACTGCGAGATACCGATGATCCTCTGTACGATACACCTGATAACGAGGCGACCCGCCAGTCAATAGCTGTTGTCCCGAATGTGGCCAATCTCCACTACCCCAGCCAAGTCCCAGGCACCAGAACATTAGCGGAAACAAACAATCCGTCATAGAAATATCAAGGTAGGCCCCCTCACCCGTTTGCGCTCGCCGTTGCAGCGCCAGCAAAATGTTTATTACAGCCGGATATGATCCGCCAGCAAGGTCAGCAGCGAGTAGCTGGGGAATTGATGGTTTGCCTGTCGAACATTCTCCCAGTGCCAGCATCCCTGCGTCAGCTACATAGTTGAGATCGTGGGCTGCCATCATGGCTTTGGGTCCAGTCTGTCCGAAACCGGTTATCGAACAGTAAATAAGACCCTGATTCGTTTCACTCAGATCTTTATATCCAAGTCCCAATCGTTCCATCACACCGGGTCGAAACTGTTCTACGACTACATCACATTCTCGAATCATAGACTTGATGCGATCCCGATCTTCGGGAACCTTTAGATCCGCGGTTATGCTGCGCTTTCCAGCATTCAGTATCGAAAATGTAACGCCGTTGTCACCGAACGCGTCTCGGTATATTCGCATTTCATCACCGATCCCAGGTCGCTCTACCTTGATCACATCCGCGCCCACATTCGCGAGCATTAAGGTCGCAAAGGGACCTGGTGCAAGTGTCGTAAAATCCACTACGGTTACGCCCTCAAGTGGGGCAGTTAAACCTGACGCCATTGCTTTAGTACTTTGTTTTAGCTATCTTTTCGAAGTCTCTGAAGCGTGCTTGCATCCTGTCCAAACAGAATCTTTTTCTCTTCATCAGACATCTGGGTAGGATTGGGGTTGATTCTCTTGGCAACCTCATAAGCGCGCTCCGTAGCGGCACGTTTGCGCACAGTCTCAAACCAGCGGTAAAGGTTGGGAAATTTTTCAATCTTCTGCAGTTGACGCTTGTGTGGAACCACCCAGGGGTAGCTCGCCATGTCTGCAATCGAATACTCACCACATATGTATTCGTTATCTTTCAACTGATGATCCAACACCGCATATAGCCGCGAGACTTCGTTGACATAGCGGTTGACCGCATACTCAATTGGCTCATCGAGATAAGTGACAAAATGGTGGTTTTGTCCGCCCATCGGCCCCAGGTTTGCCATTTGCCAAAATAGCCACTGTAAAACATTCGCCCGACCGGCTGTGTCCTTTGGAATGAACTGATTATGTTTATCTGCCAGATACAATAAAATCGCACCCGATTCAAATATAGCCACATCGCCTTCCGCTTCATAAGGATCATGGTCGATTATCGCTGGGATCCGATTATTGGGCGAAATTTTCAGAAAATCAGCCTCAAATTGATCACCTTTCCCGATGTTAACTGGAACCACTTTGTATTCCAGACTTAGTTCTTCAAGAAGCATCGTAATCTTGTGACCATTCGGCGTTGTCCAATAGAATAGTTCGTACATATTTCAATCCCTATGTATATCGTTCAGTGGGTAGCGCACCGTCTACCAATACCACCAGCCTAACTTTTCAGTGTCTGCTTGATGTGATTGCTAAGCTGCCAGATTCAGTAGTTGTCTAGCTTCTTGCGGGGATGCCGGATGTCGATCATATTGATCAATTACATCAACAATTTTTGTAACCAACTCAGCATTATTCTTGGCCAATCTGTCGCGGTCATACTTGATATTGTCTTCCAGGCCCGTTCTACAGTGCCCACCGAGTTCCAGACACCACTGGTTGACCGTAAACTGATGTCGTCCAATTCCAGCCGCTGTCCAGGTTGAGTCAGGAAGCACTTCTTGAGATTCCGATATCAAAAATTCAAGCAATTTACGTCTGGCTGGCAGTGCGTTTGGGATACCCAGTACGAATTGCACATGAACTGGAGTTTTGAGCAATCCTTTCTTGACTAGGTTCGCCGCGTTGTACAACATCGCAACATCAAAAATTTCAATCTCCGGCTTGATATCAAATCCAAGCATGGTTGACGCAAGCTCCTCGACAAAACCGGGGGGGTTTTCATAGATTGAAGTCGGAAAATTTACCGATCCAGTCGCAAGGGAAGCCATGTCGGGTCTGAGATCTAACATGGCACCACGCTTAGCAAGTTCTCTTCCGCGCCCGCCAGTTGAAAACTGAATAATCATCTCGGGGCAGTATTTCTTAACACCTTCTTGAATCTGTCGGAATTTATCTGAATCCGACCCCGGACTCTGATCATCATTTCGAACGTGTATATGGACCAGTGATGCTCCCGCTTCAAAGGCTTCGTGCGTTGATTCAATCTGTTCCGAGGGAACAACTGGAACTGCAGGGTTGTCTTCTTTTCGAGGGACGGCGCCAGTGATGGCGACTGTGATGATACATGGTTCACTCATGGCAGAATTCCTCCTAACTTCGTTCAAGTCGAGTTGCTCGACAGGCTGAATGCTCGAATTGATGGACGTGATGCGAGTTGTTTTATCAAAGTTGTCAGTGGCGTTGCACCAATAGAATCGGTGTCGATACGTATTGGACCGGCTTTCTTCAATTCGGAATATTCCCTATCGGCGTAATAGGCTGCAAGCAACAAATCGTCGTCAGATGCAAACGGTCCTCGCGTTTTTCGCAGTTTGTCCAATGCCATCGGTACGTGTGCACCAGGTCGCTCCGTGATGGGTTCAGCTCCTCGTACAATTTTGTCATAAAGATTTGGGTCGATATCACCTACGACTTCTCCGTATCCACCACGAACATACAGGCGCACCTCGTCAGGCACCGTTTCATAACGCGGCTTACCCTGGTTGTGCCCCATTACATTCAACACCGCTTGCGTGATGATGTACTGCGCAAATGGGCTAACAACAATCGGATACCCCAAATCTGCTCGAACATGTCCGGCTTCCTCCAATATGTCCTCAAGACGATCTTCCAGCCCAACTGTGCTCAACTGATACTTGAGATTAGAAATCATACCACCTGGCATCTGGTGATGAAAATGAAACTCATCGTATTGTGCAATTTCTGCCAAAGGTTTATCTGCTATTTTGGCTAGATAGGCCAATCGGTCCGCTACCTCTTCAATGGGGTTCAGGTCCAGATCAATCCTATAGCCGCGACGCCTGCAATTTCTCACAAAAAGTTCAGTTGGAGAATGCGATGCGCCATTCGCCATCGTTGATGTTGCTGTGTGTACCACTTCAACTCCACCATCAACTGCAAGCAATGCTGTGTAAGGAGCGAGTCCAGAAAGACAATGTGAATGAAGTTGTAGCGGCAGGTCACCAATTGCCTGTTTGATGGTCGGAACTAAAGTCAGTGCCCGGTCAGGGCGAAGTAGTCCGCTGGCATCCTTGATATAAACGCCATCGACACCAAGTTTGATCAACTCTTTCGCCTTGCGTGCGTAAAATTCATCTGTATGGACAGGGCTGTGAGTGAATACAAGCCCGCCAATTGTGTGCAACCCGACCTGCTTCGCAGACCGGATCGCCACCTCTAAATTACGAATGTCGTTGACTGCATCGTAGGGTGTATGGTAGCGCATACCGTTAGCTGCAAACCGCTCCGCTGACAGTGCTACCACATCATCTGCAAAAAATTCAAAGGTAAATAAACTTTGACCACGTGTGTGAATAATGAGAGGTGTTTCCTTAACCCAACTTGAAAGAATTCGCATTCTCTCCCACGGGTCCTCTCGCAGGTATCGGACACAAACATCAAACACAGCGCCACCGACGAGATCGATTGCTTCAAATCCGGCCCGGTCCAACAACGGTGCAATGTCTTTCATCATCGCGGTTGTCATTCGCGTCGCCCAAAGACACTGATGGGCATCTCGAAGTGTTACATCAATAATACGTACAGAACGGCTCATGTCATCTATCCATTCAGAAATTCTCGCTCAACCCAGGTCGTATAGATATTTCCTGTCCTGAACGAATCATTCTGCAGCAACTGCTGGTGAAACCCAAGCGTTGTTTCAATACCTGTTATTTTAAATTCCTCAATCGCAGGCTCTGCACGCCTGAGTGCATGGTCGCGATCATGCCCGTGAACAATAAGCTTCGCAATCATGGAATCATAATACGGACTAATGGAAAATGTTTCGTAGCAGTGTGTGTCTACCCGGACACCCGAACCGGCCGGCAATTTCCAACCTTGAATTTTGCCAGGAGACGGCATGAACCTGTTCTGCCAGTGTTCTGCATTGATACGAAACTCTATGGCATGTCCGTTACTCGATGGAGACTTCACAACCTCATCCACACTTTCACCACAAGCAACTCTTAGTTGAGCTTCAATCAGATCAATTCCGAACAATTGTTCAGTTACCGGGTGCTCAACCTGAATTCTGGTATTCATTTCGATGAAAAAAAACTGTTGTCGGTCTTGCGTCAGCACAAATTCGACCGTACCGGCTCCCCGATAACCAATGGACTCGCCCAATTGAACGGCACAATTGTGAAGTCGGCTGCGTACATCACTGTCGATGACGGGACACGGCGCTTCTTCGACAAGTTTCTGATGGCGCCGTTGGACCGTACAGTCCCGCTCTCCGAGCACGACAACTTGGCCGTCTGCATCCCCTAGTATCTGAACTTCAATATGCCTGATTTTGTCTAGATACCTTTCCAGGTAAATTGTGGGATCACCAAACGCAGATTCAGCTTCAGCGCTTGCCTGTTTGAATTCAGCTGTGAATACGGATTCATTATTAACCACTCGCATGCCTCGGCCACCACCTCCACCTCGTGCCTTAATGAGGACTGGATAACCAATACGGTTCGCTTCTAACTTCGCTTCCTGAATATCACTACAGGATTGAGAAGAACCTGGTACAACCTCGACTCCTGCTCGCATCGCTTCAGTTCGGGCTTGTACTTTGTTCCCCATTCGCTGGATCGTATCTGATGAGGGTCCAATAAATCGAATGCCCTCCGTCTCACACAAAGCGGCAAATTCAGGGTTTTCGGAAAGAAAACCATAACCGGGATGAATGGCATCACAGTCCTCTGCCTGAGCGACATGCACGATGGCTGCCTGATTGAGGTAACTGTGAGAAGGAGCATTGGAACCAATACGCACTGTGCGATCTGCCTGTAACACGTGCAAAGACTTGGCATCTGCATCGGTATAGACTGCTAAACTTTCAATACCCAACTTGCGCGCAGCCTGTACAACGCGTAGCGCTATCTCTCCACGATTGGCAATCAGCACCCGTTTCAATGCAAGCTGTCCATTCGTTAATTGGAAGAATTTAGTCGCCGGCAGTTAATTGAACTACAGCACAGTCTGTTCAACGACTCTATGGTAGGCAATATACTCAAAATATATTTTTTGATGCAGTGGATAATTCAGAGTATTATCTATCACAGATAAATGTTAGGAATCTCTAACTCACCTCAGAGTATGACTTCGACACTCAGTTTTCGCGATATTGCAGAAATTCTCAAGGCGATTGATGATTCAAGCGCTGATGAAATTAATATTGAAGTTGAAGGTTTACGCTTGTCAGTCAGCAAGCGGGGCACCCCTACACCTCACACGCAACCCATTTCAGAGGTTGCATCAGAATCTGAACTCCCGAAAGTAAAACAATCAGATTCCCACTCTCCTGCGGCTGAAACTAGCAATTTACCTCCGGCTGAACCCCTAGCTCCTTCCGGGCACGAAATTGTGCGCGCACCAATGGTAGGAACTTTTTATCGAAAACCCAGCCCCGACGAACCCCCGTTTGTGGAGGTCGGTTCCACTATATCGAAAGGTGATGCAGTGTGTTTGATCGAGGTGATGAAACTTTATACAACCATTGAATCAACCACGGATGGTGAAGTTGTTTCAATTCTTGCGGAGGACGGATGTCTGGTTGAATTTGATCAACCGTTATTTTTAATTAAACAATGATTTGAAATTGAATTCATATTACGGGTGAAAAATATCTGGAGCCCTTTATTTTCAATCTCGGATCATTTTCCAGTTCATATTTGGTCACCATAAATGGAGGAAATAATATGAAAACACTATTCAAAGGCACCTTGGCATTGTCGTTGCTTGCTTCAAGCTTTTTGGCTATGCCTGTTACTAAAGCCCAAGATATTGTGTCGATTCTGACCTGTCCGTACGGATGTGGTGTGATGGAAGGCAACACAATCTTCGGCAATGTGGTAGCTCGTAGTGGAGGTAACTTGTTCATCGCAGCTCAAGAAACACCGGGCTACATGTACAACGTTCGTGCCATGACCGAGCAGCGGCGATGGAAACACTCCGTGTTTGGTACTGAAGATGCCATCATTCAGCTAGCTCTGCAAGGTGGTACAGATGCCGTTAAGGAATATCTGCCTGATCCAATTCCGATCAAGTTTCAGTTGTTGCACGGTGAAGCCTACTGGTCGCAGGGTAAATTCTTTGTCACGACCGACCCCAACATCAAAACAATCCCCGACATGAAGGGCAAGCGAGTCTCGATCGGGCTGCTTGGCCAAAGCGACTGGGGAGTGTTCCCAGCTCTGTTTCTGAAGCATGCGTATGGAATTGACAGTTCCAATACAGATATTCGCCGCTTGAATCCTGGCGGACTGACTCAGCAACTGATCGACGGGACAACCGATGTTTGCGTAACCGGGTATGGAACGGAGCCGACACAGTCATATCACCTTCTGAGCGGTCCTCTCCGAAAGCTGGAAGCATCGGGTAAAAAACTTTACTACATCCCGATGGATCAATGGGCCATTGACAAGATGAATGAGCAGTTTGGAACGACCTGGCTTGGCATGACCATTAAAGCTGGTACACTGCCGCACCAGGACCAGGACTTTCTTGCGGGATTCAACCGTGGGTATAAAGCTGTCCATCCGGAATTTCCGGAACAACTGGCATATGACTATGTTACAGCAACTCACAAACATCTAGATGAGATGCGTGAATTGAGTGCGTTGTGGCAGGTGTTGACGGAAGATATGATGGTCGATGGACTGTCGGAGGAAAACACACATCCAGGCGCAATCCGAGCCTACAAGGATTTGGGAATTTGGGACAAACGGCTTAATTTTGTTCCTGTAACCTATCCGGAATCGTAATTTACTGACGTCTAATTACGACTACACACCGGCTGAAGTTCGTTTAGATTTTCAGCCGGTGTGACTTTTCTTATTTCCATCGCTGACTAGTACGCGCTACGCTTATGTTCACTGCTCCACGAATTCGCAGCGTTGTGGAAAACTCATTCATTGCACTGGGAACCATTCTCACGCTTTACATCGCTGTTTCCGTATTCGGGTTTATCAGTAACTCAAAAGTCTACTATGCAACTTTTGTTTTCTTTGTGATGTGCATGTCATCTCTTCATGCCTTCAAAGAACTGCTGGACGATTATGTGAGTGGCACATTACGTAGCTATTGGAAGACGCGCCTCGGAATTGCGATCGTGGGCACAGTGCTTGCGGTAGGCTGCTCAGCCTACGTGCGAATCCACGCAATCCGACTGGACTCCGTTCACCCCTTTTTTGATAACTTTGACATCACGATCGGCATCCTTTTCATTATTGGAATCATGCTGCTCAATTTCCTGCACTGGGGATGGTTGCTGACCTCGTTGATTGTCATCATCATCTGTTATTTTTTCTTTGGCCACCTGGTACCGTATCCAATCCTGCGATTGCCGGAGTACGATGTGGGATTTGTTATTCACTATTTAGGGTTAGGCGTTAGTGAAGGTATTTTCTGGCTCGCCAGGCTTGCAGCCGACAAGCTCTACTTTCTGGTCATATTTGCCGCGATTTTGTTGGGTGTTGGTATGCTCAAGATGGTCATTGAGATCGGTAAGGTTACAGGGCGACGCGTTCGAGGTGGAGCAGCTTTCCCCGCAATCATTGGAAGCGGAATTGTTGCTTCAGTAATGGGGCAGGCAGTTTCCAACGTTGTTCTGACAGGACGACTGACCATCCCAATGATGAAAAATCATGGCTATCGCAAAGATATGGCAGGTGCGATCGAAGCAGTCGCTTCAACATCCGGGCAAATAATGCCGCCGATTCTGGGTCTCGCGGGATTTATCATCGCACTTTTTCTCAATGTTCCATACATTGAAGTGGCTCTGGCAGCACTAATCCCTGCACTGCTTTTTTTGAGTGGCGCAACATTCGGCGTTATTATCTGCGCCAATCACGAAAAGCTTGCGCGAATGACAGAAGATGTTGACTATCAGGCGATCTGGAGAATGCTGCCGACATTTCTCATCTCATTCGGAGCAGTAATTATTCTACTGGTTGGTTACTACTCTCCAGCTATTGCAGGAGTTGTAGGCATCGCTCTTGCAGTCGGTCTTTGTCCCCTTCAGGGGCGTTACCGTCCCAAAATCAAGGAACTGTATGGTGCCTACATTGATGGTCTTGTCATTGTAACGCTGCTCTCTCTGCTACTGGTTGCCATCGGACCTCTGGCGCAGACATTTCTGACGACAAATCTCTCTAACCGTCTGGCTATCGTGCTCGTTCATGTGTTGCCAGATAGCAAGTTTCTGTTGTTACTGGGAACGATGGTCGTGTCCTTGTTCCTAGGGATGGGTCTGCCAACACCAGTGGCGTATGTTGTTGTCTCGCTAACCCTTGTACCATTTTTGCAGCAGGGCGGGATTGAAGCCATCCTCGCACATTTCTTTGTCTTTTACTTTGCAGTGTTTTCGACGTTAACACCACCTGTTGCAGTCAGTGCGCTGGCAGCCGCAAAGCTGTCTGGTGGTACCTTTCTCAGTACAGCCATTGATGGCATGAAGTTGATGTTGACAACTTTCATTATCCCGTACGGATTTGTTTATCACCCAGAACTCCTGTCATTCCCGAATGTTACCTGGGATGTGATCCCCCCGGTACTGTTGATACTGTTGTTGCAGTGGACTTCATCGGTCGTTTGCTACGGCTACTTCCTTCGAGACCTTAACTGGACTGAACGATGGGGATTTTTAGTCGTCACCGCAGTCGGGTTCTCATACTTGATTAACGACCGGCACTTTGAATTGATTGTTCTACTGGCTTCACTGTTTGTGGTGTGCGGCTGGGTTGTTTTCACCCGTAACCGAACTGTTCGTTCAGCCGGTTAATTTCAGAATAACAGGTTCAATTAAAGGACTTAGTCGTCCCTCAATCAAGAATCTGCCACATTGATCTTAAGGTTATCAATTGGACACACTTAACACCGACGTTGAAATGACAGCAGTTCTTAGTGCTTGGCAGGAAACCAATATAGTGCATAATAATTTAATAGAAACAAAGACGTAAAGGCATATTACCGGCACCGTAGATTTCTCGAAACAAGCCAGTATTCTACCAAAACGCACCTGAAACCTTTGATTGAAACCATTTTGACGGAAGCTTCAGGCAATGATCATGCGACAAGTCGTATCCAACCAGCACGAACTCGGCGGCACATTCATCGGTGTCATCGTGATCAATCGGAAATCCAGAGACGATTTTCCAGCAGTGCTGATGGGTTTGCGACAGTTGTATATGAATCCACTTGACTCGAGAAAAACTGTTTGTACTGCTTGAATCTGAAGTCAATCCCAATGCGAGAAAAGATACTGGGCGGCCGGGTATGGATCTTTGGCGGATTTTGGTGCTTGTAGTTCTCAAACAGGGACTGAACTGCGATTATGACAGGCTCGCACATATTGCCATCCACGATGCGCTGGTGCAAAAATGCTGGGACACGGAATGCTGGACACACCTACGACCGGCAAACCGTTGCCGACAATGTCAGGCTGCTGAGCCCGCAACTGCTTGCGAAGATCAGCCAGCTGGTGTTCGAGACCGGCCACGAAGTGGCAAGAAAAAAGCCTGGCGCAACATTGCGCGGGCGCACTGACTCGTTCTGCGTTGAGACCGACGTGCATTTCCCGACAAACCAACCGCCTTTGGGACACAATGCGCTGTGGCATCCGCACAGCAGCGACATTGGCAGATGATTTGGGTATTGCCGGCTGGAGACTGCATCAGCATCACTCGAACAAGATCAAACAAGCGTTCTTCGAAACGGATTAAAAATCGCTCGAGAATATGACAAAGTATCTGGCAGTGTGTGGACAGCAACTTGAGCGGATTGACACCCTAGTGAAAGCCGCGGGGGTATCTCAGGAACTGAATGTTCCGGTCTGTGTGGTTGAAGATCAGCATCAGTTTGTACTGCACCATCGGATCATGTGGCAAGGCGGTGATGTGGACCATGCTGTCGCGGTGATTGACTAAGCCCGCAGCTGAGTGCCTGCAGTTTCGACAGGGGCTATGTTCGCCTGCCAATCAGATTGAACTCGCGGAGAGGCTTGAAAAATGTGCTTTGCCTGAAAAAAGCTGCCTCGGCGCAGCGGCTTCGGCGTATCAGTCTCAGCAGTGGTTCAGGGCTGCCCAAAAAAACACCCTGGCATTGAGTCTGCAATCGGAACACTGTGGGCTGGACTGGGTCCAGGATCATGGCAGATTGGAATTTGAGCGCACTGTCGCACTTTCGGTGCCGGCGGCCAATCTCAAACGGCTGGGTACAATTTTGCGTGACAAACAGCGCAAAACACTCGCTCGCCAGCAAAGACTGCGCGCCGCCTAGCGTTCCATATCTCCCACCGAGAAGTCAAATACGGCTCCCGGAGGCCTGACTGTGGGTGGAAATCATGATTTTGCTCTAATCTGGCCAAAACCTTCCAAAATCTCTGGCAGACTCTAACTACATTGATATCGAGGATAACCATATAAACCCGCAATCAGAATTGACTGATTTAATGGTCTGCCGTAGACATCCAAATCATCGTAGTGGGTACCCCTTTCCTGTCAATCTCAAGCTAAACAGCACAAGCCACAGATATGTATGTTATTATGTATTTATTAAATACATAATAACATACAATAATCCGATAGTACATTCTCAGAATCTTAGAATTTTTCTGATTCTCACAACACGCGAACAATTACGTAGAACGTTTTGGAAATGGATGCCTGGCGGAATCATTGAGCCGCAATCATTGCTAGAAGAATTTTGAGGCAGATCATTCGACAAGGGAGGCAAAGCATATGGCAATAAATCTTACTCACCGGCCCGATCTGGAAGATGCAATAGAACAATTGGCTAAACGTCTGAATATGACTGGCCGCGGACGCAAAACCCGGGTCATTGAGCGAGCTTTGGACGCCTTACAGGACAAACTGGACGTTCAACAACCCAGTCCAGAATATATTCGCGATTCTCTTGCAAAACTGGCAACAGATGGTGAAGTTTTTCGGGAACAGGTATACCGGGACAATCCTCACTGGCGGACAAGTGAAAAACCGCTTTCTGAGCTGCTCCAAGAAGAGCTGTACGATGAAATCGGATTGCCCAAATGATCGTCATTGACACATCCGCGATTTACGCAATTCTAGCGAAAGAAGAAGAATTTGCGATGTATTCCACGATCATAGAGCAGTCGCGAACCGCACTGATCTCTGCTGGCAGCGCTATAGAACTGCTTGCAGTAACGAATCGGTACACCAAGATTTTCGAAAACGCGAAATACTTCCTAAATGAGAGGTATATCCGTGTTGTACCCGTTGATCTTGAGCAGGTTGAGATCGCCGGCGAAGCTTACCGCAAGTATGGTCGCGGTAACCATCCTGCTCAACTGAATCTAGGTGACGTTTTTGCCTATTCACTTGCCAAGCAGCTTGACGCACCGTTGCTTTATAAGGGCAATGACTTTGCCCAGACCGATATCAAACCCGTCACTGGGTATTTTCACTACGGCACACCAACGGGTTAAACCTCCTAATCTATCAGTTGGACAAGACAGGAAGAATTTTGAAGGAAGCTCTCTCAAAACATGACCAATGCGCACTGTTCACGCGCTCACATTTAACAGGTCTGACCAGCTTGAGAAATTCTCTTGCTGTCTATCCAACCATATCTAGGGAAAAAGCGTAACCCATCAAATGGTTTTGAACGCTACAAGTCTGTCGTTCGGACTCTTGAACAACTTCCGACACTGGAATTCGATCAGATTCAGCGCATCGTGGACGATGTTGCGCGAAGAAACTCGCAAACGATGGTTTCCATCACAACACGGAAAAGCTATTTCAGGCGTACTGACACGCACTCGCAGTGAGTGATGGCTGCATTTTTTAGAGTTATTGTGAATCCGATCATGTATGGTGCGATGAGTTGGCTCGGTGTCCAATGGCATCCGCGGAATTAAGCTTATTGGTCCCAAACTTAAACTGCCGCCGAGTCCAAAAAGTCGGTGCTGCAACCGTCGTCGGTGACTGACCTGTAATCTTCGTAGCAATTTGCCACGCATGATCAAAATCTCTGCAAGGTGTGATGCCTAGTTTTCTAAACGCTCCCGGATTTTTAGTCCCAGCCATGATTACCGCTGCTGCGCGTTGCAGGGTATAGTGGCCGATATACATCAGCCAGAATGGGTGCCTGGGATGGTAGGAATTGCCGTTTTCATACAGGTCCAGATAGTCAGGCCGAGAACTGATTTCAAGTTCATGTTCAGCAAGATCGCTGATGTCATGATGCCGATCGTATAAATCGATGACTTCCTGATAGGAGGGGTACATTGTCGAATCGATCTGGCCTGCAGATGGGTTCAGTCCGATCACAACACCCCCTTCCCTCAGGACTGGACGATTCAACCAAATTCGCGCTGGATTCAGACATCCTATTGCAGCAATCAAGGTGTTGTCTGCCTCTCCGTATGCGAACCAGTTGCTAAGGCCAATCATCATCACATCAGCCTGAGGTGACGGATAGACACTGAACGTGTCAGCTAGGTTCCAGCAAGGTGTTTCAATTTCTGGGGAGTAACCTGCAAACACACCAGCCATCTGACCACCCACCCCTACCACTGAATTGACGTAGAAGATACGCTTACCCATCGCATTTTCCATGTAATCATGCACTTCAGCCTTCATTCCCCGATACATCATGGTTCGGTGATCACCTGTCGTAGACTTTGGATGATGCCAGAACCGATGGGCATGATGCGATGCAAGACTATTGGCTGACGCAAGACCCGTTACTGCGCCAGTACCCGAATACCCACCTACATAGGTAGCAGAAACAGTGCCAACGTATATCGATAAATCCGCCTCAACAAAGCGTCGATTGTGTTCGACATAACCACCCCTTTCCGTTGTACCCAAATAACTCAGGCCGTCGGGATTCTGGCAGTCATGATTGATTATCTGACCGATTGGCCAGAATCGATCAAACAGTTCAACACCCAGAAAACGCTTCAACTCTTCTGGAAACCACTTTCGATGTGCGCCATTTGCGCAGATGAGAGAAATGTCCTTATCCTTGACACCGCCACTCGTCAGCACATCAATCACCTTGGGCAAGATGGTCTGCCAAGGAAGTGGTGGCCGGGTTGGATCGTCAAAACCAATCGCGACGGTCATGCCCGGCCGGACCAAATCAGCGAGAGGTGGACTAGATACCGGTGTTTGCAAGGCACTGATGACCTCTGCATCGGGATCATCTAGAAACTTTGGATTTTGAAATTCAATGATCGTTGAGTGATCCGGAAGATCGACCAAAATCTTTCGAGATCCAAAATCAGTTTTGACAGCAACCATGATTATTCACTTAAAGGCTAATAATTTGATGACGAATGAACTTAACTGCGCAAAGATGCAACTTTTATTTTATAAATTAGGGTTAAGAACCGCACTGGCCCAGAGTCGCATGAAACTCTGAGTTGTTGCGGTTTTAATTGGGTCGGGCAGAATATTGAAACCTGGACCAGAAACGTAATTTCAATCAACTTGATATTTTGAGGATTAAAGATGTCAGAAACAAGAGAACGGCTGAGTAAGCTTGCTAGAGAGCAACTAAGTATGGACAGAGATCCAAAATTCGACGTTAAATTTAGAGATTCAGGCGTTTCTTCAATGGACGCGATCGCGTTTTTCAAAGTAGTTAATCAAGAGTTCGGTAAAAACCTGACTGTGGGAGACTGTGCTGAAGTTCACACTTTGGGTGAACTGGCTGATCTCCTGGACAGGTAAGTCAAATTAGAGATCTACTCATAATTGAATTCCAACCAATTGCAGAATACACCACGCTAAATGTTTAAGAGTTATATCCCGTACTCTGCGAGCTACAGGGTCCTGATTCTAGCGACTGAGTTTTACACCGGCACCGTGAACTGACGTTTCTCAAAGTGGAATACTACTCATTGTTTTTACATATCTTCACGATCCGTCGCCAGAGATTTTTAGCACCAGACATTCCCGTAATTGGTTGGAGTTCACACTTCATTCAAGAATCCAATCGACATAGACCGGCAAACAGATAGTCTGATCAGACATTTAGGTCAACACGTTGACAAATTAGTCAAATTTGTTTATGACGTAGGCCATCCACATCGGGGAGAAATTCTTCCGAAATAGAGAATAACACTGTCCACAATTCATCCGATGATCGAACCGATCGTAGTTTACAAACATTTGACCCAGATTTGGGAGCCGGCGGATTCGATGCGATGATGGAAGAGAATACAAGGTCATCGCAATACTCTGCTTACGTCCAGTGGAAATCTCACACGGCGGGAATATTCATGACTGAATCAATTACTATCTGAAGGCGAGTTGTGACTTTTGCCGCACCGTCACTCAACCACACCTCGCTATAATCTCACGACAACTAAATTCCTGGCGTATCCAGTGCCAATGCTATTCAGGTTTGTGTTTTGGAAACCTGTTACATTTTGAACAACGATCATCGCGCTAAGGACTGCAAACAGGGAGCGAATCGCAATGACAGAAAGAGACGAGTTAAGCAGTTCTGGTGGAGGATTGCACCATCACATTGACACGGATTCAGTTGAATACTCCGAATACGATCAGGGCATAGCGATCATTGGTATGGCCTGTCGGTTTCCCGGTGCGGACGATATAGGTGCATTCTGGTCTTTGTTGGAAGCTGGCGGAAACGCTGTGCAGGAAGGCATACCGGGATCCGGTTCTGGCCGCGTGGGCATGTTGTTTCCCGATGACACGGGACAGATAAACGCTTGCCGATTTGGCGCATATCTTGACGAAATTGATCGTTTTGATGCTGCTTTCTTTCGCATCTCGCCCGTCGAAGCACAATTACTGGACCCCCAGCAACGGCTGCTATTGGAAACGAGTTGGCAGGCACTGGAAGAAGCTGGTATTAATCCCGAACTTTTGAAAGACAGTCGTACTGGCGTATACGCAGGTATCAGCAATAACGACTATCGCGGGTTGATCCTGGAAACCACCGAGAAATCGGCGCCTCTTGAACCCGCCGCCAGTCTTTACTCGGTAACCGGCACCTCCCTTAACACGGCGATCGGCCGGGTTGCTTTCGCGCTGGGTCTCGGAGGTCCAGCAATGGCAGTAGACACCGCCTGCTCGTCATCATTAGTCGCCACCCACCAGGCGGTGACTGGTCTGCAGCGGGGGGACGCGGACCTCGCCCTAGCAGGAGGTGTGAACATTATCCTATCTGGTCGGTTGCTCGAATTTCGTGCCAACGCGGGGATGTTGTCACCGGACGGCCAGTGTAAGACTTTCGATGCTTCTGCCAACGGTTATGTCAGGGGTGAGGGTTGCGGTATCTTGGTTCTGAAGCGACTTGCTGATGCGGAAGCAGACGGCGACCGTATCTGGGGAGTGATTCGGGGTACAGCACTAAATCAGGATGGTGCGAGCCAAGGACTGACAGTCCCAAACGGTGCAGCACAGGAACGGGTAATTGAAACGGCGCTTGAGCGTGCTGGAATCTCGCCTTCGGATATCGACTACCTGGAGGCGCACGGAACCGGCACCGAGGTTGGCGATCCAATTGAGATCAACGCGACAGCGGCGGTCTACCGGCGTGGACGCGAATCGGATCGTCCGTTGCTCATAGGTTCAGTGAAGACCAACATCGGACATCTTGAATCAGCGGCTGGTGTCGCTGGAATGATCAAGACCGTACTTGCGATAAATCAGGGAATCATCCCCAAGCACCTTCATTTCCACAACCCAAATCCAGAGATGGATTGGGAACAATTGCCGTTGCGAGTAACAGCAGCTCCGACACCATGGCCTGCCAACGGTGACCGCCCTCCGCTGGCCGCTGTGAGTGGGTTCGGATGGTCGGGTACAAATGCCCATATCGTACTGGAGGGGTATGCACAGAGCGATCGCAACGGGGGCTTTCCTGTTGCAGGTCCATCAACACCAATTGCCGTTTCGTTGCCGGCAGCTGTCACCCCATTGCTCTCGGAACACGAACTCGTATCGCGCAGAAAGCGACTGTTGCCGCTTTCTGGAAAATCGGTTTCAGCGCTACGCGACGTGGCGAAACGCCATCTAGAATGGCTGAATGATCAAGACGCAGTTCTTACGACCGGTAGCGCCGCATCCGATTCTCTGCTTTCCGATTTGGCCTGGTCTGCCAGCATCGGCAGGAGCCACTTTGATTACCGTGCAGGAGTGGTGTTCCAAGATGCGGAGTCGCTGCATGAGGGATTGCGAGAGATTGCTGAGATAGACGAGCAACAAGCATCGCGTAAGGCGACCACTGTAGCGTTCGTCTACACTGGACAGGCTAGTCAGTGGCCAGGTATGGGCGCAGCACTTTATGCATCCGAGCCTGTGGTACGCGCAGTACTCGACCGATGCGACGAAGTGCTCAGAAATGAGCGTGATGGCTCACTTCTTGACGTAATGTTCGGTCGTCCCGCCGCTACAGGAGACTTGGACGACCCACAATGGAAACAGCCGGCAATCTACGCGCTAGAATGCGCTCTTACGGCACTATGGTCGAGCCTTGGCATTCGCCCGGACGTAGTGCTGGGACACAGCCTAGGCGAGATCGCAGCAGCCCACACTGCGGGTGTGTTCAGCTTGGAGGATGGTCTGCATCTGGCAGCGGTACGTGGTGCACTAGCCGGCGCTTTACCTGGTGAAGGAGCTATGGCGGCGGTATTTGCACAGCCTGCCAGCGTAGCACAAGCGCTGGAAGCGCACAATGCAACCTCCCAAGGTATCGGCCTGTGCATCGCAGCGGACAACGGTGCACACCAAGTCATTAGCGGCCCAGCGACTGAAATCGCTGCGATTGCAGAACAATTAGAGGCAAACGGCACTCGAGTCACGCGGCTGCGAAAGAGTCCAGCTTACCACAGTGCCATGATCGAACCGATGATGGATGAACTGGAGGTGGCTCTCTCGCAACTTACATTTGCGTCTCCGTCGCTTCCCTTTGTCAGCAATCTTAGCGGACAGACGATTGAAGTTGGCGAAGTGTTGGATGCGACCTATTGGCGGCGGCAGATGCGTGCACCAGTCGCTTTTCGCACCTGCGTCGAGACCCTGGCGGAACTGCAAGTGAATTCGGTCGTGGAGATCGGTCCGCACGCGGTGCTTGGGCCAATGACAACGCTTGCGTGGCCAAACACGCGAGGAGTTGTCGAACCGGCGGTAGTATCGAGCATCATGCGGCCAGCGACTGGTGAAGAGCTACCTGCTCCGGGATCGGGAGGCGGATTCGTGGAGGCAGTCGCGGCTGCCTATGAAGCGGGGTTGCCACTACGCTTCGAGGGGCTCTTTGCTGGTGAGGCACGGTGTCGGATAGTATTGCCGGGCTATCCTTTCCAGCGTGAGCGTTACTGGGTTGAAGCACCCAAACGGCGTCGGCTGGATACTGGGCATCCGTTGCTGGGTGTGCGACATGATTCCGCGAGTGGCGAGATCAGTTACGATTCTGAGATTTTTCCCTCCGACCCGAAATGGCTAAGCGACCACCGGGTGTTGGACCGTTTAGTGGTGCCTGGCGCACTTTTTGGCACTATGGCAGCATCGGCTTGCACCACAGAAAATCCCTCCTTAGCGGTAATTGAGGATTTCCAGATACTCAGTGCACTTATTTTGCCGGAAAGCAGCGATGCAGACGTAAGTGAAGAAGAAGGCCGACACCTCCAACTGCTCCTTGACAACGCCAAGGAGAACGGGTCACGCCGCGTTCGGATTTTGAGTAGAAGTTCAACTGATGAAGAATGGACACTGCACGCGGAAGGTCAGGTCTCAACAAGCATCAACTCTGGTTTGCCGCCAACTGACACATCGTTGAATGCTGCACGACTAAAGTCTGAACTGAAACCCGTGGATCTCACGACTTACTACCGCGCCAAGGCTGACGTCGGTATTGATCTCGGCCCCTCCTTCCGTACATTGGAGGCTGTCTGGGCCCGACCAGGCGAAGCACTGGGTGAGGTATCTCTGCCAGACTCCGCGGGCCGTAGCGGGTTGGCATATCACCCGCTCGTACTGGACGGCTGCTTCCAGGTAGTGGGAGCGGCTCGCGGTACGGTCGAATTCGGAGAAGAAGTCACTTATTTACCATTCGGTTGGGAGCGGCTCGTATTGCCGGAACGGCTGCCAGAGCGACTCCTATGCCATGTCCGAGTCAAGGGGGAACCCTACAATGCTGGCGACGAATTGCCAGAAGTGATGAGCGCGGATATCAACCTCTACGATCTCGACGGATCTGCCATCGGCACGTTGAGCGGGTACACAGTAAAAAAAGCAACCCGGAGTGCCCTTCTCGCTGCGGTGGAAGAGGTGGACGATTTGCTTTACGAAATCGCATGGCGCGACTGCGCCTTGCCGCCTGGTATAGTGGCAGCGGATTTCTTTCCGAATCCGTCGACGGCGGCATCCCGCTCTCAACCATTCTCCCAGTTTCTAGCTGCCGAGGGAGTCAGGGTCGAAGACGAGACCGGCCTGCAAGAGGAAATGGAAAGAGTGTCTTGGTGCTACGCTCTGTCGGCCTTAGAAGCACTGGGATGGGAACGTTCGGCTGGCATGGTCGTGAATTCGGAAGAATTGCGCGAGCACCTCGAGGTTTTGCCTGAACACGCAAAACTGTTCCGACGGATACTTGAGATTTTGGCGCGTTCGGACGTGGTGTTGGCAAAAGACGGAGACTTTCTCGTAGCGGTCGGAACCAGTGATCCGTTGCCAGATGGAATGCCCCAAAATGTCGAGGCGTACTTGGTCGAGATGGAGGAACGTTTCCCGCACGCCACAAACGAGATCGGGCTGTTCCGGCGATGTGCTGGTGCTTTACCCAAGGTGCTACGTGGCAATGAAGACCCGCTGTCACTTCTGTTTGGCGATCAGGAGCCTCAGGCGGGCGATCTCTATCGACGGGCGCCGGTCTGGCGGGCTGCAAACCAGATGTTAGGCGAGGTGGTTCGGGCACTTGTGGATAAATTGCCAGAGGATCGGCGGTTGCGGGTGCTGGAGGTGGGTGCCGGGATCGGTTCAGCAACCGAGTGCATCCTGCCCGTACTTCCGGCAGGACGGTTCGACTATACATATACAGACATCTCCGCGGGATTCTTCGCAGATGCGGAGACGCGTTTCAGCAACGAGAATACCCCGATTGACTACTTGGTGCTGGACATCGAAAAAGATCCAATTGATCAAGGATTCAAGCCCTGTGCTTACGACCTGATCATCGCGGCCAACGTCTTGCACGCTACTTGCTATCTAGACGAAACGCTTACCAACTGCCGAACTCTTCTCGCACCATCGGGTCTACTTGTGGCACTCGAAAACCAACGTAGCAGAAGCTGGATGGATCTGATATTTGGACAGTTGGATGGATGGTGGCGTTTCGCCGATCAATACCGTGAAAACAATGCCCTCACAGGACCTGATGTTTGGCGCCAGGCACTCGCCGATACTGGATTCACGGAATCTGAAATTCTTGGAGTGGACCAGTCGAAATCGGCCGGTTTGCCGGATCGAGGGGTAATCGTGGCGCAGGGTCCAGCAGAAATTTCCCTACCGGAGGGAATCTGGATTCTGGCTGCTGATCGGGGCAGCATGGCAGCAACGCTGGCAATGCAACTGGCGGCCCAGAACCAACGGGTGGTGCTGGCGGGCGGCGATCCGGAAACCATGAAATCGATGGCAGAGGGCGAGGCTGGTATTGTCGTAGCGTCAGTCGAGACGGAACAACGCGAATCGTGGCGAGCGCTCGTCGAAGGCTTGCCGTCCGATGTACCTCTCGCTGGCGTGGTGCATCTCGTCGCACAGGACGGTCACGGCATAGAGGCGACAACTTCCGAAATTGCAACGGATTCGAAAAGGACGATGGCGAGTGCACTCGCGCTTGTGCAAGGCATGGTGGACGCGGATGCTGTGCCGGAGAAAGGCCTTTGGTTAGTCACTCGAGGTGCGCAGGTGCTGGAACGTGAACGAATTGGACAATTGGCTGGTGCTGCTCTTTGGGGATTCGGCAAGGTGGTGATGCAGGAGGCATCACAGTTTCAACCAAGGATGCTTGATCTTGACCCCGAGGCAGAAGAACCACAATCCATACTCGCAAATGAGTTGCTGTTTCCTGATTCAGAAAACCACATTGCGCATCGTCAAGGCCGCCGCCAAGTTGCTCGACTGGTTCGAAAAGACACCGACGTAAAGCATCTTTCCTTGCCGAATGAGACGAACTGGGTACTGGCACCCGACGAAGGAGGGGCGATAGAAACATTGACGGTGCAGCCAGTTGCACTGCTTACCCTGAAGCCTAACGAGGTGCGCATCGCGGTCGAGTCCTGCGGCCTCAATTTCCTGGATGTGTTCCGAGCCATGGGACTAGTCGAGGAGGGACTGCTCGGCGAAGAATTGTGCGGTCGGGTGATAGAAACCGGAATTGACGTTTCCACCGTCTCGGTGGGGGATCGCGTAGTTGGATTCGCGTTCGGAACGTTCGGGTTGGAAGTTGTGACGCGGGAGGAACTGGTAGTGCTTGCGCCATCCAACATTTCGGCGACAGCACTCGCTACGATACCCTCGGTCTTTGTGACATGCGTCCTGTCATTCGAGCTAGCCAGCCTGAAGGAAAGAGACCGGGTGCTGATTCATGCCGGTGCGGGAGGTGTGGGACTTGCAGCGATCCAGCTCGCCCAAGCCGCAGGCGCAGAGGTGTTCGCTACGGCGAGCAAACGTAAGCACGCCTATCTTCGTTCACTTGGCGTTAAACATGTCTTCGACAGTCGCACAACCGCGTTTGGTCAAGATATCTCCAAGGTCACGGACGGTGTCGGAGTCGATGTTGTACTAAATAGCCTGACTGGCGAGGGATTCATTGAGGCAAGCCTTGCCTGCCTGAAGCAGGGTGGCAATTTCGTGGAACTCGCCAGACGCGACATCCTGAGCTTGGAAGAGATGGCTGAGCTACGACCGGACGTCGCTTACTCCATCCTCGATCTTTACGACCTGAAACAGCACGACCCAATTCGAGCTAGTTCAGCCTTGAAAGAGGTGCTGGCACGAATCGAAATGGGTGAGCTTTCGCCGCTTAGACATACCAGATGGCCGTTGACCGAAACGAGCACTGCGATGAGCTTTATGCGCGCAGCTCGGCATATTGGAAAAATCGTGTTGACAATGCCGCCGTTGGCGAGTGGGCAGTTGCGACAGGACAGAACCTACCTAGTCACAGGTGGATTGGGTGGTATTGGCTGTGCACTTGCCGGATGGCTTGCCGAACACGGCGCAGGAACAATCGTGCTGAATGGCCGCAGGGCACCAGACATAGCCGCGGAAAAAGCGATTGAGGTATTACGCGCCCGCGGCTTCCGGATTGAAGTCGAGCTTGCGGATGTAACAGACACAGCTGCGCTTGATTCCATGTTGATGCGTATAGACGAAACTTTACCACCGCTTGCCGGTGTGATTCATAGTGTCGGTGTACTGTCGGATGCCTCCCTTGGAAACCAGAATTGGGAGAGTTTTGAAACTGTGCTATGGCCGAAGATGCTCGGAGCCTGGCACCTTCATCGCAAAACGACGGAGCGCGATCTGGACATGTTTATCCTGTTCTCAAGTGGTGTCGGTGTAGTAGGCAATCCGGGACAGACCAACCATGCGGCGGCCAACGCCTTTCTTGATCAACTGGCTGCTCACCGGCGTGCCTTGGGGCTCCCGGCACAAGCCATTGCCTGGGGCGCATGGTCGGGCCTGGGAGAGGCAGAGGAACAGCGAGAGCGTATTGCCGAGCAACGGGAAGCAACCGGTCGCGGATGGTTCACACCGGAGCAGGGCTTCAAGGCACTCGAGCGCCTAATGCAGCAAGATACGACTGGCACTGTAGTGGTCGCAGTGGATTGGCCAGCGTACGGAGAATCTATCGGAGACCGTCCGCCCTTACTGAATGACCTGCTTGCTGTCGCCTCGGACGACGATTCGACATCGTCGGAAGATCTGCTTACGCAGCTTAGTTCGACACCGCCGGCAGAGCATGAGAACCTGCTTGTGTCGTTCTTGCAACGGGAGGTTCAGGCAGTACTGCGACTGCCATCGGCACCGGCATCTGCGGTTGGATTTTTCGATTTGGGAATGGACTCCTTGATGGCGGTCGAACTGCGAAATCGCGTCAATCGAGCCCTCTCCGAAGCTTATGTCGCACCCAATACTCTGGTTTTCGACTACCCAACCATTGACGATCTCGCTCGTCATCTCGTGGAGGCGCTTGGAGAGTCATCCACAGCCTTCGAGTCACCTCTTGAACCGTCTCCCATCCTTGAGTCGGTGAATGAATCAACTCCACAGTTACCACTACGGCAAACCGATGATGGCATTGCCATTGTTGGCATGGCATGCAGGTTTCCCGGCGCGCCAGATATTGCCACCTATTGGCGCCAACTTCAAGCCGGTTACGATGCGGTAACAAATGGACGGCAGGATAACGGATTCTGGACTGGAACTGCAATTGATTCCAAGGCTGGAGACAACGCCTGGGGTCATCATGGTGGATTCATTGAAGAGATAGACCGTTTCGACGCACGCTTTTTTGGATTAACACCTATCGGCACACGCTTGATGGATCCACAACAGCGGCTTCTTCTAGAGACAAGTTGGCGAGCGCTTGAGGATGCGGGAATTGATCCTGAGAGTCTTAGGGGCAGTCGTAGCGGGGTTTACGCTGGTATCGCAACCAGCGAATACAGAGATCTGATGTTGATGGCCGATAGCGAAAGTTTCAACTATCTCGGTACCGCAAGCAGCATGGCGGTTGGCGGCGTCGCGTTCAAATTCGGTTTGACCGGTCCGGCAATACCCGTGATGCTCAACTGCGCAGCATCGCTGGTTGCTGTGCAGCACGCGGTCACGGGCTTGCAAAAGGGAGAGGTTGATCTAGCCCTCTGCGGTGGTGTGAACGCAATATTGTCACCTGGATTGACCATGGAAATGGCAGAGCTCGGGATGCTGTCTCGGCAGGGACGTTGTAAGACTTTCGACGCTGTGGCAGACGGGTTTGTACGGAGTGAGGGTTGTGGAATGGTCATTCTAAAACGCTTGAGTGAAGCGGAGGCCGATGGTGACCGTATATGGGCAATTATTCGAGGGGTGGCCGTGAACCAGAATGGGGTGAGTGCGGGGCCCACAGTACCAAACGGTCCAGCTCAGGAATTGGTGATTGAAGAGGCGCTGTCGCATGCAGGCGTTCAACCGTCGGATGTGGACTACCTTGAAGCGCACGGGGCGGGATCAGAATTGGGCGATCCGATTGAGCTGCAAGCCGCATCCGCAGTTTATGGCAGGGGCCGAGACAAAGATCGACCACTGTTGGTCGGTTCAGTCAAAACCAACATTGGTCACCTAGAATCAGCGGCAGGTGTTGCCGCACTGATCAAGGTCGTCTTGGCAATGCGTCATGGCCTGATTCCGAAGCACCTGCATTTTCGAGATCCGAATCCACATGTGGACTGGGACCAACTGCCTGTTAGTGTAGTGTCGAAAACGGAAGTCTGGCCACGGGAGTCGGATCGACCACCGTTGGCCGGAGTCAGTGCATTCGGAATATCGGGAACCAACGCGCATGTTGTTTTGGAAGGTTACGATTCTCCGAATGAAGAATTTCCTGATCCGGTCGGCGCACCAACGTCAATCAGAATTGAAGAACTACCGCAAATGACAAATGATCTTGACTCGCGCAAAACGAGACTCTTGCCGCTTTCAGGTAAATCAGGCGCCTCTCTTTGCAGGCTGGCAGAGCGGTATCTTGAGTGGCTCAAGGAACGGGACTCTATGTTTGCTTGCGAAGGCACTGTGTCTGACCCGGTGCTCTCGGATCTGGCGTGGACTGCAGGGGTGGGTCGGAGTCACTTTGATCATCGTGCGGCTGTGGTGTTCCAGGACAGTAAATCACTGCGCGAGGGTTTACAGA
Organism: Arenicellales bacterium; assembly: GCA_965220665.1. GTDB lineage: Bacteria > Pseudomonadota > Gammaproteobacteria > Arenicellales > JAJDZL01 > JAJDZL01. Next base: position 399,252 of record CBDCQQ010000004.1, read on the forward strand.
CGCTCACAGAGTCGAGCGATGAATCGGAATCGAGGAAGTCGAAGAAGATTGCCTTTGCTTACACCGGCCAGGGAAACAGCTGGATTGGAATGGGCGAGGCATTGTACGCGAGTGAACCGGTTGTGCGGACAGTTCTCGACCGTTGCGATGAGATGGTGAAAGATCTTACGAGCACCTCGTTGCTGGACATCATGTTCCGTCAATCGGATTCAGAAGGAAACCTGAACGACCCGCACTGGGAATTTCCAGCTATTTACACGCTCGAATGTGCACTCACAGCACTATGGTCCAGTGTTGGCTTACGACCAAACATAGCATTCGGTTGGGGCCCCGGAGCACTTGCCGCTGCGCAGGCGGCTGGCGTAATCAGCTTGGAGGATGGCTTGCATCTGACGACCGTCCTAAACGATGTTGAATCTGTACCGGAAGATTTTGTTGTGAACTCGCCATCCCTCACGTTGATAAAAGGTGTGTCGGGTCGAGTCGTTGAACCTGATGAAGTTCTGGATCCCATATTTTGGCTTCAGCAAGCAGCGATTGAAACGGAGAATTACGATAAATGCGTCGGAACGCTGGCAACATCAGGCGTCGACCTTGTTGTCGAGATCGGCCCGGATACGACGTTGGAAAAATTTCTCCCGGCAGCTTGGCCAGTTGCGACGGGCGAAATCGCCAAGCCCTTGGTACTATCTAGTCTTACGCGTTCGCAGGGTCGCGATGAGACATTGACAGCAGGGTCAGCAGACCACTTTTTCGAATCCGTAGGTAGAGCTTACAAAGCAGGAGTCTCTTTATCGTTCGAGGGGCTCTTTGCGGGCGAAACCCGTCGCCGGATATCATTGCCAGACTATCCCTTCGAACGTCAACATTTTTGGATCAAGAAACCGGATATTCAAACCACGGCTCCGACCCAGAAGTAGATGAGTGTACCCCTATGTGGTTTGCTATGAACTGAATCAGTGAGCAAGTGCCTGACTCCTCATTTATTTTTCCGCTTGAGGTTCGAAACCGAGAATTGAACTTGAAATAAGTATTTACCAAGTTTCTGAGCTGTTTCGTTCAGTATGCTACAATCGCAGGCTGGGAAAAAGACACTTCAATACGAGCACGTGAGCAACTGTTTCGACTGATGACAGCACCGTTTCGATTATTGCATGTATCTCGTAACTTCCCCTCGACATCAAACACGTGGTTCAATCAGAACACACATGATTCGTTGGTTTGAAGCAAGAAATAATTAGAATGAACAAAGAGACCAAATGGACGTTACCTGATCCAATAGCTGTTCGTGAAGTTTACCTTGAAGACGACAGCTTGGTATTTCTTCGCAGGTATGGCAATCCAGCAGGACGTCGGCTTATTCTGAGCCACGGCAATGGCTTGGCAATTGATTTGTACTATCCTTTCTGGTCACATCTAATGGACGATTTCGATTTGATCGTTTACGACCTTAGAAACCACGGGTGGAACTCAGTTGGCAGTCAAGAAAACCATAATATTCCGACATTTGTTCGAGACCTCGGAATAATGCTAGAACAGATTGATATTCATTTCGAAGCAAAGCCAGCAATTGGTGTTTTTCATTCTATTTCCGCTTTTATCGCACTTCTCTATTCATCGGATCTAAAAGCTCTGATGTCGTCAACTGAAAGTCCCGATTTCTTGGCGATGGTGTTGTTTGATCCCCCGATATTCAAACCAGGACATGATGATTTGGAATTTGATGAAGCTGTTAAAACAACAGCGAAGTTCATGCGAATTCGTGGGAATTCATTCAAAAATACGGATGAATTCACGGACTTAATTCGCTATTCACCGAATTTCCAGAACTTCGTTCCCGGAGCCATCGAAATGATGGCAACAAAGACACTCCGCAAATGCACAACTGGAGAATGTTTCGAACTCAGATGTCCTCCAGAATACGAAGCGCAAATCATTGACTATTTTCGAAGTTATGCGGTAATGCTGGATTTTGATACACTTGTTTGTCCAACCAAAATCATCGGCGCTGATCCACTGGTACCATACGCATATCTACCAACTCTTGATTTCAGCGATGTTGTATCCGTAGACTATGACTTTCTGCCTGAGACTTCGCATTTTCTTCAATTGGAACAACCCGGACAGTGTGCAGACGAAGTCAAAGCGTTCATCGATAGTATGGGTTTGCCGAACGTGAACACAGAACATTGACTAACTGGTCTGTGAAATAAGATTATCGGCGGGTATCAGGTTACGATTCAATCATATGTAGAGGTAATCTAATTTTTGGGACTTATAAACAGAACTTGACAAAATCAAGCAGCATATCTTCTTGACGGGTCATTGAGGTTGCCGACGCAAACGCCTCTCATCCGTCCAATCGCCCGAGTCCCCAAGGCTAATATATTCAATGCGGCATTGATGTCCGCATTGTCCGAATGACCGCATGACACACAGTGAAACCTTGCCTGTGTCCTGCGATTGTCTCTGTCGATGTGTCCGCATCGGTGACACATCTGAGAGGTATGCTTTGGATCAACTTCGATCAGCTTGGCCTTGTAGGCGAGCTTGTGTCTGAACGAAAACCAGCCCGTTTTCAGGATTTCACGATTCAGTCCGAATTTCTGCTTTACATTGCTGCCTGGATCGTCCGCATCGCCTTTCGCTGACTGCGTCATGCCCTGGACATTCAGATCCTCAACCACCGCGTACTGATGCGCATTGGCAATCGTCCTCGATTCCTGATGGTGCCAGTCTGATCGGATGTTCCTGATCTTCTTCGATGCCTTGTTGAATCTGCGCTTGCTTTTCAGATACCGGTTCGATGGCTTGATGCCCTGTTTGTGATTCGGTTTCTGCCGTCCTGCCATCTGCCTGGCATAGCGTTTCTTTCGCGCTTCCAATACTTTCACATCCGCCATTCGGCTGATGTCGCCGCCACTGGTGGCAAACTGACCGACATTCAGGTCAATGCCGATGGCTTCACCATTGGCCGTCATTGACACCCTCTCATCCGGCACTTCATAACAGACCGTGGCATGGAACCTGTCCTGTTCCTTTTTCACCACAATCGATTTTGCTTCGCAGTCTGGATACGGATTGCTTCCACAAAGCGCCACCTGCCCGATCTTCTGCAAATGCAAAGACTCGCCAGTCAGTTTGTATGTGCCAGCTGGAAACGTGACCGAATCAACGCTGTAGTGTTTGGCCTTGAATTTCGGAAATCCCTTGCCTGCCTCAAAGCACTGCTTCCAGGCGTCAGCATAGTATTTGAGTGTATAACGGATCGGCGCACACGGTAATTCCTCAAGCCAGTCGGTTTGCTGTCGGAGCTCAATGAATTCCTTGCCGAGTGAAAAGAAGGAAAGGCTTGGACGCGGGGATGAATCATCGGTGCGGTGTGCCTGCATCATTTCCCTGTTCTCGGCAAGAAAATGATTCCACACAAAGCGGGTCGCACCCAGACACTTATTCAGCTGTTCGGCTTTACGGTGAGTCTTGGGATAGAGGCGGTAGCGGATGTTCCGATAACTCATTATGTCAATTATAACATATAGTTATCTAGGATAATTGTAGTTTTGTCAAGTTGGCTTTATAAGTCCCTAATTTTTCAGCTATGCGCCTGAATTGTGTAATCCTATTCCTGAAAAACTAGATATAAAAACCTTTTTCCAATTGGACAGATCTCCGACTACCCTGATTTCGATCTCCAGTGGAGTTTGAAGCGCAGCTGGCCAGCCCAAAACCCTGTAGTCATATTCACGTGATAATGACTGCATGAATTGTTTACACGTCTCTACAAAATCGGGGTAGGTTCATAGGTTCAAATCACTTAGCTATATTACGCGCACTAAGTACGCGAATGGCTGCGCAGGCAGCACCATAGCCATTGTCGATATTGACCGTGGCAACCCCTGGTGCGCAACTTGAGAGAACTGATTCTAGCGCAGAACGGCCTCCTTCAGCCACTCCGTACCCGACTGAGGTTGGGACTGCAATAATTACCGATGGAATCAGTCCTCCAACAACCGAAGCAAGTGCGGCGTCCATGCCTGCAACAACAATGACGACCGAAAATCGACGTAATTCCTCTTCAACTTTCAGTAATCGCCATAAACCTGCAACTCCGACATCATAAAACAAATTGGACCCGAAGCCATGGTACTGAAGCGTTCTTTCAGCCTCCCTTGCAGCCGGGATATCTGAGGTTCCCGCAGTTACTACAGCTACATCGTGCAACCCCTCAAGCACAGGTCTGTCGCCAATAATACCTGTACCGGCAACGGCTTCATAATCGATCAATGACTGGATAGCTCCCTCAAGTTCAGAATACTTGGCATTTGACAGACGGGTCAAAAACAGATCACGTTGTTTTTTTTTGGCATCAATCACAATTGATTCGATCTGTGACACTGTTTTGCTATAGCAGAAAACGGCTTCTTCAATACCGATTCTTTGCCAACGATCAGTATCCGGTTTGAACTCTGGAACCAACATCAGCCTGGCAGACTAACAAAGGCGCTGCCCATTTGGTAAGGAGCAAATGAAATGGTGGAAACGTTAGTGAGGTTTGAAATCTGGCTTTGAACTACCCCTACAATGTCTGCCCGGCTGTCTGATTCCAACCGAACCAAAGCATCAGTGTCAAGCTCGATTTCGATGGTTCGCTCTCGGATTCTGCAGCGGACAACTTTGGCATTCAACCGCTCCTGAACTGCTACTTCAATTCGATCGATCGCTCGCAAGCTCTCCGCATCAATTGGTATGCTGGTCTGCACACGACTCGAAAGACATGGCGATGCGGGTAGTTGTGCAAGGTTTACTAAACCCAGATATTTGGCAATACTGCGAATCCCCGCCTTGGATATACGTGATTCCACATACGGGTGTCGCACTGCATGCTGCTCAGCTGCTTTGAGCCCGGGACGGAAATCGCTCAGATCATCAAGGTTGGTGCCAGAAAGAATTTGACTTTCGAATTGGCTGGCGATATACGAATAAAGATTTGTTTTACAAAAATAACAACGATCAATTGGATTGAGTATGTATCTTTCGTCGCTAAACTCTCCTGCGTTAGCGATTGTAAGGTTCCAGTTTTCAGAGTGAGAATATGTGCGCACTCTTCGGGTTGCTCGTTCCGGCACTGCGGGTGATACCGCATGGAACATCTCAGCATTAACACCCAAAGTCCTGCCAGCAATTATCGCTAACAGCGTACTATCGATTCCACCACTGACTGCGACGACTAGAGATCCGATTTCTGTCAGAATCGACTTAAGCTGCTCTATCTGACGCTCCGCAGCATCATAGGATTGTTGCACATCCATATTGCTCAATACTTCCACATTTGTTCAGATTTGATGCGGGTCTCTCTCTACTTGCTGTTCAACGACCTGTTTTAGGCGTTTGCGTTTCCTGTATCCTTCGATTGTCGATAGATGTTCTGCTTCCACTTTGGCTGTGTGCTCACCATCAGGGCGTTCAGCTACTTTAAGTGGTACCGCAGCATCCCCCGATTCATGAACGACTTCGGCTCTCCTCAGTGTAATTCGATCGATGCAACTGATCCTCACACCCAGTGTGGATGTTTCCAGCAGGCATTTGGCAGCAACTTCTTCAACTTGTTCTGGAGAGGCCAAGATCTGAACATGCACCGTCAAGCGATTTTTCTTGCCAATTGCCGGGATTTGAATGATATCAACGACTCCCTTAAAGTTTTGTATGCGATCAAGTCCAATGCTTAATTCCTCTGGGGATTGATCATCGACTTCAAACTCCAACATCGCGATATTTTCATATTTCGCAGATTTATTTTGAGCTTCAAAAGCAGTCAGTCGTAAGACATTACTCATTCCTTGAAAGGTTGCACTTCCGAATCCATGACCACTGCCGATCAATTTCATTGGACTTCGCCTAGTGCTGAATTCTGGACTCAGACTTCTAAGAATGGCAGCGCCAGTTGGTGTAACTCGTTCACCATCTCGCCCATCATTGTGAACCGGATAACCTTTGAGCAGCTCAACCACTGCGGGAGCGGGCAATGGCAGTTCACCATGGGCAGAATTCACTCTACCATTACCAGTTGGAATTGAAGCACAGGTCCAGGCTGAAACTTCTACGGCGTTTATCAAGTATGCGGCACAGACGATATCAGTCAACGAATCAGGTGAACCCACTTCATGCAAGGTAACCTGATCCAACTTTACACCATGAACTGCCGCTTCCGCTTCTGCAAGATACAGAAGAATGCGACTGGCAATATCTTTGGTTTGCTGAGGCATTGAAGAATCAGTAATTACATTGAGCAAACTCGGATAATGTGCATGATGATGCTCCAAATCCGGACCGCAAACACTGAAACGCTTGCCAGTTAAGACGGAATCATCGTGGGGCGTAATCTCAACCTCGATATTATCCAGAGCTGAAATACGGCACAGATTTTCAAGCATACCTTCTTTGTGCTCCGGAAAAAGATCCAGCATCGCTGAGACAAACATATCTCCGGCTATACCACCAACAGGGTCTATGTGAATGTGTAAGGATGACATCTATTTTTCGAGTTACGCCAATTAGTCATTATCGCAATTTTACAGAAATGACCCAAGCAAAATCCCTTTCATGCCCCAGCCAAGCGTCTGTACCTTTATCTGAAATGAGTCAAGAAAGGTACGGGTTTGCTGTATATATTAATTACTCTGGCCCCTGTAAAATAAAGTCAGGCTAAACCTGACACATCGTATTGATTGATTATTACTTAAAATCAATAGATTGGAATGTAAATTGGAGACTTTGATTTCTAACTGACTAAGCTGCGTTCATCGTTCTTGGGATAGAGAGCAACCGAGAACACTACGAGGAGTCGGTAGCTAGTGCAGAAGACGGAGAATTGTCAATTGCGCAAACACTTAGGAGCAAATATTGTGCTGATCATAATGACGTGTTACCGAATGAATTGTATTCACCTATTCTGACAGTCCAGCTTCATTGAATTTATTTCTTTTTTGACAAATCAGTCCCTAACTTTGGTATTTTTAAGTGATGACCTATCGAACTGACTCCTCTACGAACAATTGGCACTATCCGACAGCAATGCGTTTTGGAGCTGGTCGAATTTCTGAAATTTCCACCATCTGTCAGGAGTTTGGCATCAACAATCCGCTTCTGGTAACCGACCCAGGCTTGGTATCACTACCGATGGTCGATCAAATCCTGACTCACTGTCGGGAACAGCTCAAAAACTGTACACTATTTTCAAATTTACAAGCCAACCCGATAGAAGAGAATGTTAACGAAGGTGTCGTAGCCTACCGAGCCGCTTCTCACGATGGTGTGATTGCATTGGGTGGTGGAAGCGCGTTGGATGTCGCAAAGGCAATTGCACTGATGGTTGGACAAAATAGACCTATTTGGGACTTTGAAGATCGAGCAGATTGGTACACACGTGCAAATGCCGATGCAATTGCACCAGTAATTGCCATACCCACAACCTCAGGAACCGGTTCCGAAGTTGGGCGCGCCTCAGTGATCACTGATGAAACGGACCAAACCAAGAAAATAATATTTCACCCGAAAATGCTTCCTGTCTGTGTCATTCTTGACCCGGAGGTAACTGTTGGCCTACCAGCAGCATTGACCGCAGGGGTTGGTATGGATGCTTTGTCTCACAATCTGGAAGCCTATTGCAGTCCCGTTTATCACCCACTGGCACAGGGAATTGCGCTTGAAGGAATGCGGTTAATTCGCGACTGGCTTGAACCGGCATGCCAGAACGGAAGCAACATTGAAGCGAGGGCACAAATGCAGGTGGCATCTTCAATGGGGGCAACAGCGTTTCAAAAAGGTCTGGGTGCGATGCACAGTCTCAGTCATCCCTGCGGTTCAGTATTGGGAACCCATCATGGTACAACCAATGCTGTCGTCATGCCCTACGTGCTCGAATTCAATTGCCAATCCATTGAAGACCGTCTGGCAGCACTGGCGAGATATCTCGATTTGCCGAATCCGTCTCCTGATGCAATCATTCACTGGGTTGTTAATTTACGCAAGCGAATCGGTATTCCGCATACCTTGAGTGACTTGGGCGTCGATAACTCGCACATCAATAAATTTTCCCAGATGGCCATGATTGATCCTTCCACCGCAACCAATCCGGTGCAGATGACTCAGGAGGGATTTGAAGACCTGTACGAGCGAAGTATCTCAGGTACGATCGGTGTCAACTGAACAGTCAATTTATGATAAGTTCAACTTGCCGCGCGAAAACCTATGGGTTTTCGGATACGGGTCGCTGATGTGGAATCCCGGTTTTCCATACCTTGAGAGTACGCGAGCAAGAATCTTCGGACTTCATCGCTCCCTTTGCATCAGGTCAATTCGTTACCGCGGTACCCGCGAACAACCTGGATTGGTATTTGGACTTGATCGCGGCGGGTCCTGCGCGGGAATGGGCTATTTGATTGCACCGGAAAATCAACGCGAGGTCGCTGATTACCTGCAGGATCGGGAGTTGTTGAATGACATCTACAATCCCTCAATTCGAAAGATATCTCTAAATGATGGCCGTCGGGTGCCTGCATTGACATTTGTGGTTAAACGTCATCACAATGCTTACGTCAATGATCTCAGCCCTCAAAAAAAGGCGAATATTGTTGCTCACGCCAGAGGACAACGTGGTCCCAATATTGAGTATGTAATGTCCACTCTAGACATACTGGAGTCAATCGGAATACGCGATCAGGAGCTCTATCGTGTCAGTCAAATGGCCGCGGACCACATTGATAATTTTCGCCGTGTCAGTGATGATTGAAAAAAATAAATTCAGGTTAATCCGACCTAACAGATGGGTAAGCAGGTTGCTGCTCGCAGGTCTGCTTGTAGGATATTTATCCTACACAGTCCTATTCCAGCAAAACGAAACGCAATCGATCGCTGATGTCAAACGCGAAAACCTGCTCGATTTTGGTGAATATCACGAGGCCGTAGTGGCTGCAACTGCCAGGTTGGCAAACAAATATCACTATCGAAAAAAAGAGCTTACCAACGAATTTTCTGAGCAGATACTTTTTGAGTATCTGGAATCACTGGATCCTCAAAGAGTGTACTTTTTGGCATCAGATGTCAGAGAGTTTGAATCCAACCGATTCTATTTCGACAATTTTCTGAAAAGGGGCAAACTTGACGAAATATTTTCAATCTTTAGAGTCTACCAGCAACGCGTTAACGAAAGAGCTGACTACGCGATTTCAAAAATTGATTATCAATTTGATTTTGAACTCAATGAAGATATTCAGATTAACCGATCTGAAGCAGACTGGCCAGTCAGCGAGGTAGAACAGAACGCACTCTGGGACAGTCTGATCAAGGAAAGCATACTGACCCTCAAACTTAACGGTGAAGATGAAACCCGAATCAAAGAAACGATGGCTTCGAGATACGATCGTATTCGAACTTCCGTCGCTATGTCTAATGCTTTTGATGTGATTGAAATTTTTCTCAATTCATACCTTAAAGAACTGGACCCGCATTCTCAGTTTTTCTCACCTCATAGTTCAAGTAATCTTCGCATTAGCATCTCTCAACAAATCGAAGGGATCGGAGCAATGCTGCGGACGGATAATGAATACACAGTCGTTCAGGGTGTCATTACGGGTGGACCTGCACATTTGAGTAAACGTCTGCATATCGGTGATCGAATCATTGGAGTTTCAAATGGGGGCGACGAGGAATTCCAGGATATCGTAGGCTGGCGAATCGAGGATGTTGTTGACTTGATTCGAGGACCCAAAGGTACGACGGTTAACCTCAAAGTATTACGCAAAGATGCGCCTAGAGGTACGCCCGCGGATCATGTTGCACTGGTTCGACAGACGGTAAAACTTGAAGAACAGATGGCAAAGAAATCGTCTGTTGAAATTGATTCTGATGGAGAAATATTCCAACTGGGCGTTATTCAACTGCCGTCGTTCTATTCCAGTTTCCTGGAGACGGATGACAGTGATTTGGTCACCACATCTTCGGCGGATGACGTCAAAGAATTTTTGATTGAATTCGACGAGCAACAGATTGATGGTTTGGTGGTCGACCTGCGCGGCAACGGTGGTGGTGCGCTGAATGAAGCGGTTGAGCTAACCAGTATGTTTATTCCATCAGGACCGGTGGTACAAGTTGAAAACTCACAGAAAGAACTTAGAATCCACGCGGATAGCGATGGACAAACCGTATACGATGGCCCGCTTGTAGTACTAGTCGATCGTCATAGTGCTTCGGCCTCTGAAATTTTTTCAGCAGCAATGCAGGACTATGGCCGTGCAATCGTTGTTGGTGAAACTACATTCGGAAAAGGCTCACTGCAAAACATCTGGCCACTCGGCCAGTTGGCGAAAGAGAAAAATGTTGACTTGGGAGCACTCAAATTATCAACTGCACAGTTCTTTCGGGTAAATGGTATCAGTACTCAGCATCTCGGTGTCATCCCAGACGTTCTGTTCCCGACCAATGAACTAATAGCAAATTCAGGTGAACGCTCATTCGAAAACGCACTACCGGAATCTGCCATTAAACCAACGAGACACACCAAGCACTGGCACAAAAAAATCGAGATTCAAAACAAGATTCCAGAGATTCGGGAATTGAACCGAATTCGCATGGAACTTAATCCGTTGATGAAGATTGTCGTGGAACAGGACAGAATGGCATTTCACCGCGAAACACCAACGATTGTCAGCCTGAATGAAAATTTACGCAAGCAATCTCTCGAGAGTGATCAGGATGCACAACTCGGACTTTTGAATGAAGTGCGCTCACTTTTCGGTCTTGAACCTGTCGACACCGTTACTGACGATGCCTATCCATCCGACCGAATTGGTGACATATTTCTTGATGAAGCAATCAATATCTTGGCAGATCTGGTTTCACTGCAAAACGGCGATAATCGTTCCTGATTCAACCCCTTAACTCTTTTTCAGTAAAACATGGAATTTTCTACTTGGGCCGATCGCATATATCGCGAGGACGGCATTATCAGCCTAATGAAGGACCTTGGCAATGCCTCCGCAGAAGAAGGCCGCCCGCTTTATATGCTGGGTGGCGGTAATCCTGGTCATATTCCGGAAGTTGAAGCTTATTTTCGCGCGTGTATGGCAGATATTCTTCAGACTTCGAACAAATTTGAAAAACTGGTCGGAAATTATGCAGGGCCACAAGGTCTCTACCAATTCTCGGAAGCGCTTGCGGAATTGCTGCAAAGAACCTATGGCTGGGATATTGGACCAGAAAATATTGCCGTTGCCAATGGAAGCCAGATGGCGTTTACTGTTCTGTTTCGCTTATTGTCCGGCGACTACTCTGAGAATCAGACCAAACAAATTCTGCTGCCAATGGCGCCTGAGTACATTGGCTACAACGAAGCCGATGAAAAAGTACCTCGCTTTCGATCATTGAGGCCAAAAATTGTCGAAACTTCATCAGTGACCTTCAAATATGAAATTGATTTCAATCAGATTGAAGTCACAGACGACATCGGTGCCATCTGTATCTCGCGCCCAACCAATCCAACTGGAAATATGATTTCCGACAACGAAGTACAACAACTGCTGTCGTTGGCAAAGACACACGATATTCCACTGATTGTTGATAGTGCCTATGGATTGCCATTCCCCAGTATTGTTTATACGGAAGCAACAGTCGATTGGAATCCGAACATTATTTTGTGTTTGAGTCTTTCCAAACTCGGTTTACCTGGGACGCGCACCGGCATAATTATTGCGCGGGAAGATGTGATTGAGCTCTTCACCTGTGCCAATGCCACAATGACACTTGCCAGTGGAAACTTTGGGTCCGTTTTAACTTTAGAGTCAATCAGAAATGGTGAAATTTTTCAATTGAGCAACGAAGTCATTCGTCCGTATTACAAAGATCGTATGGAGAATGTGACCGAAGCGATACATCAACATATGAAAGGCATTCCCTACATGCTACACAATCCTGAAGGGGCTTTTTTCGTCTGGTTGTGGTTTCCGGGTTTGCCGATATCTGACGAAGAGTTGTATGCCAGACTTAAGCAACGGAACGTCTACGTAGTACCAGGCAGACATTTCTTCCCAGGATTAAGTGGACATTGGCAGCACCGGTATGAATGCATTCGAATCAGTTATGCCGGGAGCAAGGAGATGGTGCGAGATGGCATCAGCATTATTGCTCAGGAAGTAGAAAGAGCCTTTTCTGAGTCCGACAGGAAACAGTCTGGTGTTCCCAGTTTCACTGGGACAGAACCTTGAGAATCTGACTGCTAGCCTACAATTTTGGCAGATTCTAACTTTTGAGGAGCATCTGTCTCTCCTCGCGCCCAATCAACAAATACATTAAATAGCTGCTGCTGAATGGGGTCTGAGCTCGCCGATTGCTCGGGGTGCCATTGCACTGCGATGACGTAGGGGTAGTCAACGGATTCAATCGCTTCAATCACCCCATCATCCGAGATTCCAACGACTCGAAATCCAGGAGCAACTCTGCGCACGGATTGGTGGTGATATGAAGAGCAAACAAATTCAGTGTGTCCGAGCAGTTCAGCCAACTGTGAATTCACGTTGAGCGAGACGAGATGTTCAACTTTATTGTAATTCTCGCCACGATGAACAATTGAATCGTCATATTCATCTGGAATATGCTCGACTAGCGTGCCACCCATTGCAACATTCAGTACTTGCAAACCTCTGCAAATTGCTAAAGTTGGGATTTTTATATGCATCGCCTTTCGAGTCAACTCCAATTCGTAGTAATCCCGTTCCTTGTTGACACCATAGACCGACTCATTGTGCTCACCATCGTAGTGGCTTGGATCGATATCCGCTCCGCCAGTCAGTACAACACCGTCTAAACGTTCCAACTGTTCTTGAATATTTTCGGTTGTGGGAGCAATGATTACTGGAATACCGGCAGCGCGTTCTACAGCATCCAAATAGTTCACTGGTAAAGTGAAACGATCTTCATCGTTCCTGTGATAGCTGGTTACGCCAATGAGTGGTTTATTGATTTTTTTCCTCATGTTCCTTGTAATTTTGCCAGATCAATCGAAATGCACTAGTTAGTTCAAGGGGCGATGTTTCAATCCAACTATCCAACTCTTCCGGTGAAAACCATCTACCCTCCTGTGCTTCGTGCTGATCAATTGTAAAAGGGCCGTTGTGATTGATTCTGTAAATCCAGCAGAATTCGTAGTCAGTAATTTCACTGGCCTTCAACTTAAAAAGCCGTTCTGGAGGTGAATCAAGTCTGATTCCGATTTCCTCCTCAGTTTCACGAACCATTGCGTGATCATAATTTTCACCAGTCTGCAGGTGCCCTGCGACTGATGAATCCCACAAATTCGGGTTATTATCCCGCCACTTGGCGCGTAACTGCAGGAACACCTCCCCTGCGTCATTCTGAACAATTGCATGAACTGAACGATGCAACAGATTTTTCCGATGAACTTCAGCCCGCGATTCACAACCAATCACGCGGTCTTCTGAATCGACAACATCAAAATATTCTTGGGGTTCAGACGAATTCATTTGAAAATCTCACAGTCTAATACTGTTCGCAGTTACTGCTGGTTAACAACGTAGCAGAATCGAATGAAATACGATACTACAGTCAATGGAGCATAAGCGTATAAAATTCCTGAGTACTAATGAGAAATCATCTGCATTTGACAAAATCTTTCAGCACAGAGAATTAAATAATATGTCGAAACGTCAAATAATCAGCCCTATCTCCATTGATCTTGGTGCAAAAAATACTGGTGTGTACTTCGCTCATTACGAAGCTGGAAGCTCCATTGAAGATATCGAAAAAGACGGGAAAGTATACGAGTTGGCAAAGGACAGTTTCACATTAATGATGACTGACAGAACTGCAAAGCGCCATCAGCGACGCGGCTACAAGCGTCGCCAAATGGTGAAGCGCTTGTTTCGATTAATCTGGTGCCATGAGTTTGGCTTGGAATGGAATGATGAAGTTCAGCAATCCATCAGTTTCTTATTCAATCGCAGAGGGTTCAGTTTTCTGACTGAAGAATATGATGTAGATGTTTTGAAAAAGTTTCCCGAAGAGGTATTTGAAAAGCTCCCCGTCTCTCTTCAAGATGAAATAGGCGATGCTCGTCGCATTGACGAAAAACTACTTGAGTGGAAGAAAAACGGACTTTCCCAAGTGGAAAACATGTTCAATCTTATCAATGAAAAACCGAAAGAGACTAAACACAAGTTAGAACTAATCTCACAGACAGAAAGGCTTCAACAATACTGCGAAACAAGGATTTCAGATGATCAAATTGGAGTAAACAAGTCTAAAAACAAACGTGTTTTCAATCCTATTTTGGATGCTTGGAATGATATGGGAATTGCAAACATAGAACTTATTCGGGAGGAACAAAAATCATTTGATCTAGCTAAAATTCTCAATCAACAACCAATTTCAGTTGCTCGTGAGATACGTGACAGCATTCCTTCAGAGTTCAGCAGAGACAAAAGAGTGTTGAATTCATCAGTGTGGAATTTTAATGCTACGATTTTCAATTTAGAGAAAGCAAATTTCGAATCGCCGGAATCGTCAAGCATCTCTGACCGAGATAAGTGGATACAGAGTCATATACACCATTTTGCATTTGCTTTACACAAAGTACGTGATGAGTTGAATTCTGGTGCTCGACATCGCAGTAAATATTTCGAAGAAATTGAAGAAGAACTTAACTGCCAAGAACATGTCCATGGTTATCTGAACACGTTCTGTACCAGACTGCATGCCAATGAATTCACCATCAAGAGTGATTCGCCGCTCACACCCCAGTCATTGTCCAAACTGATAGGACATTTGAGCAATCTAGAATTGAAACCTCTCAGAAAATATTTCAGAGACAAACGTCACAAACATGAAGACTATTGGGATAGAGAACGCTTCAAGAAGATTTTTAACCACTGGATACTCAAGGATTGGCGCGTGAATCCAAAAAAAGACTTAGATAAAGGGCCGAACTACAGAAAGCTTCGTTTTAAATTGACGGCTTATCAAGGCGATGTAATTGACTTTTTACTACAAGAATCTCCTTCATTTACAATTCCGCCATACCAAGACAACAATAACCGCCGTCCACCAAAATGTCAGAGCCTAATCCTCAACAAGAATTTCTTGGACAAGCACTACAGTAGTTGGAGAACATGGCTAGACGAACTGCTGACTTTACCGCAAGTGAAGGACTATCTCGCAGATTACATTGAAAACATGAAAAGCTTGAAGAGCGGTAAGAAATTCGCATATTTCAATGATGAAGTGACCAGATCGCAAAAATCAACTTCTGGATGTATGACAGAAAAGGATTTAGAAGCGCGCGTTCTGCAATTTGTTTTAGACCGAGTCAAAGATGAAGATGTGCTGCATTTAAACGACATTTTCAGCCGAACCAAAAAAATTCGCCAGCAACAGTCAACTCAAATAGAACGCGAGAAAGCGAAAAATAATTTGAACAAAGCCATGATATCCAGCCAACTACCAGAGAAACTCAAAACTTCGCCGAACTACCAAGATAGAAGTGTCTTTGGCCAAGGGTCTTTTCTGCACTTGGTCTGCAAGTATTACAAAATTCGGCAGAATGCCCGGGACGGTCGAATCTTCATTCATCCAGAATACCGCTATGTTCGAGGTCGCGGTTATGAAAATACTGGACGTTTTGAAGACCAAGATCACCTGCTGACCTACTGCAACAAAATGCCAAGGCAGAAGCGTCACCAAATTTTTAGTGACGTAGCAAGTTTATTCCAATTGCCTCCACAGCAACTTAGGGAACGAACGAACTCTGAAAAAGATTCGGAATTAGCTAACTGGTTCGGAAATTTCAATGGATTGATGTCAAATTGCGCAAAAGCAACTAAGATGCAAAAGGAGTACCGTGGACGGCTGAAAGAAAAAATTCTTGAAGCTCACTACAAAGAAGAAGAAAATACAAAGCACGAATTATTGAAACTGGCAAAAAAATCAAAAGAGTTATGCGAAAAAATTGGAGATTGTTTGTATGATGACGAATCGCAACGAGAGCATTGGAGAAATTTAACGGGACATCCGGCCAGCGCCGTATTTTTACTCATCCAAATTAACAATGTTGTTTTCAAAGAACGTCGGGGAAATGCAAAAACGTGTTCAGTTTGCAGTTTAGACAACTCCGAAAGAATGCAATTCTTCAATGAAGGTGTAAGAGCCCAGCGCCTACCTTCCATACCTACCAGACCATTCGATGGCTCTGTGATGCGATTAGCTCGAATTGTCTGTAATTCCATAGCGAACGATAAGTGGAACAGGATAGAAACCGATTTAAAAGATAACAACTCAGTTCGAATCCCAATAATTACAGAATCCAATAAGTTTGAGTTTGAACCAAATTTGGAAAATCTAAAAGGCAGAAAACCCGACAATTTATTCTCAAATGCTGAGAAGTCACAGTTAAAAAAAGATCGAATCAAAAAATCAGCCTCATGCTCACCCTATTCGGGCAAAGAGCTAGGAAACGAGGGAGATTTAGATCACATAATTCGGAGAAATCATCCTAGATGGGGCACGCTTAATGATGAAGCAAATCTGATTTTTACCAGCGTGCAAGACAATCGCACTGAGAAGGGAGAATCAGAATACTCCCTATCTGATCTTCATCAGAATTACAAGCAACAAGTTTTTGAATCAACCAATGACTCACAAATTGAGAAACAAATAAAAGAAGAAATTGGCAACGGTCTGGACGGACATTTCAAATTTGGACGCTATTTTAATTTTACTAATTTAACTGACAGGCAACAGGTCGCATTCCGCCATGCTTTATTTCTTCATGTTGATGACCCTCTCCGCGAACTTGTTCTCAACTCAATCAATCATCGCATAAAGACCTATGTTAATGGAACTCAAAGATATTTTGCAGAAGTATTGGCGAATACACTTTACAAAAAAGCAAGAAAAATCAATAAGCATCATCTACTTTCATTCGACTATTTTAGCGTGCAAGCACAGGAAGATACCCGGGGAGACGGGGTTTACAATTTGCGTCAAGATTTGGTAACTCACTATCGACATGATCTAAATTTGTACAGCAAAGATAAGGGTTCTTCTCAAGACCCATATTCCCATTTATTGGATGCTCAAGTTGCATTTTGTATGATTGCAGACGCTCATCGCGATAGCGGAGGATTGCGACTTGAATTAGGAAATGCAGGAATTTGGGGGCATATTTCTAAAGCTGCTACTGATGACGCAGAGACTAGCGTTCCAGGAATCAATGATGGCCGCCTGTTCAATGCCATTCAAGTTGACCCAAAACAGTTCCAAGGTAATGTAATTTCCCTGAAACGTCGTAAGCCTGACCGTCAGTATTTTGCTCATCGTTCCATTCACCGTGATGGAATGTACGCTGATCACTATTTGCCGATATTGGTGCATTGCAGGACCTCTGAAGTTCGAATTGGATTCAATTGGAAAAACAGTTTTGAACTGAAAGACAGTAAAGTGAATCGAGAAAAGTTGTATTTTGCACTCCAATTTAATCCAAAAACGAAACTGCTGGGGCTAAATGAAAATGATTCTTTTAACGAGCTGAAGCAACGGATGGTGCAAGTTGGATTTGGATCGAATAAGAAATATTTCTGTATTTCATTGAATAAACAAATTATTCATTCCTATTACATTGAAAACTACAACACGTCCAAAGGTCATCAACCCCATGGTAGTGGGATGAGATTTCTTAGAAAAACACTTTCTTATCGAACTGAGAATAAACCGTTTAAAACACTGGATGAGGCGAAAGAGATATTTAACACGGAGAGCAACTTCCAATTACCAAAGAATCAACAACATAGCCTTACACTGCCATTGAAAAATGAATGGTCAAGGTTAATTGACAATTGGATGAAATCGCCGAACTTGGAGGATGGTGAGTTTTTGAGAATTTACTTCAAATCAAAATTCAAACAACCCCATCAAAAACTTCGACAAGTATACTCACTGCCCGTAAAATCAAACCAAGGGCACGTGTTACTCAAAAGAAATTCTTGGAATAACAAACCGATTTTTCAAATCGTCAACGATTCCGATTCTCGAAAGATAGACGCCAAAGCGTTCATTCCCATTTGTAATCGGGACGGTGATATTGGTAAGTTGCTGTCCGGGTCAGCTAAATCTCAGAACGTATTTTTGCTAAATGATGCCGAATACTGTACTGAATTGACTGAAGACGTAAAGTTGATTGAACCGGACAAATGGTACGAATTGGAGCTGAACAATTCATTGGAAAAGCTTGGAATCGCTGTATTGAAGTATCGAATTGACAACAATACGCGTCCCCTAGTCCGTATTGAATTCTGTGACCAATTAGCAGAAAAGGATATTGGCAGTCTATTGGCTGATCCTTTGTTAAAGCCAAAAGAAAAAGCGAAGGTCAAACAGGAACTGCAAATTAGGTCTAAACAAGGCAATTCAGAACCAATCGAATATACAGGTTCTGGTTTTTCGAGTGAAATTAGATGTTCATTGAAAACAGTTTTGCAACAAGCATACTTCCCCGAGAATGCTGCCAACACATCATCAACCTAAGTTGTAACTACGAAATAGTTCTAATTTTTGCTCGCGGACTGGAAAAGCAATTCAAATCAACAGAGTCAGGCTAGGGATGAGTTCTCGTCGTGAAACACCTCGTAATTTGTGACTACGGCACTTTTATCGGCTTGGAACACCATTTATTAGCGGTAAGGCAACGCGATGAACCCACAAAGCACTATCCTCTCAATCGTCTCTGTACTGTATCCATAGCAAAACGGGGTATCAGTGTTTCTAGTGACGTGGTTGAAGCATTCAGCAATCGAGGAATTAAGCTGTTTTTCTTGGATTTTCGTGGAGTAGCGCATTCTGCAATTCTAGGACAATCGCAACATGGAGTTGTAGCTGTTCGTATGGCACAAATGAATTTTTGTCAAGGTAACACCTTGCCTCTTGTGAAACGAATAGTCATTGCAAAGATCAAGAACCAACGTGCTGTTATTAAACACCTGGGGAAATATCATCAGCATGAAGCATTAGAATCGTCAGCACTAAACCTACTGAAATATGCGGATAAGGCTAAAGATGCTAGTGAAGTTGAAACCTTATTGGGATTTGAAGGTGCAAGTGCAAGCGCTTACTTTGGTTCACTCCGTGTTGCTAGGTTGTTCTCATCCTCTTTCTGTAGACGAGAAGGGCGTGGAAGCCAAGAACTCAATAATGTCATGTTAAATTTTGGATATTCAATTTTGAGTTCGTATGTTTTAAATTCAATTATCAACGCTGGCTTGGAACCATATCTTGGAATTCTTCATGGCAGGCGACCTGGCAAAATGGCTTTAGTGCTGGACATGATGGAAGAATATCGTTCTTGGGTAGTAGATCGAGCTGTTATCAAATTACGCTCCCGTATCGAAGGGAAACAAGACTTAGATGTCAGCTTGAAAAAGGCACTGGTTTCCGAAATTCAAAAAACATGTGCAAAACGTTATTTGTATAGAAAAAGGAGGCACAAACTTGAGCACATTATCCAGAGACAAACTTACCGACTCTGCGGACATTTTTCTGGTGAAAAAATCTACAGACCGTATATCTTTAAGTGGTAGACATTCGATTTCATGAAATATCCACTGCGTCAAGAATACCTCGTTAGCTACGATATTGAGAATAACAAATTACGTACTCAGGTCTTCAATGAGCTGAGCAAGCATGGATTGAGACCTGTGCAAAAATCAGTATTTTGGGGCTATCTGACGTCTGCGGAAACTCAAGCGATAAAGCGATATCTAACGACTAAATTCAAAAATGCCGATAAAGTCTTCATCACTCGAACCAATTTCAATGGCAGGGGGCAAAGCTACTTTATTGGCTATGGAACTGACGATTTTAAAGACTGGAATGAAACAGAAGTCATATAGTGTGCCGGCCAATTTACTCCGACAGTGGTGCTATTGCCCGAGAATTGTTTACTACATGAAACTAACGGATATAGTTGTCAACTATCCGATTTGGGTCAAGCAGGGTGAGGATTTTCATCAGATTGAAGAAAAGTTGTGGCAACGACGCAATCTTTCTAGATTCGGATTAATGGAAGGCAAGAAGTTTCACAATTTGGCTATACAAGATCGTGAATCTGGTTTTCACGGTGTAGTTGACATGGCAATTGAAACTAATGATTTTGTCTATCCTGTTGAGTTCAAAATTTCAGCAAGCAGAAATAAACGAGGAGACATCTTGCAATTGGTTGTTTATGCAATGTTATTGGAATACTATTTCTCAAAATCATGCCAGCATGGGTTCCTAGTCGGAAGCGGTAAATCGCTACACATCATAGAAATGAATGGCGATAAGAGACGTGAGGCTTTCCAAATTGCAGACGAAATTCGAGCAATGCTGATGCGTGGTGTGAAACCCGATTCAAATGCAACAATTCACAAGTGTAGCACGTGTGAATATGTCAATTTTTGCAATGACAGACTGTAAGATAGAGAATGGGTTGGGAGCAAGAAAATAGAACAGTTACGATAACGCGACTGTCCTATTTTCTCAAACTAAATTCGGACGTGACTCTTTGCAGAGGTCCGATCAATGTACTTTTCGATGATTACAGTGCATCGGTATTCAAATATATTGGAGTAGCAATTTTACCGAATTTAATTCTGTAGCACAACAGAAATCTCGAATTTTGCAAAATTCGCAAATATAGCCATTGTTTATGCAGATTCAACTTTTTCGAAGTTTCTTGCTCCCCTCACATTCTATAAGGTGCTGTTTTAAAACAGGTTTATATATGGAGTTTCACCAATATATCTGAATACCCAGCAACTGAAACCCATATATGACTGACAGACGTGTCAGCAAGATATAGTTTCACCAATATATCTGAATACCCAGCAACTGAAACTTGTATCAGCCGAGGCACTCCCAGCATCAATGACGGTTTCACCAATATATCTGAATACCCAGCAACTGAAACAGATGTGGGTCGATGTCATATTCGACGAAAACGACGTTTCACCAATATATCTGAATACCCAGCAACTGAAACTTCCAAGTAGTCAGCAACAGTCAGGTCCTTTTTTGTCATACGGAATTGACAACCTACCTTCCAAACAAAGCCAACCAAGTAGTTCGAAGCACTTGGGGATTAGAATTCCAGTGCCACCAGTCTGCTCTGATTCCCAACATCACAGTTTGCCACTACGAAAAGAAATTCGAGAATTGCTGACAAAAGTTTTTTCTCTGTGTACCTGTTGATTGCATGAATGGGCGATGACTACTGTGAAATTGAAGCTACATCGACTGACATCGTAATGACATCTGTGTCGTGATACTGCTGATGATGAACAGAAGACGCGTAATGACGCAGTATTCGTAAAGAAACCTCTCTCGAATCAGTTGACTCATCTGTATAGCCACCTACCAGTGCAATCCGATCTTCTATATTTTCCTTTGAAGGTGCAGAAATCACTTCCATTACTGCCTTGTCCCCTTCCCTCTGAATAGTCAACAACAAGTGTCTTTCGCTCAATTTGGCGTCCGCATCTTCCGTCTGATGCTCCAGAGTCAACAACGCTTCTTCAGCAACTGCAGTAAGCCTGTCTTTTACTGCTTCGCCCCACCTAAATCTGGAAGCGAACCTATCCAAGAAGTTCCGGATCTCGGGCAGTGAATTGGTATCAAACGGCACCGACAACCGATGTCGACGCGGGTTCGTAAACTCCACAAACAGTGAAAGCATAATGGCTGTCAATCCACCGGCAGTCATCCCGTTTTGCAGTATTCCTCCTGCAAAACCACTCGCAATCTCGGGATAAATCAACCCATTTTGAAATCCGACACCAACCCAAAATGCGATTCCAACAATTAAACTTTTTCGATAATCAGCGCCATCCTGAATTACAACTCGCATGCCCACCACGAATAAAAGGCCGAGTAACACAGTCACATAGGCTGCCGCGACCGGTCCTGGAATTGCGATAATAACTGCGAGAATTTTTGGAAAAAAGGCCAGGACAATAAAGACAGCACCAAGCGCCACACCAATACCGCGTGCAGCGACACCAGTCAGCGCAGTTACGGACACACTCGTCGAATAGGTCGTGTTCGGTACTGTTCCTATCAATCCAGAAAGAAAATTGCCCAAGCCATCAGCATTCACCGCCCCCTGCACTGCGCGAAAATCAATGGCACGCGCTCGTCGCCACGAGACTCGCTGAATAGCGACACCATCACCAACCGTTTCAATTGCACCGACAAGTGTAACGAAAATAAATGCAGGCAGCAGACTCCAGAACACGGAACCAAAACTCAAATCAAATCCGGGCCAACCACCTTCTGGCAACCCAAACCAGGCAGCTGATTTGAATGTTGAAAAATCGTATATGCCGTAGTAGATGGCGACAAAAGATCCGACCACAATTCCAATTACCGGAGCCCATAGTCGCAGCATACCTTTAGCCTTTAATGCAATAGCACTAATAGCCAAGATAGTAACAAGCGCTGAGATAGGAGCTGAATTTTCTGGTGCGCCTTCCGGCACCTGAGACAACATGTCAAAAATAATTGGCATCACGGTCACGGGAATCAGCATAATCACCGTACCGGCCACTGTCGGTGTCAAGATTCTACGAAATAGTGAAAGGTGCCAGCCAAGTAGAAATTGAAACAATGACGACACAATGATCAAAGTTGCCATCATCGCTGGTCCTCCTTGAGCGATTGCGGCAACAGACACTGCAATAAATGCACCAGACGTACCCATGACCAGTATATATCCTGCACCAATACGGCCAAACCGAACAGCCTGAATCACAGAGGAAATACCGCTGACAAATATCGCCCCAAATACCGCCCACAGAAGATAGGCCTGATCTCCACCAGCTGCGTTCACCACAATGGCCGGTCCCAGCACAACCCCCGCAATGCATAGTGTTGCGAGTTGAATGCCGAGTCCGATGGTCAGAGGGGTCGGTGGATGTTCATCTACCTGATATCGTATGTTTTCAGAGTCTTGCGAATTTACATTTTGCATAGAACCTACTCATTATCACTTTGATCAATTCCCTGCCAAATCGGTGTGCCCCGCATAGGTTCAGATTGATATTTATTGTTATTTGGTTCCATTTCCGCACTTGAATCTTACAGTTGAGACAACGACGAATCAAGTGCTGTCGGGAATCTGTCAATCCTTGACAACGATAATGACATTTTGAAAATCCCATAATACTCGCAATGCAGCCTGACTATTCCGCAATTTATAGACACTTATTGTGGACTTCACAACTGACAACTTCATTGCGTTCCATCCAAAACTAAAGCCGACATCCCTGCCCAAGAAATGTCGGCTGATCTGGTAGCGGGGGTAGGATTTGAACCTACGTCCTTCGGGTTATGAGCCCGACGAGCTACCGAACTGCTCCACCCCGCATCACGATTGGTCTAAAGGCATTATTTTACAAATTTTTCGAAGAAACCGAATCAATTTTGTTCGATGTACGTGGTGACTCTGACCAATTAATTCTGGAAACCAACCATACTCTGCAGCCAGTTGGCCAGTTGGTTATGACCAATGATGGTGATTCGATGTGATGCTAACGCAAACTAGCGATCGCTGTCTCACAAATCGATAACACATCTCCGACCCATGGAAGAATTGCAACGAGCACCATGGCATTCAGGCCAAGTAAAGCTCTTGATGCCGGTAGTTGCTGGTAAGGCACAAGAACCTCCTCCAGCTGATCGAAATAAACCACCTTTATCACGCGCAAGTAGTAAAACGCACCAACAACCGCAAACAGGACTGCAATAACCGCTACCCACACCAGATTGACATCGACGATTGCCTGTATAACTGCCAATTTTGCGTAGAATCCAACTGTCGGTGGCACGCCTGCCAGGGAGAACATCAATAGCAACACCCAAAATGCCATCCAGGGATCGCGGCTGTTCAAACCACTGTAATCGCTGATTTGATCGAGCTCTTCATCTTTTTTTGCACTAATTACGATAATACCAAATGCACCTAGACTCATGACTGCGTATACGATCACGTAAAAAAGCGACGCAGTGAGTCCCTCATTGGTTCCGCTGAGTACACCAAGCAGCATAAATCCCATGTGCGCAATCGTAGAATATGCAAGCATGCGTTTAAGGTTAGTTTGCGCAATTGCGATCACATTTCCGACAATGATCGAAAGCAAGGCGATTATGATCAACATGTCCTGCCACAAGTGCTGCAACTCCATCAAGCCACCAATAAGCAAACGAATAACCATCGCAAATGCCGCGATCTTTGGAATCGTACCAAGATAAATCGTAGTTGATGTCGGCGCGCCATGATAAACATCGGGTACCCACATGTGAAATGGTGCTGCACCCAGTTTAAATGCCAAGGCCACAACCACAAAAACAACCGCAAGAATCAACGGAAGGTTTTCAGCCGAAGCGTCTGCAAATTCATATTGAATAACTGCGATATCAAGCGAACCGGTCAATCCATAGATGATAGATAGGCCGTAGAGCAACGAGCCGGAGCCTAGGGCACCTAACACAAAATACTTCATGGCTGCTTCGGTCGCATTGCTCGAGTCGCGCTGAAAAGCAACCATCGAATATAAACACAGCGACATCAGTTCAAGACCAAGGTAAACGACGAGCAGATGGTCAGCGGAAGCCATAACCATCATGCCCAAAACTCCGAAAAGGCCCAATACATAGAACTCACTGCCAGCAATATCTCGAGCTTTCGAATAGGCCCGAGCATGACCGAAAACCAGCAGACTAATCAGACTAATTACAAGCTTGATTAAATTTGAGAAGGAATCATCGATAAACATTCCCTCCATCACCACAGCGGATTCTTGATAAAGTTTCCCAGCAAATATAATGCTGACAACAATGAGTGTAATCAGTGTCAGGGTAAAGGGCAGGTTCCTGTACTTCTTCAGCGCGGTTTGGTCCACTACCAAAATCGCACAGGCCATAAGGCTCACGATTATCTCCGGCAGCAACTTGGAGATCTCGAAAGTAAGATTCATGAAGATGTTTAGATAGGGGTTATATAACTTTGATAATATGTATTTTTTTACAAGCTACATAATCTGGTCACTTGTATGGCTGTTTGGATCAGACCATCGCCAAGGTGGAATTGCAGATCAGCGCAAATTATATAGTTCAATAGCCGATTAAACGTCGAACACCTAACAATTAATTTGAGGATAAGTACAAATTGGCAGACAAAGTTATCATCCCTGCGCGAAAAGGCAAAGCAGTTGTTGTCGATCAAGGACAATCAATTCGAGTCATCAACACCTATGGCAGTCAGGTTGTCGACACTTGGATATTTAACCTTCATGACCTTAGTGAATTTCAATCTAACGAACACACCCGCGCGACACTCTTGAAAATGCAATTCGAACTTGGCGACTTTGTTTACACGAATTATCGTCAACCCATCGCGAAAGTCGAGGAAGACACTTCACCTGGTGTTCATGATATGCTGATGGCGGCGTGTGACAATTATCGTTACCAGCTTTTGGGCTGTACTGAATACCATGATAACTGCACCGATAATCTTACAAATGGTATGAAGGAAATCGGCTATGAAGTTCATGAAACTCCAAGTCCAATGAATATTTTCATGAATATTCCATGGACCACGAAAGGTGACCTGTCATTCGATCCACCCTTAACAAAGCCAGGTGACTACATTCAATTCCGCGCAATGATGGACTGTATATTTGCGTTTTCAGCCTGCCCTCAGGATATTTTGCCGATTAACGGTGTCGACGGTGAAATAACTGACGCGCACTTTCAAATATTCTGAAGTTTAGGCTCGAAATGACTCTTTTGTGTTCACTAATAGAACGCGCTTCATTTTGTGATTAGTGAGTCAATTTTTGAGCTGCTGTCTGACCGAAAGGCATATGACGACAAATAATTCAATAATCATTTACAACAATTTAGTAAGGACTACCCGATGAAGGCGTCAAAATTCTCTCCCGAAACCAAAGTTGCACACTTGGGCAGAGACCATAAGGACAGCCATGGATTTGTCAATCTTCCAATTTATCATGGCTCCACTGTCTTGTACGAGACTTACGATGAATTTCTCAATTCAGAAGCAAGGCGTCAGGAAAGAGATCAGGTAGTATACGGACGTTACGGTACACCACTTAGCTTTGCCTTGGAAACTGCAATTGCCGAACTTGAAGGTGCGAATGGCGCAATTACCGTTTCCTCCGGTTTAGCGGCAATTACTGAGTCGCTAAAGGCATTTGTGAGTCAAGGCGATCACATCCTTGTAACGGACAGCGTTTACCAGCCAACTCGAAAGTACTGCAATCAGGTACTGACACGATTTGGAGTTGAGGTGTCATATTTTGATCCGTTGATTGGCGGTGATATTGAAGATCTGATCAAACGAAACACAAGAGTTATATTTGTTGAGTCACCTGGGTCTCAAACCTTTGAAATTCAGGACCTGCCTGCAATTGCTGAAGTAGCCAAGGAGAATGGAATTGCTACTATCTTGGACAACACTTGGGCCACTCCACTTTATCTGAAGCCATTTGATCTCGGAATCGATGTCTCAGTTCATGCAGCAACAAAATACATCACCGGGCATTCAGACGCCATGCTCGGAATTATCTCTACTAACGAAGCATGTTACGATCGCATCAGAAACTCGGTACGGTTGAGTGGACAGTGCGCCGGCCCCGACCCGATTTTTCTCGGTTTGCGGGGCTTAAGAACAATGCCGACTCGACTCAAACAGCACTGGAAATCAGGTATTAAAGTTGCTGAATGGCTCGCCGGCAGGCCGGAAGTAGCAAGATTGATTCACCCTGCCCTGCCATCTCATCCTGGTCACGATTTGTGGAAACGTGACTTTACCGGCGCTAGTGGACTCTTTGCCTTTATTCTTAATGAGGTTTCTGATGATGCAGTCGGAAGACTGCTCGAAAATACCCAACTCTTTGGCATGGGTTATAGTTGGGGAGGATTCGAGAGTCTGCTGATACCCTTCGACCCTCGATCCTATCGAACGGCAACGGAGTGGAATGCTGAAGGCCCTGCATTTCGAATTCATATCGGCCTGGAAGATCCTGAAGAACTCATCTCCGATCTCCAAATCGGATTTGATGCAATGAATTCCGGTTGATCATCATGACTGACTCTGAACAGGAAATTAGGCGGGAACTTTCGTCGCTGGTCGAAAACCGTCTGTCACTTGAACTAGCAACAGCTTCGGAGACTAACATTCCCTGTGCTAGCTATGCGCCATACGTATGTGGTGAAAATCTGCGGCTTTATGTATTCTTGAGCGACCTTGCAAAGCACACGGCTAATATTCGCATCAATCCACATGTTTCAGCAATGATCATCGAAGATGAATCCAATTCGCCCAATCTTTTCGCGCGAAATCGCTTGGTTTTAGAGTGCAAGGTGGAAAGGATCAACCGAGGTACAGAAGAATTTGATAAAAGGATCGGTTTGTATAAAGAGAGATTTGGTGCAATAGTCGATACACTTGTACAACTAGCGGACTTTAATTTGTATGTTCTGATTCCGGATCAAGGTGTATTTGTTAAGGGGTTTGGTCAGGCATACCAAATCAGCGGAGATCAGATGAGCGAAGTAACGCACATTACCAATCCCGCGAAACAAACCGACCCTGATAATTAAGTGGATGGAAACAATGATTATTGAACAAATTTGGACAAACAACGCTTACCGAAATTTCAATTATTTGATCGCCTGTCCCTCAACAGGCGAAGCGCTTGCAATTGATCCACTTGATCACAGGAAGTGTTTAGCCAAAGCCAAGGAACGCGGGTGGGAAATCACCGCAATACTGAATACTCATGAACATGGAGATCACACAGGTGGCAACAGAGCAATGATCCGGGCGACCGGGGCCAAACTTATTGCACACCACAATGCCTCTGATAAGATCCCGGGTATGGATCGTGGTATCGGTGCTGGCGATGTCGTTCTAGTTGGTGAGGTGGAATTGCAGGCTTTAGACACCCCAGGACATACCATGAGCCATATCTGCTTATTAGCGCACGGTGACAATCCCGCTTTGTTTTGTGGTGATACCCTGTTTAACGCGGGTGCAGGCAACTGTCACAATGGTGGGCACCCTCATGAGCTTTATGAAACGTTTGTCAATCAACTTGATCAATTGTCCGAAGACACCCGAATTTTCCCTGGGCATGACTATATAGCCAACAATCTGAGCTTTACATTGGATCGTGAACCCGATAATGAAGCAGCTGCGAATCTGCTCAATATAGTCAAAGACCAAGACCCGGAAAATGCAATAATCACCACATTGGCTGAGGAACGGGAATTCAATACATTCTTTAGACTGAGCAGTCCAACCGTGATCGCTAAACTGCGGGAGTCTTTCCCTGATTTGCCTGACAATCCCGACCGAAAAACTGTATTTCTCAAGTTAAGAGAACTCAGAAACAGTTGGTAAGTGTCTAATTTCTCCAGTTAGTAGAACAAATTAAATAGTTAATCGGCTAGCCTGAGTTTACCGAGTTCAGTAAATATATCACGATGCAATCTCCAATATGAAAGCGATACGTTTGGCGTAACCCATTGACCCGATGGGTTTATAACCCGACTGTCCCGACGACAGTCAGGCTTTCAGCGGGCCTGTGACAGTGTGTGATCTAACCGGTCCGATAACGTTCCAGCTGCAGCATTTTGTACAACTGTTTCTGGATGTCAGACATGCCTGACAGCGTCATCTGTATTTTTGGCGTGCTTTGTTTTCGCCCGGACGGATAAACCACCCCGACCTCCTTAATTGCCGCGAGCTCATCAAGCATTTGCCGCGCAGAAATCGTCTGCCCGTGACTGACCAGCCGCCGGTACAGCAGAGTCTGCAGCATCAGCGCCATCACACAAATGAACACATGCACCTGGATTTTCTGATCCGTCCAGTGATACTGGGGACGGATGGCAATGTGCCGCACGTCTTTCATGTCCCGAAATGCGCGCTCGACATGGTGCTGCGCTCGATAGCCATGCACGATTTGTGCATCACTCCACTCGCTGCGGTCAGTGAAGATGAGATTTTTGCCCAGCAATGTGCGCTGCAAGCGGCGCCACGCGGAACGGTTGAAGCGGTAGTTGAGCTTGGGAATGTCTTTGTCGCCCAACTTGACCGAGACCTTGAACAGCTTTTTCATGTGCTGCGCTTTGAGACACTCGTCAATCCTGCGCCGGGTGCCGGCCACAGTCGGCCGCCGGCCCTTGTTCACAATGCCCTTCTGCCAGCGCCGCAGCTGCCACTGAATCGTCTTTAGTTTTTGCCGGCACCTGGCAATCTCGCGCAAAAGCGTGGCAGTCTGCGCCTGAACCAGATTTTCATTTTTCGCAACCACGACCGTGTACTCAATGCCATACACCTGTTTGGTCGTGCGCCAGGTGCTCACGCCCTCGATTTCAGCGAGCGCTTTGAACCTGCGCGCCGGCACTGCGAGCAAATCCGGATGCTGCGCAGGCACCAGGGAACCAATCATGGCGTAAGGGCTGTCGTGTATTGCGGCAATATTGTCCTCACAGTTATTGCCCTTGTCGAACACCAGGGTAACGTTTGAGTCGTGCTCGGTGTCAAGTTCATGAAATCTTGCCACCAAATCATCGATCAGGCTGCGAAAGGTGGGCGAGTCGGGCTGATTGCCGGGATAGGTGTGATGCAGAATCGGCACATGATGGTCGGCCGCGGCCAGCAGGGCCAGACCGACAATGCGCTGTGCTTTTCGGCCTTCCTTGCTGTGGCCGCGCTGGGCGAGCGCTGTGCGGTCATTGAAACTGTCAATGAAGGTGAAAAAGTTGGTTGCATCAAACAGCAGCTGGCTGACATCGACGCTGAAGTGCTGCACCATGCGGCAGACCAGGTCGCGTTCGATGCTGCGCAGCGCAGCCGGGCCGATGCGGTCCATGTTGTCCCAGAAGCGCTGGCTGGTCAGCTGTGCGGATTCGACGCCGAGGACTCTGGGCAGGATGGTGGTGGCAAACCACTGGGCGGTGGCATTTTTGGAGCAGGGTGCAATGCAGCGATTGACGGTGGCGATCAGCAGGTAAGTGCCGACTGAGACGGAATGCGAGCGTTTGGGGACGTAGTGGTCGATGATGCTGACGAGATTGAGTTGGCTGGCGACATCGACGAGTGCGGCGCTGGCGCCGAACTCGTGGATGAGGTGCGTAATAAACACTTATCCGAACGCGTAGTAAACACTTATCCGAACGCGGAATAAACCTAATCCGAACACGGAATAAACACTTATCCGAACGCGGAATAAACCTAATCCGAACGCGCAGTACGGCTGATCTGCAGGATGCTGGAGGTCGGTTTTTCGGCGGCGGTTTCTGTCAGTGCAATTTGACTATTGCAGGCGTTTTTCGTATCAATCGCAGTTTTAAGTGGCGATTGAAGTCAGGGAGGCGTCAGATGACGAGAAGGAGAATTCCGATGAGAAAACATAAACAGATACTCAGGCTGCATCACGAAAACGGCTGGCCGATGCGGCGCATTGCCGAGGTGCTTGATGCGGGTACCGCGACGGTTCACAACGTGCTGGCCCAGGCCCGGCGGGCCGGTGTGAGCTGGCCGCAGGCCGAGGGCATGGATGAGGCTGAGCTGATGCGGATTTTATATCCGAGGTCCGGGTGCGCCGGGCGCGCCGATGAGGTGGATTATGCCTGGGTGCGCGGTCAGCTGGGTCTGAAGTCGGTGACGTTGAAGCTTTTGTGGCAGGAGCTTTGCGAACGGCAGGGCTACGCCCACAGCTACGCCTGGTTCTGCCGCTGCTACAATGCATGGGCGAAAGAGGGGCGGCGCTCGATGCGCATGGATCATGTGCCGGGCGACATGGCCTATGTGGATTACTCGGGCCTGACTGCTGCGGTTGGCGTGCGCAGGGCGCAGATTTTCGTCGGTGCGCTGGGGGTGTCGCATTACACCTATGCGCGTGCGGCGTGGACGCAGGGTCTTGAGGACTGGCTTGCGTGCAACACGCAGATGCTGGAATATTTTGGCGGGGCGCCGAACCTGATCGTGCCGGACAACCTGAAAAGTGCGGTCAGCAAAGCCTGCCGTTACGATCCGGATGCCAACGGCGTCTACCAGCAGTGGGCGGCACACTACGATGTGGCGGTGATGCCGGCGCGGCCGTATCGTCCAAAGGACAAGGCGATTGTGGAAAATGCGGTGCAGCAGGTTCAGCGGTGGGTTCTGGCGCCGCTTCGCAATCAGCGCTTCGAGAGACTTTCGCAGCTGAACCAGGCGGTCCGCGGCCGGATCGAGCAGCTCAACGAGCGGCCGTTTTCGGATCGTCCGGGCAGCCGCCGGGAGATCTTCGAGTCGGTTGACCGGCCGGCTCTGCGGCCGCTGCCGCTGGCACCGTTTCATGCACTTGACATCAGAACCGCAAAAGTCGGTTGCGACTATCACGTCCAGTATGCCCGGCACTGGTATTCGGTGCCCCACGAGCTGGTCGGCAAAGCGGTTGAGATCCGCGCCGATGCCGATGTGGTGACGGTGTTTTTCAAGGGCCGGCAGGTGTGCATGCATGTCAGACAGCCGCAGCATGGGCACTCGACTGTGGATTCGCACATGCCCAGGGCGCATGAGTTCATGCACAAATGGACGGCCGAGCGCATCGAGGGCTGGGCCGCCGAGGTGGGCGAGGACTGCCGCGCGTTCGTGCAGGCAAGAATCAGCGAGGCGCGGCATGTCCAGCAGGTCAGCCGCAAGGCGCTGGGGCTGCTGTCGCTGAGCCGCGAATACGACAATGTGCGCCTCAATGCGGCCTGCCGCATCGCCAACCAGCAGGGACTGAGCCGTCTCGCACAGATTCGGGAGATTCTGACAAATGGCGCCGACCTGCGATGCCAGTCCGCCGAGCTGGATCTGCAGCTGCCGCAGGATCACGAAAACCTGCGCGGCGCAGACCAGTTCAAGTGAGGGGTGCATGATGAACAGACAGGTACTGACCAATCTGAGGAAGCTGTCGCTGGGATCGATGTCGCAGGCGCTGGAACACCAGCTTGAGCAGCCCGGCACTTATGAGGATCTCGGGTTCACTGAACGGCTGGGTCTGCTGGTCGATCACGAACTGCAGTGCCGACATCAGCGCCGCCTGCAGCGGCTGATCAAAGGCGCCGGTTTCCGCCTCGCCGCAAGCCTCGACGACATTGACTACCGCGCGTCGCGCGGCCTCAGCCGCCAGCAGATCGCCGAGCTGGGCCATTGCGGCTGGATCGAAAAAGCCCAGAACCTGCTGATCACCGGACCGTGCGGTTCGGGAAAATCGCATGTGGCCTGCGCACTCGGACGCTCGGCGTGCCTGCTCAATCACGACGTGCGCTACCTGCGTCTGCCGTCGCTGCTGTCGCAGTTCGACCAGGCCAGAGCCACCGGTTCGTATCATCAGTTCATCCAGCGCCTCGGCCAGGTGTCGCTGGTGATCATCGACGACTGGGGCCTGCAGCCGCTGACGGCGGCCGACCGGCGCGACCTGATGGAACTGATGGATGTGCGCTACGGACGCCGCTCGGTCGCCATGGTCAGCCAGCTGCCGGTCGACAGCTGGCATTCAGCCATCGGCGACCCGACGCTGGCCGATGCCATCTTGGACCGGCTGATTCACAATGCCCACCGCATTGCGCTGCAGGGCGAGTCGATGAGAAAACGAAACGCACTGGAACCGGCGGCGACGCATGAGCCAGGCCCCGCATAATAAGTCCATTACCAACCCTGTGAAAAATTCCCTACGGCAAGTTCAAGCGTGCAGGCACGCTTGCCTACGGGTTTTTTAACAGGGTTGCCAACCGACTTATTTACGCTCCTTGGCATATTGAACGCTGATTCTGACTTGACATCGGGAGGTGTTTCATCGTTAAATAAGAGACTGAAAAAGACACTGAGAAAGACACTGCCGGTTCCGAAAACAGGTGCCGCGTTCAGATAACTGTTTATTCCATGTTCGGATAACTTTATTCGGCGTTCGGATTAAGTAGAATACGCATGAGGACTTCTTTGGGGACCGGCTGTGCGTCGCGGGCCGCGATGATATCCTCGGCGCGGCCGAGGTATTTTTGCCAGACGATTTTGGGTTTGCCGTTGATGCGTTGGGACTGGCGGGCGTAGTAGTAGGTATGGCCCTTGATTTTTTTGGCGGTGATGCTGGGCATGGTTAGGACACACATGTGATAAATAATGAAAGCATTATACATAAAAAAAGAATAAAACCAAATGAATAATAAGTATTAAGGCACAGTAAGCAGTGCATTTATTATTAGGTCATACAATAAATCAGGACAAAATGATCTCAATCGAGCCCTTGCCGGCTTGATTTAATTGTATGGAAACAGATGGTTAGAAGGTATGTGTGGAAACGAGGCGAGAAAAGTCAGTCTTGAATTGCCCTCGAACTCGGTAAAGTCAGGCTAGAGAATTTGGCGAAAGGTCAGGTTCACTCGTGGATTGTTGCGGGTTTTGGATTTTGGTAGACAGTGTCGCCATAATTTTTGCGTTTGTCCCATCATGATGAGTACTGATCCATGGCACAGTTCAATTTTCCAGCGCAAATTCTTATCTTTCACGTGTTGCATCAGAAACCGTCTCCTTTCTCCCAGGCTGACGGATGCGATCAATGGTTCAGGCCCAAGTTCACGCTCGTTGTCGCGATGCCAACCCATACTGTCTTGTCCTGACCGATAGTAATTCAAAAGAACACTGTTGAATCGACTGCCAGTAACTTTCTCAAGTTGAATTCGGACTTTTTGCAATGCTGGAGTCCATGGTGCTGGCACATTTCTGACCCCAGAGTACGTATAGAATGCTTTCTCATCCCCAAACCAGGCAGCTAGTCTTGGTGATGGTATTGATTTGGCTCCTAATTGAATAACCGGCTGAGACCACTGTGTGCGTTCAATCAGGGTATCGAGATACTTTGAAGCTTCCCTGTCTGGAAAAAACTCCTCACGAATCCATACATTGGCATCCTTGAGTTGACACTGCTGAAAACCAGCGAGCCTCAGATTTTCGTGGATAAAGGGATAATCGATAAAATCTGGTAGGCTGGCGCTCAAGTCTCTCCAGTCAATCTTGCTTTGCGACCACCGCGTCGGACCTTTGCATGTTGAATATTTTGTTTCACCAGAATCAAGCATGATCCGATTTCCAGTTTGTAGTAATCATCAATACAGGATTCAGGAACAATTTTGGCATCCAGAATGACCCAACAGCCTCCCCCTACTAGCATTGATTGGATTTGTTCAGACAGTTGTTCGCTGAAATCATTGCCGGTTATAACCAGATTTAGAAAATGGTGGCTTACATCAGACAAGAATTCCTCTGGATTCTGGCGATGAATTGCAACTCTTAAATCTGACTCATTGTGCTCAACTGAATTCTCGGGAGTACTTTCCGGGTGCAGATTAACCACAAGACGAGTCGTGAGTTCCATTGCGGAAAGTACTTCCTTATGGTACTGTTCTGCTGATTCACCAATCAGCAGAATAAGACCACTTTGAACCGTTGCAGAAATTGCCTGCAACACTTCCACAGTGTCATTGGTGGTAAATACGTTTCTCAAACTCAATATTCGGTCCCAAAATACAATTCAACTGCGAGAAAGAATTCAACCATATATCTGTGCCAGCCATGAGTGATCAGTTGGTGGCGGGAAGCGTATCCTCGGGATTTCATGGTCAATTTATGGTATACTTAAAGTCTTGATTAATTGTTTATATACTGGGGAAAGAGTGGTTTTTAGCCATGTTGACAAATATTGACCTCGACTCCTATTTGCGAGACAATGGTATTATGCCATCACAGCAGAGACTTCGAATTGCGCGTGTCATTTTGGACAATTCTGAACACATGTCTGCCGAAGAAGTCTACCGAAACGTAAATGGCCCATGGCCTCCAGTTTCACGAGCGACGGTAAACAATACACTGCGTCTTTTCGTTGAGAAAGGCATACTCAGAAAAGACGATGATGATCCGGCGGACATCTACTACAACATCAATCCGCCAGTCCAAAGTTCTCAAGATTCTGCAGCTTAACTAACCTTACCGCTGCCACTTCAGTGGCAGAAAATCTGGCCGTGACAGGGACGTCGGGTACAGATTCAGGCACTTCTAAATTCGAACGATTTTTCCAGGATTCAGAATGTTATCTGGGTCCAGCGCGATCTTGATGGTCCGCATCACTGCGACTGAATCGCCATGCTCGGCAATAAGGAATTCCATTTTTCCATAACCAATACCATGCTCGCCCGTGCAGGTTCCCTCCATTTCCAACGCTCGCATAACCATTCGTTCATGTAACCCTTGCGCCCGCTTTTCCTCTTCCGGGTCTGTATGGTCAACCAATAACACCAAGTGAAAATTTCCATCTCCGACATGTCCCACAATTGGAGCCATCAGATTTGATTCTTCAATGTCTCGCTGAGTGTCCATAATGCATTCGGCAAGACGAGAAATGGGAACGCATACATCAGTTGCCCAAATTTGAGCATTGGGGCGCATCGCTTTGGCAGCATAGGCAGCATCATGTCTTGCCTGCCATAGGCGATTTCGTTCCTCGGTACGCGTGGTCCATTGAAAATGCCCACCACCATTTTCTTCACAGATCATCTGTACCATTTCAACTTGTTCTTGAACCGAGTTTTCTGTCCCGTGAAATTCCAAAAACAGAGTATGTTCTTCTGGATACTCCAACTTTGAAAATTGATTTAATGCCCGCATCATCGCATCATCGAGTAATTCGATTCGCGCAATGGGAATGCCAAGCTGGATCGTTGTAATAACAGAGTGGACAGCTCGGTTTAGCTCGGAAAACGCTACTACGGCTGAAGAAATCTTCTCTGGTATTCCATAGACTCGCAGTGTGATTTCTGTAATTACACCTAATGTACCTTCGGAACCAATGAAAAGGCGAGTCAGATCATATCCTGCGGATGACTTTCGCGAACGCTTGGCGGTTTTAATTACTCTTCCATCTGCCATCACAACAGTGAGAGACAACACATTTTCGCGCATGGTTCCGTAGCGCACCGCGTTGGTACCTGAAGCTCGAGTTGCCGTCATACCCCCGAGTGAAGCATCAGCCCCAGGGTCAATCGGGAAAAAGAGGCCTGTATCTTTCAGATAGCTATTCAGCTGCTTGCGTGTAACACCAGGCTGAAGAACGACATCCAAGTCTTCAGCATTGACCTGCAAAACTTGATTCATTTCAATCATATTCAGGCAAAGCCCACCTTGTAATGCACAGATGTGTCCTTCTAAACTGGTTCCAGCCCCATAAGGAATGACCGGGAACTTGTGCTTGGCACAAATTTGGACAGCCAACGCCACTTCTTCTGTTGAATGTGGAGCAAATACTGCGTCTGGTGGAAAATCACCGTGAAAGGATTCATCCGTACCAAATTCACGGCAGGCACCTGTTGAGGTTTTTATGCGATTCCCAAATTGTTCTTGAAGCTCTTCAATGACTCCTGTTTTTTCAACGAATCTGACTGCGGTGGACATGAATTTTGCCTAATTTAGTTAATTGGAACTAAATAACAATATATACCACGAAATAAATCTCGCTTGGTTTCAAGCCAGTGAATAATTTTCAACTGAAACTGCGAGTCATTAAACGGTCAGCCAGAGCATAGTAGTACATGCCAATTACATGAATTGGCCATCGCATTACACGTCCACCTGGAAAAGGTCGATGCGGAATGGAAGCAAGAACATCGAATTGCTCAGCAGTCCCTGCGATTGTTTCAGCGAGAATTTTTCCAACCAAATTTGTCAAGGCAACGCCATGACCCGAAAATCCCTGAGCGTAGTAGACATCAGGGTATAAACGTCCAATAGACGGTAATCGACTGGCTGTAATGGCTATCTTACCTTGCCATGCATAATCAATTCTGATGTTACTTATCTGTGGGTAAACAGCAATAATCCTGCGCTTCATGATTCTGGCAACATCTACATTGATATTTGGAATATATGCCTCTCCACCACCAAACAGCAGTCGATTGTCAGCTGATAAACGGTAATAGTCCAAACAAAATTTTGAATCATAGACCGCGACATCATCCCGAATTAACTCTGAGGCCTGCTTAGCGCTAAGCGGTTCGGTTGCTACGATCATACTCTCAATAGGTATGATGTAGCGACTGAACTTTATCCGCAGACTGTCAATGTAAGCATTGCAGGCAAATACGACATAGCGTGCTCGAACTTCAGCACCTAGATTCGTTTCTACGGAATACCCATCTAAATTCTTGTGACATGCACGCACAGGGGACGTTTCGTACATTCGCACTCCAGTATCCGTCGCAGCTCTAGCAAGACCAATGGCGAAATTAAGCGGATGAAAATGTCCCGAGCTCGTATCTAGTGAACCACCAAAATAGCGATTGCTTCCCAGCATTTCGGAAACTTCATCAGCATTCACGTAGCGAATGGCTGCATGATTGTAGTGCTCTCGGAGATAGACGGCATTTTTTTCAAGCACGGTCGCTGCTTTCCGGGTAACTGCGGTAGCCAGGACGCCTGGTTTGAAGTCGCAAGCAATCTGGTGACGAGAAATCCGCTTGGCAACTTCGCGTTTGGCCAACTCAGTGATATTCCATAACTTTGCAGCTTGTTCAGCCCCGAATTCATTTTCCAATTCCTGCTGTGACCAATGCATACCCGTGCCAACCTGACCACCGTTTCGACCCGATGCACCCCAACCGACTCTCTGAGCTTCCAGCAAAACAGTATCGTAGCCCAATTCTGCTAAATTCAATGCAGTCGAAAGGCCAGTGAATCCTCCACCGATTACACAGACATCACAATGTTCCGACTCCTTTATTTTGGGATAGCTACGCAGACCAATTGCGGTGGCCGCATAGTATGAATTTGTGTGGTGCGATTCAGGCGAAGAATCTGATTGAATCACAAGTACAAGCGGAATTCGTGCGCGGATACATAATCGTTGAAGCGTTTGAGTTCATCGCGTCGGAGTGCACAGTAAGTATCGATGTACTCGCGTTCAAAATAGGATTCTGCAAACGAAGACTCATGCAAACGAGAAATCGCCTGCCCCCACTCAAACGGTATGGACTCATCAGTTTCTCCACTCATATTCACCCCTAATGAAGCCTCACCTGGGTCAATTTTATGGCTAATACCATAGTGAACGCCAGCAAGCACCGCAGCTAGAACCAGATAAGGATTGGCATCCGCTCCAGCAATTCGATGTTCCAAGCGCCTGGCACGTTTATCACCTGCAGGAATTCGAATGGTGACCGAACGATTGTTATAACCCCAAGTCTTGTTGACTGGCACAAACATGTCTGGAACAAATCGACGGTATGAGTTTCGTCCTGGTGCAAAAATAGAGAACATATCAGGTATGGTTTCGAGCAATCCACCTATCGCATGGTGCATCAAGTCGCTCCCCAGTTCGGTCTCTCCACAAAATAGGTTATGCCCCTTGTCGTCTTCCAGACTCAAATGAATATGCATGCCATTGCCACTGTAGTCAGCAAATGGTTTTGGCATAAACGTCGCCCGCATTCCAAAATCCGCAGCTGAACCGCAAATCGCTCGCTTCAGTAAGATGCAATGATCGGCGGCCAGCAATGGGTCTTTGACGTGGTCTAGGTTGATTTCGTATTGTGCGGGTGAGTATTCCGAAGTTATGACCGATGCGGGAATGTCTTGAACTGCACAAACTTCGGAAACTTTACGCAGAAAATCAGCGCGTAAATCCAAATCATCAAGCAAATAAACCTGTGTAGCCCCTGACAAGTCCTTTGGGTCTTCAACATCGATAGATTTTGGATACCCTTGAGAGTCCAGATCTTTCTGAATCAAATAAAATTCAAGTTCGAAAGCGATATTCGACTGAAATCCTAGTTCATTGAACTTGTCAACAATTCGAGAGGCAATCGTACGCGGTTCAACAGGACAGGGAGAACCATCGTCACATTCCAATCTCATCAGTACTTGGGCTGTTCTTCCATCACCCCACGGCACGTGCCGAGTAGTACCAGGAATCGGTCGCAATGTACCATCCGGATCACCATCGGAAAACCCACGACCACTAGGGTCGGAACTTTCACCCATTGTGTCGAGTAAAACTACACTTTCAGGCATTTGAACACCAGAACTGTAAATCTTGTACGCCATTTGGACTGGATAACGCTTGCCTCGAATGTACCCATTAAGATCTGGAAGAATCGCGTCGACATATTCAAGATTCGGATGTTGCTCAAGTAGTTTTTTGAGTTCAGAGTTCATGAAGAGCCTTCGATTAAAAGGAATATTAACAGTTTATGAAGAACTTAATCAGAAGAGGATAGCTATTTCTTGGCTAAAAGAGGTGCAATGTAGAGTACGAATCTGGCAACCCTCGATAAGCCGAACTGAAATATATCGTATTCAGCATCAAATTTCGGAATGGTCTGATTCAACTCGAATTAGGACTTCAATCGTAGTATGATAATTCGCTCATTCACCATTAATCCAGCATAACGGAGAACATTACCATGTCAAGCGAAATAAAGGTTGGCGATAAACTACCCGAAGCCGATTTGTACTACATGTCCGAAGGCGGTCCGGCCAAAATTACTACATCAGAAATCTTTAATGGAAAAAAAGTGATTTTATTCGCGTTGCCTGGTGCTTATACACCTACTTGTTCAGCGGCACATCTACCTAGCTACGTTGTTCATGCCGACGATATTCTGGCCAAGGGTGTCGACACGATTGCCTGCCTCTCAGTCAACGATGCATTTGTCATGGGAGCCTGGGGAGACTCACATAATGCTGAGAATATTCTAATGCTGGCCGACGGTAGTGCAGAATTGACATCCAAATTAGGCACAACACTCGATTTAACTGAACGTGGATTTGGCATCCGATCTGACAGGTACGCCATGCTCGTTGAAGACGGCGTGGTCACTGCCTATAACCGTGAGAAACCCGGAAAATTTGAAGTTAGTGGTGCGGAAACTATGATGAAACTATTGTGAAGCACTTCCGACTGTGTCGATCTCAAGGATTCATTCTTTTGCGCTTGAATAAGTAAGGGTTGTCTCGGTACTCACTGGGAAGTGTCAGTAGCACTAAAGAGGTACTTGGTCTTTACCGAACGCTTGATAAAGATCTAGAAGTAAAGACCAGAATATGGGGTATTCAAAGCAATTAGTTTCGTCCACCAAAATGACCAATTACCTTTCCCGCTCGGTTAGAGGCAATTTCCAAACATTGCTCAACGGAGTAATTTTGTGTAAAGCCGTATAAATAACCCCCTGCATATGCATCTCCCGCACCAGTGGTATCGACGACTTCCACAACCGGAGTCGCACAGCGCTTGAATACCTCATGCTGAACAACTGCTACCGAACCGCTCTCACCGCGAGTAATGACTAAGTGAGTCACGCGGTTTTCAAGTTCTTCGATAGAGTCTTGCAAGCTACTGGTTTCATACAGTTGATAGACTTCCTGATCATTTCCAAGCAGAATGTCAACATCACTTTCAACAAAATGCTGAAATTCGGACCGAAAACCATCCACAAGAAATGGGTCTGACAGGGAGAATGCAATGATTGTTTCGCTTTTCTTCGCAACAAAAACCGATTCCAGAATCATTTCTTTGGCACATGGGGAAGCCCAGAGATAACCTTCGATGAAAAGGACCTTAGTCCTGTCCAAAGCTTCGGTATCTACATCCGCGATATTCAATTCGCTACTGGCTCCAAGATAGGTACACATCGTCCTTTGACCATCAGACGTAACAAATACATAACATCGTCCTGTCGAAATCCCTGAATTTAGAAATGACGTACTGTATTCGACACCTTCCCGCATCAACTCATCGATAAAGTGCGTCCCTGCATCATCATTGGCAACCTTCCCAATAAATTGACTTCGACCACCCAGTTGAGCAAAATGAACAACAGAGTTTGAAACCGAACCTCCCGATTGCCTCGACACAGGAGTAACGGTGGACTGTAATTCAGCGGCCTTTTGTCCATCTATCAGTGCCATTGAACCCTTAATTAATCCGTTTTTCTTAAGCTCGTCATCACTCGATCGACAAAGGTTGTCATTAATTGCGTTACCAATTCCCAACAGATCGATCGTTTCGGTCATGCAACAACCCCTGCTTTCGCAATCATCGAATGCAGCAGTGTATTGGCCCCCGCTTCGCAAAACTCACTCGACGTGTTCTCAATTTCGTTGTGACTGACACCCCCGTCGCAGGGAATAAAGATCATTGATGTTGGTGCTACCTTTGAAATATACACTGAGTCATGGCCAGCTCCACTAAACATTTCATTTGTGCTGTAACCGCATTTTTCGGCGCTTTTTCGAACAACTTCAATACAACCCCGATCAAACTCAATCGGAGGTGAGGCAAAAATACGCTTTATTTCAGCGTTTAGCTTTGAATCTCTGTCAAATTGCTCTACCGTAGTTATGACCTGGTTATGAAGATCATCAAAAGTTTTTCCATCTGGGTGCCGCACATCAATTGTGAATTCGACTCGCGAAGGTACTGTATTTCGAGAACCTGGATAGGTTCGAAATTCTCCAACTGTCAGTCGGGCTGCAAACCCGCAATTTTCCGCAGTCTTGTATAAGCGCCCGATCAATTCTCCCGCCCCTCTCAAGGCATCGCGACGATTAGCCATTGGAGTTGGACCAGCATGCGCTTCTTCTCCAATAACGTTCACATCATACCATTGCACACCCTGAACTCCGGAAACGACACCGATGGGCTTGTCTATCTCCTCAAGAATAGGACCTTGCTCAATATGTGTTTCGAAAAAAGCCGAGAAACCGTGATTGCTAGGGAGTGGATTCCCTAAATACCCTATTCTTTCAAGTTCGCCACCTATCGTCTTGCCATCATGGTCGGAACGAGAATGGCCGTACTCCAGATCAAAAGCCCCCGCATATACAGCAGAGCCTATCATTGATGGAGGAAATCGAGCTCCTTCTTCATTTGTCCACACAACCATTTCGACTGGCAAATCAGTTTCTATATTGGCATCGTTCAACGTTCGAATTACTTCGAGTGCAGCTAATACGCCATATACACCGTCAAATTTTCCACCTGTTGGCTGAGTATCCAAGTGACTACCTGAACCAACTGGTTTTCCATCTAGTGAACGGCCTGGCCGTCGAAAAAACATATTTCCCATCGGATCTACGAGGCGACTGCAACCCTGCTCTTCAGCCCACTTTGATAACAAGTCTCTTCCTTCTCGATCTAAATCCGATAATGCCAGGCGACAAACCCCGCCCTTTTCAGTTGCGCCGATTTGCGCCATTTCCATCAAAGAAGCCCACAATCGGTCGCCGTTTACACGTAGTTTTTCGATCATGTTAACCTCCATGATGTGAATTATTCGAAGACATATTCAAGTAACCAGGTCTTAATTTAGTGGGTCTATCGCTAACAATTTGCCGGGCTTCCTGATTCACTTCGCTCCAGCCGCGCTCGTAAAACTCTTCCATATACACAACCCACATGCCGGTATCGTGGCTGAACTTCCAAATGTCGAGATCGTTCAAACTGTCACGGATTCCGATTTGTACGATCCGTTTGGGACCCAGCAAACCTTCTTCAACCGCTCTCCTCAGTGGAGCGCCATGGTGAAACTTGGAACCGAGATAGTCATCACCGGTGTCGCAATGTGCGGAAAATTCATCACTCAACTGTATCACTACCAAGACCATAGATTCTGTCACTGTATTCCCTCGACAATTTCTTTGCTCTCCTGATGTCATCACTCGACAATTCGGAGGCGATTGATCCCTGAAATAATCTTACTTTATGTTTTTCTTTAGCGTTCAGATTTTCCGTGATTTCATCAACTGCCAAATTAACCCAAGCATAGGCTTGGATATCGTCCTTGGAAATACCTCTGCCAGTGAAATACGCAACACCTAGGTTGTATTGCGCGTAGGCAGTTCCCTGCTCAGCAGCCAGACGAAGCCAGTACACCGCCGAGGCGTACCTCTCCGGAACACCTGCGCCCCCAGTGTAATATCGGACCCCGAGTTCAAATTGCGCTTCTGCATCCCTCTGCTCTGCGGTCAAATTCAGCTATTTCAAATCAGATGCACTCGCCGGGCAAACAATAATACCCGTCAACAGCGCGAATAGCAGGAACAATCTAACACACGGTCGAAACATAAAGACTCTCTGTTCAGTTCGTATCACGAAATCCCGGTGGCTATCGCAATTTTAGGGAAATTTCACGCAGAACAACAAAAAAACAAGACTGAATAAACGGAAAGGCTGCCATTATTCGGCGGCCTTTCCACTCAACTTCAAAGTTCTATCCGTTATCAGGGGTTAATGTAGGCGAAAGACCCAAGGTCGACGAATGGGCAAAGGCCTGCAGCGCATCCGCATCACAATCACTGAACCTCTATCCCATTCCATTGAACGCTGGACGATTTCCACCTTGTCTGCCAGGGCAACGAGGTGAATCCGATGGCACAGCCGCTTATTTGTGCGAGGGTTTTACGTATTCAGAGCTCTGTTTTTCACTTGTGGAACTGCTGACAAAACTGCCAAGTCGAAAATTACGGTCGAATCATCCTTGAACCAAGCGGTCTGTCGTTTTCTCAATCATTATTTCACAGAAAAATTAACTCTGGTAGGACAATTTCACTTTTGAGTGACACTTTTCGAATATTTTGTCAGTCAAACTGGATTTGAGTGCCAAAGTGTCACTCAAAAATCAATTCAGCCATTTCGCTGTAATCAAAACACTTCACGTCCTTCAACAAAATTCAAAATTTCCGCACAACCATACGTAGCACCTCGTCGTCCATTTCCTGTACTAAAAACCTCCAGAATACCATCGTCGCACATTGTATTCAGAAGCCTCCAAGCAGACCTCTCCGGAATACCTGCACTAGTAACGAAGTGTGAGCTACTAAATATCGGATACTGAAAAATCCAATCTAAAGCGTGTATTGCATATCGAGACCGGGTTGCATCCGATACTCGAAATTTCATTCCATCGTATAGGTCAAAAATAGCTTCTGCTTTTTGAATATTATCCTCTGCTTGAGCACGAGCCGCTTCAAGAAAAAACTTGCACCAACCAGTCCAATTATCATCTTGCGATACTATTAACAGGTGGTTGTAATAATCTTCTCGATTATTCTCAAGATAGGCACTGATATAAAATCTTGGAGCTCTAATCAGTCCTTGCTGCCAAAGAAAAAGAGGGATCAACATTCGTCCCAAGCGACCATTACCGTCGAGAAATGGGTGCAAGGCTTCGAATTCTGCGTGCAAGATCGCCAATTGAACCAATCGGTCTGCTGATTCTTCATGAATATATCTTTCCCAAGCACTCATAGCGTCTGGCAATAATTCGGCACTTATTGGCACAAATTTTGCCCGATCAATTGTGCATCCTGGAGGTCCTATCCAATTTGCGATTCGTCGAAGTTTTCCAGGAGATCTGCCTTCGCCACGAACA
This sequence comes from Arenicellales bacterium, assembly GCA_965220665.1. Taxonomy (GTDB): domain Bacteria; phylum Pseudomonadota; class Gammaproteobacteria; order Arenicellales; family JAJDZL01; genus JAJDZL01. Next base: position 443,820 of record CBDCQQ010000004.1, read on the forward strand.
CCAGACAACAATAACTCGTGTGCTTCATAGACAACCCGAAGACAAAGAGGTAACTCTTGCATCATTTTCTCAGCATGTCGCAACGCAGCTCGATAGTTTAAGATTTCTTGTATGTCATCATGATGTCTGGGAGATTCTGGTTCCTGTCCAGCCTCGAATCCTAATACATCACCTATAGTTGCTTGCGTGCCTTCAATGCGAGATGAGAGTACAGCTTCTTGTGTAGTCAATGGCGACAGTAGAACATTCGGATTCGGTACTGCTGCTAACATTCCATCGTAGCGCGCAATCATCGCCGATGCTGGTCCGATTAATGGAATCAATTCTGACCAGTCAAGGCGATCGTCAGGTGGAAATCTGCCATCATGGTAGTGAACTGCTGCCATCAACCTACTCTGAGTACAAATTTTTTACATATTTGACGGTCGCATCAATTTCGAAATACATAATTCTTTTTGTATTGTTTCATCATGTTATGCCTTTGTGAACAATAGGCATAATTACAATCCTGCGATTTATAGAATATTTTTAACTAATTGATTATATGAATTAATATTTAGTATCCCCAAAAATCTTTTTCCAAATTTATTCCTGCATGTTACTCGTGCTTCTCTAGATTGATATCATCTTCCGACCCAACCGAACGAATGATTTCATCAAATTATGGATTGTAAGCGAATAACCTGAGGTCGATGAATTTTCAAAAGCTTGCAACGCATCTGCACCGCAATCACTGAACCTCTATCCCATACCGCTGGACGCCGGGCGATTTCCACCATATCTGCCAGGGCAGCGCGGTAAATCCGATGGACCAACTACTTATTTGTGCGAGGGCTTTACGTGTTCAGAGCTCTGTTTTTCACTTGGGGAACTGCTGACAAAACTGCCAAGTCGAATATTATCGACAACACGTCTCTGAATCAGACGGTTCGTCTTTTCCACAAAAAAATTATTTCTGGTAGGACAATTTCACTTTTGAGTGACACTTTTCGAATATTTTGTCAGTCAAACTGGATTTGAGTGCCAAAGTGTCACTCAAAATCTCTTATTGGAGATTTTTATGATTTTGCTTGCATGCAGAGTCAACATTTATCACTAGGGGCTGCAATCGGAGCCCTAAGCTTTAAGACACTGAGTACATATGAGAATCCGGGCGGTTTCCCCGACTTGGGTGGGTGTTCCACTTGGCGTGATGAAAGACAGCACCTTGGTTTCCGTGCTTGGCTACGTAGAATTGTTGAGGGCTTCTCAGATACTCATTACAAGAACCCAAGAACCGTTTCTCATCTTGCACTTGTCGGCGCATTCTATTTCGTACTTTCATTCCCGATTGCCTGATAATCAGAACGACTTGAGAAGAGGTGGAGCCAATGATTGAAATACGAGAACTTCACAAGTATTTCGCCAATCAGACGTACTGAGGGGCATAGATCTTGATGTTGAAAAGGGCGAGGTTCATGACGCAATGCGTATATTGTCGGAAGAAGGAATGACGATCACCTGCGTTACACATGAGATGGAGTCCACGCGGGATCTTTCTGCTCGATTCGCCTACATCTATGGCGGTTTGATCGAAGATATTGGGCCTCCCAAGCAGGTTTTCAAAATTCCTATTTCGGAAAGGACAAGCCATTTCCTTGCAAATGTACAATGATCTAAAAAAAGAACTACTGAACGGCATTTTGAAGTGACTGAATGTCTACCGAAGGATCGGAAATGTCGCAATAACCGGATTAAGCGTTTTCGTCCTTGTATTCAGCGTAGTAGCTACCAAAGAGCTGGCGATGTCGAATTATGTTCATCAATATCGTAATCAGACCTGCAGCAATCAGAATTCCGCTGATTGGTTTGGTAAAGAACGCAAACACATTGTAGTCAAGCAATACCATTGATCTGGCGAACGTATCCTCACCGATTTGACCGAGAATGACGCCCATCACAAGAGCTGGAATCGAATAATCGCCTTTTCTCATCAAGAAGCCAACCACTCCGGCAATAAACATCGAATAGACATCTAGAATATTGCCTCGAAGAGCGAATGCACCGATTGTTGCAAAAATCAGAATTGTTGGTGCAAGAATCGGGAACGGAATTCTCAAGAGGTTGACAATTCCTTTCGCTTCAACTACGCCAACGAGCAAAATCGCAACACTAGCCCAAAACATTGAAGCGAATAGTACCCAGACGAGGTCATGCGCTTCAAGCATGATCAGCGGTCCAACATCCATGTCATGCAGATTGAAAACACCGATCATCATAGCAGTCAATGCGCCACCAGGCAAACCTAAGGCCAGCAATGGAATCATTGCTGCGCCGGTGGCTGCATTATTTGCAGTCTCAGGTGCTACCACGCCTTCTGGTTCGCCCTTGCCAAAATTCGCACGATTCTTTGACCATCTCACAGCTTCGTTGTATGACATGAAAGCTGCCAAAGTGGCTCCAATTCCAGGCAACACACCACAGAAAAATCCAATTAGTGCGGAGCGCACTACCACGAACTTCATTTTCCAGAATTCAAAGAACGACGGATAGGAAACTGAAACCTTAGGCGATTCATATTCACCCTTTGCAAGTTTCAGCCCCTGCACAAAAACTTCTGCAACAGCAAAAAATCCAAGAATCAACGGCACAAAATGAACACCACCGTGTAAATAAAGCGTGCCAAAGTGAAACCGTGGAATTCCTCCAGTAGGGTCGCTTCCAATTGATCCGATCAATAGGCCCACCAACAAAGACAGCCAACCTTTTGATAGTGAGCGGGTTCCAATGCCAGCGACCACCGCAAGCCCAAAAAATACCAGTGCAAAAATTTCAATCGGTCCAAAATTGCGGATTGCAAAATCCGCTACTGGTCCTGTAAACGCCATCATGGCGATGGCTGCCAACGTACCCCCGAACGCAGAACAAGTTACCGCATAGCCAATTGCCTTTCCTGACTCACCCTTTTGAGTCATCGGGTATCCATCAAAAGCAGTCGGCGCGTTTTCCACCGACCCTGGGATGTTAAATAGAATTGCTGTTACGGCGCCTCCGTAAACCCCCGCAACATAGATGACACCGTACAACATGATTGCATGTGTTGACGACAGATACGCCGTAAACGGAAGTAGCACTGCTCCTAGGGTGAGCAAGCTTAAGCCGGGCACAGCACCAAATACGAGGCCTCCGATCAGACCGACGACAAATATCAGAATGCCGATGGGATCGGTAAACAGGAGCTGAGTTCCGATTAAAAAATCTTCCATTACTGCAGAACCCTGAGAATGTATCCATTAATCGTATTGAAAAATCCTGCTCCAGGAGGCAGATACGTAAATATCAGCTTAACAAAAATGATCAAAATGGCGGCATAAATTCCGACAGTCATAATGATCAATGTTCGTATTTTCTTGACACCGACAACCCACATATAAAGACCCAGGAAAAATGGTGTAATCAGTAAGAACCCCATCCTGTGAATCAAAAATGAGTACAGCACCGGCAGACCAAAAATCAACACCATGTGAACACGGGTTGACAAATCAATTTTGATTTTGGAGGTTGGTGTATCCTCTTCGCTTTCTTCTTTCTTACGTGATTCAACAAACAGCAACCAGAGGCAGGCAGCGAACATGCCGAACAGTACAACTCTTGGCCAGTGAGCAGGTCCCCATTCATAGACTGGCAGTGGGTCATCAAAATCAAACGTATATGCGGCTGCCAGAAGAACAAAGACAAGCCAAACGATTCCTTCTATCAGATGGGAATTTCGTTTAATTACGGACTGGCGAGAATCAGACATGATTTAAGACAATCAGTCGCAATGGCAAAGAAAAATGAATTTCCGTCAGCAACTTTGAATGAATCATAGCCGCTGACGGAATTTTAATGGTTAGGTCGAATTACAACCCTTCGCGGATAGGCAATCCCAATTCACGAAATTGGTTGACGTAGACACCTACTGAGTCTTCAATGATCTTTGTGGTGTCTGCTCGACTCCTGAATGAATCAACGATATCAAGACTCTTGCGCTTAACAAAATCCTGATGCTCGTCAGACTTGTAGGCTTCTGCAAATACTTCCGCCAGGTATTCAACGATTTCGGGTGGTGTACCTTTTTTCACGAACATGCCACGGAATCGCAGTAGCGGTTCCCAATCCAGACCATAGTCAGCACCGAGGGCTTTCACATCCGGGAAATTGTCAAATCGGGTTGGCCACAGAGCTAGTACTGGTTTCAACTGTCCTGCCTCAACGTACTTGGAAACGTCACCGGGCTGCTCCATGAGCACATCAAGTTGACCACCGATCACTGCTCCAAAGCGTTCTGCAGATTTTCCTGTGAGAACCTGTTTGGGTTCAAATCCAAAATGACTTGCAACAACTGCCATGCTAACCAATTCCATTGGAATGTTGATGTTAGATACAGTCAGGTTTCCTTCACTCTGTTTTGCGTATGCAACCACTTTGTCCCAGTCCGCCTTGCCATCTGTAATGAATCTTTCATCTTCACCATTGATGAACAGCATGGTCGGAGCGACATTCATAATTACCAATGATTCAACATCCGTAATTGGGTTCAAGTCAATTCGACCTTCGACATAGCGAGAGGGCAATGTGTCGATGTGCTGCAAAAGCGTGTAGCCATCTGCCGGAGCCTGCAAAAATTCGGGCAGACAATTCAGTCCGCCGCCACCTGTGATGTTGATCTTGTTGATCTTCGCGTTCATGATTTTTGCAGCTGGACCAACAATTGCGTCAACCGCCTGATCTGAACCGCCGCCTTTTCCGTAGCAGCAGATAACAGTAATTGGGCGATTTGGATAGCCATCCGGTCCCGCCGCACTTACAGATGTCGAAGCAATCAGGCCAAAGCCACTTACGGCCGACGCCAACACTGCAAGCAATGCATTATTTAAGAATTTCTTCATATTTCCTACTCCAAATAAAAAATCAATGATTTTAACCAATTAGAGATACTTTACTGTTTAGTTTAAAGACTAGGTTACTCGCAAATGTAATTTGCACGAGTAATGGGTTGTCTAATTTATCAAACAATTGCGAAAGAATTCTGACTTTTTGAGAAAAATCATTGAAATTGTGCTGAACTGGTCAAAAATCCGGCCAATTTCAAACAATACACCTTTTAAGTCAGCAGTGAAAGTGACTCCGTGTGCCCGTCAACTGCCAAGGTCTGTCCACTTATTCTGGCACCTCGCTCTGAACAAATAAAGAGCGCCATCTGGGCGATATCCTCAACCTCGACAAATGTTTTAAGTGAGGTTTGACTCACAAGCTGATCGTAAATCTGTTTTTCACTTAGATTTCGAGTTTTGGCTTCAGCTGACATAACCCGATTCATTCGTGGACCTGAGACCGAACCCGGACAGATGGCATTGACTCGAATGCCACAATGCCCAACCTCCATTGCCAAAGATTTGGTCATTCCAACAATCGCCCACTTGGCTGAGGCATATGGGGTACGCAGAGGATACCCATGTGTCCCTGCTGTTGACGAAAGATTAACAATCGAACCACTATTTTGTTTTTTCATCACTTCCAGCGCGCGGCGTGTACACAAAAAAGAACTGATCACATTGACTTGAAGCGTTGCCTCCCAATCGCTGAGGGTTGTTGTTTCCAAGGGAGCATTGGGACCTGCAATGCCAGCGTTATTGACTAGGATATCCAACTGGCCTTTACAAGTTTCGAGAACAGAATCGAACAATTCATTGACATCTGACTCAACTCCAACATCTGCAACGGTACCAATAATATTGGGGTCTGTATCCTGTAGTTCGTTGACAAGTTTCTCATCGCGGTCGCAAACGCAGACTACCGCCCCTTCGGTCGCAAATGTTTTCGCAATCGCTAATCCGATGCCCGATCCGCCACCTGTCACTAATGCTGTCTTACCGAACAATTCCATCGACTGCTCAATCCAAGAATTAACTGGTCGTGTCAAATATCTAGGATCAGTCTAGAACTTTCTTCCGCTGCCCTGGATACGCACGCAATCATTGCGTTTTGCTGACTTTTCTCTGCTGGAGTCAACACAAAATCCCGATGCTCAATCTCGCCAGAAAGTACTTTGACCTTGCATGCTCCACATAATCCATCTTCACAAGCGTACTCCAAATTCAATAACCCAGCTTCATGCAACACATCAAAAACACTTTGGGTCTGACCAACGCGAAGGGTTTTCGTCCGTCGAGCCAAAGTAATACTAAAATTCAATGCGGCAGGATCTTTCAAATTTGGTGCAGACATGTATCGCGTATGCACCGATTCTACCGGCCAGTCCGATGTATTTGCCAAGGCCTCCGTCATAAATTTTGCAGACCCGCATAAGTACAAATGATGATTTTCTATAGGTTCTTTGTGCAAATTCGAAAACGCGGCTGAAATTGCAGAGAACGAATCGGATGAGTGAAGAGTCAGTTGACTGCCGCAAATTTCTTTAAGTTCCTTCAGAAAAAAGTTGTTCTCCAAAGGATTATGCAAGTAGTGCACTTTGAATTCGGCGTCGATGTCAAATAGTCGGTGACACATCGATAGCAAAGGCAGAACACCACTGCTTTCCCCAAAAAGAGTATGCTGCACGGCAGATTCGTTGAGTCCTATCGTGTTTTTTGGAAGGTGCGCTTTAAATTCATCACCAACTTTAATATTGGAAACTATCCAGTCTTTCATTGAATCATCGCCATCTTCATCTTTCACTCCAACTAGATAGCGGTTTACTTCAGCCGAGTTATTGATGAGTGAAAAATTCCGGCTTAAGCGATTCCGGTCAAACAGCACACCTAATTGAGCGCCTGCGAAAAACTTTGGTAAGTCCTCACCTTTTGAATGCCTGAATTCAATTGTCAGACAGCCATTTCCCAAGAGTGTAATATCTGAAACAACAAGGTCCACCCACTCTGGTGGTGAAGGTTCCAGGAATTTTTGACCGTCATTCAGTAGCAGCCTTTCTACTGGATTGCCCTGCACGATATGGTTTTCAAGGATTTCATCGATATCGTTGGTGTTTTCGTAGTGATACCAAATGCCTTCCGGATAAACAACCATCGCGGGTCCTAGTTCGCAGCGCTCCAAACAGCCAGCATTGTTAACGCGAATATCATCGAGTCCCATTTCTTTAGCCCGCCTTTTCATATAGGCGCGCAGTTCAATCGAGCCCCGAACACTACAACATCCACGTGGATGACTAGATTCGCGTTCATTCACGCAACAGAATATGTGACGACGATAATGCAAACGTAGTTAACTCCTTTTAGGTTGACAGCGTAGGTATTGATTTGGATAGCTGGTCTTGGCATTTAAAGCCTCTGCCGCATGCCAGGGCCAGCGTGGATTGTAAAGCATACCCCGTGCCAATGCGACCGCGTCTGCATCTCCTTTGGCAATAATCGATTCTGCCTGATGGGGATCAGTAATCAATCCAACAGCAATAGCCGCAATTCTAGCTTCATGCCGAACCGCACGAGCCAAATGAACCTGATAGCCGGGTCCGCTAGTAATGTCCTGATGTTGAACTAACCCACCACTCGATACATCAATCCAGTCACACCCAAGTTTCTTAAGTTCAATGGCAAATTCTACGGTCTCTTCCAGACTCCAGCCCCCCTCAGCCCAATCAGTTGCTGATACCCGAACGCCGATTGGCTTATCATCTGGCCATACCGCTCGAACCGCTTGAAATACCGCAAGCGGAAATCGCATTCTGTTGTCTAGTGAACCACCGAATTCATCGTTTCTTTGGTTTGACAAAGGCGACAAAAATTGATGGAGAAGATAACCATGTGCCGCGTGTAACTCAATTGCTGCAAATCCGATTCGATCTGCCCGAATTGCAGACTCAGCAAATGCACTTACTAAATTACCAACTTCCTCTTTCTCAAGCTCGTGGGGCATAGTCGCATCCACATTCATAGCGATTGGCGATGGCGCTGCAGGAATCCATCCACCTTCGGACGGTGGGATATACTCTCGATGCTGCCAAGGAGGCCGCGTCGACGCTTTTCGTCCTGCGTGTGCCAACTGAACACCAATGGGCACACTCCCGTACTGACTACAGAAATCAACAATCCGCTTTAATGCTGCTTCGTTTTCGTCACTATACAGACCCACGCAAAATGGACTAATACGCCCCCTGGCTTCGACATTCGTCATTTCCATGATCAACAGGCCTGCACCACCGACTGAAAATTGTCCAAGATGCATCATATGCCAGTCAGATACACAACCGTTGTGAGACGAATACTGGCACATCGGTGACACAACGATGCGATTTTGCAGTGTCAACTCACGAAAAGAAATTGGAGTGAACAGTTTAGGGCTAGACTTAGACAAAATAGTTGAGATGGTCGTGCTGTCAAACGTGTAAATTTATACAAGCGAATTCACAGGCACAATAAAAATAATTTCCTACAAATCCCAAAATTCAGTTCACGTCGAACTTCCCGGACGTGAACTGCACAATAACCTCGCATCTCAACTCATAGGGGTGTCAAACGCACCTGAGTCAGCGAGCAGCAACAATTCTTCTTCAGCATCTCAGATGTTGTCAGTGATGAAAACACCAATATTTACACGGGTCTTTTAAACTCTTTTAATCTCTAGCGATCCTGTTCACCGAAAGTTCCTCCCAATTCTGATCTCATACGGCAATGCGATGTCCCTCGGCAACGTTTTGAATGGCAGTAATTTCAACAATCGTGCGCATTCAAATTTTCAATGGAAGGTTTTATTTTCAAATCTAGCGTCATATAGACACTGTTCGGGTCCAATACGTAGTCAGCAAATGGTCCGCACTCAACAAAACCGTGCTTCAAATACAAGGTGCGTGCTGGCCGAAAATACTCCCATGAACCCGTTTCAAGGCTCAGTCGTTTGGCACCCTCAGCACGCGCGAAGTCAATAATGTGAAGTAACATCTTACTGCCGATTCCGCCACGTCTCTTGTGACTGATGGTGTGCATCGATTTAATTTCGTAGTGATCACGCGACAACTTTTGCATAGCACCGATAGCCACTAGACCTTCATTCTCCCACATGGACCAGAACTCCACCTCGGAGCCTTTCAATCCTTTTAAATCCAAGGCGTGATCACTTCCAGGCGCTGTTTCGGCACGTGCTTGGTTCAAATGGGCTTCTATTAGTTCGCGAACCTGAGGATCGTCCAAGCCTCCACGCTGAATCCTCATGGTGTATCCTTCTGGTTTCGTACAGCTTTTTCGGCGTAAAATTTGCGACGCATTCGACAATCTTCTGATATGCCAAAATCAAGCCTCGATTTTACCTTACGGCACTACTAAAGGGATATGACAAACCAGACACAATGCAGCCAGCAAGACATAGCAAACTTTTTAAGATTTGCAAATGGCATCGCCGACAAAGCGCGCGATATTGCCCGTCACTACTATCGACAGTCTAAAAAGCAGTGGATCAAGCCGGATAATACCTGGGTGACCGAAGCAGACTGCGCGATAGAAGAAATGGCAAGAGCTAGAGTAAAGGAACAGTTTCCTAATCACGACTTTTTCGGCGAGGAATTTGGCGACACATCCTCAGAAAGGCAACTGAAGTGGTGTCTTGATCCAATCGACGGCACCATAGCGTTTGTCTACGGATTACCGACATTTGGTGTGCTGATCGCACTCACTGAAAATACTGAGCCAATCGTGGGTGTAATTGAAATACCAGCCATGAAAGAAAGATGGTGCGGTGCGCGCGGATTCACTACAACCTGGAAAGGACGACCCTGCCACACAAGTCCGGACAGAAGTCTGACTGACACCGCAGTGTTTGCAACATCAATTGATATGTTCTCTGATGAGGAGCGTGAGCTATTCAATCGGGTTTCACAGAATGCCAGAGAAAGGCGATTCGGAGCTGATTGCTACGCGTACGGACTGCTCGCGTCTGGCTACATCGACGTAGTTATGGAAGCTGATATGAAAGCTTATGACTTGATGGCATTGATACCGGTGGTTGAAGGAGCAGACGGCATCATCACCGATTGGGATGGAAAAGCGATCAGACTAGGTTCCGGAAGACAAGTGCTGGCCACCTCAAACCGAAAACTGCATGAAGAATGTCTGAATTTGATTCATTCAAACTGAGTGAGTTAATGGTGTGATTGGAATTTTTCGATCTACATATCGCCGGGAACGCCATATGACGGTGCGTCACCTGGCGATACGGCACGAGTCACGTAGTCGGCTCGCTGCGGTTCATATACCTGCCAAAGAGATCTAAGGCGAGTTACCGGATTATCTGCCCAATCAACCCGAAGGTTGACGTCGGCCCATGCAACTTTGTTCGCTACCAGTATGGCAGCCGAACGCACCTCGCCTTCTTCGCCCCCTGCGTCCAAACCCGCTTGCAGTGCATTCAGCAAAATTTCCGCAAAATGTCTGGATTTGTCGCAATTCTCGAAAGAATCAACCATCACCTGAGGGACTTCTTCGTTCGCCAGAAGATTACCAGCAGCTACACAGCATGATCCGACTGCAACTGAATTTGTTCCCAGAATATTCTTTCCGGTGTAATGACCCACAATTCCATTCAAATCCACGGCGGTCAATTGACGGTACTCGATATTGCTTTCGCCACCTATCACTTTGAGAATCGCTTTCTCTGCATCATCACCGGATTCCATGTAGTCCAATATAGCTCGCCCGAGAGTCGGGTCTGTTATATTTTGAGTTGCAACCGCTCCTACCCCTGCACGAACCCAGGGACAGCGACTTCCAACTGCGATGCTTGATGTGGTAATTGCGACACCGACATGACCAGTTTCAGGTTCGACTGCAGTTATCGAAAATGTCATGTTCAGATTCTCCTCTTATGTCGCTGATGGCTGCCCTTGAATCTCAAAGAAGGAATCTTGAGAGTAAGGTGTGCGCATTTCAATTTCCGCTTCTCGCAATCGAGCGACCGGACTTGGTTTGCCGCGAACTATTTTGCCACTAAACTTCGAAGGTAACGCCGGTGGTAGCAATGGGTAAGAATCTGCCGCGTTGTAGTCACAGATCAGCAGACACCGCGCTTTGTCAGAGCGATTGATTTCAGAACCATGAACTGTCCAGCAGTGCATGAAACAGATATCGCCGCGTTTGGCAATAACTGACACTGCCCGTCTATCAAATTCCTCATTAAACGATGCATCGATTGCTCCGACATAGTGCCCGTTCTGAAAATGAGAGTAGCGTTCTTTGTGCGACCCTGGAACGACACGCAAACATCCATTCTCTTCACTAGTATCATCAAGCATTAGCAGAATTGCAAGCATGTCATCGTTGGTGTGCGGATCATAAGACTGGTCCTGATGGTAATAGACTCGGGTTTCCATTTTTGGCAGCTTGATATTGAGCTTGCAATGGTGATATCGAACATTTGGACCAACAAGTTGTGAGACCATATCGACGATTGGACCGTCCCAAAGAACTTCCTGAAAAACTTCTGAAATATCAGCTGGATTAGCTACGCGGCGAAGTTTGGGAACTTCCCGAGTATGGCCAACTTCGAGATCAAATCGAGCCTTCCTGTCAACGGTTTCACCAAAGTTGGCATCGTAATTCCGACTGAGTTCAATCCAACCGTTAAGTTCTTCATCCATACTGCTTAGTAAACTGTCATCGAGTCCAGAATTCGCTACAACGTACCCAAATTTCTGATAATGCTCAACCTGTTCGATTGATAGTCGTTGATTGTTGGTCATTTCTAGGTGTAAATTCCGTGTTAGATCTCTGTCAGAAAGTAGATTTAATATTTTATGGTAATTGCTTCACCTACCTAGGCAGGTGGGTTTTGGATAAGGGTTATGAGGATGATTTTATTTGGAATCACGCAGCATATTGGCTGCATTGCTGTTTAGGTCGATTTGTACCGCGGCCAGTGAGTTATAGCCCTGGTTGAACATTGTCTGCAGATAGCTGAAGATGCAGCAGTAAGCCTGCACATGGTCTGCATTTCTGAACGTGCCGCTGACGCGCTGTTTGATCTTCGCAATCCGGATGTCCCTTTAACTTCGCGTAGTGCCAATCGGCTTGGCCTAGACTTCTCTGAATCGTCGGTGGCTACCTCAGTTGGCTAAAATCGATTCAGGGGGAAGAGTTACATCGGTAGGAAAGTTGTAGTCAAATGCTTAGATTCACTGCAACTCCTACGCAGCTTTGAAATTCCGCACTTCAATAACTTTCTTGCTTTGCTGCACATGCCACAAGTCGTACTGCATCTGCTGTTGTAACCAGCTTTCCGGACTACCTCCAAACCCTTGAGATAATCGGATGGCCATCTCTGTTGATACTTTCATTCGACCGTTGAGTAGCATTGAAAGTGTGTTGCGCGAGACACCGAGCCCTTTAGCAGCCTCCGCTACACTAAGTCCCAGGGGTTCAAGACACTGACGCCTGACAACATTGCCAGGATGGGGTGGGTTGTGCATCAACATATCTTCACCTCCAGTTTCTAGTGATAATCCAGATAATCAACACCAAATGCATCACCTTCGTCAAAACGAAAAATAATACGCCAGTTGGCTCGCACCGTAACAGCCCAGTACTTTGCAAATTCGCCTTTCAAACGATGCAACTTGAAACCAGGCAGGTTTCATGTCTTCTGGTGTGCCAGTTGCATTCAACCGCGCTAAGATGTCCCGCACTTTTTCTCGGTGGTCAGCACGAATTCGGCTTTCTTCTCCTTGTTCGAAAAATCGTCTTAACGCTCTGCTTTTAAAGCTCTGTATCATCCTTTATTTTAATACGTCAAATTTCTTGTCAGTTACACAATTAGTGCGTGATCACAATATCGTTTATATGGGAACGTTCCCATAATCATCTAAAATCAATTCGGGGGGAATGACAACTTCACTCAGAATGCGGAATGCAGTGAATTTTAAGATGAGCTTTTCAATCTCACCACATTTAGATTGTTGAGTTAGATGACAGTTTGAGTCTGCAAATCAGATAGAACCCATCCTTGTGAGTTTAAAAAACTCGAATGTGAACGACTAACCACCAGAACAGGTTATGGGACAGCCATCTCGGTCGGTATTGAATTCCACTCACTGTTTGTGTTTGTAAATTCAACCTGACAGAAATTCACCCTCATTGATCTGATTTAAGGTGAGCACTCTACCACCCAAACCTTCGAATAGCGACTCTCTGCACGTCAAAATAATGATCTGAATGTTTCGCGATGACCGGTAAAGGATGTCGAACATTGTTTTCAGCCTTCTTTCATCTGAAAACACCAAGGCATCATCAAGAATTACAGTTGCGGGTCGCCCCTTTTCAGCCAAGAGTTCAGCAAACGTCAACCTTACAAGAACCGCAATTTGCTCCTGAGTACCCATGCTCAAATTTTGAAATGACTCACTGTAGTTTCGGTCAATAGAGATAATGTTCAATTCTTCGTCAAATTCAATCTTTGCGTTTGGAAACAGTGCATTCAGATAGGGTCGTATCTGTGATTTAACTGGCAACAAGTATCGCTCCGTCGATTCCTGCTGCGCATTCGACAGAGTGCCAAGCAGCAGTTGAAGCACCTGTACTTCATTTTTGATCTTGTCATACTCGTTCCTTTCGCGCTCCAACTCACGCTGTTTCTGTGCAATCTGCTCATCAATACCGGCACCTTCCTGGGATTCGATTCGACCAATAAGTTGGTTGATTTCATCGCGAGTCTCCTGAATTTGCCTCTGTCGATTGCGTATCTTTTCTTCCAAACGCCCGATACGTGCCAAAACAAGTTGAATCTCTGCTTCATCGAATTCATCTTTCAGTTTTTGCAGGTCATCCGCCTGTTGCTCAACTTGCGCTTTCATCTGCTTAATTTGTTTTTCAACCTCTCTCATCCTCTTTTCACCACCACGCAACTCAATTTTGGTTTCAAGGCCATTAATCTGCTGTGATTGAATTTCGATTCGTCCCTGCACATTGGCAATCTCTAGTTTAGCAGCTGCCAGTCTATTCTCTGCTTGCCTTAGTTCCCCCGCTGGTGCTTCCAAGCTGAATCGCAACTGAGATAAAGCACCTTCTGACTGACTCTGCAATTCCTCTGCCACCTTGACTTTGGGAATCTCAGTTAAACCAAGATTCTTAGCGTTGGCAACAAGCTGATTCTTCTGCTGTGAGAGGTTCACTTGGATCGCATCGATGCCACCCTCAACCTGATCAAATTCTGATAGATGAACCTGGACCTCGCGTTTTGCTGATTCTGCTTCCTGCAACGAAATTCTTCGCACTTCGTTTAATTGCCTGGCGTCTTCCACTGAAGCTGCGTTTGTCTGTGCCAGCAAGGATTCAAGGTTCTTTTCCGCGACTCGGTGTGCTTCCAATAACTGATCCGCATTCTCAACAGCGGGTTTTACAAATATTGTCCCTCGATCAGGGAGATCAATCGAAACTTCCGTTACAGCTTCAAGTTTATGAAGTTCGCCTTTGAGTGATTCGCCGTTGACGGTGACTCCCACATCACCGCCTGCTTTCAGCTGAAATTCAATTTCAGTCGCGTTCGCAGTGATCGTTGCCTTTGCTGACTCAAACTCCGAATTGACCTGTTCAATCTGACGCAAAATTTGGTCAGAAACTAAAATCTTATTTGCGGCTTTCAGACTTTCTTCTATCCGTGTTTGTGCGGAAGATGCAAGTTCAAGCCGTTGTTCCAAGTCAGTGAATTTCGACCACTGCTGTGCTAGTGCCAAAATGTCCTTCTTGATCTCAAGATTTTGATCCGCGTCGACAATCTGACTCTTTAAGCCGTCAACGGTACTTTGTATCTCGGTCTTCTTCGAATTCAATTCCTGTTCCTGATCGCGCGAGTCCCTCAACCCTTCTTCTAAGGCTCCATATTCCACTCGAACTTTGCTCAAATCCCTCATGAAGTCGCGCAGAACTTGCTGTTCATTTTGCAATGATGATAGTTTCTCCTTGGATTGCCCAAGTTCTCCGCGTGCCGCTTCAATTTTCAATTCAATCTGACGCAGCGCTTCATATCGTTCTTTGAACTGCTTAAGTTCCTGCTCCTCTAGTTTGTTTGATTCATCCTCCTCCAATCGCTTGAGGCTGTACTGACAAGTTTCCAACCGTTCTAAGTCTCTGACTAATCTGGTTCGTTTTGTTTCTAATACTTCAATTTCATCTTGCACAGAATCTACATGTACGCTTAACTGCCTGAACTTCTTCGTTTCTCTACCTGTAGGAGTAAGGTATTCACCTAACTGATTTCTGAAAAGATCAATCAGTTTGCGGCCGCGTCTTCCACCAAGCACAGTATTGACCTGCGATTCCAGTACCGTCTGCAATCCCGAACGTGCACCTTCAGAAACATCAACCGGTGTAAATGACTTGCCTTGTTCGACCCAAAACAGATTCCACATTTCTTTAGGTTGGCCATCTAAGCAACCCGAGTCATCAAACGAAAGTAAATTTGATAACTCTTCTTCAGCCTCATCACCCTTGATGAGTCTGCCATCGGGAAATTTGAGTTCAGCAATCTGATGCTTGAGAAATCTTTTCCTGATCTGGTACTGCTCGCCTTTTATCTCAAAATCAACTCGAACGGATGGAGACCCCTTGTTTTGTGAATGCTGCAAATCTTTGATTTCCTTATTCATCATTCGATGTCTATTAAAAAACGCTGCCCGCATTGCACTCAAAATCGTCGACTTACCCATTTCATTCGGCCCTGCGATGATGTTGAGTTTTTCATCAAGTCCGGCGATTTCAATTGGTTGGTCGAATTTCATGAATTCATTGACCGCTATAGATCTGATGATCACGATCAGTTGACCTCCATTTTCTTTAGTTCAACGTACAGCCGGGTCAGGGCTTGGGCAGCCACTTTACTCACCTGCTCATCGGGATAATCCAATTGCTTCCTCAACTCATCAACAGCAGATTTGACAAAGCCACCGATATCAAGCATAGCGATATCATCATCTGTTACCTTGACGTGCAGATGCTCGTCATCTACAACGAAATGCAGAAATGAAGCTTCAAAGCGCTCCGCGATGATCTCATCAAAATAAGTGCGCTCTTCAAGCGAAATCAAGCCCTCAACCTGCAACCGCACTAAATATCGTTCGAGATGTTCATCAAGACCACTCAATTTGGTTTGCAACCGTTCGATGTCAATTCGAGAGGCAACAGTTTCACTGATCGTTTCCCATGTGAACTCACCGGTAGAAACTGACTTCACTTTAGGTTTAGAAGTACTGTTATTTACAGACACGATTAGAGCTTTTCCACCTCCTGTTACATCAAAAGCATCAGTCTCTGGCGTACCGCTATACCAACAGCGTGAATTAATTTCGCGCTGTCCATGCCAGTCACCCAAAGCCAAGTAGGCTAGACCCGCTGTGTTTGGCCGATCAGGATTGATGTAGTTCGTTGCGGCGCCTTCTCCCGAACCGAAGGTCGCAACTGACCCGTGAGCGAGACCAATGCGTACACACTCGCTAGGAAGATCGACACTATCCATGTATTCGGTCGGGTCTTCAAGTGTGGACTTGTGATGAAGTGGCGCAGGTAGAATTGCAGCAGTTTCCGATTCAATATACAGCGCGGCAGACTCGTCACAGATATGGACATTTTCCGGCAACCCTTTTCTCAGCCGATGCCACAGACCATTGATTCGGCTAGGATCATGATTGCCAGGCAATAGATACCAATGTACATCCGCATATTTCCTCATTCGCTCAAGTGGCTGATTGAGTGATTTGGTCGAGAGGTTTTCTGCATCGTAGACATCACCGGCTACAAGTACATACTTCAATTCCTGTTCAATCGCAATTCTGCCAAGTCGATCAATCGAATTAAGTCTGGCATTTTGCAATACACCCATCGTCTCCTGATCTACAAACCTGAAAACTTTGCCAATTTGCCAGTCAGCAGAATGTAAAAATCGAATAGTCAAGTTGTCCTCCGAACAAATAGGTCAACCACAGTCTTTTCTCTGTCGAAGCAAATACCCCACAGTGGAAGCTTCAAGTGGTATGTGACTTAACAGAGAAATAGCATTATAGATATCACACATCTATGTAAAAATCATCTGAAGCATCGCTACGTCATACTCTGTCGTATTGTTCTATTGAGACTGAATTTTCCAATCGATTGAAACGAATGATCTCCGTATCAGTCAAATGAGTTTGATCATCAATATTCGATCATCGGTTATACGAATTTCACTACAATCACGCACAGCACAATTGACTGTTATTTGAAATTCAGTCTGCAGCAACTGCCAGCACCATGGAGGACGAGAATAGATGAAGGCATCTGATTTATTTGTCGCATGTCTCGAGCAGGAAGGAATAGAGTACATTTTCGGTGTACCTGGAGAAGAAAATGCGCATTTCATGATTTCGCTTGAGGAATCGGACAGTATCAAGTTTATTCTCTGCCGTCATGAACAAGGCGCCGCCTTTATGGCAGAAGCCTACGGACGACTGACTGGACGGGTTTCCGGCTGCCTGGGAACCCTAGGTCCCGGAGCGACCAACTTGATTACAGGTGTTGCAGACGGCAATATGGATCGTGCACCTATGCTGGTGCTCACCGGTCAAGGAGCGTCTACACGATTGCACAAGGAATCTCACCAGATTATGGATGTTGTGGCTATGTATCGTCCAGTGACAAAATGGGCACAACAAATTCATCATCCCGACAATATTCCCGAAGTAGTCCGCAAAGCCGTGAGAACTGCACTGGTCGAAAAACCCGGTGCTACCCTAGTCGAGCTGCCTGAAGACATCGCTCACATGGACGCATCAACAAAACCTCTGCAGCCACAAAGACTAAGACGAGCCGTACCAGATGACAAAATCGTAAACCAGGCGTTTGATTTAATTCGAAAATCCAAACGACCCATTATTTTGGCTGGAAATGGCTGCATCAGACGCCGCGCTTCAAAACAACTGCGATTACTTTGCGAAAAAACCGGTATCGGTGTTGTTTCCACTTTCATGGCCAAAGGCTGCGTGGATATGGATTCAGACTACTGTCTATACACCGTTGGTTTAGGGGCAAAAGACTTGGTGGCATGTGCGCTGGATGCGTCTGACTTGATCATCACTTTAGGCTATGACATGGTCGAATATCATCCACACCTTTGGAATCCTGATCAGAATAAAAACGTATTACATATTGACTTCCTACCTGCTGAAATCGATGCTTACTATCGTCCGAAATTAGAAGTGGTGGGAGATCTTGCACACACTCTGTGGATGCTGAATGAACGGATCAATGAGGTAGACGGATTATCCTTCGATCTTTCTCAGCAGGCTGCAACTCGTCGAGACATGGCTCTGGATTTTGCTGAACACAAAGACGATGATACAGAAGGAGTCATTAAGCCTCAAAAAGTACTCTGGGATGTTCGACAAGTTATGGGGCCCAATGATGTACTGCTATCCGATGTTGGTGCGCACAAAATGTGGATCGCCCGTCACTACCATTGTCACGAACCCAACACTTGCCTGATTCCAAATGGATTCTGTTCCATGGGCTTTGCGCTGCCTGGTGCGCTTGCGGCCAGATTAGTGAATTCTGATCCTGACCACCGAATCCTCGCTATATGTGGGGATGCCGGTTTCATGATGAATGTACAGGAAATGGAAACCGCCCGTCGCCTCAATCTGGACATTGTCGTCATGGTTTGGGAAGACCATGAATATGGGCTGATTGCGTGGAAACAGGCTAATCAGTTCGGTCGACATACGGATCTAAGTTTTGGGAATCCAGACTGGATCAAACTGGCAGATTCTTTTGGTTGGAACGGCCACAGGGTCGATCGCTCCCGAGACCTTCATTCAGTACTTGAAAATGCATTTTCCGAAGCGGGACCCAGTCTGGTGGTCGTACCCATTGACTACTCCGAAAATGAGAAGCTGACCAAACGTCTCGGAGAGATTGTCTGTCCGATCTAGATCGGATGAAATTTCTTTCTCGTAACTTTTACCTAAGCTGCTTCTGAGTTGGATACCGTGCTTTGGAGGCGATTGCTGATACGAGCCACCTTCAAAATTTGAAATCGATAGATAAAGATTCTGGTAGGGTTCGATTTGATGGCTACCTGATTACCGGCGTACTGCTTGATTCAGAAGTCGCTCAAAACAAAATATCATCTTCGATAGCATCAATACCGGCTTGAGCACACAGATCATCCAAATCACCGCCAGGTGCACCAGACACACCTATTGCCCCTACTGAAAAACCTCCGGCGTCAATCAATAGACCACCTCCCAGCATGATGGCTTCTTCAAGATGCCGAATGCCAGACAAAGAAGTCCCTTCCGCTGTGGCTTCAGCAAGTTCCGTGGTTGAAAGTCGAAAACTCGCCGCCGTCCAAGCCTTGCGACGCGCAGTATTCGGGGTATGGGCACCCGCATATCGGTCTCGGAGCATGACTTGGGCTAAACCATTGCGGTCGGTAACAACTACCGACACTTGAAAACCTTCTGACCGGCATTTGTCCAGTGCGGCTTTTGCTGCTTTAAGCGCAATTTCCGGGGTGAGATTCTGGGTGGTAAAAAGTGCATGCTCATCAGCCTTTACTGGTACCGAAAGCAGAATCGAAATTAAGATTGGTATACGAAAATATTTCATGGCGCTCACGTCGAAAGTTTCAATAGTTTTATCAGTTACATCATTTGCTAATTTAAGGAGCCATCGAACATATTGACCAACTGATGTCAATCACTGCCTGATATCAGATACTTGACAAAGCTCAAATTGATCGAGTTGACCCATTGCAAGTTGCATTAAACCGCCAATATTGGAAAATTCCACTTGATTTTGCTAATTTTGTTGACTCCAGGTGTCAGAAATGTCTAGGTTGAGTCATAATAATACCAATCGCAGTATGCGAATTCCATCTTCGTTAATTAATGGATTAATTACATGCAAGTAATACTGGCTCAGCCGCGTGGCTTTTGCGCTGGCGTTGAACGGGCGATCCAGATTGTGGAAACGGCTCTCAAGAAATATGGCTCGCCAATTTATGTGAAACACGAAATCGTGCACAATCAGCGCGTCGTTAGCGAACTTAGATCAAAAGGGGTCAAGTTTGTTGAAAGTATATCTGACATTCCAGATGGCGCAGTTACCGTGTTTAGCGCACACGGGGTTTCAAAAAAAGTCGAGAGTGAAGCATCAGAACGTGGCCTAGAACCACTTGATGCCACATGCCCACTCGTCTCTAAAGTACATATTGAAGGGCGAAAATATGCCAAAAGAGGGTTTGAAATTGTTTTGATCGGGCATCATAATCATCCTGAAGTTGAAGGCACTTTAGGTCAGATTCCAGGTACCGTACACCTCATCAGTGATGTGGAAGAAGTTGATGATCTGGTGGTTGAAGATCCTGATAAGGTTGCTTATATTACCCAAACAACTCTATCGGTTGACGATACTCGTGATGTCATTTCCGCCCTGAAGAATCGCTTTCCAAATATTGCTGGTCCTGATATCAAGGATATTTGCTACGCCACACAGAATCGTCAAAGTGCGGTCCACCAACTCGCAGATCAAGTTGATTTAGTGCTGGTGGTTGGCGCACAGAACAGTTCAAACTCAAATCGTCTGTGTGAAGTCAGCCGCGACCGTGGAGTTCCAGCGTATCTCGTCCAAAACTCGAATGATTACAACCCTGAGTGGTCGGTCAACGCTGAAAAAATTGGTATTACTGCTGGCGCCTCGGCACCCGAAGCTTTAGTTCAAGAATTGATAGAACGGCTTAAACAACATCACGAAATTGAGGTGACAACGATGACGGGCATCACCGAGAACGTCAGATTCAATTTACCCACCTCTTTGAGAAAAGCGTCGTAATCGAGCAGTTGAATCTGTAGTTATAAACAGAATGTCGCCCGTTGATTGATGACATTCTGCCGATGGGTTATTTCAAATTAGATTGACGGAGTGGAATTGCCTTGACCAAGTTCACTTTTATGCGATGAAAACAATTACAGTCGCATCACCCTCGAATCGATTTCCGAACAATGAGCGATTTCAGACTTTCTAAGTCTCAGAGCACTGAATAAATCAGACATGGACTTGCACCGAATCATCTATAGAGGAAAGGTATCGGTGAACATTCGGAAGGGAATTTCTGCTCATGAAGAATGATTCTGAAAATTCTGCTCTCGCAACATTACAGTCCGTTGGTGTTCGTCGCAACAATCGATGGTTGGTGCGGGACATTGACCTCACTGTGCATAGAGGGGAAATAGTTTCACTGATTGGTCCAAACGGCAGTGGGAAAACAACCGTAACGAAAATTCTGGCGGGCTCCCTTCAGCCTGATTTCGGTAGCGTGCAAAGACCGCCCAACATCAAAATCGGATATGTGCCCCAGAGCGTCAACCTCGATTCAACTCTACCTATGACCGTGCAACGCCTTATGGACGTTCCACAGCCTGTTGATAGAAGTGAGTTGATCGAAGTACTCACCGAACTTGATATTCAACACCTTGCAAACTCTTCAGTACAAAAATTATCGGGTGGTGAGTTTCAGCGGGCTCTGCTCGCAAGAGCATTATTGCGCAAACCCGACCTATTGATTCTTGACGAACCGACGCAGGGCCTTGATGTTCACGGAGAAACATTGTTGTTCAATCGAATTGCGAAAATTAGAGATCGCATGAATTGCGGTATTTTGATTGTCCGTCACGACCTCCATCTGGTGATGGTTCAAACTGATACTGTCGTCTGCATGAATGTACATATTTGCTGTACAGGAACTCCGGAACGTGTGCAGCAGGATGAAGCCTATCTGAAGCTATTTGGCGCAAAAGCATTCGAAACCCGCGCACTCTACTCGCACCTTCACGATCATGATCACCGTCTGGATGGAAGCATAACGGATTTATGATGATCCAATTGTCACTGGTATCGACAAGATGTTCCTAATACCAGATGACTTTTTCAGTCGAGCAATCATCGCCGGTATCGGCTTCACGCTCGTTGCCGGTCCACTTGGCTGCTTCGTTATATGGCAGCGGTTGGCTTATCTTGGCGAAGCGATGGCACATTCAGCACTGCTTGGCATCGCACTGGCAATCGTTCTGGATATCAATTTGATGGTGGGTGTATTCAGCATCTGCCTGTTTATCGCATTTGTGTTGGCTCGAGTCAATAGCGACTCATTTCTGTCGGGCGATTCTGTACTTGGAATCATGTCCCATTCAACACTGGCAATCGGCCTCGTGCTTATCTCCTTTATGTATTGGATTAGGGTCGATGTTTTGGATTTTTTGTTCGGTAACATCATTTCGGTAACCTGGTTGGAAATTGCTATGATCTACATGGCAAGTGCCGTTGCCTTGGGAGTCATCGTGTTTAGGTGGAGAGCAATGATCGGCCTGACCGTCGACGAGCAAATCGCCGCAGCTGAAGGTCTTCAACCCAATCAAACGCGAATCCTGCTCATGATTCTGCTGGCTGGAACAATCGCAATAGCGATGAAAATTGTCGGCATCATATTGACAGTCGCTTTGTTGATTATTCCAGCTGCAACAGCAAGACAAGTTGCAAAAACACCTGAACAGATGGCTATATTTGCCGTCGTATTTGGTTCAGCATCGGTGGTTGGAGGTATGTTCATGTCGCTGGAATTTGATACCCCTCCAGGTCCGAGCATCGTTGTGTTTGCACTATTGCTGTTTCTGTCAATGGCAACAGCAATGCTTATGAGAAAACGAAGTCAAGAAGGGATCTGATCCGCAAATTAAACCACTGAGAGCACCAAGATTTCAAGTACTCCATTTTTAAAGCCCGCGATCTTCTGGATTCGTTTTAGTTTGCTACTCTGAAACCACTTGCCATCCCTCCAGTATCTTGGTGGGCATGCAGTGACTGTCACTTGGACATACCCAATTTTCATGGTGACATTATCTGCCTCGTGACTTGTAACTGACGGTCGTTCGAATATGGCACCTTTGCGGATTTTCTATACAAGAATTGTTGAGCAAATTTTTGCACTCAATTGGCGCTGCTGCAACGAACACTGAATTCAACGAGATGTAAATCACGTGGGTGCCGCCCTGTGCCGCATCCCGCAAACGCATAAATCGACTTTTTCAGGGAAGACTAGCTAACCCTAGATACCGATCTGATTATTTTTGAAATTTGGGTAAGAGAAAGATGAGATCTGTTAAATATAGCGGTATTGTCGATCATTTGTAGAATAGATGACGCTTGGTTCCGTTGGATTCGGAAATTAACAAACCCCTTTTTTTTCAATTTCAGTTCCTTAATCCGTTCACTGGCACGTGATCTGTCTGGATCTGCCATTAAAAGGCATGCATGCACAATATCAATTTCTCTCTCAAATGGCCCACTCTCAACTGAGTCGCCAACACGTTCGGGAAATTGTGGCTCATGTAAAAAATGATTCACAGCTTCAGTTGTTTCGTAACCATTGATTATTCTGTTATAAAGTTCAGAATAATTTGAATGTAAAACAATCAGAAACGCCAATAAAACAGGATCAAGATATCGATTGCTTGGAGTTTGATCCATAACAATCCGCATTCTTTTTATACATATTTCAATATCGCGAAATGACAATTCATTATCTACTGCAAGAAAACTCAAAAAATGAACAAATCGATTCCTGTCATACTGAGTTCGCGGATTTGACCGTTCCTTAAATCTCGGATCGAGACCGAACTGAGTTATGAGACTGCTGATATAGCGGTCGGAATAAAAGCCTGGAATGCGATATTCCAAATTGAAGAAACGGCGTAGGGATTCAGCCGCATTGATCCTCGCTCCATAGACTGTTTTGATGCTTGCCTTGATCTGTTTTTTGTCTAGTGCAAGAACGAAGACAATGCCGGGAACATCAAAGAGATATTTTATTCGTTCAAGCAATTGAACTGCAAAAGTCGGACGAGAACGGTCAAGTTCATCCACGAAAATTATCAAACTAGGCTCAGTTATGTTTTTTGACTGTTGTGCAGTATCGTCATTCGGCAACAGTCTCATTGCTTCAGTCAACTCATTGCGAAACTTCTCGAATAATTCTGATTCTTGATCAAACTTTGCAACGACATCTCCATTCGCATCTTCCATTGACTTGGACAGTTTAGCGGTCAACAAATCCACTTCAAGATCGATTACTCCAGAAGTAAGTGCGTTTATCGCATTTACAGTACTTGTTCTGACAAGAGCGGTTGTTAATTCTTTTACTTTTTGAATATGTTTTGGATATGTAGATTTTTGATTTAGGTCAGATAAGTTCAATGTAAAGCGGTCTATGGACGCGACTAACGCTACAAGTGGGTCAGTTGCATATTCCACTTTGCAAGCATCGAAATATATGCACCTATGACCCTCTTTCTTGAGACATTCAATCAATATACGAACCAAGGTGGATTTCCCCATTCCAAAAGTTGAATATAGAGCCATTACATCTGGTCCATCAAGCCGACCAATTAATTCAGTTAGGAATTCAACTACTGGTTTACGTTCGAGCTGATCATTCTGAAATGGATCTTTGTTAGGTACATCAATTTTGTCAATTCTAAATGTCATGTTCACTAGTGTAATTAATCAAGGGTGGATTCAAAAGGGAAATTAGGTGAGATAAATTTCATGGCGGAGAACGAATTCAGTATGCCTATCGCCGGGACATATTCGGCAAAGAGGCGGTAATGTATTTAAAATATTGCTGTATCCAAATTTACTCACTGAATCGGTTTTTTCACATTATTGACTTGGAGTCGCATTCGAATTTCTCAATTCAGTTTCAGTATAAATTTTTGTATATTTTTATGTCAGTTGGTTTTGTTGTGTAATGTTAGCGAGCGTTTTGATTGCCCGATAAATCGGGAGACTTTCGGTGGTTGAAAAACGAGCTCCAGAATCCAAGTCTGGCAAACCATGGACGGATGAGGAAAACGACGTAATTGTCGCAGATTACTTTGAAATGCTCATGCATGATCTCAAGGGCGGAAGTTACAAAAAATCTGAACACAATAGTATTCTTCAAGAAAAGATTGGCCGCTCACACGGTTCAATTGAATACAAGCACCAAAACATCAGTGCTGTGTTGATGGCACTCGGTGAAACTTGGCTTCCTGGTTATGCACCGGCAAGAAATTTCCAATCGTCACTTGTTGATGCCACTGAGCGATGGCTAAAAAACAATCCAGAATTTTGGGAGGCAGGTGCCATATCTGAAAATTCAATCTACGAGTCATCATCTCATCAAACTCTCACAATAGATTCACCGCCTGCTCCTCAATTGGATTCTTCTATTGCAATTGACCTAACCTCGCTGCCAATTGCACAGAAGTTCGACATAAAGGAGAGGCACGAGCGCAACCGAATATTGGGACGAGCCGGAGAAAAATGCGTATTGGATCACGAGAAAGCACGGTTAGTAAGCATTGGTCGATCTGATCTTGCACGGCAGGTAAGGTGGATATCCGAGGAAATGGGTGACGGTGCCGGATATGACATCGAGAGTTACTCTTCAACAGGTGAAGTCCGTTTAATCGAAGTTAAAACCACGAATGGCTGGAAACGGACTCCATTTCATATATCTCGAAATGAATTGGTTGTATCGGAAGACCGTCCAACCGAATGGCGACTTTTGCGTCTTTGGAACTTCGCACGAAATCCAAGGGCTTTTGAACTTGATCCGCCACTTGACGCACACGTAAACCTTTGCGCAACAAGTTACCAAGCTAATTTCTTGTAATTCCGGTTTCCTGTTGCTCGGCAAGCGGACAGAATTATCATTTAGGGTCAGGTTATTCGCAGTTTAGATAATTGCCCAAGTGGTTTTTTTGCGTGATTGCGTAAACATTAATCGCTTGAGACAATTCCCATAGGAACAGCTTCCATTCCGCCTCGAATTTCCAAAATTTGGCTATCGCTCATCAACCAATTCTCAATCAATAAGATCAACAAGTCGAAATTCAGCTTGTCCTTGCCCTTCATGCTACATTCCCAGATCGTCAGAATACGCCAGTTGAGATCGTGCAATTGATTATTGTTCTTTACGTCTCGCTTTCTATTGGTTTCAATTTTGTGAGTCCAATATGACTGATTGGACGAAGGCATTCTAAACAATGGGCAATTGTGGCCGTGCCAAAAGCAACCATTCACAAAAACAACTGCGTTGAACTTCTTGAATACCAGATCAGGCTTGCCAGGCAAACTTTTGGCGTGAAGTCGGTATCGGTAACCCTTTCGATGCAGAGAGTGTCTGATCTTTATCTCAGGTTTGGTGTCTTTTGCGGATATCGAAGCCATAATCTGGCTTCTTTTTTCAGGGTTGAAAACATCGGCCATATCACGACTATATGAGAACTAAGACACTACCGATGGATGGACTGATGTGTAATTTACCCCAGCTATCGTTTTTAGAATCGCTTTGAGTATGTGTTGAGCGGCTATCACAGGAACTGCCATCCCGATTTGTCTGCGCACACTTTCCTTAGAGCCACAAAATTCGAAATCATCGGGAAATGTTTGGAGCCGCGCTCGTTCACGGTTCGTCAGTGCACGTGGCTCTTCCCAGTGATATACATGTGTTCCTCCACCTCCACTTCCGGTAACTGTATATGCCGGCTTATTTGGGTCTAGGCGACGGTACACCATACTCAGTTTGGCACGTTGGACATTTAATTTCAAATGTTCAGGTAAATCAGAGTTCCATGCATTTTGTCCTGGTTGAATATGTTTCAGACGTTCTACTACGGTTTCAGAATGTGCAGTTAATTCTTGACTACTGGCATCGCTGGGAATTGGGGGTGATTCAATCGCAGCACTAGCAGATTGTTTAACGCAATCAGGTTGGGGAACTTCAAACACCAATTCTAGATCCTGGCGAAATCCAACAATAATGTAACGTCGTCTGAACTGAGGAACACCATACTGGTCAAACTTGAACAAATGTGTGGTTAGGTTATAGCCCCCGAACTGGCCCGCGTCCTTCAGATCGTTGATGATGTTCCGAAACGCTTTGCCCTTATCTACGCTCGACAATCCTGAAACGTTTTCGGCAACAAAAAATAGTGGATTCTTGTGGTCAATAAATTCAACTCCGTACTTATAGAGAGATCCATACTCACCTTGCAATCCTTTTGATTCCCCTGCCAAACTGAAGTCGTTACATGGGAATCCAAAAAAAAGACCGTCAACTGGCTCAAGATCCAAAATTGGAAATGTACGAATGTCAGCATGAAATACCTTGTTCTGATCACCCTTTCCGATTACATTTCGCTTATACGTTTCACAAGAATCTTTGTCGTTGTCAATTGCCCAACAATGTTTGAACTTGTATGTGATTTTGTTTGCTCTGAGGGTAGTGTTTTTTGCCGCTAGTCCAATTCCTCCTGGCCCGCAAAAAAATTCTCCAATCCGAAAATTTGTATTTCTGTGCGGATCAAGTACCGGCAAACAACTATTTGATTCTCCCTGTGAGATCGCTCTCATGATATGGAGATCGAATACGAGGAATGGTCGCAACTCAACATATTACCATTCAAAGGCGAGGCAGTAAGCTGACCTTACATACCGTTTGACACTATTGATTGTTTCGTCCAATTGACTAAAGGATGTTTTTTACAAATATCCCATTGATATTTTATATAAATTGATGGACGATTACCCCTGAGACTGGAGGGTTTTGCGTTAGCAACAATTTTAGGGTCAGAAAATTCTGTCACGGAGAAAAATTCGGTCAATTTCGCGAAACAAAATCCCGCCCGCCGCTGATTTCCGAGTCATCAAGGCGCCCAGTGCCGCGAAAACCGCCATTGCCGGCGACGCGGGCGAATTGCAGCCGCGCCGAATCTGCCGCACCCGCAGCATCGTGTTCGGTTTGGATTTTCCGAGCCCCGGGAACCGGGGCGCCAGTCAGGCCGCCAGCGAGGACGCCCAGCTGCGCATCTTTTCCGGCTGTCCGGCCTTGACCGCCACACACGCCCGCGCCAGCATCACCGCATAGCCAACGGTGAACTTCAGCGTCAGGCGCGCTTTGCCGCGCAGGAAATGATCGTGCGCCAGATGCGCCTGATCGACTCTTGAATAAATCCGCTCCATCGCCGACCTCTGATCGTAATGCCGCCGCCACTTGTATGAATTCGGCGGCAAAGGGCCGTAATTGCGAAGATGATCCGGGTCCATCTTCACCCGCACCACCCGGCTCTTCGACCCCGGTTTCACCTGACCCATGCGGTAACAGGCCGCCTGGCCTTTACAGGTGAAATCATAACTGGCCGCCGGACAGGCCCACTTGAGCGTACCGCGCTTCTGCTCCCGTCCCTGATAGTGCATCCGTCGAAGTTCCCGGCTCTGAGGACACTGACAGTACAGACTGCCGTTCTCCGTGCGAAGAATCGTATCCACCTTCGACTCATCCAGCGGCCGGGTCGGCACCTTCAGCTGCTGCGGATGCAGATTGACGTCCTGCCACATCCGGCGGGTGTCAATCACCGGCAGGATATCGTTCTTAAACAGGCGCTTTCTGATCTGGTTGCTGTCAAGCCCCCGGTCGGCCACGAAACTCCTGCACCGGTCAAAGAACCACAGCTTCTCATGCTCTTCAATCAACCCCTCACAGTGACGGTATTCGGACTCGCGGGCCGTTTCCAGCCGAAACCGAATCGGCAGCTCGTAAGTCACGTCCCCGTGCGTGTGCAGCGTGTAACCAAACCATTTCTTGGTTTTCCTGACTTCCCGGCCGTTCTGATCAGTCCCGTACTGCTCATGCACGCCCCAGCTGGCATCCGGATCCGAGGTGGGATGCCGGCCGGTGGTTTTGTCGATTGCCTTATGCTTGAGCGGCCGGCCGGTCGAATGCGATTCGACGGCTTTGCCGTCGTAGCCGACACTTTTTCCAAAGTCCGGCAGCAGTGCCGCGATCTCATCGACCTGCGCCTCAAACACCCGCATCAGCGCACCGGTACCGCGTTCAATCTCGGTCAGCAGTCGGATGAACCGGCAAAAGGCCGAATCACTCGGCACCGCATAACCGTCAAAGGCCGGGTCGGTGTGAAACCCACGCCGCATCGGAAAGCCCAGCACATGCATCAGCGCGGGGTTGCGTTTCAGCTCCCGGACGAATCCGGACACGCTGCGGTGCTGCAGAATGTCGATCGCGAACACGGCATTGAGCATCGCTTCGATGGGCCAGTCCCGCCGGCCTCTGCCTTTGCGGCGGATGAGAATCTCATTGATGAGCTCTGAGAAGTCGAGCTGTTCGAGCAGTGCGGTCAGGTTTTTCAGCTCACAATTGTCTGCAGAGTCAGACGCGAAAAGGTCATAATTGATGAGTGCCATGCGTGAATCTCCCGTGGGTTGGTTTTTGTTTCTTTTATGGAGTCAATTATACACGATTGGGATTCGCTCATGGCATTATTTGTCAATTAAAACAAATCATTAGATGATTTTCGTTGGATTCGGCCAGGTGCCCGCAGAGGGCTCAGCGGCGCGCTGAACGGTTGGGGTGGAAATTCGGGATTTTGCCCTGACAGGCCGCAAATGGCGCCTGATTGGCGGTTTTTGTGGGGTAAACGAAAATTCAGACCCGCTGAATCGCGCGTCTATTCAAGGGGTTACCGATCTAAAAATTCCCTCGACTGAAGTCACGGGCGATTTTTTGGGTATTAGTCGATACATTTCACAGCATTCGAACAGGCTCAAAGTTTTAGCATGGATAGCTCTACCAAACCACTTGCTCCGAGAGCGTCAATTCTTATCGAGAGCCTTCGCGATGTCGGATACTCTCTGCCGACAGCTGTTTCCGACATCATTGACAACTCAATCACAGCACAAGCAAGCCATATAAAAATACTGACAGAAACCCACTCCAATCAGCCGACAATTGCAATCGTTGATGATGGGTTCGGAATGGATGAATCAGAGTTGCTAGAGGCGATGAGACTAGGTACAAAACATCCCAACGCTTCACGAGAAAAATCCGACTTGGGCCGATTCGGACTCGGACTTAAAACGGCTTCATTTTCTCAATGTCGACGACTTACTGTTGTGTCTCGGAAAAACGGACAAACCTCGTGTGCAATTTGGGACTTGGATACTGTAGCAACTTCGGATGAATGGATAGTCGAATTACCAAATGACTTATCGAAAGTTCCATGGATTGGCGATCTGACATCATCAGGAACTCTAGTAGTCTGGGAAAAACTCGATCGTCTATTGGACAGTTCTGCGGGTTTTGGCCAGAAACACATCACTCGACAAATTGATGAGACTGCCAGCCATATTGAATTTGTATTTCATAGGTTTTTGTCAGGACAAATTCCCGGAAGCAAGAGAATTCTGATTGACCTCAATGGCCGCGAACTAAACGCATTTGACCCATTCAATTCGAAACACCCAGCCACTCTACGGGACCCTCGTGAAGTATTCCAATATAAAGGAGACGAAATCAGAATTCAGTCTTACACTCTCCCACATCATGCCAAGGTTAGCAACGAAGAGTGGGAGAAATTTGGCCGAGCTGAAGGTTATGTAAAGAATCAGGGATTCTATCTTTACAGAAACTATCGATTGATCATACATGGGACGTGGTTTGGTCTCGCGAAACAATCGGAACTTACTAAGCTATCAAGAGTACAGATAGACATTACTAACAACCTTGATGCCTATTGGAAGATTGACATAAAAAAAGCATCCGCTCAATTGCCTCCAATTGTGCGCGATAAACTTCGAAACCTTATCGAAAGAATCGGAGGAACTTCAAAAAAAGTCTACAAAAAAAGAGGAGCCATTCTTCCCCAAAACTCGAGACTTCATGTTTGGCAACGCGAGCAAGACAAGAATCGAATTACTTACCGCCTCAATGAAGACCATCCGGCTCTCGCAAAATTTGCAAATCAAATTAATGATCCGTTATGTGTTGAATATAAGAGAATTTTGCGACTGATCGAAACCACTTTACCAATGGACTCACTGTTCGTTGACTATAGTGCAGATCCAAGATCAATCAGTCAACAAATTGATAATTCAGATACATTCCAAGACTTAGTTAGGTCAACATATACCTCGCTTGTAGACGAAGGTTTCTGTCGTTCAAATATCTTAGCAATGATGCAAGTCGTTGACCCATTTGGGGGAATTAACTGGCCCGAAACTGAGCAAGTCGTAAACAGCATTCTGGATGGAGAGAGAAAGTCATGACCGACGAAACTCATCAAAAGATCAAAGTAATGGTTAGCGCTGCTTTAGCTTCCGAAGAAAAACACCCAACTAAAGAACGAATTGAGACTCTAATTCAAGATTTAAGCAAAATTTATCCAATATCTGAAGGAGCAGCAAAAAGACTAGTACGGTATTTTGAGACTGTCCACGGAGTTTCAATGAATATCGGCACTATATTGCCCGGTGAAAACTTTGAACCTTGGTTGGATGCTATGCTACCCAACATCGATCCATACTATTGGGGGCGATATCGAAATTTTCTCAACCAGAAAAACCTTTCACATCAGGTGCTCGCCGCTATTGATGACAGCACACGCCGAATTCTTGATCACCTGGAAAACCCCACTAAGGGCGGTCAGTGGCAAAAACGTGGAATGGTAGTTGGGCATGTTCAATCCGGAAAAACGGCAAACTACATTGGGCTGATGTGTAAAGCAGCTGATGCAGGCTATAAGGTAATCATTGTTATCGCAGGAATTCACAATAACCTTAGAAACCAAACTCAAATTCGAATTGACGAAGGATTTATCGGATTCGATAGTACAAGAGCTCTTGAAAAAGCATCGAAAATTGTAGGAGTTGGGCGATTTGACTGTAAACGACGTCCTGTTTCATTCACTAACTCTCTCATTGACTTCCAAAGAACCACAGCTAGTGCGGTCTCTGGAATTTCTTTACAGCATCTTACGGAACCAGTTGTTTTTGTAATAAAGAAAAACACAAATACTCTGAGAAATTTACTCGAATGGCTGACTGAAAATAATGCGAAGATTGGCACAAATACTGTTGATCATCCAATGCTATTAATTGATGACGAAGCGGACAACGCGTCAATCAACATCAAACGGGGAATTGACGAAGTTTCAAAAATAAATGGACAGATTAGACAACTGCTTCAAACGTTCAGCCGAAGTTGCTATGTTGGCTACACAGCGACACCATTTGCAAATATTTTTGTTGATCCTGACAGCGATGATGCAATGTACGGTGAGGACTTATTTCCAAGGGACTTTATTTTGAGTCTAGACCCACCGAGCAATTATTTTGGACCCCAGCAGGTATTTTCGAGTTACGAAACTAATGAACCCGCCCGATTTATTGATGATAGCGAAGACATTCTGCCTACAAACCACAAAATTGATTTTCAGATAACTGAACTGCCAGGAAGTCTCAAGAAAGCGATTCGAGCTTTTGTGATTGTAATTTCCATACGCTTGGTTCGAGGGCATACGTCAACGCATAATTCTATGTTGGTTAACGCCTCTCGATTCGTATCTGTGCAAAAACAATTGCGGAACGAGATTCACGAATTCGTTGAAATTATCCGCGGTAGTCTTCGTGTTAATGGAGCAAAAGCAAACAGTGAGGCAATGCTTGACCCCGAAATCGCCGAACTCTATAAGACTTTCGAGCAAGAATTTACTGAAACTTGCTCATGCACTTGGGAAGAAATAAAAACACATCTTTATGAACGCACTGCCCGAATCAGGGTGGTCGAAGTCAATAGTAGCTCTCCTGGCAGTTTGAACTATGCCGAACACTCACAAAATGGTCTCAATGTCATTGCTGTAGGCGGTTTTTCATTGTCACGCGGCTTAACTTTGGAAGGATTGAGTGTTAGCTATTATTTAAGAAGATCAATAATGTACGATACTCTTATGCAAATGAGCAGATGGTTTGGATATCGAGAGGGTTACGAAGACCTCTGCAGAATTTGGATTTCAGAAGAAGCGGCTGGATGGTACTCTCACATATCTGAGTCGATTGAAGAACTAAGAGATGATTTGAAATCGATGGAACGAGTCGGTGCGACTCCGCGACAATTTGGACTGAAAGTGCGGAGTCATCCAACCGCTTTAATTGTCACTGCTCGCAACAAAATGGGTTCAAGCAAATCTCATGTTGTTCAATTGGGGCTTTCTACAAAACTGATTGAAACACACGCTTTATCAAACAAACAAGAAGATCTCGATGCCAATCGAAATGCAGTAACTGATTTGATCAAGACTCTTGAGAACATAGATAAGTTCCCACAAAAAATCTTGAAAACCGGTACTGCAGAAGAAATTGAAAGTCGGATGGCTGAGGACGTACCAGTTTCAACAGTTACCGAGTTTTTACGACATTTCCGAAACCATAAAGAATCGCAATTGACAGATACTTGGCCTATTCGACAATACATTGAAAAACACTCCCAAGATAGATTGAGTGTTTGGGACGTGTTATTTCCAAGTGTCAATACCGGCGACAAATTTCAACTAAGAAATCGAGATTTGCTGGGAATTGAAATAACCTGTCAACGAAGAAAAAAAGGACACACCGAACTGACTGACGGATTTTTAATTGGAAATAATCGTAAAGTTGCTACGGGAGGAATCGACATATTTGGGCTCAGTAATTCTGAAATCGAAGAAGCAAAAGATCTATTCAAAAAATCCGATAGTAGAAGACGTTCCACAAATCCAAATTCGAATTGCCCCGACCGCTTCTATCGAAAAGTGAGAGCAAAGCCACTTCTTGTTATACATCTGCTTAAAATTGGAGAAAAAAATCAACAATCTGAATACGACGAACCTGTAATCGCCTGGAGTATTAGTTTTCCAAAAATAGAAAATGAGCAAAGAGTTGAATATCTCGTAAATACTACGTGGAGCCGTCAACACTATCTCTTGGAAGATGAAGAAGAGATCGAAGGAGATGAATGATTCTAAAAATCCATGGGGTCATATTGATCCACCGGTCGATGTCGAAAATGTCAATGCATTGAGGGTTGACGAGTCTCTGGCATGGGACTTGTATTGGGCGATTGATTCAAAGCAGAATTGTCTATTGATTTTGCATTGCGATGCAAACCAGAAACTTCCAGCTCGATTGCCAAATTTCAAAGGGCTTCGGATGGACCTTCAAAAAGTAAATGACGAGCGCGTGCGTTTAATTCTACGTCTCTTGCAACAAGATCAACGCGATATCTTTTATCGACTGTGCGTTGACATCATTGAAGCAATCGAAGCGGCACAAACTGAGTCACAATTGATTCACCGATTTTTCAATAGAACTTGGAGGTGGCATCGACTACTAAAGGGGGTAAAGGGTGGCTTGAGTCTATCCGAAATACAGGGATTGATTGGTGAGCTAGTGTTTCTTGAACGCCATCTCCTACCGAATTTCAATGCATACTCAGCTATTCGCTTTTGGAAGGGTCCCTTTGGGAACCATAAGGATTTCGAGTATGGAAATGTTCAAATTGAAATCAAAACAAAAAAGGATACTGCAACTGCAGCTGTCGCAATTTCTTCTGAACATCAATTAGCATCAGAGTCACCCAATTCACTGTATCTGTATGTTTTGGAAGTTCTGCAGGCAAGTCAAAGAGACATGAACACGGTCACCATTGGAGAGATTGTGAACCGGATTCGATTGAATATTTCTGAGAGCGATATTTCATCAGTTGAATTATTCGAAAGCTGCTTGGCGGCCGTTGGATATGATGTTGAACTTGATTATTCCGAAAATTTGTGGTTAATTGGACAAGAGACAGTCTATGAAGTAAGGAATAAATTTCCAAGAATTACCCCATCAATGTATCCCGTTGGAGTAGAAGGGGTGCGGTATTCGGTAAATTTGGAAGCTTGCCGCCAATATCGAGTCGATAAATCGAAATTAATCGCAGAATTATCTGCAGACTGAAGAATGTTGAATCACGAACTCGAATCATTTTCCCAAGAATTCTTTCAAGACATCGCGTCTGGGTCGCACGCTGCTGGTATTTTCAGCAGAGAATATTTTTTTGAAAAGATTTGTGAAGTGCTGATAGAGGCGGGTGAAATTAATGAATTTGTAAATGTAATGTATCGAGGTCCGAGCGGGTCTGGAATTGAGGTTGATGGATACGGTGGAAACCCAATCGAGGATAAATCCGGTACCCTAAACCTAATAATCTCAGATTTTTTCCCTTCGCAAGAACAAAAACGTCTCACGAAAACGGAGATGGATTCCTATTTTCGACGATTGTCAAAATTCTTTAGGAAAGCCCGCGACCCGATTTGGCGAAGTTCTCTTGAAGAATCAAGTCCGGTATTTGAGCTCGCTGAATTGATTGCATTTATTTGGGATGATCTATACAAAGTGCGATTATTTCTCATTAGCAATCGTGAACTTAGCGATCGTGTTGACGGGAGACCTAGTGAAAATATTGACGGCAAAATAGTAACTTACAGCGTGTGGGATATCAAGCGATTATTTCGTTTTGACACGGTTGGGCGAGGGCGCGATGACATTGAAATAGATTTGGAAAAAGACTACGGTGGTGCTATCCCTGTCCTACTCGCTCAACGATCTAAATCGGAACACGAATCGTATCTAACAATATTACCTGGCACAGTTTTGGCAAAAATTTATGAGCAATGGGGAGCAAGACTTTTAGAGCAGAATGTTCGAGTATTCCTACAAGCGCGAGGAAATGTAAACAAGGGAATAAAAAGAACCCTAGAAACAGAACCTTCAATGTTTTTTGCTTACAACAATGGAGTTACTGCCACAGCAGAAATCGTTGAACTCGAAAACGATAACGGCAGATTGAAGCTACGGAAGTTGAAAAATTTCCAAATTGTTAATGGTGGGCAGACGACTGCTTCTATTCATCTAGCGTATCGCTCCAAAATTGATCTTGAACGAACATACATTCAAATGAAACTTTCTGTCGTCGAACCTGGACTTACAGGAGAAATTGTGCCAAAAATATCTGAGTTCGCCAATAGTCAGAATCGGGTAAGTTCCTCAGATTTCTTTTCCAATCATCCATTTCATATTCGCATAGAAGAGTTTTCGCGTCGGATTTACGCGCCCTCCCCGGAAGGGACGTTCACGCAATCAAAGTGGTTTTACGAGCGAGCACGTGGTCAGTATGCTGAAGCTCGTTCACTACTAACTCAAGCAGCGCGCCGTAAATTTGATCTGGAAAACCCTCGTTCGCAACTTTTTTCGAAAACAGACCTTGCTAAATTCATTAACGTATGGCGGGAAAAACCCGACCTTGTGAGTCGGGGAGCTCAAACTAATTTTACGGAATTCGCTGACTATATCGGAAATGCATGGGAAAAAAACGCGGTGGTCTTCAATGAAAATTGGTACAAGGAAGCTGTTGCGAAAGCAATCATATTTCGAAATGTCGAAAAAATGGTATCGAGTCAAACGTGGTACCAAGGTGGTTATCGAGCCAATATCGTCGTTTATACAATCTCTAAACTAGCGATTCTTACTAGAGAGAGAAAATTGTGTTTGGACTTCCAAGAAATTTGGCAACAACAGTCACTATCGAAAAATATGGAAAATTTTCTCGCAACTATTGCGGAAGCCGTATATAACGTTTTGGTTCATCCTGATGCTGGCTTTGCTAATGTGACTCAGTGGGCAAAAAAAACGCTCTGTTGGGAAAGAGTGAAAGCAGTCAAAATTAACTGGCAACCGGATGTCGATGACATGTTTATTTCAATTGAAGAGCAACACGATCAAGATCGAGTTGCTCGAAAAGACCAAAAACTCCTCGATGGTATCAAAGCCCAAACCATAGTATTTCAAGCGGGTGGGGAATTTTGGAAAGAAGTACGTAATTGGGGAGTTGCCAATAGGATGCTTTCGCCAACCGAAGCGAGTATTTTGAAATCTGCGACTCGTGTTCCCACAAGAATTCCCAGTGAAAATCAATCAGTCAGACTGATTGAAGTCTACGATAAACTGAAAGAACAAGGTTTCAATAAGTCTATACCGATACAGTGAAGTAACAGAAATCGTTAAAGTATCGAACAACACATCCATGACCTAGCTTACCAATCAAATTCTCGTCGTAATGCCGTCAATGTCCGACTCTATTTTTCAGCGGACGGTCGTTCTGATTTGCATGCATGGCGAAGACGGGGCGCTTGGAATTGTCGTTGATCGTATGACTGAACTCTTTCTGGAAGATGTTCTGAGAGAACTCGACATCAAAACAAATGGCGACCCGGAGTCCAAGTTGCCTGTTTACTTCGGAGGTCCTTGTCAAATCGAGCGCGGACTTGTATTGTATGATTCCAGCATGTCGTGGGAATCAACGGTTAGAGTGGGCTCTGACTTCGGCCTGACGACATCAAAAGACGTACTTAAGGCGATTTCAGAATAATGCAGGCCTCAATGCTACATCTCGCTGTTGGGTTTTTCCGGTTGGGAAAGTGAACAGTTGGAAAAAGAAATGCTCAACAACGTATGGTTTTCAACGCCCGCGGACCACTCCGTCATTTTTGATACACCGATCCACGAAAGATAGCAAAGGGCCACCTCGCTGGTTGGCATTGACATCGAAACCAAATCTACAGTTGCGGGGAACGCCTGACCAGATGGATAAATCAGAGTTTCCCTCCTAGCCGATGCACACGAGGCAGTCTTACCATTCCCCGACTGCCCCCTACTCCGTTTATCTTTGGCAACTTGTCGAATTTCCAAATTCATGGTCTGGATCAAAAGAAAACTTCTCAGGCTAGTTGCCTCAATACGGCACGGGCAGTATCGGCACCTGAAAGATGTGCACCACCAACTGTTGCCCAAATTGAAGGGTGGCAGGCTTCACCCGCGAAAAACACTCGTTCTCCAACAGGCTGTCGAAGCACTTTTCGCATTTTGTACGAGCCGGGACGGGCAGATGCATACGCTCCCAGTGTCAATGGATTCAATCCCCATGCTGTCGCTGAGCCTTTGATGTAATGTCGTTTGATGTCACTACCAAGCAAATTCTTCAACTGCCATAAGGCATAGTCAATTTTGAACGCTTCGTCTTCTGTCTGCAATTCGCGCGCCCAACTTCCTCCAACATCACAGTAGGCCAGTCCACTGCCCGCGGAATTTGCCAGTGTTCCGAATCCTTTTCCATCTTCGCCAATTTCAAAAATCAGATAACCATCTTCGCCGACTCCAAACACATCCTGCGAAAATTGAAGTGCGATGTGATCGTAAGCACCCATGGAAATTTCGTTAAATGATTCGCGCTTTTCTTCCGGGAGTTCCGGCACAAATTTGATCTGATCGGATGCTAAAACACCTGTGGAGACTGTAATGATCACTACTTTGGACTTCAGTTGACCTTGAGCGGTTTCAACCACAACACCTTGCCCGCTCCAGTCAATTTTATGAACCGGTGTGTTGAGAGACACATCGATGCCTTTTCCAAAGTGGGTAACTAAAGTTCCGAAACCACTGCTACAAAGATAATCTACGCCGTCTTCAGAATTCCACCAATCTGTAGTTGAAAAATCATCGAAATCCTTTCCCATAGACCACGGTCCCAAAATAAATTTTGCCGTATTACTCCAGCGTCCATCGACGTGTTCCGTTACTGAACTCGGTGGCACATCGCTACCTGACTTACTGGCTCTACCGATCGCCGCGCCAAGCTCATCCACGTCATTCCAAAGCATGGCAAGCTGATCACCTTCAGCTTCTTCATTGGATTCGTAAAACAACCGATAGTAATCAGGAGCAGGATAGATGTCAAAACCTTCAGACTTGGCGTATTTGTAGTAGGGGTTTAAACTCCCGTTATGCAACCAATGAGCACCGATATCGTACGGTACGCCAAAAATTGTAAAATCCGTATAAGCACGCCCACCGATTCGGTGGGATGCTTCTACGAGCATCACGTTCTTTCCCCTTTCTATCAAGCTGCGAGCAGCAGCCAGTCCTGCAGCTCCAGCACCGATTACAACCACATCATAGTCTGCTGACCTCACTCCAAAAGCAGATTGGGGAAAGAGCACAGCAAGCCCTATTCCCATAAATTGTCGACGAGTAAATTTTTCCATAGCGTTCAATGCAAACCGATCAATTCAGAATTCGGCGATGGCATTTCTATCGTATTACATTCCGAACAAAGAAAGTAGAACCTGTGCCGTCAAAATGATGCCAAGAATAAACAAAACCGATTTGATTATTCGACGAAAGAGAAAGATGTCGATTCGGTTCTGTAGTAATTGGCCCAAATACAGTGAACCAGCAGCGATACCTGCAATGGGAAGTGTAGTCAGAAAAATCTGAAGCGTAAACGTTCCCGACGTGCCAAATACGGCCAACTGTGCAGCCTTTCCTGAGAAAAAGCACATATTGAAAACCTGTACCATCACAGTCTTTGCCCAACCAGATTCAAGAGAGTAAATTACAAGAATTGGTACCATGGTATTGGTCGATCCTGCTGAAAAACCAGCTACCATTCCAAAACCAAACTGTGAGATTTTCGGAAATTGCAAAGCTTTGCTCAATAACCTTCTACTGGATCGATCTGCCACAAGGTATAAAAAAATCAGTAGTGCTAACAATAACTTGTAGGGCGTTGGATCGGTATAAACAATGACCCAAGCACCAATGACCGACCCGATCAAACACCACACTGCCAGCGGCCAAAATTGTCCCAGACTTTCTCGCCAATTACCGCCTTTGGCAATACTGAACAAATTAACAGCAACAGTCGGAATCAAGGTGATGAGGATAGCAATCCGAAGATCAATGAAAGTGGAGAGCATGGCTGTCGACAGTAGAGGAAACCCCAAACCGATTGAGCCATGCACAAATCCTGCGAAAACGGCGATAAGTACGAACGCTGCGTATTCGTTGAGCGAAATCACTTCAAACATCAGCCAATCGATACATGCGTGCGCTCAACTTAACGACCGCTAGGTAGCCTTCACAGCAACTGGTTGGAAACAACGGTTGGTGATTTCGATAAGAGGACCGAACCAAAGCTCAGATTGGAAATGGTGCTATACCCTGAAACAGAAAACGGCAAAGACGTTAAATCCTTGCCGTTTTCCTTTTGTGAATCTGCTTATCGAAACACAATGTAGGTCTGAACGATTATCCAGTTAGGTGGTCATTGATTGAATACTAAAGCTCGAACCGTTTACGAATAAATGCTGTAACCGAACGACGTTCTTTACGCTCTAAATTCTCACCAATCGCACCACGTCTTTTCAGATCCTTTTTCAATTGACCCCAGACAGAAGCAACGCTTTCGGAAGTGTGTTCAAGATCGGCGTAAGGGCAACTCTCGCAAATGACATGCTCATAGAAAACTTTCTTTCCCAAGTCGTACGTCGATTTAGAGACAGTGTAACCTGATCCGTTACCACCGCCGCTACCACTTCCACCCGATGAACCTCCACCTCCATCACCTGAAGCGAATACCGCAGAAATTGCAAAGACACTACAAAGCAATAACATTGCAATGCGCAGGGAGGACGATCTGCCTAAAGAAGAAATGAATGACATCATAGTTCCCAACTTTAGTGTTTCTAAATGTTTATTCTAAATATAGATTGATCTAGCAGCTTCGTCAGCAATTTTACTAGATAAACGGAAAAAAGTATATTTGAATGCTCCTAGAGGGTTTTGCGTTAGCAACAATTTTAGGGTCAGAAAATTCTGTCACGGAGAAAAATTCGGTCAATTTCGCGAAACAAAATCCCGCCCGCCGCTGATTTCCGAGTCATCAAGGCGCCCAGTGCCGCGAAAACCGCCATTGCCGGCGACGCGGGCGAATTGCAGCCGCGCCGAATCTGCCGCACCCGCAGCATCGTGTTCGGTTTGGATTTTCCGAGCCCCGGGAACCGGGGCGCCAGTCAGGCCGCCAGCGAGGACGCCCAGCTGCGCATCTTTTCCGGCTGTCCGGCCTTGACCGCCACACACGCCCGCGCCAGCATCACCGCATAGCCAACGGTGAACTTCAGCGTCAGGCGCGCTTTGCCGCGCAGGAAATGATCGTGCGCCAGATGCGCCTGATCGACTCTTGAATAAATCCGCTCCATCGCCGACCTCTGATCGTAATGCCGCCGCCACTTGTATGAATTCGGCGGCAAAGGGCCGTAATTGCGAAGATGATCCGGGTCCATCTTCACCCGCACCACCCGGCTCTTCGACCCCGGTTTCACCTGACCCATGCGGTAACAGGCCGCCTGGCCTTTACAGGTGAAATCATAACTGGCCGCCGGACAGGCCCACTTGAGCGTACCGCGCTTCTGCTCCCGTCCCTGATAGTGCATCCGTCGAAGTTCCCGGCTCTGAGGACACTGACAGTACAGACTGCCGTTCTCCGTGCGAAGAATCGTATCCACCTTCGACTCATCCAGCGGCCGGGTCGGCACCTTCAGCTGCTGCGGATGCAGATTGACGTCCTGCCACATCCGGCGGGTGTCAATCACCGGCAGGATATCGTTCTTAAACAGGCGCTTTCTGATCTGGTTGCTGTCAAGCCCCCGGTCGGCCACGAAACTCCTGCACCGGTCAAAGAACCACAGCTTCTCATGCTCTTCAATCAACCCCTCACAGTGACGGTATTCGGACTCGCGGGCCGTTTCCAGCCGAAACCGAATCGGCAGCTCGTAAGTCACGTCCCCGTGCGTGTGCAGCGTGTAACCAAACCATTTCTTGGTTTTCCTGACTTCCCGGCCGTTCTGATCAGTCCCGTACTGCTCATGCACGCCCCAGCTGGCATCCGGATCCGAGGTGGGATGCCGGCCGGTGGTTTTGTCGATTGCCTTATGCTTGAGCGGCCGGCCGGTCGAATGCGATTCGACGGCTTTGCCGTCGTAGCCGACACTTTTTCCAAAGTCCGGCAGCAGTGCCGCGATCTCATCGACCTGCGCCTCAAACACCCGCATCAGCGCACCGGTACCGCGTTCAATCTCGGTCAGCAGTCGGATGAACCGGCAAAAGGCCGAATCACTCGGCACCGCATAACCGTCAAAGGCCGGGTCGGTGTGAAACCCACGCCGCATCGGAAAGCCCAGCACATGCATCAGCGCGGGGTTGCGTTTCAGCTCCCGGACGAATCCGGACACGCTGCGGTGCTGCAGAATGTCGATCGCGAACACGGCATTGAGCATCGCTTCGATGGGCCAGTCCCGCCGGCCTCTGCCTTTGCGGCGGATGAGAATCTCATTGATGAGCTCTGAGAAGTCGAGCTGTTCGAGCAGTGCGGTCAGGTTTTTCAGCTCACAATTGTCTGCAGAGTCAGACGCGAAAAGGTCATAATTGATGAGTGCCATGCGTGAATCTCCCGTGGGTTGGTTTTTGTTTCTTTTATGGAGTCAATTATACACGATTGGGATTCGCTCATGGCATTATTTGTCAATTAAAACAAATCATTAGATGATTTTCGTTGGATTCGGCCAGGTGCCCGCAGAGGGCTCAGCGGCGCGCTGAACGGTTGGGGTGGAAATTCGGGATTTTGCCCTGACAGGCCGCAAATGGCGCCTGATTGGCGGTTTTTGTGGGGTAAACGAAAATTCAGACCCGCTGAATCGCGCGTCTATTCAAGGGGTTACCGATCTAAAAATTCCCTCTCCTAGATCATCCAACCCAAATCATAGCCAAAGTTGCCAAAGAAAAGTTGCAAGTACCAAGCAGAGTTCAATTGACATTCAACATCGTCGGGGCATTTCTGACGGGTGTGTTCTTAGTTCAGGCCATTCTCTCACGAGACACGTCCGGATATGATCTGATCGCATTTCTGAGTGGAATTGGAATTACCGCAGCAATTGTCTTCGGACTTTGGCTGTGGCTGATCAGGGGAAATCACCATGTCAGTTTTGGCATTGTTTTTCTCTGGGCCTGTGTATTCAGATTGATCGGTGTTTGGGGGGAGCCCATTCTGGAAGACGATTATTTCCGCTACCTGCTAGATGGCTGTCTTTTTTTCAGTTACGGGTCTCCCT
This sequence comes from Arenicellales bacterium, assembly GCA_965220665.1. GTDB lineage: Bacteria > Pseudomonadota > Gammaproteobacteria > Arenicellales > JAJDZL01 > JAJDZL01. Next base: position 486,718 of record CBDCQQ010000004.1, read on the forward strand.
ACGGAATTCCACCTGAATCTCTCTTTACTGAAAATTCCTTGAGTCCGGCATGTGTGGAGATGCTCACTGGGGTAAATAACCCTCATCTGTCTACGATATATGCACCAGTGCTCCAATATGTCTTTGTTCTATCGCATATTCTTTCCCCAGTTAATCTCGATTTACTGCAGTTCATCATTGTTCTGTTTGACCTGGCAGTGATCTACATGCTTGGCAGACTGGCACCTGCAAGAATGGTTCTGCTTTATGCTTGGTGCCCTCTCGTCATCAAAGAGTTTGCATTTACCGCACATCCTGATGTCATTGGTGTATGTCTATTGCTGGCGGCTTTCATTTTCAGGAAGCACAATCAAACGGGTCTAAGTTGTATTCTGCTTGGATTAGCCATTTGTACAAAAATTCTTGCAATTGCAGCATTGCCGTTTTTTCTTTATCGGCAGCCTGTTCGGTACTGGCTTCTTATTCCGGCGACTGCAAGTATTCTGTATTTTCCATTTCTGGTTGGACAGCAGCAGACTGACTTAACCATTCTCGCTTACTTTGCGGCAAACTGGCAATTCAACGCTCCAATTTTCAATCTGCTGAGTAATCTGACAACTGATGGACTCGCGCGGTACATCTGTCTCGCAACTTTCTTGATCTGGTTTGGTTATTTTTTCAAACGACATATCACGCTATACCAGGCTTGTGACATACCCCGAATGGACTGGGTATTTGGCGTGTTCTTTCTCCTTTCACCCGTTCTGAATGCCTGGTATTGGGTCTGGGTTTTACCATTTGCTGTTCTTTGGCCAAGCACTTGGGCATGGACAATCTCTGTCACAATCTTACTTTCTTACATTATCGGCCTGAACATTCCAGGGTCGGAGCTTGGCGACTATCAAGTCTCATTCTATGCACAGGTCATTCAACTTTTGAGTGTTGCTGTCGCCCTTATTTTTGACTATCGCCACGACCGGCTCAGAATGTCCCAATATGACTAGCGATAAGCCGGCAATTTGGATGAAACAGCGAGCCGAAATATCCAGTAAAAAATTTTATATCCCGCCATCAGCGATCCCTTCAAGGTGCCAGAAATTTTAGATTTACCAATTCTCTTTCGATATCGTACGGGTATCTGAAGAATAGTCTGACGGGCCTTGACCGCTTTAACCTGCATTTCAGCGGTCCAGCCAAAATCTTCGTCTTGCATGTTCAAATGCTGCAGCGCAGGCGCTGAAATACAGCGAAGAGGACCTAAATCCCTGAACCGATAACGATGGAGCAGCCAAATCGTGAGACAAGCCAGCTGAGTACCCCACTTTTGGTGCGTGAATAAACCTCTCTCCTCATTCGGATTCTCCTGTCTACAACCAATTGCCAAATCACACTGATCCTTTGCAACGGATTTGACCAAAGGATTCAAATCATCTGGATAGTCGCTGTAGCTCCCGTTGATGAATGCAAATATGTCGGTCTTGCCGGCTGCCTCAATACCCGTCAGACAAGCCCGACCATACCCCGTTCGCGTTTCTTGAATGACTCGGGCACCGGAATTTTCTGCAACATCCCTAGTGGCATCCGTGGAATTATTGTCAACGACTAAGACCTGATCGACGAATTTTGGTATTTCCCTTATAACTCTGCCAATCGAAGCTTCTTCATTCAATGCTGGAATGATGACTGTAATGTGCTTCTGGCCTAGCATGTCCCTACTCGTTCAGCCTCCAGTCGTATTCGTAGTCATCAATCTCATCAAAGTCTTGCAGTTCTTCCGCAAGCTCACCTGAGGCATATTCCAGCAGATGTTCAATAACACCTATTTCTGAATCACCAAAATCCTCACGATACCAGTCATAAATACTTGAGACAATTAATTCATCGTCTTCGATTCTGGCCCCACGTGGGTGATTGACATATTCTCTGGCAGCCTTCTCTAGTTGCTCTTCCAGATTTTCAGCGGTAAATGCAACAAGCTGCAGGTTTGGACAGCCAATCGATGCGCAATTGACAGCGTAGTGAATTCTGTTGTCTGCATAAACCGGACGCAAGATATCGTGTTCGATGTTATCAAGAGTCAATTCCACATCTTGCACTGACACAAACTCTTCTTTCCAGGGTCCGCGCGTCAGCAGACTGAAGGAAATGTCTCGAATGGTATCAACTGGATAGTGCTCAAGTATGACCCAAACGGTCAACGCGTTATATAGATTGACCCAGTAGGCGAACTGTTGATCAGCATCCAACTCCGTCACAACTACAGTCTCCAGATCTTCAATGTAATCTTCAAGTCGTTCAAAATCATCTTCAGAAACCTGACCGTAGCGAAAATAATTCAAGCCATCCCGTTGACTAATGTACTTTGACAGAATTTCTGTCCACACCGAGTGATCAAGGGTTCTTGAACTGGATTCAGACGGTTCAGCGTGAAAAATGGACAGGTCTGCTGCATGTACAGAGGCTGCCAGAGGCAATAAAATAAACAGCAGCGTCAACCGGACCGAGTCCTTGAACAGTTTCAATTTCATAGTCCCAACCTCTAGAAATGATCTTAACATCATGGATTTTAAGCCGATTATGTGCACAGTAACTTCAGGATATCTTTATCCGACAATACAAACAGCCCGTATGTTCTACCTGACACTGCTGACAGCATTGTTTGTTTCTATTTACTCTATATCGACAAGCGCCGATGAGGTCAGGCTACTGGCTGACAATACTCTTAAATATCAAGGTGATAAGATTGCGCTCGCTGATATTTCTGTTCCGCAGGCCACTGCAAAGTGTCAGGGCGATGGCAAGTCATGGCCGTGTGGTGCCAAGGCAACACTAAGGCTTAACGAACTGATTAAAAATTCGTCGTTTAGGTGCACCGTGATACAAATAAAAGACAGCGTGTCACTCGCTCGCTGCAGTATTGGTGAAGTCGACCTTGGTAGACAGCTAGTCGAAGAAGGATGGGCACTGACTGTGGGGATGGAAACGGAATACACACAGGCTGAACAGGAAGCGAAGCGAACTCAATCCGGAATCTGGCGTGATGAGTTTTCACCGCCTGATACATGGCGGCAATATCCCGACACCGCGCTTAACCCTTACCTGGATCTGCTATGCAGCGTTTGCTCAACGCGGAAACAGTCTCGAGGGCAATGACCTTCGATACTTGTACTGAATCGAGTTCTGTATTGAAACTAACTGATACCGAGTAGTGGCAGAAGCTCTGTCAGGTCCTTAATTTCAGCACGCGGTTTGGCTGGCAATTGATCAAGCTGCTGATTGTAGCGATTACACCAAGCCACTTGGAAACCGAAATGCGCCCCACCAATGGCATCCCAGCAATTGGACGATAAAAATGCAATCTCTTCTGGCTTTACATTGAAGTGGTCGCAGGGCATCTGATAGACTTGCGCAGTAGGTTTGAAGATTCCAACTTCATCAACTGAAAGACATACATCCATATAGTCTGAAAATCCAGAGTTTTCCACAACTGGCAATAGCATGTTTGGGGAGCCATTCGACAAAATGGCTGTCTCCAGTCCATTTTCCTTGAGTGTTTTCAACACCATCGGCACTTCCCGGAAGCAACCGAGTGTCAAGTAGGCATTCATTAGATTTTCTCGAAGCTTCGGATTAACGACACCGTGAGACGCCAGAGCGTAATCGAGCGACTCACCAGTTACCTGCCAAAAGTCATCATAAGCACCCATCAGACTTCGAAGCCACGTGTATTGCAGTTGTTTGTTTCGCCACATCTCTGACACCGGCTGTTCTAAGTCCCCCAGTGCAGCACTGTGCTGGGCCGCTGCCGAATGCACATCCAATAGTGTTCCATAAGCATCGAATACGCATACGCGAATTTTGGAAAACGACTGAGACATTCTGAATCTCCTCCTTATTTGTTGGGTTGTGGGGGTAGAGAATAAGTGCACGTCACATGGGCAACCAAATCATTCTGCTGGTAGTTGCCAAATAGTTCAACTGCACCGACTGCAAGACGTTTGCCCAGCTTGATAACTTTCGCTTCTGCAACAATATCGCCCGGTTCCGGTCGAACCAGAAAATTGATGTTAAGGTTTGAAGTTACTGCCATCTGAACTCGCTCTGCACGACTCATAATTGCACCCCACATGGCAAAATCGGCCAAGGCCATCATAATTGGTCCAGATACGGTGCCACCAGGACGCAGAAAGTCCTCTCTGTAAATCGCGCGCACCGTGCATTCTCCACGCTCAAAACGTTCCACATGAAATCCAAACACCTCCAACAGCGGTAGTTCCTCGTAAGCGATGCGGCTAAATTCTTCTAGCGTAATTGTGGACATCGAACTTTCAAACTTGCAGTGAATAACCAATTGGGCATAAAATTATAGAAATCATCGTCTCAACCGAGAATAAGTCATGAGTCAGCTAGCGACAGATCTTTCCGCATCAATTGAACCGCTACTATATCGCGAAGATTTTGATTCGATCGCTCGAATCACACTTAATCGACCTGATAAATATAACCCCCTGTCTCGGGATATGCTCGCACAGTTGCAGACAAATTTCGATGAGATCGCCAACGATGAATCCATTCGAGTGGTCATACTGGCAGCGAAAGGAAAAGCCTTTTCCGCAGGACATGACCTTAATGAGATGCTCAGTCATTCAGACTCTGAATTTGCCGAAACCCTGCTGGCTGAATGTAGTCGGATGATGGTTACCATTAATCGGCTGCCGCAACCGGTGATTGCTCAGGTACAGGGAATTGCTACCGCCGCAGGCTGTCAGTTGGTTGCAAACTGTGACCTCGCAATTGCTTCGACAGAATCCAAATTTGCCGTATCCGGCATCAATCTTGGACTCTTCTGTTCAACCCCTGGAGTCGCACTCAGCCGAAACGTCTCCCGCAAGACTGCTTTGGAAATGCTTTTAACCGGCGAGTTTATTGATGCACAGACCGCTTTGGAAAAAGGTTTGGTAAACCGACTGGCCGAACCCGAAGAATTGGAAAATGCCGCATTGGAATTTGCCCATAGCATCGCGGTGAAACCCAGAGAAGTCATTGCGCTTGGAAAACGGTTATTCTACGACCAAATTGACCAGCAATTGGAAGATGCCTATAAAGTTGCCAGCGAGCGCATGGTCTGCAACCTGGGATTTCCTTCAACCGCTGAAGGCATAAGCGCTTTTGTCGAAAAACGTAAACCTGACTGGTCCTGATCTGTTCTGACCGACCGCTTGATCGACTCACAAGTTGACATACGTGCCGGGTGCATCTGCCAGTGGCGTGTACAAATCACTCCCGGGTTCACGAGCAGGAATTTTCTTACCGCTATAGCGCTTGATCCACTTTTCCCACTTTGGCCACCACGAGCCTGCATTCGAAGTTGCCGATTCAAGCCACTCGTCGGCTGAAACCGGCAGTTCTTTGGTACTGGTCCAGTAACCGTATTTGTTTTTCGACGGCGGATTAATGATGCCGGCAATGTGACCGGACTGTCCGAGAATGAATTGAGTCTTGCCAGAAAGGAGTTTTGCTCCGCTATAAGTCGAACGCCATGGCGCAATGTGATCCAGTTCGGTGGAAACGAAAGTGGTCGGCAGCTTCACTTTCGAAAGATTGATTGGCGTATTCAGGACACTGATACCATCAGGCTGCGCTAGTTTGTTTTCCAGATACATCTTTCTCAGATAGTAGCTGTGCATCGCGGCCGGCAATCGAGTCGAATCGGAATTCCAGTACAAAAGATCAAACTGTGCCGGTGGTTTGCCAAGAAGATAGTTATTGATGACAAAATGCCAGATCAAATCATTGGAACGCATCATGTTAAATGTCGAGGCCATTGACTTGCCATCCAGATAGCCGTTGGCCTCCATTTTCGTCTCAAGTTGACGAACGCTGTGTTCATCAACGAACACACCAAGATCACCTGGTTCACCAAAGTCAATCATAGTAGTGAAAAAAGTTGCAGTGGAAATTGCCACGGATTTTTCGGACTGACTTGCCAGATACCCGAGCAGTGTTGCCAATAAAGTTCCACCCAGGCAATAACCAATCGCATTGATCTTTTTCTGGTCTGTGATGGATTGAATCACATCCATCGCCCAAAGCGGACCATCTTTCAAGTAATCGTCAAATGTGGTTTCACGATAGCTTTCGTCAGGATTCACCCAGGAGATGACAAAGACTGAGTAACCCTGCCCTACAAGCCAACTGATAAAAGAATTTTTTGGGGATAAATCGAGAATGTAGAACTTGTTAATCCACGGAGGAATGATCATGACCGGTCTTGAGTGCACCGTCTCGGTGGATGGTGCATACTGAATGAGTTCGGCCATGCGGTTGCGGGCAACAACTTTACCGGGTGTAACGGCGATGTTTCGACCGAGTTCGAACGCGTCGTCATCGACCATTTTGACGCTTTTTCCTGCTTCCAAATCATCTGCCAGATTTCGAAGCCCATGAAGTAGGTTTTCGCCCTTCGATTCACGCGTGGCTTTTAGCACATCAGGATTGGTCTGCAGAAAATTGGTCGGAGCCAATGCATTTACAACCTGATCGGAATAAAAATCAAGTTTTCTCTTTTCCTCACTGGTTAAGCCATCGGTTTGTTGGAAACATCCTTGCAGATATTCCGAGCCAATGAGGTAGGATTGTTTTAACGCATCAAACCATAAATTCGTGTTAGACGATTCTGGATTGTTCACATCGGCATGCCACTCTGATGACCTGAATCGACCGTCATCAGAATTAGGCTGAATCGCAGGGGATGCATCTATACCCTGTGATTTTTTAACGATGTAGTCACCCAATGCAGCGTACTTGGAAAATGCTTTCAACTGCACCTGCAACAGGTTATTAAGGTCATTCACATTACCTAATGCAGCTTTTGCAAATAATGTGCCGAGACGAATGGAAAATTGTGAAACATCAGCCGACGGTGGAGTGTTCATCAACGAAGTCATGACTCGGGAATACTGTTGATTAAACTCGGACAGCAAAAGTGCGGGGTTGAAGCCTGAATTCTCTTCTGAAAGTTCTTCCTGCATAAACTAATCTCGTTTTTTATTGCACTGCATTATTAAATAGTGCTTCTAAATCAGGTGTGAATTCGATGGAAATCTCTCAGGTAGATCCGTTAGCTAAGCCGTTCGTACGCCTTGGAACTTTGACTTTAGCCTGACCAATCAGTACAACTTCCCCATCAACGGTACAGGTTGTATCCAATATTGCATATGGTCGTTCACTGTCTAGTTCTGCAATTACAACATTTGCGGTGACGGTATCACCAACCTTAACTGGAATCGTAAACTTAAGACTTTGGTCCATGTATATACATCCAGGGCCTGGAAGACGAGTACCAATCAATGTCGATATCAAACTCGCGGTCAGCATCCCGTGAACAATTGGTTCGCCGAATGCTGTTTGACTGGCAAACTCGCGATTCTGATGCAAAGGATTCGTATCGCCGGACACTCCGGTAAACATCAATACATCGGCATCGGTTAATGTTTTACCGTAGGCTGCAGTCATTCCGACTTTCAAATCCTCGAAGTAGTACCCATGCAGTTCAACCTCTTTGCGTGATTCACTCATTTGATTCCTCATAAGTATTTATAAATAAATTGTTTTATCCTGTTAAAGTGAGTAAATATTCCAATTGAATATAATTCAATTCCATTCAAATTCCAGCGCCTCAATCCACCCATGCACAGCAAGAATCCATACGAATCTGGTTTAGACAAAAACCCGGCAAACTACGTGCCGTTGTCCCCACTAGGTTATCTGGAAAGAAGTGCACGCATATTTCCCGACCGCACCTCGCTGATTCACGGTGATCAACACTATAGGTGGAAGGAAACTTACAGTCGCTGTCAGCAGCTAGCATCCGCATTAAGTGAGTTAGGCGTAAAACGCAACGATACAGTCTCCATTATTGCACCAAATATTCCACCGATGTATGAAGCCCACTTCGGTGTGCCAATGACGGGTGCGGTGCTGAATACAATCAATGTACGTCTGGACGCAGACACGATCGCATTTATCCTTGAACATGCAGAATCAAAAGTACTGATTGCAGACAGTGAATTTTCAGATGTTGTTGGTGCCGCACTAAGCAAACTCAATCGAGATATAACTGTTATCGACATTCTTGATGATGCAGTGCAACATGGCTCAAAAGTGGGTAGTATGGACTATGAGACCTTCATAAGTCAAGCCAAATCTGATTTTTTTCCTATTCAGCATCCCGAATCAGAGTGGGATGCAATCTCGCTCAACTACACCTCCGGAACAACGGGCAACCCTAAGGGTGTTGTATATCACTACCGAGGCGCATATCTGAACTCACTAAGCAATGCACTCAATTGGAAAATGCGACCGCACCCAATCTATCTTTGGACACTGCCAATGTTTCATTGCAATGGCTGGTGCTTTCCCTGGACGATCGCATTACTTGGCGGCACCAATGTCTGTCTGCGTCGAGTTGCAGCGAATGCAATCTTTGATGCAATAGCTGAAAACAAGGTCACTCACTTTTGCGGTGCACCAGTTGTACTAAACATGGTCGTAAACGCCAGTGAAAACGAGCGCAGGTCATTCGATCATCCTGTTGAAGTCATGACCGCAGCCGCCCCGCCACCTGCGGTTGTTCTCGAAAAGATGGAGCAAATTGGATTTTCCATGACGCATGTATATGGTCTAACTGAGACCTATGGACCTGCGGTTATTTGCGAGTGGCACCAGGAGTGGGATGAGTACGACAGTGTAAAACGGGCTAAATTCAAATCTCGTCAAGGTGTACCTTATGTAGCGCTAGCCGGTCTTGACATCATGGACCCAAAAACGATGTCATCTGTAAATCCAGATGGTGCTACTATGGGAGAAACCATGTTTCGCGGCAATATCGTAATGAAAGGTTATCTGAAAAACCCGAATGCGACGAAAGAAGCATTTGAAGGCGGCTGGTTTCATTCCGGCGATCTTGGTGTGATGCATGCGGATCATTACATTCAACTTAAGGACCGATCAAAGGACATCATCATATCTGGTGGTGAAAACATTTCATCAATTGAGATCGAAGACACACTGTTTCGACATCCGGCGGTAATGGAAGCAGCAGTAGTGGCGCAGGCGGACGAGAAATGGGGTGAAGTTCCGTGCGCGTTTGTAAGCTTGAAACCACAGCACTCGCCGCAGCCAAGTGAAGATGACTTAATTCAGTATTGCAAAGACAATATGGCTCGCTATAAGGCACCAAAAAAGATCGTATTCGGTCAACTTCCGAAAACCTCGACCGGTAAGGTGCAAAAATTTCGCTTGCGCGAACGTGCAGAACAGCTCACTAAGAACAATGCGTCATGACAAAGTTGGACTACTATTACGACTTCGTCTCGCCGTTTTCCTACCTGCTACACGAACAGCTTCATCGGCTGCCAAAAACGGTTGAGTTGAACTACATTCCAATTCTGTTCGCCGGACTGCTCAAGCACTGGGGAAATTTGGGACCTGTTGAAATCGATCAAAAGAAAATTTTCACTTATCGTCACACCACCTGGCTGGCGAACAAACTCGAACTGCCCTTCAGGATACCGGATACACACCCTTTCAATCCTTTACCCTATCTGCGTCTCTCAATCGTGAAAGACAACGACCCCGAACTGGTCACATCAATCTTTCGAGCGATTTGGACCAGCGAGGATAATCCGGCAACCGATACTGGGCGACAGGCAATTTGGCGTTCAATTGGAATTCCTGATGCTGATGGTCTGATCAATGATGCCGAGGTCAAGTCAGCATTAATCTCCAACACTCAAATGGCTACCGAACAAGGTGTTTTTGGTGTACCGTCCATTACCACCAACGGAGAGATGTTCTGGGGACTGGATTCCTTTGAGATTTTGCTGGATTACCTAGAAAATCCAGAATTATTCAACAGCGCCTCAATGGCCCGCCTGAAGCAAATCAATTGACATGCCTCTACATATGATTAAGTATAGGGTCAAATTGAAACTTGGCCTATTGCTGTCTGAATCTGCCTAATTGGCAACTGATTTTTCCAATATCGGCGATTGATTCGGAAAATGTACTCCTCAATGACTCTTGCGGATAACTGTTCAGATTGGTCAACATTACCAAAAAATTTATTTGAGCTGACAACAATCCAACGGTCCCGAACCAAATTATTGCTGTGACCAACGAATTAACTTGACTCCAGCGCCTCCGTTCCAAATGTTTCGACTACATCCAATGTTTCCTTCACGTCATTCCACGTAGTTGAGTGGTTAATGATGCAGATTCTTAGAGTGAATGCTCCGTTTACCATCGTTGACGACATAAATGCATCATCCTCCCAGAAAACCCGAACCAGAATTTTTCGATTGATTTGTTCAATTGCAGTTTCACTTAAATTTGAACTCTTCGGATTGAACCGAAAGCACACAATACTCAATACTACTGGGCTGAGGAGTTGCAGGCTGGAACTTTTTTGAATGTAATGCTGCGCTTTATCTGCCAGCACGAGACATTGCTCAACCGAATCTCTGAAGGCTTTCATCCCGAAAGATTGAACAGACATCCAAACCTTAAACGCTCGAAACGTTCGACTCAACTGTATGCCGCGATTGGCTATATTTGGGTGATCTTTACCCCAAACTGTATCCTGGAGTACATCAGAGCGCATGCCGTAGACATTTTCCAATTTCTGTAAATCTTTGACCATAAGGCATCCAACTTCATACGGTTGGTACAGCCATTTGTGAGCATCCAGCGTGATTGAATCAGCGCGTTCAATTCCTTTCAAGAGCGTTTTGCCTCGCTGTGTAATACAAGCAAAACCTCCGTACGCGGCATCAACATGAAACCATATATTTTGTGACTCGCAAAAGTCGGCAATCCAATCTAGCGAATCGATTGCACCTGTCGATGTTGTGCCTGCATTAGCAACAATTAGCACTGGCTGAAGTCCTTTATTAACATCTTCAACGACCGTCTCTGCCAACTGGTTGACATCGATCGAAAAACTATCGTCGCTAGGAATTTTCTTTATGTTGTCTGATGGGATTCCAATCACGCGAGCCGCGCGAATTATTGATTGATGAGTCTGATCACTCATATACACAGTTGCCCGCGTCGGATTATCGGCAGCTTCTCTTGCAACAACGAATGCTTCGACGCTTGCTACAGAACTTCCGCTGGTCAGCAGGCCACCTGCCGTGTCCGGATAGCCAAGCCACTGCCTGATCCATTCAATTACAGTCAGTTCTATTTGACTAGGGCCGCTCGCCACTAGCCACGTACAAACATTCGAATTCATCCCTGAAACTAAGAAGTCCGCGATCACGCTTGGCCAAGTCGGTGATACGCTAACAAATCCAAAACTCTTTGGATGGGCAAGCTTCAACGAATATGGAAAAATTTTTTTAGTCGCCTGTTCCAGTACTTCATCGATATTGCGGCCGTCTTCAGGAGGATCGGTCATAAAATTTTTGGCTATACCATCACTGAATTCTCCATCCCATGCATCTTGTGATGCAAGGGTGAGATTGTGGTCAACCAAGATTTCTGACACCCTGTTTGTCAGATTGAGCATTTCTTCGCGGGACATGCTCAGCCGTGAAGTATTTTCAGATTTTTTATCTGCGATTGGGGTTGTACTAGCCATTTAGTCGTTACCAGTTGAGGTTGAAAAATTTGAATTTAATGCAAATTACTAAGTGAAACAGGTATCGCCTATACTTTCCCTTCCAGAGGAGTTAAGCATCAAAATTTATAAGAATATATAAGCAAAAGCCTGAAGTAAGTGGCACAATCACCAGACCTTGCTGATTAAATTGAACAGATCGAGCACGGGCACCGATCATCGAAAATTCCTGACGGAATGGGTAAAAAGGGCTTCCATCGCGACCGACAATCGAGGCGCAGGTCCCCATTTGGCGCTCCAAGGCGCTGGAATTTCTGGCTGTTCTCGATTGTCTGCCTTGCTTCAATGCATCTTTCGGGTTCTGTTTCAATTGCCGAAATTGGGAAAATCAGCTGCCAATGAGACCGATTCAAGTAACCATAGACAATATCCCGTTTCGGCTCTGAACTCAATCATTGGCAGAGGCAAGTTAATTAAAATTCACCGCATCTTTCCAGTTAACGGGGCTGCATGCGAATCGCACCATCCAATCGAATAACTTCGCCGTTTAGAAGTTGGTTTTCCAGTATGTGTTTGACAAGCTGCGCGAATTCATCCGGACTTCCAAGCCGTTTAGGAAACGGTACCTGATTAGCTAGGCTCTGTTGAACCTCATCTGGCATCCCAAACAGCATTGGTGTAGCAATCAGACCCGGGGCAATGGTCATCACGCGAATGCCGGCACTCGACAATTCTCTAGCTGCCTGAATGGTCAATGCAACGATCGCACCTTTTGAAGAACTGTAAGCTGCTTGCCCGATCTGACCCTCAAACGCAGAAACCGAAGCAACGTTTACGATGACTCCGCGCTCCCCTGCTTCATCAAGCGGTGCTTCATTCCTTAGTGCGGCAGCCATCACTCGAATCGCATTGAAAGTACCAATCAGATTCACATCAATTACCCGCTTGAAATCTTCCAGTGGCATCGCTCCATCCCGACCTACAATGCGTTTTGCAGGTGCGATTCCCGCACAGTTCACTAATATTCTGGCAACTCCATTGACCGATTCTGCTGTAGCGTTTGCCCCTTCCATACTCTCTGCCTGTGTTACATCGCACGGCAGAGCCAGCGCGCCAATTTGATCAGCAATCCATTTGATCTTTGCCTCATCTATGTCCAGCAAACTGACTTTCGCGCCGAGATTTGCCAGTAATCGTGCAGTCGCTTCACCCATTCCGGAAGCTGCACCGGTCACCAATGCCGGTTGACCTTCAATTTTCATCAATGACCTCGAATCAGTTGAAATTTGGAATCAAAAATTAGTGAACTCGCGGTTTATACAGCACAAGCAATAGTTTCACGAGCTAATCAGTCCGAAGTTGAGCTAAATCTTCGTTCAACGTGCGACCATAAGACTCGTAAAAAATATGAAAATTGTCAATTTGTGTATACTTGAATTGAACGTTGAATATAGTGCATGTTACCTACTCACTAAGCCGACTCAAAGGTTCGGTATGCAGGAATTGAATTCTCTATCAGATGAAGTAGTCAAGCCAGGCGAAGGTTGGGAAAAGGTTATTCGACCACTACAAATATTGAGAATAACCGACTTGGAGGGACAGCAGGGCGTCGATTTTCTGTGCTACAACGCTGATAATCCACAAGAACGATATCACGCACCAAATACAATCAAAGCCGCACAAAGCATACATATCACCAAGGGTTCTGTCCTTTATTCGGATTACGCCAATCCATTGATGACAGTGGTAGAGGACACCACTCCCGGTAGACACGATACAATCGCTGGCTGCTGCTCAAGTTGGAGTAACGAGATGTTGTACGGTGTGCCAAATGCACCAGGCTGTCGGGAAAATTTTCTAGACGCACTATCCAAATATGGAATGGGCTGGACTGATATTGTGCCAAACATAAATTTTTTCTGTTCAGTGCCTGTTCACGAGGATGGCAGTACAGAGCAATCAGTATTTGTTGATGGTCATTCTGTTGCGGGTGACTATATAGACTTACGCGCAGAAACCAATGTGTTGGCAGTCATTTCCAATTGCCCTCAGATGAACAATCCATGTAATAGCGGTAATCCGACAGAAATTCGAGTTCAAGTCTTTTCACCGCATTCAATTGACTGATCTTGAATACAATACACGCGACTTTTGGTGGATTGACTTTAGCCAAATCAATGCGTTTGAGATGATCGAATTTGTACACGATTTACTACGCACCCGCCCTATTCCGTACTACCTGATGAGTTTACCCGAATGACTGTAGAAAGGGATTCACTTGAATATGACATTGTCATAGTTGGAGCTGGACCGGCTGGTCTGACAGCAGGTATCAGACTTCGACAGTTGTGTGAAGAACATGGCAAGGATCTTAGTGTCTGCATTCTCGAAAAGGGATCTGAAGTCGGCGCACATATCCTGTCGGGTGCAGTTTTGCAGCCGACCACCCTCAATGAACTGATTCCGGACTGGAAAGACAAGGGTGCGCCTCTGAACACACCGGTAAAGGATGACAAATTTGTTTTACTGACTAAAAAGTCTGCCATTCGCATGCCGACTCCACCACAAATGAATAATCATGGAAATTACATCATTTCCTTGGGTAATTTGTGCCGTTGGCTTGGTGAACAAGCCGAGCAGATTGGAGTTGATATTTTCCCTGGATATGCCGCATCGGAAGTTTTATACGATGGAGAAAAAGTCATGGGAGTGGCATCTGGAGACATGGGTGTTGGTCGGGATGGCGAGCCCACCGCAACGTATATGCCAGGTGCAGAACTTCATGCAAAGTACACTCTATTTGCGGAGGGCTGCCGAGGTTCTCTAACGAAAACACTATTCGAACGTTACTCTCTTCGGGAAAATGTTGACCCGCAAACTTTCGGGATCGGCATTAAGGAACTGTGGGAAGTCGACGAAAGCAAGCACAAACTGGGTACAGTCTGGCACAGTATTGGGTGGCCATTAGACCGAAACACGTATGGTGGTTCATTCCTGTACCACTTGGAAGACAATCAGGTCGCAATCGGATTTGTCATCGGACTTGACTATCATAATCCCTACTTGAATCCTTTTGAAGAGTTTCAGCGATTCAAACATCATCCGTCAGTCAAACCGATTCTTGCAGGTGGACGGCGTATTGCTTATGGAGCACGCGCACTGAATGAAGGCGGATTTCAATCCATTCCTAAATTAACGTTTCCAGGCGGTGCACTGATTGGTGATTGCGCCGGGTTCTTAAACACCCCGAAAATTAAAGGCACTCACACGGCAATGAAGTCTGCCATGACAGCCGCTGAAGCAACCTTTGAATTATTGACGTCAGAATCACCCGGTGAACACCCTGATTATGAGGACAGGCTCAAAAAGTCATGGCTTTGGGATGAACTTTACAGAGCGAGAAATATTCGACCATCGTTTCAAAGAGGAATGTGGGCGGGGCTGATGTATTCTGGAATTGACACTTACTTGTTCCGCGGACGAGCTCCTTGGACATTTCATCATCATGAAGACCACAAGAGCCTCAGAAAAGCCAGCGAGTGCATTCAAATTGAGTATCCTAAACCCGATGGTGAGATCAGTTTCGATCGTAATTCTTCAGTATTTTTGTCGAACACGAATCACGAGGAAAACCAGCCCGTTCACCTCACTCTCAAGAATGATAAGGTGCCGATTGAGATCAATTTAGAGGACTACGACGCACCTGAGCAACGCTACTGCCCAGCCGGAGTTTATGAGATTATCCAAGATCAGGATGAAGAACCGAGACTTGTGATTAATGCGCAAAACTGTGTGCACTGTAAAACTTGCGACATTAAGGATGTAACTCAAAATATTAACTGGGTTGTACCTGAAGGGGGCGGTGGTCCGAATTACCCGAATATGTAGAACTCAACTAATACGACCGATCTGGAGTCTTTTTGTTGCCGTAATCAACTCATTAGAACCCGAGTGAACAGGCCACTGGTATGAATGACAAA
This sequence comes from Arenicellales bacterium, assembly GCA_965220665.1. Classification (GTDB taxonomy): domain Bacteria; phylum Pseudomonadota; class Gammaproteobacteria; order Arenicellales; family JAJDZL01; genus JAJDZL01. The sequence goes on from CBDCQQ010000004.1 coordinate 502,300, forward strand.
CTGTCAACCAAACTCGGATTGTGGCTGTGTCGAATCGGATTTCACAAGTATCGAGTAGTCGAAGTCAAGTTTGGCTTCGGTACGGCCGGAAAGGTCGAAACTGTCGAGTGTGAACGTTGCGGTGAAGTCACAACTCGTAGAGCAAAGTAGTTTTGAAATCTTACGATCAATTGGGAATATTTGATACGGATATAGCTTTGTCTCGCTTCACCATAAGGTGCGATAGCTTGGAAGACTGAACGTTTTTACAGATTCCGCTCTTGAATATCCAATCGATTTCACTCGAAAATTCTCTTGCCAAAATCAACCCATTCCTCAATTTCATTCTCTAATCAACTGATCATCAGTCTCACCTGTGCAGCTTCAACCTAGTGTCTTGGGTTGAAGCATTGAACGTCACCATCTCATTGATCCTATTTCAGAATTTCGGATTCTGTACCTAAATGTTTTCACATCCTGAATTGAATTCGGGTGGAAAACCTAATTTTTTTTTCAAATTTGGGCTTGACTTTTTCACTGTCTACTGTATTATTACACTATTACAGTAGATGCAAACATCACCTCAAACAATACCGGAAAAATGATTGAATTTGAAAACATACAGTTCGGTTTCAAAAAGCAAACTCTGTTTAATGGGATGAACTTTTCACTCGAACCAGGCCAAATTTATGGTCTACTGGGACTCAACGGTGCAGGCAAGTCAACTTTATTGAGACTGCTCAGTGGATTGCTGTTCCCTTACGAAGGCAGTATCCGTGTACTCGGTCATGATCCTGTTCAACGGAATCCAAGTATGCTCTCCGAAATCTACATGGAGTTATGCCCAAAAGTAGTGCGTGACGGGGGTTGAAAAAAAAGCGGCGTATCTGGTTAAATGTAGAAAGCATTTTTACAACCAACCAGAGAGGTACGCCACTATGAGTAACGATAACGTAATTGGATTTGAAAGTCGAGACATTTCACCCGATGTTGTGACCGAATTGGTGCGCACCGGTGCCAGACGGATTCTCGCCCAGGCCCTGCAGCTTGAGGTGGAGGAATTTCTCGCTCAGTATGACGGACAGTATGCTGGCAACGGGCTTCGGGCGGTGGTTCGAAGCGGCAGCCAGCCTGAGCGTGACATTCAGACCGGTATCGGGCCGGTTTCGGTTCGGATTCCGAAGGTCCGCTCGAATACCGGCGAGCCGGTGTCGTTCCGCTCGGCACTGATCCCGCCGTATGTGAGAAAGACGGCGACGGTTGAGGCGTTTGTGCCGTGGCTTTATCTGAAGGGGGTGTCAAGCGGTGAGATGGCTGATACCCTGAAGGTTCTGCTGGGCAGTAAGGCGCAGGGTTTTTCTGCCTCATCGGTCTCCCGCCTGGCGCAGCAGTGGAATGAGGAGATGAGGCGGTGGCAGACGCGCGGCATCACCGGGAAGATCGTTTATGTATGGGCCGATGGGGTGTACTGCGGGCTTCGGGCCGAGGATGCAAAGCTGTGTGCGCTGGTGCTGATCGGGGTTGATGAGTGTGGCCGCAAGCAGTTGCTGGCGATTGAGGACGGGGTGCGCGAATCGACCGAGAGCTGGAAGGGGATGCTGCTGGATCTGAAGTCCAGGGGCATGGATGCACCGAAGCTGGCGGTTGGAGACGGGGCGATGGGGTTCTGGTCGGCATTGGACCAGGTTTACCCTGAAACCCAGGATCAGCGCTGCTGGGTGCATAAGACGGCGAATGTGCTCAACCGGCTGCCGAAGATGCTGCACGGACAGGCGAAAAAGGCGCTTCACCAGATCTGGATGGCAGACACGCGCGAGGCGGCGCATGAGGCGTTTGATCGGTTTGTGGAAACCTATCAGGACAAGTATCCGAAAGTGGTTGAATGCCTGATCGGGGATCGTGAGGAGCTGCTGGCGTTTTACGATTTTCCGGCATCGCACTGGCAATCTCTGCGTACCACTAATCCAATCGAGTCGACCTTCGCGACGATCCGTCACCGCACCAAGCGCTCGAAGGGCTGTCTGAGCAGAACGACGATGCTGGGCATGATGTACAGGCTGGGGATGTGTGCGGAGAAAAAATGGCGACGGCTGCGCGGGTTCAGGCAGCTGGGCAAAGTGATCGAGGGAGTGAAATTCAAGAATGGAGTCGAACTGAATTACAATGACACCGACCAGGTAGCCGCTTAGTGATGAATCCCGTCACGCACTACTTTTGGGCATAACTCTCTACATGTTGCCGGAAACACTTCACTTACCCACAATCACGGATAAGCATTTTGTTTTACGAATGGCTCGTTTCTATCCAAATTTTGATTCCAACTATCTGGAAAGTCTACTTGAGGAGATGTCTATACCTCGTGGGCAAGTACTGACTAGTCTGTCGCTTGGTGAGAAAAAGAAATTTCATCTGGCATTTGGACTCGCCTGTAGACCTTCCATCATGATTCTGGATGAGCCAACTAACGGCTTGGACATACCTTCAAAGGGGCAGTTTCGGAAAATTGTTGCTGAAGCTCTGACCGATGACAGGATTTTGATTATCGCTACTCATCAAGTGAAAGACATCGAACTCTTAGTCGATAACGTTCTGATCCTTCACCAAGGTAACTTTATTTGCAATCAAAGCCTCTCTCGAATCTCATCAGCACTTCGTATCAGCCAGGAGACTAGCCGACCGGACTCAAACTCAGAGAATCTCTTGTACACAGAACCAAGTTTAGGTGGTTACACAGCTGTATGGGCTGATGCCGAAACAAATAGCGAGCACCAAGATCTGGAACTTCTGTTTAAGGCTGCTATTTCAAACCCCGACACCTTTGTCCAGCATACTACTGGAGCTCATGAACTATGACATCATCATTTTCAATGCATAGACTCTGGTTACTGATGCGCAGTGACTTTCTTGCTGAAAGGCGCGCTTTCACTTGGGCTATAGGAACAGCGGTTTTTTGCGTTTTACTCTTGTCTCTGCAACAGATCCGATGGGGGTATGTGGACTATTCAATGCATCAAGAGCTGTATGGCTATACCCTCTTCATTTGGGGAATTTTCGCAACAAGCCGATCCTTCCGTGCTTTACATGATCCTACCCGAATTGAAGCATATCTGTTACTGCCCGCTTCGTCTCTTGAAAAATTTTTCGCGCGACTTCTACCAGTTACTGTAGGAATCGGAATCTTTCTGCCTATTTTTCTTTTAGCCCTATCCACCATCATCGAGTCAGTCAGCACGATCTTTTTTGGAATCAGGCGCCCGCTGTTCAATCCCTTCGATTTAGAAATCTGGAAGTTATACGGATACTACATCATTATTCAAGCACCATTTTTCCTTGGTGCAATCTGGTTCAGACGATTGAATTTTCTCATCTCTAGTTTCGTTATCATTCTGTTTCATATAGTATTGGCAACCGCGATTCTGATCACCGCTCGCATCACCATCGGTACTAATGATTGGCAGCACCTGTACGGACAGAATTTGCAACAAGGCTCGGATACAGGAGCTTTCAGTCATTTTGATTTCTTTCACTTCGGGTTTGCGCACGACTTATTCCATCAACTGTTGGACACTAACTGGAGTTTTCTTGCAGCAGTTTTCTGGATAGTGATTGCATTACTTCCACCTGTTCTGTGGTGGATCGCGTGGCTCCGACTAAAAGAGGTACAGGTAACTCATGGAGTTCAGTGATCCCAAAGGAATTTATCAACAAATTGCAGACCGGGTTCAGGAACAGATTTTGCAAGGTATCTGGATCGCAGGTGACCAAATTCCGTCCGTGAGGGAGATGGCAGTGGAGTTAGGTGTCAACCCAAATACAGTTGCCCGAAGCTACCAGGCTTTGGTAGAGCGACGAATTCTGGCAAACCAGCGAGGGAGAGGTTTTTTTGTAACTGAAGAAGCTGTTTCAAGCATTTTTGACACTCTGAGAAATGAATTTTTGGATAGGGATCTTCCGAAGATTATCAAAACTATGCGATTGCTTGGTATAGGACCTGAAGATATCGCGGTTCACTTTCATAACAACGAAACCTATCCCAGAGAGGATACCGATGAAACGTAGACTTAGAACCAGTCAAATCGCCTTAATGTCGGTACTTGGAATTCTAATACTCTTGACAATTGTTTTATCCATTTCAATTATCAAGGGGGAATTACTTGCACCCCAATCAAATGCGTCTCATTTTTTGGATGATGAGCATAGGGTTGTAAAGATTCTAAGTTTAAAAGACATTCAGGAAATTCAAATTAAGGACAGGTGGCTTATCGAACTGAATCAGAATAGAGAGTGGACAGTGGAAATCTCTTACACGGAAGCCACTGAGCACTTGCTGCATTACCACCAGCTAAACAAGCACTTAGACTTGGAGTACGATCCAGGCTTTGGTTCTAGTAAATTTGCTGTAGGGGTCATTTCTATTCCCACACTGCAGGTTCTGGAATTAACTGGGAAGAATACTGTGAACATCAACAATTTTGAAGATGAAAGAATTGATCTGTCAATTACAGGAAACAATGTCATTGAAGGTAATGGGGGGCGATTTAACACACTAGTTCTAAGTGCGCTTGGAAATAACCATGTCGATCTGGAGTCAGTTCCAACAAAGAACGCTTATGTTAACAATACTGGAAAATCGAAAACCGTACTTTCCATGGATGGCGGCAAACTTTCTGTTTATTTGACTGGTGCCTCAACCCTTGACTATTACGGGACTGCGTTAGAGAATTCTGTCAAGGTGACTGGTATGGCGAGAGTTAATGATCTCGATTGAACAAATTACTGGTTGCTTCACTAACTGCAACTGAAATTACTTTGTCAAGAAATTCTTTCAAAATGTGATTATTACATCTTTCTAAATTGGGTAATAATTCGGGTCAAGAATTCACGCACAGAATCCGTACAGTGTTTAAAAATAATTGCATTGTTTCAAATCTATTCACCACCGGAGTACTTGTTCTGCAATGTCGAAAAATAATCCGAAACACCTGAATCCTGACCAATTTCGCCAAAAGGGTTACCAAATGGTTGACCTGATTGCCGACTATATGCGTAACATTGAGAAATATCCAGTACTTTCCCAAGTTGAACCGGGTGATGTCTATAGTAGCCTGCCCGCCCGTCCTCCAGAACAAGGCGAACCCTTTCAGAATGTTCTAAACGACGTTGATTCAAAAATTATTCCGGGGCTGACTCACTGGCAATCTCCAAACTTCTACGGATATTTTCCTACGCACGCATCCGGTCCATCAATCTTGGGCGACTTTCTGTCATCTGGGTTTGGCATTCAAGGAATGTTGTGGTCAACCAGTCCAGCGTGTACAGAGTTGGAAACTCTAGTGCTCGATTGGATGGTTGACATAGCTGGTTTACCAGAGCATTTTCATTCAAGCCAGTCAGGCGGCGGCGTTATTCAAGAATCTGCATCAAGCGCGGCTCTTACTGGTTGATTGCAGCCTGACAACCATCAGAAAAAAACCTAAACCGTTTACGCGTCACCTGCTGTACGGTACAGTTGCCTGCGTCGTGAATTCGATAAACGGCCAGAAATTGCTCACAACTCTCACTTGCGCTCGTAGAATACTCACTCAATCGGCAGCAACGGGCAGGCAAATTCACATGAACAGAAAAAAAAATGAACTGAATCTAGACACACTACCAGCTAGAAAAAAGAATGATTTTGCCTTGGTGAACTAGGACAGTTTACCGACACACTTGAACAATATGTGTATACTATATGCATATACACAATATTAATGAGTATTTGAATTGGCAAGAGTTCAGTTAATCATAGGTGAAGAAGAGCGCAGCCGGTATATTCATCAGGCTCGTAAAGAGGGTTTGACCTTGAGTGCGTGGTTGCGGGCAGCTGCGGATGAACGTCTGAAACGGTACTCGCTATATCAATTGTTTGAATCCGCTGAAGATTTTGAGAAATTTTTTAATGAATGTGACGAGCTTGAAACCAAGGGGCCAGAACCTGACTGGGAGCAGCATCGTTCTGTTATGGATGAAGTTCGCAAACGAAGTACAACGAGCACGTGATCTTCGTCGATACCAACGTATTTATGTATTCAGTGGGTCGGGCCCATCCATTGAAAGAACCTGCCCGCGAGTTTTTTATTCTCACTAGCCGTGAGCAGCAATTGCTGTGCACTTCTGCCGAGGTGTTGCAAGAATTGGCGTATTGCTATCTTTCTGTAAACCGACTGCGTACGCTTGAATCAACATTTAAGCTGATTGCTAAGGCGAATGTAGAGATCTGGCCGCTGGAAAGTGCTGATGTGTATCTCGCCTGTCAACTCCAGGCACAGTTTCCGGCTCTGTCGGCGAGAGATCTGTGCCACCTCGCAAGTTGTCAGCGACGTGGCGTAGGTCGAATCAAAACTTTCGATCAGGGGCTCGCTGCTGCTATGGGATGTAAGGTGTAACCTGTTAACCCTACAATTTGGCTCAGTCAGTTACGACTTCCCTCACTAATTTGTTCTTCCGTAAGGAAGAATCTGTGTTTCCGCATCGGTTCAACATTATTCACCACCGGAGTACTTGTTCTGCAATGTCGAAAAATAATCCGAAACACCTGAATCCTGACCAATTTCGCCAAAAGGGTTACCAAATGGTTGACCTGATTGCCGACTATATGCGTAACATTGAGAAATATCCAGTACTTTCCCAAGTTGAACCGGGTGATGTCTATAGTAGCCTGCCCGCCCGTCCTCCAGAACAAGGCGAACCCTTTCAGAATGTTCTAAACGACGTTGATTCAAAAATTATTCCGGGGCTGACTCACTGGCAATCTCCAAACTTCTACGGATATTTTCCTACGCACGCATCCGGTCCATCAATCTTGGGCGACTTTCTGTCATCTGGGTTTGGCATTCAAGGAATGTTGTGGTCAACCAGTCCAGCGTGTACAGAGTTGGAAACTCTAGTGCTCGATTGGATGGTTGACATAGCTGGTTTACCAGAGCATTTTCATTCAAGCCAGTCAGGCGGCGGCGTTATTCAAGAATCTGCATCAAGCGCGGCTCTTTGCGCTACAGTTGCGGCAAGGGAGAAAGCACTATCTTCCGACTCCAATCGAAACATTACAGGTCTGACCGCCTATATTTCAGGGCACACTCATTCCTCAGCAGAAAAAAGCCTGAGAATTGCAGGATTTCGAGACGAGCAGATTCGACGTCTCAATGTTGATGACAGCTTTGCAATTGAAGCTGATGATTTTGCCAGACAAGTCAAAATTGACGTAGAAAATGGTCTCATTCCTGCATTCATCTGTGCAACAATCGGTACTACCTCGTCACTAGCGATAGACCCTATACGTGAAATTTCTGAAGTTGCGAACAAGAATCAAATTTGGGTACACGTTGATGCAGCCTATGCAGGTTCCGCTACGGTGTGTCCTGAGTTTCGCAATTTGCTAGACGGTGTAGAGTTGGTCGATAGCTACTGCTTTAATCCACACAAATGGTTGCTGACTAATTTCGACAGCGATCTATTCTATGTGGCTAACAAACCGGATCTGGTCAATGCCCTGACAATAACCCCCGAGTATCTGCGAAACAAAGCAACTGAATCTGGGCAGGTTTTCGACTACAGCGGCTGGCAAATTTCGCTTGGCCGGCGCTTTCGTTCGCTAAAGCTCTGGTTTGTGATTCGTCACTACGGCGTGGAGGGATTGCGCGCACATATACGTAAACATATCGAACTCGCTGAGTATTTTGAATCGCTGGTCAAATCGAATTCGAATTATGAAATCTTTCAACCCAGAGTATTGAATTTAGTGTGTTTCCGACATAAGAATGGGAACGAAAGAACCAAACAGATTCTTGAGAAGATTAATTCCGAAGGAAAAATCTTCTTAACTCACACGATTCTTGACGGTGTGTACGTAATGAGATTCGTACCGGGTGCGATTCATACTGAAATGCGGCACATTGATGCGGCTTGGGCAGAGTTTGTCCAGGTCGCAGCGTAACTTTTAAGTTAAGTGAAGGCTGCGCAAGCGTCTTCACTTAACTGATTTGAACGAGGCTGCGGAGCCAGCCACGGTGCTATGGGAAAAGTATGGCCAGGTGCGGCTTTGGGGACGGCAGACTAATCGGCTGATGTGGGAAAACTGAGTGGCAGAGCGGCAAAATCAGCTGAAAACGTGTGATTTGCCGACTGTGATTCGAGGGCTACCGTCATCAATGCGGTTTGAAGGCGCGTGCGGTTGTGCCTTGCCGACATCACTGACTGGAAAGCGGGTGTGACTGATCTGATGATCACGCGGCGCTCGGCTGTAGGCAACGATTTAATTTTCCCCAAAAGCACCGATGAAAAATCCCCACTTTTGGGTGTTGGATGATCAGTCCGGATTATAGATCGAAGTCTCCTTTTTGTGTTTGCGCGGCCGTCCGCGCTTTTTTCTGACGGTTGTGGCTGATGCGCTGTTTTCATCGAGCTGCAGCAGGTCGCGGTGTTCCCGGAGCCGAGCAGTCGCATGGGTGTCTGACACGTCGGGCAGGCCGGGACGGCGGCCTGAACCTCACCGGCATCATCTTTGAGGTGGTCGGGCAGGCTCTGTGCATCGGCTCTGAACCCGGTTTGCTGGTGGATTTTCTGCAGCGTCTGACGGGCCTTGGAATTGGCGAGGATGCCGAAGTGTCGGATGCGGTGAAAGCGCGCTGGCAGGACATGGGTCAGGCAGCGCCGGATGAATTCGACGGCTGACAGGATCATGACGCCGTAGTTTGGTTTGGCCTGGTCTTTGCGGGTGGGTTTGCGGTAGCGGACCCACACTGAGCTGCCATCGAATCTGAGGATGCGGCTGTTGCCGATGGCGACCCGATGGGTATAGCGTGACAGGTATCTGAGCAGTTGTCCGGGGCCGGCGAACGGTGGTTTGGCATAGACGTTCCATTCGGTTGTTCGGGCCCTGTCGATCAGGCGCTGAAAGATTTTCGGTGATTCGAAGCGGGCGATGGCGGCGGGGAAACGGAGCTGGTTTTTCCGGTAGGCGAGCTGGAGCTGTTCAAGGAAGCGGCGGCGGAAATATCGGGCCAGCGCCCTGACCGGTGCGAAGAAGGTGTTGGAGCCGGTGACGTAGTGACCGGAACCGACATCAAAGCCGGCATTGGCGACCAGCAGGTGAACGTGTGGATGCCACAGTAGTTTCTGCCCCTAATGCCGAGCTCGGCATTAGAACCATTATGCCGAGCGAATTTTAATGCCGAGCAACAAGGAGAAAACCGCGAAGCTATGCGGTTTTCGCACTGATTTACTCGGCATTAAATTTCGGATTGAGGATGGATTAAAGTTGTTCTTCTTTTTTTGATGGAGAATGACTATGTCAAATTTACCTAACTGTCAAACTGACTTTTTGCGTATTCTACTTAATCCGAACGCCGAATAAAGTTATCCGAACATGGAATAAACAGTTATCTGAACGCGGCACCTGTTTTCGGAACCGGCAGTGTCTTTCTCAGTGTCTTTTTCAGTCTCTTATTTAACGATGAAACACCTCCCGATGTCAAGTCAGAATCAGCGTTCAATATGCCAAGGAGCGTAAATAAGTCGGTTGGCAACCCTGTTAAAAAACCCGTAGGCAAGCGTGCCTGCACGCTTGAACTTGCCGTAGGGAATTTTTCACAGGGTTGGTAATGGACTTATTATGCGGGGCCTGGCTCATGCGTCGCCGCCGGTTCCAGTGCGTTTCGTTTTCTCATCGACTCGCCCTGCAGCGCAATGCGGTGGGCATTGTGAATCAGCCGGTCCAAGATGGCATCGGCCAGCGTCGGGTCGCCGATGGCTGAATGCCAGCTGTCGACCGGCAGCTGGCTGACCATGGCGACCGAGCGGCGTCCGTAGCGCACATCCATCAGTTCCATCAGGTCGCGCCGGTCGGCCGCCGTCAGCGGCTGCAGGCCCCAGTCGTCGATGATCACCAGCGACACCTGGCCGAGGCGCTGGATGAACTGATGATACGAACCGGTGGCTCTGGCCTGGTCGAACTGCGACAGCAGCGACGGCAGACGCAGGTAGCGCACGTCGTGATTGAGCAGGCACGCCGAGCGTCCGAGTGCGCAGGCCACATGCGATTTTCCCGAACCGCACGGTCCGGTGATCAGCAGGTTCTGGGCTTTTTCGATCCAGCCGCAATGGCCCAGCTCGGCGATCTGCTGGCGGCTGAGGCCGCGCGACGCGCGGTAGTCAATGTCGTCGAGGCTTGCGGCGAGGCGGAAACCGGCGCCTTTGATCAGCCGCTGCAGGCGGCGCTGATGTCGGCACTGCAGTTCGTGATCGACCAGCAGACCCAGCCGTTCAGTGAACCCGAGATCCTCATAAGTGCCGGGCTGCTCAAGCTGGTGTTCCAGCGCCTGCGACATCGATCCCAGCGACAGCTTCCTCAGATTGGTCAGTACCTGTCTGTTCATCATGCACCCCTCACTTGAACTGGTCTGCGCCGCGCAGGTTTTCGTGATCCTGCGGCAGCTGCAGATCCAGCTCGGCGGACTGGCATCGCAGGTCGGCGCCATTTGTCAGAATCTCCCGAATCTGTGCGAGACGGCTCAGTCCCTGCTGGTTGGCGATGCGGCAGGCCGCATTGAGGCGCACATTGTCGTATTCGCGGCTCAGCGACAGCAGCCCCAGCGCCTTGCGGCTGACCTGCTGGACATGCCGCGCCTCGCTGATTCTTGCCTGCACGAACGCGCGGCAGTCCTCGCCCACCTCGGCGGCCCAGCCCTCGATGCGCTCGGCCGTCCATTTGTGCATGAACTCATGCGCCCTGGGCATGTGCGAATCCACAGTCGAGTGCCCATGCTGCGGCTGTCTGACATGCATGCACACCTGCCGGCCCTTGAAAAACACCGTCACCACATCGGCATCGGCGCGGATCTCAACCGCTTTGCCGACCAGCTCGTGGGGCACCGAATACCAGTGCCGGGCATACTGGACGTGATAGTCGCAACCGACTTTTGCGGTTCTGATGTCAAGTGCATGAAACGGTGCCAGCGGCAGCGGCCGCAGAGCCGGCCGGTCAACCGACTCGAAGATCTCCCGGCGGCTGCCCGGACGATCCGAAAACGGCCGCTCGTTGAGCTGCTCGATCCGGCCGCGGACCGCCTGGTTCAGCTGCGAAAGTCTCTCGAAGCGCTGATTGCGAAGCGGCGCCAGAACCCACCGCTGAACCTGCTGCACCGCATTTTCCACAATCGCCTTGTCCTTTGGACGATACGGCCGCGCCGGCATCACCGCCACATCGTAGTGTGCCGCCCACTGCTGGTAGACGCCGTTGGCATCCGGATCGTAACGGCAGGCTTTGCTGACCGCACTTTTCAGGTTGTCCGGCACGATCAGGTTCGGCGCCCCGCCAAAATATTCCAGCATCTGCGTGTTGCACGCAAGCCAGTCCTCAAGACCCTGCGTCCACGCCGCACGCGCATAGGTGTAATGCGACACCCCCAGCGCACCGACGAAAATCTGCGCCCTGCGCACGCCAACCGCAGCAGTCAGGCCCGAGTAATCCACATAGGCCATGTCGCCCGGCACATGATCCATGCGCATCGAGCGCCGCCCCTCTTTCGCCCATGCATTGTAGCAGCGGCAGAACCAGGCGTAGCTGTGGGCGTAGCCCTGCCGTTCGCAAAGCTCCTGCCACAAAAGCTTCAACGTCACCGACTTCAGACCCAGCTGACCGCGCACCCAGGCATAATCCACCTCATCGGCGCGCCCGGCGCACCCGGACCTCGGATATAAAATCCGCATCAGCTCAGCCTCATCCATGCCCTCGGCCTGCGGCCAGCTCACACCGGCCCGCCGGGCCTGGGCCAGCACGTTGTGAACCGTCGCGGTACCCGCATCAAGCACCTCGGCAATGCGCCGCATCGGCCAGCCGTTTTCGTGATGCAGCCTGAGTATCTGTTTATGTTTTCTCATCGGAATTCTCCTTCTCGTCATCTGACGCCTCCCTGACTTCAATCGCCACTTAAAACTGCGATTGATACGAAAAACGCCTGCAATAGTCAAATTGCACTGACAGAAACCGCCGCCGAAAAACCGACCTCCAGCATCCTGCAGATCAGCCGTACTGCGCGTTCGGATTAGGTTTATTCCGCATTCGGATAAGTGTTTATTCCGTGTTCGGATTAGGTTTATTCCGCGTTCGGATAAGTGTTTACTACGCGTTCGGATAAGTGTTTATTACGCACTTTTCAAGTTTTTGGATTGAGTGCAGTGCACTGATTGTTGATTTCGACAAATATATTTGTCGAAAAGGTCTAAGCAGACCTGACAAATATCGAACAGTTGCCCGACATTTTTTGATTTGGCTGCGGATAAACAGAATTGCACTTGCATCTGTTGACTGTGTAGTGATCGAACAATTCTTGCAGCATGAATGCAGTTGTCGTACTGTTGCACCTTCAACTGTACAGTTCAGCTTCTGGCACAAATGTCGGTCTAATTCCCACCTGATGCGGTTCATCCAGTACTTGGAATGTTCCGGCAGAGTTAAAACGCCTGAAGAATTGAAGGAGAACCTTCAAATTCTGAGCGATTATCTCGAACAGTTGGATGCACTGGGCTACAGTGCCAAATCAATCAAAAACTACCATTCAGGCTGCACCTGTTTGATTGTCTGGCTGCATCTTTCCCGAATCAGTTTGCGTGATCTGACCACAACGCTACTCGAACCGTTTTGGAACCGAAGGATCAACTGCTCCTATCCTGAGGTATTTCACGGTCAATGTATTCGCTCAACGAACCGCCCGTATCAATCCGTTGTGCGCAAATTTCTGATTTATCTGGTTGAAATCGGTCGAATCGCAGCGTTGGAGCCGTCAGTAGAGCGACCTGCGGTGCCTGCAATCCTGATGAGATTTGACCGATGGCTGGAGCACAATCGAAACCTAATCGCAGCAACCCGTCGCAATCATGTCAGGCAGATTGAAAGAGTTTTGCCTGTGCTTGGTGAGAATCCAGAACTGTATGACGCAGACCTGCTCAGCGAGAAATTTCTCAATGAGTTCAAGCACTGTTCAAAAAGTCAGATGAAAGCGCTGTCGACATCTATGCGCCTATACCTAGGCTTTCTTGCAATGGAAGACTATGTTTCGCCAGCATTGAGCGCTGTCGTACCGAAAGTGCCGCAATGGCGTTTTTCGTCACTGCCTCGTTACATATCGGATGACGATGTCACGCGCACAATTGCATCATGCGATGACACGCCTGCCGGCATACGAAACAGGGCAATTTTACTGCTTCTGGCGCGGCTCGCGCTACGAGCCGGGGACATCATAGCCTTGTGTCTTGATGATATTGACTGGGTGCGCGCTGAGATTCAGGTTCTGGGTAAATCTCTGTACCAAACAGTGTTGCCACTGCCTCAAGATGTGGGCGATGCGATCTACCGCTATATCACAATGGCACGGCCCAGGATCAGTGAAGAGCGAGTGTTTTTGACCACCAGGGCACCTTATCGATCATTGAGTTCATCCAGTACGGTCAGTACGATTGCAAACACAGCATTCAACCGCGCAGATATAGTCATATACGGCGGGCGTGGGGCGCATGTATTTCGACACAGCAAGGCCACTTCAATGCTTCGGTCAGGTGCCTCCCTGGATGCAGTCCAAGCACTACTGCGGCATGAATCGAGAAATACCACAATGATTTATGCCAAGACCGACGTGGTTATGCTGCAGGAGGTGGCACAGCCATGGATCGGAGGGATTGAGCAATGATGGCGAATATGAGTCATATCGTCGCACGCTATGTTGCGACCCAACAACAATTCGGACGCTGCTTCACAGAAAATGCACGCTTGCTGCAAAGTTTTGCACGATTTGCAGAATCTCGCGGTGAAACATTGATTTACCGCGAAACAGCACTGGCATGGGCGACATCATCAGCCGCCTCATCACCACAATACTGTGCTGAGAAATTGCGCGTCGTACGCAACTTTGCCCGCTGGGCGCATGCGCGGGACACTCGACACGAGATTCCGCTGCATGATGTTTTGGGACCTGTGTCATTCCAAAGACCGGTGCCGAAACTGATATCGGTCGAGCAGACCAAGGCAATTCTGAAGGCTGCATTTGCCTTGACGCCAGCCAACTCAATTGCACCGTTAACCTGGCATTACCTGTTCGGACTGATCGCAGTGACCGGATTGCGCATTGGTGAGGCACTATCTTTGAAAATGCATCACATCACCGCTGACGGATTGGTCATCGAAAACTCCAAGTTCGGAAAAACCAGATTGGTCGCATTGCACCCGACCACCTGGACTGCGCTTAACTGCTACCTTGAGTACCGATGCAAGGACCCGACTGCGGACAATCACCTGTTCGTAATTGCCACCGGACGGCCTCCAAGCATCAATTACACAGAGTATATTTTCCGCAAACTGGCCGAACAGACCGGATTGCGTGAAGTCGGCGCATCGCATGGCGCAACGCTTCACTCCTGGCGGCATTCTTTCGCCGTAAGGTCGTTGGAATTGCTTGGCCCCGAGGCCGATTCAAGTCGCCATATGTTGGCGCTTGCTACCTATCTCGGTCATTCCAATGTGTCCCATACCTATTGGTACTTGGAGGCGACACCGGTGTTGATGCGCAATATTGCTAAAGCGACGGAAAATGCTCATTCCATTGAATGCGGAGGTGATCATGACTAAATTGGCTCCGCATCTAACCTTCTTTCTGGGCAAACATTTGCCGACTGAGAGGAATTACAGCCCCCATACTGTGCAAAGCTACACTGAGTGCTTTCGATTATTGGTGTCGTATGCAAGCGCACACACCAGTGTGCGCCCCTGTGCACTGAATATAGAGCATCTGACAGTCCAACTGGTGATTGAATTCCTCGAATATTTGGAGCAAAGCCGCGCCAATACCGTTGCGACCCGAAATATTCATCTGGCAACAATCAAGTCTTTTTTCCGCTACCTGGAATACCGAGTGCCCAGTTGCCTCGATCTTGCAATGCATATTCGAGCGATCCGGCCAAAACGCGCACCACAGCCCTTAATCGATTGGCTTGAGCCAATTGAGGTGCAGGCGATTGTAGAAGCCACTGCGAACAACACGGCAGCCGGACTGCGCGATCGAGCCATGCTGCATCTATGCTACGCCGCCGCATTGCGAGTGTCGGAGCTGGTCACGCTTTCGCTGGACAGCTTTTCGTGTCCGCGGATGGAAACAATCCAGATTATGGGCAAAGGACGACGCCAGCGAATTATTCCACTTTGGCAGAACACCAGGGAGCACCTTCAGAACTGGCTTCACTTGCGCCCTGCTACAGCAACAAACCGATTGTTGTTCCTTAACGCAAGAGGGCATCCGTTGAGCACTGATGGGTTTACGTACATTCTCAACCGGCATGTCCTTACAGCCGCAAAAACCGTCCCATCGTTAAATGACAAGCATATCACACCACATGTGCTTCGACATTCATCGGCAATAGCTGTTTTGCGTGCAACTAAGGATATTCGTAAAGTTTCGCTATGGCTTGGACACGCAAACATTCAAACCACTGAAATGTATCTTCGAGCCAACCTGAACACGAAACTGGAAATTCTGGGAACCAATTTGCCTGCTTCCTTAGAACCTGGGTCCTTTAGTGAGGTGGAAGATGAATTAATGAGGTTCCTGATCGGAAGGTGCCGGTAAAGTTTAATGCCGAGTAAATCAGTGCGAAAACCGCATAGCTTCGCGGTTTTCTCCTTGTTGCTCGGCATTAAAATTCGCTCGGCATAATGGTTCCAGGTGTGGAGCACGGCGGTGCCGCCGACACGGGCGCCGAAGCGTTTCGGATCGGCGGCGATGGTGGTGATGGTTTCTGCGCTGGTTTTCATGAGGATGCCGAGCACCCGCCTGCGGTTGTAGAAGGCGATTTTTGCAATCGGTGGTGGCAGGGTGAAGACGATGTGGAAATACGGGGCCGGCAGGATGCGGGACAGCTGTCGGTTGAGCCAGTGGCTGGCGGCGCTGCCCTGGCAGGCTGGGCAGTGACGGTTGCGGCACGAGTTGTAAAGCACATGGTGTGTATGGCAGTGCCGGCAGATGAAAAACCGGGCCCCCAGTGCCGGGGTGCGGCACATGTCGGATGGCCGCGAACACTTTCAGCGCGGCCGGACCGAGCCGGGTGCGCAGACCCTGAAGAAACGGGTCCCCGCCGTGGCGGAAGATGTCCGCCACGGTGGGGTTTTCAAACCGCAATGCTCAGTGCGTAAGGTATTGTGCCGGGTGATCGAGTTTCTTGAACATCGCACAGGTGGTGCGGGCATACACCCGGGTGCTCTGGGCTGACTTGTGACCGAGAATATCCTGTACCACATCGCGCGGCGTGCCCCGCTCAAGCAGGTGCGTGGCGACCGAGTGTCTGAGTGAATGAAAGGGGAAGTTTTCACCGATTGCCGGCCAACGCACGCGCCCGGTTGAATGCACCGCGCAGCGTGGCCGCTTTCAACGGCTGATCGGCACCTGCACCGTAAAACAGCCAGTCGACCGGCTTGGGATGAATCTGTCGGTAGTAGCATCGTAATGTCGAAAGCAGCGGGGGCGGCATATAGGCCAGCCGTTCGTGACCCCCCCTTGCCGCAGGTTACGTGAATCATTGACTTTTCTGAGTCAATGTCGCTGACTTTCAGCGCCACCACCTCGCCGATGCGAAGGCCAGTGCCGTACGCCAGCTCAATGGCCGTGCGATACCGCAGGTCATGGGTCGACTGAATCAAACGCTGAATCTCAGCTTCATCAAGGGTTGGGGGCAGCTGATCGGCGATTTTACGCATCACCAGCGCCTCAACCCGTTGTGGGCGCCTGATGACGCGGGTGTACAGCATCCGAAGCGCAGCAACCGTCACGTTGGTCGAACGCGGCTTGAGCCCTGCATTGATGCGCGCAAGCACGTAGCCTTCAATCTGCCGGGCACTGAGTTGAGCCGGTGAACAGGCGAAATGCCCTGCCAATCGGTCCAACTCAAGAAGATAGGCTTTGCGGGTGCGCTCGGACAGTCCGGCAAGTTTCATATAATCAGTAACGCTCTGTCGTAACGACAGGGCTGGCGTTGAGCCATCAGCATGGGACATGGTATTCTCCTGTGTATTAAAAAAGTCAGGTGATGCCCGCTGCAACGGGCACCACCTAAACAATAAACCATTTCCACCGCCGTACTGCAGATACTTTCACGCTTTCATTCGACTACAGCCTTGAAGTTGCGGTTCTGCCGCGCAGCGGCTTCGTTCAATGTTGATTATTTAATGAGCTGACCATCCGCCGTCAATGGACAATGTCGAACCGGTTATGCCACTGGCTTGATCGCCGCAAAGATAGACAGCGAGTGCACCAATTTCGCTTGGCTCAATAAACTTCTCAGTCGGATGCTTGTCATGCAGCATCTCGTAAACAGCTTGATCTGTAGATTTGTACTCAGAAGCAGATCGATCTCGAATTTGATTGCGAATAATTTCCGTGTCCACATAACCAGGACATATTGCATTGCAAGTTATTCCAGACTTCGCATTTTCGAGTGCAGTAACCTTGGTTAACCCGACTACACCGTGCTTGGCAGCTATGTAAGCTGACTTGTTGATACTTCCAACTAGTCCATGTACGGATGCAATATTGATGATTCGCCCCCACTGATTGGCAATCATTTCAGGAATGACCACCTTGGAGCAGTGAAATACCGCAGACAGGTTGACCGCTATGATTTCATTCCATTTTTCAGTTGGAAAATCCTCAATCCGGGAAACGAATTGAACGCCAGCGTTGTTGACTAGAATGTTCACCTGTCCAAATTCCTTGGCAAAATTCGTCAACCCGTCATTGATTTCGCCAACCTCGCGCAAGTCAAAGCCGCAGTATGCAACCTCAACTTCATACTCTGATTGAATTTTGGAAGAAATTTCCTGAATTTGTTCAGAGGTCGCAAATCCGTTCAAACCGATATTACAGCCATTAGCCGCCAATTGCTCTGCAACTGCCAGCCCTATTCCTGAAGTTGAACCAGTGATAAACGCATTCTTACCCGCTAAACTGCGATCAACATTCATGGTATGGACCAAATTTCAGTCTACCGGGATAAGGCTACTCGCGACCTGCAATCGTTGGATCTTTCCTGACGGTCCTTTTGGCAGGTTATCGACAAAGAATATTCGACTGGGGCAAAGAAATGAACCGAGTTCTATCCGACAATATTCCATCAGTGCTTCTTCACTGTAAGATTGACCCGCTTTCAAAACTACCGCAATTGCGACAACTTGTCCATATGCTGGGTCTGGATAACCAAAGGTCGCTACTTCCTGAATAGCCTTGTTTCTGTAAAGTACATCATCAATTTCTCTGGGTGATATATTTTCGCCACCTTTGATAATTAGCTCCTTAATTCGTCCTGTCACGAAGAAATAACCATCATCATCCTGATAACCGAGATCTCCCGTGCGAAACCACCCGTCCGATGTGAAAGCAGATTGAGTAGCCTCCCGCGCATTGTAGTATTCTGAGATTACGTTATCACCACGCACTACAATCTCACCAATTTCATTACGGCTCGATTCATCATCTGAGTGATTAATGATCTTTACCTTGTTGCCAAATGGAATTCCAACCGATCCCGGCTTCCGTGTCGCGGGTGGCATCGGATTAGCCAAAATTGGTGCTGCTGATTCCGTCAATCCCATTGACTCCAGCATTGGAATATCAAATGTCTCCTCAAAGTCCACCAGCATCGAAGCCGGCATGGCCGATGAAGCCGAACGGGCGAACCTTAAGCAGGATTCTTCCCTAAGGTTTTGTTCACCGCCTTTGGCATGCACATCATCCAGTAAATACTTGGTAATTGTCGGTACAGTACTGAACCATGTGCACCGATTGTCGGTCAGCGTCGACCAAAACTTCGATAAACTGAATTTTCTCGGCATCACGACCCGAGAGCTGCTGACTAATGGTGCAACTACAGTCACAACTTGACCATTGATATGGTACAGCGGAAGAATACAAAATGCGATGTCATCTTCTTTCAGGTTCTGCGCCAATACAACATTCATTCCACCTGCGATTAAGTTTCCGTGACTCAAAACAGCACCCTTGGGTATACCGACCGTTCCTGAAGTATGCAAAATCATTGCAGGAGTATCTTTAGTCAACTGAATATCTGAATCATACTCAGTGGGAAAATTCAATAAATCAAGATCAAATCCATGCTCCATATTCACTTCAATGACCTGTATAGATCTATCAATATCAGACAATACTCTGTCTAGCACGGAACGATGAGCGGTGCTCACGAAAATTAAATCGAGCTTGGCATTTTCAACAGCAAACCTCAAATTCCTGTGACTCGCAACTGCGTTGAGCGGCACTGTCACCGAACCGTGATACATCGTTCCCAGCATCACTATGACTGTCCAGTAACCGTTGTCCATCAAGAATCCAACATTACTTGCAGACGATACACCTAGTTGATTTAGCGTGTTGCCAAATCGAGCCGCATTTTCCCTTAGATCCAAATAGCTCATCTGCTGAGCAGAATCCGGATCAACCAGAAAAATACGATCAGGAACTTCAACTGCGCGTTGATCGATCAGAGATCGGAAAGACTCAGTCAAGGTGGTGAACCTCAGAGCGAATGGTCGGGATGATACTTTCGGAGAAACTCTCCGAATAGGCTCTCCTCACTAGGTTTGTCCTCAGGAATTTCTGTGGACAAATGTGTGATGTTGATGAAATGTCGGTAATTCAGATTTTCAGTGATGCTGTTTCCGCCCCAGGTGCCACATCCCATACTCAAGGTAAACGGAAAGCCGCTGGTAAAGCCGCCACCATTCCCAAACGTGTGGGCTTGGTTGACCAGTACTCGAACAACGTCAAGTTCCTCTGCGAGGTACTTGGCTTTGCTCTGATCTGCCGTGTGAATACCACAGGAATGCCCTGCCCCCTGATAATCAAGAATAGCGCGCACTTTGGCAACCGCATCATTGAAATTCGAAACTCGATACGCGGTCATGAAAAGTGAAAGTTTTTCGCCCGATAGCGGGTATTCGGGACCAGTTCCCGATTCCTCAACAATGATGAATCTTGTTGTCTCTACGGGTGCAGCCAATTCACAGTGCCTGATCAGCACGTCTGCGTCCTTGGCGATGAGTGATCGGTTCAACTTCCCAGGAGCGGTCCACAGTGTATTTACAATTCGGTCTTTCTCTTCCGCAGTCGCCAGATATCCACCGGAATCGGCAAAAGCGTTCATCAATTCTTCATAAACTGAATCGAGCACAATGACAGAATTTTCAGACGAACAGGAAGTGCCATTATCAAAGGTTTTTGACATTCCAATCAATCGGGCGGCACGCTGCAAGTCGGCTGACTCATCCACGACAACCGGCACGTTACCCACACCAACACCAATTGCCGGTGTACCGCTAGAATATGCGCCTTTTACGTTGTTTTGTGAGCCCGTAACCAAAACCAGGTCAACAGACCGCATCAGTTGCTGGGTCATTTCCCGATTAACTGGTGCCGGAAGAATTTGAATCAGATCTCGTGGAGCGCTGACAGTTTTCAGGCCTTCACGCATCAGTTCCACTGCATGGTTCGTTGTTTTCCAACCGGCCGGTGAAGGTGCAACGATAATCGCATTTCGTCCTTTAATAGCCATCATGCACTTGTTAACCGGAGTCGCTGCTGGGTTGGTTGAAGGTGTAACAGCACCGACGATACCGACCGGCTTTGCGTACTTTACGATGCCTAGTTCCTGGTCTTCTTCGATAATGCCTACCGTACGTGCGCGTAAAAGGTCGCGTAAGGTTCCAAACGTTTTGCGTTGATTCTTGGTGATCTTGTCGTTGACGTTCCCAAGTTTGGTATCCTGCACCGCTAATTCTGCCAGCTTCCTAGCATTGTTTGGCTTGTACAACGACCAGGCAACTGCCGTAACTGCTTCGTCCACAGAATGTTGGTCGGCGCTCCGAAACTCGTTAAACGCTTGCCGCGAGCGTTGAATTAGCGAATCGACAATGCTTTCAACGCTGATATGTTCCAAGTTTCTCACCGGAGCCTCCTACTTCATACAGGGCGAGTCATTATATGCCTGTAGCATAAAGTGTAGAAAATATGGAAAATCCGATTCTACGAGTTTAGTTCGACGATCTGCTGAAATATTTATTCAACGAGTCTATATCATCACAAAATTGGAACGATGGTTCGCTGTAAAATTTTGCTTTCTTTCATAAGAAGGTTGCTTAGTCGGAATTAACTAAGCTTCCGCGTTTATCAACCACCCAATCCCTTTAGTTCTTTTTCTCAAGGAGAATTTTTCCGTGAAACAGATTAGCTGGAGCGAATTCGAACAGGTTGAACTGCGTGTAGGCACTATTTTGACAGTCCAGGAGTTCCCCGAGGCGCACAAGCCTGCCTACAAGGTTACCGCCGATTTCGGTGAGGAAATTGGTACTCTGAAATCAAGCGCACAGATTACCGATCTTTATTCACCTGAAGACCTGATCGGTAAGCAAATCGTCGGTGTAGTTAACTTCCCGGACAAACAAATCGGTCCATTTATGTCGCAGTTTCTGTTAACTGGATTTGTTCAAAATGACGGTAGTGTCGTCATCGCAAAGCCAGAGCGCCCTGTAAGCAACGGTGCAAAACTGGTTTGAGGAAAAACTAGAACTGACTTTCGGGCAGTTCGAGAGCAACGGTTGAAGACTGAATTACTGCATCGGCATGCGCTTGAGCCCTGGGCAGAATATGGGTTGCAAAGTATTTTGAAGAAGTCAGTTTTTCTTGCAAGTGCTCTGTGTGGCCCGAACCTGTACGAAGTTCAGCAGCTGCGAAGGAAGCCATATCCAACATCAACCAACCGGCAACAGTCAAGGCAAAAACATTCATGTAACCAACACTGGCTGCCGCGGTTACCTGCGGTTCAGTTTCACCCGTTTGATAAACCCATTCAGTGGCTCTGTTGAAGTGATTAAGAGCAGTCTGTACCGCAGTTGAGATCAATGTAACGGCCTCATCTTCCTGGTCGTTTTGACTAATCGACTGACGTATTTTTCCAACCAAACGTTCCAGAACTTCGCGATCACCTCGTAAAATTTTTCTTCCAACCAAATCATTCGCCTGAATACCGGTGGTACCCTCATATATCGGGGTGATTCTCACATCGCGCAAATACTGTGCAGCACCGGTTTCCTCTATGAATCCCATTCCGCCGTGAATCTGTACCCCTATGTATGCAACTTCATTTCCAGATTCCGCACACCAACCTTTGACTAGAGGGATCAGCAATGCTTGTAATTCACCGTAATTCTCTCGGGCGATCTCATCCGGATGCTTGATTGATAGATCAAATACTCCGGCTGTGAAGTATGCAAGGCAACGCATTCCATCAATCAACGACTTCATCGTCATTAGCATGCGTCTGACATCTGGATGCTTTACAATCGCAACCCGCTCCCGAGTACCGATTGCTGTACCTTGTACTCGCTGTCTGGCATATTCGACCGCATGCTGATAAGCGCGTTCAGCGATTGCCAGCCCTTCCACCCCAACTGCATGTCGAGCCAGATTCATCATCGTAAACATGTACTCAAGCCCGCGGTTTTTTTCGCCAATTAAATAACCGATTGCACCCCCGTTATCGCCATACGACATAACAGCGGTTGGACTCGCATGAATGCCGAGCTTATGCTCCAGCGAAACACATCTCAAGTCGTTGCGCTCACCTAGGCTACCGTCTTCATTGACTAGGAACTTCGGCACGATAAACAGCGAAATGCCCTTTACTCCAGCAGGTGAATCTGCACATCTTGCCAGTACAAAATGGATGATGTTTTCAGTTAGATCATGCTCACCGTAAGTGATGAATATTTTTTGGCCTTTGATTCGATAATAGCCATTTTCTGCAACGGCTCGGGTGCGAATGGCAGCGAGGTCGGAACCAGCTTGCGATTCAGTCAAGTTCATGGTGCCAGTCCACTCTCCAGAAATCAGTCGTTCCAGATACCGTTCCTGCTGTTCCTTGGACCCATGCAGTTCCAAAGCTCTAATTGCACCCTGTGTCAGTAATGGGCATAGTCCAAAGGACATGTTTGACGAGTGCCACATTTCCTGCACTGCTGTTGCAACAAGCCACGGCAGGCCTTGTCCACCACGCTCCACATCAAATGACAGACCATTCCAGCCACCATCAACAAACTGACGATATGCTTCCTTCCATCCAGGCGGTGTGGTTACTTCGCTGTTTTCGCATATGGATCCATGTTCATCACCAACTTTATTCAGGGGGTCCAGAACATTGGATGAGAACTTGGAAGATTCATCTAGTATTGCCGCGATAAGTTCCCGGTCCATGCCCTGAAAATCATCGATTTCCAATATTTGATCAAGACCGGCGACGTTATGCAAGACGAACTGCATATCTTCGATTGGTGCGTGGTACTCTGACATTGCTACTCTTAGTGCTTGACTTTAAAATTTATTGAAAAATAGCCTGAATCTGGAAATTATAAATCTGACCTAGCCAATAGCTTCTATTTCTAATTCCGAGACGACAACGTGAATGTGCTGCTACGCTGTGCCGGACCAAATCTCCGGCTGATCCTAAAGCGATTGAGGGGCAGTTGTGCTAATTTTTTGTGCAGTTAGTGAACGGATTAATCGTCTCAAATGTGCTGTATCGGGGGCAGATTACAGTTTTGCGGCAATAACTCAATGAGAGCGTAGCGAGGACAAAATGAGAGGTGTTACCTGGAATATCAGAAGCTCCGGATTCATCAATACAGCACTGATTTGACGCGTCAGTTGTCAGCTAGGCTGGTCCTGATCGCCTCCGCGGGCGTAGTGGCAAATGGGGCTGCCGCAATTGCGATAGCTATAGAGCAGATTACCGGGTTGGAGGTCAATTGAATTATGCCCAAGATTCTGACGCACACCCTAGGGCACACATTTCAGCTTTGCATTGTTGTGCCGTAGTTTATTGTGACTGAATCATGTTTTTAGGTCACTCGAAAATTTATCTGGAGAGAAATGGCATGAATATTCAAAGAAATATTGCACTAATTTTCTGTCTGACTGTATTTATTGTTGGCTTAGACACCGTCAAATCTGATGAATTGACAGTCGAATTTGCGGATTCAGCTTGGGACGGAATTACCATTCCGGAAGGCCAGCATTGCAAGAAATTCGGTGGCAAGGGATCGACTCCACCGTTGACGGTAAACAATATCCCCGCTCAAGCTAATGCAATTGTCGTTGAGTTCAATGATCTTGACTATCAGCCGCTTTCAAAAAAGGGTGGCCATGGAAAGGTTGGATTTGAAATTGAGATGGCTGCTGGAACAGCCCAGCTGCCAGCCGTACCCGGCGGTACCAAAAAAATGCCGGACGGCGTTTGGTTGGTAAAGAAAAACCGAGCGACAGGTGGCTGGCGAAGCCCGGGGTATCTGCCTCCATGTTCAGGAGGTCAAGGTAACACCTACGTTGCTGATGTTCTTGCTGTGGAGAAAACCAGCAAGAAGAAGTACAAAGTTCTCTCCAAAGCGCGTATTTTCATGGGAAGTTACTGAGCCCTTTCCAGCGTTGTCGACTTGCGGATGGCGTGACTCTTTCAGACGATTTTTCAAATTTACGCTAAACGCATTCAGACCAATACTCAAATAGGTTTTAGTTTCTCATGCATGATCTTCCTAACAGGTAACTAATTTCCGCTTTCAGATTCATTAGAATACGCAACCACACCCAAACCGCTGAAATAGTCTGTGTATCGATAGCTTACTCTCAACGTCGTCTGAATCGTGGTGCAGGTTTTTGTTTACGGTCGGACGTCTAATATAGATCGAATGATCAAATCATAACTCACGGATAGTTGCACCTGAAAAATCACTTAAATGCAGCCAAAGAATCAAGGTCGCCACTCCAGCCGAGAATCCGCTTGTCCGCAGTCACCAGTCGATGTCCTGCTAGCGCGGTCGCAACGATCATTCGGTCAGCAGGATCGGAATGAAAATTCGCTAACTGTACTGCTCTTAAACCAATTTCGCCATCAATAGGAATCTCAACAATACCTTGCTCAATTTGTGTACGACGCCAGTGCTCAAGATTTTCAGAAAGTGTAATTTTCTTTTTACTTTGAAGCATTGCGATTTCCCAAATTGAAATCGCAGAGATCGCAAGTTCACCTGACTGCCATGCGAGGTCAATCTCTCTGTGTGCAATTGAACCTAATTCACGGGAACCACTTCGCAGCCACAATACGACATGTGTGTCAAGCAGAATCACTTTTATGTGTCCTAACTTATTTCACATCGACTTCCCACTTCGTATTGAGTGGTGTAATGATGTCATCAAGTATCACAATTTTGTCCCTGTCAATGCCGAACAAAGTTGGAGGTCTAGTTCTATAGGGCACAAGACGAGCAACCGGACGGTTGTTTTTTGTAATGACCAACTCCCCTCCGGTATTCGCAACCTCGTCCATCAGTTTAAGGCATTTGACCTTGAATTCTGAGGCCTTTATCGTATGTTCACGAGAAGGGTCGTATGATTTCATTGCCGTTCTCCAGATCTTGATATAGTTTGAAATACTCAACCTATTGTATCACGATTGTGACCTTAGTCATGACCATAGTCATATTAAACAGAATCTCTTATCCAATATTTCCTCGGACTGCAAGTTCATAACTCTTCGTCAATCACTAATTTGGATTGTGGTGGCATGTCCCATTGATGGAAAGTCCTCTGCGTATCTCCGCAATATTCCGAACTATAGGTCGACTTATTCGGTTTTGCCTTCAGATATTACAAAGTGGAAATTTTGGTTGATATTTTGGTAAAGTTTTTAACCGGATCAGTTTGATTAACTGAATCTAAAAAAGTCGCAAATATTTAACTAAATCTTCCATCTATATGAGCAACTACTCATTTCTACATTAACTCCTGGATGTAGTTGCCTTAGACGCTGAAAGTCAACGAATTCTTGACCAGAATTCACATTTTTATTGACTATTCTTCATACAACTGCAAATCAGTCATTACCATTTTGCAATGGTATATGTGTTTAGTTATGCAAAGATTTTTATTGAATCATTTTTTGAGGTCCCTTCAATAACACTGCCAAATGCTGTTTTATTAGGGCCTAGACAACTCGGTAGAACAATTGCGGCTAAGTTGATTGGCGTGTTGATGAACAACTCTTACTACTTTAACTGGCATAATCCATCGGACAGATCAACCATCATGGATGGGTCTCTTGCAATCGCACAGCAAACCGGTGCAAATCAAATTACCGATAGCCTTCCGCTTTGTATTTTGACGAATTACACAAGTTTCAGTATTGGCGAGATTTTCTGAAAAGCATGTTCGATACTTACGAATCAAACCTGAGACTTTTGATTTCCGTTCCAAGTATTTATTTTGTCTGGTGTTGTGCATTGCTCTTCTTCGTAAAATTTCGAACGGTTGTGAGAGTAACATGTTGAGAGCTTTTGCTTCCATTGTGGAACCGTGTCCGAATTATGATTCGAATTTACCCAATGGTGAATGGAGAATTTCGCTGGGCAAGTCTAGATAATGGTCCTTCATCTTAGATATTGAAAGACTTCGCTACTACGAGTGTTCCTTGCTCAGTGGCAAACCGAAACCGACAAAACGCCTGATCCAATTCAAGAATTCTCAATAATGAATATTGATCCAAAATCGATGTTGATCGACCTATTTAGAGTAGCTGTCGACCGTGCTTCAGCGCCAAAGTGTCTGCCCTCATATCTAGATAATCTACCTGATCAAAAAATCTATGTAATCGGTGCAGGAAAAGCGGCGGCGGCGATGGCAAGAACCATTGAAAATCATGTTCAGTGTGAAACCTCAGGTCTGGTTGTCACTCGTTATGGGCACTCGGTACTAACACGGTCCATCAAAGTTGTTGAAGCTGCACATCCAGTACCTGATAAATTGGGGTTAAGAGCGGCAAAGCGAGTCATCAATCTGGCTGCATCACTTAAAAATAGGGACCTCGTAATCTGTGCGATTTCGGGAGGCGCATCCTCCCTGCTAGCTCGACCGCATCCTGAAATCGCTTTCGAAGATAAACAATCAATCACCCGACAACTGCTTTTGGCGGGGGCAACAATTCACGAGATGAATTGCGTTCGCAAACACTTGTCCGCCATAAAGGGTGGGCACCTCATGAGGCACATTTTTCCTGCCTCTGCGCTTACACTCTGCATATCAGATGTCGTCGGTGATGATCCCTCCATCATTGGCTCAGGCCCAACTGTTGGAGACCCATCAACCTGTGATGAAGTGCTTGATGCCATATCGCAGTACCGCATCAATGTCCCACAGTACATTTTGACGAAGTTGACTAAAGGTGAACTTGAGACACCGAAGCCGGACAACCCCGTATTTAAACAATCCAGAATTAGGATTGTGGCGAGACCTCACGATGCGCTTGAAGCTAGTGCCGAGAAGGCAGCCAAACAGGGTTTAGAAATTTTTTCGCTCGGTGATGCCGTCGAGGGCGACACCAATCAGGTCGCAAAACAGCATGCAGCCTTCGTACGAGAAAAGCTCCCTCATAATTCGAAAGACAAGCCATTTGTGATCCTTTCTGGTGGAGAAACGACAGTGAATGTTACCGGCTCCGGAAAAGGTGGACCGAATTCTCAGTATGTTTTGGCAATCGCAAAAGAGTTAGACGGCATGACAGGAGTCTATGCAATTGCCTGTGATACGGATGGAATTGATGGTTCCGAAGACAATGCTGGAGCTTTAATGACACCGTCCACGTTAAGGCGCGCCCGTTTAAAAGGAATGGATGTCAACCAATACTTGAAAAACAATGATGCTTATAGCTTTTTTGAAAAGCTCGGGGACTTAGTGATGACTGGTCCTACACTGACCAATGTCAATGATTTTCGAGCAATCGCTTACCTACCTGGTGTTGATTAACCGACTGCTTTGGCCAATTCTCGCTTGCGGATTTCCTTGTACTGAGACTCAAAATCATCTCTGACTGACTTCGCAGCTTCTTCGGCAGAACCGTCTACTTCGTACCGTTTGCCTTTATTCCACTCCATCAGATATTCATCAGTTCCAGCAAGCTTTTTTTTCATGGCGATTAAGTCAATCAATTCCTGAAAGCGCTCACTCATAAGTTCCTTGTGAACTCCATTTGCGTCGCGCGCTTCGACCACGGACGGAATATCCTGCCAATACAGAATCTGAACTTTAGCCATGCTCCAACCTCACACGAAAATTTTCAAATATTCAAGCATTAAAGGCATCATTGATACCGAATCAGTCGCTAGAATTGCATCTAGCGTATATTCCTAATATATTAAAATATCGAGCAATTCTCAGCACCTATTTCACAACAGGTAGATCCGATGTGGGCAAAAAGGTTTCCGGTTCCTGAATTTGACAGACATTCATTAAAAGACATGGATTGGACGGCTCCTGAGATCAAATCAGGGCCTGATCTAAGCGAGCACGCTTGTATTGCAGTCGATGCGGATTCAGCTCTTTATGAACGATTCGGTTTCGTTGGTGATCATCTGATGGCGGTTGCCTGCAGCCTGCCTGACACCACCGTTGCCGTTTCTGGAAATTCATTCGCTTGGCCGATTCAACGCGCACTAATTCTTGACTCTCTTGACGCCGAGAACTGCCAGGTTATTGCAGATTGGAAAACACCGCGCCCCATGAACACCCGACTTGGTCCCGATGGTGGTATTACCATAAACGTTTCCCAAGTTTTTGTGCTGATCGGAAATCAATACGCCGACCACTGGGTAGCAAACCGTATCATGCTGGACAATGATTGGGTTTCCGAGAGTGGCAACGGCTATAGAATTTTGTCGTCAAGTGAATCCGAAATAAATGACTTCCACGATGTGGTCATTTACTTCGATTGGAATTAAAATTGTCCGTCATAAAATTTTTCTTGACCTTCTGCAGGGTTCGTTAGTCCATTGTCAGAATCCACTCAATATGCGCTAAGTCGACTCGTTCGGGGCTATTCAGTCGAAACAACCCCAGGGGCGGCAACCAAGATTCCAGATTACCGCCTCATTTTGCCTGCGGGAACGACTGTTTACGTCACTTTGCTTCCGGGTTCAACCATTGACGACACGATTACCGTTTGCATACGGCTGGCAAAAGAAGGATTTAATCCAGTTCCACATTACGCAGCGCGACAAATTTCAAACCGGCAGAAAGTTGCATCATCACTTCAGCGATTCTGCGACGAAGCAGGAGGCACACAAGTGTTGGTGCTTGCCGGCAGTTCAAGCCAACCCGTCGGAGAATATGAAAACTCCATGCAACTTCTGGAAACCGGACTTTTCGATCAGATGGGCATTTCCAGAATAGGAGTAGCTGGGCATCCGGAAGGTAGCCCAGACATTTCTGCTCGGGCATTGGAAGACGCTCTGAAATGGAAAAACCAGTTAGCACAGCGAACTGACGCAAAAATGTATCTCGTGACACAGTTCTGTTTTGAAGCTAAAGCTGTTATTGAATGGGAAAATCAACTGGCTGAACTTGGTAATAAACTACCCGTTCACATCGGTATTCCAGGCGTCGCAACAATTGGAACACTTCTTAAGCACGCTGCGGCCTGTGGAATCGGTCCATCCATGAATTTTCTGAAAAAACAGGCGCGTAGCGCCAGGAAATTACTTCAAAATTCCACACCTGAGCAGTTGCTTTGCGACATTGCTCAGCACCGCAATTGGAATTCAGACACAATGATCGAAAAGTTGCACGTTTATCCGCTTGGTGGTTTAAGAAAATCCGCCGAGTGGCTAGAGCGCTTTCAGTCGGAGGCTGAAACTCGCAGCAAAAGTGTCGCCTGATTTTTGTCTAGCACGTTTCTCAAAGATTTCTCAACGTGCCATCCGATCATCAGCTGTTCAAGTAGCTGAATCGGCCACTAGGAGTAGATCAGGAATCCAGTTTGCCCAATCTGAGAAATACCATCGGCGGTGAGTTTCTCTGAACGTTTGTTATGGCATTCTTCGGAGTTGGACCGTACAGTCAGCTGTCATCTCGTGAGATCAGTTTGCAGGAGTAGTTAGCGAAAACGGTGCAGTACGTCAAATATACCGACGCAATTTCAGTTTTGAGTTTGAGTTGGAAGATACCTGAATCAAGGCAAACTTGGAACTCAGTTTAGTAGTGCCATGGTATTTGGCGAAAACTTCCCTAACCCTGCAGTTTTCAGCACAACAGTAGAATCATTTAACTTTGCGTGCCTAACTCCTCACTTGTGTAAAGTCGGTTTGCTACAAACAAGGCAATTACAGCACCGATAAACTGTGCGATGATGAACATCGGTGCATGCGCTGGCAGAATTCCGGAAAAAGTATCTGTAAAACTGCGGGCGATTGTTACTGCAGGATTGGCAAATGATGTCGACGCTGTGAACCAGTATCCAGCGGTGATATACAGACCCACTGCCAAAGGCACGGCACTAGGTCTAGCACGCAAAGTGGCCAGTATTGTCAGTACGAGGCCAAAAGTCGCAATACCTTCGGAGAACCACTGAGAGTCTCCGGTTCGAATTTTCTGTGAAAGCTGAAACAGCGGTTCCTCAAACATGTAGTGAGCTGCCAGCATTCCGACTAGACCACCTAAAACCTGAACCAAGATGTAAATGGTTGCCCGGTTCCAGGAAATGTCTTTTTTCAGAGCAAACGCCAAGGTCACCGCAGGATTGAAGTGGGCGCCAGAAACGGGACCTAGCATCGTAATAAGCACCACCAAAATTGCACCAGTTGCGATCGTGTTGCCTAAAAGTGCAATTGCCACATTGCCACCAGCGAGAGTTTCGCCCATTATTCCTGAACCGATTACGGTGGCAAGGAGCAAGGCTGTTCCTAGCCACTCGGCTAGAAGTGCTCTGGCAAAAGGGTTCCAATTCATGATGACAGTCCGGAAATGGTAAAGAAACGTGTTGTACTGAAGCGCCTATAACGCATCAATCTGTTCTTGCTGGGTGATTCCGAATTGATCCAAATCGTGACGGTGAGTCAGAAATACTTCCCATTTTTCGTCGGCAATACCCTTTACCCAAGCTTTATCCATTGTGGCATGACAGCAGTCTAATCGTTCCATTTCAAGAAACGGTTGACCGGAATCACGTACACGGTGAGCAAGGTCTTCAAGTTCTTCATCACAGTCAGCCTGAATTCCCACATGATCCACTCCCTGAAAACTTGAGTTTCTACAGATTGCAAAATTCACGGCAGGATTATCTACATCCCACTTGGCATATCCGTCCTTTAAGACTTTTGGATCCCTTTTAAACAGCCCAGTATAGAATGCTATTGCAGAATCGAAGTCTTTAACAGCTAACGATAGATGAAGTTTCATCAATTTTTCTCCTGTATTGAAAATGGAATTTATTCATTCGGCAGACACGCTTCTGCCGTTTTGGGTTCATCAACACAACATTCTTCAAGTAAGTAATTGACCAGTTCATGTATATGGTCATAATTGGCACGATTAATAACAGTTCGTCCGCACTTTTGCTGATCGATTAAACCGCCGTCAGCGAGTGCACGGAGGTGGTGTGCCAGTGTAGATGCAGGAATGTCGAGTCGATGCTGGATTGCACCTACGCTAAGGCCACTAGGGCCTGCGCGCACGAGCGAACGCAACACTTTCAATCGCGCATCAGAACCGATTGCTGAAAATCCTTTGGACGCTTGTAGTGTACAGATCATCACTATATATCGATATTACTAATTATATAGTTCTTTTTTCAAGAAATTTTGTAAAAGGTAATGGAATAGAGCTACAGTTTGCATCCCCAGTAGTGGGTGCTGCCACAGCACTCCATACCCACGGTGCAAGGCACCAGTCGATTAAAATTGAATCTGAAACATGTTTTTGCCAGATCCAGTCCAATTATGCTAATATTGCCGATCATTTCATTTGCTTCCATGGGTGTTTTTCCCGCTACTGATAAAATCGATCAGTTATTCCGACTGCCTACAAATCATCTTTCGACTCCATTCGAGGAAAGCGTCCGTTCAATTGCTTTTGTCAATATCTCGTAGACTGTCCGATACTAAAGATTAAACAGCCTGTTTCCTTGTTCGCTGAACTCTGAAAACGAATTTGATTCCAATAAAATCTGGAGAGTGAATAAAGAACAAGTGTCTTTTCATTTTCTGATATATTTTTGATATACCAAAATAGATCAATTAATATGAGCACGACACTGAACCTGGTTCGCGGTCAGGCTACAACGCTGGAACTTGACATCCCGGAACCAAAACTCGATGGAATACTCAAAATTCAGGGATACAAAAACCTGGAGAAGGTCAGAAAAGTCATACGCGCATCGGCGCTGACAGCGCGGGAAAAATTCATCGAAAAAACGAAACCAATTGTCTCCTACCGAATTGTCGATGTACATTCTGTCGACAATAGCGGTGTGGTACTTGGCAACGGCATTCATCTGCAAAGTGAGATTTTTAAACAATACCTGAGTCAATCAGTTGAAGCGGTGGTTTTTGTATTGACTGTTGGCAGGGAAATCGATGAACAGACGATAAAGTGGATGGACGAGGAGAAACTGGTTGAAGCGCTGTTTTTGGAATCTGCGGCCTGGCTGGGTGTCGAAGATGCAACTAAACAGTTTGTCCTGATGGTTCGAAGTTGGGCAATGCAACAGTCGATGAGAATGACCAGGCGACTGGGTCCGGGATACTCCTATCCCATTGATGGAAAGCAGGTTATGTGGGATTTAACTGACCAAAAACCACTGTTTGATCTTGTAGATGATCCTGATATGCCCGTCAAACTGCTAGAAAGTGCTGCAATGTTACCGAAGATGTCGCGCTCAGGATTATTTGGACTGATCCCTACTTAACTGACACAAATTCTGAACAATGAAAGTAGCCAACAATGGTCTCATCATCATCGGTGAGAACTTTAACGCCACTCGAAAGATCAAGGCATCTAGCCCACGCGTACTGCGCGAAGAAGGGAAGTGGTATGTCACTTACACACAGCTAGATGGTTCGCAAGGAAGATTGGATGTGACTGATACCATCCCTGAAGACCCGAATCAGCAACGTGTGTTTGCAATTCCGCATATCGCCGAAGCGTGCCGACAAAAAAATATGGATTACATAACTTGGGCGATTAAGTCTCAGGAAGCTGCAGGCGCCCATATCATCGATCTCTGTGTCGATGAAATGTCGGTCTACCCGGAGGAACGCTATGATTGGATGCGCTGGCTGATAACCACCGCACAAAGCATTACCTCAACCGTAGTCTCGATTGACTCGTCAGATTCAAACACGATTTACGCAGGACTTGAAGCACATGATGGCTCTATCAGCAGACCAGCAATCAATTCGTTTAACCTTGAAGACGGTAGACAGGTTCTCGTTGATATGGCTCGGGAAAGAAATGCAATTCTGTTTGCTAACGCCAGCGGCAATCGAGGTATGCCGCAGAATGAAACTGAACGCATTGACAACCTGGAAAAATGCATGCAGATGATGGATGAAGGAAACATCTCGATGGAAGATCGATTTTTGGATCCATTGGTGTTTCCGATTGGCGCAGGCCCTGATTTCGGCAACCACTACCTTGATGCCGTACGAGAATTGCGAGCTCGCTACCCCGAGGTGCACATATTTGGAGGACACAGCAACGTTTCATTTGGACTGCCGCAGCGAAAAATTCTCAACCATGCCTTTGTCGTCCTCTCTATCATGTCAGGCTGCGATGCATTGATGATCGATCCGATCATGAACCAGGTTAAACCGTTTGATGATTTTCGATTTGCGGCAAACTCACTGACCGCAAAGGATGAATTTTCGGTAGCTTACCTGAAGTACATCCGATCTCTTAGCCGACGCTCGACGCGTCCAGCAAGAAAGCCAAAAGCAACCGCGCAGGTGGCATCAGGCTAAGAGAAGATCACACAGACACAGATGCAACCACAGGGAGACTCAGTATGAAAGAACTGTTACCGCGTGAGCGATTTGCACGTGCCGTCAGACACGAAAAAGTTGACCGAGTGCCACTGCTGTACCGAATGAAAAGTGAAGCGAAAGAAAAAATAGCTCGCATATATGGTGTTACAAAGACTGGTACCGGCATGAAGCACAATCCCGAACTGGAACTTCGGCTCGGCAATGATGCCATCATCTACCAGATCGGAATCAATGCACAATTTTCGCATCGACCTATCAAAATTGGTGAGACATGGTACAACCACTTCGGTGTCGGTTATGGGAAAAGCGGTCTTAAGGGTCGCACTGCCGAGGAACACGAAGAGTTCACTAAGACCCAGGAATTCTGGGGGCCTGCCAAAGTTGTTCCGGAAAACTTTCCCAATTTTCATCCCATTACCTCACTGGAAGATCTAAAGAACTATACCTGGCCTGACCCCGCCGATCCCGCACTGCTAGATCCAATCAAAACGCTATTGGAAGAGTACCAGGACGAGTATTTCATCATTGTTGATCTTTCATCAACCTTGATCGAGGCCGCATATGCACACATTGTTGGGACTCAGAACTTCTTCCTCTATATGTTTGATCAGCCTGAATTAATTGATGGCGTACTTGATGGATTGACCGAGTACTACACCCAACTTGGCAAGAATGTAATTGACCTGGGCATTGACATGATTCGGGTCGGAGACGATGTCGGCGCTCAACAATCGATGATGATTTCACCGCTCCAATGGCGACAGCTTGCAAAACCTCGTTTTAAGTATATGTTTGATGAATTTCGTAAGTCGAACAAGGAAATTTTCATCAAACTGCATTCGTGCGGAGACTACTCGCCCATCATTGCCGATATGATCGAACTCGGCGTTGATCTATCAGGATTGATGCAACCAACTGGTGGCAACAAAAACCAGGTCGAAATCAAGAAACGGTATGGCAACGATATCGCTCTCATCGGTGGTTTTGATGTACAGCGACTTTTACCGCGCGGTCAGGTCGAGCAGGTTCGCCAGGGCGTTTGCGAGGTCATGAAAAATCTGGCGGTAGATGGTGGATACATCTTTTCACCGTCTCACTATATTCTGGCAGATGTACCTATTCAGAATATCTTCGCGATGTTGGAAGCACAGCGGGATTTTGGAACATACGGAAGTTACCCATTGAACTGAGTAAAAAAATTGAATACAGAATTTTTAGATTACGAGGGCCCGGAAGAGCCCGAACTGCAAATACCGGAAGGTTGGGAAAGTCGTGCCCCCGAGGGGTGGGAATGGCAGACCCTCTGGGAGGCGGTAGAAACCGGCGACCATATATACACTGACGAGCGCGTGCGTGAAAGCATAGAGATGGGCATTGACCCGCGTATTATTCTGGATGACGGTTTGTTTCCGGGATTTGATCTACAGGCCGACCGATTCAGTGCAATGGTAA
The DNA here is from genome assembly GCA_965220665.1 of Arenicellales bacterium. Classification (GTDB taxonomy): domain Bacteria; phylum Pseudomonadota; class Gammaproteobacteria; order Arenicellales; family JAJDZL01; genus JAJDZL01. Next base: position 537,671 of record CBDCQQ010000004.1, read on the forward strand.
TATTCATTCCGGAGATGTTGATCACAGCCAGAGCCATGAAAGCTGGTCTGGCGCTGATTCGTCCCCTACTCGCGGCACAGGCAGAAAAGCCCATCGGTACATTCGTAATTGGCACGGTGCTCGGTGACATGCATGACATCGGACAATCCATTGTGACCATAATGCTAGAGAATGCTGGTTTTAATGTAATAAATCTTGGCACAGATGTCCATCCTGATAAATTCATTGAGACAGCACTCAATGAAAAAGCGGACCTGGTCGGTTTTTCAGCACTGCTTTCAACGACGGTTTACTATCAGAAGGTGACGATCGAAGAATTTCAAAATGCAGGACACCGAGAAAAAGTAAAAATTCTGATCGGCGGTGCCCCAACCTCCCCGGAATGGGCTGAAGAATGCGGGGCAGATGGTTGGGGTAAAGATGCTGTTGAGGCAGTCAGACTAGCGTTAAGACTGGTGGAAACCTCGCGCGAAGCCTGGGCGTAAAAAATGTCTGACAGGATCTCCGTTACCTTTGTCAGCACCTCCGGGCAACATGCTGACAAAGTCGTACAGGTTCCACGAGATCTCACCATACTCGATGCAGCGAGATACGCTGGCATCAACATTGAAGCCACATGCGGAGTACGCGGTCGGTGCAGAAGTTGTCGGGTAAAAATCCTTAAAGGAGCGATTCCCCCGCCATCTGTGCAGGACACGGTACAGCTGGGCCACGATGAGGTTCTGGAAGGCTTTCGACTTTCTTGTCAAACCCGCATGCTTGACGATACCACGGTGGCACCCATGCCACCGAAAGCGGAAGAAGGTCACAAGATTCTTGAAGCACATGATTCAATGTTGGATACAGATGAGTTTCATCTGGATAGTGGCATCACAAAGATATCAGTCACCGCAAAAGCACCCGTCGAAGAACATCATCAAACTTCAGATGTTGAGGAAATTTTATCGACAATTCCAGATCTCGCACATCACAAAGTTCCAGTTCAGTGTATGCGCAAGATTCCACCAATTCTGCGGAAAAAAAACGGCAAACTGACAGTCACTCGATTCAATGGTCGAATTATCGATGTAGAAGCGGGAGACACGACCGATAAACTGTATGGATTTGCTTTTGACATAGGAACGACAAGTCTGGTTGGTACTCTGCTTGATCTTCGAACCGGTGAACAGTTGGCTACTGCAGGTGGGGTTAATGCGCAAGCAGTGTACGGTGGCGACTTGATGTCGAGAATTGCCTACGCACAGTTCGATGAGAAAAAACTGACTACGCTGCGGGCTAAAGTGATCAATCAGGTCAATCAGTACATTCGAGAATGCTGCGAGGAAGCAGGAGTCGATTGCGAACATGTCTACAAAATTGTCATTGTGGGCAACAGTTGCATGCACCACATATTTCTGGGAATTGATGTCAGCTACTTGGGGTTGGCACCTTATGCCCCTGTAGTTCGAGAAAATTTGGTATTTCCCGCAACGGATCTTCCGCTAAAAGCGGCCCCCAATGCACAGGTTTGTATGCTCCCAATCATCGCTGGATTTGTCGGTGCGGATACCGTCGCTTGCATATTGGCAACGCGCATTCACGAAAGTGCGGAAATCAGGACTTTAGTCGATATTGGAACCAATGGCGAAGTAGTGATGGGTTCCCGCGATCGCTTGACTGCCTGTTCTGCCCCAGCCGGTCCTGCCCTCGAAGGTGCGCAGATTCGAGATGGCATGCGTGGCGCAATCGGTGCCATCGAAAAAGTTGAAGTGAATGATGATTTCAGTTGTTTGACAATTGGCGACGTACCAGCCATTGGAATTTGTGGTTCCGGATTGATCGATGCAGCAGCCAAGATGATCGATGCCAGTGTGATGGACCGTAACGGTAATTTTAGAAAACATGATGTTGAACAACTGTCACCAGCAGTTCAAGAGCGTCTTGTTCTATCGGAAAATGGCTCTCGCGAGTTTACGTTGGTGCGGGAAGAAGACTCTGGCAAAAACCGGAGAATTGGCATAACACAAGGTGATGTGAGACAACTGCAGCTGGCGAAAAGCGCAATTTACTCCGGCATTCGAATGCTCCAGTCCGTCATGAACATCAGCGATGACGAAATACAGCTTTTGATGTTGTGCGGCGGTTTCGGCAACTATATCAACATTCAAAGCGCAAAGACGATTCGGCTTCTTCCAGATCTTGAGAACGAACGGATTGCTTATGTTGGAAATGCAGCTCTACTCGGTGCACAAATGGCACTGCTATCTGAATCCGAACGAAACAACGCTTATGAAATTACTCAGAACATTGAGCATGTCGCATTAGCCGCTCGGCCTGACTTCCAGGATATCTTCGTCGACTCAATGGCGTTTAAAGGATCGCCATTCCCTGTTCCATCCAAATCTAACCGTAAGAGAAGACAAGAGCGACGACAGCGGCAACTCGTATAAAATGCTGTTAAAATGCTGTAATATATTTTCAAGATATTCTTCAAAAAGCAGTCATGCAATCCGACAATAGCGAATTGCGCACCTTGCCACAGATCCACTTGTTGTTTGGATTTCTGGGTGCTGGAAAGACTACATTAGTCAGAAATCTTCTGCAAACGGCAGATTCTGAGTACCCGACTGCAGTCATTGTTAATGAGTTTGGCGACGTCGGAATTGACGGCGATATCATTCAGGGAAACACCATCGACACAGTTGAACTCGCTTCAGGCTGTATCTGCTGCACCCTCAAAGGCTCGCTGATGAACGCAATTGAAGAACTTGCAAACGACAAAGGTGCTAAACGTATCGTGGTTGAAGCGACCGGTGTTGCTGATCCCGAAGATATGCTTGATGATTTAGAGGACTCCACTATTGCCGAAAAAATGAACGTGGCGCCGATAGTTGTAGTCGTTGATGCATCATACTTCAACAAGGTCCGACCGATGCTCGGTGAGTTCTATGTCTCTCAAGTTCTAAATGCAGACATCGTAATCATTAATAAAATTGATCGAACCGAGGAGCAGGAACTAAAGACTGTGACTGAGCAGATCAAGGAAATTAACCCGTGGGCAGAGATTCGTTTCACCGAGTTTTGTGATGTCGACTCAAGCCTGGTGTTTTCCAATGATGTTTCAGCTTTGCTTGAAAGACATGATTCTGCTAACGGCGAAGATCATTCACATCACAACCATGATCATGACGAACACCATCACCATCATCATGAACATGAAACGATGGAGTCCTTTGTTATCGTACCACACGAAGATGTTTCACAAGTTGATCTGGAAAGAGCCTGTGGACAACTGCCCGATAACGTCTGGCGGATGAAAGGTCATATGGTAGTCAGTGGCCAACCCTCACTTATTCAGTATTCAGCCGGTCAACTGGAAGTGTTTGAAGCTGAAACTAAATCGCATTATCGACTGGTTTTTATTGGTCGAGATCTCAATCAAGAGTCAATTGCATCTAGGTTCGGCGTTCCAATTACTGATGCAGCCTAGTGAACATTTCCATAAAACCTATCGACAAAGCCAAATCACTAAGCGATTTGGCTTATGAAGAGCTAGTTAAACGGATTACACGTCTGGAATTATCACCGGGTTCAGTTCTTGCAGAAAGAAATCTGGTTGAAGAACTAGGCATTGGCCGAACGCCAATAAGAGAAGCACTGCAACGGCTGGCCATTGAAGGGCTTGTCGTTCACCGTCTAAATCGCGGAATGTTTGTATCTGAAGTCGGAATTACGGAAATTCAGGAAATCTACGAATTTCGCAGCATTATCGACGGGTCTGCGTGCCGACTTGCTGCAATGCGAGCGACAAAAGCACAAGCAGACAGCCTCATGGAAATTCATCATGCACTAATCGCTGCAACCGAGCAGGATGATATTGACGCATACGTTGATGCCAACCGTGACTTCTACAAAGTGCTCGCAAGTTCAATACGCAACACATTCATATCTGAAACCATGCCGCGTATCATGAACCTGCATTTACGACTTTGGTTCCTCATTTCAGAGCGGCTTGGCAGTTGGCACTCAATAGCTCAGGCGCATGAAGTAATGACTCGCGATGTTGCACAGGCAGTCGCAGAGCGCGATGCCGAGCGAGCAGAACGTGCAATGAAAACTTACATTCAACAGCGGCACGAAGACTTACGTCGGGCACTCTAGTTTCAGACGGAAACACGGGAAGTTCGTCTGAATTCACGCAAGGCTTGAGCCGTATGGGAGCGTCTGGATTTCGTTAATTTGTCCAAAGTTCCCTCTACAACTATCTTCCCTCCTGCGTCGCCTCCTTCCAGGCCCAAATCAATTATCCAATCGGCCTCTGAAACCATGTCAAGATTGTGCTCGATGACTACAACAGTATTGCCGGCATCAACTAGGGCGTGAATTACCTTGAGCAGTTTTTCGACATCCGCCGCATGTAGTCCAACAGTCGGTTCATCCAATACGTATAGTGTCCCAAGTATAGATCTAGCCTTATGAGCCGCCTGAATTTTGTATTGATCTCGCGGTAGCGCCTTTGCCAGTTCCGAAACCAACTTAATTCTCTGAGCTTCTCCTCCGCTCAAAGTCGGACTAGGCTGACCAAGTCTCAGGTACCCAAGTCCCACGTCTACAAGCAGACCAAATACACGTTCGAGTGACGGTAGTGCCGAGAAAAATTCCAGCGCTTCTTGAACACTGAAATCCAGAACTTGAGCAATTGTCTTATCTCGATAATGAACGCTGAGTGTTTCCTGATTAAATCGGTTGCCATCACAACTTTCGCAGCGTACCCTGACATCAGGTAGAAAGTTCATTTCAATTTTCTTCTCACCCTGCCCCCCGCAAGTTGGACATCGTCCTTCTGCGACATTGAAAGAAAATCTAGATGCGGTATACCCCCGAAGCCGTGCTTCCGCTGTCTCTGCGAATAACTTTCGAATAATCTGCCATACATTGACATAAGTTGCCGGGCATGATCTTGGAGTTTTTCCAATGGGTGTTTGATCAACCTCCAACACTCGACGGACCTGATCCCAACCAGTGATGTTGCTGCAGTAATCCCACGCAAGTTCGTTTCCATCAGACTGTCTTTGTGATAGTGCAGCTGACAGATTTTGATAAAGAACGTCACGAACGAGCGTACTTTTTCCACTGCCACTGACACCGGTTACGCATATCAATGCCTGAACCGGGAATGATGCGTTGACATTTTGTAGGTTGTGTCGAAATGCGCCTCTAATTTCAATGGAATTTTTCGGCTCTACCGCCGTACGGGTTCTTCGCATGGGATGCTGCAACGGTGATTTCAATGTTCGCCCAGTAACGGAAGCGGAATTTTCACGAATTTCCTGAACAGTCCCAGTCGCCATAACCTCACCACCGCGAACGCCACCTCCGGGCCCGAGATCAATGATGTAGTCGGCTGAAACGATTGTGGCTTCATCATGCTCAACCACCACGATCGTATTTCCTTTGTCCCTGAGCGAAGTGAGAGCTGATAGCAGTAACTGATTGTCCCGACTATGCAATCCAATCGTCGGTTCGTCAAGCACGTAGCAAGCACCGCACAGACTCGATCCCAATTGGGCGGCCAGACGAATTCTCTGTGCTTCACCGCCGCTTAACGTTGGTGCTGCACGATCAAGCGAAAGGTAAGATAGTCCAACTGATTCAAGAAACGCAAGTCGTGAAGTCAATTCGGCCAAAATATCTTGTGCTGCAGCCTGTTCACGGTTAGTCAGTGTCAATTTGGAAAGTTCGATTCTTGCATTCCGCACTGACCAGCGAGTCATTTCATCAATGGTAATTCCGTGAAACTGAACAGCCAGCGCTTCGGGATTGAGTCTTCGCCCTTCACATGTACTACAGATTTCACCATCTGTAAGGTGTTCCAGGTCCTCATCATCCTGGCTGTCGGCATTCTTAATTGCCAATCCTGTACCAAAGCATGCGTCACACCAACCCTGACTTGAATTGTACGAAAACAATCTCGGGTCCAACTCTTCAAACGCTCTCCCACAACTATTACAGGATCGACTGGTAGAAAAAAGATCCAGTTTCCGGTCATCGGTTTCCTGATCCAGCGCGGGGTATGCAATACGAAAGTGTCCATCCTTGACTTGCAATGATTCGTTAATTGCCGCAACCAGGTTTTCTCTAGCAGATGTGTCATCCGGACCCAATTCGACAGTAGCTACTGGTAAATCAATGCTATGCAGACGGTATCGATCAAGTGGTTTCCAGTTCTGAGTCGAAAGCAGTTCACCATCCACAAGTAGAGATTGCGCTCCACGCTTCAAAGCCCACTGCCGCCAAGGATTATGGTTGCCCTTGCGTGACACAACTAGCGGCGCGAGTACGCTAATCCTTGTATTCATTCGTTCGAGAATGATCTGTTGAACAATGGATTCAATTGATCGAGCATGAATCTCGACATGACATTCCGGACAGAATTGAATTCCAAACCTTACGTACAGCAAACGAATGTAGTGGTAAATTTCTGTGAGAGTGGCTACGGTACTTCGGCGCCCTCCCCGGCTAATCATCTGTGAGATTGCGACAGTTGGCGGCAACCCAGCAATTGAATCGAAATCCGCCCTGGAGGCCGGCTGAACAAATTGCCGTGCATAGGCATTGATGGTTGCAAGATACCGTTTCTGCCCCTCTGCAAACAATATGTCGAATGCCAACGTGCTCTTGCCGCTGCCACTCATGCCAGTGATAACCGTCATCGCGTTGTATGGTATTGAAACAGAGATGTTCTTTAAGTTATGTTCGCGAGCGTTATGGACAACGATCTGCTGTTTATTTTGCCGATTCGAGCTGACTTCAACGAGATTCATTCGCTTTCGATTTGCTTCCCCATTGAAATACTCTTTCAGTGCCTCTGCGGTTGCCGTCGAATAGTTGTCTGCAACTGATGAAGGTGTTCCCTCCCCTACAAGTTCACCGCCAAATTCCCCACCTTCTGGTCCCAAATCAATCAACCAGTCTGCACTCGATACAAGATCCAGATTGTGTTCAATTACAACGACCGAATGTCCACTGTCGATCAGTTTTCGAAGTGAACTGATCAATTTCGATACATCTGTAAAGTGCAATCCGGTTGTCGGCTCGTCAAATAAGAACACGATGTGCTCGCGTTTCTTCTTTCTGATACTCGTGTTTTTGGCAATATGTGCTGCCAGTTTTAGTCTCTGAGCTTCGCCTCCACTCAAGGTTGGAACTGGCTGCCCTAAGGTAAGGTAGTCCAATCCGACATCAACAAGAGGTGCAAGTGCCTTAACAACCTTTGTTTCATTTTGAAAAAACTCGATTGCATCTGCAACAGTAAGGTTCAGAACGTCAACAATTGAGAGTGATTCTGAAATTGTGTCTGAGTTGAGATTTGAGTCTGGATTGACTTTAACCTGACAAATCTCGGAGCGAAAGCGGGTTCCATCGCACTCCGCACAACGCAGGTATACGTCGCTAAGAAACTGCATTTCTATATGTTCAAATCCACTTCCCTCACAAGTTTCGCAACAACCAAGTTTTGAATTGAAACTGAAGTGCCCTGCTGTGTAGCCCTTTGATTTGGCCAGCGGCTGTCGGGAAAAAATCTCGCGAATCGGAGTTAGCGCACCGACATAACTGACGGGATTGGAACGTGTGGTTCTACCAATTGCCGCCTGAGATACCATAACCATATCGTCGATTTTCTCGACGCCATCAATGGACCGGTGATGTCCCGGTGCCTCTGTGCTTCTACCCAATTGGCGGCATACGCCGCGAAACAAGACGTCCTCAATCAATGTCGATTTTCCAGAACCACTGACACCAGTGATGCACACGAGTTGACCTAGTGGAATTGACACGTCAATTCCCTTGAGATTATTCTGTTCAGCACCACGAATGAGCAGAGGCGACGATTTCTCTTGAAGGTGATCGTATGGTCGAATTTCAGGCAGATAGTCGCCATTACTGAGACAGTCTGCAGTCACAGACTTCGTTGAATTCAGCAGTTCCTCTAGCGACCCAAAATGCACCAGACTTCCACCTGACGATCCAGGGCCCGGACCTAGGTCTGCAATTTGATCGGCTGCACGAATAACCTGCTCCTCGTGCTCAACAACCAGAAGCGTGTTACCGGCGTCACGTAGACGGTGAAGTATTTCGATGACTCTTCCTATATCTCGACTGTGTAATCCAATCGTCGGTTCATCCAGAACAAACAACGTGTTTACGAGCGTCGTTCCCAAGGCAGTCGTTAGATTGATTCTTTGAACTTCACCGCCACTTAAGGTACGAGACTGGCGATCAAGGTTGAGGTATCCCAACCCTACATTATTTAGATATCCAATTCGTGCACGAATTTCATCTAGCAGTAATGCGACTGCATCATCGTACGGGGAAGGAAGTTGAATACTTGAGAAAAATTCCACACAGCGGGTAATCGGTAAGGATGCAACATCGTGTATTGTCAGACCAGGCAGACAAGCAAATTGAACATCCGTCATTCGAAAAGCCGGATGTCTATATTTTTGATAACTTTCAATTTCTTCGACTCGTTTTCCCAGACGCCAATTGAAGGCTTCTGGCTTCAGTCTTGCACCCCCACAGTCTTTACATCTCGTATAGGATCGATAGTAGGACAGGAAAACCCGAACATGCATGCGATGTTTGCGCCGTTCCAACCAGTCAAAAAAGAGTTTGACACCATACCACTTACCACTGTACCATCCACCTTCCCCTTCAAGTACCCATCGTTTGTGCTCGTCTTCCAGATCACACCAGGGAGTATCGAGAGGTATGCCGCTTTCGCTTCCGTATCTCAAAATATCGCGATAACTCTCGCTGTAAACGGGGGAATTGAACGCCCGAATCGCACCTTCTCGCAATGTTAGAGATTGATCTGGAATGACCTGGCCGTAGTCAATGCCAATCGTCCGGCCAAACCCGCGACACGTGTCACAAGCGCCAATCGGTGAATTGAAGGAGAAAAGGTTAGGCGTAGACTCTGAATAGTCGTAACCGCAACATCGAAGTTTGTCAGTAAACTCTATTTCAGGTCCGATACCCTCGCCGCTTTCATCCAATCGCTGCGCAATGACTGTATTGGAGCCTCGATAGAGAGACACCTCAATCGCTTCAATCAGACGGGAGCGACTAGCGTCGACTGGGCGAAGTCGATCCTGAACAACCAACATGGTCTCTCCCTTACGATACGCAATTCGCATATATCCTTGATTTCTGAGATGCTCAAGTGCAAACTCGGTGGAGAGACTTTTCGGTACTTGAACCGCAAACATAACCTGAATCATGTTTGCGTCTTCAAATTCCTTGAAAATTGAATCGCAGATTTCATCATTAGTGCGCTGCTTGACGAGTTTGCCGCAGTTGGGACAATAAAGTGAGGCGATACGAGCAAAGAGAAGTTTTAGGTGATCATTGATTTCAGTCATCGTCCCGACAGTTGAACGCGTTGTTCGAACAGGGTTTACCTGATCAATTGCAACCGCTGGCGGAACATTTTCAATAGAGTCAGCTTTCGGACGATCCATGCGGTCCAAAAACTGCCGGGCGTAGGGTGAGAACGTTTCGACGTATCTTCGTTGCCCTTCTGCATAAACAGTATCAAAGGCCAGAGAAGACTTACCAGAGCCGCTGACTCCAGTAATTACGGTGAGCTGATTCAGGGGGATGTCTAAACTAAGATCTTTGAGATTATTTTGCCTGGCGCCACGAACCTCAAGATTCACATGCTTTTGATTTGATGAGTATTTTGACAAGATTCAGTTAATTTGAAGTGAGTTGGATTTTTCTTCAATGACGCACGTAATCTATGGAATTGGGCATGAACTCTTGGAGGCGCTTATGATACTCAACGCAATCCGACAGGTACGTACATCATTTACCAAATTGTGAAATGTCCAATCCATTTTCTGATGACTTCTTCTGCGAAGTATTTGCCAACTGAGGATGAAATCGGTCGTTTGGGGCTTTTGCAACATTTCCTAATCTAGGGCATATCCCAAGTTATGTTGAACTCAACATCAAATTGAGAACCGGATCCGGCAATCTTATCGGCATGCTCAACCACTTATTCTTTTGAACCAAGGTTGAGTAAAATTCTACTACGATGGAAATGGAAGTGTTCGGCACCAACAAATGGTTTCATGACGTATGACTGAAAAAAAAGTACCACCAATTCAGCCGATGAGCGGTTCGATTGTTCCACGCTACGCGGGCCCGTCAACATTTTGTCGTTTACCGGAACTGCGCGACGTAAGCTACTGTGATGTTGCAATTCTCGGCATACCGTTTGATTCTGGCACGAGTTACAGACCTGGAGCCCGTTTCGGACCCCAAGCTATTCGTCAGGCGTCCCGGCACCTTCGTTATAACTTCCATCCGGCCTACGGAACCGAACCGTTTCGGGAGTTTCAGGTTGCCGACGCCGGCGACGTTCCATGTAATCCTTACAGTATTACAGAAGCCATTGATCAGATAGAATCAGCAGCGTCTGAATTATTGAGTAATGTCGGTGCGTTGATCAGCCTTGGCGGTGATCACACCATCGCAGTTCCGCTACTTAGAGCCATGCATCAGCGTCACGGGCCGGTTGCGCTAGTTCATTTTGATGCCCATTTGGATACTTGGGATACCTATTTTGGTGCACCCTATACGCACGGAACACCCTTTCGCCGCGCTGCAGAAGAAGGTTTATTCGATGATCAAGCATCAATGCACGTGGGTATTCGCGGTCCGCTCTACAGCAGCGAAGATCTCGCGCAAGATGCTGAGTTGGGCTTCAAAGTCATACATTGTGATGAGCTCAATGACCAAGGTCCCGATCATGTCGCCGCCAGAATTCGCGATCGAGTCGGAGATGTGCCATTATATCTGTCCATCGACATTGACGTTCTCGACCCGGCGCATGCACCGGGCACAGGCACGCCAGAGGTGGCGGGGCTCAGCAGTCGTGAATTGATTAACATTCTGCGAGGCCTGAAAGGAATCAAAATGGTCGGTGGCGATATCGTCGAAGTAGCCCCGGCTTACGACCACGCTGAAATTACTTCCTTAGCTGCTGCCACAATCGCATTCGAACTCGTGAACTTGATTCTCTGCGGTTCAAAATAACAACACCGATGGCCATCAACTCCTGAAACTTTGTTGCCATAAAGCGATGGTTCCCTCACTGTGGTCTTCATTTTTCCATTCTACATATATGAACTTAGACCTGTAACAGGGATGTAATTTGAAAAGTCTCGTATGGTGATGCTAAAGAACACCAGCGCACCAATAGTGCCCGTAAATACCTCGCCGCAGCATGGCCACATCATCGCTACAGCGTGTTCAGTGCATGGCAAATGCGAGCCAACCAAATGAACGGAATAAATTACGCAGCGCACAAAGTTCAGACATCCTGACCCCTTAGCCCGATGATTGTATCAGTCGATCTTATTAAGGTGTTGAATAATCGTCATAATTTTGTCATTTATCTCCAAATTTGGCTTGCATTTGGATTTGTCTTCTGCTAACATTAATATGTACATAAATAAGGTTTTGAGCAACACTCCAGGAATCCAGAATGCAACTGAACATCCCAATCACCCCCCCCCGGAAACCACCCCGATCGCAAACGGCTTCTCTGTCAGCTTCGAAGATGACAAGGTGACCTACTTCTCCAACCTGATGCCGTTCAAAAGCCACGATGCAAACGACGCACAGACGCGCGCCCTGACCGTTGCAGAATTGCGGGTCGACTGTCGTCTGCCGGCAAACAGAATCACCGAAGCGATGGGCATCTCAAGAGCCATGCTGATGGGACACTGCAAAACCTACCGCAAACATGGCAGTGCGGGATTTTTCATGCCGCGCAAGGAAAAACGATGCACTGCAATTGATGCCCAGACCAAGTACGAAGCCGAAGCGCTGCTGGCCCAGGGTTTCAGTGCCAGCAAGACGGCACAGAAGATCGGCATTGCGGTGGCCACGCTGACCTATCACATCCGCGCCGGGCGGATTGCGAAGCACAAGCGGCAGCCGAAACAGCCTGCGGTTGCTGAGATCGAATCTGCGGCATCTGCAACCGCGTGTGCAGACGAGTCGAAAGCGCTCCAGCGCAGCGCGCGCAATGTGCGCGACCGCAACGCTTCGATGGGGCGGGCGACAACCGATGTTGTCGGTCGCACGCTGGCGATGACAAGCGGGTCGCCACACGCGGCGGCGCCGAGTTTTGATCAATCGGCTCACAGTGTTCAAAGAGGCGGCGTGCTCAGTGCTTTGCCGATGTTGATTGAACAGGGCATCGATACCGCACCGATACAATTGCCCAACGGCTATTACAGTGCGCAGTCGTTGTTAACGTTTCTGGCATTGATCGCGATGGCACGGGTATCGAATCCGGAACAGCTGCGCTATGACGCACCGGGCGAATGGGGGCAGATTCTTGGACTTGACCGCTGTCCTGAGGTGAAAACGCTGCGCAGCAAAATCCGTTTGTTCAGCAAAGACTTTGAGCGGGTTTTGCTGTGGCAGCAGACGCTGTCGAAGCGATGGCTGCTGCAAGACTGTCAATACGATGCGGTGTTGCTGGTTGACGGGCATACGAAAGTCTACAGTGGTCAAGGCAGATTGGCGAAGAAGTTCATTTCGCGCCAGAAACTGTGTCTGCCTGCGGCTGCGAGTTACTGGGTCAATACGCTTGGTGGCCAGCCACTGCTTTGTCTGCATCAGGATTACGATCCCGGGATGGTCAAGGCGCTGGAACACGTTGTGGTCAAAGAACTGCAGGCGATCGGTGCAGTGACTGACGAGGCGCCGGATTTGACCGACACTGCCAGCACCGAAGCGCCCTGGGTGACCTTGGTGTTTGATCGCGAGGGATGGAGTCCGAAGATGATGCGCAGACTGGCGCGCAAGGGCATTGCGTGTGTGAACTGGCACAAGAACTTCAAGGCACCTGCGTGGGACGGTGCGGATTACTGCGAAAGTGTTGTGACGGTCTATGGCCCGGCTCAGAGTCACCAACAGACGGTGATGCTCGCTGAGAAATCCATCGTGCTGGACAAAGACCTGTCGGTGCGCCAGATCCGGCGCCGGCTCGACAGTGGACGCGAGGTTGCGATTGTCACGACCCATCCGACGCTGTCAACTGAACAGGTGGCATCGTTGATGTTTTCGCGCTGGTCGCAGGAGAATTTCTTCAAGTACATGCGCGATCAGTTCAGTGTTGACGCATTGACCTCGCATGCATTGGCACCGATGGACGATGACACGGTTGTGGTCAATCCACGCAGGCGCAATCTTGAAAAGCAGGTCAACAAGCTGTGGGGGCGCATCACGACGATGCGCAATCGAATCGCGAAACTCGCCAAAGATGATGCCAAAGCACACCAGTGTGCGCAACTCGCTGAGCACATTGAGCAGCTTGAAGCCGAGCATGAGAAGGTGCGCATTGAGAAAAACGCGACCGACAAGCACATCCTTGCTGGACAGCTTGAAGCATCTGAGCGCCTTGAGGTGCTGCCGAAATCACAGCGGCTGTTTATCGACATCATTCGCATGATCGCCTATCGGGCGGAAACCCGCATGATTCCGGCTGTCGCCGGTGCACAGGGTAAAAAAACCAATCCGAGAAAGGCCCTGCAGCGGTTGTTTGATGCCGATGCGAACATTATTCCAGATCACGACAAAGGGCTGCTGAAAGTACAGATTCTTGGCTTGGGCAGCAATTGCGTAGACCGGGCTCTGATACCCCTGCTTGATGAATTGACAGCGACTGAAACTGTGTATCCCGGAACGAATCTGAAACTCGTTTACGAACTGGCGGCAGACTGATTTCAACCCCGCAAATCAGCAATCATGTACACTTCGAAATTGGCTGGGGGTCAGGATGTCTGAAGTTAGTCGAAAAGACCAATCACATTGATTTGTAGGCGTTAATCAGTGCTTCACCGGAAGCGCCAGCGCGTTCCAGCCACTCCATCGTCATGATGTCGCCAATTTTCCTCAGATCATTCACCAGCTGGTCTCCCGCAGGCTGCACTGTCATGCCGTTGGCAGCGAGCTGTTCCGCATACCATTGTGCGAGACTTTCTGCTTTTGCCCAACCGTTAGCCTCAGCTTCAGATGCCGCATTCAGAACGATGTTTTGAGTAGCTTCATCAAGATCATGCCACGCATCAAGGTTGACGATAACCATATTTTTTGGCAACCAAGCTTGAAGGTCATACCAGAAATCGACATATTCCCAAATTTTGATGTCATATCCTGTCGAGCCTGATGAGACCATGCTTTCTACCTGCCCGGCTGCAAGTGCCTGTGACAGATCAGCCACTTCAATTGTAGTGGGTACGGCACCCATCAGTTCAGCCAGTCTGACTGTGGCAGGATTGTAGGCACGAAATTTGACATTCTTCATGTCAGCTGTGCCGTTGATCGGACTCTTGTTGTAAATTCCCTGCGGAGGCCAGGGAACTGCATAGAGCATCATCACGCCCTTGCTTGCAAGTAATGCCTGCATCTCAGGTTTGGCGGCTTCATGCAACTTCTGTGCATCTTCAAAGCTTGCAGCCAAAAATGGCAAGGTATCCAGTTCAAAAAGTGGATCTTCATTCCCCTCAGCGGAGATTAATCGTTCACCGATTGGAGCCTGTCCAGTACGAACAGCATGGAAGATTTCGTCGCCTTTATAGAGAGAACCACCTGGATGTGTAACGATTGTCAGACTGCCCCCAGTTGCCTCTGTAACCGAGGCCGCAAAAGCAGCTGCGTTTTCTGATTGATAATTCGTCGCAGAATATGCAAGTGGCATATCCCACTTCTGAGAATCACTGTTTGCAGCACCAAAGCTCAGGGCCAATGGTGCCGTTAATAACAAAAGTAACTTTTTTATCACTGCGCAGTTCCCCTTCATGCTTGGAAGTTTTCAATGAGTGAACTGGATTAAATCAGTTCTGGCAAGAAACACTCAAAATACTTCGTTATTGTAGGAAAGGAAAACTGACTGGTAAAAATATTTTGTGCAAGAATGATGGTGCAATAGAAATGCCAGCCAATGTTGAACATGTTCACTAATTTCCCGTCGTTCAGCACAGCCTGACAAGTCAATGATGGTACAAATTGAGAATGTATCCTCCTGTTATAATTGCTGAAAATCATCAACTTACCACCCTGTCTCACTTCAATATCAGAGTCCTCGACGAATATGGAAACCACTGCACCGCAACGCCCCTTGCAGACAGCTACACACTGGGGAGCATACCTGCCTGTCCTCAAAGACGGAAATCTTGTAGAAATGCGAGGTGTCGACTATGATCCTGACCCTTCCAGAATTTCAGAAGGCTGGATTGATGCCTACAACCATCCTGTCAGAATCAGCCAGCCAGCCATTCGAAAGAGCTTCTATGAAAACGGATTTCAGGCAGACCCATCAGGGCGAGGCCGGGAACCTTTTGTTGCGGTTTCCTGGGAAACTGCAGAAAAAATTACAGCTGATGCACTAAAGCAAATTAAAACCAACTACGGAAATGAAGCAATCTATGCAGGGTCATACGGTTGGGCGAGTGCAGGCAAGTTTCACAATGCCCCTGCCCAACTGCATCGGTTCTTGAATCTGTTTGGTGGATTCACCTATTCGATTAATTCCTACAGTTTCGCCTCCGCGGAAGTGATTCTTCCACATGTGATGGGAAATTTTTTCATTCTGCTGGTTAACTGCACTGCCTGGCCATCCATTATAGAGAACACAGATGTGTTCGTAGCCTTTGGTGGGCTGCCGCTTAAAAACACCCAAGTAGAATTTGGTGGCCACGCCCGACATGTACAGAAGAATTACACGCAGCAAGCCGCTAACGCCGGCGTGAAATTTGTCAGTGTCAGTCCAATTCGCGATGACAGTCGACCTGAACTGAATCCAACCTGGTTTCCAATTGTTCCCAATACCGATGTCGCGCTGATGTTAGGTATTGCATACACATTACTGGAAAACGATTTACACAATCTTGGGTTTCTGAACCGGTATTGTGTAGGCTATGAGCGATTTGAGGCTTACCTTCTGGGTGAAACCGACCAGCAGCCCAAGACTGCAGCCTGGGCTTCATCGATATGTGGAATTTCAGAAGATGATATTCGTTCGCTTGCGATTGAGATGGCAGGCAACAGAACGCTGCTGACCGTCAGTTGGGCCCTGACGCGACAGGAGCACGGGGAGCATACCTACTGGATGGCAATTACACTGGCCGCCATGTTGGGACAGATTGGATTGCCAGGCGGAGGCGTTGGATTTGGGTATTCTTCCACCAACGGCGTCGGAAACCATATCGGCCGCCTCAGATGGGAGAACTATCCGGTTGGGAAAAACGCTCTATCAATGAAGAGTTTCATCCCGGTGGCAAGAATTTCCGACATGCTGCATAACCCGGGCAGCGACTTCACTTACAACGGCACCACGCATCAATATCCAAAAATCGAGTTAATCTACTGGGCTGGTGGAAATCCATTTCATCACCACCAGGATCTCAATCGTTTGATTGAAGGTTGGCGCAAGCCAAAGTGCACAATCATTCATGATTGTTTCTGGACTGCTGCTGCCCGATACTCAGATATCGTATTGCCCGCAGCAACAATGCTTGAACGAAGTGATGTGTCCTCATCTCCAAGGGATTGTTACGCAGTCTATATGGATCAGGTGTTGCCTGCATTCGGACAGGCCAGAACCGACTACGAGATTTTCTCTGGCATTGCGAAGCAGCTTGGTTTCGATGATGAGTTTACGGAAGGTAGAGATGAAAGCGAGTGGATTCGATGCCTTTTCGAACAAACTCGAGACCGCAGCATTTCCGAGGGAACGCCATTTCCTGAATTCAACGATTTTGTGAAGGAAGGTCGAATGAAGGTTGAAACACCTTCCAAACCTGGGGTCTTGCTTGAGCCTTTTCGAAACGATCCCGATGGCAAACCACTTAGAACACCCAGTGGAAAAATTGAGATATTCTCTCAAAAAATAGATTCCTTCGGTTACGACGATTGTCCGGGGCATCCGACCTGGATGCCACCATCGGAATGGCTGGGTAAGGAGAGTATTGATGAAGACTGTCTGCATTTGATCTCCAATCAACCTACGCCCCGCTTACATTCTCAGTTGGACCACGGGGCGTATAGCCGCTCACATAAAATCAATGATCGTGAACCGCTGCGCATAAGTTCCAATGACGCCGAAAAGAGAGCGATTCGAGATGGTGATGCAGTGAGAGTGTACAACGATAGAGGTGCGTTTTACGCAACTGCGGTTGTAGATGACAACTTGAAAGTAGGTGTCATTCAAATTTCTACCGGTGCATGGTTAGACCCTGTAGACCCAGACGCGGATACGCTCGTCTGCAAGCATGGAAATGCCAACATGGTAACTCATGATCGCGGAACGTCTGGCCTGGCACAAGGACCGGCTGCGATGTCCTGCCTTGTCAAAATAGAACGATTTACTGGTGAACTGCCTTCCCTAACCGCATTTACGCCGCCTGAAATAATTCCGACAATCTAGAATTTCCAAAGTACACGGAATAGAACTAATGGGCGGCTACAAATTAACAAAAAGAATTTTTCACTCTGAATCAATCTTTGCCGACTCGCTGAAGCAGTTCACAAGTAAGTGGGCGAATTCAAATTGAGCCATATCACATTTTGCACTCTGCGCTCTCGATCTTGAGTTAACGGCACGCGTAAGGCGGGCGTGTGTCACACTCAGCGGATGATACGTGTCTAATCAAAAGAAATAGATGTGCACTGCTTACGGAATGGCAGTGTTCTATCGATGATCACTTTGCAGCACGAAAAATGTCACAATTGATCGCACTTAAACCTGAAAATCGAAAGGGTTAACCTAATATTCCTTGAATTTCCTATAATTATATTTATAATTTCAAGAATACGTGATTGAATCCAAGATTCCAAGAGCATTTGCTATAGATAGAGTAAGCCGCTCGTTCCAGGTACATCCTGCAGTAGCGGTTGTAGGTCCGCGCCAATGTGGGAAGACAACTTTGGCAAGAATGTTTACGCACAATGATCCGCAAGCAAGTATTTTTGATTTGGAAAAGTATACAGATCGTCGATTAATGGACAATGCGGAGTCGATTTTATTAGGTCTATCAGGCACTGTTGTGATTGATGAAATACAGCGCGTACCTGAGCTTTTCGAGGTAATGCGTGTTGTCATTGACAATCCAAAGTGTAATGCACAGTTTCTGGTGCTCGGAAGCGTATCACCGACATTGATAAAAGGGGTATCCGAATCCCTGGCAGGTCGAATTGGAATTGAATACTTAAGTGGATTTTCCAGTGACGAAGTTCCTGATATTCATTGGCACACACTATGGTTCAGGGGTGGTTTCCCAAGAAGCGTCTTAGCTGACGACGACGAACTGTCTGCAATTTGGCGGGAGAGTTTCGTAGCAACATTTTTAGAGCGCGATGTGCCGCAATACGGAATTACGGTACCGCCGGACACGCTGCGCCGATTCTGGACAATGCTTGCACACTATCATGGGCAGGTTTGGAATGGCGCAGAGTTTGCCCGTGCCATCGGACAAAGTGAGATTACAGCCAGACGCTATCTGGACATACTCAGTTCCGCGTTTATGGTCAGGGTGCTGGCTCCCTGGCATGAGAATCTGAAAAAACGTCAGGTCAAATCACCCAAGATATACATCCGTGATTCTGGTATTTTGCATTCACTGCTCGAACTAAATTCGCGTCGTGGTGTGTTGAGCCACCCAAAGGCCGGTGCTTCATTCGAAGGGATGGTCATCGAACACATCATCAATCGTCTGCGTTCTCGCAGCTGCTACTTTTGGGGGACTCATGGTGGGGCAGAACTCGATCTTTTGGTGATCGTCAACGGGAAGAGATATGGATTCGAAATCAAGTACCGCGATTCGATAAGCACCACACGCTCAATGCGCTCTGCCATTCAGGACTTAAAGCTTGAACACTTATGGATCGTCCACCCCGGTGCAGAAAATTATCAGTTAGATGAAACCATCTCAACAGTCTCATTCGAACGGATTACCACGCTGGTTGATCGTCTGAAGCAGGGCAAAGCACACCTACAATAGACCATGATTCGATAGGAATCGCTATTCAGCAAGCTGGACATCACTTTCTATTCTGTAATAGTTGAGTCAAAATTCTGCTATCAGGAGATAAAGTTCAAATGAAATTCAAACAACTCTGAGATTCGGCAATCAAGGTCAGCGAAACTTGCCTCGGAAGCATGAACTCAGGCCAAAGGTCATGAGCAGATGGACTTGGCGTTTGAGCGTGGTGTGAATTTCATTGACACTGCAGAAATGTATGCAGTTAGTCCGAATGAATTGTACTTACTACCAGACCGTTTGCTCAAACCACTCGAGGAGTTACCTTATTTTTTAACAGGGTTTCTTGGCAAATACACCACATATTCGATTTATTCGTTAAATTGTTGGATGCTATTCCATCAGTGTCGAATTGCATCACCATTCTTGTATACCTTTGGGCCGGCCAGCGTACCTATCGCTACTTGAAATGTAATCGTCACGATCGCCAAAATTGCTCCAATATGATCTCTGTATAGGTTCGTGTGTCAATTTCGGTTGGAACTCCCCGCCTGAGGTGGGTGAAAGTGTGCTAAATTGTTTAGATTTGCCACAGATCCACAAAGAGCATCAAGAGGGTAACACGAAGGAATTTATTGGGACTCACCACAAAAGTACTTGATTTTGTTAAGGAACAATTTATGATATTCAATTCAGCAACAGCGATTGTGTCGGATTTCTGCAGTCAGTTGAACACTTGGATTTCTTTACATCCGTCTTCTCTAGTGAGTAAACCAGGGGACATTTGAACCCATCTCAATATTTCCCATGACAGAAGATCACGAGTCTTTTGAACCCGTATCTCTTGAATCCCTAGTTCATGACTATCGCTACCAAGCAGTATTACGAATATTTGATGTACAAATTGAGTTGTCAGCCCTTGCTGCAGGAATTGCTGTAGTTGCTGATTTCTACAACACTGCCCCGCCGTTGGTTGAGCATATTTCCAATATTGGAATGGAATGGCTTCCACATTCTAATGAATCAAAGAAAAATTACAGAGAAGGCAATATTGAAATTGTCCAATCTGAGACCAAGAAAATCTTGAGTAAATTAGTTCCAATATTTGCTGATCGGGTTTACACACGTTTAGTTGATGGAATCGACATACGTGAATGCGTACAAAAAAATACTGCTCGGATAGATGATTAACACTGAACCGTATATACCCTACGATCGTATTGATACAATCTAAAATTAAGTCTCAACATCTCAACAAAAATCATGTATCCAATGCTAGACCAAATTACAAAAACGTCAGATTGGTCAACATTGAACAATAAGAATTTAGCTTCGTTTCAATTCAAAACCGGAAGATATTGAATTGCCAAAGAGAGACCCTCCTAACAAAAGTCAAAAAGATAACATTGAATCCGATCAAGGCGCAACGATCGGCTACGAAGACGAATTGTGGCGCATGGCCGATACTCTGCGCGGTTCAATGGATGCAGCTGAATACAAACACGTGGTGCTTGGCTTGATTTTTTTGAAATACATTTCTGATGCATTCGAGGAACACAGAGCAAAGGTAATAGCGGAATGGGGAAAAGACGCTGCTGACGATCGCGACGAATATATAGCGGATAACATATTTTGGGTTCCAACGGAGTCGCGCTGGCAAAAAATTTCTGATCAAGCGAAACAGCCTGATATCGGTCAGGTTGTTGATAATGCCATGGTTGCAATTGAACGAGACAATTCAATGCTCAAAAATGTGTTGCCGAAAGATTATGCCAGACCGGTTGTTGATTCTTCTCGGCTGGGGCAACTAATTGACACCATCAGCAATATTAGGGTTGGAGATGAAGAAGCCAGATCAAGAGATGTACTAGGTAGGGTTTACGAATATTTTCTGTCGAGGTTTGCGAATGCGGAAGGTAAAAAAGGAGGCGAGTTTTATACACCGCGATGCATTGTGCGACTGTTGGTTGAAATGTTGGAACCTTATCATGGACGAGTTTACGATCCCTGCTGTGGTTCATCTGGCATGTTTGTTCAATCTATTGAGTTCATTCGTGCTTTCGGAAACGGTAACGGAAATGAAAGAAGTCTTCCGAATGATCCTCGAATTGATATTTCGATCTTTGGACAAGAATCCAATTACACGACTTGGCGCCTTTCAAGAATGAATCTTGCAATACGAGGAATTGATGGGCAGATTGCGCATGGCGACAGTTTTCACAATGATCGTCATCCAGACCTGAAAGCGGATTTCATCCTCGCTAATCCACCATTTAATGTTTCTGACTGGGGTGGAGATCAGTTTGTCGACGATAAGCGTTGGCAGTTTGGTACCCCTCCTAAAGGCAATGCCAACTTCGCGTGGGTTCAGCATATGATTCATCACTTGGCACCGAACGGCGTTGCCGGATTTGTTCTTGCCAACGGTTCAATGTCCAGCAATCAATCAAATGAAGGCGAGATTAGAAAAAATCTTGTTGAAGCTGGACTTGTCGACTGCATGGTCGCTCTACCCGGTCAGTTGTTTTATTCGACCCAAATTCCTGCGTGTCTATGGTTTTTGGCGCGTGATCGCAGTAATGGCAATTATCGCGAGCGACGCGATGAAATTCTATTCATTGATGCCCGTACGCTCGGCAAGATGGTAAGCCGAACACATCGAGAATTGTCAGATAGAGAAATTAGTCTTATCTCAGAAACTTACCATGCTTGGCGAAACAAAAATTATTCTGACAACTACGCAGATATTCCAGGATTCTGCAAGAGTACAACTTTGGAGGAAATTCGCAAACATGGTCACGTGCTTACCCCTGGTCGTTATGTAGGCGTACCTCCAGAGGAAGAAGACCGAGAGCCCTTCGAAGACAAAATGAAGCGGCTAGTTGTTCAATTGCGAGAACAACAGGAACAGGGGGCGAAGTTGGATGTCGCTATTGTGCGAAACCTAACCCAACTTGGGTTCTGGAGTGAAAAACAGAATGTCGAATAACAAACCCGTAACAGCGCCTTTCGAACGAGCAATTCAACGTCTTGAAGAGGGACTGGTGCGTTACCGGTCCGACACAACCGATGCACTGGTTCGCGATGGTCTCATTCAACGCTTTGAATTTACCTATGAACTTGGACACAAGATTCTAAAGCGCTATCTCGAATATGCCTCAGCAAACCCAGAGCAGTTTGATCGGATGACTTTTCAGGATCTGATTCGTACGGCAAACGAACAAGGACTGTTGCTCGGCGAGTGGATTGATTGGCGTGGATTCCGAGAAATGCGAGCGAAAAGCAGTCATACATATGACGAGGAAATGTCGCTCGAAGTAATTGAGAACATACCTCGTTTTATTGAAGAAGTAGTCTACTTGCGAGAAGGGCTACGAGACGCTTTGTGTGATTGAGATGACCCCATGTCTTGATCTTCGTCCCAGTCATTGGGACATCGTGTGCGAAATCCTGAATAAACATGTGCCCGACAGAAAAGTATTGGCATTCGGATCGCGTGCCACCTGGACTGCAAAGGAGTATTCGGATCTTGATCTTGCCGTCCTCGGCGATGAACCCCTGCTATTGAATGTCAAATCGGCTCTGACCGAAGGATTTAGTGAATCCGACTTACCCTTCAAGGTCGATATCGTCGAATGGGCTCGGATTGACGAAGCTTTTCGAGACAAAATTCGCCGTGATGGGGTTGCCGTGCATGCTTCGAAATCGGATTCAGAAGCATGTCACCAGACAATTACGACGATATGGCGCGAGCAGGAGATCAAGCCAAATCCTGTATCGATAGCGAAAAGCATAAAGCATGTGGAAACTAGGTGGCAATCCTTGAGTCTTGGCGACTGTATCGTTATGAACAAATCCACCTATTCTCCAAAAGAGTCATGGTCGAATGTAAACTACCTTGATACTGGTAGTATTACAGAAAATCGAATTTCGAAAACACAACACTTGTACCTAGAAAAAGATAAACTTCCTAGCCGAGCTCGTCGAAAGGTTCAATCTGGTAATATCGTCTATTCGACGGTTCGCCCCAATCAAAGGCACTACGGATTATTAAAACACATTCCAGAAAATTTTCTTGCTTCCACAGGTTTTGCCGTATTTCGAGGTAAATCCGGAATTGCTGATACAGAATTCATTTACTGGTTCGTCACACAAAAGCACATCACTGAGGAACTCCAAACTATTGCCGAACACAGTACATCCGCCTATCCATCTATCAAACCGTCAGACATTGAACGACTGAAGATCAATCTTCCCTCCCTCGCGGAGCAACGCGCCATTGCCCACATCCTCGGTACACTAGATGAAAAGATTGAACACAATCAATGCACGAACGAAATGCTAGAAAAACTGGTACAAACCCTGTTCAAGTCATGGTTTGTTAATTTCGAACCAATTCGCGCAAAAATGGAGGGGAGAGATACGGGCCTTCCTAAGCACATTGACGATTTATTTCCTGATAGATTGATTGATGCGGAAGTGGGTGAGATTCCGGAAGGATGGGAAATTAAACCACTTGATGAAATCGCTGATTTCACGAACGGGTTGGCACTCCAAAAATTCAGACCCAACAACAAAGAGGAGCGATTACCAGTAGTAAAAATCGCTCAGTTGAGAAGTGGTTTGGCCGACAGTGCGGAGTGGGCGACTTCAAACATTCCTGAACGAAGTGTAATCAACAATGGTGATATAGTTTTTTCTTGGTCTGGTAGCCTAATGGTCAAAATTTGGTGTGGAAATCGGGCAGCATTGAATCAACATTTATTTAAGGTTACTTCAGAAAAATATCCAAAATGGTTCGTATATTCTTCAGTTCTCTCCCATCTATTGGAGTTTCAAGCCATCGCGAAAGAAAAGGCAACGACAATGGGGCATATTAAGCGACATCACTTAAGTGAAGCTCTTTGCGTCATCCCTACACAGCAGATTTTCGATTCCTTAGACAACATGTTTACCCTGATTTTTGAATTGAACATATCTTCAAACCTTGAGTCTCAAATGCTTGCCAATCTCCGTGATACCCTATTGCCAGAGTTAATGTCGGGTAGGATACGACTTCCAATTTAATTCGATGAACGTTTGTCATTAATACAAAAATTCATTGATGTAGTTTGTCGTTTTCTTAGTTAACTCCATACCCTCCAGATTAAATCATTGAGTAGCAGAACAAGGATTCGTACCAGCTTCAAGATATCGAATTTACTAGCGATAACCAGTCTTATTGCATTGTCTGTCGAATCCCGCTAAATGACAAATTTATTCGAATCCGAAGTTGAAGAAGCCACTTTAGAATGGCTGAAGGAAATTGGCTGGAGTATCACATACGGACCAAATATCGTCCCAGATTCGATCTCTTCGGAACGAGAAAACTACAACATAGTTCATCTCGAACAAAGACTTAGAGATGCATTGCACCGTCTCAATGCCGAACTGACGGCTCCAGCACTTAAAGACGCTTATCGAAAATTAACTCGTCTGAAAAGCACAATGCTGGAAACTCGAAACCGTGAGTTTCACCGAATGTTGGTTGACGGCGTGGCTGTGGAGTATCGCACTACTGATGGCACAGTGCGTGGTGCAGTCGTACGCGTCATAGATTACGAAGATCCTTCCAATAACAACTGGCTTGCAGTCAATCAATTCACTGTAGTTGAAAACACTCACGAACGTCGCCTCGACATCGTACTTTTCGTAAACGGTTTACCTTTGGGATTGATTGAACTTAAGAATCCCGCCGACGAAGATGCCACCATTTGGACTGCGTGGAAGCAGTTTCAAACATATAAAACGGAATTGACGACATTGTTCTCAATGAATGCCATATTGATAGTTTCTAACGGGCTTAAAGCTAGAATTGGCACACTCACCGCGGAAAAAGAGTGGTTCAAAGCGTGGCGAACTATTTCGGGTGAATCAGAAGCTGATTCAACACTCCCTCAATTGGAAGTGTTACTATCTGGAGTATGTGAACCAAAACGATTCTTGTCACTGGTTCGAGATTTCATCGCCATAGAAGATGACGGTGTTGGAAACCTGGAGAAGAAAATGGCTGGCTATCACCAGTTTTACGCGGTCGAAACAGCTGTCGCAGAAACGCTACGTGCATCGAAATTACAGCAAAACGCGGATCGTGAATTTGGAAATCAACCAACTCCCAATCGAACGATTTCTGACGACTCTACCGGAGATCGTCGAATTGGTGTTGTTTGGCATACTCAGGGCTCAGGTAAGAGTCTGACAATGGCATTTTATGCAGGGCGGATTATTCGAGAATCCGCAATGGCAAACCCAACTGTGGTGGTGCTTACTGATAGAAATGATCTGGATGATCAATTGTTTGGCACCTTTACTCAATGCAAGGATCTATTGAGGCAACCTCCTGTTCAGGCGCAAGACCGTGCCGATCTTCGTCGTAAACTTTCCGTGGAATCAGGAGGAGTTGTTTTTACAACGATTCAGAAATTCTTTCCGGATGAAAAAGGAGACGATCATCCGATGCTCTCCGAACGTCAAAATATTGTTGTTATTGCAGATGAGGCGCACCGTAGTCAGTATTCCTTCATCGAAGGATTTGCACGACACATGCGCGACGCTTTACCAAACGCCTCATTCGTCGGATTTACGGGCACTCCCATTGAACTTAAAGACGCTAACACACGAGCAGTTTTCGGTGACTACATAAGC
The DNA here is from genome assembly GCA_965220665.1 of Arenicellales bacterium. Taxonomy (GTDB): domain Bacteria; phylum Pseudomonadota; class Gammaproteobacteria; order Arenicellales; family JAJDZL01; genus JAJDZL01. Next base: position 563,398 of record CBDCQQ010000004.1, read on the forward strand.
ATCTACGACATACAAAGAGCAGTTGAAGATAAAGCCACTGTACCGATCTACTACGAAAGCAGGCTCGCCAAATTAACACTTGACGAGAACGAAAAACCAAACATTGACCCCGAATTCGAGGAAGTTACTGAAGGTGAAGAAATCAACCGTCAGGAAAAACTAAAGACTAAATGGGCTCAACTAGAATCTGTCGTTGGTACAAAAAAGCGCTTGAAAATGATTGCCGAAGACATTGTCAATCATTTTGAATCCAGATTGGAAGCCATTGATGGAAAAGCAATGATTGTGTGCATGAGTCGTCGAATATGCGTCGACTTATATGGTGAATTGATCGCGCTTCGCTCGGACTGGCATAACGATAGCGACCAAAAGGGTCGAATTAAAGTAATTATGACTGGGTCTGCTTCTGACCCAGTCCACTGGCAACTTCATTTACGGAATAAATCCCGCAGGGAGAAATTGGCCAACCGATTCCGGGACGCAGATGATCCTTTTCAAATTGTGATTGTAAGGGACATGTGGTTAACGGGATTCGATGCCCCGAGTTTACACACAATGTACGTCGACAAACCTATGCGAGGACATGGGTTAATGCAAGCAATTACCCGGGTCAATCGGGTATTTAAAGATAAGCCTGGCGGCTTGGTTGTTGATTATCTTGGGCTTGCGCATGAACTAAAGTTGGCCTTGGCTAACTACACTGGTAGCGGTGGAAAAGGTGCAACCGCGATTAATCAATCTGAAGCTGTTGCAGTAATGTTGGAAAAGTATGAGATTTGCTGTGCTATGTTCCATGGATTTGATTATTCCATATGGACGACTGGAGGCGCAAAAGAAAGACTTAAACTGCTACCTGAAGCCTTGGAGCACATTCTGTCTCAGGAAAACGGTAAAGAAAGATTTATTCAGGCCGTAAAGGAGCTTTCTCAGGCATTTGCATTGGCTGTTCCGCATGAAGATGCAAAGCGAATCCGCGACGATGTTCAGTTCTTTCAAACCATCAGCACAGCGTTAGCCAAGCGTTCAACTCCAGGAGTTCAAAAAGACGAAGAACTCGATAACGCAATTCGTCAAATTGTCTCGAAAGCTGTAGCTTCTGAAGAAGTAATTGATATTTTTTCTGCTGCAGGACTAAAAAAGCCCGATATTTCGATATTGTCCGATGAGTTTCTCACTGAAGTTAAAGGAATGAAACAGCGGAATGTTGCGGTTGAACTTTTGAAGAAACTATTACAAGGTGAAATCAAGACAAAAAGGAAACGTAACATCATTCAAGCAAGATCATTCGCAGAAATGCTTGAGCAGACATTACGTAGGTACCAAAATAAGACCATCGAAGCTGCGCAAATTATCGAAGAACTAATACAGCTTGCACGTGAAATGCGAGAATCTAATTCACGAGGGGAAAAACTCGGACTGAGTGAAGATGAACTGGCTTTTTATGACGCTTTGGAAACCAACGATAGTGCGGTTCAAGTGCTTGGCGACGAAACGCTTCGGCAAATCGCCCAGGAACTTGTGCGAACTGTCAAAAACAATGTAAAAATTGACTGGACAATTCGGGAAAACGTCCGCGCCAATCTTCGCCGTCATGTAAAGCGCGTGCTACGCAAATTCAACTATCCGCCCGACAAGCAAGAGAAAGCAGCTTCCACAGTCATCGAACAGGCAGAGTTATTGTCCGCCAACTGGACGACAACAGGATGAAGTGTATTTTCCAGATTATCTTTATTCAAATTGTGTAAGTGACTTTCGGGGAAATTATGGAACCGGTCACCTATCAGAAATGTTTCCGGAATCAATTGAGTTGCCTGCTTGCTGATACAACGTTTGCTGTTTCTCCTTGACCGTTCAGGCTCTGGCCATCACGCACCACTGCAAGCAACACCCATATGATTGTCCCAACGAGCAGTTTTGAACCCGCTCAATGCGATATATTTCTGCGTTCCAAGAAACGCATCGACCGTCATAATATCTCCCAACCCGCCGCTTACCAAGAACTCATTCCGCCGTGTTCCAGGTGCTAAACCACAGCCATCGCTCACGGTGACGGATGACAGGTGCTGTCCAGAACTAGTGTGCCAAAGAGTTATCACGTTGCCGCGTGGAGACGATACTGCGAAGGTCTCGCCGCTCGTGTCAAAACACACACTACCACAATAGTTTCGCATCGACCGCAGAACTTCAGTCGGTGCCTGAATGGGTTCCAACCTCTCGTTAAACCGATGCATCGCGATTAACGGAACAAGATCACGGGATGGACCTTCATACTGCGTAACAATCACCACCACACCGTCGGAATTGACATCCAAATGGCGAATACTCAACTGATGTAGTGCTGGTTCAAGTGTCAGTTTTTGACGTAGCCTGCCATCGTGACGGTCAACATAACATATCGACGGCGACATGGTTGGCAGGTTGAGCTTTATGCGTGGCATTTCGGGCCGGGTTGCGATCCCACCATTGGCAACAGCAATCGTCTCCCCGTCGGGGAGTAATACAACTTCATGAGGCCCGATTCCATGTGATGGAAGTTCTCCAATTCGCCTGAAACCCTTTCGGGCATCATAAACACCAATCACACCGCGCTCATCTTCATAATCATTCTCGGTCGCATACAACATTTGTCCGTCCGGACTGAATACGCCGTGCCCATAAAAGTGTCGATCAGCACGTGTTGTAAATTGCCGGTCAACGCGACCGCCGTTCAAGTCAAGCACCAGGGCGAACCGTCCCGGGCGACGGGCGAAAAGCACCGCTAAGTTACTATTCGGAGAAACCGCAAACGCGTGCCCGCGTCCGGGCAGTGCTAAATCAAGGGCTGGAACACCATCTGCTGAAAATCCAGTAACGCGATAATTGCCAGACTCCTCAACCCGAGCACTTAGGTACAGATTCTGTTTCTGGACGACTGCTGCGCGGCACCGATGGATTGGGAATAACGCGCTGGCGATACCACCCGTAAGCAGCGCAAGTGCATGCCTGCGATCAATCTCCATCTAATGCATTAAATCCGATCGGGAGTCCCAACGTACGGGACAATCGCTTCCTAACGATTTGTTTTATAGCCTGAACCTGGGTGGACAGCTTTTCGACCTGTTCTCGATTTGCAGGTTCAACTGCAGCTTTTTCGATTGGAACTCTCAGGGACTTTGCGTTCAAGAGAGTCGCACTGAACGCTTTTTTCATCAACTTGTGCAGTTTCGGGTCAACGCTTTCCGCTAGGTTCCCCAAGCCAATCTTACCATCAACGCCATACAGTTCCTTCAAAGTCTCCAAAGTGACAACAATATTCCTTAGCGAGCGTTCGCTCAAGCGCGACTCAGCCATAATCGGTCGTGCTTTACCTATGTCGTCCCCAATCACCGGTTTGAGATTAACGTCAGACATGATTTGCACGCTGTCGTACAGACTCTGGAAAAAGGCTAGAGTCCCTTCGGCATGATTCTTATAAAACGGGTTGTCTGGACCCGGTGTTATCATAAATCCTGTGAACGGTTCGTTGCCTTGGCGCCATTCAGCAAGTATTCCGGTCGCCATGTTCAGCATGTTCCCGGCAACCGCACCCAACAATCCACAACCCGTTTTGCTTCCATCACCAGTACCCAGATAGCGCTCGTGAAACAGTAGAAATTCGGCAGCGAGGAATCCCTGTGCTGCTACGTTGGCATCTGCGACACGCACAGCAAGGGCAGTTTCATCCAGTTCCGCGGAAACCAGCTCGGCAACAGCGTCAGCAACTTTTCCACGGGCTCGGGGCCAAAAATAGAATCGAAAATGTCGCTGTAAAAATAGAACGGGGCCAAAACGAATATGTTGAGCACCCATCCATGCGTCCATGGCATCGTGAAAGCGAGCTTGAACAGCTGACAATTCGACATCGGAGGAACCCTCGCAATATGCCTTGGTTTCTTCTACGAATACGTCTATCGTTGATACCAGACGTTCATAGCGCGGCAATAGATGGTTTTCCATCAGAGCAGCATTGACGTCTGCATAATCTGCTGGCTGAATTGATTGCTGACCTGACGCCGTTGCGACGGAAAGATATGTCACCAATAACGGAAGCGACAGTTGCAGTAAAAGTTTCATAAGGGAGGTCCTCATCCATTACAAGGAACGAATAAAAGAAAGAAGCGCTTCTCTCTCCTTTCGTGTCATCTCGACGACTCGCTCTTTTGATTTCTCCGCTTCGCCTCCGTGCCAGAGAATTGCTTCGAGAAGATTACGTGCGCGGCCATCGTGTAGAAAAAACGTGTGTCCGTTTACCATCTCAGTGAGACCGATACCCCAAAGCGGCGCGGTACGCCACTCGCGGCCATTAGCCTCGCCTTCCGGCCGGTTATCCGCAAGACCTTCACCCATGTCGTGAAGTAGCATGTCAGTATAGGGCCAAATCAACTGGAACGACTGCTCCTCTCCAATCGAATCCCGACGAGTCACAAACTTGGGGCGATGACAGGCGGTGCAGTTGGCTTCGTAAAACAGACGTTTGCCTTCAAGCACCTGTGGGTGGTTTACGTCCCGCCGCGCAGGTACACCAAGATTGCGCGTATAGAAGATCAGCAAATCGAACAGTTGGTCGTTAACCTCGGCGGTGCTTTCAGAGGAGTCGCCTCCATGTGGCGCCTTGACGCAGGAGTCCTGAACTAAGGTGCAGTCTCCATAGGGATATGGGTAAAGCGGTGTTGAGATGCCCACATCCCCCCGAAAAGCTGCTGCTGATTGTTGCGATACAGTTGGATTGCCAGCCTTCCACCCAAACCGGCCAAGCATAGGCTTGTTGAACTCATCGCTCCATACAACATTGGCTCGGCCCGAAATTCCATCGCCATCCAGATCATCGGGGTCGACACCGGCAACTATGTCAGTTTCTGCAATCGCCTCCAGCAGTCCTACGCCGATCACTGTTTGCGCAACTCGCGGCGATAAAAGCACCTGCGGATGGAGAGGTCCGTATTGCAGATTGGAGATGCCATAGGTTGGTGCGCGAAGACTGACAATTTCATTTTCATTCAAAATAACCGATATTTCTTCATATTCGATTGTCATGTCTCCTTCAGCAAGCACACCCTGCACCGAAAAGTTCTGCAACTGTCCACCATAAACAGGTTCCGGTATTGTCTTCATGCGATGTGTCTGCAAGTTCAATGTATCTTCACTGGATTGAGGCGGGATCGAAAGGCGAAGAAACATCGTCTCGGATTTTTCACCAGGAGATGGCGGATGGCCCCGTCCGTCCTTCAAATGACAGTGCTGACAGGAGCGCGCGTTAAAGATCGGACCTAAACCGTCAGAGGACTTGGTTGAACTTGGTGCAGACACCCAGATTTTTCTGAAAATTCCGTTACCAACTCTGAATTTTGCTTCCCGTTCAAAAGACATGTTTGCAGAGGGGTGTGAAAACGAATCCCGATTTAACTCCTTAAACACAGTCGCCGCACCAGCAGATCGTCGTTCATATCGCTCTGCTTTCGAGAAGTCCTTGGTGAGTTCTATCACAGCAGCAATACGCTCGCTTTCCGATTCAGAATTTGCTGTGATCGCAGGAACTGTAACCAGTACGGATATTGCGATAACCATCGAAATAGCAACGACTGAGCTACACCTTGTCAAACTGTCCCTCCTCTTAGATTGAACAAGTTCGAATTTCTTGTTCCAATGTCTGTGTTAAAAAATCTGTTGACAATGATAATGCGTATCATTATCATTATAATGTCATTTACACAGTTAATTTGTTAACGTAATCCTATCGGGAGAGTGAGCTCACGAGCTGGTGATGGGAAAGTAACACCCAGAACGACGGATCATGACTCTCTTCTCAGTAGAATTTTTCAATTCCTAACAAGGAGAACATCTATGAAGCTTTTGAAAAATAAATTTGCTCGTCGGGCTTGTGTGTGCATGCTTGCTGCTTTGGTACTGCCAGGGACTGCCAGTGCCGCAAGTGAAGGCGACGTATTGGCGCACTACGCCGATTTGGCTCACGCAGTATACGAAGACTCCCTGATGACAGCGCGCGCATTGCAGGATGCAGTCGAACAATTCATTGCTGCTCCGACCGAAGACAATCTCGCAAATGCGAAAAACGCCTGGCTCGCTTCTCGAGTTCCTTACCAGCAAAGTGAAGTTTATCGATTTGGCAACGCAATCGTTGATGATTGGGAAGGCAAAGTGAACGCGTGGCCTCTCGACGAAGGCTTGCTCGATTACGTAGCTGGTGACTATGGTGCCGAGTCAGAAGAGAATCCGGGATATGCCGCTAACGTCATTGCCAATCCAATGTTCAACTTCTCTGGCGAGAATGTAGATGCCAGCAACATCACCAAAGACCTGCTTGCAGAGACTCTGCAGGAACTCGGTGGTGTGGAAGCTAACGTAGCAACCGGATATCACGCAGTGGAATTTTTGCTTTGGGGACAAGATCTGAATGGAACAGGTCCAGGTGCAGGTGCACGTCCAGCAAGCGATTTCGATACCGCGAACTGCACGAACGGCAACTGCGACCGCCGTGCTGCGTACCTAAGTACAGTAACTGACCTTTTGGTTGAAGACCTAGAGTGGATGACATCTCAGTGGACAGCCGGCGGAGCGGCACGCGAAGGTTTGGCGCTAACCAACATTTTGACCGGTATGGGTAGCCTGTCCTACGGAGAACTCGCTGGTGAGCGTATGCAATTGGGCCTGCTTTTGCACGATCCAGAAGAAGAGCACGATTGCTTCAGTGACAACACCCACGCTTCGCATTACTATGATGCGCTCGGTGTCCAAAACATCTATCTTGGCAATTACAAGCGCGTTGATGGCTCAATGATTGAAGGTGCTAGCGTTTCCAGTCTCGTTGCAGCCACCAATCCAGATGTCGATGCCGAACTTCGTGCGAATCTCGAAGCCACGATGATGGCAATGGGTGAAATGGTAGCAGCCGCAGAAGGCGGCGAAGCCTATGATCAGCAAATCGGTGAAGGCAACGATTCTGGTAATGCATTAGTACAGGCAGCGATTGATGCGCTGACAACTCAGACTGCATCAATTGAGGCTGCAGTCGCGGCACTAAATCTCGAGCCAATTGAATTCGAAGGTTCAGACAGCCTCGATAACCCAGAAGCTGTCTTCGAGTAAAAAACTATTTTTGTTGAATTTGCACCTCGTAAAGTAAGACAAGTGTCAATTCGGATTGTGCGAACTCTGTGATGCATAAGGTACTCGACTACCCAGCCGGTAACGTTGAATCCTGTGGGAGATCGAATCGGATTTGCAACTGAGTTGTTCTGGAATTTGCTTTGCGTATTCCAGATTACTGAATACCCGACACTATTTGGGATTTAACCCCTAGTAATAAGTCAACCGAATGCGAGGTGTACAACATTTTGGTTCAAAGTCAATGCCGAATATTCGGCTGATGCAACGTTAGTAAAAATCAAATTCGTCACTTTAATTCACTAGACCCAATCGTTGAATTGAATGGCGTATTTGGCCGAATATTCGTTTTTGCTCGGGATTCAGGCGGAGGTCATTGCTGTCAAATAGGCTGCTTTCGGAAAATCAAGTAGTCTCAACCATCGCCTTTAGCACCCACCTCTTACCAGCCGAGTGCAATATTTCTGTGGTTATAACTGCCGCCAGCCGCAAATATCCTGCCGTCGCAGAATTCTTCGATCAATCAGCAAGGTTGCCGTGCATCGTGTCCATGTGCTTGGGGTGTAAATATCATATTGGTAATCGTATCACCGTCAATACTATCTGCTCTAGCCTGCAATACTAACATTTCGGGATTAAAATCTGGCAAAGCCAGAACCCAAAAGTTTCAGCATGTTGTCGAAATTTTCATTCGTACGGGACTATCTACGCAATGCTAAACAAGCCTGCTGTCAAGTTCTCTTTGACGTTTATCGAATTTGTCCTTCTCCGCTTCCGTTTAGACTCTCCCCAAGGCGAGAATGTATTTTGCCGCATCTTGAACTTTTAACCGCTTGCTCAATCAGGGATAGGAACTACGGCATTAAGCAGGTCAGAAACTAAATCGGGGAACTACAAACCAAATCTCTTGCGTATGAACAATTTAACTGAACTTCGTTCCCTGCGCTCCAAATTAGATCCAATCTTGCCAGATTTTCGCAAGTCTTTCTTAATTGCCCTCCAAGCTGCGTCAACACTCTCAGGAGTCAGTTCCAATTCAGCATATATACAAGTGTCACATACAACATGTTCAAAGAACACTTTCTTTCCCATATCGTAGGATTTCTTCGAAACATTTAGTGGCGTTCCATCGGTACCGCGTCCACCTTCGCCGCCGCCATTACCGCCACCTTCGCCGCCACCATTACCGCCACCTTCGCCGCCACCATTACCGCCACCACCATTGCCACCGCTGTCGCCGCCACCTTCGCCGCCACCATTACCGCCACCTTCGCCGCCGCCATTACCGCCACCACCATTGCCACCGCTGTCGCCGCCACCTTCGCTGCCACCATTGCCACCACCATTGCCGCCGCTACCGCCATCGCCAGAACCCAAGGCGACTGAACCTGCGAACAAACAGCAAAATATAAGAATGAACAAACTTCGCGTAGTGCGTTTGGTTGAAATAGACATGAAATAATTCTCCCTAAAAAAATTTCCAAATTTCTGTTGATTTTCGAAGTGCTGGAAATCAAGCCATCTGAAGTGAGAACGGCCTTAAACTACGTACAACGCTCCAAAGCCGTAATATACTCCCGACGGTACCCGTTTCTCGCAATACACCGACCGAAATGCTAAACGACACAAATTTCGGGCACAACTGTCCTTCAAGCATTTCAGGATCAATCGCAAATTGTGTCCTGTAAAGCTCAGCAACACATTCATGTTATCGCCTTCGATACCCTCGATTCGGTTGCATCCCGGCCAGCTATTGTTTTTTCGATGATCAATGATCAGCTCAATCGCCTGACGATGTTCCAGACATCTCCTGTTTCGAGCCGGAATCCCACAAATTTGTCCAGAGATGTAAACCGCGCTGACCATCTCACCTAGGTGCGATGGTCGCGAGCCACAAACATCTCCTCGATGTGCTGTCCACTTTAAGCGCTCACCTTCCAAGACCCGCTAGAAGATATGACTGTCATACGGATTCTGGACTAGCCCTTTTTTATATATTCAGACTCATGCCCGCTCTACCAACGCAGATTTTGCAAGTAGAGAACAGTTATTTATTTAATCAAGACTTCAAAAAATATAGTGACACTTGGTTAAATAAGTACATACCTTCAAAGAACGCCTGTCCAACGTCTTTAACTTAGAATCGATCAAATGGGAAAGGTTTCAAAAACAGTGCAAATTAATGTTGGTTCCGCCTCAGTTGTCGGGACGTTGCTGGTAATTATTTACGTGATCCAAGCTGCGCTGTCCAGAGACACAACGGGTTATGATATTTTTACTTTCCTGGGTGGCTTCGGCTTTACTGCAGCGGTTGTGCTACTCTATTGGTATTGGCTGACCAGACATCAAATTGAACTGACGTTCAAGACTGTCTTTTTCTGGGCAGTTGTGTTCCGACTGATCGGTGTCTGGGGAGAACCAATTCTCGAGGACGATTACTTTCGATACCTGCTCGACGCGTGTCTATTCGTCACTTATGGGTCGCCATACGGAATTGCGCCGGAGTCTCTGTTTCTGACCAATGACTTGACTCCAGAATGCAACGCGATGCTAACTGGAGTCAACAATCCTCATTTGGCAACAATCTATGCACCGTTTTTACAGTATGTATTCCTGTTGTCTCACTTGATTTCACCTGTCAACCTTGATCTGCTACAGTTCATCATTGTTCTTTTTGACCTGTCCATCATATACGTACTGAGTAAACTGGCACCTGCACGACTCGTGCTGCTTTATGCGTGGTGTCCACTGGTAATCAAGGAGTTTGCGTTTACCGCACACCCCGATGTTATGGGAGTTGCTTTATTGCTGGCTGCGCTATACGCACGGAAATCAGGTCAAACAGCTTTGGGTTGCATATTGGTCGCTGTTGCGTGCTGCTCGAAAGTATTTGCAGTTGCGGCGTTACCCTACTTTCTGTTTCGACAGCGTTTTCGTTATTGGTTGCTGGTCGCTGCAACCGTGTCGGTGATGTATCTGCCGTTCCTGCTCCAGCAACAAAACACTGATTTGTTTATCCTTGCGCAATTTGCAAAAACGTGGCTGTTCAATGCGCCAGTGTTTTATTTGATGGCTGAATTGCTAACCGATCAAATTGCCCGATACGTGAGTTTTTCGTTGTTTTTTCTGTGCTACTGCTTTTACTTTGTCCGATATCAAATTTCGAACCGGTTAACCGACATTCCCCGCATGGACTGGATATTCGGCGTACTTCTTCTGCTCTCCCCGGTTCTGAACGCCTGGTATTTGGTTTGGGTGCTGCCTTTTGCTGTCATCTGGCCTAGTGTATGGGCTTGGACAGCGTCGGTAGTCATAACACTTTCCTATATCGTCGGTCTAAATTTGCCGCAAACAGATTTGTACGATTACCAGGTTTCCCCGTATGCACAAATGGCCCAGATTCTTTGTATTGGTATCGCTTTGATCATCGACTATCGACTCCGGCGTTTCAAAATCAAGGTATCGAGTCGACCCGAACAATTCAATCCAATTCAAAAAAAGCCAGACAATTGAGGACTTTTAACCATCTGAAAATCCAATAGAAAATTTTGGTGCACAATGCTTCACCTTTACCTGTTTCATTAGGAAATTTGGTTCCAGGATATAGAATTCGTCCGTCATCGTGAATGTCTGCGACGATGATGTCCCGATCTGACTCAAAAGCAGAAAAAAACCATCCCCATAATGAGTATCGATATCTACATAAGCAACTCTTTTGACGTTGAATTTTTTTGTAGAGTTTCGATCAGGACACCAAGGTCACTAACCGTGCAGAAACCAGCCGCTTGCGTACGAGTGGCATGATGAAGTCTGGCAATACGAATAAATACAGCTTGCCTCGGCGTTCAATTTTAGTTTAATACATCCAAATCAGAACCAACCAGTGCTGATTACGGCGTTACCAATTTACTAAACCGGATCATGCAGGCGTCGACACATTGGTTGAGGACTTTTTCGTCGCCAGTTTGCAGCTGGATGCTGTAACCATGAGACTGAAACATGAAGAAAGCCATGTGCTGGAATGACTCTGTGGGGAATTTGAACCCCGAAACTCGAGTAATTAAGGGATGTGTATGAGGTAGTTTCATCTGATCTGTATTGGTTCTTTGATTGATGCGGTCACAGACATCAAAGAGAGACGAGATATTTCCAGTTAATGTCAATTAAAATAGTCGGTTAGACCGAGATTCAGCAAACTAGTCATGGCTAACTTAACCTCTACGCTGATTTGAGAGGTCTCGAATCCACTGAACTAGAGGTTTGCATTTAATCGGGCGGTAACATGCTGATTTGACTTATTTTCAGATAGTGAAATTTGCAATTTGTCAATTCTCGCACCAATTTGACGATTTGGTGCGATCATAAGAAACTATACCCTCAGACTTATCATCTATCTTTCATCGATAGGCAAAGACATAGGAGTGAAAAAATGTCTGATTCACCAATTTACGATATTCCCTCCGATTTAGCAGCAAGTGCCAACGTAACCGCCGAGCAGTACACTGAGATGTACAAGCGAAGCGTTGAAAATCCCAATGAGTTTTGGGCTGAGCAAGCCGATAAATTTCTGCACTGGTTCAAAAAATGGGATTCAGTCGGTGAGTATGATTTCGATTCAGGCCATATTAAATGGTTTGAAGGCGGAAAATTGAATGCTGCCTATAACTGCCTTGACCGGCATTTGGAATCCCGTGGCGACAAAATTGCCTTGATTTGGGAGAGTGACGATGCCTCCGAAGTTCGTACATTCACTTACCGAGAATTGCATGCGCAAGTTTGCAAGCTCTCTAATGTATTTAAGGAGCGAGGCGTCAACAAAGGCGACCGAATATGCATCTATATGCCCATGATTCCGGAAGCAATGATTGCTGCACTTGCCACCGCTAGAATTGGTGCCATCCATTCAATCGTTTTCGGTGGCTTTTCACCTGAAGCACTGAAAGACAGAATTCTGGATTCTGATTGCCACGTCGTCATCACCGCTGATGAAGGGCCTAGGGGTGGAAAGAATGTCCCGCTGAAAAAAAATGCCGACGCAGCAATGAAGTCCTGTCCAGACGTCCATACTTGTGTAGTGGTGCAGCGAACCGGCAATCCGGTTGAAATGCAAAACCCGAGGGATATCTGGTATCACGAAGCAACTGCTGAAGCCTCTTCGGACTGTCCGGCCGAAGTTATGGATGCGGAAGATACGCTATATATTCTTTACACATCAGGTTCGACAGGCAAACCAAAGGGTGTTGTTCATACAACTGGCGGATATATGCTCTACGTCACAATGACCTTCAATTATTCATTTGATTATCGGGAAGATGATGTTTACTGGTGTGGAGCCGACATTGGCTGGGTTACTGGCCACTCCTATATCGTCTACGGACCTCTCTCAAACGGTGCAACTAATGTAATGTTTGAGGGTGTACCGGTTTACCCTGATGCCAGCCGATTCTGGCAGGTTTGCGACAGACACAACGTCAATCTTTTTTACACCGCCCCAACTGCGATACGTGCACTGATTGGCGCCGGCAACGAGTATGTCGAAAGAACGAGTCGCAAAAGTCTTCGTATATTGGGCACTGTAGGTGAACCAATCAATCCGGAAGCTTGGGAATGGTATCACGAAAAAGTAGGTGATCGTCGCTGCCCAATAGTTGATACCTGGTGGCAGACTGAAACTGGTGGGCACATGATCACACCACTACCTGGCGCAACACGCCTGAAACCTGGTTCAGCAACAACCCCGTTTTTTGGCATCGTACCCTGTCTGGTGGATAGTGAAGGAAATGAACTTGAAGGTGCGACCGAAGGCGCTCTGTGCATCAAACACTCTTGGCCAGGCCAAATGAGAACGGTCTGGGGAGATCACGATAGATTCATTCAAACGTACTTCAGTACTTTTCCAGGCATGTATATGACTGGCGATGGTGCCAGACGCGATGAAGATGGGTACTATTGGATCACAGGCCGCGTCGATGACGTGATGAATGTTTCAGGGCATCGACTGGGCACGGCGGAAATCGAAAGTGCATTAGTGCTTCATCCAAGCGTTGCCGAAGCTGCCGTCGTGGGTTATCCGCACAACATAAAGGGTGAAGCGATTTACGCTTACGTCACAACGGTTGCGGGAACCGTAGAAAACGACGAGCTGAAAGCTGAGCTTTTCAATATGGTGCGAACCGAAATCAGCCCGATTGCCAAACCAGATGTAATCCAGTTCGCTCCAGGGCTACCAAAGACGCGTTCCGGAAAAATCATGCGTCGGATTCTGCGCAAGGTTGCCAGCAATGATATTGATGAACTAGGCGACACCTCCACTTTGGCTGAGCCTGCGGTGGTCAATGATATCATCAAGAATCGAGTCAATACTTCCTGAATTTAGTCTCCTGAATCGATTCCTATTCACACGACACAAAATAGAGTCGTCTGACAGCTAACCCATTGGATTGGGTGAGCGACGATGCACCTCGGCAATATCCTTGAGCACTTCTTTGCTCAAGGATATGTCAGCAGCACCAATACAAGCCTTGATCTGATCAACTTTGGTTGCGCCAATAATGACTGATGTCATGAATGGCCGGGTTAAACAAAATGCAATCGCCATCTGACAGACATCAAGCCTGTGTTTTTTTGCAACTGCCAGGTACTGATCAATTACAGGTTCGACGTTAGGTGTAAAACGGCCGCCTAAATCCTTTGAAAAATTTCGTCTGGAACCGGGCGGTGTCTTATCGCCCTGATACTGACCATTTAAAATTCCTGCAGCCAACGGTGAGAATGCCAGTAATCCAACATTCTCGTTGGCTGTCAACTCTGCCAGATCAAGGTCGTATTTTCTGTCCAGCAGGTTGTATTCATTCTGAATGCTCACTACACGAGGCAAGCTATTTGCTTCAGCAATATCCAGAAACTGTGAGGTCCCCCAACATGACTCATTTGAAAGACCAACTGTCCTGATTTTGCCCTCGTCAATCAACTTCTGAAAACTCTCCAGCGCTTCGTAGATGTAATTTCGAGTCTCATCGACATTTTGCTTTGACGGATTGAAAGTCCAAGACTGACGGAAGTGATAGGAATTACGATTCGGCCAATGAATCTGATATAGATCAATGTAATCAGTTTGAAGCCTCTTTAGTGATGCTTCAACTGCAACTTTGATGGTCTCACGGTTAACGCCAACACCGTCTCGAATCAAATTCGAACCTCGGCCTGCAATTTTTGTTGCGACGATCACCTTGTCACGGTTATTGCGACTTTTCAGCCATGTACCAACAATTTCCTCAGTACGACCGCAGGTTTCAGCAGAGATCGGATTCACCGGATACATTTCCGCTGTATCAATGAAATTTACTCCAAGATTTAAGGCCAGATCCATCTGTTCGTGACCTTCAGCCTCAGAATTCTGTGTACCCCATGTCATGCTACCGAGGCAGATTTCACTCACTTTGATTCCTGAATTACCCAACTTGTTAAACTTCATACGCGTACCATTTTCTCTATTGGTAATTTTGGTGGAGAGTCGGATTCCATGCAAGCCGCACTCAAGCAGGTGAATTCCAGCTGAAAATTAGAACCCGATGAGTTCCCATATTAAACCTGAATTTGAATCGAACTGGTACTGGAATACACCGTGATCGTCAATTCGACGTTCTGCATTCTGTCCAATATCCACAACTGATATTGAGCATAACGGAATTTGACAAGAACTATGAATCAATCGATGTACGCTTGCACATATTTGTGTGACATATCAAGAATAGTTTCTCTGATAATTTGATTGAAGTTACTGTTCACGATATAAATCGAAAGCAGTCATTCATTAGCTATTTGCGCTGACGTTTTTTCTACGGAATGAATGCGAATTGTGTCAGGGTTACGCTAACCAAGTTAGCCTGAATGTAGTGTTTACTCAAGTTGAATTGCATATTCGTTGTGCACCAGTCAGACACTAGAAATAGAGTGATGAGAATAACTGAAACCTTCCGACTGATTCTGTTGATGCCAACTAAGCTGAGTCGACAGTTGATCGGGAATTAGCGAAACGAATTTGTAAAGAACTATCCTGACAAACCCGTTACAAGGAGAAATATTCAACGATGTACAAACTGTTCTACGCTACCAAAAGCGCATCCATGGGTGTGAGAGTCATATTAGAGGAAATTGGTGCACCTTATGAGTTAATTCAAACGTCGATTGACATGGATAAACCCCGTCCTTCTGAACAATTGGCAATCAATCCCAACGGATGGGTACCGGTTTTGATTTGGGAAGGCGGTGCCATGTACGAATGCGCTGCAATAACTGTTTTTTTGTGCGACCGACATGCTGATGCTGGATTGGCACCGACTATTGATGATCCCGCTCGAGCGCGATATTTACAGACTCTCGTTTATTTTTCTAATTCCGTTCAGAACGCGTTTCAACTGACCTACTACCCAGACCGCTTTGTGGACACGCCAACGGATGAAACAAGTGCGCAGCAGCGCGGCATTCGGCGTTTAAGGGAAACCTGGACTGTGATTGACGACCAAATTGGTGATAACCAATGGATACTTGGCAATAGATTCAGCGCAGCCGATATTTATCTCTTCATGCTAACTACCTGGATGCGACCAGCCAAGGGTCATCCGTCTATTAGTGAATTTTCTAATGTCAAACGAATCGCGGATGTTGTTATGAATCGCCCGAGTGTACAGTTTGTCTACGAACCATGGTTTACAAATCCAGAGTATTGATGTTTGGTCACGACAAATTGTGTCGCAACAGAAAATACCGGGTATTGAGTACCAAACAACTGAGCAAATTGTGGCAATTTGGATGAAATCACACAAATAAGCGAGTATTTTTGACAGATATCAAAAAATAACCAGTGTATTTTAGATACTTGTCCAAATATCTTGTATAATTGCAGTATGCGGCGTTATTTGGAACCCTATGTGATTGAAGACCTAAATCGAAAAATGGTTTTTGTTGGAGGTCCTCGACAGGTTGGAAAAACTACGTTGTCACTTAATGTTGCACCCGATGGGTATCGTTATCTGAACTGGGATGATTTGGAAGATAGAGAATTTGTATTGAGAGAGAAATATCCTTTTGAATCATTCGTGATATTTGATGAGATTCATAAGTTTTCGAATTGGCGAAACTACATCAAGGGATTCTATGATAAGAATTTCAATGAAAAGAAAATCTTAGTTACCGGTAGTGCGAGGCTCGATTACTATCGTCATTCCGGTGATTCGCTGCAGGGTCGTTATCATTATTTTAGATTACATCCGTTAACTGTGGACGAACTCGATATTCAGTCACAAGGCGATTTTGAAAGCCTAATGACACTGGGAGGATTCCCTGAACCATTTCTGAACGGGTCGCAAAGGCAGGCTCGTCGTTGGAAGCGTGAATACCAAAGCAGGATAGTTAATGAAGACATTAGAGACCTTGAATTGACGCAAAAGTTATCGTCTATGGAGTTGCTACTGTTACGATTACCGGAACTAGTTGGCAGTCCTTTATCGGTCAACGCACTTCGAGAAGATCTGAACTGTGCTCACAAGACAGTCTCCAATTGGCTAGATATTTTTGAACGACTTTACTTGATCTACCGACTTTCACCACTAGGCTCCCCAAAGATCAAAGCTGTAAAAAAAGAACAGAAGCACTATCACTACAACTGGGCAGATGTGGAGGATGAAGGAGCGCGATTCGAAAATCTGGTCGCAAGTCACATTCTAAAGTGGGTTCACTTTCTTCAGGACTGGCAGGGCCGCGATGTTGACTTGGTTTATTTTCGGGACATTGATGGACGGGAAGTAGACTTGGTAATTACGGAGAACAAACAACCTATTTGTGCGATCGAATGTAAACTTCGCTTCAGAGGTATCTCTAAGAATCTGAAGTACTTCAAGTCAAAATTTCCTGAATGCGATGCAGTTCAAGTCCATAATTTTGATTTTCAGGAATTCATTTCAAAAGATGGAATTCGTGTAGTCAAATGGAAGAAACTGCTATTGGAATATGGGAATCATATTGTCTTGCCCGCTAACAATCGGTCACGAACAATGTGAGGATGTAGTTCATCCAATTATGAAGGAAAAGATTGGAAGACGATCGGAATAGACACCTCGGCAACGCACCGGGTTGGGGTTAGCGAGTAAACGCTGTATCGTTGGTGTGATGATTTCATCAGCGGCGGACAAGGAGTGCTCAATGGCAAGGATTATTAGGCTGGTTTGTACACTATTATGCAGATCTTGAGTGTGACTCTGTTTGAGATAATTCAACTAACTCAATTATTTGCAGAACCGCTCTACAGACCAGCCAATTTGGAGTATTCTAAACAATTGACTTTATTCGATTAAACGTTGGGACATCTAGTGATATTGTTCGATAACACTGTTGCTCCACTCTCGGCACGTCTTGCAGCTAGTGCAAAAAAGAGCCATGTACTAGAGCAAACCCAGGACCTCCTCCTTCCGAAACTCATGACCGATGAGTCCCGCTTTTCCGAAGCCGAGATGGCGGTGGGAGGCGTGGCGTGAAATCCCCCGGCGGCGAAGTCATCGTGTACGAGTCCGGAGATGGTGAGGCGCGCGTGGACGTGCGCTTCGAAGGGGAAACGGTCTGGCTGACGCAGCGTCAAATGGCGGAGGTGTTTCAATCCACGCCACAAAACATCGTGATGCATCTGCGAAATGTCTTCTCCAGCAAGGAATTGGACGCCGAGTCAACTAGTAAGGATTTCTTAATAGTTCAATCGGAGGGCCAACGAACGGTCCGACGCGAGGTCAGGCACTACAACCTAGACGCAATCATTTCCGTCGGCTACCGGCTCCACTCGAAGCGAGCCGTGCGTTTTCGCCAGTGGGCCACCCGCACCTTGCGCGAGCACCTTGTCAGCGGCTACACGATGAACGAACGGCGGCTTGCAGAACGGGGCCTCGATGAGGCGCATCAAACCTTGAAATTGCTCGCCAGAACGCTCAGGAACCAAGCGCTTGTGGACGAAACCGGCCAGTCCGTGCTGGACCTGATCACAAAGTACGCTGACACATGGCGCCTGCTACTCGAATACGACGAGGACCGCCTCAAGACGCCGTCTAAAGCGAAGTCCACCTCCAGCGTCCTTAGTCTCGACACTGCCGTCACCGCAATCGACGCTTTCAAGTGCGAACTTGCGGCGAAGGGCGAAGCCACAGCGTTGTTCGGCAACCGACGCAGCGATGCCCTGGAGGCCATTCTCGGTAACGTGGAGCAAACCATGTTCGACGAACCCCTTTACCGCAGCAGTGAAGAGAAGGCCGCCAACCTGATCTATTTTCTGGTCAAGGACCACCCTTTCACCGACGGCAACAAACGCATCGGTGCCCTGTTGTTCCTGCTCTATCTGACACAGGAGGGAATATCGCACCGGCTCGACCCCCGGGGACTAACCGCACTCACTTTGTTGATTGCCGAAAGCGCTCCGTCGCACAAGGACCTTATGATTCGCCTCATCGTCAATCTTCTGGTCGAATCCAACGAATGAACCGTTTTGCGAAATCTATCTTCAAGGAAGCCGCTCTCCAGTGGCTTGCCGAAGTTGGCTATACCGCGCCTCACGAACCGGATATCGACCCGGTGTAGGTAACGGTTCAATTTCCTCAAATATAACGGTTGGTGTCGATACCGGATTGAAATACCCCACTTGTTAGCAAAAGTTTCGTGTTCCCGAAAGTTTACTCTCGGGAACACGAAAATCGAAAGATTGCCCTATAGTTTCGGATTTTTGGAGGTCTGAAACGAGAGCGTATACATGATAACAGTGAGGGATTTTTAATGTTCCATAATCCCATAATCTCAAGGTACAGGGGCTGACGATCAGCGAAAACGCAAGACAACTCGAACTAGATCGCAAAACCGTTGAAAATTATTTGATGAGCGACCTCGGTGCGGTTGAACACCAATTTGGTGTGGGCAAAGGTGCGAATCAATTTCTCTGGTGGTATCAATTGAAAGACAAATTAAACTCATTGGTGCTTCAGTACGCCTTGTTGGCTTCGTTTGACCTATTATCGACGTAATTAATCTACTGCCAAAGCGATGCTAACGGTACAGCATACAACTGATCGCCGAATTGTGCGGTATTCTTTCCTAAATGGAGGACAATTCCACATTTGAATTTTTCTTTTATGTCACTCTTCAGCACTTCCAGATTCCTGAAGTTTTTCGAAGAAATCTTGCTAGTAGACTTCACTTCAATACCAACAATTTCACCTTCCTGAGATTCGAGTACGAAATCGACTTCCTGTTGCGAACTTGTCCGGTAGTGATACAAACGATTGCGCACTGTCGCGAAAGTTCCCTGTTTGGCCAGTTCAACAGCAACAAAATTTTCAATTATCTTTCCAACCTGTGTTCGATCAATTGACTGAAGAATATTCGGGCGGTAGTGCAGCAAATGCAGCAACAAATTGAGATCGCTCAAATAGACTTTCGGTGTTTTTGCAAGTCGTTTGCCAAGATTATGCATCCAAGCCGGCACCGAAAGCGTTAAGAAAAGACTTTCCAACAAAATACGATACTTCTTGACAGTTATATGATTCAAACCCAAGTCCCGTGCTAGGTAGGATTCGTTTAACAACCCGCCAGTCCGCGTTGCCAATAGACTCAGCATATTTGGCAAACTCGCTAATTTTTGTACTTCCAGCAAAGTATGAACATCTCGCAAGAGAACAGTTTGAAGATAACTGTTACACCACTCATGTCGTAATCCATTGTCTCTAATCATTAGGAGTTCTGGAAATGTAGCGTCCGTTAGGATTTGTTCCAAGTCAAACTCGAATTTATTGGTAAATTGAACATTACTGGCAAAGACTTTATCAATGAAATTCACCTCTCGCTGATTATCCAGTTCGAGCGCTGACAGAGGCAAAAGCGTATGCATAGACATTCTTCCTGCAAGCGCATCGGTAAGTTGGGGCAATGCCATCACGTTTGCGGAACCCGTAAGCAGGAACTTTCCGCGCCCTCCGTTTTGGGATTGACGAATTTCATCGACGACGATTTTTAACGGTCTGAATATCTCAGGCATTAACTGGACTTCGTCCAACACCACATTTCCTTTAATACTTCGCAGAAATACTTCGGGGTCATGCTGTGCGGCCGACCGAACTTGTAAGTCGTCAAATGTGATGTAATCCGCTTTGTGGCGATCTTCCGAAATTCGCTTAACCAAAGTTGTTTTTCCAGATTGACGCGGTCCGGCAATATAGACAACTGGAAATGCTGATAGTGAATCAACAATTCTGTCTTCAATTGAGCGATCAATATATTGCATAATATAAGATATTCTTTGGTATTAATATAAGAATATCTTATATTTTAATAGAAATATTATTAGATTGATTGATGTTTTCTTCGATCGTTGTAAAGTGTACTGACGCTGGATGCCTAAAGGGACAATCGGGTACTCACAAGCGACATGTAACCTATTAACTCACCCGATTGATGGGGTAAGTTAAATGGAGTCTTGATTGGTGATGATATTATTCGAACAGGAGTAACATTTGTGCAGCGTTGTCATTCAGGACGATCTGAATGGTTGCGGGCAAATTGGAACCCTGGTGATAATCGACTGCGCATAGCTTGATATTCGGCAGTAAGCATCGGCTAATTTAGTCACATTTTAGGAATACAATTCCGATGCGCTAGTGCTGATAGGTTGGAGAATTTGTTCAAACTCTATCAGAGTCTTGCTTTGCGCGTCAGTTGAAATTCTCGTGGTCTTTTGTTTTACACGCAGTTATCTAACTCACTATCAGTTAGTTATGTGCAATAGTTAAGCTATGTTACTCAATCGTGCGCGAAGTACTTGACGAAATTAAATCTGAATTGGTACAACCGTTGAAAACTGTCTCTTATCGAATCGACGCCGTTCAAACTCCGATCATTCCTGTTGTTGCTGACCTCATTCTTGCTAATCCAGGCGCCATTTCTCTGGGTCAGGGTGTCGTCCATTATCTGCCGCCCACTGAAATTGCAAATGGGGTCGCCCGATTTAGTAATGACCAGTCTCATCATTACGAAGCAGTTGAAGGTATTCCAGAACTCAGGCAGTTGATTTCACAGAAACTGAAACAGGAAAATAGTATTGAAACCGACTGTTACGATGTTGTCATAAGCGCTGGTGGAAATATGGGTTTTCTGAACGCGATCCTCGCCATCTGCGATCCTGGTGATGAAGTCATACTGCTGAGTCCATGGTATTTCAATCATGAAATGGCCATTGGAATTGCCAACTGTGTTGCAGTGTCTGTTGATACCGACGCTTCATTTCAGCCCGATTTACAAGCAATTGAGAAGGCTATATCACCAAGAACCCGGGCCGTTGTTTCTGTATCGCCGAACAATCCCACTGGCGCAGTTTACTCTAAAGAGCATTTAACTCAGATTAATCAAATTTGTGCAGACCACCACATTTATCACATCAATGATGAAGCCTACGAATACTTTTGCTACGATGGAATTGAGCACTTTTCGCCAGCCGCACTCGAAAATGCATTCGACCATACGATTTCGCTCTACTCTACTAGCAAGAGTTTTGCGTTGGCCAACTGGCGAATCGGCTACATGCTAATCCCGAAATATCTTTTCAAACCAGTCAGAAAAATTCAGGACACAAACGTGATATGTCCGCCAGTCATCAGCCAATTCGCAGCAGTTGAATGCCTGAAACTGGGACGCGATTTCTGCCTGGAAAAACGCCGCGGGATTGAGATCGCTCGCGAACACTTCATACATCAACTTAAAACCCTGCCAACCATCAGCTATCCAGAACTTGCTGGTGCCTTTTATGCCTTCCTACAGCTGCCAGATTTGGGTATGGAAGATATGGATATCGTCAAGTACCTGATTCAGAAACACCGGGTTGCGGTCATTCCCGGTATGGCATTTGGTATATCGGATCGCCAATGTCTGCGCGTCTCATACGGCGCGCTGGAACCTGACAAGGCTGTTGAAGGAATTGATCGACTGATCGAAGGACTAAGAGAGCTTTTGGCTAACCACCCTTGAGTGGCGGGATGATTTTGACGCTGTCCGAATCGGAAAGCGCCCGAGACTGACGCTCTCCAATTGGCACAAGATCATCATTGATCGAAATCATACATTTGATGTCTTCAGGCAAACCCAGCTTTTTCACCAGACCCGAAACAGTCAGACCAACCTCAGCTTCTACCTGCGTTACACCACCTTCACTTCCGGACGGAAGATATCGGCTCAGCGGACCAACGAGTTTGACGGTCAATAGCATCATGTGGCAGACTTAAAGTCCCAGACGTTCGAGTGTTTCAGCAGTTGGGACTCCATCGGAGTCCCAACCTCGAACTTCGTAATACTCCGGTAGCATCCTGCCTAGTTCGTTAACCTTGCCCTTCGCAGTTCCCGATTTCGCTGGTTCTTTGAGCAGACGTTCAGGCAAAGAATCGTCAGCTTTGGTTAATCCCGCCGCCAGGTTGAATTGCCGCTCCAGATTCCAGATTCGCTCACCAGTCTCGAACATTCTCTCGACAGTCCAATCACCTTCGCAAGCGGCATCAACCTGCGCCTGAAAGTCCTTGATTCCCCAAGTACCTAAAGTAAACCAGCAAAGACCCGTCGAATCAATAATCGAAACTTTGTCTTGCGATTTTTTGCACGGAATTGCCTTACCTGCACCAGTCTGGTCCTCCATATCCGGACCGAACACATCGTGTTTCATGTGACAGGCACCGCGGCTGCTCGTTGCATAGCCGAGACCCATTCCCTGTAAAGCACGTGAATCGTAGCCGGCAAACTCCTGACCTTTAACTGTCATCGAAAGTTCCGGATGCCCATATTTTTCACACAGACGCTTTGATCCGAGCCCAAGAATTTGCCCAAAGCCTTCAAACTTACCGGTTTTTTCCGCCATGGCAGTCAATGCTTCAGGATTGCCAAATTTCAGTTCGATACCATCCGTATCCTCATCGGTGATCACACCCATTTCGTAAAGTTCCATCGCTGCAGCAAGCGTACCGCCAAATGAAATCGGATCCATGCCGTGTTCATTCATCATAAAACCGGCAAAAGTCAGAGCATCAATATCATCAATTCCGCAATCGGGGCCGAATGCGAAAGCTGTTTCATATTCCAGACCACCACTTGCGTGCCAGTATTCTGGTCGGTTCTTGATGGTGAAATGTTCTTTATCGATGTGAGAGATGCGACCACATGCGATTGTGCAGCCAAAACAGGCCTTGTTGGTAAGTAGGTTTTTGTGCCCATGTTCGTTAACTCGAGTCATGGCTGACGGGTTGATGTTGTCGACACCCTCAAACTGCACCTCCTTGAAGTTTCGGGTTGGCAGACCACCAAACTCCTGCATCATGTCAATCATGGCGTTTGTGCCGTATGACGCAAGTTCTTTGACGTCGTCGCTGCCCGCGAGTTTGGAATGTGTCTCTCTGACAACTTCCATAAATTTTCTTGGATTGTCAACTTGAACACCCACTGTTCCTCGAACTGCAATTGCCTTGAGGTTCTTTGAACCCATCACTGCTCCGACTCCCGATCGCCCAGCTGCACGATGCAAGTCATTGACCACGCAGGCATATCGCACGCAGTTTTCACCGGCAACACCGATCGATGCCACTTTCATTAGGGGATCTTGATGATGTGACTTGAGATAGTCCTCCGTTTCCCAAACAGTTTTTCCCCAGATTGGCTCGGCAGAAACGATTTCGACATCGTCATCATAAATCTTGAGATATGAGGGCTCAGGTGCCCGTCCTTCAAGAATGAGTAGATCGTAGCCAGCAAACTTCAACTCAGCACCGAACTTACCGCCTGAATTTGAACAGGCAATTGCATCAGTCAATGCTCCTTTTGTAATGACTGCGTACCGCCCGGAGGTGGAGGCCATCGTCCCGGTTAACGGTCCAGTGGCAAAAATGAGTACGTTGGCGGGATCCAGTGCGTCGACTGTAGGGTCCATGTTTTCGTAGAGATACTTGGTTCCAAGTCCTCGTTCCCCCAGGTATTGCTGAGCCCACTCCATGTTTAGTGGTTCAACCTGAACGTTTCCATCGGTGAGATTGACTCTCAACACCTTACGTTGCCATCCCATACTATTCACTCTCCTCAAGTTTGACTGTCATTCAGCATCAGGCTGATTTTCCGGAGCAGCCCTTTGAAATGCTTCCAATTGTTTACAGTTATTGTCGATTTCAACCAAGATCGGAAAGTCATTCAGATCACAGTTGAATCGTCGCGCATTACTAACCTGTGGCACAAGACAAATATCGGCCATTGTTGGCGTATCTGCGAAACAAAATTTTCCGTGCAATTTTGCAGTTGATAGTTTTGTTTCGAGTGCACGAAACTCAACGTCAATCCAGTGCCGGTACCATTCGTTTCTCTGACTCTGGTCAAGTTTGAAATTATAGTCAAGGTACCGTAGTATCCTGAGATTGTTCAGTGGGTGGATGTCACATGCAATTGCTAGGGCAATCGAACGCACATAGGCACGATCCGAAGCACTTTCTGGCAGAAATGCTGGTTCTGGATAAGTCTCATCCAGGTACTCCAAAATCGCAATTGACTGATTGACTACGTTATCTTCGTCTACCAATACAGGTACCAATCCTTGCGGATTTAGAGCAAGAAACGGATCTTGATATTGGTCTTTTTTTCGTAAATGAACGAATTGATTCTCGTATTCGATGCCTTTGATATTTAAGGCGATTCTGGTTCGATATGCGGCAGAACTCCGAAAATAGCCGTGAAGTATCACTCTGATTTATCCTTTCTGACCAGTAAATTACTAACTTAATTTCAACTTGACGATTTAGCAAGATACTGGATGAATTCATCGGGCAAGTTCGAGGCATTCAAAACTCCGGTCTCCTTGTCCTTTATTCCCCATATCCTCACTTCGTAGCCATCAACACAAAGTTCTTCTGTATCTGTCCATTTGTAAATTTTGTGTCGAATTGTAAACGTTCTACGCGAATGTTGTTGAATGAAACTGTGAACTGTCACCTGATCTTCCCATCGCAATGGCCGAAGAAATTTAGCATGTGCTTCTATTAGCGGAAAGCCAACGATTCCATAGAGCGAAATCATCTCCTTTTGCCCGAATCCGTGAATTTTCATCATATGGTGGCTACTGGAATCAAACCAGCGATAAAAATTTGGGTAAAAGACAATACCAGCAGAGTCGCATTCACCCCACTCCACTACGTGTTTCCACTGGCTTTCAGTCACGACTCTGCCCCTCTACCATTCTCTGGAGCGTAGAGCGACTGAGCTTTCCATTTGCTGTTTTTGGAAAATCATCTATTGCTCTAATCCATTTCGGCCGCTTGAACATCGGTAAATTCCGTTCGATATGCGTGCGCATTATTGAGATCGCTTCATCACATGAACTGTCATCATTGGGGATGAAAAATAGTGCCGGTCGAATTGATCCGACATTATCTCTTGCACCAATCACCGCCACATCAATGGCGAGCTTACAATTTTGACCGACTGTCTCAATTTCGCGTAAATATACCCATTGACCCGCCACTTTGAGCATATCATCCTCACGACCCAAGTGGTACCAGTTGCCACTTGCATCCTGACGGTATAGATCCCCGGTATTGAATCGTGCACCTCTCAATCGATGTTCGGTATCTTTCGGCCTGTTCGCGTAATGCGTAAACATAAATGGATGTTCGATGTGCAACACCCCTTCTTCAGCTTGCGATACACTCGCGGAGTCTGTTGGTTCAACCAGATATGGATTGACTCCGATTAATGGGTTTCCAACAGAATCTGGTGGCGTATCGTGTGCATTGCCAGTCAGTGCAAGAAACAGCGTTTCGGAACAACCATAGACATTAATGATGGTTCGACCACAAAACTGTTCCCATCGGGATTGAAGTTCAGCGGGTAAATGTTCACCAGCGGAAACATAAAATTCGACACTGGAAAATTCATCATTGCCAATGTCTGACAAGTCAAGAATTCCTTTATAAATGCTGGGTACTGCAAATACGAGCCGCGGTCGTTCGACACGAACAATTGAACGAAGTTCGTTCAGAGTAATCCAATCTGGATACAGGTAAACTGTAGCACCGAGTTGCAAGGGGGCCAGTAATCCGTTTGCGAGCGCATAAGCAAAAGAAATTCTTGATGTACAAAACAGCAAATCACCAACTGAAATCTTCAGGGTATCTGTATGAAACCCGCAGCAGTCACGAACACAGCGATGGGTATGAACGATACCTTTCGGACGACTGGTCGAACCCGATGAATACACCCAGAGCGCTTCATGGTCTGGTCCCCGTTCTACCGTTTTGAGTTCTCCCGACATCCGCTCATCAAGTGACACTTGATTTAAGTTAATTCGTGTCAATCTTGAATCGCCACTGATTGATTGACAGGTTTCAGCCGTTGTAGAATCGAATATCAAGGCGTTAGCTTCACTGTCTTGAATGACGTGGTACAGGTCCTCCCGACCGAACCGTGTTGAAACCGCAATACTGATTGCTCCAATATTCAGTACAGCAAAGTACCAGGCTACAAAATTTGCAGTGTCTGCGCACTGAAAAACGACGCGCTCACCTGTGAAAACACCGTGTTTTTTAAGTTCAAGACTTGCTGCTTGGATCTTGTAAGCAAGTTCCTGATAGGTGATGGAACCGTTGTCCCACTTCAGTGCGACAACGCTACCAACTTTAGTCAGTTGATCAGCACAGAAAATTTGCTTGACGATATTCATTTAACAGTCCATCGCCACGAATTAGACAATCGCTCGGCCAGCGTCCCCTGATGCGGGCTATCAGGTTAGATCATGCAGTGTTTCGACCGTTGGAACGTACCAATAACTGCCGGATACGGGTGAGGAATACTCCGTGAGACGATCATGAACCGCATCATCGGTGACACCGAACATTCGTTCGAGCTGCACTTGAATACGGCTCAAATTACAAGCAAAGGCAACAAAGTGCAATCCCCGGTTTTCGAAATCTCCGTGTGGCACACTTCTTCGCAAGATTTTCTGCTTGACACCATCCACTTTGGCATCTGTTCGACTGACATGTGAATCATCGGGCATGGCGTCACCTTGTAATTCGATGCTATCCCGCTTGGTGCGGCCGATCACCTGCTCCTGCTCCGCGGTATCCAGCGCATTGAATTTTGGCAGGTTGTGTATCCATTTCTGAGTTAGTGCAAAACTGCTGCCCGCACCATCGGGGATTAGAGCGGCTTCAGCTGCCGCCTCCCCTTCCGGGTTTTCAGTTCCATCAATAAAGCCAGTGAAATCGCGATTCTCGTATCGTACAAATCCAAATACTTCCAGTGTACGATGTGCGCCGACTTCTCTCAATGTACGATTCAAGCTGAGTGCTGTATCCAGATTCATCGGATGAGAGTCACCGTGAATCCAGATCCATAAATCACCTTGTGTCGCTGGTACAAAAACATCCTGTCCGTCAATCTCTTTATACACTCTGTATGTATCTGGCATGCTTGCAGTCGACAGTGCATTCCACAATGTATCACTGAAACCGAACAGTACCTGCCGACTCCGAAGCGCTGCGGATTCCTGCTCCGACCTGATGACGTGCTTTAGTTCATTGAGGTCACTAAAATCGGCAAAAGAATATTCAACATGAAAGTGATAAAGTGATGGTGGAGCAAGAATTCCAGGTTGAGCAGTCATTTCGTAGTCAAGTAATTTATTGCGAAGGATTAAATCTGTTTATGATCTCAAAACACGATGAATTGACCATCTGACCCTGTCAATGGCCATCGTCCCTGCTCGAATACTTGAAGTTTCTTGCTGAACAGTCCATTCGACTCTGCTTCGAGCGCGCGCTCCAGTGTGTATTGATAACAAACTTCCAATGCACACCCCGCGGCAACTTTCTGCAATTGCAAGTCCTGACTCGCCAGATGTCTTTCTACAGAGCGCGTTACATGTCCTGCCATCGGGTCAATTACATCTTTCAAAGATCGATGAAATCCCTCCAATTCTGCTACGTTGACGGATTGAAGGAGTTGATGGCGTCTTTTGTCTTCAAATTGAAACCAGTCCGGATCAAAATGGACCTTTGTATACGCTATTACATCATTCAAATTATAAACATACCGAATTGCACAAGATCGACGCCCAAGTGCAGCAAGGTAGACATTGATGCATTCCGTATCTGATTCGATTTCCGGCTCACCAACTCGGCTTAGCCAGTCAATCGCTTTCAACCGAGACAAGGCTGTATCTAGTAGGTTATTCACAAATTCCGAAGCTTATCGGCGTCTGACAAGTGGAAAAATACTGATCGCATTAGGTATTCAAATACTTGTATAAGACTCCAAATCATTTGTATCAGAATGTTTCAGTTGCAGGTTTTAAATCTCATTTCTTTGATTGTTTTCGACTCTTGATATACGTGCGAATATGCAAGGCGATAATCAGCACTATCAGGCCAAAAATTATGGCTGCAATTGGGCGGTCAACAAAGTCAAGCGGAGTCTTCACTCGTGCCATTGCTGAGCGCAGCTTTATTTCCATAATTCCCCCTAACACCATTCCCAAAACAATCGGCACCACTGGAAGATTCAGACGCTTCAAAATGAGACCGAAAATTCCAAATCCTGCAGCAATCGCACAATCGGTCATCGAGTTTCTCAAGGAATAAACGCCAACGAATCCGAGCGTCAGAATAATGATCCCCAAGAATCGCGTCGGGATTCGTACAACATGCAATAACCCACGAGTGGAAAAGACGAGAAAAAACAGCACAATGACATTCAGAACAAACAGGGCAAAATAAAGTGCCAGTACAAAGTCCATTTGATTGGCAAACAACTGAGGACCAGGAATGACATTGTGAACGTAAAACACGGACAACATCATCGCAGTCAACGCCTCTCCCGGAATACCCAAAGCCAGAAGCGGAATCATGGCTGCTCCAGGAACTGCATTATTGGCTGCTTCTGAGGCAATTAGCCCCTCAGGCGCACCTTTGCCGAATTTCTCGGGTTCTTTCGAAGTTCTCTGAGCATAAGTGTAGGAAAAGAACTGAGCTGTGAACTCTCCAACGCCTGGAATCATGCCCATCATGACGCCAAACGATGACGAAACTGTTGCAACTCGTTTAAACCCCAACACCTCCTTTAAACCATCAAACAGTCCACCCCCAACTTCTACAGGTTTCGGTCGCTCATCATCCTGCACCAATAGTAGAAATGCCTGAGACAGTGCGAATAGGCCCAATACAACAACAATCAGATCAATACCTGAAGCAAGCCAAGTCTGATCAAACGTAAACCGACGCGTATATCTGACCGGTTCAAGGCCAACCGTATTGATAAAAATTCCCAGAAACGCAAGCATTCCAGCAGCCAAAACCTGCCCTCGATGAGCCAAAACAACCAAAACAATTCCCAGTAGTGCAGCCAGAAATATTTCGCGACTGCCAAAGTGCGGTGCGACAACCGCCAGCAACTGTGAGAGGAACATCAAGCAGATGATTGAAAAAATGCCACCGAAAAACGACGCAGAATATGCCAATGACAAAGCTCGCTGAGGATTTCCTTTCGCGGCAATAGGATGACCATCATAAGTCGTCAATGCATTGACCGCAGTTCCAGGAGTATTCATGAGGATGGCAGGGATGGCTCCCCCGTACATTGACGACCCATAGATTCCCAAAAGCATTGTCAATCCAACGATTGGTTCCATTGCAAATGTTGCAGGCAACAGTATTGCGATAGCAACCGCTGGCCCCACACCCGGAATCGCACCGATGATTACACCACCAATTGAACCGACCAGCAAAGCTAGCATGACATCCCAGCGCATCAGTAATTCTATTGACGCCAACAAAAGTTCCATCAGGTGCCTACAGATACAGAATCATAAAGTTTCGAATCGCACTAGGAAAGATTTCGTAGACTTGTCCACCAGGAATCTTTACAGAAAGAAACCCCTTGAAAATGACAACAATTGCGACAGCACTCACTCCAGACATGAGCAGAATGCTTCTTTCCCGGTACCCTGTGCGTAAAGACAGAGCGTAAACGAAAACCAGTGTGCTAATCAGGTAACCCAGTACGGGGACGATGACGACATAGACCATGAACCACACTGTGTATTCCAATGATTTCAGCCACAGAACAACTTCCTCAATTTCATTCTCAGTGCGTTTGGACAGGACGGACCTGAAGAAATAAAGTGATGCAAAGACAGTCATTCCAATCAGGCTGACTGCGGGCCAGAATCTTGGTTGGGCGAAGAACTTTGTACCTTTTACCCAACTGGTCTCCGTTCCTATCTGTGACAATAGCAACAGACTTGCCAGCAAGAAAAAACCTGCAAAGTAAATGTCGCCTCGCTGCGGGTTGTGGGATGGACGACTCTTTAGTGAGGATTCAGGCATATTCGACGCTGCACTGTGTCGAATGAGTGAACTGTTTCAACAGTGAGCGGCTATCGCTAGCCGCCACTGTTGAATCTTGAACTGCAATTGTTAATTGAGGGCCTGTAAAGTCTCTATATCACTGGCAATCTGGGCATTCGACTCCTCAACATTTTGCCAATAAATCAAGGCGCCTGTCTCGCTAGCCAACTTCTTGGCAGCATCGGATAAAGCTACTTTTTCAGCCACTGCAATAATCTTGTCCCGGGCGTCTTGTGGAGTGTCTTTATGAACAAATAATCCATTCCACAAGGCGATATTCAGATTTGGAGCAATTTCTGCAACAGTCGGAACATCAGGTGTCAACCCAATACGCTCGTTGCCAACCGATGCCAAAACCTTAATGTCGTCCAGGCAAGGGAGCACCAACTGCAGCGTGGTATTGATAACATCGACATCTCCTGATGCCAGCGTATTGCAATCCAGCGCATCAAAAGCCGCATCAGAACTGTAGCTGAATCCCATTTGTCCTGCGAGTGCCAAAGTAACTCGGGTTGGAATTAGTGGTGCCCCAAAATGACCTAGGGCAACATCATTGTCTTTCGCATGCTCCGCGAGTCCCTGCATGTCATCGTATGGTGCATCTCCACCCGCAGCAATGACAAACGGATAAGTCAAAAAGATACCTAATGGTTCAAATGGATTGGGTGACAGCTCCGGGATACCAATGTTTGGTCCGATCGTGGGAACGGCAATAATGAAAGATCCCACTGTGTAACCGTCTGCGGGCGCTACTGCCACTTCAACAGCACCCGGGAATGGACCTCCTCCGCCACCGGGTTTGTTGACGACAGCAGCTGGTACGCCGTATGTTTCTTGAAATTCATCAGCGATCATGCGGGTCAACACATCTTCAAGATCGCCTGGAGGCCACGGTACAACAAATGTAACTGGACGTTCTGGATACTCTGCCTGTGCCAAAGGCACAAACAAAAAAGCACTGAGAATTAATGCATGGAGGAATCTCTTCATTTTGCTATATCTCCTGTAAATAAAAAAAATTTTGCTCTCGGCAGACTGTTGCTAATGCCAACCCATTTCAGGCCGGTCAAACCATACATGTACCTGACCCGTTCCGGTCGCGCTTTCGTAATTGCTGAACAATCGACCCTTGGCACGACAACTCTCTTCACCAAGTGCGCCAACCATCATCAAGTAATGGCCGAATCTTCCTTCCGGAGCGTGCTTTCGGTACTCTTTCATGTTTCTGATCACGGACTGATGGTCACCATTTTGCCACCAATCCAATCGCTGCTGGTCTGCAATTCGAGCCTCAGTAGTAATGATGTTGCTTGGGTCTGAAGTTTCATGTTTCTCCAATTCATCTAGCGGCCAGAATCGATGACTCATTCCTCCACTTGCAAGCAATACAACACGTCGGTCGGAAGCAGCTACTGCAGAAACAACGCCTCGACCCACAGCAAGAAAATTGTGATCTTGGGCAGTTTGACACACACCCATTGATATCCAGGCTTCTCCTGCGTTAAGAAAGTGAGCAACATTGATGGTAGGATAGTGTATTGGCAATGCAGAATCATCACTTGCATGGCAGCGAACTCCCTCTGCATTCACGTGATCACAAATCAACCGTGACAGCTCAGGATCACCATCAAGGCTGTATGGAATTCTTGCCATGCCACGTGGCAATTCTTCGGAGGTGTAAATTCCGGTGCGCTTGGCATGAGCGCTGACGACAAACTCAACGGTTGTAAACCAGTGAGTATCGAACAGCAGAATTGCATCCGGCTTGAGCTTATCAAGCACTTCTTCACGCAATCGACGCAGACCCGATACCAGACTGATTTCCTGACCGTCGTTAATCTCGTAGCGAAGTTCCTTTGAAAACATAATTGTTGGTGCGTGAGACACGAACCCGGCACCGACAATTTCTCCCATTGATAAGCTCCTAAATTGATCCAATATTTTTCATACTTGACAAAATAATTATCCATGAAATTTGGCGCAGTTCTTACAATACTTCACAAACTTCCAACTGCACAATACAGTTCACAGAGGACAACCAATGAACTCATCTGATGCGAGAGTCTGCGTCGATGGATTATCAGTTTCACCGCATCACTTTATTGCCGGTCAGCGAATCGCATCAGAACGCAGTTTTGAAGTTCGCTCACCACTAGACTGGAACAGAAAACTAGCGGATGTTTCGCGCGGAGACCAACAAACAGCATCTCTAGCAGTTTCAGCGGCAGTTGATGGATACCAGACTTGGTCAAATCTGTCGCAACCCGAGCGGAATGACATACTGTTCAAGCTTTCCGATCTGATTGACGCCAATGCTAGCGAAATTGCCGAAATTGAGTGCCTTGACATGGCAATGCTTCTTGAGAGTCTCAAACTTAGAGTAATTCCGCGTGGTGCGCTGAATTTTCGACACTATGCTGAGTTCATAGCTGAACACGAGGAAAGAAAATGGAGTTCTAAAGGTACGATCAATCGTGTGGTTCGTCACTCAGCTGGACCAGCGGTTGTCATCACCCCGTGGAATGCACCATTCATGCTCGCAACCTGGAAGGTCGCACCAGCCCTGGCCGCTGGAAACTCAGTAATTCTTAAGCCAGCGGAGTGGGCGCCTCTGTCGGCAAGTTTACTTGCTGACTTCATCAACGAGGCAGGATTTCCGGAAGGAACATTTAACATCGTTCAAGGTCTGGGACAGGAAATTGGAACCGCACTGGTAACAGATTCAAGAGTAAGACGTATTTCTTTCACAGGGTCACCGGAAACGGGTCGTATCATCGGAGTCAGCGCGGCAAAAAACCTGGTGCCGTTTACTGCGGAACTAGGTGGCAAAGGTGCTCTGATTGTATTTGCTGACGCCGATATTAAGGCAGCTGCAAAGAAAGCTGCCGCACAGTTTGAAGATTCAGGGCAGGTTTGTCTGGCTGGAACACGATTACTCATCGAATCATCGGTGAAATCCGAATTCATGGAACAGTTTGTCCATTACACCGATCAGCATGTTTACGGCGACAGCCGCAACTCCGAAACGACATTGAGCGCGGCAATTCACCCCCTTCATCTGGAAAGAGTCGAGGGATTTGTTGAACGAGCCCGAATTGCCGGCGACACCATCGTATTCGGAGGTGAAAGATTCGAACCTGGGAAACTATGGTACAAGCCAACGTTGATTGAACCGACATCCAATAATTCGGAGGTCGTACAAAGAGAAATTTTTGGACCAGTGCTAACCATACAGACATTTGACTCTGAGCCGGAGGCCGTAAATCTGGCAAACAGCACCGCGTACGGCTTGTCGGGAATTGTTTACACATCAGATGCCTCTCGAGCCGAGCGCGTTGGTCGAGCAGTGAGGGCAGGTACCGTTTGGATCAACTCCTTTCTGGTTCGGGATTTGACAGCACCATTTGGTGGATTTGGTATCAGTGGAATTGGGCGGGAAGGCGGCGACTACGCGCTTGATTTTCACAGCGACCTTCAGACATTGCAAATTCTGGAGGGTTCAGTGCACTAGATAATATGGAATCCTTTCACCTCTCGCTAATTGATTTCTGTTCAATCTAATTCTTACTGCGAGGGTAAGGGGATTCCATATTATCTAGTGTTTCTTCGGGTGTCAAGAGGTGAGCTACTAGGCCAGTAATATACCCAAATTCTTGAAACATCCCATGGGTCTTTCAAGGAAACTGAAACAACTCTCCTTAAGTATTCGCACTGAATGTATTCTTCAACAGCCTCAGTCAAAAAGCTGGGGATGCTTCTGTTTTAATCTGCGGCAAGGAATCTAATTTCTTTCCAGACTGACTCTTCAACATTGAACTGATATTGAAAATTAGCATACCATAATTGCAATTTTTCAATCTTGGGAGGTCAAATTATGCCAATCTAGAGTGTTTATTGCACATCTTGAGTTCTGAATATGTGAAGCTGGCTAAATT
This sequence comes from Arenicellales bacterium, assembly GCA_965220665.1. GTDB lineage: Bacteria > Pseudomonadota > Gammaproteobacteria > Arenicellales > JAJDZL01 > JAJDZL01. The sequence continues at coordinate 597,914 of CBDCQQ010000004.1, forward strand.
GGCTCTCTGTTTGAATTCTCGTATGAATAGACTGTTGCGAGTGGTTATGTTGAAATAATCGTGGATTGTTACTATCTTTGAAAAAGGCGAATCCAATCTTGTTGGCTTTCCGACAGTCGCATTGGATAATTAGAAGAAACAGGATAAATTCGAGCGCGATTCCAGTAAATTTGCTTGACACTAGTGGCTGTACCAATATGCTTTAGTTTGTTTCTGCGGAGACCTTCGACCAGTGGTTTAGCCTCGAATAGAAAAACCTCATCAATGACCCACGGACGAACGGTTCCCTTGGAACTCGCGGCCACGGATTTTGATCCTGTTAGCACCAGATAGTAGTTTGGCAAATTATCCACCCGGATATCAAGAATTGATTCTCTTTTGCCATAAGTCTTAATGTTGACTGATTTGCCCGCAAGCTTACCAGACCTGAAATAACCATCGACACTTGGATTATTTGCGGATTCCTCCGACTCAATATCGAATATCCGACCTGCAACGTACTCACCGATGTGACCGCGTTCAGCGGGTCTTCCGATAATTTTTGCGATTTTGGTATCTATTTTGTTACGAGTTTTAAGTAGTTCAGCAATATGTAGCAGGTCTTTGCTTTGATTTAACACCAATTAATCGACCTCTAAATTATGTAAATGGTTTTCGATACGAATTTTGTCACGCAATCAATATCATAACCGGCTTGGCTGACAATGTATGCAAGTCCCTAAACTTTCATTTTTCAACCCATATGTTTTCAAATATCAATCCTTATTCTTTCAAATTACAAGTGTTATTCTTTCAATCTGTGATATATTCTGCAATCAACATTGAATCGCATCGATCACTGGAATGTATCCTCGATTTGTTGAAAATAAAGTTCGAGAAAAACTAAGTGTTGCTCGGGTGGTTTTTATTTCTGGCCCCCGACAGTCTGGAAAGACTACCCTAGCTCAGAAATTCACGAGTGATAACATGCCATATTTTTCACTCGACGATGACACAACACGAGAAGCCGCACTAGGTGATCCAGTAGGTTTCGTGCGCAATCTTGATCAAGCAGTAATTGACGAAGTGCATCGGGTTCCGGAGTTAATTCTGGCAATTAAATTATCTGTAGATGCCGATTCTCGATCTGGACGATTTCTACTCACCGGGTCCGCGGACTTTTTGAAGTTTCCAAAAATCACAGATTCACTTGCAGGCCGTATGTCGATTATTCGACTATTGCCCCTGTCTCAGTCGGAACTGAAAAATTCGCATTCATCATTTCTGTCAGATGTATTCACTCAGAAGATGCCAGTGTCAACAAACAATTTGATGATTGATCAAGAACTTATCAAAGCAGTGCTCGCAGGTGGATATCCTGAAGCCTTGACTCTTCCGATTGGACGTCACCGACAGGACTGGTATCTAGACTATGTCGACGCTATCATTCGACGGGATTTTTACGACATTGCGCGAATTGATCAGATAGATGCAATGCCACGACTGATTCGTATTCTTGCTGAGTATTCCGGACAACTTGCCAATTACTCAAGGATCGGAAACAAGGCTGACATGAATCATGTGACAACTCGAAAGTACGTAGGTGTTTTTGAACATGTGTACCTGGTTCATTCTTTGCTACCGTGGTTCACAAATCGTTTAAAGCGAATCGCAAAGTCACCCAAACTGCATTTTCTTGATTCGGGGTTGCTGGCTTCGCTAATGGGTGTCTCGCAAGAGTACATCAATCACGACAGAACCTTGTTCGGGCCGATATTTGAAAGTTTCGTGCTAGGTGAGCTGCTGAAGCTCGCCAGTTGGTCTGAAGAGCGGTATTTCTTCTGGCACTTTCGTCAAAATGATAAACAGGAAGTCGATATTGTGATCGAAGATTTACGCGGTTATATTGTCGGTGTAGAAGTAAAGGCCTCAGCTAGCGTGTATCAGAAGGATTTTGCAGGTTTGCGCAGTCTCGCGCATGCGTGCGGTGATAAATTTGCGTTTGGTGTGGTTTTATACAACCACGATCAAACTGTTCCTTTCGGTGAGCGATTGGTTGCCGCTCCAGTGTCAACTTTGTGGTCTTAATCTTTTTAGTCCCTGTCCTAACCTGAAGTCGACATGAATTATGAAAAAGAATAATGATAATTTGATTGAGCACTCGAAGAAACTCTAGCCAACAAGAGTAAACTGGTTTTTGGTAAGAATGCAACAAATCATCTCAATTACCCCCTCACACCCATAGCGCAAGCTAAACGTAATGCAAAGTAAATCAGACAAAAGCCCTCCGAACTTTCTATTCATTATGTGTGACCAGCTCAGACAGGATTATCTTTCCTGTTACGGTCATCGAACATTAGCGACCCCTAATTTTGATGAATTGGCTGCACGCGGGGTGCGATTTGAGAATGCGTATTGCCAATCTCCCTTGTGTGCACCTTCTAGAGCCAGCTTTTACACCGGTCGCTATCAAGCCTCTCACGGCGTTTGCGGCAATGAAGATGCCCTACGGCTCGGTGAATACATGATGGGTGACTATCTCCGTTCGCTCGGATATTGCAGTGCGGTGATCGGAAAGACACATAGCTACAAGAGTCCAGCTGAAATCAGGAAAAACGCAATCAATCCCGAGTCAGATTTGGCCCTGACCGCAGCTACAGGTGGATTTGAACCCTACGAAAGTCATGAGGGATTGTGCCTGGACCCAGTTCTGCCTAAAAATCACGGCTATACCAATTACCTGCACTCTATCGGATTTAAAGAAAAGAATCCTTGGCACACGCGGGCCAATAGCGGGATTGACCGCAACGGAAACCTTCATTCTGGCTGGTCACTACGAAGTTCTATTTACCCCGCAGCACTTCCCGAAGAACACTCAGAAACTGCTTTCACGACGAGACGTGCGATGGACTTTATCAAAGAAATGGGCGATCAACCTTGGTGCCTGCATCTGAGTTTCATCAAGCCACATTGGCCAGTAATTGCCCCAGATCCATATCACGCCATGTTTCAAAAAGACGACATTCAACAAGTTGTTCGAAGTGTAGCCGAACGTGATAATCCTCACCCGGTCATCGATTCATTCATGAAAGCTGAGTACAGTCAAAGTTACGCAGACGATGGGATACGCGAAATTGTCCTACCGGTGTATATGGGACTTGTCAAACAACTCGATGATCACATCGGGCGACTGATGAAATTTCTCGAACAAGAGGGAGTGCTAGACCATACAGTCATTGTGCTGACCTCCGATCACGGCGACTATTTGGGGGATCATTGGCTTGGAGAAAAAGACCTGTTTCATGAACCATCAGCAAGAATTCCGATGATTGTCGTTGACCCTGACAGTCAATCAGATGTCACTAGAAATTCAGTACGAAGCGAACTGGTTGAAGGAGTGGATATTGTTCCGACCTTTGTTGAGTTGGCAGGCGGTGAAATCTGCCGTGAGAGGGTTGAAGGTCATTCTCTCCTGCCACTTTTGAGATCATCACCTGCCGCTGAACATTGGCGAGAGTACACGATCAGTGAGATCGATTATGCGGACCGAGGAGCTCGATATGTACTGAATATTGAACCTTACGAATGCCGCGCTACGATGGTTCGAGACGTGCGCTGGAAATATATCTACTACAAAGGATTCCCTCATCAACTGTTCGATCTTGAACAGGATCCTGATGAACTCAACGATCTCGGCCAAGATTCAAGTCTGCAGAATGTAGTTCGACGCATGAAAGACGCACTGTTTGACTGGCAATATTCCCTAAAACGTCGAGTCGGACTCGATTACAACGAAGCGATCACCTACGGTCCGGAGCGAGATGAAAAGTATGGGATTATTATCGGACGCCGTTAAGTGCCAAGTGGTTCGATGAGGTAAGCAATCTGCGCCGCCAAGTCAGGAGCCATTATTTGGCGCAAACTCATGTGTGAATGTTTTTGATAATTCCCTAAAGACCGCGGTCATAGCCGATCAAACCCATCTGCACAGTGGTAACCGGCAGGTGGTTTACGATCGGCATCTGCAGCATCTTCTACTGCAATACGGTGAGGTACCGTGTGCCTACCGTCCATACCGGGCTAAAACGAAACGCAATACTGAAGGTAGATTATTCGCTAATTCGGACACTGTAGTTGAAAGGTTTAAATTCATTGCGAATCAGCCTGATATCTCAGACTCAACAAGATTTCGCTTTTAACGGTGTCACAGTCTATATGTAGTGCATGTAGTAGTCGCGCAACTGATCGTGATTCATGTGGCATGTTTTTTCGGCCTCATACTGTTTGATCACAACCAAATTACCAACTAAATCAGTACCGACAGCCTCAACGAGATTCGTGTCAGCCTGAAGCGCATCCAACGCCGCACCAAGATTATCTGGAACGCCATCAGTCGCATCATGATTTTCCAGACAGTCGGCTGTTTCCGCAGGAGGCAGATCATAACCATTTTCTAAGCCTAGTCGGGCAGCCTGAAGTACGGCGGCAATCGCTGTATACGGATTCACCGCACCGTCAGCCATGCGATGTTCAATTCTTGCAGCATCACCGGTTTCGCTGCTGATTCTTGTTGTGACCCCGCGATGATCTTCTCCCCAGTTTCTCCAATATCCAGAAAGACTGGCTGGTTGCAGCCGTTGATAGGAGTTCACCGTTGGTGCAAGAAGACCGGCCAGCCCCTGATGATGATGCATCAAGCCGGCAACACAGGCCTCTCCCAAACGAGTCAGCTTATTTACAGAGCCTGGATTACCAATTGAATTCTCCCCCTGTTTGTTCCACAAACTGAAATTGATGTGGACACCGGAACCACTCAGCGCCTCAATTGGCTTTGGCATAAATGTTAGCAGCACGCCCTCTTGGAAGGCAATCTCCCGGGCCATCAACCTAAACAGAAAAGCATCGTCAGCCGCAACTAGAGCATCATCATACCGCAAAGTAAATTCGAACTGTGGGGAGTCAAATTCAGATGTAATCATTTCCAAAGGAATGTTGCAATGCTCTGCGCAGTTGTAGATACTGTCAGTCAGTTCTAAAGGGTCAACGAAAGGTCCTGTTCCATAAACGTAAGCACCCGGGGTGTCGTATGGATTCCACTGGCCATCGTCCCCTCGCGTGTACGCATACGCTTCCAGTTCAATACCGACTTTGGCACTATATCCAATATTCTGCCACTGATCAAGTGTGCGTTTCAGTAAAGTTCGACCACTTACTGCCAGGTCATTTCCATCGCTGTCAAACTGATCTGCAATGACAACGACTTCATCAGCCAACCATCCAGCGCGTACTTCATTGAGGTCGTATCGAACAACCATGTCAGATAAACCATCCAGCAACATTGAGCAAGGAGCTGGCAGTAATTCCTTGTCGTAGGCTAACGCGTAGATACCTTGACAGAACCGAGATTCCCCTGTTGCACGGTCTGGAGGTATGAGCTTTCCTCTGGCTATATTAAGGTGGTCGCAGAACAACACTCTTAGCTTAGAATCTACCATGTGATTTTCCTATGCTTTTATTGATTTAGGTAATGTCAGTCGAAGCAGAGCTATTTCCTTTTCATCCTGACAGGCAATCGCTTGATTCCACCGACAAAGTTCGACCGAACATATTCTGCTTCACCAACAAGTTTGATTGAATCGACGCGTTTGACCAGTTCCTGCAACAGCACACGCAATTCCAGTCGGGCTAACCACATACCCAGGCAGACATGAGGACTACCCTGACCAAATGACATGTGCCGATTTGGCGTGCGTCGCAAGTCGAGTTCAAACGGTTTTTCGAACCGACTCTCATCCCGGTTGGCAGATATGAACCAATAGACTACCTTGTCGCCTTCTTTCACCTTTTTCCCGTGCAGCTCGAAATCCTCAGTCGCTGTTCGACGAAAATGCATAGTAGGCGAAGCCCAGCGAATGAACTCCTCCGTTGCAGTCGCCCACAGCCTGTTGTCTGCGTTTTGCAATAATGTAAGCAATTCCGGCTTCATCACCAAAGCGTGCATTGAAGCGGAAAGGGTATAGCGCGTCGTATCATTTCCTGCCGCCACCAATAGACAGAAAAAGTTTCGAAATTCCGAATCACTAATTACTTCTCCCTGTTCATTTGGCTGGAGAATCAGATGCAACACACCTTCAGTATCATTTCTTGCAACCTTTTCCTCCATCAGTTGCTTGGCATAACTGTATAGTTCAGCACCTGCCGGGGACCGAAACGGCATGAATCGAAACTCGTCGGTATCTGCCTTGTCCGGCACATAGTTTGAATACTCAGGATCTGTGTTGGCAATCAACTCATCCCCTTTTGTCACCAGCCAATCAAGGTCTTGCGCTGGCAGTCCGAGAACCCTACCTAGCATGCGCATTGGCAACTGCCGACTGATCAGAAAAGAAGCATCAAATTCATCATTAGATAATGCGCTTTCAAGAATGTCCACGCACAAATCGCGAATCAGAATTTCCAGCTGATCAATGACCTTCTTGGAAAAAGCTTCGTTCACAAGCTTTCGAGTGGCCGAGTGTTCAGGCGGATCAGTTTCCTGAAATGTTCGTCGCGCAAAGTACTCTTCTCGGCTTTGGTCTTCCATCCGAATCCCGCGAGCGGAACTTAGAAGCGATGGGTTTCGATTATGCTTCAGGATGTCATCGTATCGAGTCAGGGACCAATAACCCTTGTACTGACCTCCATCACACCACGCCACAGGGTCTTCCCTGCGCATACGTGAGAAGGTATTGTGAGGAGCGCCATTGATAAACGAGTCATGATCAGACAGGTTCGCGTATCCATCGTCGCTTGGGTGCCAGATTGTCATGCTGTCTTAACCTCTCAAACCGGGTGAGCAAAATAAAACAAAAATTTCAACCTACAAATTGATTGTTCGACATTTCACAGATTCACTTTATCCGATTTCAGGCAGATTCCGGCGTCTCAATGTGGTACCACTTTTCCACGAAAAAGCAAGTTCGCGCCAGTATCCGGCAATGTACTCGATCGGTTGTAGGCGAGTCAGTTCTTCCACTGGAGAATCAAATAGTTGCAGCTCAAATTCCCCTGTAAAGGAACGCCCTACTTCTGCCTGATAAGCACTCATGGTTACCAGCTCATCCAGACTGTCCTCGCCAACGCCTTCAATAGAAGGCATCCACCGATTGTGCAGCATAGGATGGCTATTTACAAATCCTGCATGATCACACTCTTCTGCAATTTCAAAGGTCGCATGAATAAGCTTGTGGTCATAAGCCGATACACTTGCACCAAATCTGCCGCCTGGCTCAAGTCTGGGCCCAGCCTGTCCGACTGTGATCGGGCGTGACATGTAGATTGATGCGAGTTTTTTTGGATAGCCTTGGAAGTGCCCCCGAACCATTGCATAGTCAGAATCAACCCAAATATATACACAGCGAGAGTAAGTTTTGTTTTGGTACTTACATCTGACTACGACGAACACCTCCATATATTGGCTACGAGCTGGATCAAGAATTTCGCTGTAATCATCTCGACAGTTTTGCCAGTCAGCCCAAATCACCGCGACGGCACCTGGATGTTCATCAGCGGGCTCAAGATAGTCCGGGAGCAATTCAGCAACGTTTTCAGGCCTTGTCAAATATTCCAAGGTCAGTGTGGTACCTGAATAGTGCCAAGGAGTATCAGGTACCAGGGAAGATTTACCTGTGGCACTTCGGGGAAACATGAAACCTTTTAGGGACATCACAATCACTTCATACTGTTCGATTAGGTCAAGAATGCAAATTATTTTAGGTTGATTGAAGAAGAATTCATTAGCATTATTGGTATGATATGGTGCCATTCTGAACTGAGTTCAGTAGGTGAGCCATTATCAACTTCGGAGGAAGTATGAGCGAATATCGTCGAATTCTGTTTGAGGGTTATCCGACAGTAGTGCAGCGACAAGGGGATGAGCTCGTGGCTGGGGACGGCCGAAGAATCGGAATTGAACATGCGATTCATCTTGCACCTGTAGAACCTCGCAAAATCATCTGTGTGCATCTGAACTACAAGAGCCGTGTAGACGAATTTATGACCAAACTTCCACTTACACCCACCTATTTTCATAAACCAGTGACAGCTCTTTGTGGTCATGGAGCGGATATCGTTCGGCCAAAGCGTTGCAAATGGTTAAATTATGAAGGTGAAATTGCTATCGTCATTGGTCGATATTGTCGAAACATCAGTCAGGCAGAAGCTGGGGATTACATAGCAGGTTACTCAGTTTCAAACGACTATGGCCTCCATGACTTTCGCGATACCGATGCGGGCTCAATGCTGCGGGTGAAGGGTTCCGACACACTATGTCCGGTCGGTCCAGCACTGTTAACAGACTGGGACTTTCGAAATAAGCGCATTCGTACCCTGGTTAATGGTGAAATTAAACAAGACGGCAATACGAATGAAATGAAATGGGACATGCACTATCTCGTCGCAGACATAGCGCGAAACATTACTTTAGAGCCAGGTGATCTGTTACTTTCAGGAACTCCAGCCAATAGTCGACCAGTCGAACCGGGCGATGTGGTTACGGTTGAAGTCGAAGGTCTAGGATCTTTAACCAACACCGTCGTAGAAGGCCCAACCGAGATACGAGACGATGTAGGACACCAGCCTATGACAACAGAAGAAGTGGTATCAACCGCAATGGGTGGAGACTGGGAATTCCGAGGGATTCGAGCACCGCGAGGTCCCGGTTCAGCACACTACAAGAGTCGGTTGGAAGACGACTCCGAGTCAAACTGAGAACGAATGGGAATTGTAGGTGAAAGCGGTGCCGGAAAATCAGCACCAGCGTTTGCCATACTGAATCTGATCAGCAAACCGGGATACTAATCAGGCGGTCGATCTGAATTCGACGGAACTTTGCTATCCGAGGTAAACGAATCCACAATGCAGCAGATTTGCGGCAACCGAATCAGTATGATTTTTCAAGTTCCAATGATAACGTTGAATTCGGTCCTGAGTATAGGAACTCAGATGGGACGACTTACATCAAAGCAGGGAGACCCGCGTGGGAGATTTGATTCTCCCACACGAGATTTTTTAGGCTATAGCAGACAACAACTGAAGTTCAGCAGTTGCTGCAATAGTCATTCTGCTGCTGCAGGCGCCGTTTGAGTTGCTGGTTCGACCATTACGGCTGATGAATCCTCGTTCAGAGATTTCACGACACCGTAGGTCATCAGTAACATGATCACACTCACTGGCAACGCAGCCGCGATGGATGCTGTCTGCAGTGCACCGAGACCACCGGCAAGAAGAAGAACTGCCGCAACGAATCCCTCCCCGAGACCCCATACAATTCGGAACTTCTGTGGCGGGTGATCATCTCCCATGCTGAGCATAGTCGTGATTACCAGAGTTCCGGAGTCCGATGAGGTGATGAACCATGTTGCCAGCAGGAATGTGGCCAAGGCGGCCATGATCCAATTGAGCCAGTTCAATCCTGTCATCAATTCAATGGTGCCGTAGAGAGCAGCGGGTAAATTCCAGTTTCGGACAAGCTCTGCGATACCTGCCGTCCCCACTCCGCCTTCAGCAGTCAACTCGATATACATCGCGTTGCCACCGAAGATGCACAGCCAGAAGAATGCCAGCGTCGTCGGAACGAACATTACACCCACCATGAACTCCCGGATGGTACGTCCCCGACTGATGCGAGCGATGAACATTCCAACGAATGGAGCCCAGGAGATCCACCAGCCCCAATAGAAGATAGTCCAGCCACCCTGCCAGTCTCGTTCACCGGGACCGTTGAATGTGGTAAATCCCATCGGGATAGCATTCCAGAGATAATCGCCGATGGTGGTTATGAAGAATCCCATCAGCCATTGAGCGGGGCCACCGAATAGGAAATACGCCAACAGAACCGCCGACAGCCAGATGTTCCACTCCGAAATAATTCGAATTCCTTTCCCAACTCCAGACACGGCCGACAGCGTTGCCACGGCAGAAATCACACCAATCAATATGACCTGCGTGATGACCCCGGGGTCAATTCCAAACAGGTGGTTGAGACCAGCGGCCATTTGGCTTACGCCGAGACCGAGAGAAGTTGCAACACCGAAGACGGTTCCGAAGACAGCTAACAAATCCACTGCGTGTCCGACCGGACCGTAGATCCTATCGCCGATGATCGGATACAGTGATGACCTTAATGTCAAGGGTAACTTCTTCCTGAACCCAAAGTACGCCAGGCAAAGACCGATCATCACGTAGACTGCCCAGGCGTGGAATCCCCAATGGAAGTAGGTAACTCGCATCGCATGGACAGCGCGCTCCTCATTCATCCCCGTCACCATTGCCCTGTCAGCAAATGGATTGTTCGGGTAACCCCATGGCTGCGTGTTGTCGAAGTAGAACATTGGCTCCGCGATGCCGAAGAATAGCAAGCCGATACCCACTCCAGCCGAGAAAAGCATCGCGAACCACGAGAAGTTGCTAAACTCTGGTTTGGAGTTGTCATCTCCGAGCTTAATTGAACCATGTCGACTGCACATCAGATAGATACAAACAAAGAACATGATTACCAAGGCGCTCACGTAGTACCAGTTTAGCGCGGACTCAATCCAGCCTCGGACTGCCGAGTATACGCTGTTCGCGAATTCCACGTTGAGTGCCGTGAAAACGACGAACACCACGACCATCGCTTTTGACGCGATCCCCATACCAGGGTGGAGACCCTTCCAAATTCCTCCAGTCGCGACTAAATCTCGAATACTTTTATTATTTTTGTCATTCATACTAACACCTCACAAATTATTGATTCCCTACTGGATGGCGAAAAGTTAGACAGGTTCTGTTAACATTTCGCTGGAGAAGACAACACAATTGCCGTAGTAGAAGATATTGCTACTATGAATGAGTTGAATTCGACCATCTCAACCATGTTAGAAGTATAACGTCATCAGCAGAGATCAAATGCGGCAAAATTTTGCAAGTTGACTAAGTCAATAAAGTAGATAGACAAAGTTAGGCCTAGTCAACCGCAGGACAAGGTTTTAGTCTGGACAACTGATTGACAGTGATCAATGTACGAAAAATTTACGTCGGCGTCATTTTCATTGGATGGAATATTCGCATCTTTACCTAATCTTCACCGCGTTTTTCCCGCCAGAGTCCCAGTTTTTCTTGAACTGGACGATTGGAAAAACTGAAAAGATACGACTCCTCTAAAGGAAAATGACGAACTTCAGTCCAACTAGGTACAACAAAGGTATCTCGTCGTCGCCATTCGATTGTCTGACCACCAACTTTAGATTTTCCACTCCCCTCCGCAACAGAAAAGACCGTCGCATCCGTTGACCGATAGGCTTCAGACTCAAATCCCCTCGGTAACAGTTGCATATGAGTTGCCATCGTTGGCATCGCATAGTAACCGGTGACTGGGTTGACGTACCTTGATTTCAATCCATGACAAGGGTCCCATTCATCCGCCAGCTTAATTTGCTCCAGTGCTTCGCGAGTCTTCGCAAATGGATAATTGAATACAGGTGATGTTGGCTGAACCTGCTCATACCCTACTGGCAGCAGACCCGATCCATATCTGGCTAAGGCATCACCGACTGGCCGTGATTGAGGAAACAGATCATCTGGATATTTTTCAAAAAATGATGCATCCAACATACTCACCAGCGGTATGTCTAATCCATCCAGCCATACCATCGGCTCAGTACTGTCATTGCCGTGATCATGCCAGGTCCAGGATGGTGTAATCACAAAATCACCTTCTTCCATAATGGTCTTTTCGCCATCTACCGCGGTATAAGCACCGCTTCCTTCAACTATAAACCGAAGCGCGGACTGCGAATGGCGGTGAGCAGGTGCAATCTCACCCGGTAGAATCAACTGTAAACCAGCATACAACGAATCAGTAATCTTCGATTCGCCTGGCATGCCTGGATTTTCAAGAATCAAAACTCTTCTTTCCGCCTGCTTGGCTGTGATTAAGGATCCTGACTCAAGTATCAGAGGACGTACTTTTTTGTAATCCCAGTGCGCCGGCTGACAGCGGCTGACCGGAACCGATGTAATCAAACTACTTAAAACAGTCCACAATGGGGCCAAACTATAGTCTGGCAGTCGCTTGTAAAACTCACTTAGCTCGGGTGTGTCAGGAACAAGCTGTGACATCAATTAATTCCCTCAATCAAATGGTAGCAGCCACCTCTGGCAGGCTAAGTCCAAACCGGTTCACAATGACTTCCTCAATTCGATTCGCATAATCTTGGGTCATTGCTTCATTGGTACGCTGCTTGATTCCCCATTTTCTATAAATTCGATTGTTCTCTGAATTCGGTCGACCGAAAAACTTATGCATCAATGGGTAGTATCGATTCACAACATCCTGCACGGCTTGAAGTCCGGATTCAGTCTGAAGGATTTCTTCAGTGAATTCAAGTCCGAACTGAACATGAAACTTCTCTTCCGGCATCGTCATTCGTGCCAGTTTCCGTAAAGGAACAAATGTGCAGAGTATGAGGTCTTCAACCTGAATGACCTCGGCCATATCGGCAAGAATCTTGATCACACAAAACTCAGTCCATGAATTTAAATCAAACTCAAAGATCGACAGCGGCCGCTTGTGCTGGGTGGTCATTCGTTCCGGCGCAATCTGCATCTTCTCGCCCAATTCGGAGAACCTGACATGGTGACCATATTCTTCCATCGCTACCCTGCACGCCAGCCATTTTGCATAAGGTGATGGTGCCAAGGCGACTGCAGGCTCATCAAAAACCTGGGCCCCGTAATACTCGTTCACAGCATGGCTAATTACAATCTTTTCGACTGCGATCCGAAATTCTTCCGGTCCTGCCAGCAATTCTTCGCAGGTCTGAACTTCACTTCCAGGTGCAATACTCATATACTTGTCTTCAGTTACAGTACCGGTTCACTATTGAATGATTCTAGATCAGTAACCAGTTCAGTATAGGCGTCTTCAAAGTGCTCTTTTGCATGTTCTGCCAGACTGTCTGAACTGGCATCTGGTTTCACTACAAATTTTCTTACAGGCCGAGGTTGGGAAAAGAGAAATACTTCTCTACCACGCACTCCGAACAACTGCCCGGTAATACCCTGCCCCCGATCCGAACACAGCCAGTTGACTACCGATGACACATGCTTTGGTTCGATGCGCAAAGCCCTTTCTTTGTACGTTGCCTGCTCTTCGTTTGCGGGAACAATGATTTCCGTAACGCGCGATCTTGCGAATGGCGCAATAGCATTGACGGAGACCTTGGAGCGGGCAAGATCTAATGCAGCGACACGTGTCAGTCCGATGACACCGTTTTTCGCACTTGCATAAGCGGATTGGCCGTAATTTCCGTAAAATCCGGCTGTTGACACAATGTTGATTACTCTTCCCCAAGTGTACGGAGCCTCAGGGTTTCCCGCTTTTGCCTGTTCTCGAAATATAGGAGCAGCCGCCGACAGCACGTGATAATAGCCGGCCAGATTGACTCGAACGACTTCGTCAAAATCTTCCGGTCTGGCTTTGAAAATAAAGTGGTCCCGCAAAATGGCAGCATTGTTGACAACGATATCGAGTCTGCCCCACTTTTCTTTTGCGAGTGCTACTGCACTCGCAGCTGACTCGGCACTGCCGATGTCCAAATAGCTACCAACTGCAGATTCTCCGAGTTGATTTGCCGCATCCTCCACAATGTCAGGGTCTGGATTTCTCCCATCAATTTCCCCACCGTTATCGACGATGACCACCCGTGCATCTGAATGAACGAAATTTTCAGCAATTGCCTTTCCAATGCCCCGCGCACCGCCAGTAATCAAAGCAACTCTGCCCTCAAGGGTTTGCGTGTGATGAGACATCGTCAACTTTGCTCATCTGCGGTTGTAAAGAATGGATCAGCATGTATGTCCATAGAATCCAAACCCTTACTTTGCAGAACATCGCTGCAGCTTCTCACCATCGGCGGAGGACCGGCCAGATAGGCCTTACCATCAGAGCAGGCTTGAATGTCTTCACTCAACACTTCGTGTAACATACCTGCCTTCTGAATGAAATCTCCTGTGGCTTCTGAAAGCACAGGATGGTACTTAAATGCCGAATGCTGATTGCTCATTGCCTCGAAAATCTCTGATCGATAGATGTCCGCCTCATCCCGAACACCGTGATACAAAAGAAGCGACCGCCCGGGATGGCGCCGTACTGATTCCTGCACAATCGGCTGAATGGCAGACAGGCCTGAACCGCCCGCAACAGCAATGACAGGTCCATCGTGCTGTTCGCGGAAAAACATATTCCCATGAGGCCCGCTCACTCTAACCGCTTCTCCAGTAACCAGATAATCCCAAACAAAGTTACTCACTGTTCCATCGGGAATTTTACGGATATAGAATTCAAGCGTTTCATCAACATAACTTGCAATTGAATATTCTCGCTTTGGGAATCCCTCAAACTCAACATAAACATATTGACCGGGACTGAATGCAAACGGCTCGCTACTGGTTACTTTGAGTTTCAGGCTGACAATATCTCGCGTTAACTTTTCCAGTTGTTGGACTCGACAGGTCAGATCAAGAATAGGGTGAACTGCGACATCATCCAACTCACACCACGATATATCGCAATTGGACCAGGGAACAGCTCGACAGGCTAGAATTAATCCGTCTGAGAATTCTGCTTGCGATAAGGCAAATTCAGAATATGGCGCTAGCTCTACGTCACCCGAATGAAGTCTTGACTTACAACCGCCACAGTTGCCAGCGCGGCAACCATGTGGGTAATCTATTCCGACCTGCAATGCTGTTTCAAGAATCGTTGAACCGATTTCAACGTCTATTGAGCGTTCAGCCTGCCTGATATTTATGCTGAACATGACCGTAAATGAGTAGTGTCTTTTGGGGTCTCCTGAATTAGAACGCAATGCGTGTGCTAGCAGCAGTGCATCGAAATCAAACTCAGATCACTTTTGCTTGGTCAGTTTGAATTTTTCTCTTGCATCTTCAGGTCCGACAACTTTCGCACCCAGCATTTCAACGATTTTTACCGCTTTTTCTACCAGTTGTCCGTTACTCGCAAATTTGCCGCGCTCAAGATACAAATTGTCTTCAAGGCCAACACGGACATTTCCGCCCAGCAAAACGGCTTGGGCAACCATTGGCATCTGGTAGCGACTGATTCCAAATGCAGTCCAATTCGCCCCTTCCGGAAGCATGTCACACATCGTTTTCATCGCCGCAGTTGTCGCGGGCGCGCCGTACGGGATTCCAAGACAAATCTGATAAAGCGGTGGCTCATCTATTAAACCTTCTTCAAGCATCCTGTTTGCCATCCAGACATGCCCAGTATCGAACACCTCAAGTTCCGGCTTAACACCAAGCTTTTGAATATGCTTCGCAGCGACTCTCAGATGGTCAGGTGTATTGATCATTAACAAGTTTCCGTCACCAAAATTCATCGTACCGCAATCCAGTGAGCAGATTTCAGGAAGAATGCCGTCAATATGGGACACCCTTTCGATCGGTAGCACAAAGTCGGTTCCCGGGCCGGGGTCTGTCGGCACCTTTTCTCCAACAAAATAGTCTCCGCCCATACCGGTCGTTAGATTCAAAACCACATCAACGCCAGAAGCACGAACACGCTCCGCAACTTCAGCAAACATAGCGTGGTCCCTACCGCCGGAGCCTGTCTCTGGATCGCGCACATGTATGTGCGTGACTGCAGCACCAGCATTCGCCGCTTCAACACATGCGTCTGCAATCTGCTTTGGCGTGATTGGTAAATTGGGGTGTTTATGCTGAGTTTCGCCTGAGCCCGTTACGGCACAGGTAATTACGACTTCCTGATTCATGTAACGCTACCTGAATATGGACAATTGGACTAAATGGATGAATAAGATGATTTACATCGGACTCATGTTCTCGCGTGGCAGACGCACTGGAAACTGTTCTCTGAGCAACTGATCCGTTGCATCATCAATGTACCGAGGGAAATGCGTAGACAAAATGTTGTCCACCACCGATCTTGATTTCTGCAAGACATCGGTCGATCCCTGCTCTGCCCACTCTTTGGGGCTGGTTCGGTCACCTACATCGGGATAAACGTAATCTTTCTGCATCAGGGTCATTGTCTGATCATGACCCAAATAGTGTTTGGGTCCATCTACACAGACATCATGCATGGCTTGAACCGACAGTGACTCTTCATTAATTTCAATGCCTCGGATTGATCGGTTGACAGCGCCTAGCATGTCATTGTCGACAACAAACCCCTCCTTGCTGACTCCAAGCAGACTTGCTTGCATTCCGGCGGATTCATAGACCATGTTGGCTCCGCTGTGCCCTGCCAGTGTTGTGGTATAGCCTTTCTCAAATCCAGATTGAGCATCTGGCAATTTTGAATCGGCCATTCCTGCCGCAATTCCGGTGGGTAGCCCATAGTACCGACCCATCTGTCCACACGCAGCCATTAGAATGGATTGTTCGCCACTGCCGCCGCTCATCGCGCCGGTGCGTAAATCAGAGACAAATGGCCATATTCCCAATATTGCAGGATGACCTTTTTTGATCAGATTGACATACACCAGACCAGCCAGCGTTTCAGCCACCTCTTGTACAACTGCACCTGCAAGTGATGCTGGACTTGTTGCACCGGCCTGCCCTGCTGCTAACAACAGGATTGGCATACCAGCTCTAACGGTAACTTCCAATACCTCACAGGCGTCTTCGGCGAACCGGAGTGGCGGTACAACAAAACATGATGAACAACTGACAAATGGCCGCTCTCGCCACTTGTCTTCCCCTCCCGCTACGATGTGAAGCATTTCCATCGTCTGTTCCAAGTGCTCCGGCAGTACCCAGCTTGAACCGACGTGCTTGGAAGTCCCTGAGATGCATGCGTATGTGGTGTTGAAATCCAGTTCGCTCGGTATCTCCATATCGCGACAGACAATGGGTCGCTGAAAGAAATGGATATGCTCCATCTGGTCAACAATTCGGGCAATATCGTACAGATCGGCGAGTGTTGATTCGTGATATTCTCGGGTTTCAAGATCAACCACATGAACTGCAGCACCTGCTGTTCCAAAGTAAACCTTATTTCCCGATATGTCGAGATCGTGCTTAGGGTCGCGACCGCAAAGCGTGAAGCTCTGACATGCGTTGGCAATTGTGTCTTCAACCAGTGATCGAGGAAAAGTCAATCGACCCTCGCTGGTATATGTGCCTCCGGCATTGGTGACCAACTCAATGCAGGATGGAATCGCTTGGGACAAACCCAGATTCTCCAGCACGTCCATAACAGCTTCGTTGACAGTGTTGACATCGGAATCCGAGAGTGGTTTGAATC
Source organism: Arenicellales bacterium (assembly GCA_965220665.1). Lineage (GTDB taxonomy): Bacteria > Pseudomonadota > Gammaproteobacteria > Arenicellales > JAJDZL01 > JAJDZL01. The sequence goes on from CBDCQQ010000004.1 coordinate 615,204, forward strand.
GCCCTCCCAGCATGCCTGGTCGTACGGCTTTATCTTCTTCTGCAAGAGGAGCTGCACGCAGTGCTTTACGAGCAGCACGCCCTCCCATCCTACGCTTTTCTACCATTGAATTAACTAGTGCTCCGATCGGATAACGTTGGAAATATGTAGTTTGTCAAATGTCAAAATTAGACAACCTGCAAGAGGTGTTACACAACAATCATGTCCAGACTATGACGGCTGAGCTTTTGACATCCGCTTTCAGTCACGCGCACAGTTTCACCTAGCGTCATAGCCAGTGAACGATCCGAATCAAACAGAATCATATGAACGAAATATACCATGTTTGATTCAATTTCAACCGCATTGCCGGTGTAAAACATCGGCCAATCCATCCAAGTCGGGGCGTAGGTCGTCCCTAGACTGTAACCGCAGGCATTCATACGCATATTCTTAAAACCGTGAGCGTCCATTACCTCAGCATGAGTGTCAAAGACTTCCCCCACACTCGCCCCCGGTTTTATGATGGACTCACATGCCTCCAGAGCTTCAACGCACGCTTGATGCATGGCTACTTGCTGGGCATTGGGTTCGCCAATGACAACAGTTCTCATCATCGCCGCATGGTAGTGATGGTATACGCCGGCAAACTCCAACGTTAACTGGTCCCGCTCGGATAAATGACGCCTGGCAGATTGGTATCGGCAAAGCATAGCATTCTCACCTGAACCGAGAATAAACTCGTTAGCTGGATCATCACCGCCGCCGCGGTAGATGGCGCCATGCATGGCTGCTAAAATCTCACCATCAAATACGCCAGGAGCAGTCACACGAATGGCTTCATCCAGGGCATCGTCAGCCAGTTCTGCAGCCCGTTCAACATACTTAATCTCGGCTGGTGATTTAATCACTCTCTGCTGATTGACGAGGTCTGAAACATCTTCCAGAGTGCAGTAGTCTGAAAGTGTAGGTCTGAGGCTATTCCACAGATGCGCCGTCAAGCCGTATGCGTGCAGTTCGACACCCAGTTTTTTGCCTCTGCAGCCATAATCGTCAAGCATCTTCACCAAGTCGTCGACCGGGTTGCGGCCAGCCTGGTCAACCCAAACTCTGATATCTTCAATGGTTGAGGTGATTTGTGCCTGCAACCGGTCAGGCGCTCTAGTCAGCAAAGCGTAACTTCCATCGCAGCTTAAGTACAGACATTGAAAGAAACAGTAGCCAAAAGTATCGTATCCCGTCAGGTAGTACATGCTTTCCTGGCGGAATATCAGGATTCCACCCAGCTCTTTTTGCTTTAGCAGTTCGATTAACTGCTGCTGGCGATCTTGATATTCTGATCTTTCAAAATGAAGTGCCATTATTCTGTTCCGTTCCCTGAGAATTGAAACGCTGAAATTGCAATATTAATGTCCTTGGAAACAGGCACACGACTCCTGAATCAAGCTTCTTCGAGCGCGATTGCGACGAGTTATTTACTCGACGAGATTATAGATTTCTGATTTATTCGGCGGGTACACAAATCCGTATTGGGCTATCAAAGGCTGACCGAAAATCTGGTCAGTCTTTTGGAGAGAAAGATGAGTCAATATAAAAACGGAATTAGGTAAAAATCCGCCTGAATCGCTGTTGGCGAAGTTTCGATTACCAGTCCCATAACATTTGAGTTGGACGGGTGGTTTCCAATTTGAAAGTGTGAAACCCGAGACAAGATTTATTCTTGTATCAACTGATCTATGAAATTCCCAAAATTTTTGTCGCCTCCGAATCAAACTGTAAGGTAGTCTTTTAGACGAGTCTCGGCATCTTTAATGAATGGATTGATGATTTCTACACCATGTAATCGCTGACCATGCTGCATGTCTTCGCTAATTAGTGCTGAACACTTTGATTGCCTCACTGTAGCCCAAAGCATTGCATCCCAAAACGAAAGCTGATTTTCCCGGACAGCGTCCACGGCATCAACAAGTACTGAATCGGTGGCTGATGAAATTTCAAACACCTCCATCCAATTGCTCAACAAACTGAAAGCATGGTCAGTGTCTAGCAGTTGCTTCCGCGTTGTTGCATGGAAAAATTCGGCAAGAACTTGTACCGTCAATATGCAATCACAGAGAGCCGCTCGTTCCATAAGAACTCTTGAGGATTCGTGTTTTTGACCAGCATCGCGATCAACCGCATAGATCAGAATGTTGGTGTCAAGGGAGAAACGCGTTTTAACGATCATAGAGATCTGTACGTTTGGATGTTAGTCCTCCAAGCGATGCACCTTCAGCCAGATTGGCTTTCATTTGATCGTAGGCAGCTTGCCATTCAGGGTCAGTCATTTTGTCGAACCTGTGTGGCATTAGCTTGGCTATCGGACGACCTCGTCGGGTGATGACAAATTCCTGACCGTGCTCAACAGCTTTGATCAACTTTGAAAACTCCTGATTTGCGTTCATCAATGAAATTGATTGCATACAGATTCTCCATAAATGTGCTATTAATAGTATATAGTATTTTATTGTAGTGTATGGTAGATCAAGTGATGAAATCAGTCATGTGTCTCTCACATGACGAAGTCAGAGCTGAATCGGGACAAAGTCCAATAAATTAAGTCTAGAAATCACCAGACTGTGTTTCATGTTGAATAATATGAACATTACAGGCATTGAGTATTTACCAGATGCTCAGCTAGCCAAACTTCGCCAAAGAAGATGGCAATCTCAGCGCAACTACGTACTCAAGAATTCAAAGTTATTTGCAGAATTCTGGGATGGGTTCTTACCACCGCAAAAACTGGAAGATCTTCCTGAATTGCCACTCTGCGAAAAGGCTATGCTCCGAAAGTCGCAGGCAGAAAACCCGCCATTTGGTGACTATCTAGCAGCCTCGGATGAACAAGTCATTCGTCTGCATCGAACCTCTGGTTCCACCGGGCGCGCGATGAACGTTGCTCTCACAAAATTTGACGCTGAACAGACAGCAAAAGTTGGTGCCAGAAGCCATCGAGCTGCTGGAGTCATACCGGGCGACAGGGTCGTCCATTGTCTGAACTACCAAATGTGGATGGGAGGATTTACCGATCATCTTTGTGTCGAAGCATGCGGCGCAACAGTCATCCCGTTTGGGATTGGTAATACGCGTCTGCTCATTCAAACTCTGCTCGAAATCAAAGTTAACGCAATTCACTGCACGCCATCCTATCCGGCTGTTTTGGAACAAACGCTGCAGGAACATTTCCCCGGCGTCAGCCCCCTTGATCTCAACCTTAAACTGGGTTTGTTCGGAGGTGAGGCCGCTTTGGATCAGCAATCTTTTCGAAAACGGATTGAGGAGACCTGGGGCCTTAAAGTCCGTAATGCAAATTACGGAATGGCCGATGTTTACTGTAATTTCGCAAGCCAGTGCGAGTTGAATCAGGATCTGCACTTTCTGGGTCACGACGTTCTCTATGGTGAACTAATTCATCCGGAAACGCAGGAGCCTGTGCCTTGGGAGGAAGGCTACAGCGGGGAATTGGTACTGACACACCTTTCTCGTCTGGCACAGCCATTGGTTCGCTTTCGTACTAATGACGCGGTCGTCATTACCGGAACTGGTCCTTGCGAATGCGGCAGGACGACAACCCGATTTCGAATTCTGGGTCGTACAGACGACATGATTATTGTCCGAGCAGTTAATGTTTACCCAGCTGCTGTTTATGGCGCAATTGGTGAATTTATGCAGTTGTCGGGAGAATACCGAATTCGAATGAAAGGCAAAGGACCTCATGATCGGCTTAACGTCGAGGCAGAACTCGCGCCAGGTATCGAACCGAGCGATATCCTTACAGAGCAAGTTGAAAATGCGATTCAGTTTCGAACCCGTGCGTCAGCTCGGGTAAAGCTTGTTCCTGCATATTCCCTGCCTCGTACCGAAGGCAAGACCAAGAGATTAATTCGGGAGGAAGAGTAATGACCAGCACTGTCCTGGTGTCAAGAATTGATTCTGTCTGTACACTGACGCTCAATCGGCCGGAACGATTGAATGCCTTAAATTCTACACTGCTTGAAGAACTTCGGGCAGCACTTGAAGGTGCAAACAGAGACGAAAGTGTCGGTGCAATTGTTCTGACTGGAACCGGTTCATCATTTTGCTCTGGTGACGATCTCAAAGAATTTGATGAACAGTCCTCCGACCCGAAACACACCCACAATTTTGTCGAATCCATTCAGGACATTACGCGCCAGCTTGTACTTGGTGAGAAAGTCGTCGTTGGCGCAATTCGCGGCTGGGCTGTTGGCGGGGGTCTGGAGTGGGCGATCAATTGCGATCTGGCGGTGTTTTCGGAAAATACTCGATGTTTTTTTCCAGAACTTAAATGGGGAATGTTTCCAACCGGCGGAGTCACCTCCCTTCTACCCAAAATGATTGGGCTGATTAGAACCAAGGAACTGATGCTGTTGGGAGAAACATTCGATGCAAATGACGCACTTTCTATGGGAATTGCTTGGAAAGTGGTAGCGGATGATGAAGTGCTTGAGATGGCGCACGAAACTGCTAGAAGAATTGCTGCACTGCCGCGCACTGCAGTTCGAGATCTGAAACGAGTACTCAATCAGGTCAACATCATTGACTTGGAAAAAACACTAGCCTTGGAAACCGAAGCCACCGTTCGAGGAATTCTTGATTCAGAAACTAAAAGAAGGGTTGGAAAGTTCTAAAACCAGTATGATTTCGAACATCTGAAACCTTGACCAAGTAGGCTTTTCAATTTAACTTTGTACCAGTTTATATTTTGAAATAGAATTGTTGCGAGTTACAAGACCTGCCAGGATTGACTGTACAGAAACGAAGCATCTGTTTAGTTGAGGGGATCGGTCATTCCGGTGTTAGCTAATTCGAATTTATAACTGTTTAGAGGAGATATGAAATGAAGTCGAAAAATAAACTTATTTTTGATCTGGCAAATCGAAATGTATCTCGGCGCAAGTTCATGAAAGCGTCAGGTGCATTGGGTGTTGCCAGTGCAACGCCTGGATTACTGATAGGGTCTTCAGCTCAAGCTGCAACACCTTCCAGAGGCGGACATCTGCGTGTTGCGACCGTACAAGGTTCGTCAACCGATGACCTGGACCCAATCAAGCTGACCAGCGGACACACAAACTTCCTGTTCTCTACAATGCACAATGCGTTGACTGAAGTCGCACCTGATGGACAGTTAATACCCCTGGTAGCGGAGTCCTTTGAAACCGGAGCTGATTCTTCTGAATGGATCTTCAAACTGCGTCAGGACGTGACCTTTCACAATGGTAAAACTGTCACCGCAGATGATGTTGTAGTTTCACTCAGCCGTCACTGGGGTGAAGATTCCGCCTCGTCGCTCAAGTCTGTCATGAAAACTGTCGATTCGGTTACCAAAGACGGCGACCGAGTTGTGAAATTCAAGTTGAAGTCAGCTAGCGTCGACTTTCCAGTCATTCTGAGCGCGAGCGTTCTGTCCATTCTGCCAACAAAGGATGGTGCAATCGAATCGTTTGATGTCGGTTGTGGTGCCTATAAGCTAGTCGGTTTCGAACCCGGTCAGTATTCAAGGTTTGAGCGCAATCCGAATGATTTCAGATCGGATCGCGGATGGGCAGACACAGCAGAGATTTTGACCATCGCTGACTCCACTGCTCGACAGAATGCATTGATTACCGACGCTGTTGATGTAATTGGTGATGTCGACGCAACTACTGCAGGTCTGCTCAGCAGAGGTGATGATATTAAGATTCTGGATATCGCAAGTACTCAGCATTACACCTTCCCAATGCGAACCGATCTCGCACCATTTGACAACAATGATGTGCGAATGGCGCTGAAACTGTCCATTGACCGGGAAGCTGTACTTGACACAATTTTGAGTGGCTACGGCAGTCTCGGAAATGACCATCCAATTTCACCAGCGAATCGCTACCATAATAACGAACTTGAGCAGAGGGTCTATGATCCCGAAAAGGCAAAATGGCATCTCAATCAAGCAGGTATGAGTAATCTCAAAGTGGAATTGAGTGTCTCGGACAGCCTCTATGCCGGTTGTGTCGATACCGCCGTTCTATTCAGCGAGCATGCCAAGGCTTCTGGAATCGAACTCATTCCAAAGCAGGTTCCAGATGATGGTTACTGGAGTGATGTCTGGCTCAAGCACCCGTGGTGCGCTAGCTACTGGAGCGGGCGGCCGACTGAAGACTGGATGTTCACCCAGGGTTATTCAGCCGAGTCGAATTGGAATGAGAGTTACTGGCAGAACGAACGTTTCAACCAGCTTCTGGTTGCAGCAAGGGCTGAAGTGGATGAAGACAAACGTCGAGAAATGTACTGGGAAATGCAAGCCATCACTCGAGACGATTGCGGATCTGTCATTCACGCCTTTGCCAATCACATTTCAGCACACACAGCCAAAGTAGGCGTGCCTGAACAGGTCGCCGGTAACTGGGAGTTTGACGGCTACAAGCTGATTGAACGTTGGTGGCTTAAAGGCTGATGTGACACGCTTTGCCTGTTCAACTATTTTCAAAACCGGCGCACGAAAATTGCGCCGGTTTTTTTATTTTGCATACATGTAAAAACTAATTACATGGATTCTTCAACATCTAAATTATTTGCAAAACCGATTTGAATTGAAGAGCTAGCTTAGTGAGCGGACAAGAAACAGATATGTGTAGTCAATCCAAATTTGATTGAGGAACTGAAGATTTGGTTTAGAATTTAGACACGGTCATGTAAATTTTCCTTGGACTAATGAAGTAACAAGGCATTAATTTTTAATTTGACCGGCCAATTAGTCGGTAAAACAACAATCAATATTTTGTGGAGAAAATATGGGTATTATCAACAAAACCTTGCGTGATTTTTCTAACCAGAAAGTATCGCGACGTAAATTTATGCAGGCAGGTGGTGCTTTGGGTATTGCCAGTGCCGCACCAGGATTGCTGGCGAGTTCGGCCGCCTATGCTGCAATGCCTGTCAAGGGTGGTCATTTGAGCATTGCAATGCCACATGGCTCATCATCTGACTCGACGGACCCTATCAAACTTATTAGTGGTCACTCGATAATGATGTTTTACAGCATACATAACACGCTTACCGAAGTGACACCAAATGGCCAATTGGTTCCTTTGCTGGCTGAATCCTATGAGCCGGGTGCTGACCCGACAGAGTGGATCTTCAAATTGCGATCAGGTGTCACCTTCCATAACGGTAAATCTGTCACTTCAGACGACGTAATCACTTCAATTAATCGCCATCGCGGTGATGATTCGGCATCTTCGATGAAATCATTCATTGAAAACGTCGATTCAATCACAAAAGACGGCGATCTGGTAGTGAAGTTCAAGCTGAAAGAAGGCAATGTGGACTTCCCTGTCATATTGAGCGATTCGGTGCTTTCTATTCTGCCTTCCAAAGATGGAGCGATTGAAGCATTCGATGTAGGTTGTGGAGTCTACCGTTTGGTCGAATTTCAGCCAGGTCAATACTCAAAATACGAACGCTATGCGGATCACTATAAGACAGACCGCGGTTTTCTGGAAACAGCCGAACTGTTGACGATTGCTGATGCCACAGCTAGACAGAATGCCCTGATTACAGGTGAAATTGATGTTGTTGGCGACGTAGACCGTGCAACTGCAGAGAGGTTGGGTGCGAGCGCAGATATCGACATTCTCAATGTTCAGAGTCCAAAGCACTATACATTTCCGATGCGTACTGACCTTCCACCGTTCGACAATAATCACGTACGAATGGCACTTAAGTTGTCTATCGATCGGGAAGCCGTACTAGAAACGATTTTGAGTGGATATGGTAGTCTCGGAAACGACCAGCCTATCTCACCAAATAACCGCTATTTCAACCATGAGCTTGAGCAAAGGGTGTATGATCCTGAGAAAGCCAAATGGCACCTCAAGCAGGCTGGGTTGGACAGTCTGGAAATCGAATTAAGTGCAGCTGACAACCTATACAAAGGTGCTACTGATACAGCAGTCCTTTATAGTGAGCACGCTAAGGCTTCCGGCATTAACATCATTCCAAATCAGGTTCCAGACGATGGCTATTGGAAAGATGTCTGGCTGCAGCATCCTTGGTGTGCTAGCTACTGGAGCGGGCGCCCGACTGAAGACTGGATGTTCACCCAAGCATATTCAGGATCTTCCAACTGGAATGAAACCTACTGGAAGAATGAACGTTTTGATGAGTTGCTTGTTGCGGCAAAATCTGAACTCGATGAAGACAAGCGTCGCCAGATGTACTGGGAGATGCAGGCTTTAGTACGGGATGATGGCGGCGCAGTGATCGCTTCGTTTGCAAATCATGTTTCAGGCGTTTCGAGTAGAGCTGGAATTCCAGAAGTCGTTGCTGGTAACTGGAATTACGATGGTTACAAACTGATCGAACGTTGGTGGAACAAAGGTTGATAGAAGTCTTGTTTTCTGTTTAACCCTGATTATTGAAATCGGCGAAATACGCGTTTCGCCGATTTTTTTCTAATGACTAGACGTAGCTCCAAACGGTCAATTTCGCGAGAGCAAAAGGCGCAACGACAAGTCGATGCTCGGCGTCAGCACACCAAGCAGGTCCAAAATCTATCGCTGGTGTTGGCTGATTCAAAAGACTCCAGCTTGATTCACGACGCTGTCAAGACCATACTCTGGAATGTTGGAGTCGTTGTCGAACATCGAGCCACCCGCAACAGTTTAATACGCGATCACGGATGCATTGAAGGCGACAACGACTATATTCGCCTGCCGCCAGATTTGGTTGAAAAAGCGATTTCGACGGTGCCACCTAGAGTATTGCTTTACGACAGGGACGGCAGTGTTAAAGTTGATACCAGCAGTAAAGTGTCCAGTTACTGTCCCGGACATAACTGTGTACGCATTCTTGATTTCAGAACTGGCGAACTGAGGCCATGCAGTCTCGAAGACATCCGCGAAACCGCAAGGTTGTGTGAACAGCTTCCAAATATTGACATGGTCTGTTCACTGGGATATCCAAGTGAAATTCCGCCAGAAGATGAAGTTGTCGAAACCACTAAGGCGATGTACGACTACTGCAGTAAACCCGCTGCGCTACTGGCACATGATGATGAAATTCAATTGCGGATGATGAGAGTGATCGCCGAACGAGTCGGTGGCTGGAATCAACTTGCAGACAAGCCGGTTTCCCTGGAATTGATGGGACCAATTTCTCCATTGAGACTTCCGGATGAACTGTGTGCAAGAATAATCAACTGCGCACGTTGGCGGGTGCCATTGGTGTGCTATCCTGCCACGTTCCCGGGCATGTCCAGCCCGATTTCTATGGCCGGCGCAATTGCTCAATCATCTGCCGAAGCCATTTCCGGGATCATTATTCACCAACTGACCGAACCGGGCGCGCCAGTGATCAGCGGGTCGGCAGTCCTGCCTATGGATATGAGGCAGGCGAACCTCGCTTATGGTTCACCTGAATATATGCTGACTGGCTTGGGTGCCAGTGATTACTTTCGTTCGATTGGAATTCCTTCCTGGATTGGGGCAGGCTGTTCAGATTCTCACCAGTTTGATGCACAGGCCGCGGCAGAAGCTGGTGCTAATCTGGCTATCGCCGCGATGGCAAAAACTCCTCTGGTACATAATCTGGGATTTCTGTCTGGCGGTCGTACAGGATCGCTGGAAATGTTGACATTGTGTGATGAATTGATTGGCTGGACCTCAAAAATGGTTCATGGCCTTGCAGTCGATGCAGAAACCTTAGCAGTTGAGGTCGTTCAACGTTCCGCACCGACGAATGAATTTCTGACTGACCCACACACTCAGGATCGCTTTCTTACAGAAAATTGGTATCCGAATCTGTGTGAACGATCTGATGCCGATGCCTGGCTGGAAGCAGGTGCTCAAGATATGCAGCAGAGAATTCGTCAGCGTATGGCTGAACTACTCGGCTAAAATCAAATCCATTCGACCCCGAATAAACTCTTGCAATTAATGTTGGAGTAATTTCTTAACCAGACAACTGTACTTGGCTCACATTATAAAAATGCTGGCACAGCGAATCCTATTGGGTTTGCTTACCCTGTTTGCCATTTCGCTGATTATTTTTCTGGCGGTATCAATGCTGCCTGGTGATGCAGCGGAAGCGATTCTCGGTCAGGCAGCCACACCAGAGACGGTAGCAGCCTTAAGAAAACAGTTAGGGCTGGACTTACCACCACATATTCGATACCTGGATTGGCTTGGCGGTATTCTGCAGGGAGACTTTGGTACTTCAATCGGAAATGGCCGAGAAATTAACGAGGTGCTTGGAACGAGGGTCTATAACACAATTTTTCTGGCCTTGTTTGCAGCCAGCATTGCAGTACCCCTCGCATTATTTTGTGGCATTCTCGCGGCTCTTTACCGAAACAGCCTCTATGACCGAACGGTCAATGTCGTGACACTTTCCTCAATCTCGACACCCGAATTTTTTGTCGCCTACATCCTGCTGCTTCTGATCTCTGTGAAAGCCGGCTGGCTGCCTAGTCTATCCAACGTCAGACTAGACACCACATTTGCAGAACACCTCGAAAAAACTCTGTTGCCTGCACTTGTGCTCACGCTGGTTTCTATGGCTCATATGATGCGTATGACCCGGGCAGCGATTATTAACCTGCTGGCCAATGACTACATAGAAATGGCTGCACTCAAGGGAATGAAAAGGTTTCGAATCATTGTTCACCACGCATTGCCCAATGCTTGGGCGCCCATCGTAAATGTGGTAGTAATCAATCTCGCTTACCTGATTGTTGGCGTTATTGTGGTAGAAGTCGTTTTTGTGTATCCCGGACTTGGCCAGTATCTGGTGGATGCGGTGCAACGTCGTGACATGCCAGTGGTGCAGGCCTGCTGTCTGATATTCGCAGCGACTTATGTGATTCTCAACCTAGTCGCTGACATTCTGTCGATATTGACAAATCCTCGGCTGTTACATCCCAAATAGGAAGGGTCTGGTTTGAACATACAAATTCAGAAAACTTCCTTTGGCGCACATTTGACTCGCGCTCTTCTTGAAGTTTACGATGCACCGTTGAGCGCTAAATTTGGACTGCTGGTGATTGCAATCTATGTCTTTGTTGCGCTATTTGCGCCTTGGGTTGCTCCTTTTGGAGAATCTGAGATTGTTGGTAGAAAGTTCCAACCGTGGGATGACCAATTCCTACTCGGAACGGATCATCTGGGTCGGGATATGCTGACCCGAATTGTGTATGGTGCGCGAAATACCGTCGGTATTGCCTTGCTAACCACTTTCCTTGCTTTCATACTCGGAGGAGTGCTGGGAATACTGGCGGCTGTGCTTGGTGGATGGCTGGATCAGTTATTCAGCCGTATCGTTGACGTGTTCATGGCGATTCCTGCACTTATTTTTGCCATGATGCTTCTTTCCATTTTCGGCACCTCAATCATCAACCTAATTATCATCATGAGTGTCATTGACGCGACCCGAATATTTCGAATAGCGAGAGCCGTGAGTCTGAACGTCGTCGTAATGGATTACATCGAAGCAGCGAGACTGCGCGGAGAGAAGCTGACCTGGCTGACAATATCAGAAATACTGCCAAATATTTCCGCACCGCTTGCGGCAGAATTCGGACTTCGTTTTTGCTTTGTCTTCCTGACCATCAGCGCTTTGAGTTTTCTCGGTATCGGCATTCAACCTCCAATTGCCGACTGGGGATCAATGGTTCGACAGACTGCGGTTCTAATTACGTTTGATGACTATACCCCACTCATTCCCGCAGCGGCTATTGCACTACTGACGGTCGCCGTCAACTTTGTGATTGACTGGTTCTTACACAAAACTTCAGGTCTGAAAGATGAAGTCTAATTCAGCTGAGTATCTGCTGGAAATGAAGAATGTGATGATTGAAGGTTTCAGCGACCGACGCTGGCATGATATCGTCAATGGAATTGATCTGAAATTGAAGCGTGGTGAAATTCTAGGATTGATTGGTGAATCTGGTGCCGGTAAATCCACCATAGGAATTGCTGCCATGGGATACTGCAAAGCAGGATGCAGATTTAAACCCGGTAGCAGTGTTGTATTTGACGGCTTGGAACTGACCTCCGCGTCGGAAGAAGAGAAACGACGTTTGCGCGGTGCTCGAATCGCGTATGTTGCACAAAGCGCTGCCGCCGCATTTAATCCCGCGCATAAAATAATTGATCAGTTTAGTGAGTCCGTTGTCCAGCACGGTGTTGGCAGCCGCGATGAGGCCTATGCAGATGCAAAGGATCTTTACTCAAAAATCAAAATGCCGGAACCCGATACGATTGGATTCAGGTACCCGCATCAGGTTTCTGGAGGACAATTACAGCGAGCGATGACTGCGATGGCACTGTCCTGTCGTCCGGACCTGATAATTTTTGATGAGCCCACCACAGCACTCGACGTAACCACTCAAATTGAAGTACTGGCCACAATTCGGGATATTGTTGAACTATTCAATACCGCGGCAATCTACATCTCCCACGACTTGGCAGTTGTTGCGCAAATGGCTGACAATATTATTGTTTTGCGCTATGGGGATCTCGTCGAAGAAGCTGAAACGCGTAGGATGCTGGATCACCCCAAAGAGGACTATACAAAGTCTCTGTGGGCAGTCAGAACCTTTAAAAAGACTACTGTCGCAGGGAAAAGAAACTCTGAACCTATCGTCAAAGTAAGCCACATCACTGCACAGTACCCCAAAACAAAGGAGCCTGTATTATTCGATGTAGATTTTGAGGTACACCCACGAGAAACAGTAGCCATTGTGGGAGAATCGGGTAGTGGTAAAAGTACCGCGGCTCGTGTCATAACCGGATTATTACCACCTCTTGAAGGCTCAATTATGCTTGATGGTGAAATGCTGCCCTCCGACTACCATGACCGTTCCAAAGAGCAGCTGAAATCTGCTCAAATGATTTACCAGATGGCAGACACGGCTATCAATCCGAGACACAAAATTCGAAAAATTGTCGGGCGACCATTGAGCTTCTATTTGGCTATGGAGGGAGACGAAAAACAGCGTCGGCTCAATGAACTGATGGACATGATTGAAATGGACCCGAAGCTCTATCTGGACCGATATCCATCCGAACTATCTGGTGGGCAGAAGCAAAGAATCTGTATTGCCAGAGCTTTGGCAGCTGACCCTAAGTTCATAATTTGTGATGAAATCACCTCCGCATTGGATCAACTTGTAGCCGAAGGAATACTTCGACTGCTTGACCGACTGCAACAGGAACTCAACCTTGCATACATGTTCATCACCCATGACCTTGCAACCGTTCGCGCGATCGCCGACCGAGTAATCGTCATGCTTCAGGGACGCATTGTTGAACAGGGTGAAAAGGAGTTGGTCCTCCAACCGCCTCACCATGAATATACGGAACTTCTGCTATCATCAGTCCCCGAAATGAACCCGGACTGGATGGACCGCATCATGGCCGAACGAGCAAGTGGAAAAGGAATGCAATCAGCAGGCAACTGAGCTTTCAATAACAGTACACTGACTATTTTTGTCTGTACTTCCCAACACGTTCTTCACCCAGATTAATGCCGAGTGCATTAATGAAACGTACCCAGTAAGCAAAACAGGCAGTCGCCTGAACAGCTTCAAGAATTTCAGTATCTGATACACCGGCCTGTCGAAGGGTATCGATATCATCTTCTGTCATGTTTTCTGGTGTGCGGGTAAGCTTAGCCCCGAATTTGAGCAGACAAGCATCCTTGGTATCAAAAAGCGAATTACCGTCAAAATTGTCTTCTCTAACAGCCTGAAGCATCTTCTCGCCAAGGTCTTCATCGCCTAGTAAGTGCTTAAAGTTTGCACCATGATGGGTGAATGCATAGCGACAGTCGGCGATTATCGCGACCTGAGTTGCCAGCAATTCCAGAAACCATGGAGAAGATTGATTTGTTTCGTTGTGTAAGACATCCCGATAGTGCTGATCGGCCGCCATAAGTGGTTTGGGTTGCAAGGAAAATGCAAGGTAGAGGTTATGAATTTTGTTGTGAACAGAACTCAGTTGACTGTACATTTCCTTCAATTCGAGGCTGGCATTTTCGTAATCGATGGTATCAATCCAACAAGGTGGCTGACCCGTAGGCATGGCAATATCCTCCAGAGTGGGATGTTCTCAATATTGATCTGTGATCAATCGGTAATCGATGTCTGTTTAATCGTCAGATTGCCTGCATTTTGCTTTAGATGTCTGCAAAGCAGGTTATGCAAGTCATTGTTTATAAGAATAATCACATAGTAAATACATAAACAATTCGCTTTTACATTCCGATATCGAGTTGATAGCGCGAATTCAAGACTGTACGTTCTTCTGGTGTGAAGAGAGCGGAAACTTCCGGTTTTTCCAGAAACAAAAATCTTCCGTTTTCCCAAAAAATTTCGTCATCGAACTTGATCGTAGCATCCATGAGATGATAGGCAACATCACCTGGGCTGAGTCCAGTCGCGTGAATGTGTGTGTATCGGGGAGAACCGTACGCGACAGTACCCCAATACTCCAAATTATCGAAAGGATTGCCTTTAAAGAATGTTCCAGGATTTATTCCCGTATGCCAAGAGTGCATCACATAAGGATCACCACCACTAAGCCGCGCGGCACGTTCAAGTTGCTCAACGATTCTTTGAACCGTTTGGCGATCACCATCAATCGACGTGATGACGGAGCTTTCAACACGAGCATTTACAGGTGTTTCAATCATCAGCACACTGTCATCATAAGCCCGTGTGGAAGTTGATGTTATGAACTTTGAAATTTTCAAATTGCCACTAAAGTTGAAACAGTTGATCGGTTCGAAAATCATGACAGGAAAAAGTTCAACGTGAAACGCGGTGCTTGTCTCCCTGCTGTCATCGTCGATAATCTCACCGATCAGGCTTGTGCCGTCAGAAGTTTCGATCTGATAGTTCGAAGCGGAGTGAATTGATGCTTCCAGCATCTGCAGCATTTGTGTCATTTTTTGATGATCAACTGTCGCAAAGGCAGATCGAAGATGGGCTTTTGTGAGTGTATAGCACATCACTTTCTTTCCATTACCGGGTGACGGTAGAAAGCGGGTCTGATCACCCAGTCTAGAGAAAAATACAACTGAATCTGACGACGACATTTCTTCACAAACCTGATTTGAGATACTTGCTGCATCGACTACGGGTTCAGCGTACAAAACGCTGGCATTTATGCCCTGCTTTAGTGCCTCATCCTTGACTAGCAGGCATAAATCGCTCTCGTAATAGGTACCCCTCCCAACTTCACCGACAAGCAGCAGCTTTTCACCAGTCTTGACGCGAACGCAGCGTATAAGCAGATTGCAAATACCGGCAGCCAGGTCTTCTGAAGTTGAGTAATTGATTTCGTTTGGCATCTGTGTAGAGTAGTTCACAAGCTAACTTCCTTTAGCTCTGATTTCTTCTTTCCGTTTTGCCATATAGGCCTGCAATTCTTCTTCAACTGTGAGATCAATAGGTGGTTTTTCATACTCGCGTAGAAGCTGCTTCCAAATTCTATTTGCCCTATCCAGTGCAGTTCGGCTACCATCATCACACCAGGTTTCATAGTTGCGCCAGTCCGATAGTATCGGCTCATAAAAAGCACTCTGATATCGCTCGAGCGTATGCTTCGTACCAAAAAAGTGGCCTCCAGAACCAACTTCCTCTATTGCTTCAAGTCCGATAGCGTCTTCATTGACGATCACCGGCTCTAAAAATGCGGACTGAAGCTGAAGAAGTTCAGCATCCAGAATCAACTTCTCGAATGAACAGGTCAACCCGCCTTCCAACCACCCCCCTGCATGCATAACATTGTTGACATGCGCTTGTATGCAGGCGTATATCGAAATATCGCTCTCGTAGGTTGCCTGCAAGTCTACACATGCCGAAGCAGTCGTGCTAGAGGAACGATACGGTAGACTATAACGACGCGCTAGCTGACCCGAGATTATTACGGATTGAGCGTACTCTGGTGTACCGAACGCTGGCGAACCACTTCTCATATCAACATTGGAAGTGAAGTGTCCGTAAAACGTCGATGCGCCTGGTGCGGCGGCTTGGGTCAGTGCAATGCAGCCCAAGGCTTCAGCATTTTGCAACGTAACCGCACCCGCGACTGTTGCTGGGGCCATAGCTCCAGCAAGCGTAAATGGTGTCACGTGGACAGGCTGTCCCGCCAACGCAAATTCTCGCATACTATCTGCTTGACCTTCATCGAACAGCAGTGGAGAATTCGTATTAACACCGCCGACGATTGCCGGTCGCTGTCTAATTCCATCATCATCAGTCTGTCGCGCAATCTTGGCCATTTCGATACAATCCCGAGCCTTTTTTCCAGTATTCATCCAATTTGGCTGCCAAGCCTTGTCAGTTAGGGTGATTTGTGCATACATCATGTCCAAATGGCGGGTATCAGGCGGAAGATCCAATGGTTCCAATCCGCCACCTCCTTCATGATGAAACACATTTAACGAACCCGACAGTTTCACAAAGTCTTCCATATCTGCCTTGGTGCCAGCCCGTCGTCCGCGATCAATATCGGTTACAAACGAAGGTCCACATACTGTTGCGAACACAATTGAGTTCTTACCCATTGTTACCGTTTTCGCTGGATTTCGCGCGTGAATGGTAAATTCTTCTGGTAGACCCAAAATCAACTCATTTATTAGGTCGGGATCGAAGCGAACATGCTGAGTATCCAAATCAACTTCCGCACGTACGTCCTTTAACAACTTCAACGCGGTTTTGCTTTCAACCCGAATTCCAATGTCGCGCAATATTGCTAGGCTAGATTCATGTATTGACTCGACTTGATCAGCGGAAATAATTTCCATTGGCGGGTAGGGATTTCGTACCTCCTTAAATGGTCTTTGCACTAATGACTGGCTTTGACTTGCCTGTCTACGGACACTTGATCTAGACTGACGACGAATCACTGAATCACTTTTCTGATGTACTGAATACGGTTAAGTTCGCGAGCGTGAACATCAAATTCAATTACCGCTGAATACAAATACTAAACTCATAGTATCAATAACACATAAACGGGTAATTTTCAGACTTGATTAAGATCAAGCTCGCATTCGAATACCTGACGGATCATAAACTGGGTGCTCACAGAGTTCGGCATCCCGCAACTCTCCCAGAATTTCGACACTGAACTGACCGGTGGAAGTAAATGCTTCATGTTCAATATAGCCCAATGCGATATGCTGCTCACAGTATGGACCAAAACCACCAGAAGTTACAGCTCCGACTAACTGTCCATCCAAAAATATCGCCTCATCTCCCCAAATGGCACAATTCCCCACATCGACTACCAGAGTAATCAATTTGTACCTAGGAAGCGGGTAGTTTTCAACAGCACTACGGCCAAAGAAGTCACCTTTGTTCAAATTGACGAAACGTTCAACTCCAGCTTCAATAGCGGTGTAATCTGCTGAAAGCTCAAGCCCCCAGGCTGGGAAACTCTTTTCAAGCCGTGTATGCATCAAACACCGTGTGCCCACAAGTCCAATACCGAATTCCCGCCCTTCTTTCAAAAGCAACTCAAACAGCTTTACCTGATGCTTCGATGGCAAATACATTTCATAACCGGTTTCACCCGTGTATGAAACGCGAAGAGTGATGACTTGGGGAACCTCGCTAATCGAGACTATTGCTGCACTCATGAAGGGAAAATTCAGGGTGTCCATATCCCGTTCAGCAAGTTTAGCCATCAAGGGTTGAGCCTGAGGTCCACAAATATGCAAGCCCGAGTAGTCAGATGACAAATTAACGAGCTTCACACCATCGCGAGGGAGAAACTTACGAAAGTGCCGTATAAATGAACGTTGCATAATATCCGCACTAAGCACGAAATAGCGATTTTCGTCAATTTTCGAAATTGAAAAGTCGCCAATCAAGCGACCAGCCTGCGAAAGCATTGGGGACAGGGTCATGCGACCTGACTTAGGCATACGATTCGCAAGAACGTAATTGAGCCAGTTTTCAGCGTTAGGCCCACTAACCTCAAACTTTGCCATCGCTGAAAATTCCATCAAACCTAGCTCATTGCGAACACGTTTGCCTTCGTCTATCACAGGCTTCCACCAATTGGGCTGACGGTAGCTTAGGGAGTCGATTGAACCCGATGACTCAGTTGCAAACCAGTTTGCGTGTTCTAAACCAAAAGATGCACCGAATACCGCTCCGGCCGCTTTCAATCTCTCGTATACCGGTGGCTTGTGGATCGGACGTCCAGCGTCAAATTCCTGATAAGGATAGATTTTTTCAGAACGATTTTCATAAAAATATCGTGTTGTCGCTCGTGTATAGGATTTCGAAGCCCACTCTCCAAATCGGGCTACATCCCAACAGAATATGTCAAACTCTGGCTCCCCCTGAATCAACCATTCGGCGATCGTTCTTCCTATACCGGCACCTTGATTGAATCCCGCCATTACCCCATTAGCGCAGAAATAGTTGACGAGATCGGGATGCGGACCAATCAACGGCCCCAGATCTGGAGAAAAAATCATCGGACCATTGATTATTCGCTTGATTCCCGCTTCAAAAAGGCAAGGCATGATTCCTACCGACTTCTCAAAATTCCATTCCATACGCGACAGATCATCGGGTAGCAGTTCGTGGCCAAATTCCAGTGGGGTACCATCTTCAGCCCAGTGTGTACAAGAATTTTCGTACGCGCCAAGCAAAAGACCCTGTCCTTCTTGTCGGGCATAACATCCCGTCTCGTTGTCGTTGATCTGCGGTAATTGAAACTCCAATTTTTCAATTACGGGAATCGTTTCTGTTACCAGGTAGTGATGCTCGACCGGCATCAGTGGTAATTCGATGCCTGCAAGTCTGCCAACTTCCCTTCCCCAAAGACCGGCCGCGTTGACTACATAGTCTGCCTTGATTTCACCTCTATTCGTTCCAATCAACCAGGGCCCACCAGGTGGTCGAGTGGTACGAATCACCGGTGTCTGACGATAGATCTCAACGCCCAAATTTCTTGCGGCTTGAGCAAATGCCTGAGTTGCCGACGCGGGGTCAACATGTCCCCCATCTTCTTCCCAAAGACCAGCAAGAAAATCTCGGGTATCAAGAATTGGGGCTTTGATTTGTGCTTCCCGGGGCGTGAGAAAATGACTTTCAATTCCGAGACTTCGACAGGCACTCTGCATCATACGATTGCTGTGAATTTCCTCCGGTGTTCGACAAATGTTAATACCACCGGTAAAGTGAAAGCCGCACGACTGACCACTTTCCTTTTCAATTTCTCGATAGATATCGAACGTATATTTATGTACCAGAGCAGCTGCATTGGGACGAGTCACTGTAAACAAACCGCCAGCCGCGTGCCAGCTCGAACCGGAAGTGAGTTCCCTTCGTTCAAGTAGCACGATATCGGACCATCCATACTTTGCCAAGTGGTAAGCGACGGAGCAGCCAACAATACCACCACCTATCACAACAACTTGGGCTGAGTCTTTCATCGAATGCCTTAAATCAGTAATCGGTTTGAAGATTAATTCAGTCTGGCATTTAAACCAAATTGACTGTTGTGCAAATAAAGCACTGAATCAAATCAAGATTTTATCCAATAGAGTTACTAATACTATGAATTGGAATGATGGGCAAAAGTGGTTGCATTGAATTCAATTGACCTGTTGGAGTAAACAGGCCAGTCACGACCAAAGCAGTCATTTATTTGAAGTGATGCTACTTGTAACCTGCATGCACCTGCAAGGCCTTACAGTTGCTGGTATTTTGCTCGGGAGTTTGCGTGAATCCGGTAGCGAACGGTGCGATAAGTTTGTTCGGTGTCCAATAGCATCCGTGTAGTGAAATATATAAGCCCCAAATCTAAACTACTTGACGGGTTCGCCTCTGCCGTTTCCTTACTATCCTGGTGGTGACGACACCTGCGATGAATATCCCTGCGGCGTTCATGACGATACTTGGGCCTGGCGGTGTATCGATTTTGATCGACATCATAAGTCCAAAAATCACCGCAATGACGCCAAACAAAGCAGCAAGAACTGCCATTTGCTCTGGAGTTTTAGCAAATTGACGGGCTGCTGCTGCTGGAATAATGAGCAGTGAAACAGTCAGAATAATGCCAACAATTTTCAAAGCAAAGGCAACTATTGCAGCCAGTAGCACCATCATGATGAAGCGAGCATTGGCGGGTCGTTTGTTTTCAGCAGTGGCGATTTGCTCGTTGACGGTGAGGCAAATCAGGTTGCTCCACTTAAGAACCAACACAAACAAAATCACTGCCCCACCGCAATATATCATCAGAATTTCGTTCCAATTAACCGCTAGGATGTTCCCGAACAGATAGTGAAGCACATCCACCCGGACCCAGTACATAAGTGAAACCAGAACCAGTCCTATGGCAAGTGACGAATGAGACAGAACGCCAAGCGTGGAATCTCCTGAAAGCATTGACTGTTCCCCGATCCGTCCAACTACTAATGCAATCAAAAAACAAACAGTGAAAACACCAATGAGAATGTTAATCTCAAAAACGAGTGAAAGAGCAACACCGAGTAACGCAGAATGTGCCATTGTATCGCCAAAGTATGCGAGCCGTTGCCACACCACGAAACAACCTAGCGGGCCGGCAATTATGGCTAATCCTACACCCGCAATGATTGCGCGACTGAAGAAATCATCAAACATTTCAACTATCTCAACTATCGTTTGTCTCTGACATTTAAATTAGAGACGGCAACTTCATTGCGTGCTACTAAGGGTTGGCGCAAAAATAACTTGATGGATTTAGTCGGCGACGGGTGAAATCGGGTCGTTAATAAGATGTGGGCTTGATGGTGTAATTCCACTGCGGAATATGTTTGTCATTGACACAATTGAGTGCTTTCATCTGCTGATCGGTGATTTTAATGCCTTTGTCGTAAACGGTTTCCACCAAATGCGCGGTGACGCTCAGGCCCGTTTGGGTTGTCGTCGTCCTCAGGTATTGAAGGATGACATCAACGTGCTCCAGCACCACGCCCGCCCAATGTTTGGACACCTCAGAGAAAAGGCGGTGTTCAATGGGATTCCATTTTGATGCGCCGGAAGGATAGTGAGCCACCGTGACCTGAATGTTGAACGGATCGGCAACGAGGTGCTGCAGATTGAATTTCCAGGCGCGGGGCCGACAGCCGTTGCTGCCCCCGGCATCTGCGAGAATCACGATCTCAGTGGCATCGGGATATCGCTCGAGACCTTCAGACTGCCACCATTGGGCAATGCAATCGACCGCAAACTGCGGCGTGTCGTGCGAACAGCCCACATAGAAACTTCCAGCATTGGCCTGCAGATCGTAAATGCCATAAGGCACGACAATTCCGTCGGCGAGTGAACGGAAATCATGATCGTTGACAGGCTCTGGCGTCCGTCCCCACTTGGCGCCAGGATTTTTAAACCGCCCGACCAGTTCTTTCTTCCTGCTGTCAACACTAATCAGCGGGATACCCTGATGCTGGCATTCACTGCGGATGCCGGCAATCTTCTGAAACTGTTCATCCCGCTGCAGAGGTGAACATGAAGCGATGCGCTTATGGTTCACGCGGAGCGCATAACCGATCGACTTCAGCAGCCGTGAAACCGTGCGCGCACCAATGACAATCCCATAATGAGCCAGTTGCCGTGCAACGGTTTCTGTGGTTCGCCGGGTCCATAACTGCCCGCTGACCGGACAGCCAGCCGTGTCGTCTTCCATCAGTTGAGTGAGCAGCCCGATCAGGCCAGCGTTTTTTTTCAACGGCCCTGCGTCCGCCGCCAGGCTGCCGGATGCGATTCGGATCCAACCCGCCTGTCAACAGCTGTCGGCGACCGGTTGCAACCGTCGCTGCGGAGATTCCCAAAGCGCTGGCCACCCTTCGGTCCCCGCCATGACCGTAACGCAGCGACTCCAGTCCGGCAAACAGCCGCCGCTGACGCTCATCCAGCAGACCGAACAGCGCCGCTGCCGCGGTGTCCACACGGTTGTCCCGATAGACATCCGACGGCAACTCAGGCAATCCGTCCGCACTGAGGATCTGCCGGGCATGCAGCTGCTTTTTGCGCTGCACCGGATCCACACTGCAATACACAATATGACCGTCCGCCTCGGCCCGGACCACGCGTCCGTCCCGGGTGAGTTTATACAGCGTGCCGTATGCCTCAACGCCGACCAGCCCGCTCAGCTCGCGGGCCCGATACCCGGCACTTGAGTTGTGGGTCAGATACGCGGCTGTTGACATCAGCGAGCCGCGGCTCGAGAAACGGATGCCGTCATGATTCCAAAGGCCGTATTCGTCGTAGCCGGCCAGTTCATCCAGCGTGTAGTAGCGTCCGCAGTGCGAATAACTGGAACGGCAGCCGGCCTGTACGAGTTTGCGGCACACCGTGCGGTGGCTGGGCGAGCCGAGTGCGGCTGCAATTTCCGGCAAAGAGGCCACGATGTGATGATGCAGCAGCTCGATGACGGGCTGTGTGGTGAAAGTATGGGTTCTCATGGCGGTTCCTATATGACATAATGGTACATTCGTATATCTCATTATGTCATAATAAAGCCATCCGCATCGGTCGGTAATGCGAATATTGTATAAAATCGACGATCGGATACACACCAGTTCGAGTAAAACGGTGGCGTGTATATGGCAGATCGGGGTGATCTGCCCAAAATACGGCTAAATGAGAGCCAATATTTGCAAGTTATTTATTCGCCAGCCCTAACATTGTCGTCGGGAAGATGGTTATGGTCGTGATGGTGCTGATAAAGCGCATGGGAACGCGTCGCTTCCGAACCGAACAATTCTTCAAACGATTTGTTATTCACAACATGCATAGGTGTTCCAACACAGCAGATATGGCAGTTGATACAAATTACGGTGTCGGTTTGAGCCATGACCATGTGCAAATTGTGACACGCCAGTAAAATGCCGCAATTCAAGCGATCTCGAATATCGACAATTTGATTGTAAAGCTTAATCTCTCCCTTAAAGTCCAATCCTTGGGAAGGTTCATCAAGGAGTAGAAGGTCGGGTTTTCTAAGCAGTGCGCGGGCAAAAAGTGCCCTCTGAAACTCACCGCCAGAGAGCTCCTGCACTGGTTGGTCAGCTAATTTCAGGATATTCATTTCGCTCAATGCTTCTTCTACCTCGACGGTCTGGAACTTTTCGTTGATATTCATTAAGCGCCGCACTGTCATTGGCAAAGTCGAATCAATGGCAATGCGTTGTGGTACATAACCAATTCGAATACCGTTGCTCTTCATGACAGAGCCACGATCCGGCGTAATAGATCCAGAGAGGACTTTTGCCACTGTTGTTTTACCGCTTCCGTTCGGACCAATTAACGAAACGATTTCACCTCGCCTGATAGACAAGTCAATGTCTCGAATTAGCCAACGTCCGTTTCGAATAACGCTGGCTGACCGCAAACCTGCAAGCATAGAATCCATGACACCAAAGTCCTCAGACTACTTTAGACAGTGTAAAATTTCGTTTGAAAAAATGTAATGTTATAATATAACATCTATAGTAAATCCTTATCCAAAAGAATATGTACAAATCAAACGCATTGAGGTGATCATGAAACGAATTTTTGCTTTTCTACTCGCATTGATGATTTTCGGTAGCGCTGCCGCTTCTGAAAGCAAAGTCGTCGTTAGTATTAATCCAATTCATAGCTTGGTTGCCTCAGTAATGGAAGGAGTTGGGACACCTGACCTCCTGATTAAGGGAAATAAATCCCTTCACGGCTACCAAGTTAAACCATCTGATGCAATTCTATTGGAAAACGCCGATGTGATTGTTTGGATTGGCCCGACCATGGAATCAACTTTGATTGATTCAATCTCTAATGCGCGCGACGGTACGACAGTGATTGAGGTTGGAGCCATGCACGGTTTGCAACTTTATGAAAATCGCGAATCTCCAGAGGGCGGACACATGGACCATGGTGAGGAAGACGAGCACGGTCACGACGATGAACATGGCCATGGTGAGGAAGACGAGCACGGTCACGACGATGAACATGGCGAT
Source organism: Arenicellales bacterium (assembly GCA_965220665.1). Taxonomy (GTDB): domain Bacteria; phylum Pseudomonadota; class Gammaproteobacteria; order Arenicellales; family JAJDZL01; genus JAJDZL01. The sequence continues at coordinate 639,222 of CBDCQQ010000004.1, forward strand.
GGTGAGGAAGACGAGCACGGTCACGCTCACGGTCGCTACGATTTGCACATTTGGCTTGATATCAACAATGCCAAAGTGGTTACTCAAGAAATAGCTGAGCAACTTGCAGACATCTCTCCTCAAAACGAAGCGCAGCTAACCTCAAACATGAACAAAACCCTTGAGAAACTGAACTCACTGGAAGTGGAACTGCGAAGTATGTCAGAATCATTTTCAAGTTCACCCTTTGTAGTGTTTCACGACGCGTACCAATATCTTGAAAAAATGCTGGGACTCAATAATGTCGGCACAATCACCATTAGTCCTGAACGTGAGGCAGGTGCAAAAAGATTGCTCGAGTTGCGAGAAAAAATTAGTGAGACTGGGGCGTCATGCGTATTCAAGGAACCGCAGTTCGACCCAAGTGAGGTGGACATAATTTCTGAAGGTACAGATTTGCAAGTCGGAACATTGGACCCGTTAGGTGCAGATATTGAACCTGGACCGAACGCTTACTTTGAACTGCTGCGAAACATGGTGCTCTCATTGAAAAATTGCTTGGGCTGATGCATTTCGAATCAAGAAATTAATCTCGATAAGTTTCAATAACTAACAATCGCCCTCAATAGAAATTGACAACGAAGGGGATTGTCCGACTCATGCCAGCAATTGATCCGCTGCACGGAATCGTGCAGCGTTATCTCACAGCCCGTTCATTCGAAAAATTGTAAAAACTCCCTGTATCAGTAGCCGAGGATCGTCCTCAAATTTGTTCTGGAGCATTCTTGGTAAAGAAATTTTGTTGAACTGACACTTAAGTCGCATCGCGTTTGAAAGTATGTCGTCTACCATTTCAATGAACGCAAATGTGAACATGCATTTGCCCACTTGACTCAATGGTACGACGTCTGGAACTCTGCGCGTAGGGAGGACGAGCTCACCGCGGTCAAGCGTGGGGCGATTCCATTCGGAAATATGTGTCAATTTTACGAACTTGTTCCGTACCTTCTGGATACCTTACTATTGATTGGAATGATGGGCAGCGATTGACAAAAGTGGTTAAATTGAATTCAATTGACCTGTTCGAGTAATCAGGGCAGTCTCGACAAAAGCAGTCAATAAATTGAATTATGTTGCCTATAGCATGCGCATCTAGACATCTAGAAGCATACGATCAATACTGAGAGATCTTTGTATACAAATTCCTCTGCACGGAGACTATACAAAGACTCGGCCGGATTCGTATTCGTGAAGCTCTATAGATAGAGGGACACCAAAGCCATACCCTGCAAGGCGCCTAGAATGAGCAGAGCTACGCTGACGATTCCCATGCAGGTTGAGTAATAGGCAAGGCGTCTTGTCGTATCATCATAGTAGAACAGTACCTCATCTCGCTCTAGACGGTCGTGAATGAATTCGTGCATAGCGACTTCAGCAGAATGCGCTTCCTTGATTGTCGTCGCAGTAACCATAAACAATGTGATGGTCGAAAAGAGAGTACCAAGAATGAATGTCAGCAACATGAACACACAAACCCAATGATATACACCGACCAAGTGAAGGTAATTCAGCATGCCGAATGTAATTGCGACGCCACCACCATTCCCTAGAATAAGCATGCGTGCAGATTCAACGATAAAACGAAACATCGTGGAGCGCCGCATATAGAGCACTTCTAGTAATTTGCGAAGCCAGTATTGCTGCGCAGCGAATTCAAACTCTGATAGTTTCACGGTCGTCTATCTCAATTTTTTGAAAGTAAATGCTTTGGCAAGATAGCTTTCAATTGTTTTCTAGCATGTCTATTGAAGCTAGCGTCACAAGCTGATTGCCTGTTCCAATTTCAGTAATGTAAACTCTGTGCAGTCCCTGATTCTCGCCTTCTTTGAAGAATAACTTCACACCCCCAATATCAAATTCTTGTGTATTGAAAATGTAATCCAACAGTGATTGTCTAGTTATTCCACCATCATCAATTTGTTGAAGAACATGAATTGCAAAACGTGCGGCCAAATATCCTTCAAAAGAAACAAAGTTTTTCGTTGATTTTTCGTCTAGAGAGTTTTTTCTTGCGAATTCATCCATCGATTTCGTGAATTGGGCGACTAAAGGCAGAGACTGATCATTCAACGATGGAAAGACTTGGGAAAAAACTAGTCCCTGTGCTTCGTCACCTAGTTCGTCAATAAGAGCCTGAACACCAACGACAGAAAGATTTATAAACAATGGATTTAAGCCTTGCAAACGGGTGTAGCGAATGAAATCTGAAGCAGCTCGATAGGAGGAAACCATACCGATTGCCTGCGGTTCCGAATCGCGAATTTCCCAAACTGCGGAAGACGCGACAGTTAGGTTGCGAGCATGAGAACCTCTTGCTGCCAATAACAAGTCTCGTTTTCTGAGTTCCTCCACGACTCCCCGTAAACCAGTTCTGCCGTACGCATCATCTCGGTAAAAGACAGCAATTCTGTCGATGCCAATACTCGTGAGATACTCCACCCAAGCTCTTGTTTCTTGCTTGTATGTTGGACGTAGGTTGACGACGGTGCTATAGCGTTTCTTGTTTCTCAGCAGATCAGCACCTGTAAAAGGTGCAATGAATGGCACGTTATGTCGATCCGTCAGAGCAGCGGCAACTTTTGCCGTTGGCGTGCCGATACTACCAATAATTGCAAATATTTCTTTTGAATCAATGAATGACTGCGTAATCTGCCTGGTTTTTTCAGGATCGTAGGAATCATCTTCACTCACCAAGATTAGCCGACGTCCGTTGATTCCTCCCTGCGAGTTAATCTCGTCGAATGCAGCTCGTATACCCGAGGCCATGCTTTGCGCAATTTTCTCAGTTCGACCACTTAGAGACGCCGATTGGCCGAACACGATTCGATCGGAAAATACACCTGATTCAGATGCCCAGACTTGCGAGCCAGCTGACAAATAAATCAGCACAAGCATCAAAAGAATGCAATACAAGATTTTTAGTACGCTAGCTCTTCTATTTCTCGAATTTGCTAGTCTAAGCGACCCACCACGCATTTCCTTTTCCTTCGAAACATCATCCACGACTCTAAATGATTCTATTGTCTGTTTTTGTGCACCGGATTTGCCTCCATGCTACCGTGCTGTCCTTGCGAGACTGATTGGTTCATGTGCTGTTGAGTATCTCCATTCGCGTGCTGCTGTCCTTCCTGATAATGTTGTGCTTGCTGCCCGCTCTGATGCTGCTCTTCCGATTGCTCCTGATGCATAGTCTCATTCTGTCCGTCATCTGCGCCTTTTTCATCGGTCAAGTGGGCCTGTTGATCCCCATTTTCGGTGTGTTGCCCCCCAATATCCATATCTGATTCTTTCGCGGTATGCGGAAGCCCGAGATGACCGGGTTCAGATCGCATTGGATTTCTCACATTCGGATCAAGATCATGACTCGGCAACCGCCGGGTGTTGTCCGGTATATTATCCAGATGATGTGGTTCCTGCCCCGGCTGATGTGCGCCATAGCCAGGTAGTCGGTCTGAAATCTCGCCAGTAACGTGACCAGCAGCTGACCCCGGATGTTGAGCCTCTTCGCTAATTTGCCTCATTGAGAGACGTTTATCTTCATGTTCGCCCTTTCCTTCACCATCAACCCCTGGTACACCGCTCGGACTTTCAAGCAAATTAATCGCAATATTCGGCGTCTCTCCAGGCTTTAAAACCACGACGCGCGCATTACTCAAAATCTTTCTGACTGTATTCCAGTAGTGAGTATGCTGAGTCTGGTCTGGATTAATACGGTTCCGGGCTAGTAGTGCCAAAAATGTATTGGCATCGCTGCGTGCCTGCTCAACATGAGCTTCTGCACTGGCAGCGGCGCTATCAACGATTTGCGCTGCCACACCATTGGCCTGTGCGAGAGTCAGTTCTTTTCTCTTCAGTGCAGCGTTCACAACTTCGTGTCGTTGCGCTTTGGCATCATTAACTGAGCGAAACGCGGGTACAACGTCTAATGGTGGTGAAACTGATACCATGTTCAATGAAACGATTTCTATCCCTATTTCCAATAGATCAATTCTGTCGGATACAAGGGCCACAATCGAATTTTCAATGTATTGCTTCTCTGTCACCAAAACCATGTATATGTACATAGTTGAAATCAACTGTATGAAACCACCACGAATTTCTTCCCGCAACATCTCTATGGCATCTTTAGTTCGAAATAGAAATTTTTCGAGATCGTTGACCCTGTATTGAACAACGAATGTAGCATCAACGAAATTGAAATCTCCTGAGAGGGTAGACATCTGAGGATTGATTCGAGTGTCAACTCGAATTGAATGGACACGCGCTGTCCTGAATTTGTTTATGCGCTCAATTCCAAACGGAATATGCCAGCCAAGACCGGGCTGAACTTCCGCGTTTACCAGTTTACCAAAGCGGCGCTTGGTGGCAGTTTCATCGATGTTCACCCGATAGAAACCGGAAAATACCACTACAATCAGTGCGATGACAATCAGGCCCACTCCGTAATATGCCAACGGAATGTTCCTGATACGGTCGAACGACTTCTGAATTATGCGAACGCTGGGCGTTTCCTGTTCTAATTCAGGCTCATTTGGAAACGGTTCATTCGCCATTTAGCACTTTCAACAATTTAGAATCAGATTCCAGAAACAATGTGGTCTGTTTCCCAATAATGGATTCATAGCTCTCCAGACTACGAATGAAGCGATAGAATTCTGGATCTTTCGCGTAGGCATCGCCAAGAACTTTCAGTGCTTCCGCTTCCGCTTCACCTAGAATTTTCGTCCCTTCTGCATGGGCGCGTGCTAATATTCTTTCATGTTCTGCGGCAGCCTTAGCTTCAATCCTGAGAGCTTCTTCAGCACCTTCACTACGGTATCTCGCAGCGATTCTCGCCCGCTCTGCCTTCATTCGACCAACTACGCTCGCTCGGTTTTCAATGGGCAAGGTAAAACCGACGATTTGAACTGAATTTACGCCAACACCAAAATTCTGGAATGCTGTTTGGTCAACTAGTTGGCGGATTTTTTCAGACAAAATGTGAAAATCAACTTTATCTGTCCCGACGTTGATGAAATCTTCAAGTGCCAGATTGCCAACCGCCGCACCTAGTCGAGCAACATATAAATCCTCCAATCTTGCTTCCGCACCCAGTTTATTCTGCACCGTGGCTACAAACTGCTTGGGATTCTTGACCCGCCAGGTCACGAACAACTCTATTACTACATTTTTTTCGTCATCCGTAAGCAATTCCTGTGCATTGCTCTTGAGAATGAACTGTCGCATATCGACACGAATGACTCGGTCAACTGGCCATGGCAGCTTGACTTGCAATCCAGGGTTGCGGATATCATCCAAAGGTTCGCCGAAACGAGTGACGACTGCAACTTCAGTTTCGTCTACGGTGTACAAACTGGTACCAAAAATCCAATACGCCAGTACTAGCACAACTACAATTGCTACACTACGTTTCATCAATCATGCTCCGATTTTTCACTTGGTTTGATTCCTTCGTCATGGTCCAGTCGACTAAAGATGCTAGGGACACGACGCCATAAAGTAAGATTCTGCGGGTTTTTCTGCTCCGGTAGAATGAAAGTCTGCCGGTTGTGGTAGGCAGACTCGATTGCTTCGTACCACAAAAGATCCTGTAGTATGATCGGAGCCTTGCTAACTGACTCTGCTTTTGCAAGAAATGCTTGCTGTTCAGCTCGGGCCTTCATCAGACGACCATCGGCCAAAGCCTGATTACGCCTTAGTTTGATATCTGCATTCCCAACTGCGCGCGGTACTAGCAGCGTGAATGACCGCTCCGCTTCCAATACAGATGTTCTGCGATCTTGGCTGGCATCTGTTACATCCCGAAATGCCTGTTTTGTTTCAGGTGCTGGATGAATGTCCACAACATTCACAGAAATGATTTGTAAGTCGTTTTGAAACTCCGACACACCACCAATAGTCCCCTGGTCATCTCGAAATTCCAAATCGTGAGCCTCAGTATGCTGCGACCCATGCAAATCCTGACCTGAAAGTCCAAGATGTTCGTTCAGATCATGAAATAGAAAATGTTCAATTTCGCTACGCTTCCTTGAAATCAAGTCATCCAATCCGTTTACGGCAATGTATTCCCGCGTGACCGCCTGTATGTAGTGAGCAAGAATATCTTCCCTGCTTTGGTATCGATAATAGTAGGTATATGGATTTATTATTCTGTAATGAACCGTAACCAATATTCGCAGCAGACTTTCATCCCCAGTCAGAAATTCCGACAAAGAAGCTTTTCGTGCCAGCGTGTCGTAATTTGGATGCCACTGATTTGGTTGCACTTTTCTGGCAGAATTGCCTTGTTCAGGGGTTAGAGATTCATTTGCTATATATAAATTCTCCTTCAACCCCACAACCAGTCGGTGGTGGATTGTGTAAGGTTTTATATCAATCATTCCGAAAGGTCGAGGTGGAGCGTAGTGCAGACCTGGAGCAAGCGCAGGCCATCGAACTTCACCAAACAGCTTGCCATATCCTAAATGGCCAATTGGAACTGCGGTAAATCCTGTAGCAATGTAGGCAACCAAGATTAATGGAACGCCTACTCGAATAAGCTTAGATTTCAGAGATAAAATCTCCCGCATTCGCGCGTCTTTAGCCAGCCCGCTGATGCTCAGTATGATTGAATTGATGTTACCCATCAAGTCATGGTATCCAGAAATGGCAGCTCCTTTCCAAAATCGCCATACAATCAAGATCATGAGCAACGTAGCTCCGCTCCATTCAAGAAATCCCACGAACCCTGATCCACTTCCCTCCAAGTTCAGAGCAATTTCCCATCCAAAATAGATCAACATGAGATCCAGTGCAACCCCAGTAACAACGGCGCCGAAGACGATACTGCTGATGTATATTGAAACGAAACGCAGACCGAACTGCTGCAATAGGACAATGATGGTTGCTGTATTGGTTGCCGGTCCAGTCATAAGAAATACCAGTGCAGATCCCGGACTGAATCCCTTTGCGACGAGTGCAGCGGCAATAGGAGTGCTGGCAGAAGCGCACATATAGAGCGGTACACCTGCAACTAACATTACAAGATACATACGCCAACCGTAAAGACCATACTCTGCAATGTTGTCTGGAACAAGAACCATAACAACGCCGCTCAGAAGCACGCCGATGACTAACGCGAAGAGTATGTCGTCTGCCATTTCAACAAACGCAAATGTGAACATGCGTTTGCCCACCTGACTCAATGGTACGGCGTCTGGAACTTCGCGCGTAGGGAGGATGAGCTCGCCGCGGTCAAGCGTAGGGCGATTCCATTCGGAAATATGTGTCCAATTTACGAATTTGTTCCATACCTTAATACTGGATACCTTGATTGACGTCATCAATCCACCAACTCCCACAACCGCAGGGTCATCCTCAAAATCATGGCTGTGGTCGTGGTCATGATGGTGGTGGTGATGGTGGTGATGATCGTCTTCGGTTTGTTCATGCGCCGGGTCGGGGCCGCGTATCATCGCGATCGAACATATTCCGGCTAGCAGTGCTGAGAAGAACGCACCGATTGGTCGGATAATTGCCATAATTGGCCCCATTAGCCCCCATGTGACAAGTATCGAATCCATCCCCGTTTCAGGTGTCGTGATCAGGAATGACATGCAGGCGGACCGACTAGCGCCTTTCTTTCTAAGGGTAGCAGTAATCGGAATGACACCGCAGGAGCATATCGGCAGAGGCAATCCAAATGCTGCGGCTGTTGTTACACTCGCAAGTCCTTCACGTCCCATAAGTCGGATAACCGTACGTTGGGATATCAGAATGTAAAGCACACCAGCAACGGCCAATCCAAACATGAAATACGGTGACAAGAGAAGATAGACTTCCCAAGCACTTACAAGTACATGAATGAGCGAATCAATGACTGAAGAAACTATCGAGAGCATGATTGAAAATATAGCACAATCAGACGTGCTTGAAAATCAAAACCGCCTTAAATACTCAATAAAATCAATAATATATGTAATGTTATAAAAAAACATAATTGAACTGCTCGTTGAGGGGTGGACGACCAAGTTAAGTCGACCAGAGCAGTACTAAGTCCTTGTGATGACGCAGGCAATCAGTACGATTCGTACCTTCCAATTCCCGTGACGCAGCTAATTCCTGAAATCGACTCCGATACGTTACAATCACCAGATTAGCTGTCATCAGTTTGTTCTATTTACGAATTTGAGGAGCAAATTAACAAGTTTTCGTTTCCAAAACACACGCATTATTAGCTAATCATTCTTACGGTAAAAAATTTACGATTTGCGTAACTCCAGAAAATGTGATAAATATTGTTATTAATGAAGTTCGATCAATCTGTTGAATCGCAAATTGAAAGTAATTGTGATTGAAATACTGTATAGGTGTTATATCGATCGAAATTGTTTGACAGCGTTGCATATGCAGTTTGTATGACTTAATAGTAAATTGCCAAGTATTCGGGCAATGATTTATTGGAGGTTTTTAACAATATGAAAGACAAAGTCACACCCGAGTTCAAATCTGATGAATTGAAATTCTCTGATTTGTCTCCATACGAACAAGGACTAGTTGAAAAAGCTATCAAAGGCGGAATCAGCCGCCGCGATGTGCTGAAGTTGATGACGGTAACAGGGGTATCTTTGGTTGCAGCACAAAACATGCTGTTTACCGGCAGAGAAGCAATGGCCGCTACGCCCAAGAAAGGTGGATCCGTACGGATGGCATCTAATTTGCACGGCCCCGACGATCAACTTGATCCGCCACTTTTTACCTCTACCATTGATTACACGCGTGGTAGAGCTACCTATAACAGCCTGGTTCAACACAACAATGATTTAACCACGCGCGGAGAACTGGCTGAAACCATCGAGCCTAATGCAGATGCATCTGAATGGACGCTAAAACTCCGCAAAAACGTCGTGTTTCATGACGGTACGCCTTTTACTGCAGATGACGTGGTATACAGCATGAACCGTCATATGGGCGACGATTCAACGTCGGTCATCAAGTCAGTCCTTGCTTCCATTCAGGAATGGAAGAAAGTCAATTCACACGAAGTCAAATGTATTCTCAATACGCCAAATTCGGACTTGCCAACACTGCTTGGCCTCTTTCAGACCAAGATCGTAAAAAATGGGACAACAGGCGATGGCATTGGTACTGGACCGTTTGTTCTGGATAGTTTTGAACCAGGTGTGAAATCCGTACACTCTCGGAACGAGAATTACTGGCGCGAAGGTGCAAATCTTGACGTAATAGAAATTACCGCAATTACTGACCAAGTCGCCCGGGTCAATGCGCTGATTGCCGGCGATGTCCAGATGATCAACCAGGTCGACCCCCAGGCATTCCGTCAAGTTGAAGAAGCTGACGGTGTAACCTTGCTGTCCACACCTGCGGCGGTACAACTTGGAATTTGCGTGCTCAAAAATGCCGAACCTGGAATGAATGACGATTTCGTCAAGGGCATGCAGTACATTCAGGATCGTGAACGTGTTGTCAAACGTATTCTGAAAGGCAAAGGCACTGTCGCGAACGACACACCTGTCTCCGCTGCTCACGGACCGGACTTCTGTAGCGAACTTCCGCAGCGGGAATTTGATCCCGACAAAGCAAAACACCATTTTGAAAAGTCTGGTTACAGTTCAGCCGAACTTTATGTCGCACCAGTTGCATCCGGAATCGAGGAAACTTGTCTGCTGGCACAAGCCAACTGTGCAAAAATAGGTTTTAATCTTCAGTTGAAGAAAGTGCCGACTGATGGGTATTGGGGCGCAGTTTGGATGCGAGAACCAATCAATGTGGTGACTTGGAACATGCGACCCACTGCCCAGTCTCAAATGGCTATCCAGTTCGGACCTGGTGCAGCATGGAATGACACCTACTGGAACAATGAACGCATGGGTGTGCTGCTGCGGAACGTCCTGTCGGAAATCGACCCGACCAAGCGTCATGAGATGATGTGCGAAATGCAAACGCTGATTCACAATGGCAGCGGCATGGTTATCCCGGCATTTACCAACATCAATGACGGCGTTGCTGCAAATATCATGGGTATGCCAACTGTTCCACTAGGAGCGCTTGGCGCCTTGGAATGGCCGGAATTCATCTGGCTCGCTTAATGCAATAGTTGCAGGCGTTCAAATAGCGGATAGAGAGGCCTGCACTGGGATCAGTGCAGGCCTTTTTTTGCAGTCTGAACGGTTTGTAACAGCAGGAGGAATAATATTATGATGCTACAAATGGCTTTGCGACGTGTCTGGATCGGCGTCGCAACCATGTTTGTGGTCTCGGTGATCGTGTTCATTATGACCAGTATTCTGCCAGGAGATGTTGCGCAGATTGTGCTTGGTCAAAGTGCGACTCCAGAGACTCTAGCAGCGCTACGCGCAGAGCTTGGGCTTGATTTGCCAGCTTACATGCGCTACTTCGGCTGGCTGGGCGACATGGCAACCGGCGATCTCGGTACGTCCAAAGCGGGCGGCGCCGCAATTTCAGATCTGATTGGTGGACGTTTCGGCAACACCATGATGCTGGCTGGACTTGTGGCTGGGATCTCTATCCCGATCTCCATTGTTCTCGGTCTTTGGGCGGCTATGCATCCCGGATCCTGGCTGGATCGGACAGTAACTTTCGGTACATTGGCGACAATTTCGGTGCCCGAATTTTTTGTTGCCACACTGATGGTGCTGATCCTGGCGGTCAACCTTCAATGGCTGCCATCGACAGCTTTGCTGCGGGATGAAATGACGTTCTTCGAACTACTTGGTGGTTTGGCAATGCCGATTATTACGCTGGTGATCGTGGTATCTGCACAAATGATACGAATGACTCGCGCTGGAATTCTTAACGTTATGAATTCCCCATATATCGAGATGGCGATTCTTAAAGGTATACCGCGCGGCCGGATAATTCTGCGTCATGCGTTGTTCAATGCAATCGGTCCGATTGTCAATGTTATCGCGCTGAATCTAGCCTACTTGGTCAGCGGTGTGGTGATCGTCGAAACAATTTTTTCATATCCGGGTCTCGCCAAGCTAATGATTGATGGTGTTCAGACTCGAGATCTGCCTCTGGTTCAGGCATGTGCCATGATCTTTTGCGGCACTTACGTAATCCTGATATTGATTGCTGATATCGGATCGATTGTTTCCAATCCACGACTTCGACATCCGAAGTAAGGAGGAATGACATGAATACACCCGATAAACAAAATGTAGAGGCTGGGCAGGAAATCGTTGAAGAGATCGATAAATTTGACGAACTACCAGACGCTCCACCCAAACGGAAACTGAAATTATCCTGGACCGGGAAGATTGCCACCGCGATTGTCGTCTTCTGGATTGTTATTGCAATCATCGGTCCATTCATAGCTCCATTTCATGAGATGGACATGGATGGTGATGACAGCTTTCTAGATGCCCACTCCAATGAATACGGCACATTCTACCTAGGTACGGACTACCTCGGTCGGGATACATTCTCGCGGGTTATCTGGGGAGCGCGTATGACGATCGGCATATCTTTGGCATCCACATTTTTAGCCTACGCGCTGGGCATCACTCTTGGAATTGCTGCCGCGGTAAGAGGAGGCTGGGTGGATATGATTATCAGCCGGGTCAATGATGCCGTTTTAGCGCTGCCCTCGATTATGCTGGGGCTAATCGCCATTGCGGCATTCGGTTCTTCAATTCCCATACTGGTTATCATCGCTGGAATCATCTACGCTTCCAGTGTGTTCCGAATCGCTCGGGCCCTGGGTCTAGACATCATGGTGCAGGACTTCGTGGAAGCGGCCAGGGTGCGAGGTGAAGGGCTTTGGTGGATTATCAAATCCGAAGTTTTGCCTAACGCAGCAATGCCGCTGGCGACGGACTTTGGCCTACGTCTCGTGTTTGTGGTGCTGTTTATCTCCAGCCTGAGCTTCCTCGGACTGGGTGTACAACCACCCCAAGCAGACTGGGGCAGCATGGTGAGGGAGAATCTCGCTGGGTTGACTTACAACTCTTGGGCGGCAGTTTGGCCTGCGTTCGCCATTGCGTCGTTCACAATCGCGATCAACCTGATTGTGGATGATATTTCCGCCAAGTCAGGCGGCAGTCTAGCCAAGAAAATGGTGTAGTCCAATGAATGAACAGAAAATGGAAAAATTACTGGAAGTTAAAGATCTTCGAATCAGCGCCTACAATGACGAGAAGCAAGAAATTCAGATCGTCAAAGGCGTTACCTTCGACATCTACAAGGGACAGGTCGTTGCTTTGATTGGTGAATCTGGATCAGGCAAGACAACGATCTCTCTTGCTTCGCTTGCATATACCAAGCCCGGACTTGAGTTTTCGGGCGGTCAGGTGCTGTTGAATGGAGAGGATGTGCTTACCGCAGCTCCTTTACGACAGCGCCAGATGCGAGGCGCGAATGTCGCCTATCTGGCGCAGAGCGCTGCGGCGACTTTCAACCCTGCCATCACCATCAACGAGCAGGTGACGGAATCCGCAGTTCTTCACGGCATTCTATCTCAAGAAGAAGCGAACAAACGCGCACTGGAGCTGTATCACGCGTTGGAATTACCGAATCCTGAACGAATCGGTTTTCGTTACCCACACCAGGTCTCCGGTGGACAGTTGCAACGCCTCATGGCAGCAATGGCGCTATGTGGAAACCCTGATCTGATGGTGCTAGATGAGCCGACAACCGCGTTGGACGTGACAACACAGATTGAAGTGCTGAAAGCCTTTAAAAAGGTGATTCGCGAGGAGAATTCCGCCGCGATCTACGTCACTCACGATCTCGCGGTCGTTGCTCAAATTGCAGATCACATAGTCGTGCTGTACAGTGGAGAAATCATGGAGCAAGGTAGTGCAGACAAGATTATCAACCACTCTGGCCATGCTTATACCAAACGCTTGATGGATGCAGTGCGACCCAAACCTACAGCAGGGATGGGCACGACCGTCAGCGCCGATTACGAACGTGATGTTCCAGCGCTGTCTGTCGACAATATGACTGCCGGTTATGGTGGTGTTGTCAACGGTGTACCGGCGATTACGATCCTTCAAGATGTGTCAGTGGATGTCAAAAATGCTCACGTAGTCGGAGTTATTGGCGAATCCGGTTGCGGAAAATCCACGTTGGCTCGCGTGATGGCGGGGATATTGCCCCAGGCCAAAGGCACGGTCAAACTGGAAGACGAAGAGTTGAAAGGCAATCTGAATGATCGCAAGCTCGAAGAGTTGCAAAAGATTCAGTTCGTGTTTCAAATGGCCGATACAGCTTTAAATCCTAAACAGACCATTGGTCAAATATTAGGGCGCCCACTTGAGTTTTACCACGGAATAAGAGGCAAGGCAAAACACGCCAAAGTCGCGGAAATTTTGCAGATGGTCGAACTTCCTCCGGAATTCGCCAGTCGCTATCCAATGGAATTGTCCGGAGGTCAAAAACAGCGAATCAATATGGCACGTTCTCTGGCTGCTAATCCCGAGGTTCTTCTGTGTGACGAGGTGACATCCGCTTTGGACAGTATCGTTGGTGCCAATGTGATCAAGCTGCTCACCAACTTGAGAGACAAGACGGGTGTATCTTTTGTTTTCATCAGTCATGACCTTTCTACAGTCGCATCATTTGCTGACGAAATTGTCGTGTTGTACGCTGGCCGGGTGGTGGAACAAGGGCCCACCGATGAGGTGCTTGAACCACCGTTCCACCCATACACCCGTTTACTGATCAGTTCTGTTCCGGAACTACGTATCGGTTGGTTGGAAGACACGATGCAAAAACGCGAAATGGCTGTTGGTATCGCCAAAGGAGTGGAAATCACAGCAGTTGGTTGCCCATTCTATAATCGATGCCCCATGGGAATCGATGCGACTTGTGACAAAAAAACTCCCCCAATTCGAGAACTGGAAAACGGACACCAAATTTCCTGTCACCGGACGGTGGAAGAACTGACTGAAGCAGAACATGAGACTCAGCAGATTCTCCGAGGTTACGAGAAGCTGGTCGACGAATCCATGAAAGTCCGTGTTTAACACCACGTTGAGGCACAATTCATGATCAAGTACGAAGCACTGACCAAAATGGGGATTCAGAAACCTGAAGAGATTCTCCGTTACGAGCTATATTCAGTGGATCAAATGGACATTCTTCGGATCATTTATGACCGGAAGAAAGGATCATTTTTGCCAGTGACCAAGAAGTACCGGTTTCCGCAGCTCAAAAAATCCACTTTGGTCGACAGCGGGACCGGACAGGCCCAGGTAGTTTTTGAAAGCTCTGCAGAAGTGCGAAATGCAGTAGCTGAGTTGGACCGCCTGATGAAGGACAAAAAGACATCTGTAGTAGGAAAGGAGGCTCTGGTCAACGAACTGAGGTTGTTGGAGGAAGAGGTCAACGCCCGGATCGGCCATCTTAAGAACCTGATTAATCAGATCTAAGTGGATAGATCATCACCACGGTCTGAAGTTGGTGAATCTGGGGGGAGTTGTAACTGATCAGCTCTCCCCCGCACCATTTATCTCGGTACGAATCGACTTACCATTAACGGTTATACCATTATTGAGGTTTCAGGTATTTTCGCTTGGAACAGAGTGCGGAGCACGAAGTAGAAAGCGAAATTGCCTCGCTCCAAACTTCAGTATTGACAACCTTGTCGATGTTGAAATATCAACTGATGCAGGCCAACAATTAAGTGCAACCTACGCATAGATTGGTAATTCAGAATTAAAGTGAGCAGTCAGCCAAATTTCCTTTTTATTTGTACCGACCAACAAAGATCAGACAGCCTCGGTTGCGTAGGCAACCAGCAGGCGCAAACTCAGCATATCGATAGCATTGCGAAGAACGGCATCCGGTTTCGGCGACACAACACACCGATGCAGATTTGTTCACCGAGTCGCGCGACCATGATCACCGGTCTATACCCTCGACATCATCGGCTGGCCATGAACGGAATGGCGCTGCCCAATGATGTTCCTGTTATCACAAACACGCTGGCAACAGCTGGCTACAGAACACACGGCGTCGGTAAGCAACATCTGCAACCCCTGCTGGCACCTGCAGAATACCAAATGCCGGACTCAAGAGCCTTTTGGACCTTACCGGAATCGAACTACTGGAAAGGTCCATACTATGGATACCAAACTCTGGACCTTCTTCTCGGTGAGTCAGATACCGCTCAGATCGCCGGACACTACGCAACTTGGTTGCAAGACAACCATCCGGATTCGGTATCACTTTTACTGCCGTCGAATGCTCCTGAATCCCCACCAGTCGATCTGGACGAAATTTGGCGCTCGGCGATTCCAGACGAACACCATTACAACACTTGGATTACGGATCGCGCGGTGTCATTCTTGGAGCAGACATCAACCACATCGAAACCGTTCTTTCTCTTCGTTTCCTATCCAGACCCTCACCACCCGTTTGACCCACCAGCCACCTATGCTGACCGGTTTGATCCTACTATCATTCCAGTACCACGGCCGTCTAAAGAAGAGCGCCGTCGCCAGTTACCCTATTACGGCGATCTGTATCCCAAGGGACAGGGTTTCAGGGAACTCTACTGGGCGGCACGAACAGACCTTGAGGCCGGTTCAATGATTACTACGGACTCAATCAGCGATGAGTCAATGCAACTCGCCATTGCATATAACCATGCCATGGTCGAAATGATTGACGATCAGGTGGGCTGTTTACTGCAGACGCTGAATCGCATCAGACTCTCCGATACTACGATTGTAATATTCACTTCAGATCACGGCGAGTTGCTGGGTGACCACGGTCTGCTCCACAAAGGGCCGCCGCCATACCGGCAACTTACGGAGATACCGTTTTTGCTCCAAGGTCCAGGAATTCCTGCAAATGCAATTGTCAATACCATGACCAACCATATGGACCTTGCGCCGACAATCCTTGGTCTAGCTGGAATTTCCGCTGGCGAGCATGATTTTGATGGAGTCAGCCTGGTACCCCTCTTCTCGAATCTATCCCTGTCGATCAGGGAGTACGATTTCGGGGAATATCACCCCACATCCCGCCCTGACATATACAACCAAACCATCCGTACTGACGAGTGGCGCATGACGCTATATCCGAATTGTCCTGAATGGGGAGAACTGTACCATTTAGCAGAAGACCCTTCAGAGCAAATTAATTTGTATAACGAGCGTGATACACGCAATGTAAGATTAAATCTGAGCGATGTGCTAAAGAACCGATTTCCACCCTGCCCACGTGTTGACAACGAATGGATCTGCAAGTGGTAGTCACTTGAATTACTCAAGTATTATTTGTGCGACCTAGTCAGCATCGATTTCAAATCAATCAAAATTCGGTTCAAATTGTGCACTAATACAGAATTTCCTACTGTTGTGATATTAAGATTAATCTTAAACAAGGCAAATCAATTGCGATGCTTCGCAGTGACTTGCATGATGGTCCAACGAGCGGAGAGCCTCAACCTATCCACGCTTTGGAAAAGACGAGCGCTCCTGGTATGCCAAAGAACACTAGCAAAATGTAGGCAATTGCCAATGTTTTATGTTCGGCACCAAGTTGCGCAATCCAATTTGCCCCTGCAATTGGGATGTTTCTCAACCACTTAATGCCGTAGATAACGATGACACCGAGAAGATTGTAGAGAAAGTGAGCAAAAGCAATCTGATGTGCTACTTCATGAGTTGGTCCCGTAATTGCAGTTGCAGCCAACAGGGCAGTAATCGTAGTGCCGATATTGGCTCCAAGGGTAAAAGGGTAAGCGTGTCGAAGTTCAATGACTCCATTTCCCGCCAATGGCACGATAATGCTGGTTGTAGTGGAAGATGACTGCACTAGAACTGTAACTAATGCTCCAGAAAATATGCCAGTGACAGGACCTTTGCCTACAGCAGTCTGAAGAAATTTCTGTGCTTTACCAACGAACACATCACGTAGCACTTTTCCAAGGAGCAAAATCGATATGAAAATGAGCACGACTCCCACTATGATGAGTGTGACTCCAGCCCATACGTCTGATAAACCAGATAACATGATCTGCGCAAAATCTGCACCTGAACCCACTATTGTTTTGAAAATGCCCTTGCCAGATGCATCGACGGTTCCAATATTTTCAACGACGCTGGTTAACCAATAACTCAGCTTCTCTAAAAGTCCAAATGCGAGTTCCAACGGGAGAAAGATCGCAATGCTCAGGAGATTAAAAAAGTCGTGCACGGTGGCAGTGGCAAAAGCTTTTTTGAACTCCGATGGCCGATTGATATGACCAAAACTGACGATCGTGTTGGTTACTGTGGTCCCAACATTGGCCCCCATCACCATGGGAATGGCTATAGAAATTGGCAATCCACCTGCAACGAGTCCAACAATTATGGCTGTAACGGTGCTTGAAGACTGAATCAGCGCGGTTGCCAAAATTCCGAAGACTAGCCCAATGAACGGATTCGTTGCCAATACGAACAGTGATTCGATTCCATTCGGTCCGCCGAAGACCTGTTTGAAACCTGTGCCAACTACTCCAACTGCAACGAGCAGTACATATAGAGCCAGCACTATTGTGGCCCACGACAGTACCCTTTTGATTGTTGGATTCAATCGACTAGTTTCCATTTTTCTCTATCTCTGTTTTATCCCTAGCTATCGGGCTACGCAGTCCTTCAGACGAACCTCTACTTTCCTCATCAATTCAAAATTGACATACACGGATTTTTACCGTGGAATAAGTGTTCGTCAAATTTGATGCTTGCAACTAGTTAAACTCTTCCAAATACATTGCATGTGAGCGGAATTCTCAAAGCAATTTAAATGAGTGTCGGCCACAATTTGCGAAACAGAATTGCCATGCAATCCTATGGAGGTGTCTTATTCCCAGCTCTCTAAACGAATTTCATATCAGATTTTTGAAAGTTTAATGTTTTTGTTTACGTAGCACGTACTTTCCGATATTTGAGTTACATGAATACAGCGAATTGCACTTGCGGTGGAGCAAGCAGAAATCCGAAAGAGTGAACACGATTAGCTTGATACCTAAATTGTTTCTGACTGATATACATATTTCCAGATTGAATTATGAGTTCCAAACAGCGTATTATGCAAATTAGTGCTGGACAGGATTAAATTAGAAGATTCCAAACTTACGAATGCAGCAACCGAGGCTTTGACCTGAAAGAAATTATCGTAGGCACAGCTGAAAAAACTATCACCTTTTTGCCAGTACTACTCCAGCCGATTGGAAACTTTCCTGCTCACCAACTACGATTTTCTGCCAGGAGAGAATGAGAAATTTTATTGAGCGACAATGAACCTTAAATCTAAAATATCGAGATACAACAGGTGGGAGCCAACGATCAAAATTAGTTGCATCAAATGAAATCAACGGATTAGAATAAAAAGGCATATCGCTACAAGTAGCAGTCCATCTATTTAATTAGAATTTTCAATCAAGTAACACGTAACGCCTGAATTCGTGGAGTAATTATGAAATTCAAACATTTCACCGCTACCCGCCGATCGCCTCATTTGGGAGGGTTTATCGACGGTATAGATCTGAGTCAACCTCTTTCTCAAGAGGCGGTATCAGAAATCAGAAGTGCACTATTGGAATTTGGTGTTCTGTTTTTTAGAAATCAATCAATTTCCGAATCCGATCATTTGCGATTTGCCGCTTATTTTGGTGAGCTTGACGAACCTCACCCTGTGTTTGATTGCAAAGACGAAGATCCGCGTCTCACCGTCATCGAATCAAAGGGTCGGGCTGGCGATTCCGAACACCAGTGGCACACTGATGTGACATATCAGGAAGCGCCATCCTTGGGCTCCATCCTGATTGCCAAGAAAATTCCAGGATCTGGCGGAGACACTCTTTTCGCCAGTATGTATGCTGCTTATGACAAGCTATCTAAACCGATCAAGAATCTGCTTCATGAACTGACTGCTCAACATTCTATTGAACGTGGCTGGGGCACTACCTTAAGGATGAGACCAGATGGAGAACAGCGAGTTCAGAAACTCAAAGAAGCATTCCCGCTAATGACTCACCCAGTCCTTCGAACGCATCCAGAGACTGGACGAACCTCGCTATATGTGAATGAATACTACACACAACGGATCAACGAATTATCGGAGCTCGAAAGCGATGCACTGCTGAGACTGCTGTTTCGCCATTCCCAGTTGCCCGATTTTCAGATTCGACATACGTGGCAGACAGGTGATATCGCATTCTGGGACAATCGGTGCACGCAACACTACGCATCACATGATTATGGAGCAGAACATCGGCTCATGAATCGAGTCACGATTGTTGGCGACCGGCCTTTCTACAATCCACCCGCTTTCGAAAAAGCCGCTTAAAGTTAATTCCAGGTTCGCGACACTGCTTCATAATCAGTTGTCGCACCCTGAATCCAGTCGAGCGTTTTGATCGGGGTCGATGCCAACAAATTTGGCCTGTAGCTTTCGAATCCTTTACCTTGGCTTGCACCTACTGCCGAGCCAAACTCAATTTAGGATCAGCTCCATCGCAAAACAATTCATCAGATGCACATGTCATGGTGTGTCGCACAAAATTCTGCGAGAGTACATCTATCAGTTTGTGTTCTGTTTCAACAGCTGATTCTAGGAAGGTTAGTTGGTAGTGAAACTGATTCTGGCGGCTATCATGGCGAGTACCGGATTCCGGTAATTGGACGCTTTGGAGTTAACCAGTCGGTCAAATCCTTGTTGTCTGAACACCGATAGCACCGCTTCGATGACACCGCGTTTCTTGACGTCGACGATGTCAAAGGAATCATTGACATCGATCAGGTGCTTGCCTTCAAGGGCGGTGGCAGCTTCTGCCGTGTCAGAAGCTTTAGGTTCTGATATTCATTCATATTACCTTTTCTCATTACCCGGTATTGTTGGTTTATACATAGCGACCACCGGATTCGATTACTTCAATCTGGTAGCCGTCGGGATCCTGTACGAAAAAGAATCGTGCTACGATTTCGCCTCCCGGAGCAAATTCAACGAGGTTGCGCGGACTGAGCCCCTCAGCTTCAAATCGAGCGTGTTCGGATTCCAGATCGGGTACCGTAACCGCAAGATGTCCATACCCGTCTCCGAGTTCGTAAGGTTCGGTTCGGTCTTTGTTAATCGTCAGTTCAAGTTCGAAATCGGCTTCAGAATTACGCAAATACACCAAGGTGAATTCAGGGAAATCCATTCTTTCGGCAACTTGCAGACCAAACGCCCTGTTATAAAAATTAATCGAACGTTCCTCATCGAGAACCCGAAGCATCGAATGTATCGCTTTAGCCATTTTTCATCTCCTCAAATTTGAATTATCAAAGTGACAAACCATCCGGACTCAGGCTTTGCATCAAGTATTGTTTACACACATCCCGGATCGCAACGTATTGCAATTTTAGTTAAAGTCAGTACGGAGTTGCCGAATTCTCATGTGTTGCAGCGCTGACTTTTGTCACCAAAGACTGTCGCTCTCAAGTACCTTGCTGTAAAAAAGACAACATTCCCTAAATGAATGATCTTAAAAGAATGCTATGCTCGTATGAGATATCAGTGAATTTAGCGAAGCAGCGTTGCCGCCGTTTGAAGCGATGAATTTTAAAATGAAAAATTTAACCTAGTAGCCGATTTTGGGAAAGCTCAACTCTAAGCGGCTGTATGACAAAAGCGGACAAAAAGACGGAGACTCTTGCAGGGGTTACAACCTACGATGGACACCACCGGTAATATTTACGCTGGGCTATGTCAGAAGAACCTGTCATTATCAAATAAAGCTTGTGCATTCACTGATTCCTGTCACACAAACTCTCTGTGACCGTTAACCTATCCGTCACAACAGTGATGTTCAAGCCTACAGGCGCAGGATGCGTTTACGGGCACGTCTGCTCTAGCCTTGGCAAGATTTAACCGACTACGGAAAAATTTGGCTTTCTTCTTTTTACCCATTCGTTCCAGACACTCTACCAAGCCATGCAGGCTCCAAAGATTATCAACGTGTTGAGATGTGCTAACCAACGTATCGGAAAGTCCTAGATCATCCAGATAGACCTCTCTGGCTTCTTCTATTCGCTCCTGCTCCAGCAACAGTGCACCCAAGGCATGACGGGCTGGTTGCATCCATCCCCAAGGTTCATCATACTTCAAGTTGTCATCAAGGTAGACCGCCCTTCGCAAATGCTTAAATGCTTCATCGTAGTTTTCCTGTCGGTAGTGAAGTTCACCTGAAAGCATCTGATCTGCAATCTTTAGAACATCCTGACAGGAGTTGTTAAACAAATAGCGAGAATTGGGAACCCGTTTTACAGCATCGTAGAATTTTTTCTGTTCTGCCTTCGCTTCATCGATCTCGTTGCGTACTGCATGGGCTATACCCTTTGCGTAGTGCCAAGTGGCAGTCGTCATTGAGTAGAGCTGAGAATCCTCGGGAAGTTGGTGATTGATGATTTCCTGCCAGCGTCCGAAACGTATGTAAACATGTGCCTCAACCGCAACATAGCCTTCCATCCAGTCCGCCATTGCTGGATTCTCAATTCTGAGCAACTCCTCTGGGGCGGCTTCAATGATTTTTTTCGCAGCATCAAGAGCGGGAAAATACTGACCCAGAAACATGGCAGCATACACTTTCAGATGCAGATTATGGATACGTGAAAGCGCCTGGTAATTCAGGATGCCTTCGTTTTTCATGTAAAAATTATCTGCAGCAACTGCTCTGTCGTTAGCAATGATGGCTTCGTAGTAAAGACCGCACCGCACATCGATATGAGATGGCATGTGACACAAATGACCTGAATCTGGAACAAGCTGTCGGAGTTGGTCACTCGCCCTAAGGGCTTTTTCAGGGACTGGAGACATTTCCATCACATGGATGTACATATGGAGGACTCCTGGATGTGGTACTTCTCCCGCGTTTTCTCTTCTCTCCATCGCTTTTTCCAGAACATCAATTGCTTCTAGAGTCGATGAACCTTCAGAAGGGTTACCTGACCTCAAGTTCCATAACGCCCATGGTGTTCGCGTCATCAGCGCCTCAGCAAATAGAGCACAGACATGATCATTTTCATGGAAAGCCTCATACACATGGCGCATTGCGTCAGCGTAGTCATCATTCCAACGTTCAAATTCCTCCCAAGCAACCGGAGTTGGGGATTGATAGCGCGCTGGCAACGCTTCTATCATCATTGCCTGCCAGTCTGTTGCTTCTGAAACTCTTTCCTTCGCTTCGCGGGACAACCGATAAGTTTTTTCCAGCTTCTGAACCAGCTCGTCTTTCTGCATCCTCGCCCAAGGTTTGTTGTAGTAGATTCCAGAGGTGTAGGCCATTCCCCAATAGGCCATTCCAGATGTCGGATTGAGTTCAGAGGCTTGCTTGAAACACCGAAATGACATTTCCAAATCAAAGCCATAGAGCCAGATCAGACCGCGGTTTAACCAGGTCTCCTGCTCGTTGCCAGTGCTGTTTATTGAGTCAAAATATGGACCGAGGTTATACAAATAAGACATCACAAGAGATCCTGTACTTTGACTGGAATTCCAATGGATTGAACTGTTTGTTCAACATTTCAAGTTAACCTAATTGATATTAACCTTTTTGCAGTTTGCAAGATACATCAATCACGGAATTGGTTATTCCAGAACATCAAACTGTTGAACAAATGACATGATTCAAGCACTATTGATCAGATACCAAATAGTCTGGTCTCTGCTTCCTAGATATCCTTGATTTCTGTAATATACTTCGTTGCAACTCATTACAACACTGAAACACTGCCGCCGGAAATCCAAATTCATTCATGTAGGAACCCAGGTATTCATTACGTCTCACCCAACTTATGTACTGACCATGTTGACAGATCTTCAGAATGAACAAAATCTGCTTCGGAACACTTTTGCAGTTCAATCGGACACACTAAACTCCTACCTTAAAGATGGTGCAATATTACTTGAGTCTGTGGTTGACGAAAGCAGTCTTTCTAAGCTTCGCACGTCCATAGATCATTCTCTCGAACTGGTCGACAGTTATTTTCACCGTCAAAGAGTATGGGAGCACGATGAAACCTGTCGTGAGTTTTGCCTCGATTCCGTAGCGCCAGCGATTGCCGCCACTTTCCTCCAATCGTCAAAAATCAACCTGCTGTACGATCAGGTTTTTGCCAAAGTTGCTGGTGATCCTGCAACTCCTTGGCACAACGATTTGCCCTACTGGCCGGTAAGAAACGGGAAAGCGCTCACAGTCTGGCTGACGGTCGATCCAATCAAATTTGATGCAGGACCTTTGGAGTTTATTGCTGGATCTCACTTGTGGGATAAGTGGTTTCAGCCTTTCACGGTTGTGAAAGATGGCAGTCAGGCTGATTATTACGAAGGCACAGACGGTAAATTTGATCCATTGCCTGATTTTGAATCGGAAAGAGACAAACACAAAATACTCTGCTGGGAAATGGAACCAGGGGATGTTCTTGTATTTGATGGTATGACGGTGCACGGTGCAAAAGCGAACACATCACTGGCAATGCGCAGAGGTTATGCCATCCGCTACACAGAAGAAGGAGCAACGTACCATACTGCTGGAGAGATCAACCAACTGATCAACAATCCGGAACTGAAGGATGGACAATTGCTGGACAGCGCGCAGTATCCACCAATACACTTCAGAAACTAACTCACTAACTTAATTTTCGGATTATCCCGAGTCGAAAGTGGGCAACGCTCCTCTTTCAATTTGAAATTTGGAAGCCTTGGAATCAAACTCTGATTCTTTTAAGCTAGTCTCAAAATTCATCTACGCCGAACGAAGAAACTGCTGCATGACATCAACTGTTGTTTGCATCTCTTCATCTGTCCCTACGGTAATTCGCAATTTGTCCGCAAAATCAGGGAGTGCAAATTGTCGGGGAATGATTCCCTTCGAATTGAGATGCGTGTTTGTTTCATCGGAACTTCGCCCACACTCTGGCGGAAACCCCAATAGAACAAAATTGGTTTGACTGGAATACGCGTTGAGGCCCAGACTTCTGAACTCACTGATCAGCGTTTTGGTCCATCGCTCGTTGTGATCAAGTACCTTCTGGGTGAATTCTGTGTCTTTCAGACTTGCAATACCTGCAGCGTAAGCAGTGCAGTTAACCGGAAACGAAGGACCAATTTTGGTAATCAATTTAACAACCCACTCCGGTCCATAACACCAACCTAGACGCAGACCGGCCATACCGTGAACCTTGGAAAAAGTTCGAGTCACAATAACATTGTCAAATTCGTGAACCAATTTCGTTCCTGATTCATAGTCATCAACCCGCACATACTCTTCATAAGCCGCATCAACGATCAGAAGCACATTGGATGGCAAGCTCTTGTGCAGGTACCGCATCTCGGGACCTGTCAAATATGTGCCTGAAGGGTTGTCAGGATTCGCCAACAGCACAATTCGAGTCCGGTCATTGACTAAACTGAGAATATCGTCAACGCTATAGCGGAAATCCATGTCGTCTGCTGCAACTGGATTCGCCCCCGCCAGCATTGCATAAATGGGAAACTGCATGTACGCATTTTTGCTGTAAATCAACTCTTCACCCGGTCCAGCGAAAGTATTGACGATTCTCTGAAGTAATTCATCGGAGCCCGGTCCAAAAGCCATTCGCTCGGGGCACAATTGATAGCAGTCTCCAATAGCAACCGCGAGTTGCTCTGTATCCACTTCCGGATATAAATGACCCCTCTCAAGTGACTTCATACCCGCTTCAATTGCCATTGGGCTCATGCCAAGAGCAGACTCGTTGGAGGAAAGCTTGATTGGTTTGGAAAATCCTTCAAGTTTGGAAATTCCAACCATGTAATAGTCAATTGTTTTCAGTATCGGTTTTGGTGCAATTGAAGCGCTATTTGGCATAACTATGAAGTCCAGTGCTTGCTAATACTATGAAAATAATAGCGATTATGCAAAATCACTTGAAATGAATGCCAGAAATCCATTCCCCTGATCTTGGAGTGTCGTTCTGCAACCGCTGATGTCTAGCTTCATTTTGTTGAATTTGTTCAGCATTCAGAACATTTTTACTACTGGTATACTAAAACTCAAATTTTGCAATATTCAGTTTGCAAATTTTAATGTCATAATCCCCCGTATCCGTCCTCATTCGGCCAGGAGACACTCGTGACTAAAACTAGAACCTGTGGAGAAGCATTGATGGACTTGCTGGCGCGCTACGGTGTGTCACTGGTTTTTGGAATTCCAGGTGAGCACACACTGGAACTATACCGAGGAATCGAAGCAAGCAAAGTAAAGGCCGTAACTCCCAGAAACGAACAGGGTGCCAGTTTCATGGCTGATGGCTTCGCTCGCGTGACTGGTAAGCCTGGAGTCTGCACACTGATAACAGGACCAGGTGTGACCAATGCTACAACTGGAATCGGTCAGGCTTACGCAGACTCAATTCCCATGCTTGTCATTTCGAGTGCAAATGACAGCCCTTCGTTGGGTAAGGGTTGGGGCAGACTGCATGAAACCACCGATCTTTGTGCAATCACCCGACCACTGACTGCGTTCAGTGCGATGGTTCATCATCCGAATGAAGTACCGGAATTAATCGCAAGAGCTTTCACTATTTTTGAATCTGACCGGCCGCGTCCGGTTCATATCGCCATTCCGATTGATGTCATGGAATTACCTGTTGATGAAGAATGGCATATTGCGGCTCCTTCAGACAAACCGCTTCCAACCCCTGCTGCAATCAAGTCAGCAGTTGATCTGCTAAGCACAGCGACTTCACCGGTTATTGCGGTAGGAGGTGGTGCTCAGCATGCTTCCAAGGAAGTCGTGTCACTGGCGGAACTCGTGAATGCGGGTGTCATCTCGTCCAATGCAGGTAAAGGTATCGTCCCGGACTCCAACCCCCTGAGCTTGACTGGCGGCGTATTAAGCCCTGCAGTCCAACACTATCTCGCTAAAGCAGATGTAGTTCTTGCAATCGGTACAGAACTAGGTGAAGCTGACAGTTTCATTTACGATCTACCCGTCAATGGTAAAGTTATCCGAATTGACATCGACTCGTCGCGTTTCAATGACGCTTTCCCTGCAACTGTCGCAGTGCACGGCGATTCAAAGGCAGCCTGCGAAATGATGATCGCCGAATGGCGGGCAAGAAATATTGCATCTAATGAAAGAGATGTCATTTCGGAACTTGATCAAGTACGGATTGATCAGGAGAGTGAATTCACCGATGTTGAACGGCAGCACATTAAGGTACTCAATGCAATGCGCTCTGTACTCCCGGATGAAACCATCATCATGGGAGACATTGCCCAGGTTGTTTACACCGGGACGGCAGTGATGAAAGTGGAATCGCCACGCACTTGGTTTTACCCTGCAGGGTTCGGCACGCTGGGTTGTGCCGTACCCGGCGCAATTGGTGCGAAGCTCGCCAAACCTGACACACCCGTTGTGGCACTCGTCGGAGATGGTGGATTTATGTTTACCGTCAACGAAGTCGCCACCGCAGTCGAAGAATCTCTTTGCATTCCAATTGTGATTTGGCACAATCACAGCTATGCCATGATTCGGGATGGTATGGTCAAACGAAAAATTCCGGAAATCGGTGTTAACCCCAGCGCACCGGATTTTGTTAAACTGGCTGATGCCTTTGGATGCCCGGGATCGTTGGCTCGCAATCAGGAAGACTTTGTCAGCGCCTTGAATGATGCACTTGAACACGAAGGTCCATCAATCATCGTGGTAACTGAAGACGATGATTGGCTCATCGCTTAACTACCACTTGTGAAGATTTAATCCTTGTGCGCAATCCGCGTAAAGTCAGGTATTCTGGATTCTCACTGTTACAAAATTCGTTAGGGTCTAATTCCTGGCCGAACATCCTCCCTACTCCAGAGCTTCGGTCGCACTACGACATCATCATAGTTGGAGGCGGCGGTCACGGACTCGCAACCGCACACTATCTTTCCTCTCGCTTTGGCGAATCTAACGTAGCGGTATTGGAAGCCGGATGGCTGGGCGGTGGGAACACTGCTCGAAATACAGCAATTGTACGCTCCGACTATCTGCTGGACGCAAGTTTTGAACTGAAAAATCTGGCCCTGCAGTTGTGGGGAACTCTAGGGACAGAACTTGGGTTTAACTTGATGTATTCACCTAGGGGATATATCGATCTTGCGCACTCTGATGGGGAACTTGAGAACTTCGTTCTGCGCGCGAATGCCATGTGCCTGCGAGGTGCTGAAGCAAGAATCCTTGATCGACATCAACTCCAGAAGCGAGTGCCGCAAATTAACCTCAGTGAATCAACACGCTTTCCCATCGTCGGCGGACTGGTTCAGGAAAAAGGAGGTATCGTTCGACATGATGCCGTTGCCTGGGGATTCGCAAAATCTGCTGTTGAAGCTGGAGTTCATGTCGTTCAAAACTGTCCAGTTACCAGTTTCGAGATCAACGCTGGGAAAGTTACAGGGGTAAGGATGAACCAAGGTGTCGTTGGATGTGAGAAGGTTTTGATCAGTGTTGCAGGTGCTAGTTCTGCGGTTGCCAAACTCGCCGGATTGTTGCTGCCGATTGAATCGGTTAACGTCCAGGCATTTGTATCCGAGCCAGTTAAACCTGCCCTTGATGTCGTTGTGAACTACAACGCAGGACTTTGCTATATCAGTCAGACTGATAAAGGAGAGTTTATTTTGGGTGGTGCGACGGATGGGTATCCGTCATTTGCAAAACGAGGTTCGTTTTCCAGCGTTGAAGATGTTATTGTTAGAGCAATCCAGATCTTTCCCTTTCTGTCAGGACTCAGGCTCATGCGTCATTGGTCTGGTACTGCTGACATTCCAATGGATGGAAATGCAATTCTGGGTTGCACTCCCATCGAAAACCTGTATCTCAATAGCGGATGGGGATATTCCGGATTTAAGGCAACCCCAGCAGTCGGTTGGCTAATGGCTGAAT
Source organism: Arenicellales bacterium (assembly GCA_965220665.1). GTDB lineage: Bacteria > Pseudomonadota > Gammaproteobacteria > Arenicellales > JAJDZL01 > JAJDZL01. The sequence goes on from CBDCQQ010000004.1 coordinate 667,165, forward strand.
TGCTGACTCAAAAAAAACCTCCAGACCTGATTGCACCTTTCTCGCTCAGTCGATTTGAAACTGGAAATCTGACTGACGACAGCGGTACGGGTCCTTACACCTGGCTCCATTGATGTCATGCTGCTGATTCCCTGTCCCTGGTGCGGTCCGCGTGATCAAAGCGAGTTTGATTATGGCGGTGCTGATGTCAAACTCCCCGAACTTCGTCACTCACCCGAAACTTCAATTGATGACTGGCACAAAACAATCCACTTGCGACAAAATGCTAAGGGTGAAGTCCGAGAACTCTGGTATCACAGATCCGGGTGTGAACGCTGGATATCAATAACCCGAAACTCTCTAACTCACGAATTCAGCGAACCATCAGCAGGCGATGAAGAGGTTTCCTCTAGGAACTGTGATGCAGATTAACCGAATTTCCTCATCAGAATTCGGGAACGAGATTGACCGATCAAAACCACTAGAGTTCATTTTCGATGGCCGAAAACTCACTGGATTTGCTGGGGATACGGTCGCCTCAGCACTCCTGGCGAACAACATTCATCTGGTTGGTCGATCAATAAAATTCCACCGCCCCCGAGGGATACTATCGAGCGGAATCGAAGAACCTTCCGCAATAGTCGAGTGTACCACACCCAGCGAAGGACCTGTCCCGAACTTGAAAGCTACTGAGGTATTGCTTTCAGAGGGACTAGTAGTCAAAAGCCAGAATAACTGGCCTTCCAGAAAATATGATGCGTTTGGTGTATTGTGGTGCGGCTCTCGTTTATTGACAGCAGGCTTCTACTACAAAACTTTTCTATGGCCTTATTGGGGCTGGCATCGAATTTATGAAAAAGTGATCAGAAACTTTGCTGGCATCGGACATGTTCAAACTAAAGGGTCGGGTACCTTTGCGACAACTTCGGATAAGCGACACAAATTCTGTCAAATTTTGATCATTGGAAGCGGGCCAGCGGGTTTGAGTGCAGCACTGGCTTGTTCGAGAAACGGAGTTCGCGTTGTACTGGTTGAACAAGAGCAGAATTTTGGAGGTAGTCTGTTGTGGCGAAAGGGTTACGTCGGAAAAGTGACCGCGAAGCAATGGATTTCACAGGCTGTTGAAGAATTGAAACAGAATCCTAATGTTGAACTCTTCTCGCACACAATGGTCTTTGGACACTACGATCATGGGCTGGCGCTTGCTTATCAGAAGGGTTCAAATAACGATCCTCACATTTTCTGGAAAATTCGTGCTGATCGAATTTTATTGGCGAGTGGGTCAATCGAAAGACCCCTCACATTTCCCAATAATGACCGACCGGGCATCATGCTGGCCGGCGCGGTTAGAAAGTACATCAACTGCTATGCTGTAAGGCCGGGAACTAAAGCTTTTGTTGCAATTGCAGATGAAACGGAAAGAGATGCAGCGATTGACGATTGCAATGCCGCTGGAATTGAAGTTGTCGAGTGCTTGAAACCAGATCAGGAGATCGTCAATGTACATGGACGACACAGGGTCAAAGCAGTTTCAATCAAAACATCAAATAGTGAAACAGTCCGGTACACCTGCGACCTCATGTGTGTATCCGGCGGTTGGACACCAACTGTACACCTTGCAGCCCATATCCAAGGTAAGCTCAGTGTCGATGAAAGCATGCAGGTACCCACCCCTCCCAATCAATGCGGACCACTGCTCTCGGTTGGTGCAAGTCGCGGAATCTTTGATTTGAATTCCATTATCAATGATGGCCAGTACCAGGCGCATCAAGCCATGTTTCAAATAGGAGCTACAGAAGAAAAAACAGAATCGCAACCTGATCCGGTTGAACCGGTTTCTTTTCCTACGAGCTTACAACCAGTTGCTGGTCACAACGCGTTTGTCGATTTTCAGAATGATGTGACTCACGATGACCTGACACAAGCTGTGGCAGAGGGTTATCGCAACATTGAGTTGGTGAAGCGATATACCGCAATAGGGATGGGCACCGATCAGGGCAAAACCAGTTGGGTCAACGCATCTCAACACATTGCCGCAGCCATCGGAGAATCACCAAAAACACTGGGGCACACCACTTTTCGTCCGCCCTACTCCCCGGTACCATTTTCAGCGATTGCTGGAGCGAGAATTGGCAATTTCATGAAGCCCACTCGAAGAACGCCACTACATCAAGCATTCAAAAAGTTGAACTGTGTATTTCAAACTTCCGGCGACTGGCTTTATTCCCGTTATTTTCCACAAGAAAACGAGACTCTGGAACAGGCTGTCAACCGAGAAGTCCGTGCAGTTCGTAGCAGTGTAGGTTTCGTAGACATGTCCACGCTAGGAAAATTCGAAATCAAGGGTCCCGATGCAGAAGCGTTTCTTTCCAGACTCTACTGTAGCAACGTTACTGCAATGCCAATCGGTAAGGTTCGCTATGGCTTGATGCTTCGAGAAGACGGCATCCTGTTCGATGATGGCACAATTGCACGATTGGGAGATCAGCACTACGTTGTGACCGCAACAACAGCAAATTCAGAAGCAGTTTGGCGCTGGATGACAAGACTAGCTCAAACTCAATGGTCAGAAATGAATGTAACACTGGCAAACGTTACCGAGCATTGGGCAACAATTGCAATCGCGGGACCAAGATCGCGTGATGTATTGAGCAAATTTGATTTTGATTTTGAAACAGATCGGCGTGAATTTCCATTTGCCTCAATACGAGAAGGCGTCATAGACATTGACGTGCCCTGCCGAATTTACGCTGTCAGCTACTCTGGCGAGTTGAGTTTTGAAGTTAACATTCCGGCAGGTTGCGCCAGCAGTTTCATCGAACAACTATTAGACGTTGGTCAGGATTTCGGCCTGACACCTTACGGTCTTGAAGCACTGGACGTATTACGAATCGAGAAAGGGCACATTAGCGTGGGACGGGAGATCGACGGCAGAACAACACCCTACGATGTAGGGCTGGGAAAGATGGTATCTGTCAAAAAGAACTTTATCGGCCGATCCCTCCTCAATAGACCCGGCTTAAAGAGCACTGAGAGAATGCAGTTGGTCGGATTAACTGCTACGAACCAACGTTCACCAATACCACCAGGTGGAGTACTTGCTTCCCAGCAATTTTCAAAAAGCACCCGACAGGAAGTCATCGGACACTTAACGGCTTCAATTTACAGCCCCACTCTAGATATGTGGATCGCGCTGGGTCTTCTGCGCAATGGCCATCACCGGTATGACGACGAGATTTGGGTGGTTTCCCCAACTGCTGGACAATCAACCAAAGTCAGGGTACGCTCCACAAACTTTTACGATGAAACAGGAGAGCGATTGAATGGCTGACCATCTGGTTCGTGAAACCGTTTTAGACTTCAACGGGTGTGAGAAGGTCGGCTACGACATTTCAATTGTTGAATGCCCGGTTTTCGTTTTTGAAGGCCAGTTCAGAAGTCAAATTGAACTGGATCATATGTGTCATTCAATCATGCACCTTGACATCCAGCCTGGTCAGATGGCCGCTTCGAACGGTATCCAATTGTTGCGATATAGTCCATTCTCGGTATACGTCATATTCGAACAACAGCAACCAGCCAAATTCAGTACTGAACACTGGAAAAACTTTTTCGATATCAGTCACGGTAAATGCATGCTTACTATTCAAGGTGAATTGATATTGGAGATTATTGGTGACTACTGTTCCACTGATATTTTTTGCAGTCGAATTTCACAATATCAAATGGTGAAGACTCGATTTATCGACTATGAACTTGTTATTTGGTGGCATTCGAATGACAAGGTGAATCTTCTTGTCGATAGAAGCTACCTGCAATCTTTTGTGGAGTTTTTTGGTTCACTCCTCTTACGAAGATAGATTGAATAATTCTGGCAGAATTTGTATGATGAGATAACAAACACTCAATAGGAAGCATGTTTGAATGTTGGTCAGTTCAAATATTGAAAGTCATTCAATGCACCTATTCTTCACAAACAATGCCAATTCAGCGAAATTGAGTTGGTTTAGAATACATCTTGCAATTTTCATCATAAAAAATGGAGAGTATCTTATGAAAAAATTGAAATTTGCCGTTATTGCAGCTGCCATTTCTGTTGGAGGAATGGTCGGTTTAGGCAAGGATGTTGTCGGGCAGATGAATGCTTGGATGTCCGGCAAAAACCACGACCGTATCATTCAGATCCAAAATGAGGGTGGTACTCGCGCTTCGACAGATTCCGTCGAAATTTCTTACTACAGCAATTCGTCTTTCGGAATTACCTCACCACGAGGTATATCGATGATTGTTGATCCTTGGCGAAATGATCCATCGGGGGCCTGGGGTCTTTGGTACAGAATGGAATTCCCTCAAGTCGAAGTTGACATTGGACTATCAACACATGCACACTTCGATCACGACGCACTGGATCGGCTTGATGCAAACATGCTGTTAGATCGAATGGGCGGATCCTTTGAATTGGGCGATGTCAAAATCACAGGCATCGCTGACAAACACCAGTGTGTTGCTCCCGGTATTGTGCCTTGGACTGAAGCTGTAAAACAGTTTGAAGGACGTGATGACCCCTGTACGAATAATTTCAGACACATGGATAACAGTCTGTACGTCATTGAAACTGGTGGACTTCGCCTGCTAATGTGGGGCGATAACAGACCGTATCCGCCACAAGAAGTCCTCGACAAAGTTGGACAGGTTGACATCGTGTTTGTCCCTGTCGACGGTTCCAGACACATTCTGGATTACCAGCAGGCTGACGATGTAATGGCAGCGACAGGCGCCAAAGTTGGTATTCCGCACCATTATTTGGTTCCGGAAACAACCTTCTATACTTCAACCTTGCTAGATGCGATGGAGTGGACTCAAACCCACCCACACACCATACTTGATGGACCAACAATTCAAATCAGCGCTGCTGATATTGCTGACATGAACGGTCACGTCATGTATTTCGGTTCACACAATCTAGCTGTTCCACAAGACGGATAAGTTTGCTGAACTGATCTGCCTGGAAGAATATTTCCACTTCCAGGCAGACCCTCCCCCTTGTCTGCGATTGGTGAGCGATGCCAAATCCCACATATCATGAGCGACTGATGAAGAACACAATCTCTTTGCGAATTGCCACCGTCTTGATTCTCGCATTAGGTTGTAATGCAGCATTTGCCCACTTCAATCTGGATGTCAATATTCGAACCTTTCATGTCGTTCATACCAATTCGGGAATGGATGTTTATGTACGAATGCCAACACCCTATTTTCTAGCGGAACTGTTTATTGATTCCACCGACCCCGAAAGGGCTATACCCGCACCTTTTACCTACAACGAAACTGAAGGTGGTGTAGTTCTACACAATCTCGATTTAGACAAAGTGCGGACTGACCCTTTCGGGTTTGCTGCGATCGCAGCTAGAGGACTGGAATTCTCTGTGGAAGATACCCCACTAAATCATGAGATCATTACCGTCAGGGTTCATGAGGCATTGCTTCAGCCGCCATTTGCTTCAGTTTCAGAAGCTAAGTCCGCTTTGCAAGGTGATGTAATCAACTATCCGTATGAGGAAATCTATGTCGGGGATACCGTAACGGATTTGTTGTTGAGATTCAAATTTGACAGGTCTATCGATACATATTCCATACGGAGTACGTTTAACCCCGATTTACCTGGTGTGGATGACACTGCTAATCTGATTGTTGATCATTATCCGGGAAGTGCCCAAATATTCCGCGTTACCGGATTGCTTCACGAGCCGGTCGAAATTTCGAACTCATGGTTTGATGCAGCAGTGTCTTTCGTGGTCGCAGGCATCGTTCACATTCTTATTGGACTAGACCATGTTTTATTTGTTGTTTGTCTCACGATTGGAGCAGCTCATCTCATCAATCTTTTGTGGCGTGTTACCGGATTTACGATTGGACACACAATTACTCTAATTGCTGGATTTTGGGGGTTCGTTCCACAAGGTGCCTGGTTCGTACCAACTGTAGAGCTTTGCATCGCTCTTTCAATTATTTACGTCGCATTGATCGCTCTTCGTACCTCAACTCCGTCAATCGACCGTCATGCGTCATTTATCGTAACAATGGCCATTGGGTTGTTGCATGGACTTGGATTTTCTTTTGTTCTGCACGAATTACTACTGCCTGATGGCGCTCATTTGTGGAAGTCTTTGCTGGCATTCAACGTTGGAGTTGAAATTGGCCAGGTTGCGATTGTGCTGGTGGTTTGGGTGTTGTTGATGTTAATAGGCCGGTTGAAAAAGCAAGTGAAAAACCTCGATATGAAGTACCTGACGAAGTGGATTGTGGCTGTGCCTTGCATTGTGGTCTCTTCCATCTGGGTAGTCGAACGCATCAAGCCATTACTGACACTAATCTGAAGCAGGCAATCAAAACAAATTTAAAAAACTCATCGAAATCAATACCCGAATTCGACAGATTTTGCTTTCTCCTCGCACTTTATTAAACTGAACAGTGATTTTTATGTCCGCAATGTCACACAGAACTGAGCATTTTTCTATTGACAGCAATTGTGTTGGAATTCACCCATTTTTATTTGAAAATTGAATGTCACATGCTCTCTAAATTCAGTTTTCAAATTTATCCCGAATTGATCGCTTCAGGCTGAACAGTCTCAGTCAAACCAATTTAATCCGAAGACTTCTCAACAAGGGAAGTCATCTTCAACATTTTGTCAGCAAACCGGCCAGCAATATTAACCTCTGAAACCGCTTGCAAACCCTGCCAGGCTGGTACACCATTGACCTCAAGTACCAGCCACTTGCCTTCCTTAGTACGAATCAAATCGACACCAGCATAATCCGCACCAACTGCATCAGCAGCGCGCTCAGCCAATCGCTGTGGCTCAAGGTCAAGCTTTGTAGGTAAACACTGAGCCCCTTGTGCTCGATTTGTTATCCATTGGTCCGAGCGACGTTCCATTGCACAAATTGCTTTTCCGTCGACAACCATAACCCTCCAATCTCGCCAATAGCTGTCTTTTGACGGAATGTGTTCCTGAAAGTAGTAAACATGATTGACTTCTTCCGGCCCAGGTAAATCTTCAGTTGTCTCAATTAGCTTCAAACCTCTCCCCCTTGAACCAAATAATGGCTTAAGAACCACCTTTTTGCCCTCAGACAGTAGCATTTCAAGCTGTTGCGTTGCAGATTCTCTAGACTCGCAAGTCCACGAAGGTACCGTTGCAACCTGTTCTCTTTGCAGGAGGTGACTGGTCATGCTCTTGTCAACCGTTCTTTCGACCACGCTGGCAGAATTCATCACCGATACAGACATTGCCGCCAAAGCATGGAGAAACCCAAGCCTCAAGGTGACCTGTTCGAAGGTGCCGGCTGAAACACTTCTTACGAAAACTCCATGCGGTAAAGCATTCTTCAATCCAGGTATAGTCAACCCACCAAAATCGGGATGGTCAGTAAACCTGCACTGAGATAGCGAAACAAAATGTGGACTTGCATCAACACCCAAAAAAGCACTTTCAAGTTGTTTTTCATGCCATCCCCTGGCATCGGTAAAAACAACAATTCGAATTTGAGACATCAGCCAAAGAACGATTTGCAGAGAAGCCCGTAGTCCAAGGCCCCACCGGTGAACGTATGCCCAGTGGATACTTCATGGACGGTCACCTGCGCTGGACTGAACAGCATCGGGTCTATTTCAAAAAAATCGTAGTTATAGTCTTTGAACACTTGAGCAAAAGGTTTGCCGTAATCTCTGGAATTACAACTCGGCAAGGTTTCAGCCAGTTGACGTGCTGCATCATCGCCACAATCGACTCGAATTGAGACCGACCCTGCAAACAGAATCGTGTCATTCGTACGGCCCATAGCAAGCAGATCATCATCTGTTGGAGGCGGCAATGGCGTTGAACCTTCAGCACTTAAAATGGAATCCAAATCGAACTTCATTTCATGAGCTTTATGCAGAGCCACCTCAACCACCCTCGCTGCTATCTGAGTTACACCAGCGATACTGCCCGTCGGAGTCAAAATCACTGTCAGACTATCGGGAGAAACATTACAATCGTGACTTACTTTGTCCAATAGACCAATCGGTGGCAAAATTGATGTTTCAACGATCAGGCAAGCTCTATCAGAGTCATCACGGTAGCCTAACTCATCAAATAGTGGCTCCTTGACTGCCAGTGCGCGCGCAGGTCCCGAACCCAAGGCTCGAAACTTTTTTTCAGCGTCGTATTTCAAACTCCAACCAGCGTATTGACTGCCCAGACAACTCAAAACCGGATGCTCGGTTTCGACATGCACAATTTGAAAATTCATACCTGCGATATCTGATGGAACAATCGTTACATGCCCTAGGTCAGCCATACAAATTTCAGCAATTCGGCATCCTGCCTCGACGGAACCTAGAGATTTGAGACCTGCATCAATAATTCGACTGCCATTGGCACTCCGACTAACCAGAATCTCCAAATCTGAAGCGTCTGCAACCAGTTGATCAACCAAAGGTGCCGACAATTGATTGACACCGGGCCAGTTGCCCTGTCTATTCTTCATTCCTTAGACTTACCACAATTTACTAATCATATCAACTATATGATGATGTCTGTCTTTAACAATTTGCCTTGCCATTTCGGAGCTTCCAGCTGTAGCATACGCAGTACAGACCGGATCGCCTGGTTCAAATGACTGTCCTGACGCAGCCCGATCCCGAACCCACGTTGGCCATTCCCAATCTGAAGGCAAAGTAAATGCATTTGAGGCATAGATGACTGAGTGAGCAGTAAATTCTCCCATTTTAGTGACTGACTTCAAAGTCGGGTTTTGGTCACAAAATGCGAGACAATGTGCCGCCAGAAATGACTCGGTACCTTCGTGCAACTCGAATGTCGCTCCAGGACGCGGATTCACTTCAAGTAGCCACCATTCATCATTCTGAATGATGGTATCGAGAGATACTAGTCCTCGAAATTGATAATGTGTGGCTAGCATAGCTGCAGCATTTTCTATCGAGATTCTGATATTTGATTCAAGTGAGTTAGCGTTAAGCGCTACGGCTCCGCCATAGATAAACTCACCACCTGCATGTGACTCAGCACACCATTGCTCAGAAAAACCCACGGTTTGAGTTTGCTTTTCGGTACATAGTACAGTTGCTGTTACAATCTGTCCGCTCTTGAATTCCTGATAATAAATATCAGCGTTGCACTCAAAATCGATTTCTGTTGCCCTACCTACCTGAAGACCCCCAGAGCCGCCTGCACTTTTGTAGAGCCAGACGCTTGAACTTTCAGGACTATCAATTCGAATTCGAGGCGCTGGAATTCCCAACTCACTAATTGTGCTTGAGAAAAGTCTAGGACTCTTGAGTTCGGCCAGTACCGATGCAGAGTTCCCTAGTACTTGTCGGCAATCAGCAATTCGCTCAATCTGGCTTGGATCGTGTTCAAATCCGCCAGCGTACACGACCGGAAGAATCGCTTTTGGGTCTAACTGTTCGATGCACGCAAATAGAGATTCTGATTCAAGTCCGAGTCCATCGTACTCGACAGCGAGCGACTCTACTGACTTTTCCCGGGTATCCAGATCGCCAAATAAATCCAAGGCATAGGTACTGATTCCAGCCTTATGAGCCGAAGCAACCAGAGAGCGAACCGTCAAACCGATTAGAAGACAATCCTGCACCTCAAGCGTGCCGAGCGGCTTCGGCATAGGCATCTAACAGACCCAACACCAGTGAATCCTCTGAAGTCAGCATTGACTTAAACATTTCCAACTGTGTTTTGTACTTGACGCGTCCAATGCCCAATGCACCAATTGACTTGAAAGCGCCCCACTTGCAGACGACGTCATCTCCATCGTGCATCACCTCAACCCCCTCAATTCCGGTTGGCGGCACCGCATTCACGTCTGCAGCGATTAACAGCCCGCCTGCCTGATCCAAGGCTTCCTGACCTAAAACCTGAATGCCTGCCTTTGCAGTGGTTACGATCACTTGAGCATCAGCGGCTTCTGCAATTCTTTCTGATTGTTCGACTGCCCGCCGTGAGTCAACATTAACGCCAAATCGTGCCGCAAATTCACTCAATGCTGCATCATCCGCACTCGCCGTCAATCTGATGAGGCTCACAGAAGCACCGCGCTCTTTTGCAAGAACTGCAGTAGACAGTCCGACAGGGCCACCTCCAAAGATCTTCAAATTGCTGCCTTTCAGATTTTCAGAAGCCTGTCCAGTCAAACACCTTTCAATCACCGCAACCAACGCGGCCGAAGTCGTAAAAGCACCGTTCGGGTCTGCCAAGATAGACACTTCAAAGGGTGCCACCATTGCTTTTTTTGCAATTTTCAACATCTCGGAAGCCCGATTCACATTACCACCTCCGATAAATATCCCGGTTGCTGATGCACTCTTTGGTGGTCGCGAAAAAATTGCATCCTGAACAAAGTCTGCAACGCTTGATTCACCGATACCACAGTGTGGGACAATGACCTCATAACCCGCATCGACAGCCATGTTGACATCAAAGGGACTGACACTGTCAGATGGTGTAATCATGTGCATTATCCTGCGTCTTGACATAACTCCTCCTTTGCTCGCTTCAATTCCCGGTCATGGCCTGATGAGCCAGAGCGTCCAGATGTTCCAACTCGATCGTTGCTCCAGAATTGCGCGGAGCACAGACTTCAATTCGTATTCTACTGCCACGTGCCAGGTTTTCCAGATTTGAATTCATTCGAAAGGCGGCGGCTGCGCCATCAATGATGATGAATCCAGTGGGTCCCCATGAGCTTTGACCAATTCCGGCAGCACCGTTTCGTTCAGCATAATCCAGCACCTCTGCCACTTGCTGACTCAGAAATCTACCGCCTTGAACTGGCTTGAAGAAATCACCAACCTGTTTCTGAATCAACGAGATTCCACTGCCAAACGCGGTGATATCTCGATCTTCCAACGCTGGCACGACCTGATTCAGTAATACACCCTTCAAATCGGTACTCAGTTTTGTAGAAAAGCCACCTAAGCTCTCGAATGCATTGACTTCCGTTTGATCATGTATGCCTTGGTAGGTTTCATCAATGATCAGGATGATTCGCCATCCATCTGGAAACTCAATTCGTTTGGATATTGCTCTTGCGTATCGGGTTTTTTCTGCCTGGCAATCGACCAGAAAACCACCTTTGGAAAATGCTGCTGTCCCGATGCCGGATCGGGCACCGCGGCCTAGCAGTCCGGAAATCATTTCTGGTGAAACATCATGATCATTTAGTTGCATACAGGCTGTGGCAACCGACAATGCCAACTGGGTTCCTGAACCGAGCCCAATGTGCTCTGGAATACTCTGAATTGACTTTATGTGAATTGGCTGTCTCAGCGCTAAGGCCGCTCTTACAGTGTTCATACATTTCACAGCTTTATTCAGCGCAATTCCCGAAACTTTCCACTTAGGATGGTGGTGCGCTTCCAGCACAGTGGCAGGCTGGTCAATCGCCAGTCCCAGAGCGCCATGAGTCTTGGCTGACTGCCCTTCAAGTCCAACAAATCCCAGGTGCAATCTCGCTGGTGCAGTGATCTTAATAGTCGTCATCGATAAAATTGTTGGTCTTGATCGGGTTTGAGTTGCATTATAAATTGAGCCATAACGCGGCAATAATTTCACAAAGCCAATTCCTTGAGCAATGAGCCAACCAAAAGATCAGATGTGATAACTATCTGATTTTATGTTCCAAACTTAAATCGGAAAGTACCTCCACACGAAACATGTTCAGTCAACTGATGTCAGTCTGTAGAACGTTGGCGCATCGCAGCGAATCATGACTAATCAGAATATGCACCGGTTCCTTGATGTCGTGTGTCCCTTTTGCGGACTGCTTTGTGATGACTTAAGCCTGCAAAATGAAGGCGGTTCATTTCATATCGATTCCTCAGATTGCCCGTTATCGAACGCAGGTTTTCTTGAAGCGAGTGTGCGCACTGCTCTGAAGCCCCGGGTCAATGGAAAGTTCGTGACTCGAAAGACGGCTATTCAGGCTGCAGCAAATCTAATCTCGAACGCAAAACGACCTCTAATCACAGGGTTGATGACTGACGTTGCTGGAACACGAAATGCACTGACTCTGGCTGAGTACTTGCACGCCACAATTGATCAATATTCAAATCGCGCTTTTGGAATCAATGCAAGCCACATTCAGACCAATGGTGGTTACTTCACCACTCTTTCTGAAGTGCAAAACAGAGCTGACATGCTGGTTCTGATTGGTTCACAAATTCAAAAGAAATTTCCACGTCTAATAGAGATTCTTGATTTCTCAAAACCGGACAATTCTCGATTCAAAAGACCTCGAAAAATTGCTGTCATCGGGGACCCATGCGAGGAATTTGCAACAATTCCGGAACAAATTGATGTTAGTGCTAGGATCGAGTGTGATATGCAGCAATCAGGACATGTAATTTCAGTCATTCAGAACCAGATTGAAAAAAGAAAAGATCGTGCCCCAATTACTCACAATTTCCCAAACTCTGCGATTCAATCGTTTGTCCAGGCCCTTAAGCAGTCAGACTACGCCATATTTGTCTGGGCAGCTGAAGAATTTTCATTTCCGTTAGGCGACCTGATCGTGGACTCTATCTTTCGGTTGATTGATGTAATCAACCAGTCGCGTCGAGCAGCCGGTCTAATGCTGACAACTACGCCATCAACAACCACTGCCAACGCCGTTTCGACTTGGAGATACGGTAAGCCACTTCCACTTAGTTTCAGAAGTGGCAGCCCGGAACATCATCCGGATTACTATGGCTGGAGTTCAATTATCAATCGCGAAGACACAGATCTTGTCATTTGGGTCGGAGGATTAGATCAATCTGTTGAAATGCCGGATTGCTCCATGCAAAAAATATCGCTTTCCAGTAGAGATTCTAAAATTGCGGATATTTTCATTCCGATTGCGATACCTGGACTCGATCATGATGCACACCTTTTTCGAACCGACTTGACATTAGCACACTATCTCAAAAATCTTCACATGAACGACGGTTATTCTGCTGCTGAAACGCTAGAAGAAATCTACTCGCAGCTCAAATGTTGACAGTAATTAAAGGCGGCACCATCTACGACCCTGCCAATGGCATTGACGGTGAGGTTCGAGACCTCTATATCAATGATGATCGACAGGTGCACTGTCCTGCAACTGATCAACACATTGATCATGTCATTGATGCACACGGCATGATCGTCATGGCGGGTGGCATTGACATCCACTCTCATATCGGTGGTGGTAAAGTGAATATCGCACGAATGATGATGGCCGACTACTCTGAACCTGAGCGTCTGAATGAACTTGATATTCATCATTCAGAATGTAAACATGCCGTGCCATCAACTCTTATCACTGGTAAAGAATACGCCAGGCTTGGATACACGCTGTGCTTTGAACCCGCGGTTGTACCGTCAAATGCCCGTCAGGCACATCTGGAAATGGCGGATACTCCACTCCTTGATACGGGTGGTTATCTGGTGTTGGGAAATGATGACTATTTTTTGAAACTGCTGGCAGAAAAAGCTGATTCACAGAAGTTGCGCGACTACATCGCATGGATGTTGAATGCGACTCAGTGCATTGCGATCAAAGCAGTCAATCCCGGTGGAATCAGCGCTTTCAAATTCAATCAGCGAAAGCTGGATGTGGATGAACCCCATTCGCATTTTGGCATCACTCCAGGACAAATCGTGCGCTCCCTGACCACTGCAATTTCGGATATTGGATTGTCACATCCTTTACATACCCATTGCAGCAATCTGGGAATACCCGGAAACTTTGAATCAACTTTACGCACGCTCAATGCCGCTGATGGCAAACGGATTCATCTGGCACATGTCCAGTTTCACAGCTACGGTACTGAAGGCAAGCGAAAATTTTCCTCAGCAGCGTTGGAAATTGCCCAGGCGGTAAACAGCAACCCTAGCGTCTCGGTTGATGTCGGACACGTTATGTTTGGACAAACGGTAACTATATCTGCCGATACGATGACGCAATTTAGTAACAAGGATTTTGCATCACCCAACAAATCCATGTTTATGGATATTGAGTGTGAGGCAGGGTGTGGTGTCGTCCCGTTCAAATATCGATCAAAGAAATTTGTCAATGCTCTGCAGTGGGCAATCGGACTTGAGCTATTTCTAACCATTGACAATCCGTGGCAGGTATTCCTTACTACCGATCATCCGAACGGCGCATCCTTTACAACCTATCCCCACCTAATTCGATTACTGATGGATCGAAGTTTTCGAAACGACATGCTGTCAACCATTCATCGTGGTGCGGTGGAAATGAGTGCAATCAAAGATATTTCGCGCGAATACTCGCTTTATGAGATTGCTGTTTTAACTCGTGCCGGTCCTGCCCGCTCACTTGGACTGAAAGACCGTGGGCATCTTGGAGCAGGTGCCGTCGCTGACGTTGTTCTATATCGCCCTGATGAAAACTGGGATACCGTTTTTCGCCACCCAGCACTCGTCATCAAAAGCGGTCAAACCATTGTCAAAGATGGTGAAATCATTCATACGCCGAGAGGGCATACCCTTCGTCAAAGCGTCGATTTCGATTCAGGAATTGAAAAGGACCTAAAATCACACTTTGAGAAGTCCAGAACAACAAGATTGAGCAATTTCAAAATCAGCGACGATGAAATGGCCAATGCGATGGGATCAGATGTTGTTTACTATTAGGGACTTAACTCCTTAATGACACGATGCTAAATCCGATCGCCGTGTCATGTTGTTTTGACGTTTCACAAAAAAACTCTGTCCATTTTCGCGTCCGTTTATTCTCTCCATTCCCCAGAGCGAGCCTGTTTTTTGCAGCGTTAACTTCCACACGATCGAAATGACCGCAGCTATTGCACCTGAATTCAGGAGGATGTCATGTGGTTCCTTTTGTCTGCCGTTGCACTGCGATTGCATCGCTGACTAGTGTAATGCAGTGCTACTTTGTGTACCGCCCCGGCGCTGCGACGACAACCTCGGCAATACACCGCATCAGCAAGCCGCATTCGTAATGTAGTCTGAGTGTCTCTTTGTGCTTTTGCGCAATTTCGAGTTCAGTAATCGGTGATTTCTGCGTTTTTTTGAAGAATCTGTGGAGTAGGATCATTTCACCTTATTGGAGATATTGATAAATCGTATAATTATTTATTATTCTTGTATATATAAATTGTTAATTGATGAAACTAAGTTCAGCGTTAGAGTCTTTACATGAGTTGGATTCCACTGGACGGTATGTTTATACCTCTAAGGATCTTCAGACAGTCTTCGCAGATGACAAATTCGATACTTTCCGAGCCGGGCTTAAGCGACTCGTAGAAAATAACATTCTGATTAGAGCAGCTCACAGTGTGTACGTTTTTCGCTACTCTCGAAATGTTGGTGCTGACACATTGGAATCGATTGCCAGAACACTTAGACGTGGTTATTACAACTACGTTAGTTTGGAGTCGGCACTTTCTAATTTTGGTGTAATTTCGCAGGTTCCAATTGATCGTCTTACTGTGATGACAACAGGACGCGGAGGTGAATTCAAAACTCCGTTTGGTGTTGTGGAATTTACGCGTACGGCACGTCCGATTTCACAAAATATTGACCACCTGATAGACATTGGTCGACCTTTAAAAATGGCGACAGCAGATACTGCATTGCGAGATTTAAGAAGGGTGGGACGCAATTTACATTTGGTAGATACTTCGCGGATTGATGAATAGTCAGCATAACGAGTTTGCGGAATTGGTGGACCGCGCAGCGCGAAAATCCAATTTCGCTCATCTGCGAAATTCGATCGAAAAGGAGTTGTTAATTTATGATATTTTGTTCTGTCTCCATCAGAATAACTTACTGGACAACATCGTATTCCAAGGTGGTACTCTGCTGCGTTTAGGACATGGAGCGGAACGGTTCAGCGATGATTTGGATTTTGTCACCAACTCAAATTTCGCACTGTCAAGTCTCGTTCCACTCAAACCTTTAATCGAGCATTTTTTTGTCAAACGTTATGGTTTGGCTGTTGACGTAAAAGAGCCAGATTTTGCAGATAACGATACCGATAGTGTCGGTGTTAAAGTGCACCGATGGCGTGTGAACGCCGCTACTAATCCGGAAAGAAAAAACTCAGCCAAGCAGCGAATTAAAATTGAAATAGCAACGGTACCCGCATATACAAAGCAAATTGTTGCGATCAGACCACACTATGATATCTTGCCTGATGGATACGAAGACGTCTTGATCATTTCAGAGACATTGAATGAAGTTATGGCTGATAAAATCGTTTCATTACCAGCAACTGAACGGTATATTCGATACCGGGATATTTGGGATTTATGCTGGTTGATTAAACGCGGAGCGAAAGTTGATTCGCAACTTGTGTCGAAAAAAGTCGTCGATTATCGTCTAACGGAGTATGTGAAAAAGTTGAGAAAGACAATCGACAATCTGCAACGCGTTATCGCCAGTGTGGAGTTTCAAAGTGAAATGAATACATTACTCCCGATTGATGTGTTCGAGCGCACGTTAGGCAACAAACACTTTGTCGAACATTTGTTTTCGTCGGTGAGAGATTTATTCGAACAGGTGCAGGATTCGTTGAAATAGTCGAGACTCTACTGTCATTTCAACATTAACGAATTCTGTTGAAATTTTTGGGATTTGTCAACATTTATCGAATTTCACGGTTTCATGTGGGTCTTCACAGAAAACCGATTTATTCAGGGGCGACTAGTTAGGCATGAGTAATCCCAGCACCACACTCAATGACATACTGATTCGGAAAACTTTTGCTGAGGCATTTCCGATGAAAGCAACTCGAATCGTCGTAACTGCGCGCAACAGAGTTTGGTTGAACCATGCTGTCAACTCGGTTACTGGATTTGCGACATCGGTCATTGCCTGCAAGGTTGAAGCAGGGGTTGAGCAATGGCTGAATCCTTCGCAAACTCCAGATGGACGTGAAGGCGCTGCCATTTTGCTCTTTGCAATGTCAGGCAATCAGTTGGAGGCTCAACTCAGAGACCGAGTCGGTCAATGTCTTTTGACTTCACCGACCAGCGCAGTTTTTTCTGGCATGGATGAAGGCAAACCAGTTGCATTGGGAAAGGCCATTCGTTACTTTGGTGACGGTTATCAGATCTCAAAAATACTTGGAAACAAGCGGTACTGGCGAATTCCTGTTATGGATGGCGAGTTTGTCTGCGAAGATGTGACTCACCGGATTGATGCTATTGGTGGTGGAAACTTTCTGATTATTGCAAAAGATATTGACAGCGCGCTGAGTGCAGCAGAATCTGCCGTTACAGCAATCGATAAAGTCGTCGATACAATTACTCCCTTTCCTGGTGGTGTGGTCCGTTCGGGTTCCAAAGTTGGTTCAAAATACCGCGGACTCATTGCATCCACAAACGATGCTTACTGCCCGACACTTCGAGGACTGGTGCCAACCAATTTGCCAGATGGCGCAAATGCTGTATTGGAGATAGTCATTGATGGGTTAAATGAATCCGCCGTCGGTGATGCGATTCGCGAAGGGATTGTTGCAGCCTGTTCGGGAAAATGGTCCAAAGGAATTTTGGAGATTACCGCTTCAAACTTTGGCGGTAATCTCGGACCCTATCATTTTCATCTGCACTCCTTGATTGACTGCGCTTAAGCTTAAATTGAATCCAGCAAAATAGAGTCGAATTGAAACTATCGATCTGATATCAGACAGCAAGTAATGAATTCTGTAAAACCACTAACATTCACTCGCAGGGAAGAACTGGACTTTCCTGTCGATATGAGATTCCTGAAAAAAATTGTCGATTCGAAGATGTCAACAAAAGAGACTGAGCAGGTTTTGATGTCAAGTCGACCTGATGCGTTGCGGATTGGAGACATATTCAAAGTTTCAGGTAATGATCACCAGAACATTGTGATCGAAAATTCAACTGCCAAGTTAGAAAGAATCGGTACAGGTTGGAAACGCGGAACGATTAAGGTAATTGGCAACGCTGGTTCGTTTACAGCACAGTCACTAAGAGGAGGATGTGTTCACGTAGAAGGTTCGGTTGGTGATTTTTCAGGCTGCGGTATAAATGGTGGTCAACTAGTGATTGAAGCAGACGCGGGAAACGGACTTGGTGCCAGTTTACCTGGTGAAAAAATTGGCATGAATGAAGGCTGGATTGTCGTTAAAGGTAACGCCGGGACTCGATTGGGAAATCGGATGAGACGAGGTCTTATCGCAGTCTACGGTGATGTTGGTGTCGGTGCCTGCAGCAATATGATTAGTGGAACTGTACTGTTACTTGGCGGTCAGGCAAACCTGCCTGGCACTCATATGCGGCGCGGTACAATCATTTGCGCATCCGAACCGAGCTTATCAGCTGATTCGTTCTTCGAACAGGTCTGTGAAGACAATACATTTTGGAATATCTTTTGTTCAAACATGGAGGGCTTTCACGAAAAAATCAAACAAACCCTTCTCTCCCGTTTTCCTCGTCGACGCTTTGTCGGCGATCTGAAAATTTATGGAATGGGTGAGATTTTCGTCATTTGAGCAAGCGATTTGACCGCCTGTGAAAGCATTTTTGGCTACGACGCTGTCTTTTAGCGGTTAATTTCCTGTACCAAGATGATCGGCCTCTATTTCCTCCTGTCTTCCGCTGACTGTATGGCGTGAAAATAAATTGAAACGCACCAAAAGCATCGTGCTGTACAGCAAAGGTGAGTACATGAACAGTGTTTTCAATGTCAAAATGAGTCTGAAACATATTATTGAGGTGAATCGGAACAGGAACGTGATTGCCGGCTGCCTGAATCAAACGTCTGGGCAGTTGCGGTCCCCAGTTGCGGCGATTTGACCAACACACGAACTCGTCGATGAATTCCTGCAGGTAAGTGCTGGATACTCCGCGGTAGGTACCCAGCAGATAGCGTTTCAGATTGGAGATGACGATGTGCACGGTCGGCAGCCATTCGTCGACTTTCCCCGGTGGCGTGACCCGTGCCTCATGGTTCAGGCGTTGCGCCGGAACCTTGAGTACGGAGAAGGCGTTGATGAGATTTCTTTTCGAGAGTACCTGCCAATCCGAGCGTCATTAACTCGCTAGAAATACTCTGTTAGTGACATTTTGCAATTACGCATCGGTCTTCAGATGTTGCAGGTAGCTCACAAGCGAATGAATTTCTGTACTTGGGTTTTGGGGCGTTCGTTCTGTTTCCATCAATAATGGTTCGTTGAGGATTAATTTTTGCATCTTCTAGCCGGTCTTCAAGATCCCGAAACAACTCACACTGTGCCTTTTTGTAGTTTGGAAGATGTAGCTTCAAATCTCTTACGCGATCGATACCGAAACGAGACTATTTTTGCAACAAGTGGCGCATGATACCGTCAAGAAGTTCTACCAGCGATCTGATTGATATATCAACAAGGCTAGAAAACCTTATTGATCTACCGTAATTGACGCAGTCGGCAACTGAATCAATAACTCGCTTGCCAGTTTCAGGCAGTATCTAGTGGGCCTGAGCTTCGCACAACCGCCCTCGGCTATTGCGCCATTGGCTATATTCGCACAACTGCCTCGTTAGTATGCTACGCGTATAATCTCCACAACATAAAATAGTGCTCTGTTCAACATTTTGACTTGACGTAACTTATCCACTTCAAGTTAGATTCCCTAAGCGCGATTCAAAATCTGAATCGTCAAACATTTAGAATAAACCAACAGAATCAATGGTTACCCAGATAAATATCAGCAGAATCAAGCATAGCCGAATATCAGAAATTGATTTCAAAAATCTACAATTTGGGTCCCAGTTCAGCGACCATATGTTTGCTATGGAGTACATTGATGGTCAATGGCAGAATCATAGAATTGAGCCATTTGGATTGATCGAGGTTCATCCGGTATCCGCCTCACTTCACTATGGTCAGACAATATTCGAAGGAATGAAGGCGTACCGCGGTGTAGATGACAAAATTCGGCTCTTTCGTCCGGATATGAATCACAAGCGACTGACCGACTCATGCATCAGAATGTGCATACCACCGGTTGAAATAGAAACGTTTTTGAGTGCTATCGAAGAGTTAGTTCGAGTTGATCATCAATGGGTTCCACCCTATGAAGGTCAGGCGCTTTATATTCGGCCCGTACTTTTTGCCGATGAAGGCAGCCTGGATGTTCGACCTGGAAATCGATACCGTTTTCTGATCATCACCTCCCCTGTTCGCGGATACTTTGGCACTGGCTCACCTGCAGTAGCGCTCAAAGCTGAGGAGAAGTACACCCGCGCGATTCAAGGCGGTACTGGATCTGCTAAAGTTGGAGGAAACTACGCCGCAACCTTTTTAGCTTCAAGTCAAGGACGAGATGAGGGGTATGCCCAAATATTGTGGTTAGACGGGGTTGAGCACCGATACATCGAAGAGGTCGGTCAGATGAACATCTGTTTCGTCCTTGACGGAAAACTGGTCACCCCACCGTTGAGAGGTACTATTTTGCCGGGTGTTACCCGAGACAGTGTGATTCAGTTGACACGCGACATGGGAATTGAGTGCGAAGAAAGAATGATTGATATCAATGAGGTGATTGACGGAATCAAGAACGAAACTCTCCAGGAAGCGTTTGGTTGTGGGACAGCAGTTGTAGTCAATGCTGTTGGCAGCTTCGGTTATCGGGGACAGCAGTATGAAATTGGAAATGGCGAGATCGGGCCACTCAGTCAACGACTTTACAAGTTAATTTTGGGAATTCAGCGAGGCGAGGTCGAAGATACTCATAACTGGACAAGAGAAGTCGCGATCTCTTAATCGGGACTATTCGCAGACAACACCGTCACCATCAGCATCTCGCATGAAAGGATATGCGGGATGGTCTCTGTAAACAGGTGCAATGCCGTGTCGCAAGGCTTCTTTGCAAGTAATTCGACCGTTTCGGTTGTCATCCCACGCTGCTAAGGGATCTGACGTTGATTGCTCTAGTGTGGGTTGAGCAGGCGCCACTTCGGTCGTATCGGAACATTCGAGCACAATCATTTCGAATGAGTCGCAATGAGATAAGATGGTCTGCAGAGCTGCAGCTTCACGCTGGTCAACACTTAAGCCATACTTTCGCTTGACAGCAATGACTCGGTCTGCAAACCAGCATTGATTCAAGTCCGGTACCCACTCTGCGGCATCGTAATGAGACTTTTGAATTCGATTGACATGGGGGCTTGCAAGGGTGAGGTTCAACAGATCGGATGCAAACTTCTTGCGAACAGCTAAGCTAGCCGCACATAACCCGCTGTCATGCGCTTCAGAACGGGCAACAATGTGCTCAATATCGGTTTCGTAACGGCTGGTAAAACATCGCCCCGTATAAGGACTGTAAATTTTCCCAATTAAACCAATGATGACGGGTTCTACAGATTGAGGATAGGCGTAATCCTTGGAGCTATAGGGTGAGCATGATTTCTCTGGTTCAACTTTAAGTCCCTGCCAGCTATCTGCCGATACGCGGCCAACAACCAATGAGAGTACCAGACACAGACAAAGTCTGAACACACCGCTTGAATTCAACAACAAGCTCTGATTGTTCAAGACTTGTATCAATTTGGTAAAAATAACTAAATTAAGAACTTTATAGATGAAGAATTTTACCGTTCTCTGCCCGCTTTGAATTCACCCCAGCGTGTAACAACTTCGGCTCCAATCGTACAGAATGGTTCAGGTGGCAATTTAACTGGCCTAGCGAGCTTAAGAACATGATCTACTGAACTGGATTGATGTCCACAAATGAATTCAGCAACCAATTTTCCGTGTAGTGTACCCTGCACCGTACCGAGACCATTTTGACAACAAGCAGAATAAAGACCCGTATCGAGTTCACCAAACACAGGTACAGCATTTCGACTAAGACACAGTAATCCGCCCCAACTGTATTCCATGTTCACTTTAGCCAAGTTAGGAAATCTCTGCATAAAGGATCGAATATGAGTTCGCTTTGCTCTTTCAAGTCGTGAAATTGGTACATTTCTCTTTGGCGCCCAACTAACTCCGTTTCTTATCACAATTCGATCTCCCCCTGTTCCGGAAATTCGGCGTACAGTCGAACCCAAGGAATCCGCAGGAGTAATTCCCCAGGCTGGTTCTCCACTCAGTGATTTGATCTCATCGCTGGTCAATTGCCTTGTAATCGAAGCATAGAGATAGATGTGCATCAAACGATGACGAAAGTAACCAAAACTCTCAATGTGACCATTCACTGCTAGAACAACGATTTTTGCCTCAACAGAACCTTCTGGTGCCTTTAACTTCCAAGCGTTTCCAATTTTATCTAGGCTTAAAATCGGAGATTTTTCAAAGATTTGAACCTCACTATGACTTACACCCTTCGCGAAACTGCGAACATACAGCCCTGGTTTAATCAAACCGTTGCCAGGGGTTGCAAGTCCGCCAAGATAGTAGCGTGACCCGCAAATTTCATACATCTGTTTTTCGTCAAGAATTTCGCATGGCTCGTCGAGTTTCGACAGATGCGCTGCATAATCTGAATTGTGTTTGAGCCCGGTCGCGGTAGCTGCCGCGTTTATTTTTCCGGCAATACTAAAAGCCTCTTCAGTCAGATGGTATTCCTCAGCGGCTTCCTGAGCAAAACGAATGGCTTCGCGATTCAATGCTGTTTGCTGTCGATCAATTTCAATCTGTCCAACATAGTCTTTCGAACCCAGGTTATGAGGCAAGTCAATCATAAAGCCAGAATTACGTCCTGAGGAACCTTCACAAATTTCTCTTGCTTCAAAAATTGCAATTTTGCTCTTCGGTTCCAACTGTCTTAGACGTCTAGCAGCAGATAAACCGGCAAATCCAGCACCAATTACTGCAAAGTCGACCGTTATGTCCTCTTCCAGTTTCGGGTAAGTCGGCCCACGGGCAACAATGCTTGCCCACCCTGCTGGTCCAGGATCAAATGGCAGGCGACTGACTTGCATAAAGAGGAGTACCGTTAATTGTCTAAATTGCTGAATCGCCGAGCGAAATTCAATGTAGAGAACAACTGCAACCGAAATCGGTCAATGTGTCCAGTTCAGTTCGTCAGATGCTGGAATCTCCCTTTCCCGACGAGCAATATAGTCCAGTAAAGCTTCATCCACAGATTCATCCAGTGGTGGTAATTCATAGGACTTGAGCATCTCTTTTGCAGTTTGTAGAGCACGTTCAGTGATGGTGACTGCTCCATCTGCTTCCCACTGCTCGTAGGTATTGTTGTCAAACTGCTTAGGCATGAAGAATCCTCGCTGAAAGTTCAATAGAGTGTGTGGATGGCCTAAATAATGCCCCCCGGGACCGATGTCCGAAACAGCTGCTATGGCCTCCTCAAAATCATCCCAGCGAATTCCTTCAGCCATTCGATATCCCATAGCACACTGTTCAGCATCAACTATGAACTTCGCCACTGAACAATGCATCCCCGCTTCGTTCCATCCCGCTGAGTGCCACAGAAAGTTTCCACCAGAAAGCAGGACTGCCATCATTGTCGATGCACTCTCATAACCTGCCTGTGCATCTAACGTCTTTGAACCACCCAATGTGTTCGAAGTTCGCCAGGGCAGATTGTAGAAACGTGCCATTTGCCCGATCATGAAATTCATCAGACTGATCTCAGGAGTACCGGCCATAGGCGCACCTGAGGCCATCGATACGGTAGAGAGGTAATGCCCATAAATCGCCGGGCTGCCTTTCCTTACAACTTGCGTATACGCGAGTGCAGACAATGCTTCTGCATTTAGCTGTGCAACAGCGGGTGCAGTAGAAGCTGGGGTATTGGCACCACCTAAGACAAAAGGTGAGCAAAGTATGGGCTGATTACGCTTGCAAAATTCTCGAAGCGCCCCCAACATTGTCTCATCCCACAACAAAGGGGAATTTCCATTGCAGTTGCCGACTACAACCTGATGTGATTCCATGTACTCCTCTCCAAACAAAATTGCGCACATCTCCAGTACGTCTGCAGCATTTCTGGGAGAAGTCGTCATTCCCATCAACGTTTTGTCGGAGTTTTTCATCGAAGAGTATGTAATGCGAAGATGTCGGTGTGAGATGGGGTGATCCATTGGCTCCACAATGTGATGTGAAGTCGAGTGAATTGCTGGAGATAGATGAGCAAGTCTGTGCAACATGGCAAGATCAGCCAGAGTTGGATTTCTACGACGATCTTCCAAATCTCGTATGTACGGTGCTCCAGCCATAGGTATAAATATGGTAGAGCGTCCTCCGATCCTGACGGACTTTTCGGGGTCCCTTGCATGAAGCGTCAGCTCTGAAGGAATGGATGAAATCAGCTCACCTACCAATCCACGATCCAAGTGTACCCTGAATTCATCCCGAATGTCTGCACCAACAGACTTCCAGTCCCTGATTGCTTGAGGATCTCGAAATACGACCCCTACATTTTCGAGAATTTCCAGGGACGCATAGTGAATACGCTCAATCTCTTCCTGCTTCATCGGTTCAATCAAAGGCAACCGATTCATCAATGCAGGAAGCATTGGTTCTATAACATTACTTCTTATGCTCCGTCGTTTTTGGCGTCCACCTCGACGTTGACTAAGCTCTTCAGTACTTAATCCTTCGATCATTCATAGCATCCTGAGAGAGGCAATTGCCCGGACTTTGACTGTGAACAGGGAATTTGAACTGTCTGGCGAATTCTTCTCACTATGAAATATGAGTTCACAGCGCCACTCCCTTCTGTTTAGTTAGAGTGCTTTCGATCTATGGAAAATCAGGAATAATACAACTCAAATTAAAAGTGAGATTGTGCTCCAACCAAGATGGCTTTGATTCCCTAAGTCTAATTTGTGGCGATATGCAGTCAAATTTCAATTGCACAATTTATTCTATATCAGAGGCATTCCGAATAATACACCATGAAATTTCGCGAGCAACCCAGCGACAACAACTCCAGACACGATTGCCACGGCATCCATTGTCCACATGGGAGCCTTTGCTTGGGAAGATTGATTGCTTCGCAAGACAATACTTACCGTTGCAATTACAGAATACGCACCTAACGTCCCGAACAGCAAAATCGATCTGAGATCTCCGTTTGCCGCAAGGTGAGCGACCGCCCATAAAAATAGCCCTGCTAGCATTGGGTGACGCACAATTGCCCGAATGTGCGTTGGCATGTTTGCTGCCGCGAATAGAATCAGTGCGACAGGTACCAATCCAAACGCCAGTGAACGTCCCCAAGTCAAAGGCTGATATACAGGTTCAAAATCAGCCCTGGAAAATCCCCATATGATCAGTGCCAGGCTTGCAAATGCAACGGCCGCGAATATTGCTCGGTACTTTTTTTCACCGAGATTCTCAATCAGTGAAGTACGTAATGGCGGGACACTGGGAATTAGATGCAGGGCTACAAATAGAGTCAGTCCAATTATCAGAAGATTCATCAGAAGAATACCGTGGTTGGTTTCAAATTAAGGACATTGAGTACACTAGTTTATAGACGAATTGGTTGTAGAAGCACACCTTATTGAATTCGTTCGTTGTCAACGGAAATAATCGCGGCTTGCATTCCTGCATACAGTGTGTCAACTGTGATGTCTTGGATAAGACAGACAAGAATTCCACCAGAATCATCGACACCAAAGGGAGTGGTCGACATAAATGGAAAACGGACAAGCAGTCGTTGAATTATTAGCTAATTCAACAGTTTCTCTTAACCTTCCCTTGTCGCCTGAAGTAAATTGTTCTCAAAATAACAGCGTCTTCAGTTAGAAACCGCGACCTCGCACGGGTTAGCAAAGAGATTCAACAGTCAGCAAGGAAAGCACAGAACAGTGCTTTCCTTGCGTTATATGTCATTTCTAGGCTTACTTAGCGGCTGCTTTTCCCGCTTCAACCCAGCTGTTGAAAGTATCCTGATTAGCAGCAATCCACTCATCAACATGTCTGGCAATGTCGTCGATTGAATCTTCGCCATCACGCATTTTATTGTTCTGCGCGGATACATCGTTAATATCAAGCTTTGCCATCTCAAAAACGGCCTGAGCAGCAGGATTCGCACTTAAAAATTCATTGTTTGCTACAACACGCAGTGCATTCACTTCAAAACCCAGGTCTTTTCCTTTAAACATCGTATCGGCTTCCCGACCGTCTGGCAATGAAGAGTACGGTACAGCAATCCATTCGACGTTGTCGCCCGGAACAAGGACGCCAGATACCCAAAAAGGTGTCCACGTGTAATATACGATTGGCTCGCCATTCTGTTCTCTCGCAACGGTTTCAGCAATAATTGCGTTGTAAGCGCCTTGATTGTGCGTTACTGTGTCTCGCAATTCAAATTCAGTCAGATGGTGTTCAATGACGCGTTCACAACCCCATCCAGGAACACAGCCTGCCAGATCAGCAGTTCCATTTCCATCAGCATCAAATCGCTTGGCAACTTCTGGGTCTTTCAGGTCGCCCAGGTTTTGTACGCCTGCAGCATACGAAGCTGAATCAACCAGGTAACCCTGAAGAGCGCCTTCAATATAACTGCCGACTTTTGACATCTTGGCATCACCACCAGATTCTTCGAAAAAAGCGGCGTGAAGCGGATCCCAATGCACTGCAGTGAAATCACCATCGCCGGTACCAAGAGCTAAATGAATGGTTTGGTACTCAACTTCCTGCGGTTCGGCGACTTCATACCCCAATTCCATCAGCGCTTTATAGATGATCTGGTGTTGAAACTTTTCTTCCAGATTTGTACCTTCAATCGGTCTAACCGTAACGCCCTTACCCGGCATCATAGAATCAGCCATACTAGCAGTGGCTACAGCAAATAATCCAATTCCGAGCGCCAGAGAACCAACGAGTTTTTTTACACTAAACATTAATGTTCCTCCAAAATAAAAAAAACTGCTACTACAGAACCGTGCGAGAACTATGTTGTATTGCAACTCTCTAGCCTCAATTAACCACGGTTCGCAGTACAGCGGTAACTTCAAATCAAGCTCCTCAAAAAGAGGATCTCATCCTTGGGAGTAACTATAGCACTTGATATTTACCGTTGCAGTTGAAAAATCAGGTCCGAACAACCTGATCCTATCACTCCAGATGGAACAAAGCTGTGGATCGATACACCTCTATTCAATTCAGAGAGGACGGCCAGTATGAAAGTGGCTCAGATTAGACCGGACTGGTTTCTTTAGGATTTTTTCCGATTAGACGGAGACAAAGTCCAACAGGTCCTCCTTGCCACCAGTGTCGATATCCTCGTTCTCTACCAGTCCTTCCCAATCCCTGTGTAATTCTGTCCAGCACAATCGCCAAAACGACAATTCCGAAACCACCAACCAAAGCCTTTCCTGCGTCTAGACGTCCCATCGCTCGCAACACCTCATTTCCAAGTCCCTTCACAGCGATGAGTGACGCAATCACAACTACCGACAATGCCATCATGATAGTCTGATTTAATCCAGCCATTATTGAAGGGGTTGCGAGTGGCAGTTCTACTTTGAACAAAATTTGCCTTGGTGATGATCCAAATGCTCTTGCTGCCTCTACCACACTCACATCGACTTGTCGAATACCAAGTGAAGTCAAACGAATGATCGGCGGTAAAGCAAAAACAACTGTAACAATGACTCCAGAAACGTTGCCAATACCGATTAGCATGACTACAGGCACCAGATACACAAATGCGGGAATTGTTTGCATTGTGTCCAGAACTGGCCGAATAGCGATTTCGAATCGGTCGCTTTTTCCTGCCAATAATCCCAATGGCAAACCAAAAAATACACAGATGGCCACAGATGTTGTCACGACTGCGAGCGTCGTCATAGCTAAACCCCAGGCATATGGGTCGCTTAGACCCAAGAATATGAGGCAGCCAACTACGAAAGCTGCAACTCTAACACCTGCTGCCTGCCAAGCAAGAAGAAAAATTAGCCCAAGCATTGCAACTGGCGGAATGGCATGCATGATGGCTTCTACGGTAACAATCAGGTCATTGACAAACCACTTTATCGGTTGAACCACATCCCGGTTTTCTGCAGCCCAATTTTTGATGCCGTCAGCCCAATCCGCAATTCCAAAATCTATGCTTCTGAATGGACTTAACAGGTTTACTGATTCTTTGTCGGCCATTGATTCACTCCCACATCAGAAATGTGCTTCTTACTCCTGCTTTCCTTGAATTCCGCGCAGCAAAGTGCGTTTCGACACGACACCCAACACCGTGCCATCTCGCTCCACAATGATTGGATGATCCGTGTCAATTGACAGGTCAACCAAATGATCGAGACTATCGTCTAATTTCGCCACTGGACAATCAGTTGAGTTTAGGGGGCCATAAATATTTTCGTATTGTTCTATCGACTGCATCACTTTCTGAGCGGTTACCAATTGCAACTTTGAAATGCCAGCAACAAAATCCGCCACGTAATCATCAACCGGATCTGTAACGATCTCTTCCGGTGTGCCGATTTGAACCAGTGCACCGTCTTTCATGATGGCAATTCGATGTCCAATGCGAATTGCTTCATCAAGATCATGAGTAATGAATAATGTAGTCTTTTTCATTTCGGCTGACAGAGCCAGAAACTGATCTTGCAACTGTCTTCGAATGAGAGGGTCTAAAGCGGAAAACGGTTCATCCATCAGCAAAATGTGCGGATCAGCTGCTATTGCTCGTGCCAATCCAACGCGCTGCTGCATGCCACCGGATAATTCGTCTGGATATCGATCGTTCCAGCCCTGAAGCTCAACTGCTTCTATTGCCTGGTCTGCAGTTTGATACCGAATATCGCGGTCAATCCCTCGAACTTCCAACGCGAAAGCAACGTTATCGCGAACTGTCCGATGCGGCATCAATGCCATATTCTGAAATACCATTCCAATTTTTGTGGACCGCAAAGCTCTGAGTTCAACAGTACCAAGCTGACTGATATCCTGTCCTTCGATAAGCACTTCTCCATAAGTTGGTTCAATCAGGAGATTAATGTGGCGAATTAGTGTTGATTTACCAGACCCTGACAATCCCATAATGCAGAACACCTCGCCCTCTCCTACGGAAAAGCTTGCATCCTGAACACCCACGACACAGCGGTACTTATCGCGAATTTCATTTTTCGATAACCCTTCGTTCTGAACCGCTTGCATTGCATCCGCTGAACGGTCACCAAATATTTTCCAAAGATGGCGGCACTCAATTACCGCATGAGTGTTATTCGACAATTGGGATTTTTCAGTGGGCATTCAATGCATTTCCTGTTTAGATTTCTCGCGTGAGACAGTGAAACTAGAGATTTAGCGATCTCGAAATTCTTTCCCCAGCAGCGCGCCTAGCTGTCAATTAACTCACATAAAGTTGTTAATTATGGCAATAATTTTCCTGTAATTCCGGTAATGATATTGTCATGCCGTTCCCGTTTGCATGAAATTTGACTTTATTATTTTCATCTTTTCAATTAGATACAGTCAGTTCTAAGATTTGGTCTGATGTTACCAAATTGAATGAAATATTGTGAATCATTATCAGCGGAAGCTGTTGAATGCTGCCGAACTACTTTTTTGGTGAGTGAATTATTTTGGGTATTGAACACCTAATATGTACTGGAATAATGAGTTTCCATTCTTTGATACGATGAACAAAATGGTTGATATATAACTTTTTTGAGCCTCACCTGTAGGACAGATGATGTCAATTGCATGTGTTTCCGCCAACTGGGATTCTTGCAATTGAATTGCCTCAAATGCGGCCAGCAGGACAATCTACTCTGCCGGTTGTGGAAACTTCAGGTCTTTCATCCACACTCGATGCTGACGCATCCATTTGGTTTTTGACCAGCGTCGACGCGATCACATCCTTGTGAACATCCAGTCCTATGTAAGTCACTGCATCGGTGCAATTGATTCGTTACGACGGTTGGGTGTCACTACAATATTCCAAGTCTGTTCCTCCACGTCGAACAATCTGAAACTAAGCAAAATGAAATTTTTGCTCATCTCGATTATTTCGGGGAACAGGTTAAAAATATCAAAATAACGTCTTATTATCCCTTAGGCCACCTCAAGCGGGCGAATTGCACTCAGAGCATCTGCCTCTCGCCGCTTAGCAATTTCAAGTTCATAGAGGCATTGAAGATTCGTCCAACTCTGCGCGTCTGTATTGAAATATCGTGCTAAACGGAGCGCAGTGCCTGCACTAATTCCTCGACGTCCGAGTACGATTTCATTGATGCGCGCTGGTGTTACGCCAAGTGCCCTAGCCAACGCTGTGGCTGACAGACCAAAAGGCTCCATGAAGTCATGCTTCAGGATTTCACCTGGATGAACAGGCTGAAGTTTTTTCATACATCTTTCCAACTAGTTATTTGTGATAGTCAACTATTTCCACATCAAAGACATCCCCAGCACAATAACGAAAACAAATCCGCCATTGATCATTTATCCGTATGCTGTACGAACCCTTTCGGTCGCCACGCACCGCCGGTATCGATAGGATCGACCATCGAATCCGCGCAAAAACTCGAATACCAACGAGTTGAAGCGAACGGCAACTGGGATCCTCAACATGAATTTCTGCTGGACAACCGGATATTTAACAGTCGGTCGGGATTTCACGTGATCACGAGGCGTATAGTGATCTCCGCCTTTTTTGGTCGGACATCGCAGAAATTCCACGTACCGAATCTTTATAGACCAATCCCATCTGATGATTGGTGGGCCGTGCAGGAATCGAACCTGCGACACCCTGATTAAAAGTCAGATGCTCTACCGACTGAGCTAACGGCCCTATTTCCACACAATTGCTTTGATGAACCAATATCAACCTGTCAATTGATTTAATTTAACAAGAGTCCACAAATCGAGATTGGAGGAGCAAACTCTTTACCCAAATTTGCTTCCTGTCGATTGTTTGGTCGCGAGGCACGAGAATTATATCCAATGCGTAATCTAGCAATTTGATGTGTTCGATTAATTTTGCCAAATAGGATTTTTTTGCTTGAAAATTGGGGACGTTGTCTACGAACGAGTGAAGTGAATTCACTCATTCAAGCCGTGTACGAGATTCTGGTGACAGAATCGACAATTTGTGGATTCGTAGGGATAGTGTCAGAATTTGAACACATCAGTCAGAGCTGACATCATCCACAAGTGAAACAAATGGGAGGAGTTCTGATTCAAGTCAACTTGAATGAAATCAAAGATAAACTAACTCCAAAATTACTGAAAGCGACACTTGGCAAGTCTATTTCTTGAGTACCCCGCCATATGAATCTAGATAGTTCTGACACGCCCTTAGATACCACCAACGGATTCTTGAATTAAAAGTCCTTCCTCTGGAAAAATCGAAAGTTGATCACCCGATTCAATACACAAGGTGATGTCAACAGCAAAATCATGAATAAGTGGAAGTGCCGCAAACGCAGCTCCTTGGGCCAAAATTGGATTAGTTACATTCAACACCAACGCAGCTGGCGCCATTCCTCGTTCAACCATATCCAAAAGCATCCAGGATGTTGCTACCCCGCCCTTGGCAGTATTCAGCACCAATATTTTGCCAACATAACTCTGACCGTAGAGTTGGTGCGAACGTCTTGAAAATATCCCTCGGAGTCGGTCAAGATCATAACGGGCACTGAAATTATCGCTGGCCACCAGCGCTTCACCCGTGACCGATGCTCCTATCCCCGCTTCGAAACTGTACGTTCGCTTATTGCTCATAATCTACCTGTAATCGCTGCCTGGACGCATTGTTCAGTTGTCGCAAACTTTGGCTCGTATCCGTAACCAGAAATAATGTTCACCAATTTGGCTGAGTTGGATACAAGAGTCTTCCAGCCGTTCGCTTCACTCAACTCTCTGGCATACATTTGATAAAAACATACGCCACTCAGCAGAATTGCACCACTGTTCTCTATTCGGGCGGTAATTCCAAATCTATCGCAGGCAGATTTGATTTCAGGCGATGTTGCAATCAACAAATCTGTTCCCTTGTCGATTTGTTTTCCATCTAATTGTCTGGCTATTTCCTTTATTTCAAACAACGATAACTGAGGTGCAGCGAAGACGACTACATCTACGTCAATAGAGCCATCTGCCTTTGCATACATTGATCTAATGTGATCCCGGCTGATTGAAATTGGTTCCTGTCCGTCAAGGTCCGCTGCAACCGCCATGAAGTCAAGTGCTTCCGGGGTGATTTCGTCAAGGTGGAAAAGTGCAACGGAACCATGGCTTGCGAGTGCTGCACCAAAGTGCTTAAGCTGGTCTGAAGTCGGACTGTCAGCAAGTCCTTCAATGATTGGCACTTCCCAATAATCACCGGTGAATTCCCCTACAATCGCCCCGAATGCACCCCAGTCGGTGAGTGTTTTTGGATCAAAATTCAATTTAAATCGTTGTGTTGCCTGACGATTGGAATCGACGTGATAACCATAAGACGGAACGCGGCCAGTCAATGCAGCAGCCAAAGCTGCCGGTCCACCTTCAAAATTGCTTCGCGCACCAAGTACACTATTGGTATAGATGACAGCACCTGTATCACCAAACGCTACATTTTCTCCGAGTACCGGAGGTGAAATGGTCTGGTAATTGATACATGTATCCGTCATCATAATTCCCATCGCTTCCAGTGCCGTCGTTGCGCGACGCTCGCGCACCGCAAAGTCTTCCGACTGATTGAGCCGACGGTAATTCATGAGATCCATGCCTCGAGGATCAGTGATGGTTGGTATTACAACTGACCGTTCCTCCTCACTGAAACTCGCCAGGCGCTCCAGATGCTCAATTCCAGCCAAGCCCAGCGATTCGGTATCGCACATAATGTGTGCCTGTGTAACTTCAACGAAGCAGTCAGCCGAGAAAAATTGGCCAACTTGTAGTTGTTGCTGCATGGCCCATTGTCGAGGATAACCGTGGTTTCCCTCGAGCATTTCTTTTTCGATTCTTCTTATTTTCATCAGGATGGCGTGAGGGGTACTATCCGTAATCTATTGGATTACGGATAGATCCTAGGGGGATGACTTATCAAACCCGTAATCTCTGTGACGGGTGTTCTCACAATCTTCAACTGAATGAAACTCAGCAAATGACCCGTTGTAGTACTTTTGCATCTATCATTCGAATTCGACTGGATTGGTCAAGAAAAAATTGTCTCGATAGCGACGAAGTTCTTCAATTGATTCCAGAATGTCATCTTTAGCACGATGCGCACTTTTCTTGATGTGCATGTCGGCAAGGTCTGGACGCCAACGTTTTGCCAATTCCTTTATCGTGCTTACATCGAGATGTCGATAGTGTAGATAGCCAGAAAGCTCAGGCATATATCGATCCAGGAACCGTCGATCCTGACAAATCGCGTTACCGCATAGCGGAGATCGCTGCTTGGTTGCATGGCGTTTTACGAAAGCCAGCGTTTTTCGTTCCGCTTCCTTTTCATCAACCGTTGACTCTCTGACGAGTTCGATTAATCCACTCTCACGATGCGTCGTCTGGTTCCAGTCATCCATCGCTGCGAGTCTCTCATCGCTTTGATGAACTACGATCTCTGGTCCTTCTGCGACTACCTCTAGGTGAATGTTGGTAACAATTGTCGCAATTTCAATAATTCGGTCATTTTCTGGTGACAATCCAGTCATTTCGAGGTCAATCCAAACCAAATTGGATTTTTTCCTCACTAAGTGATCTTTGGTCACAAATTTTTCCTAGTTCATTTCCGATTACATGTCGCGTGGTGCTTTGTAATACACCAATTCAGTACCAATCCCGCGTTCGCGAGCTTTTTCGACTGCCAGCATACCCAACATAATGTCACTGATTGCGAAACCTTTATGCCAAAAGAGACTTCTTTCAGTTTCAGATTCCCTGCCGGGCTTAAGGCCTGCAGCAATTTCTCCGATATCGCAGTATACGTGTTCGTCTCTCAATTCTCCTCTCTGGCAAAGGTCCGCAAACTGTCCATAAGGAGAAATTTTGCACTGATTCCAGTCATCAACAACAAACTTGTCGACAGTGAATGGAAGTGACGGTGCAACTGACAGCACAGCTCCATAGGCCTGCAGATGCGCTCCAGGCTTAACATCGGAATCGGCAACTAATACTTGATGTTCGAGTAATCTAGATGCGTCAATAATGATGTCAGCATCCTTCACCGTATCTTTACAGTTGTCCATTACTTTGATTTCTTTGTTCAATTCCGCTGAAAGTGTCTCGGCAAACCTTTCTCTCGATTCTGGACGTCTACTAGTAACACGAATTTCCTCAAAATCAAATAACTTGTCCAGCATCCGGACGTTGTACCACGAAGTTCCGCGTGCACCGATATGTCCCAACACCTTAGAGTCATTGCTGGCCAGATATTTGGCACCCAGAGCGGTGACAGCACCTGTCCTCATCCAAGTGTTGACGGTACCATCGACGATTGCTATTGGCACCCCGGTCTTCGGATCATACAGTGTAACCAATGCTAATTCAGACGGTAAATTATGCTGATAGTTATCGTGAAAATCGCCAATAATTTTGACTCCTGCGGCATTAACCGGTTCAACATATCCCTTGAGGATGTTGAACAGCTTATTGGGAAAGTCCAAAACAAGATGGCTCTTGGAAGGCATGATGACCTTTTGTTGGCCATGGGCGATCAAACCTTTCTCAATCGCATCCAACGCATCGTCAATACCAATATTCAAGGCGTCGATGTCGTCTTTCGACAGGAATAAAATTTTTATGTCACTCATGAGTCTCTATATATTGAATTCAGATTATTCGTACAGTTTGAACTGGCTTAAACTCCCGAATATTATGTGTTATTGAGCATTACTCTAGAACAGTTTCAAGTCGTGTCAGGCTCGTGAAGTTACGTCGGTTAGGGATAGGCCGACGAGCTGAAAACGTAAAGCTGAATGTGTTGGCAATATTGCCCTGCTGGATACAAGTCACGTGATCTCATGGTGAATCTTGAAAGCCAATATCGAACCCATGATCAATTCGCAAGCCATGCTATTCAATATAATTCCAGTCAGTTAATACCTTGATCCGTTCGACAAAAGTTCAAGGTAAGAAACCATACCGCCAATCATAAAATCAATTCAGAAATTACCATCATGACAAACATCATCCACCGTCATCCAATACATACACCTCCAACAGCCATCCGGGGTGAAGGCGTTTATGTTTACGATGAGAATAATCGTCAATATCTGGATGCCTGTGGTGGCGCAGCCGTATCCTGTCTTGGTTATAACCATCCCGCTCCTGTAGAGGCCATTCGAAAACAGGCTGCTGAACTTGCTTATATCCATTCGGAATTTTTCACGTCGTTTACTGCTGAATCACTGGCTGAAAAGCTGGCTGATCTGGCACCTGCACCACTGGATCATGTTGTATTTCTATCCGGTGGTTCTGAAGCAATGGAGACAGCCTTCAAACTTGCTCGACAGTATTTTGTTGAGACGGGAGAAGCCAGTAGAAAAATCTTGATTTCACGTCGCCAGAGTTTTCACGGTAACTCACTTGGAGCACTATCTGTAGGCAGCCACGTAGCGCGTCGCAAACCATATTTGCCTATGCTCCACTCTGATCATCACACAATCGCCCCATGCTTTCCCTACCGGGAGCAGCGGGAGAATGAGTCCACGCATGAGTATGGCATTAGAGTTGCAAATGAACTTGAAGAGAAAATTCTTGAACTTGGCGCTGACAATGTTATTGGATTCGTCGCCGAAACAGTGGGTGGCGCTACCGCTGGCGTACTTCCACCGGTGCCGGGGTACCTAAAGCGTATCCGGGAAATTTGCGATCAGTATGGCATTTTGCTGATTCTTGATGAAGTGATGTGCGGTTCGGGACGGACCGGTACGTTTTTCAGTTTCACGCAAGACGACATCGTCCCCGATATGGTGATACTGGCCAAAGGATTGGGAGCAGGTTACCAACCAATCGCCGCTACGGTCGTCTCTCAGTCAATCTACCAAGCGGTCCATAGTGGCAGTGGTGCACTTATGCAAAGTCACACCTACATGGGACACGCCATCGCCTGTGCCGCTTCACTTGCTGTAGTGAACACAATTGAGTCAGAAAATCTGTTGGAAAACGTCCGAATCCAAGGCAAGAACCTGATTGCGAAACTGAGATCGGAACTTGGTTCCCATTCAAACGTCGGTGACATTAGAGGACGAGGACTCTTTATCGGAATAGAATTTGTCTCAGATAAGACAAGCAAGGAGCCACTTGATCCAAATTTTCTCTTTCATTCCGTCCTGAAACGGAACGCAGAACGCAACGGACTTATGTGCTATACGGGAGGAGGAAGCATAGATGGCGTACGCGGAAATCACGTCATGTTAGCACCGGCGTTCATCATCAATGAAACCATAGTTGATGAAATCGTCGAAAAAATGAGCCAGTCGATTGACGACAGTATGGCCGAAATCACTGCTGCTGCAGCTTAAGTTTCGATTTTTCTGAACGGCTGGGTGATTAACCGATCCAGCCGATTTTCAATTTCATCACGATAAATCGGTAAGCCAATCGTCATGCCTAGATGCCCCTCTTCTGGCTGGGCTCGATAAGTTCCGAAGACTCGATCCCAGACCGACAGATTAAATCCAAAGTTACTGTCAGTCTCGTTTCTAATAATTGAATGATGTACCCGGTGCATATCAGGGGTTACAATCACAGATCTTAGTACCTGATCCAAGGCATGCGGCATCTTGACGTTGCCATGATTGAACATGGAAGTGGCATTCAGCAATATCTCGAATAAGACGATGGCGAGTGCTGGCGCACCAATGACCGCGACCACAGCGAATTTAATGATCATCGAGATAACTATCTCGACTGGATGAAACCTCACACCCGTTGTGACATCACAATCTAGATCAGTATGATGCATCCTGTGAAATCGCCAGAAGAAATCAATTTTGTGGAACCAGTAATGCTGAGCATAGATGGCAAGATCCAGCAGTAAAACTCCAGTCAGAATCGAAAGCCAAACTGGAAGACTCAGCCAATTCAGCAATCCAATTCCTCGACTTTCAAGAATGATCGCAAATGCTGCGACAGTCATCGGAATCAGAATTCGAACGACAAGCGTGTTGATTACGGAAAGCGTCAAGTGATTAAGCCATCTCGCGCTTCTCGACAGCTGCCACTGGCGCCTCGGACTGATCGTTTCCCAAAGAGCCATTGTCAGCAGCAGTACAAAAAACATACCCAATCGCCAATAAATCTCGTTTTCCATCGCCGAAATTCCCGTTAGGAGGGCTCCTCTACCGCAACACCCGAATCTTCTTTTGCTTGTTTGACACCAAACTTGGCGTATGCTTCCGGTGTATCAAAATCTGTTAGGACGCCGATATCACGCATTTCTACCTCGACCACACAATTTTCGTACTCACCAATGATGTGCTTGGCGCCGACATCCCCCTGAATTTCCATTATCTGCTGAAAATAGAATTTTCCCCATAATACCGGGTTGCCACGCTTGCCGCGAAAAGTTGGCACACAGATTGATTGCTGATTGACCGGATCGAATGCGGCAATCAGTGCATTGACATTGGCACTTCCAACAAACGGCATGTCTCCCAAACAAATCAACGCTGCGGTAGTTTTCTTTGGTAGTTGCGCCAGAGCTGTCCGAAGTGAAGTGCTAAGACCTTTTGCATATTCGCTGTTGTGTATGAACGTAACCGATGCATCCTGCAGTTCTTCTCGCACTCGCGCTCGATCATGACCGGTCACCACAAAAACCCTCTCGACTGCTGAATCTGTCAGGTTAGCTACCACCTGCTGAATCATGCTGTGCTCTCCCAGCTTGAGAAACAGTTTGTTCTGCTCTCCCATACGTGTCGATTGGCCGGCTGCCAATACGATAGCGGCGACATTCATTTCGCCTGACAACTCAGAAGATTCGACAAATGTACGTCGTACCGGCCGTTTGGGTGGTTCAGGAATAATCCCACCAATACCCATATGCATGATATCTTCCGGCAATACTTCGAGCCCGGCTGCTAGTCGTTCAAACACGAAATCAAATCCATTCCGTTTCGGTGACCGTACACATCCGGGTAATCCCAAAACATCGATTTTTCTGTACTTTGCTGTCAGCAGCAGGTTTCCGGGGTCGACTGGCATCCCTAGATGTTCAATTCGACCACCCGCATTAACAATCGCCTTCGGAATGACATCCTCCCGATCCTGAATCGCCGAAGCGCCAAGCAGAAGTATGAGATCCAAATTTTTCTTGCCGTACTCAACAATCAGTTTAGAGACCGCATCTTCATGATGTTCACAAACATCGTATTCCGTGATCTCAGATTCAACAAGCTCCGCCCTGCTCTCAAGCATTGATTTACCCTTATCAAGCAACTTCGGTGCAAACCAGTCAGTCTGTGTCTGAATTAATCCTATCGATAGTGGTTGAAACTTGAATACAGTGATTGGAGGCACTCCGAAGCTTGCCTCAGTAATGCATTCATTGAGCAGTTTGCGATCAACTGCATACGGAATGATCTTGACAGAAACGACCAGCCTGCCAGCATATACCGTGCTGTAATTTGGAAGAGTTGCAACAGTGAACGCCTCATCAACTGAATTGATCGCATGTATGCGGTCAGAACGCAGTTGCAGCAGACCACGATGTTTTGCATAGAGATTACAACGTCCGGTGGCAGCTGATCGGACTTCGAGTCCATCACCACAAATCACCCGTGCGATAGCCTCTGCAGCAGCATCTTCACTGACATCACCGTCTTCTAACCGAGCCACAACTATGCTGTCAAAATTCTGACTCAACAGCACTTCGATATCGAAACGAGTGAGTTCTCGACCTTTCTTCCATTTCTTACCCAGCACCGTAAGTGGAGCCCCAAGAATTGTGCCGACACCTTCAGCAGTTGGAATTCGCCCAAACTTCATCGATTCACTCTCATTCTAAGTGCTGATGTAATCTCACCCATTATGGAGAGTGCGATCTCAGCGGGTGAAGTTGCGCCGATATCCAAGCCAATTGGCGCATGAATCCGTTCAAGTTTTTCCTCAGAA
Source organism: Arenicellales bacterium (assembly GCA_965220665.1). Taxonomy (GTDB): domain Bacteria; phylum Pseudomonadota; class Gammaproteobacteria; order Arenicellales; family JAJDZL01; genus JAJDZL01. The sequence continues at coordinate 706,161 of CBDCQQ010000004.1, forward strand.
ACACCAGCTTCGCTTAGACGTTCGCAGCGCGCATGATGAGTTCTGCGACTGCCTAGAGCACCGATGTAAAACACATCTGAATTCAGTGCCTTGATCAATGCCGGTTCATCAAGTTTGGGATCATGCGTCAAGGTTACCACTGCAGTTCTCGAATTCAGTCCAAGAACGGTCAAAGCCTTGTCTGGCCACTCAGTTCTGACAACTACTCCAGGAAACCGATCATTCGACGCAAATGCTTTTCTTGGGTCGATCAAGGTCACCACGTAACCGCAGGACTGAGCCATTGGAATAAGTGTCTGTGCAATGTGGACCGCACCAACAATTAACAGCTTTAAGGGCTGATTGATGACCTGAATAAAATGTCGCTTTCCTTCAAATTCTACCACCCGGCTGCGGTCCGTTCGAAACCCATCCCGGACTGCGCCTCCCAATGGCCCATCTGTTTCTGCAGCCTCTGGGAAGAAAACCAGTTGAGAATGATCTTCAAGTGAGGTTACAAGCACAGCTGCCTGTCCCTGCTCCCTTGCCTGAACAAGTGTTTTGAGTGTTGATGTCTTCACTACTGCTCGGAGTCTGATTTATCGCCCCACAAAGGTTCAACATAGACTTCAATCTGACCGCCACATGCTAAGCCCACTTCCCAGGCTTGTTCATTACTTACACCATAGGACAAAAGTCGTGGTAAGCCCGTATCTATCACATCTATCGCCTCTTCAATCACAGCTGTTTCAACGCAACCTCCGGATACCGAACCTTCAAACTTTCGCTCTTCGTTGACTACTAACTGACTGCCGGTTGGCCGTGGTGACGAGCCCCATGTTGAAATAACCGTTGCTATCGCGACATTTAGTCCCTGTTCATACCAACCGAGTGCAGTTTCCAATGTCGAATGTTTTTCGTCCTTATTCAGCATGTCAACTCACTGAAGTCTGAGGAACAAATGGTGTCGATTCATGTAATTTCTTTCGCCAAAAGAATCTTTGCTTATTGAAATCTAAATTGTTCTCGCTAGACCTTCGGCTTAGCATCTCAGCCAGTGACTGCAAGCTGTTTAAATTATGCACAGGCAGAAAGGCATCAACATGCGGAAGCATTGCCCGAATTCCGCTTATTCTTGGTTCAAATTCAGTATAGCGAAGCAATGGGTTCAGCCAAACTAATTCTTTGCAGGAACGATGCAGCATTTGAATTTGAGGCGTGAGAGCAACAGACTCTGAACGATCTAGCCCGTCTGTAACCAGCAGTATTGTTGCTTTGTGTAACGGCAATCGCCGCACCCAGGTTTTATTAAAAAGCTTCAGGCACTCCCCGATACGAGTGCCGCCATACCAGTCCTCAACCGCTTCGGAAACGTCCGCCAACGCACAATCTACATCGCGAACTCTCAACTGCCGGGTAACATTGGTCAGCCGCGTTCCAAATACAAAGCAAAAAACCTGTTTTCGGTTAAACATCAAGGAATGTGCAAAATGCAAAATCATCCGCGAGTATTCACTCATGGAACCTGATATGTCACAAATCAGCACTACCGGGGGCAGTTCCATTCGACGCTTCTTCCTAATCAGCGTGATCACATCTGCCGACCCTTTCAGACTCGCCCTGAGTGTTTTTCTCATATCAAGTTTCTCTCCAAGCTGAGTTGCTTGGAACCGACGAGTCTGAATTTCACGAAACGCCACTCCGAGATTGGCAACCGCCTGTTTAGCCTGCTGCATCTCGGCAGTCGACATGGTATCAAAGTCAACACTCTGCAGTCGTTCCCGGTCGCTATATGTCATTGACGCCTGAAACTCAAACTCGGGTTCCAATTCTTCAAACTGATCATCAGAAACTTGTTGTGGATAGAGCGATTCGGCCAAGCGACGAGCGATCTGTTTAGTAGATTTTTCAGACTCAGGAATTCGAATTTCAGGCAGGAGTGCTGAAATCGAACGTTCGAGAATTCTCGGATTCCGCCAGAACACCTGAAACGCCTGTTCGAATAGATATCGATGTCGCGGATGGCTGACGAAAACCGAGTGCAACGTCCAATAGAAGTCGTCCTTATCAGCAACACCAACGAGTTCAACCGCGCGAACCGCATCCAGAATTCTACCGGTTCCTACTGGTAAACCCGCAGCTCTTAGAATCCGACCAAAATGAACGATGTTATTGACGAACGTACCATGGTTTGCAGAATCCACTGGTCGATACCCCTCATGGTTCACGCGTTGATTCCAGCGGCAACAGGTATGGTTTCCAGCAGACGAGCTGCTTCAGAACCGCGAATTTTTTCAAGATCATCCTGATATTTCAATAACACACCTAGAGTGCTGTCAATCATTGCAGGTTTCAATTCAATCGCATCAATTTGCACCAACGCATGTGCCCAATCGATCGTCTCAGCTACCCCGGGAGCTTTATAGAGATCTTCGTCGCGCAGCTTCTGCACAAAGCCAACGATTTGTCTGGCAAGATGAAGTTTGGTATCAGGTGCTTTCACACGCAAAATCTCAAGTTCCTGATCAGCATTCGGGTAATCCACCCAGTGATAGAAACACCGTCTTTTCAGTGCATCGTGTATTTCCCGCGTCCGATTCGACGTTATGACGACTAGGGGTGGGTGTGTTGCCCTGACTGTACCTATTTCAGGAATCGAAATCTGATATTCGGAAAGCAGTTCCAGTAGATAAGCCTCAAAGGGCTCATCTGTCCGGTCAATTTCATCAATGAGTAGAACCGGTGGTGCTTCACCCGTAGCTGTTCTCAATGCCTTTAACAAGGGTCGCGCAATTAAAAATTTTTCAGAGTAAATGTCTTTGGCAATGGTCGCCCGATCATGTACGCCCTCTGCTTCCGCTAAACGAATTTCGATCATCTGCCTGGAATAGTCCCACTCATAGACTGCAGAGGCTACATCAAGTCCCTCATAACACTGAAGGCGGATAAACTCACAGTTCAGAGTCGCTGACAGAACTTTAGCGACTTCGGTCTTACCGACACCGGCCTCGCCTTCCAACAACAGAGGCCTACCGAGCGATATAGAAAGGTAAACAGCAGTCGCCAGGCTTCTGTCTGCAATGTAGTTGCCAGATGCCAGCAACGATTCAGTTGCCGTAATGTCGGAAGGAAATTTCATTGGTGAATATTTGATTGAAAGTGATGACTCACAATCACAGATTTGAAAGGCTCTGGGGCGTTTGAACCCTTAAAGGGTTCAAACACCCAAACGGTTTGTTATTTTCCAGGCCGATTAACAGGAAGCACAGGCCTTTTCAACGGCTCGTTTCGCCATGACAGTCACCAGGTGTGCCCGATACTCCGCGCTCGCATGAATATCACTGTTGAGACCATCAGCAGAGATGCCGATGCCCGCGATGCTAGAAGCGGCACACGATTGCGCTAACGCGGATTCCATCTCACTGACCCGAAAAACACTCGGGCCGGCTCCGGTTACCGCAACCCTCAGTCCATGATCGCAATCGGCAAACATCACTCCGACAATAGCATATCGAGAAGCTGGATTTGGAAACTTGCAATATGCTGCACACTTCGGAATATGAAACGATACCGATGTGATGATTTCATTCTCTTCCAGTGCAGTTTCAAACATCCCGGTGAAAAAATCTTCAGCAGAAATGGATCTCGAGTTTGTGTTTACCGTCGCACACAAACCCACTAAAGCAGCCGGGTAGTCGGCTGACGGGTCACTGTTAGCAATGGAACCACCAATGGTCCCTGCATTTCGAACCTGCGGATCACCGATGCCACCTGCAAGATCTGCCAGCGCCGGTATGGCGCTTCTGACATCAGATGACGCGGCAACTTCTGCGTGCGTGGTCATAGCTCCAACCGTTACGGTGCCGTCAGACACTGAGATACCGCTAAGTTCGCCGACCCCACCGAGATCGATCAAATCACTCGCCGAGGCAAGCCGCTGTTTCATAGTCGGCAGCAATGTGTGTCCTCCAGCGAGCAACAATCCGTCATCCGAGCTTTGCAGCATTTCAACTGCTTCGCTCAGACTTGATGGACATTTGTAGTCAAATGAATACATGATTACTCCTCCTTTCAGGAAGCCTGAGCGTTTCGAATGGCCTGCCAGACTCGATGCGGTGTCGCAGGCATGTCGATATTGGTAACGCCAACCTCAGCTAGCGCATTCAGAATTGCGTTAATTACCGCTGGCGGCGATCCGATTGCACCGGCTTCACCACAGCCCTTCACGCCTAGCGGATTATGCTCACATACCGTAACTGTTGTGTCTACCGAGAATGAAGGCACATCAGAGGCCCGCGGCATGGTGTAGTCCATATACGAACCGGACAGCAACTGACCATCTTCATCATAGGCAGCTGATTCCAGCAAAGCCTGTCCAATACCCTGGACGAGTCCACCATGTACTTGACCTTCCACGATCATCGGATTAATTACCGTTCCAAAATCGTCTGTGGCATGGAAGCTCGCGATTTCCACAACACCGGTTTCCGGGTCAACCTCAACCTCGCAGATATAAGTGCCGGCCGGAAATGTGAAGTTTTTCGGATCGTAAAATGCGGTTTCTTCGAGCCCGGGTTCCAATTCCTCTAATGGATATTGATGAGGAACGTAAGCAGTGAGGGCAATTTCACCAAAAGCCTTCGCTTTGTCGGTTCCTGGTACAACAAAACTTCCATTTTCAAACTCGATATCCGATTCAGACGCTTCAAGTAGGTGCGCAGCAATCTTTTTACCCTTGGCAATAATTTTGTCAAGCGCATTCACAATTGCCGTACCACCCACTGCGATTGAACGTGAACCGTAAGTACCCATTCCAAATGGAATTTTGTCGGTGTCGCCATGAACAATTTCGACGCTGTCAATATCAACTCCCAGTTTTTCAGAAACCACCTGTGCAAACGTTGTTTCGTGACCCTGGCCGTGCGAATGTGACCCTGTCAGCACGCTAATTGAACCGGTTGGATTGACTCGGATCGTTGCTGCTTCATAAAGTCCAGCTCTTGCACCGAGTGAACCAACAACATTGGACGGTGCAATTCCGCAGGCTTCAATATAGGAGGAAACGCCGATTCCCCGCAATTTACCCGCTGCCTTTGAGGCTCCTCTGCGGGCTGCAAAACCAGCGTAGTCCGAGGACTCAAGTGCTTTGTTCAGACTCGACTCATAGTCGCCAGTATCGTAAACCAGTGCGACTGGTGTCTGATACGGAAACTGTTCGGGTTGAATGAAGTTGCGTCGTCGAATTTCCGTTGGATCCAATCCCAACTGATCGGCAGCAACCTGAACAATTCGCTCAAGTAAATAGGTTGCTTCAGGCCGCCCGGCGCCACGATAAGCATCAACCGGAACAGTATTGGTAAACACCGCCTTTATTTCACAATAGACAATCGGAGTAGAATATTGTCCGGCCAGCAATGTAGCATGCAGGTAGGTCGGGATACACGGTGCGAAAGTCGACAAATATGCACCCATATTGGCAAGGGTCGACTCGCGAAGTGCGAGAAACTTACCGTTTTCATCAAGTGCGAGTTCGACGGTAGTAACGTGATCTCGCCCATGAGCATCAGAAACAAAGGACTCACTTCGGTCTGCAGTCCACTTGACCGGTCTGTTGATCTGAGCGGCCGACCAAGTTACAATCGCTTCTTCCGCATAGTGATAAATTTTGGAGCCAAATCCACCACCAACATCTGGGGCATGAACACGTAGCTTGTGCTCTGGAATTCCCAGAACGAAAGCACCCATCAGCAGTCGAATGACGTGAGGATTCTGGCTGGTAGTGTGAAGCGTGTATTGCCCGGAAGCCTGGTCAAAATCACCAATGGCGCAACGCGGCTCTATTGCGTTCGGAATCAGTCGATTGTTGATGAGGTCCAGTGTTGCAACATGCGCAGCGTTGGAGAAAACTTCGTTGACTGCCTCCGGGTCTCCCAAGGCCCAGTCATAGCAAACATTAGTGCCTACATCATCATGTACATTGGGTGAATCATCTGTAATGGCCTGATTCATATCCAAGACGGCTTCGAGCACATCGTAGTCAACATCGATCAATTCCGCTGCGTCTCGGGCCTGGTCACGCGACTCAGCGATAACGACTGCTACGGGATCTCCTACATGCCTCACTTTGCCTTCAGCCAGAGCCGGATGCTTCGGTTCATGCATCGGGCTGCCATCTTTACCGTGTACTTGCCACCCGCAAGGAATGCCGCCAACCGCAGCCATATCTTCGGACGTATACACGGCAACGACTCCATCACTGCTTGCAGCTGCCGACGTGTCAATCGAATTGATGGCTGCGTGGGCATGCGGCGAACGTAGAATGTACGCATAAGCCTGACCCAGTAAATTCATATCGTCAGTGTATTTGCCTGCGCCACGGACGAATCTCAGGTCTTCTTTTCGGCGCACGGAGGCGCCAATTCCGGTACCACTCATTCTATGCCTCCCGCATGGCTTTAGCGCCAGCCTGTATCGATTTGACAATATTGTGATAACCCGTGCATCGACACAAGTTACCTTCCAGCCACTCCCGAACTTCCTGCTCGGAAGGGTCGTCATTTACGCTGACGAGATCCAATGCGCTCATGATCATGCCGGGTGTACAGAATCCGCACTGCAAACCATGATTTTCGCGAAAAGCCTCCTGCATTGGGTGCAATTCACTACCATTGGCAACACCTTCAATGGTCTTGACATTCGCACCGTTTGCTTGGGCCGCGAGCATCGTACAACTCTTGACGGACTTCCCATTCACATGGATGACACATGCGCCACACTGACTCGTGTCACATCCAACATGCGTGCCTGTCAATCGCTGGTCTACTCGCAAAAAATCGACCAACAGTGTCCGTGCATCAACATCGGCTGACACACTGCGTCCGTTAATCGTCATTGAAATTGATACAGTCATAAACTGCCTCCTCTTTAGATTTACCTAAATCGCCAACTCAAACCGCACACTCTCCAACGATTGAGCAACGAATCGAGTACTTGATTCAAATTAGTTTCTCCTAGCAATTTTAATGAATTATTCGGTGATTGGGGCAACTTAGCAACATGCGGGGTGTGCTTAATCTCACCGATTTCAATCCGGTTCTTTCTCCTGATCAGTTTCAGAAGAATTCTGAGACTCAATTTCTGCGAAGAAAGCCTCAAAAAAGTCTCCAACGATTTTTCTTGATGCGCTGCTCATTAACCGGGAGCCAATCTGAGCCAGTTTACCACCCATTTTGACTTCAGCCTCATAAAAGAGTTCACAGCCTTCATCTACATCGACCAGTTTAAATCTCGCTTCACCGCTAACATAGCCAAACGAACCACCTTTTGAAGAACCTTGCATGGTGTAGCTTTCGAATTGCTCCACATCGCTGACCGATAGATTAATGGGAAATGTGGCTTTTACGGGACCAAATTTTTTCTTGATTTTTCCCTGAAGTTCGGTTTCTGATATCCACTCCAACTCTATACAACCAGAAATTGAGCGACGCATCGTTTCCGCATCATAGAGCGATTGCCAAACGACATCGCGTGGATATGGCACAATCGTGCTTCCAGATAATTCCATTTAATTTTCCCTGAGCAAATTACGATTTGAATTCAGCGCACTGACCAAACGAAATTTTACGAGAATAGCACAGCGTTCGCACAGTTGCTATCGCCCGGCAGAAAAGTCATTAGACGAGATATTATTGATTTATATCATCTACTTAAGATGCAATACAGATTGGTATTATTCGTCTTTAGCGATTTAAATTAACTTTGATGGTGCGATCCCGGTGGTAACCCTCGATTTATCTATACTGACTCGTCAGCCTGTAACTGGCGATGATCCGTGGTTTTATTGCGAGGACGGCCCGTGACGAAACGGGGCAATGCAGTAGCCAAACCGCGCATATCAGTATGTCAACCTAGTGTAGCGAAATCCTGACGCACCGTCAATTTCTCGGTGGTTCAAAACTTAGCAAAATTCGAGGGTTGATGACTGGTCAGTCAATTGAGTTCAATCAAGCGGAACAGAATGAAATATTTGATCACTACACACTTCGAATAAAATTGAACTGCAACACATTTGAAGATTCAAAACACAATGATTAAATCGCAGACAGCCAATTCCGAGCCGACTTCAACTCGGGCGACCTATCAGGACGTGCTGGATGCGCCACCGCACATGGTTGCAGAAATTGTCAACGGTACGCTATACACCCAACCAAGACCGGGCCCTCGTCACTCCTTAGCCAGTTCGGAGCTTGGCATTTGTATTGGTTCACCTTTTCACAAAGGTCGAGATGGACCCGGTGGCTGGTGGATTCTTTTTGAACCTGAAGTTCATCTGGGAGAGGATATTCTGGTGCCCGATATCGCAGGATGGCGACGTGAACGAATGCTGGAGTTGCCATCCACCGCCTACTTTACGTTGGCTCCGGATTGGGTGTGTGAGGTGCTTTCATCTTCGACTCGAGCGATTGATCTTGGTGGCAAAAGAGCTGTCTATGCCCGTGAAGGGGTCACCTATCTTTGGTTGGTGGATCCAGATGCCCAGTCGCTGGAAGCATTTAAGTTGCGTGATAGCGAGTGGGTATTGATGGACACGCTGTTCGATGATGCGTCAGTTTCACTGCCGCCATTTGAAGCGATCAGTTTCAGTCTTGGTGATCTATGGCCACCTCATGCTGTACACAAAGAGCCACCGCCAATCAAACAGGCAGTTAAATCTGAAACGGAGTTTGCTGAAACATCAAAGTGAAGTTCAGCAGTTCCGTGAGCCACCCTTAAAGAGAGGATACTATTCGCGGAAACGCCGAGACGCACTAGTTCAGATTCGACTCCTGATTCTCTCAATTACTTTTACGCATTAGCATTTTTGTTCACTCGATATTCATCAGAATAAACATAGGCAGACACTATTCCCACGTATTTTCGCATTCTGGTACGATTTTGTAGTCATTTGCCGAGATATTTAGTGTGTTCTCATAATTTCCCCTGGTTAACCAGTATTAAGGCGAACCCAATTTGTTCAGTAATCTCCTCTATCTTATCCTTTCTAGAAACAAAACTTCGACTCACCACCCGAAACCTCAACAATCATCATGCAACTGCCTGTTTTAGTGGAACATCATCGATGTCATCTTCAACAAAGCGCAACCCAAACTGCTCTGCCTGTCGGATGACTCGTTGAATCTTAATCAACTGACGGTTTTCCTCTGATTTGATCAGCAGGCGTTTGTCGTACTGCTGTTGGCCGGTGACCATTGCGTAAATCATCCGCGCCAACTGGTAAGCGGTCGCTTTAATTGCCCGCGGTGGATCCATCCGTGCACAACGACGCCGGTGTACGTCTCCGAGTCTGCTGCGACTGCGCCGCAGCGTCATGGCCGACAGGCGCAATGCCTGCCCGGAAACCTGGCAGCCGCGCCCTTTGGCGCCACCGAGCCGCTTGCCGCCGCTGATGTTCGTCCCCGGCGCCAGACCCAGCCACTGGCCAAAATGGCGGGAACTTGGAAAACCCGACAGATCCGTCCCCACTTCCGACAGCAGCGTCAGCACCGTCTCAAATCCAACCGATGGAATCTCCATCAGGTCCACACCATACATCTGTTTCATCAAATCACGCATCTTCACCTGCCACCGCTTTGAACCAGCCGGCTGGACCGCCTGCGACTGAACGCCCCCATCGCCGCAGTCGTTTTCATCATCACTTCCGTCAGCCGCCAACCGGTCGGCCACCTGTGCAATGCGCTCCTCCAGGCGCCGAATCTGCCCATCGTAATGACGGTAACTCTCCAGCGCCTGCGCCAGGGTGAACAGATGCTCTTCGCGCCAGTTGCCCTCAAGTGCCGCAGCAATCGTCTCCCCGCTCGCCTTGATCCGACCGTGACGAAACCGCGCCAGCCTCTCACCATCCCGCTCACCAGCGACAATCGCCTCAATGATCGCCATCCCTGTCTGCCCGGCAATGTCGCTGACCACCGAATCCAGCTTCAGATTCATCTGCTGCATCGCCTTTTGCATGTGCTGCACACAACGCGCCCGGTCTGAAATCGCCCGACGACGGTTGCGCACGTAGCTTCGCAGCTCACAAATCTCATCCGCCGGACGGTGCGAACGCTTCAGCATGCCCAAACTCATCAACTGCTGAATCCACTGACAGTCCAACACATCAGACTTGCGACGGTCCGGCCGCTGCAGCCCGGTCGGATTCACCAGCCACACTTCAAACCCCCGGGCATCCAGCATCTCGTAAACCGGGATCCAATACACCCCGGTCGCTTCCAATGCCACCTGCTGAATCGAATGGTCCTTCAACCATGCCGCCATCTCCTCCAAATCCCGGGTAAATCCGCCAAACATCCGCACCGGCTGCTCACCGGCTTCATCCGCCGGCAGCGCCACCGCATGGATGTCTTTGGCAATGTCAATGCCGGCACTGTTCGGATAAACCACCGGCAATAACTTTCTTGATTGACTGTTCATGCTACAATCTCCAGAGTCAACGTTGATGCAAAGACTGCGCCGAAGGCTTCGCTCGACTTGCCGTTCAATCTTTCTAACGGGGTCACCCAATGGTGCCGCCAGTGATAAGCGACGAAAGCGAAGCGGACCAGACTTACATTCGGGATCAATGTCCCCATAGGTTACACGGTCTTGACTTCGGCGCAGCGCTGTTAGAATACCCTTGATCTGAATCTCAGACCGGAGTATTTTGCCCAACCTGTTTCTTCGGTGATGGCGTCCCCGCCACGCGGGGTTGGAGACTTACAATATTCAAATCTAAGTTAAACAATGCAAAGATGATTGTCCAAAAAGGTTGATGAACATTTGAATTTTGCTGTTTGATTTCCAGAAACATTCAGTTTTTAATCTACTTTCTGATCACTTTGAATTTCTCGCAGGTTGGAAAGTCTCGAATTGGAAGGTACGAGCGCAGGTATTTAGCTTCTACTAGGGCTGATTCTTTTGCAGATACAGTAGATATTGGCTGGATTGCCGTCAATCACTCAAGAATAGACGCCCTTTTTGTGAATGCGTACGTACGAATGAGAACAGTATGTGTGTGGTAACACCATTCCATACTGCGACTTTATTAGCCTCATCGACTTACAACAACGCTTAATTGCGGCAACTTTGTATTTTCGTAATATATATTTACCTCTTCGCAAGGACAAAGACTTGTCCTAAATCACCAAACGCCGGAGAAATCCGGTATTAAATTCAATTCGGAGAAAACTATGAAATCAAAATTTAAAGCAATGGTATTGGCTGTAGCGGTCACCGTGTGTACTGCCCCAGCATTTGCAGCTGAGGAAGTAAAAATCGGTGTGCCATCATGGACTGGTGCCCAAGCAATTGCCAATTTGCTGGCAGCTGTCGTCGAAATGCGCATTGGAGGAAAGGCCGAACTGGTACCTGGTAACAATGCGACGATTTTCCAGGCAATGGATCAGGGTAAAGGCGATATTGATGTGCACCCAGACGTTTGGCTTCCAAACCAAGAGAGTTTTACCAAGAAATACGTGGATGGTGCAGGTACGGTTACTTTGTCAAGCAATCCCTATGAAGGAAACCAAGGTTTTTGCGTCTCCAAGGATTTCGGAGAAGCAAACTCCATTACAGACATTGCGGATCTGGGACGTCCCGAAGTTGCAGCACTAATGGACAGTGACGGTAACGGGCGAGGCGAGATGTGGATCGGTGCCCCAGGCTGGGCCTCAGCCAATGTAAATGAAGTCAAGGTACGTGACTATGGTTTATTGGACTTCGTTGAGCCAATCCGGGCCGAAGAAAGTGTAAAAACCGCACGCGTCAAGGACTCGATCGCCAAGGGCGAGGGTTATGCTTTCTACTGCTACAAACCACACGCGATCTGGTTCATGTTTGATGTAAAAATGCTGAGTGAACCACCTTACGACCCAGAAAAATACATCATGTTGCAACCATCTGACTCCCCAGACTGGTATGAACAATCGATGGTTGCCAGTAAAGATGCACTGAAAAACGTTCAGATCGCCTGGTCCAATTCTCTGTCGGAGCGATCACCCGCAATTGTCGAGTTTTTCGAACGATTCGCACTCACCGCAGATGATGTCAGTGGCTTTGCCTTTGAAGTCTCAGGGAAAGGTCGTGATGCGAGAGATGTCACGAGAGAATGGGTTGAAAACAACCCTGAGCGCGTTGACGCCTGGCTTGGACTCTAATTCGCAACATCTAGGGACGGAAAATTGATAACACCTGGAGCATGAGTGCTCCAGGTGTTATATCAACAAGAATTTTAAGTTTTTGAAGTGGAACTAACTTAGTGTCGGTCGATTCACCAGATACGACAGAAGACATTGTCATTAAGATTTCGAATGTCTGGAAAGTCTTTGGAACGAAAGCTATTGAAGCTATGCGAGCCGTTCAGGAGAAGGGACTGACGAAGGCAGAAACGCTTGCACAATACAATGCGGTGGTTGGCGTTGCCGATGTCAGCCTAAGCGTCAATCGGGGTGAGATTTTTTGTGTTATGGGGTTGTCAGGCAGCGGTAAGTCAACCCTTGTGCGCCATTTCAATCGCCTGCTGGAACCAACTTCAGGGAAGATAGAGATCGAAGGAACCGATGTGATGGCTCTGAAACCCGCTGAGTTGCAGCAATTTCGAAATCGCAGAATCGGGATGGTATTCCAGAATTTTGCACTGTTGCCGCACAGATCGGTTCTCGACAATGTGGCGATGCCTTTGGAAATTCGACAGATGAGCAAGAATGATCGGATGCGTCATGCTGCAGCGATTCTCGACATTGTGGAACTGGGGGCATGGGGCAGTAAGTTTGCTCATGAGTTGTCCGGAGGAATGCAGCAGCGTGTCGGCCTTGCGCGAGCATTGGCCGCCAATCCCGATGTTCTGTTGATGGACGAACCCTTCAGTGCACTTGATCCCTTGATCAGACGCCAATTGCAGGATGAATTTCTCAGACTGTCAAAAATTATGAAAAAGACAACTGTGTTCATCACTCATGATCTGGACGAAGCCGTGCGAATCGGGAATCGTATCGCAATTATGCATGACGGAAGAGTGGTTCAGATCGGTAGTGCCGAAGATATTGTGATGAACCCGGCTGACGACTATGTTGCCGATTTTGTGGCAGGTATTTCCCGACTGAAGATTGTACGTGCGCACGTCGTCATGCAACCGCTGGACCAGTATCTAGCCAACAACGCCCCCCTACCCGCCGATACTCAACGCGTCAGAGAAGACGAGATGCTTAGTAAACTCATTGAAATGGCAATCGACAGCGATTCAGCTATCCTGGTGCAAAACGGAAATACCGATGTCGGCGTCATCACCAGGAAAGACATTTTACGTACCGTGATTGAAGGAGCCGATGTGTCATGACCGAAACAGCACAATCCCAACTTGATGATGCTATCGATTTCAAAGTTGCAGAAAAATTTGCGGAGGAACGTCTGGAAAACATTCGTACCTTCGTGCAAACCAATCCAGACTACTACATCAACCAATTTGACAAAATCGGTGGTAGTTCTCGCTTTACACCTACCTTTAACGCGTCTGCCGGGATGCTAGGGCCTATCTGGTTTGGTGCACGCGGACTGTGGATGTGGGCTTTACCTTTTTTAATCATCGAGACACTGGGTTATGTGCAGATAGCACGTGGACTGATTGGTGACTTGGCAGCTGATGCCCGAGCCCGAATCGAGTCGATTGAGGGAACCCTGGAATTGCGTCGTCAGCAGTTGGCTTCAGCAATTGAGTCTCAGTCCGACAAGGTCGATGTCTATAAACGTACAGTTAAATCTTTAGAAGATTCAATTGAAGGAATTAGACTGGAGGCACAGGAAATTGCGGATCAGGGAATTGGGATTGCGTTAACCGGCTTAATCATCTTGATCGCTGTTAAATCCGCACAATCTGTAATCGCTAATTCGGCTCTAGAAGCGAGATTTTCGGAATGGTTGTCCAACCGTACAATCCGGTCTGGTGTATCACTCCGACAAGTAATATTGAGCACACTTTTTATGGCTGTGATTGTTGGTACAGCCATGTACCACTACAGTTTCCCTGGACAGTTGGATACGCTGGCTGAATTTCCCACTGATCCCGATATTCGTCTTACCAGCATCGTATGGGTGGAGGCTTTCTTTACCTTCTGTGTAACACAAGGTGAGGCACTGTTCGATTTCATCACTTACGGCATACGCCTGATCCTTGATGCTCTGGAGCTTGTCTTTGTCAGCACCCCGTGGATCGTGATTGCCAGTTTCATTGTCTTATTGACATGGCTTACAGCGGGTATTCGTACCGCGATATATTCCGGTGCATTTTTAACCTACATGGGGCTGTTGGGTTTTTGGGATAAGGCGATGACTACGTTGGCACTCCTTGGAACAGCCGCATGTCTTTCCATCGCGATTGGCATTCCATTAGGTATGTTTTGTGCCCGTAGACCTCGGTTCTACGCCTTCATTCAACCAATCATGGACTTCATGCAAACCATGCCTGCATTCGTTTTCATGATTCCGGTAATTGCATTTTTCGGAACCGGCAAACCAGCCGCAGTAGTCACTACAATGATCTTTGGTGGTACCCCTGTGGTACGCCTTACAGTATTGGGGTTGCGTGGCGTTCCTGAGAGCGTCCGCGAAGCAGCAATATCGTTCGGTGCTGGTAAATTTTACTTATTTACGCGAGTCGACCTTCCGCTTGCCGCTCCGTCAATTCGCGCTGGAATCAACCAAACGATTATGTTGTCTCTGGCTATGGTAGTCGTTGCGTCGTTGATCGGTGCCAAGGGCTTAGGTGAGGATGTCTTAGAAGCACTGCAATACGCCAACGTAGGACAGGGAATTCTAGCAGGGTTTTCCATCCTGTTCTGTGCCATGATTCTTGATCGTCTTGTTCAGGGTGCACGCAAGTAATTTCGTCAATTCTTTGGACAGTTCACTGCTATGCGGTTCATTAGATTGTAAATACCGCACTCCGATCTACTTGGAAAGTTTCGGTGCTGAAATACGGCTGTTGTCGGCACTCATCAGATCAATCTCTGTGAACCACTTGGTCAGCGGGACTTAGCTGTACTCGAATTTAGCCCCGACAGTTGGCAACACCTGATGCTGTCAGTTGGCTCACTGTCGCAAAAATTGGTATTTCTGATGGCAGACTCGCTCGTGACCGCACTTCGAGCAGATGATTCCGTTGTGCCAGTGCTGACGAATCAGGGTTTCCTTGCAAGCTTTCTCAGTGGCGTGTTTTATGTACCATTCGAGCAAACACATGGGTTGTTGCTCAATTGATAGGTTTCCTCGCATAATCAGTAAGATAGATGTTATTTTTGTACCATATTACTTAATCATCTGCAAAGGCATGTAAAATAAAATCATTGAAACACCACCTTAATCTCACCATGCCAAGCGACTCCGACTCATCACCAATTCCCGTAACGCTACTGCGTGGTAAGCAGAATTTCGAGCTGGCTGAACATGAAGAAATTCCGCCTGGTAAACTGCGAATGGTCATCACCTATCTGGAAATGTTTAAATTGCCACATTTTCCTCATCAGTCAAAACGAGCCGAAAACATTTCCATAATTCGAAGCCAAAAGCCGACCGTTCGGTTTTATCGCTTTTTGTATCAAGGCGTCGGTGAGGAATGGCTATGGTACGAAAGAAATCAAATGTCTGATGCGCAGCTTGAATCAATTGTCCAGCACAAAAGGGTTCAAGTCTTTGTCCTGTATGTCAATGGTACACCTGCTGGATTTAGTGAACTTGACAGTCGCCAGAAAGATGAAATTGAACTTGCCTATTTCGGTTTGATGCCGGAATTTATCGGTCGTGGGCTAGGATCGTACTTTCTTAGATGGACTATCGAAAAAGCTTGGGCGGAAGAGCCAAAACGTTTATGGGTGCACAGCTGCGATTTTGACTCACCGAATGCCATTGCGATTTATCAAAAAGCCGGCTTCACTCCATACAAGCGAGAAGCAATACTAATCGACGATCCACGTCTTCACTGAAATTCTCTTTTCAGTTCACGCTGATTCATAGGCATTTTTCATCCACTTCTCGAAGTAAACTAATCGGTTTGACAGAATTGCTGTCTTCTACCCGTTATCAACAGCGTTAATCACCAGGGAAAAATGAACGATCTACAACTGCTCAACACCACAGAACTTTAGACAATCGACAACGAATTTCACCTACACCCTTTTACAGATACCAAACATCTTCACAAAGTTGGCAGCAGAATCATTACGGATGCTGAAGGCGTTTATGTTTGGGACTCCGATGGCAACAAGATCATCGATGGAATGGCTGGACTTTGGTGCGTCAATATTGGGTATGGACGTGAAGAGCTTATCGAAGCTGCAACTCGTCAACTTCGAAAATTACCCTACTACAACACTTTTTTCATGACATCTCACCCACCGGTGATCGAGTTGTCACAACGTCTGGCAGAGATTACACCGTCTCGGTTCAATCATGTCTTTCTCACCAATTCTGGATCGGAAGCGAATGACACAGTAATTCGAATGGTTCGTCGCTATTGGGCCCTTCAAGGCCAGGATTCAAAGACTGTCGTCATCAGTCGAACCAATGCATATCACGGCAGTACATTTGGAGCGGCAAGTCTGGGTGGCATGTCCGCCATGCACGAATCTGGCATCCCGATTCCCGGCATCGAGCATATTCAGCAACCTTACTGGTATCGGGAAGGTGGTGATCTTGATCCCAACGAGTTCGGCAAAAAATCGGCTCAGTGTCTTGAGGATAAAATCCTGGAACTAGGGATTGAGAATGTTGCTGCCTTCATCGCAGAACCGATTCAGGGAGCAGGAGGCGTCATTGTTCCCACACAGTCCTATTGGAATGAAATTTCCAGAATTTGTGAAGCTTATGAAATTCTGTTTGTAGCTGATGAAGTGATCTGCGGTTTCGGTCGAACCGGTAAGTGGTTTGCAACAGACCATTATGGTCTTAACCCGGATCTGATGGTGCTGGCCAAGGGTTTGTCTTCGGGGTACCTGCCCATTGCGGGTGTTATGGTGTCGGACGATGTAGCGTCAGTCATGATCAAAGACGGTGGGGAATTCGCACATGGATTCACCTATTCCGGACACCCGGTTTCTTGTGCGGTCGCCTCTGAGAATATTCGTCTCTTATCTGAAGAAGGGATAGTGAAAACAGTCGAGGCTGAGGTAGGCCCTTATTTTCAGAGCCAATTGGCGCAACTTAGCCATCATCCCCTTGTCGGAGAAGTACGAGGTGTCGGACTCATTGCCGCAATTGAACTGGTTGAAGACTAAGCAGCACACCAACGTTTCCAAGCAGATTTGAAAGTCGGAATTCGCTGCCGGGATCATGCGACGAAACGAGGTCTGATTATGCGAGCGGTTGAAAATTCGATGGTTCTCTCACCACCCCTGATTATTTCCAAGTCTCAGATTGATGATTTGGTCGATATAGCTGCCGGTGCGCTTGATGACACTCTGCGAGGATTGCCGTCGTAAGTGTGCCTCTTCGCGATAATTGCGAAAGAAAATCGATAACCTCGCAAACGTTTTCGATTTTGAGAAGCAATCAAGGGAAAGAAGCGATAAAACCCGAGAATTGTTTCTCAACTGATGATGCATAAGCTAATCATGGTTGGAATCGAGTGGCTGAGACAATATTGAAATCATTAGATTTGCGCTGACAGGACGAATTGGAGGAACACCATGAATATTCAATTACCGATTCAACTGAGTGACATTCTCAAGCACATAACGGTTGCACTGATCGACAACCGGTGCGTGACCGGGGGAATGGTCCGATTTCCTCAGCAAATACACCAATGAATTCACAACTGTCGACACTCGACCGAATCAATTCTGCTCGACTTTCATCGTTGCAAGGTTTCGCTCATCGGCACTGAATACCGCACCGATCAGGTGAATGGTCCTGACTCCGTCCCGATACCTGTCCGCATAGCCCTTGCCGCGTATCTGACAGATCGCTTCTGCCGCCGTCTCCTCTGCTTCGAATTTACCCGAGTGCATCTTGCACTCAAACACAAACACCTGATCACCGATGACCAGTACCAGATCTGAACGGCCGCGGCTGTGTGACTGCTCAGAGCGAAGTGTCATATCAGCAGCATCCCAAAGACAGGCATGCAGTATCGAGCAGTACCACCCCTCACGCTGTGCCATGTCACTGCTGTTGTGCCACTCATAGGGAATCGCCGACAGCAGTCTGCGAAAGGCGGAAGCAAACCCCTCGAAATCACCCGCCTCCAACAACCCGACAAGCAGACTGGATTCACGAGGAGCCGATTTACCTGGCCCAAAAAGACTGTCCAGATATCCTCTGGCCAAACTACCGCGCACTTCATAGTTCGGATAGTCCAATTCGAAAACAGTGTCGAAGCCTTCCTGCTGCTCACCGGTAATCGTCAGATACCCCGACTGAAACATCAGCGCCTCAGCACTGATGCTGTCAACATCAAAGGTCGTAATGAAATTCTCATTGACCGTTAAATCCCTCACATCCAGCGGCGTGAACTCTCTTTCCATCATCACCCGGTACAGAAAGGACGGCATGCCGGTCAATGACCAGTGCGCCCTGAATTTTCGCCCATCAAGCAGATTCAATATCGCCCAGGGGTTGTAGACCTTTTCATCTCCGCACCAGCTGTAGCCGTTATACCAAAGGCGAATCTCATCCCGATCCAGTCCTTCGAGCTCTGAAGCGAACACTTCGTCAAGATCAGATTCGGTATAGCCGCAGATGGCACTGTAGCGTGGATCAAGGCTGATGTCGTTCAGATTGTTCAGCGCCGAGAAAAGACTCAGCCTCAGACATCCTGACCCCTTAGCCCGATGATTGTATCAGTCGATCTTATTAAGGTGTTGAATAATCGTCATAATTTTGTCATTTATCTCCAAATTTGGCTTGCATTTGGATTTGTCTTCTGCTAACATTAATATGTACATAAATAAGGTTTTGAGCAACACTCCAGGAATCCAGAATGCAACTGAACATCCCAATCACCCCCCCCCGGAAACCACCCCGATCGCAAACGGCTTCTCTGTCAGCTTCGAAGATGACAAGGTGACCTACTTCTCCAACCTGATGCCGTTCAAAAGCCACGATGCAAACGACGCACAGACGCGCGCCCTGACCGTTGCAGAATTGCGGGTCGACTGTCGTCTGCCGGCAAACAGAATCACCGAAGCGATGGGCATCTCAAGAGCCATGCTGATGGGACACTGCAAAACCTACCGCAAACATGGCAGTGCGGGATTTTTCATGCCGCGCAAGGAAAAACGATGCACTGCAATTGATGCCCAGACCAAGTACGAAGCCGAAGCGCTGCTGGCCCAGGGTTTCAGTGCCAGCAAGACGGCACAGAAGATCGGCATTGCGGTGGCCACGCTGACCTATCACATCCGCGCCGGGCGGATTGCGAAGCACAAGCGGCAGCCGAAACAGCCTGCGGTTGCTGAGATCGAATCTGCGGCATCTGCAACCGCGTGTGCAGACGAGTCGAAAGCGCTCCAGCGCAGCGCGCGCAATGTGCGCGACCGCAACGCTTCGATGGGGCGGGCGACAACCGATGTTGTCGGTCGCACGCTGGCGATGACAAGCGGGTCGCCACACGCGGCGGCGCCGAGTTTTGATCAATCGGCTCACAGTGTTCAAAGAGGCGGCGTGCTCAGTGCTTTGCCGATGTTGATTGCGTAATAAACACTTATCCGAACGCGTAGTAAACACTTATCCGAACGCGGAATAAACCTAATCCGAACACGGAATAAACACTTATCCGAACGCGGAATAAACCTAATCCGAACGCGCAGTACGGCTGATCTGCAGGATGCTGGAGGTCGGTTTTTCGGCGGCGGTTTCTGTCAGTGCAATTTGACTATTGCAGGCGTTTTTCGTATCAATCGCAGTTTTAAGTGGCGATTGAAGTCAGGGAGGCGTCAGATGACGAGAAGGAGAATTCCGATGAGAAAACATAAACAGATACTCAGGCTGCATCACGAAAACGGCTGGCCGATGCGGCGCATTGCCGAGGTGCTTGATGCGGGTACCGCGACGGTTCACAACGTGCTGGCCCAGGCCCGGCGGGCCGGTGTGAGCTGGCCGCAGGCCGAGGGCATGGATGAGGCTGAGCTGATGCGGATTTTATATCCGAGGTCCGGGTGCGCCGGGCGCGCCGATGAGGTGGATTATGCCTGGGTGCGCGGTCAGCTGGGTCTGAAGTCGGTGACGTTGAAGCTTTTGTGGCAGGAGCTTTGCGAACGGCAGGGCTACGCCCACAGCTACGCCTGGTTCTGCCGCTGCTACAATGCATGGGCGAAAGAGGGGCGGCGCTCGATGCGCATGGATCATGTGCCGGGCGACATGGCCTATGTGGATTACTCGGGCCTGACTGCTGCGGTTGGCGTGCGCAGGGCGCAGATTTTCGTCGGTGCGCTGGGGGTGTCGCATTACACCTATGCGCGTGCGGCGTGGACGCAGGGTCTTGAGGACTGGCTTGCGTGCAACACGCAGATGCTGGAATATTTTGGCGGGGCGCCGAACCTGATCGTGCCGGACAACCTGAAAAGTGCGGTCAGCAAAGCCTGCCGTTACGATCCGGATGCCAACGGCGTCTACCAGCAGTGGGCGGCACACTACGATGTGGCGGTGATGCCGGCGCGGCCGTATCGTCCAAAGGACAAGGCGATTGTGGAAAATGCGGTGCAGCAGGTTCAGCGGTGGGTTCTGGCGCCGCTTCGCAATCAGCGCTTCGAGAGACTTTCGCAGCTGAACCAGGCGGTCCGCGGCCGGATCGAGCAGCTCAACGAGCGGCCGTTTTCGGATCGTCCGGGCAGCCGCCGGGAGATCTTCGAGTCGGTTGACCGGCCGGCTCTGCGGCCGCTGCCGCTGGCACCGTTTCATGCACTTGACATCAGAACCGCAAAAGTCGGTTGCGACTATCACGTCCAGTATGCCCGGCACTGGTATTCGGTGCCCCACGAGCTGGTCGGCAAAGCGGTTGAGATCCGCGCCGATGCCGATGTGGTGACGGTGTTTTTCAAGGGCCGGCAGGTGTGCATGCATGTCAGACAGCCGCAGCATGGGCACTCGACTGTGGATTCGCACATGCCCAGGGCGCATGAGTTCATGCACAAATGGACGGCCGAGCGCATCGAGGGCTGGGCCGCCGAGGTGGGCGAGGACTGCCGCGCGTTCGTGCAGGCAAGAATCAGCGAGGCGCGGCATGTCCAGCAGGTCAGCCGCAAGGCGCTGGGGCTGCTGTCGCTGAGCCGCGAATACGACAATGTGCGCCTCAATGCGGCCTGCCGCATCGCCAACCAGCAGGGACTGAGCCGTCTCGCACAGATTCGGGAGATTCTGACAAATGGCGCCGACCTGCGATGCCAGTCCGCCGAGCTGGATCTGCAGCTGCCGCAGGATCACGAAAACCTGCGCGGCGCAGACCAGTTCAAGTGAGGGGTGCATGATGAACAGACAGGTACTGACCAATCTGAGGAAGCTGTCGCTGGGATCGATGTCGCAGGCGCTGGAACACCAGCTTGAGCAGCCCGGCACTTATGAGGATCTCGGGTTCACTGAACGGCTGGGTCTGCTGGTCGATCACGAACTGCAGTGCCGACATCAGCGCCGCCTGCAGCGGCTGATCAAAGGCGCCGGTTTCCGCCTCGCCGCAAGCCTCGACGACATTGACTACCGCGCGTCGCGCGGCCTCAGCCGCCAGCAGATCGCCGAGCTGGGCCATTGCGGCTGGATCGAAAAAGCCCAGAACCTGCTGATCACCGGACCGTGCGGTTCGGGAAAATCGCATGTGGCCTGCGCACTCGGACGCTCGGCGTGCCTGCTCAATCACGACGTGCGCTACCTGCGTCTGCCGTCGCTGCTGTCGCAGTTCGACCAGGCCAGAGCCACCGGTTCGTATCATCAGTTCATCCAGCGCCTCGGCCAGGTGTCGCTGGTGATCATCGACGACTGGGGCCTGCAGCCGCTGACGGCGGCCGACCGGCGCGACCTGATGGAACTGATGGATGTGCGCTACGGACGCCGCTCGGTCGCCATGGTCAGCCAGCTGCCGGTCGACAGCTGGCATTCAGCCATCGGCGACCCGACGCTGGCCGATGCCATCTTGGACCGGCTGATTCACAATGCCCACCGCATTGCGCTGCAGGGCGAGTCGATGAGAAAACGAAACGCACTGGAACCGGCGGCGACGCATGAGCCAGGCCCCGCATAATAAGTCCATTACCAACCCTGTGAAAAATTCCCTACGGCAAGTTCAAGCGTGCAGGCACGCTTGCCTACGGGTTTTTTAACAGGGTTGCCAACCGACTTATTTACGCTCCTTGGCATATTGAACGCTGATTCTGACTTGACATCGGGAGGTGTTTCATCGTTAAATAAGAGACTGAAAAAGACACTGAGAAAGACACTGCCGGTTCCGAAAACAGGTGCCGCGTTCAGATAACTGTTTATTCCATGTTCGGATAACTTTATTCGGCGTTCGGATTAAGTAGAATACGCAGATTGAACAGGGCATCGATACCGCACCGATACAATTGCCCAACGGCTATTACAGTGCGCAGTCGTTGTTAACGTTTCTGGCATTGATCGCGATGGCACGGGTATCGAATCCGGAACAGCTGCGCTATGACGCACCGGGCGAATGGGGGCAGATTCTTGGACTTGACCGCTGTCCTGAGGTGAAAACGCTGCGCAGCAAAATCCGTTTGTTCAGCAAAGACTTTGAGCGGGTTTTGCTGTGGCAGCAGACGCTGTCGAAGCGATGGCTGCTGCAAGACTGTCAATACGATGCGGTGTTGCTGGTTGACGGGCATACGAAAGTCTACAGTGGTCAAGGCAGATTGGCGAAGAAGTTCATTTCGCGCCAGAAACTGTGTCTGCCTGCGGCTGCGAGTTACTGGGTCAATACGCTTGGTGGCCAGCCACTGCTTTGTCTGCATCAGGATTACGATCCCGGGATGGTCAAGGCGCTGGAACACGTTGTGGTCAAAGAACTGCAGGCGATCGGTGCAGTGACTGACGAGGCGCCGGATTTGACCGACACTGCCAGCACCGAAGCGCCCTGGGTGACCTTGGTGTTTGATCGCGAGGGATGGAGTCCGAAGATGATGCGCAGACTGGCGCGCAAGGGCATTGCGTGTGTGAACTGGCACAAGAACTTCAAGGCACCTGCGTGGGACGGTGCGGATTACTGCGAAAGTGTTGTGACGGTCTATGGCCCGGCTCAGAGTCACCAACAGACGGTGATGCTCGCTGAGAAATCCATCGTGCTGGACAAAGACCTGTCGGTGCGCCAGATCCGGCGCCGGCTCGACAGTGGACGCGAGGTTGCGATTGTCACGACCCATCCGACGCTGTCAACTGAACAGGTGGCATCGTTGATGTTTTCGCGCTGGTCGCAGGAGAATTTCTTCAAGTACATGCGCGATCAGTTCAGTGTTGACGCATTGACCTCGCATGCATTGGCACCGATGGACGATGACACGGTTGTGGTCAATCCACGCAGGCGCAATCTTGAAAAGCAGGTCAACAAGCTGTGGGGGCGCATCACGACGATGCGCAATCGAATCGCGAAACTCGCCAAAGATGATGCCAAAGCACACCAGTGTGCGCAACTCGCTGAGCACATTGAGCAGCTTGAAGCCGAGCATGAGAAGGTGCGCATTGAGAAAAACGCGACCGACAAGCACATCCTTGCTGGACAGCTTGAAGCATCTGAGCGCCTTGAGGTGCTGCCGAAATCACAGCGGCTGTTTATCGACATCATTCGCATGATCGCCTATCGGGCGGAAACCCGCATGATTCCGGCTGTCGCCGGTGCACAGGGTAAAAAAACCAATCCGAGAAAGGCCCTGCAGCGGTTGTTTGATGCCGATGCGAACATTATTCCAGATCACGACAAAGGGCTGCTGAAAGTACAGATTCTTGGCTTGGGCAGCAATTGCGTAGACCGGGCTCTGATACCCCTGCTTGATGAATTGACAGCGACTGAAACTGTGTATCCCGGAACGAATCTGAAACTCGTTTACGAACTGGCGGCAGACTGATTTCAACCCCGCAAATCAGCAATCATGTACACTTCGAAATTGGCTGGGGGTCAGGATGTCTGAGCCTGCTGAACATGGTGATGCCGGTGAGAAACGCAAAGCGAATCTGCCTCCCGAAATCCTTGATCACCGCATAAAGTACCTGCAGATAGTCGCGATTTGCGACCGCCAGCTCGGGGTTGTCTATTGCATCCAGGATCGGCTTGTCATACTCATCCACCAATACGACCACCTGCCGTCCGGTCTTTGCGTGCAGGTTGCGCAACAGTCTTCCGAATCGGTCCGGTTCGTTCAGATCCGTTGAATCGCAGACCTCGGACAAGCCGTGTCTTATTTCCAGATCCTCAAGCTGGACTCTGACATTTGACTTCAATATCCCTGGAGCATCATATCGATTGCCGCCAAAACTCAGCCGCACCACCGGATGCTGAACCGACCAGTCCCAGCGATCGTGGATGTGAAGATCCCGAAAAAGCGGCTCGCTGCCCTCAAACAGTTCCAGCATCGTATCAAGCAGCAGGCTTTTGCCGAAACGGCGCGGGCGCGACAGGAAGTAATACCGGCCCTGGCCGATCAGTCTTTCGATATGCGGGGTCTTGTCGACGTAATAATAGTCATCCGAGCGGATTGAGCGAAAATCCGCAATGCCGATTGGAAATTTCTTATTCATGGCTGAAAATCGATAGGCTGAGACAGTCCGATTTTACCTTATCAGTGCGAAGACGGCGGATTCCGTCCTGATATTCCACATCGAACGCTACTCGGTTGCCTGCGATATGAACTGCATGCGCAGCCTAGCACGCAATCGGATGGAAGTTCGGGTTTCGAACGTGGCGACAACCGGTGCGTGGTCGGAAGGTCATTTCCAGTTGCGCGGTTCCTGTCGATGACAAAACCGGTACAGACCTCGCACAATGCACTGCTGACCGGGATGTGGTCGGTCCGTAGTCCCAGCCGGTAAATTTACCCGTTCAAGCAGTTACTCGGATTCTTCAATTGTCGACTTCCAATTGACGATATTCGATCAGCGATGTTTGTCCGATTATGCTCACAATCGTCATTAACAATTCTGAACCGTGAGCGTCCGTGAGCGTTATTGGTTTACGAATCCGAAACGGCACAGGTTGCTGACGACCCTGCTCAATTGCGACGTTGCTTGCGTACAGATAAGTTCGATCTGAGGTATCGCGTATTGGGTTAAGTCGTCCGGTTAATCCTGGAAGATGTCCGGAACCTTGCAAAAAAATTACAGAACCACCTGCATCCAGAGGTTCAAGTTCAAGTAACAACCCTCCTTGATTCGGCATCCACTCATCTTTGAAACCTGCCGCGTAACCGGGAAGTGCGGCATACACAGTCATCGGTAAATTTGATGTATATAGATTGAATTCCGCTTCTCCAGATTCGTTTGTTGTCGATTGCAGCCAAGTCTTATTCGGAAAAATTGCAAGAACATCGACGCCTTCGATTGGTAATCCTTCTGCATGAACTGAAACTGTAGATTCAACAGGTGTGAGATCAATCTTCGCTGAAGGAATTCTCAGAACAAGGCACGATTCATCAATGACCTCATATTCGGGAAAGAATCCGGACGTTTCGTACGTTTCTTGACGGATGATCGATACACCATCTCCACGACGTTCCATCAGGTAACGTCGATGGTCAGACCCTGGAATTCCGGCAACAGGAAATCGCCCAAAGATCGAAGCGATAACTTCATTTCGTGTTGCTTGCCTAGATTCCATACTTTCAATTGAAATGCGATTTGGCAGTTGACCGGGCGATTCGATCTCCAGGCGATCTTTAAACATAGACAGTCTAATTCGTTGTGAAGACATCGAATAATCGCGATGAGCGATGGCATTGACTACGGCCTCGAACACCGCAGAAGGACTATATTGCGGCAAGTCCTCTCTTGCTGGCGTCTTTCGTGCGCCCACACGCATGTTTCGAATAACGAATTTCACTGCGCCGTGGACCTGATCGTAAAGAGACCCGGTAATTTCCTGAGCATCCAATTGACCTGAAGCGCGATCCTTTCCACGATAACAAGTCGCCATGACAATGGCTTGAGGCAGCCAGTTATGTGGAGACTGCGTGCACAACAAAATCCCAGCAACAGTTGCGCGATTGAACCCTGAATCATCATCCGCCAGCAGACTAAGATTAGCCAATGCCAGTCGAGGATTTTGCGCGCCAGATACACTAAGCAATGATTCCCACTGATGTTCGTCTAAAGTTTCGAATCCGGTATTAGGGACTATCTGCTCGTCGAACCAAAAATAGCGGCTTTGTGCACGTCTTTGAGCTAAACGCATACGTTCATCACCATGCATCTGCCGTTTCGTATTACCGACGCGTATAAAGGCGGTTCCTGATCTTTCATGAACAGATTCGCCTTTCGGTACTTCTGCAAGTATGAAATTTTTACCGTCTAGTTGACGATGCTGAACATCGATCCGTAGAGCAGGTTCAATGGAATCAGTACTCACCTCGGCTAACAGAACGCTAACAGCTCTCAACTGAGATTCCGACATACCTTGAATCGAGCCGTTATCGGAAACACCACAAAGTAGTTTTCCACCTCTAGCGTTGGCGAAAGAAATTAATTCATCGGCAAGGTCATTACGCTCCGGATTCGCTGGGCGATCGCCTCTAAACTCAAACTGTTTGAATTCCCAGTAGCTGTCTTCGCCTAATCGAAGACGTTTCCGAATTTCGTCGTCACTTACAAACACTAACCAGCACTCCGTATTGAACTGAACATGATATATCCCAATTTCAAACAGACTGCATCAATCATTCTTCCCGGTTTTTGAAGGACAGGAAATAAACTTGGCTCTTCCCCGAATAAACCGCCCTTGTCAGAACGAGAATATGGAATTTGTTCATTGAGTGAATGGTCGAGCCATTCAGCCTTAATGACTTACGTTTGGCAGCACCAAACCCTCAATCCAGTTCATGACTTCCAGCTGACGCACGTTCCTGTCAAGAATATCTGTATCAATTCCAAGTTCCCACGCTGTATCTTTGCGTTGAGGGTCCTCTCGCAGGATGTCGAGCTTTCTGGTGTACTCGTGCAAGCTCTCTGAATCACCAAAAAATCCCATTCGAATCAGTCTTTCCTCGCGACATCGAATCAGCGATGCCAACTCTCCAGTGTCATATTCCGGATGATACTGAAGAGCCCACATAGTCCCCTTGCCACAAGTAATTTCCATGGCCTGTACGCTTGAGACATGATTGCCCGACAGAATGACTGAATTTGGTGGTGTACTGATGACTTCATCCTCATGGCTGGCAAAACTGTCAAAAACCGGCGGTTTGCCTCGGTACAGCGGATGATTCAATCCACTGTCTGTTAGCTTGATTTTTCGCGCAAACCCCATCTCCCTGCCTTTTGGATTAACCCGGACCTCACCACCCGATGCAACCGTACCAACCTGCAATGCCCAACAACTGCCAAAGCTAGGTACTCCCTGTTTGAACACTTCTTTCTGAAAGTCTATCTGTCTTCGAACACTGGGGTTAGAATCGTCCAGAACAGACAGGTTGGAACCTGTCATTGCAACACCATCGTAAGAATTGAGTGCAACGCCCTCTGGCAACCAAGTGTCTACATCTGCTGGTGTCACGACATCAACAGTGGCGTTCGGCGCAATCGTCATCAACATTGCTCTATAGAGTTCACTCGCCAAAGCCATGCCACTTTCGGCAAGCGTATCACGAGACTCGCGGGCATATCCCTCGACAACAAGCAGTTTGATTGATTCATTAATCATCTTTTGCTGTGATCCAGTAAATCCGGTTGAATGTTTGAGATGAAGTGCGTTACCAATTGAATCAGTCAGTTCAATTGATTCAGTATGGCTGATAATTGTGCGTAATTCTTACAGACTGCATCAGCAGTTGTATTTTCAGCATCCGCATCGCGCGTTGCAGTGAAAAGTATGGCCCGCATGCCTAATGCGTGAGCCCCTTGAATATCGTTGTGTTCGCGATCTCCGATGTGAACTGAATCTTCAAAACGTGCAGCCAGGCCATCGAGTGCCCTGGCAAATATGTCACGGTGTGGCTTTGAGCGTCCGACTTCGTCTGAAAAGGCAAATGCTCTGAAATACTGCTTGAGTTCGTGTTTTTCGAGCCACATCCGAAGACCGGTTCCCGGGGTATTGATGGTATCCGAAACGACAGCAAGTGGAAACTCTCTGGAAATTTCAGCTAAAGCTCCGTGGACTCCTTCGATGGGTAGCGGTGGGGTCTTAACTTCGAGTGACTCCAATGCTTCAACCGTTTCTTCAAAACACTTATCAGGAAGTTCAATGTTCAGATTCAACAGCACTCGATTCAATCTTTGAGAAACTGTCCAGGTTACAAAGTTATCGTGCCAAACCTGATTGAATTCAGCACTAATGTCTTCGTAAGCAGACTTCACCTTCTCCAGCGGCAATGGTGAGACTTCGTTTACCGCTTTCCAAACAAGAAAATGCCGCTCTTCCCGTTTAGTTCGAAGCCCCAATTCCTTGCGAATGGGTTCATCGGAATCATCGTTGATCACGGTGTCCCACAAATCAAAAGTAATCGCTTTAATTGATTTCAATGTCAGTACCTCATCCCTGTGAATTCTCAGACCTCCCTGTCCGAGCTGCCGACCCTATCCAAGGTCTTGCAGTTCAAGTAATCTTGAAATTAAACTTTATTTTTTTGAAAAAATTCGAAATTTCGAATTCAAGGTCCAAAAGAAACAGTAAGGGCAAATTCATCAACCGGCCTTTACGCGATAATTTCACGTGAAGAAGTCCGGTGCTTAGCCAAATCGGTCAAATCTCATTTTTCTTGCAGACACCTTCCGTTCCATGACCAACATTTTCTGGGAAGTTTCAACGGCGAGTGGCGGACCGGCAACAAACACCACTGTTATCTCGGATAAATCTCCAAGAACTTCATTCGCCACATCGCTCAGATATCCTTCAGAAATCTCCAAATTGAGATAATCACTCGTTAGAGAACCACTTCCATCTGGCTCAACCAGTGCGACAATAACCCTTAGATTTTTGTGTCTGCCCGCGAGCAAATTTAGTTCATCCAAAAAAAAGACATCCTGCGGTCCATTGAGACCAAAAACGACATCTCCCCGATACTTTTCGAAGTGCCCGCAACTTGAGGCATGCCGGAGAATGGCCATAATTCCAGCAATGCCAGACCCGCCTGCCAAAACAATGAAGTCACCATCACTTTCCGGCGCGAAAACAGCCCGTCCAACAGGTCCGAAACCCATCAATTCATGACCATCCCTATTCTCCTGAAAAAGCCAATCGGTAAACTTTCCACCGGAAATATGTTTCACCACAAAATCAAGCGATTGAGTCGGTTCAGCGGAATAATTTGTCATTGAATAGGCGCGGTAACCAGGAATACCCTCCAGTTGTACTGTAGCAAACTGTCCCGCCAGAAACTGAACTGGCTGTGATAAATGGTATTCAAACACCGCTACATTCGGATTCAGGATTCGGTGGTTCCTGATCACCCCCTTTAAGGTTCCGGGCTGAGGCTTGGGGACTGGCGACGGTACTGCGGGTCGAACTTTAATGTGTACATCAGACTCAGCAAAGGCCTGGCACATCAGAAACTCGTTTCGCTCTTCTCTGACAATTTTGTTGCCTAGAGCCTCCGGCCACAGCGAGGAAACCTTGCCAGACACCAAAACCGCCTTACAGGTACCGCAAACTCCGCTTGCACAATCATGTGCCAAATTGAATCCATTGCTTAGTCCACAATAGAGAAGCCTGTCTCTATTGGATACAAGCATTTCCTGCACACCCTGTCGTTCTTCCAACTTGACTCTAAACATTTCCCCTGTATTTCAACCTACCATCAATTTCGTTGATTTGACTGCCAGCAAAATGGTCATGACATTGTAGTGATCAAGTTGTGCGTGAATAGCACCAATCTTCCAATCTTGCTACCTGGAACATTAAGGCAAAGCAAAGCCAAATTCTAAGTTGGTATGGTGCCTGACAACAGGCTCGGCGAGTGGAAGCCACTGTCTGAAGCCTGTCAGGGTCTCGATACAGCGCGTGTCGGTAAGGCGCACAATTAACCTATGGGTCAGGTTTCCGCCTCGACATGCGTAAACAGCAGCATCGGAGTATATAGGATTACAAAGACCACAAATGATGCGACCCAGGCATAGGAAGCGACCTGCATTAGCATCAGTACACTTCCTAGCTCGACAATCGTGGCGAGCCGCGCAAGAACTGAGATGATCATTAGTACGTAAATGGCCTGGGTGGTTGGCGGTGCAGTCAGTTCCCGTCCGCTATGACCGCGGATTGCGCGCGTCATCACCGCTAGTGTCATCAAACCGATCGCGCCGGTAGACCAGGCATGCAGTGCTGCGCCAATTGGAATGGTTTGCGGCAAGATGACGGAGCAGCCAACAACAAGGAACCCAAGGGGAATGAACAGGTACCCAATGTGTAAAACGAAAACAAGTGGCTCTCGTAAGGTATCGAGCCCCGACCATCGAGAAAGGCGTACGATGTGCACGAATCCAGCTCCGATGAGTGCTGCACCAACCAAATTATGACCCGGCAATACAACCCAGCTGACCAGTGAGACAACTGAGAATGCAAGCGCAAAAATATCAACAGCATTGAACGTCACTGGCAAGTTTTCGCTGCCCTGCTTGACAAGCCAGTTGTGCGTAAAGGCCGGAATAATCCGACCGCCAATCAGCATGATTAAGGTAACAATGAGCGCTAATGCAGCCCGTGTTGAATCAAGCGGATAGTTTCCATGAATCACTTCAATATGAAACCAGATATTTGTCGCTGTGAACAGGGCAAGAATAACCAGAATCTTGTAATTTCGGCGATTCTCTCCAGCGGTTATTTCCCGAGCCGCAATGAGCACAATTGAAATGAGAAACAAACTGTCAATGACGGCGGCTGCTACCAAACCCAGTGTACCCGCAAATCCGATCGCCACCCGACCGCTCAACCAAATCACAAAGAGTACTGCCAGAGTAACACCCTGCACCGGTGCGCGGCCGGTCCAGTTCGGAATGGCTGTCAGTAGAAATCCAGTCAGCACTGCGGCGACATACCCGAAAATGAACTCATGGGCGTGCCACCCAAATGCACCATAAGGTGTTGCAAAGGATAGGTGCCCGGCTAACAGACCCATCCACAATACCATTGCGATAGCTGCCCACAGCGCGGCGACCCAGAAAAACGGCCGGAAGCCGTAGCCAAAGAAAAATGAAATGCGAGCACCAGTGTCCATATTCAGCCTTGCCACCACCAAAACCAAACATAGGTAACGATTCCTGCACCATTGCGTCGCATTGAATTCTCGGTTATCGTCATTTTGGTTTTACATGAACTGATCGCGGAAAATTGCAGAATTGAATCCGATTCGATTTTTCAGCCACTGCTCCGGACTGAGCCTTAGACGCGCGCGAAAATCCAACAAAGGCATATCCACTTCAGCGAGTGTCGCAATTGCGCCGAATAAAATCAATGATACAACTTCCCTAATGGACAGAATATGTGCCGTAGCCCAGAATAAATACCAGAGTACCGGGTGGTGCGTGATTGAGATCATCGCAGTTCCGGCGGCAGATGCATTTCTCCGCCAAAACCAACCAAAAGGCTATGGTTGTGTGAAACAATCCAGTCACTGCACATCAGAACCAACTGAAATAAAATTCGTAGCGTGGTAAACACCTTCAAAGTGCCCTTACCGCGACACTTCGGTAAATTTAGAATCAGGGTGAATAGACATGGACGCGTCAAAACCTAGTAAAACAGCAGATCTCGTCGCAGCAGCTCGGGCTCGCCACATCAAAATCTACAATCCACCTATATTCGTGGACCCATTCGCCATTCATTTTTGCGGAAAGGGCTGGCGAAGAATCTTGGGTTCCAAGTTCCTGACTTGGTTCGTGATTGACTTCATGCTCAAGGACATTCTCCCCCTGGCACCTTGGATTGCAACCAGAGCACGCTATTGTGAGGACATCGTTGATTCAATGATTGAACAAGGCGTGGAGCAATATGTGATCATTGGCGCAGGATATGATTCATTCGCGATGCGAAGAAAAGACCTGCAAATTCGATTAACAGTTTTTGAACTCGACCAACCAGGTACCTAGCAGGAGAAGTTCAGGAGAATGGCTGAGTTCAGCATCCCGAAACCAAAAAACGTACGTTATGTCGATTCAGATTTAAACGAAGTGCCACTCTTTACAGCCCTGAAAGAGAATGGATTTGACACCTCAAAACCAACCGCCTTCTCTTGGTTTGGCGTAACTTACTACCTTCCGCGCGAAACCGTCGTGCAGACTTTGCAGAGTGTTGCAGATAACTCGGCAAAGGGTTCGGCATTATTTTTCGATTTTCGCGTTTTACTTGAACAAGTGACAAGCGAATGGGTTGTGGCTCACCGGAAAATAGCGAAATTTGTAGCAAGACGTGGAGAACCGTTTCTTACGGAATTCGCGCCCGATGAATTGTCTGAGTTGGTCCTTAACTGTGGGTTTAGCAGTACGGACATCCCTGATACCGACACAATCAATCTGCAATACTTCTCAAAGATGCCAGCCTCGCAAAAGGTTACACCGACTTTTCGACTCTGTCACGCCATTTGCTAGTTTGAATACAAGGTCTGTAACCAACTCACTGACAAGGATTGAAGCTGTACAACGTGCCACCTGCACAATAAGTGGTAACAACTCCGACCGGTAGAGTTGATTGCGATGGGTAAACTACGGACTGAATGGGAAATGATTGTCAGAAATCTGCCAAAAGATGGATTCTCCCGCTTTCAGAACTTTGATATGCACATCTGACTTCGCAAGTCACCGGCTTTCGAAAATCCAATTTGAACCAGTGAGTCGGGACGAGTTTTATTCACATGTTGAATTCCATTGAACTCAGACGACACCATTCCCAGAAATCGGCACCAAAACTCTGCAATACGTAGACGGTAAAACCGTCACCCATGCAATGAATGGTTGCACCCAAATGACCGATAACGCTCGAAATAACGTCACCAGATTCCATCGAGTCGACGTCAGCTGGACAACCTTTCTTCAGAAACGTCTGACTTGAGACACCTGCGATTTGTACGGTCAGTCTTGCAGAGGATAAATCCGTAACGGTAGCGTCTGTATCAGCCAGCAGTCCGCGCAAGCGCTGCAATGTCCATTCACCGTCTCTTTTTCGCGACTGAACCATCCACATTCCAGGACCATTGCTCAACATTTCAAAATCATCACCTGCCACAGACCTTCCATAGGCTGGCAATAAATGTACACCAAACTCGCTCAGCCGATTACCGCAACTCTCAATTGTCAGCCCATGTACCTGGTACAACAGGCTGAATTCAATTTCAAGAACAAGGACACTTGGAATTGACTTTCGATTAGCCACGGACTCGCTCACCTTCAGGGTCAATAAAGATATGATGAACGACCTCAACTGGCACTTCCCTTCCGGTCAAGGGTGAGGCGGCATACATTGTCTTCCCGTAAATCAGTCGCCCATCCCTAATCAGTGCAAGACCAATTTCGCGGTTGATGTGCGGGCTGAAACATGCAGATGTGACCTGACCAACAGTCTGCGCAGACTTGCCAGCGCTGGGCTCAGCGATGATCTGGGCACCGCGCGGAATCGGACTGCCGTCGATGGACTTGATGCCGACCAACTGCTTTCGCCCTTTCGCTGTCAAAGCACTTCGTTCAGCCAGCCGCTTGCCAACATAATCGCCATCAGGTTTCATCATTCGCCCAAATCCCAAGTCGGCAGCTGTTGTGCGACCGTCCAGTTCTGCTGCGACAACATGACCCTTTTCAATTCGTAGAATGGTCATTGCCTCCAAACCATAAGGGGCAATTTCCCATTCCTGTCCTGCGGCCAGAATCGTCTCCCAAACCAATTCAGCCTGCTTGGAAGGTATGTGAATTTCATACCCGAGTTCACCGGAAAAGCTCACGCGAAAAACCAGGACCGACGCATCGGCAATACGTGCCTTGATGACACCCATATAAGGCAGGTTCTCACTACTCGCCGCCTGCTCACCAATCACAGAGCCTAGAACATTTCGACTATATGGACCAGCAAGTGCCATTCCAGCCCACTGGTCGGAAATCGAGGTAAGGTGAACATGTAAATCCGGCCACACGGTCTGCGCATAGATTTCCATGTGCTCCAGGACCGGTCCTGCATTCGCCGTTGTGGTCGTCATGTAAAACTCATTTTCAGACAGGCGGGTCGAAGTCCCATCATCAAACACAAACCCGTCCTCTCTTAGCATCAGTCCATACCGACAGCGGCCAATCTGCAGGGATTTCCAACGATTGATATAAATTCGCTCTAAAAACTCCGCTGCATCACGTCCCTGAACATCGATTTTTCCCAAAGAAGAAACATCCGTAATCCCGATTTTCTCCCTGACATGCCTGGTCTCTCGTAAGATGGCATCCTGTACGTTTTCACCCGTTCGCGGATAGTACGCCGGACGTTTCCAAACACCGGAATTTTGCAAATGAGCATGATTGCGTTCGTGCCACTGGTGAAGTGGCGTGCGCCTCACCGGGCTTAAATGCTCACCGAAGTCAACGCCAGCAAGAGCACCCAACGATACAGGTGTGTATGGCGGACGGAATGTCGTATGTCCAACATCGGGAATTTCTGCATCTCTCAGCCGCGCAAGATTAGCCAATCCATTGATGTTGCTGGTTCGACCCTGATCAGTGCCCATGCCAAGCGTGGTATAGCGCTTGAGATGTTCGACTGAAACAAAACCCTCTGAGTACGCAAGTTCAATGTCATCAATTGTAACATCGTTTTGAATGTCGACAAACCGCTTGACTCTACTCCCCATTCGCGGTACGCTCCATATGTGTTCCATGTCGCCTACGGACTCCTCCAGTGACGTCGGAACGGAAACTGATTCCGTTATTTCATACCCCGCCTGTCTCGCACTTTCAATTCCCGCATCACTACCCTGCCGAAGACATGCTGCCAGTGAAAACTCGCCGTTTGCACTGCCAGCGACATGCAATGCCGGAATGTCTGCTCCCGGAACGAATGCACCGATGGAATCATCGAACTTCAGTTTTCCCTGGGCATGTGAAAACAAATGGACAGTCGGTGTCCAGCCACCAGACACACATACCAAATCGCACCGAATCGTGTGCGATTTTTTCTGCGAATCAACTTCTCCGGTGACCTGTCCTATTTCAACCGCCTGAACCGAGCGAAAACCTTTGGTTTTCAACACAACTGAGCCCTGAATCAACTTTGCATCACCAAGCTGCTCCAGCGCTCGCCTGCCAGGAGAATGTGTGCGAGAGTCAACCACCGCGACAACCTGAGCACCGACTGCGTGAAGAGCGGCAACGGTCGCATAGGCACTGTCATTGTTGGTGAATACCACCGCTCGCCTGCCACTAGCCACGGCATACTTCAGTGCATATCCGCGTACTGCTGATGCCAGCATGACACCCGGCTTATCGTTGTATCCAAAAGGAATCGAACGTTCGATCGCGCCGCTGGCGACAATCACTTGCTTCGCGCGAATTTGCAGAACGCGCTGACGGACTTGTCCCGGTTCCGGTTCTGACAAGTGGTCTGAAACCCGTTCGAGGGCAACGACCATATTCTGGTCATAGTAACCGAAAGCAGTCGTTCGTAATCGAAGATCAAAGTTCGGCATTTTCGACAGCTCACGCAATGTTTCATTCAACCACTTGTCCGCAGGCTCGTCGTTGATAACTTCGTCATCGAATCGAAGCCTGCCACCGCCATCCGCCGTTTCGTCCACCAGCATTACTTTGGCACCACTAGAGGCTGCCGACAGTGCGGCAGACAATCCGGCAGGTCCGGCACCAACAATCAAAACATCACAAAACTCATAGGACCTTGAATAGTTGTCCGGATCAGGTTCAGTCGCTGAACTGCCGAGCCCCGCTGCCTTGCGAATAAAGTGTTCGTAAAACATCCACTTGGTCGCTGGCCACATGAAGGTCTTGTAGTAGAATCCAGCTGGCAGAAAGGGTGACATGACATTGGCGATGGCACCAAGATCAAAGTTTACGGAAGGCCAGCAATGCTGGGAATGCGCTTCCAGGCCATCGAAAAGTTCAACTTCGGTTACCCGGACATTGGGTTCTGCTCTCGCACCGGTGCGTAAACGCACCATTGCGCTGGGCTCTTCGATACCCATTCCGAATACACCGCGGGGCCTGTGATACTTGAAACTTCGTCCCACCATCCGCACCCCATTGGCCAACAATGCTGAAGCGAGCGTATCGCCCTGAAAGCCAGAGTATTGTTTGCCATCAAACCGGAACTGGATTCGTTGAGTTCGATCCAATGTACCGCCGGAGGAATTTCGGAAAGCAACCATTTTTCCTGCCAGTTCCCGCGCGCGTCAGTCTCGAACCGGTGGTTCGCTTGAAATCACTTCATGAGTCCAGGTATTGCGACGTACCTTGAACCATTTTCGACAGCCGCCGGTATGGTGCCACCACTCGGTGTGCTCACCACGGGGATTGTCCCGGGTGTAAACGTAGTCATACCACTGAGCATCGCTGTCTGCCGGGTCAGGTCGCTCAACAGTCGCATCACCACGGTAGGTGAACTCGGTTTGAGCCCGTTTACCACACCAGGGACAGGGAATCAATAACATGCGCGTGCTGTTCCTGTATTCTGTCGATTAAGTCAGTGAGAAAATGCGAATGCGCCGCTGCCCTTTTCATCCAACAGTGCACCAGTCTCAAATCGTTCAAGACTCAGTGCTTTGTTCAGTTCATGCGGTTCATCATTTGCAATAGTATGGGCAAAACACCATCCGGACCCCGGGGTCGCTTTAAAGCCACCATAACACCACCCACCGTTCAGGTACATTCCATCAATCGGCAACTTGCCAATGATCGGGCTTCCGTCCATTGACATGTCCATAACACCGCCCCAGGTACGCATGAGACGAACGCGCCGCAGACAGGGAAACAGGGTCAGGACTGACTGGACAACATACTCAATTCTCGGCAGATTACCGCGTTGAGCGTATGAATTGTAAAAGTCGAGATCACCGCCAAACAGCACCTCACCCTTGTCAGTCTGGTTGACATAAACATGCGAAGCACCAGATGTCACCACTGTGTGAATAATTGGTTTGAGTGGTTCAGTCACCATTGCCTGCAGCACGTGAGATTCGATCGGCAGTTTAAGTCCTACCATAGCGGTTAGTCGACTGGAATTTCCAGCTACTGCCAAGCCAACCTTTGGAGCATCAATCAACCCTCGGTTTGTGTCAACACCAACCACACGGTTATTCTTAACGCGTATCCCGGAGACTTCACAGTTCTGAATAATATCGACTCCGAGCGCATCAGCACCTCGGGCATATCCCCAGGCAACCGCATCGTGTCGTGCAGTACCTCCTCGTTCCTGCAACAGCCCACCAAATATTGGATAACGAGTTGTTTGAGAACAATCGAGGTGCGGCACCATCTGTCGAATCTGATCAGGCAACAACAGTTCGGCATCAATTCCATTTAGCCGCATTGCATTTCCGCGAATCGCGAAAGACTCCATTTCAGAATCACTGTGTGCCAGGTTCAGCACACCACGCTGACTGAACATGACGTTGTAGTTCAGGTCTTTCGATAGCCCTTCCCACAGCTTGAGTGAATGCTCGTAAAAATTGGCGTTGCCATCCAGCATGTAATTGGATCGTACGATTGTGGTATTGCGTCCGGTATTGCCGCCGCCCAACCATCCCTTTTCCAATACCGCGATTTTTTTGACACCATGCAGTTTGGCCAGATAGTAAGCAGTTGCCAAACCGTGACCGCCGGCACCAACAATGATGACATCGTAAGACTTTTGCGGCTCTGGATCGCGCCAGGCCCGCGGCCATTTGCGATGGTTCGACAGCGCATTTCGAAACAGGGAGAAACCGGAATAACGTTTAAACGGAGATTTGGCCATCTGCAGTCTGCCTGTTCAAGTTCTTCAGTTGTTCAATGATTCTAACGTTTGGTGCAAGCATGTCAAACCTGCCTAAGTCGTCGATTTCCACCCAGCGTAATTCCTGCTGCTCAAGACTGTTTGGTTCTCCAGAATAGTGATCCACCAGTCGAAAATCAAGCTTCACTTTTCGGTCGGGATAATCATAGTCAAAACTGTCAAAGTGCGTAGAGGAAATTACCACGATTCCAATCTCTTCATCGAGTTCCCTTTTCAATGCATCTGACACCGATTCGCCATTTTGAATCTTCCCCCCTGGAAACTCCCACTTCCCAAAATACTGATCTCGCAAGGTCCGGCAGCCAATGAGTACGCGTTGTCGGGAATCAAGTACCAGACCAACTGCAACGCGGATTCTATCAGGTTCGATATTCGGCATTGATGCGAATGTACTCATAACTGAGATCGGTCGTCCAAACGGTTGCCGACTGCCCTAACTGGTCATATCCAAGATCAATACTGATTGAAATATCTGCGTCTTTCATCACCGCGGCCGCATCCGCTTCCTGGTAATCGGGGTTCAACCTACCATCTGACATCACCAAGACACCATTGATGGCAATATTGACACGGTCCAAGCATAAATTTTCAACTGGTGCACGGCCGATGGCTGCATAGATTCGTCCCCAATTGGGGTCTGAAGCATGGAGCGCGGTTTTCACCAGGGGTGAATTAGCCACGGTTTTGGCAATCGCGCTACAGTCTGATTGGGACTTACCGCCCGCAACACGAATAGCTATGAATTTGGACGCACCTTCACCGTCTCTGACGATAGCCTGGGCAAGCTGTGTTGCGACCTCGCGCACTGAATCAGTAAACAGTTTCTTCACGTGTAAATCAGAGTGTTCACTGATTTCAACACCGGATTCGGCAGTGGCAATGAGAATACACGCGTCATTGGTGGAAGTATCGCCGTCAACTGTAATGCGATTGAAGCTTTCATCAACCGCACTCTCAAGAACAGTCTGCAGATAAACGGGATCAACCTTGGCATCGGTGGCAAGAAACGCCAGCATGGTTGCCATGTTCGGCTCAATCATCCCAGATCCTTTTGCAATTCCGGAAATTACGACACGTTCTCCACCATTCAGCTCAATTGCTCTCGATGCCGCTTTCGGAACAGTATCCGTCGTCATAATGCTCCGGGACGCTGCCGCCCAATTGTCTCGACAGAGTGTGGCAATACATTCACCTAGGTGAGTAGAAAACTTCTTAAGTGGCAGACGCTCCCCAATTACACCGGTCGAAAAAGGAAGAACAGCATCTTTGGCAATATTCAATTCGGTAGCTACCATGTCGCAGATTGCCAAACAGTCTTCTATTCCTTGGGTGCCTAGTCCTGCATTGGCATTGCCGCTATTGATTACAAGAGCACGATTCGCACCGGATTGTCGCGCTCCAGCGGAATTGAGATGTTCAATCGCGACTTCAACCGGTGCCGCTCGGGCCTTGTTTTGAGTGAATACACCAGCAATGGTCGCTGTCTCCGGTACTGCGAAGACAACCAGATCTTCGCCTGACGACTTACGGATTCCAGCGTCCGCAGCACCTATCCTGATACCTGGCACTGGCGGAATTGAAGACGGTGACGTCAGATTAACTGCCATCATTCAGGCAGCCGCTCCGCAACATCGTTTGTATTTTTTTCCTGAACCGCATGGACAGAGTTCATTTCGTCCAACTTTCCGCTCTTCCCGGATGAACGTGGTTACTTCTGACTGTCGCTTTGGAACGGCACCGCCGTCTAATGCTGACTCTGACTGGGAATGCAAATATTGCAGCTTCTGTGTGGTTGGAGACTCGCGTTGCGTGATTCGTTCAACGTCTTCACTTGGTTTTATTTCAAGTCGAAACAGCAATCGAATGACTTCGTGTGCAACGTTCTGCATCATGGTGCTGAACATTTCAAATGCTTCGCGTTTGTATTCCTGCTTGGGGTTTTTCTGCGCATAGCCGCGAAGATGAATACCTTGACGGAGAAAGTCCATGTTCGCAAGATGTTCTTTCCAAGAGTTGTCCAAAACCATTAGCATCAACGCTTTTTCAATGGTTCGAAATTCCGCTTCTTGTTCAATATTTATTCGGGCTGCATAATGTTCAGCCAGTGCTTCGTCCACTCTTGCCGCCAAACTTTCCTGACTCAATTCCGGTTCAGCTTCAAGCCATTCAGCAACGGGTAGTCTCGCGTTAAACGATTGCTCGATTTCCTTGGTCAAAAGATCAAGGTCCCACATTTCGTCATTATTATCCGAAGAAAGACAGGAATTAACGACGCTGTCAACATACAAAGCACGCATCTCTTCAATTGCGTCGGTAACCTCCGCACTTTCCATCAGGAAATTGCGCTGTTCATAAACAACTTTTCGCTGTTCGTTGGCCACATCATCGAACTCCAGTAACTGCTTACGAATATCAAAGTTGCGCCCTTCGACCTTTTTCTGCGCGTTTTCAATGGCCTTCGTCACCCAGTTGTGTTCGATCGCTTCGCCATCTTCAAGTCCAAATTTCTCCATCAAGCCAGACATCTTGTCGGAGGCAAAAATTCTCAATAAATTGTCTTCCAATGACAGGTAGAATCGACTCGAACCCGGATCACCCTGTCGACCTGAACGGCCTCTTAACTGATTATCCACACGCCTTGACTCATTTCTTTCTGTACTTAACACGTGCAGACCACCTGCGTCGACAACCATGTCGTGTCGCTTTTGCCAATCGGACTTTATCGCTTCGATTCGAATAGGGTCAGTACTTTCACTGGCATCGCCTAGTTCCATTTCCAAATTACCGCCCAACACAATGTCGGTCCCGCGTCCCGCCATATTGGTTGCGATCGTCACAGATCCTGGACGACCTGCATGGGCAATGATGTTGGCTTCCCTTTCGTGTTGTTTCGCATTTAAGACCTCATGAGGAATTCTTTTCTGTTTTAACAAGTCAGCTAGATACTCTGAGGTGTCGATTGATGCTGTACCGACAAGGATGGGCTGGTTTTTGCTGCGACGTTCGGAAATTTCTTCGACGATCGCCTTGAACTTTTCACTCGCAGTGCGGTACACCAGATCCGTGTGATCCTCGCGTACCATCGTCATGTGTGTTGGTATCACCACCACTTCCAAACCGTAGATCTGTTGAAATTCTTCCGCTTCGGTATCCGCTGTACCCGTCATACCTGCAAGACGGTCATATAGTCTGAAATAGTTCTGAAAGGTAATCGATGCCAGCGTCTGATTCTCTCGTTGTACTCGCACCCCCTCCTTTGCTTCAACCGCTTGATGCAATCCGTCAGACCAGCGACGTCCGGGCTGCATGCGTCCGGTAAATTCATCAACAATAACAATCTGACCTTCATGCACAATGTAATCCACATCCCGTGTGAACAGGTTGTTCGCACGCAGAGCTGCGGTTAAGTGATGAACCAGTCCAACATTGGAAAAGTCGTAAAGTCCGCTTCCTTCGGGTAGCAAACCTGCTTCCGACAGATACTTTTCTGCGTTATCGTGCCCTTCATCAGTCAGATAAACCTGCCGGGTTTTCTCATCGACACTGTAGTCGCCTGGACCGTCCTCTTCTTCCTGGCGCTTAAGGTTTGGAACAACCCTGTTCATCTGCGCATAAAGTGCGGTGCTGTCTTCCGCGGCCCCTGAAATGATCAGTGGCGTTCGGGCTTCATCTATCAGAATGGAGTCAACTTCGTCGACGATCGCGTATGTCAGTTTTCCCTGAACCCGGTTCGCAGCAACGAATGCCATGTTGTCACGCAGATAATCAAACCCAAATTCATTATTCGTACCATAGACTACATCGCATGCGTAGGCTGCCTGTTTGTCAGCATGGCTCATGTCGGGAACAACCACGCCTACTGAAATACCGAGAAAGTCGTAAATCTCTCCCATCCATGCAGCATCTCGGCGCGCCAAATAATCGTTCACCGTAACGATGTGAACCGAGTGACCGGCGATTGCATTGAGATAAACCGGCAAGGTCGCAACCAGCGTCTTGCCTTCACCTGTGCGCATCTCTGCAATTTTGCCTTCATGCAACACCATTCCACCGATCAACTGTACGTCAAAATGACGTAGCTTAAGCGTTCGGCATGATGCCTCTCTAACGACTGCAAATGCCTCTGGCAAGAGCGACTCAACCGACGCACCGTCGGCAAACTTTTTCTTCAGTTCAGGTGTCTTGGCCGCCAGTTCGGCATCGGATAATGCCTGCATTTGAGGTTCAAGACCGTTGATGATGCCAACTGTCTTGGACATTCCTTTGACCAGCCTTTCATTACGGCTGCCAAAAACTTTGGACAGGGTTTTAGCGATCATGAAAATTCAGGAATTGTGGCAAAGGAATGGCTGATGTTACAGTTGCTGGCTGGCGAGCAGAACGATATCGATTAGCAGCTGAATTGAATAATTTTTTTCCTGTAATTGACTCAACAAGCAAGCGCAGTGCGTTGAACTTGTTTAGTTGCATGCTGTTGTCGGTTCCTGTAAAGAATCTTCGATAGTCCCGGTACAACATAAAATAGGGACTGGTTACCGATAAACAACTGTGCAGACCATTATTTTATTGAATGTTGGCCCGTTTTTTTGATTCTGGCAAATCCAATCCAGTTTGACTTCCATGTCAGATTCAAACTACTCAAAACTATCTGATTTCCTGACCAGGGTAGAGTTGCCGAGCGCGCCGGAATCGTTTGCTGAGACCACAATATTCAGTCACTGGAAAAAAGCAGCCGGGCAGAACATTGCAGACAACACCACCAACCTTAGGATTGAGGGAAACTCACTGTCAGTAACCGTTAATTCTCCAACCTGGGCACACGCACTCATCAATAGCCAGACAACCATACTTTCCAAGATGAGTCAGTGTGGTTTCGAAGACCTCGAAGAGATCGTGATACGAGTTGCTGTTGAAAGAAAACGAAATACACCGCGTAGAAAAAAAGATGCTGCAGAAAAGCCCCAAGATCAATTGCTGCCTGCAAGACTGAGCCAGGTTTTCGTGGAAATCGCAAAGAATGCTTCCAACCCCAAAACCAAGGAAACCTTTCTGCGCCTGAGCCGAATTAGTGCTGAGAAGAAGTGATCGAGGCACTCGAAGAGCAGGCTGATTGAACAACTTTGCCAATTCTGTCAGTCTGCGACAGTTGCTCTAGACCACATCGATGGTGAACAGCGCATTGACATCGTCGCGTGTCAGCCATTCCAGAAACCGATCGAATTCAGCCATAGTCAGACCGGAGCAAGAAACAAACTTTTTGGCAAGTTGATCTTTGCTGATTGGATTTGATGGGGTGCCTAGTGTTATGTCATGCATCATGTGTCGGGTATATACGTTTCAATCGAATGCGTGCATCTGCGCTGGTGAACTGCCAGTCAACGGTCGCATTGATTCGGTCCCGCTGCGCCTGCCAGGCACTCTCCTCGCTGCGCAGCTCATCAATCGAGTTAATTCTGCGATTCAGGCACTGACGCGCCATAACACTGATCTCCGATTCGGCAACATTCAGCCAACTGCCAAGCTTGGGCGTGTACACGAATTCAAGCCGGTCCAAAAGCGCTTTGGCAACGCCTAGCTCAAACACCTCGTACAGCACACCGGGCCGATGCGTGTTCAGATTATCCATCACCAGAGTGATGGATGTCGCTGAGAAACTGCGCAAAATCACGCTTGGCGCGCCGTTCCGTCACCTTCGTCATTCTGATTCCGGCCAGCGGCTCTGCCGCCATAAACACATTGCACGTCCCCATGCGACGGTATTCATAGTCAACCCTGCATGGTTGCCCCGCACTCGCCGCAATCGGCTCGCGAGTCTCGGCAATCAGCTGCCGCGGCGTCTCGTCCATGCAAACCACCGGATGGTCAGGGTCGTACGGACGTCGGTCGGTACACGTCCGGCACCTGTTCCATTGCCGCCACAAACCCGGCGTTGGCTTTCGGTGGAATCACCCATTCGAGGAGTCTCCAGAGTTTGATTTCGTTTTTTTCAGAACCCTTCGCACCGTTTCATGAGACACACTGTCGATATATTCCAATTCCACCGCCCTGTCGGCCAGCAGCCGAAGCGACCATTGCGAATAACCTTCCGGCGGCTGCGAGCACGACAGCGCCACCAGCCGCGCCTCGAACTCGCCGTCCGCCTTGACTTCGTAGTGTTCGCGTCTGCCCTGACGTCCACCAAGCGCAATCTCCAGTCCTTCTTCAACAAAACGGCGCTTGACCCGGTCCACCTTGCGCGGAGAGATCTGAAGCACGCCACAGATGGTCTCTCCGGTCGATTGGCGGGGATTGAAAACACCTTCGTCGCAGTTCAGAAGAATCAGGGCGTTGATGACCTTCTGAGACGCATGCGAGCCCTTGCGCGTAATCTCCCTCAGCAGGCTGCGTTCGGACTGTTCCAAG
Source organism: Arenicellales bacterium (assembly GCA_965220665.1). Taxonomy (GTDB): domain Bacteria; phylum Pseudomonadota; class Gammaproteobacteria; order Arenicellales; family JAJDZL01; genus JAJDZL01. The sequence continues at coordinate 750,667 of CBDCQQ010000004.1, forward strand.
GTGATGATGTAGCGTTTCATATTCACACTCCCGATGACAAATATGGCATCAATGGGAATGTGATTATAAATCATACGTCATATCATATATGACATGATACTAACGGAAAAACCGCAGGTGGTTTCAACCATCTCGATTTCCATAGCGGTTCGCAGTTGGTCAGGGTTTCAGCACGGTCCCATGCTCTACTAAAGCCCACGGATCACCCAGATTTGTCACGAGTGGCCCAGCAGCACCGAAAATCCCGGTAAAGCCCCGCTCATTTTCGATGATGTCAGGATTTCCAGTGATATCCGCTTTGGCAAGCAAGGCTGCTTCGACACCGGTTCTCGAAGCAAATCCTGCCTGCAGTGATTTGGCATGGGTCGATTTGCAAGGTAAAACCCGACGCCTGAGTCGCTGGGATTGACAACGCGTTGGTAGTACTCCTGACGTCAAGATCGAGCAGTTTTGCGACTGCTGCTGCACAGCCAATTGACTCAATGGTTGCAGTGGAGCGCCCCCCGGTTGTAGTGATCTAAAGTGACAGACTCACCCAGTCGGGCGTCTAAAGTGACAGACTCACCCAGTCGGGCGATTAATTCAAAGCCAACCGCGTATGCAGTCAGCAATTGCTGTCCGGATACCGGCCTGTTATTTGACACCGCCAGCAACGCAGGTAGCAATACGACGGTTGGATGGGTGTCGGCTGCATGCAGCCTCCCGGTCATCCAGTTCGTAGGCATGCCCGGCAACAGCATTGATTAATGCTTCCAGGCTCGGTGAGGTTTGCCAATTTATCCCATAAACAGGGACGATGCCCTGTCCGTCGACAACAAGTCCGTCAGCGACTCTCGCTACGACTTCACTGTTGGTTCCTGCCAGGATGACCGCGAAACAGTCGAAGATTGCCCATCGTATAGCATCAACCATTTGCGGCGTCAATCTTGCTGAAACGGCGAATTCAGCAAACTGTAGCGTTACCGAATTGAAACCTAAACCAGAAATTTGTCAAAATTTATCAGACACAGTATTCTAGGCTGAACTGAACTTTACCCACTTTCTGTAAAACTTCGCGCAGTGGTTTGATCGAATTCGGGGAATCACCGTCACAGCGTCATTTCGCCTTGAGTTTATCTACCCAGTGCATAGATGTTGAACGCTTTCCTTCAGACAGAGTTCAGCCAAGAACCCGTGATGTCTCCATTTTTCACAATGCTTCCGCCCATAAACATTCTATATATTATTGATTATCAAGGTAATTTCTATTTTATATCGGTTCTGTTTTCAGAGGGGGGGGGGGGCAGTCGACAAATTTGCTGTTACGATAAAATATAAAGTGTGAATAATTTTAAACCTAAGTTCCAGAAAGGAATATAACGTATGTATCTGATAATATACAGCATATCAGTGATTTCAGATTTCCATTACTGGGCAGGATCAGATGATATTGACTTTCACCCCCAGTAAATCCAACGCCTTCTGCTGATAATCCGTCGGTGTCGTGATCATCCAGTATTCGGCTTTTTTCATTTTCATGGGACGCACCCGAACCCGGCTCAGTGTCGCCAGGTCTTTCATCAGTGTCTGAAAACTGTGCACCGGCTCGCCGGCAGCGGTGCGCCTGGTATGCGACTTGCGCCGTGCAGACGGTGATTTGTGCGCTGCTGTGACCTGCAGCAGCTTTTCGCTTTCGTCATCAAACAGAACCGGCGCCAGTCTGCTTCGCATCTCGAACTCAACATAATAAGCCAGCATGCAAAGCAGCAGGTGTGCGCGCACCCGCCGCTCGCGGCGATGATGAATGGGCCGCACTTTCAGATCGACGGTCTTCATCGACCGAAACGCCCGCTCGACTTTTGACAGCCGCTTGTAGCGGTCGACCACCTCGCAGGCGCTGAGCTTCGTTTCATCCACACTGGTGCGGATGACATAAAACCCATCAAGCGCCGCTTCAGCAGCGATGCCGTCTTCATTGCGCTGATAACTGAACGATTCATCTTCAATCTGAACGTGAAAATGCTTGCCCATCTTATATTTGTCCAGCGCCCGGGTGACGCGTTTGTAAATCGCACTTTGTTTTTTCAACCGGTACTTTGGCCTTCGGGTGGCGGCCACAATCTCATCGAGCCGCTTTTCGGCGGCTGCCAGAAGGTCGATTCGGTTCTGCCGCCGCCGCTCCGCCAGCAGCGGATTTCGACACGCCACCAGCCGCTCGCCGGGATACAGCCGCTCACAGCGGATCTCGCCCAGACCGCGCTCATCAAACAGGGTGGGCTGCAGGGCGCCATCGGCCACCAGCCGGCGGATGGCATCGGACCTGAGCGTCGTAATCCAGTCATACTGCGCCGGCTTCAGATCCTCTTCAATGCGGGCAGCCGTCAGCATGCCCCGGTCACCGACCATCACGACCTGCGACAGTTTGAATCGCGCCCTTAACCGGTTGACCTGGCTGATGACGGTTTTCGGATCCGCGGTGTTGCCTTCAAACGCCTCGATCGCAACCGGCCGTCCCTCGGCATCACACAGAAGACCGAACTCAATCTGCTTCGTGCCTTTTTTCCTGTCCCGTGAATGGCCGTAGCTGGCCAGGTCACAGTGTTCCCCGCACACCCACGTCGAGGTCAGGTCATACATCACCAGTGCGCCTTCAGCGAGATGTTTGTGCGCCAGCTGCCTTTCAATCCTGTTCTGGCGCGTGCAGAGCCAGTCCATTGCGGCATAAAGATCGTTCCAGTCCGCGTCGGTCACATCGAGGCACTGGCCCAGGGTATCGGTGCTGGTTTCGTCCCAGAAGCCCCGGCAGGTGGCAAGTTTGGATTGCGGTGCGATGATTCTGGCGGCGATCATCGCCAGGCACAGCTGGCGCTGCCGGGAGGGTCTGGCATCGATGATGCGGTCAAGGCCCAGGTTTTTCAGGGTGCCGAGCACGGCCGCGACATGGCCATGGGGGATGGTGCGCACGACATCGAACTGTTCGGGCATGGCGCCTGAGGTGCGTAATAAACACTTATCCGAACGCGTAGTAAACACTTATCCGAACGCGGAATAAACCTAATCCGAACACGGAATAAACACTTATCCGAACGCGGAATAAACCTAATCCGAACGCGCAGTACGGCTGATCTGCAGGATGCTGGAGGTCGGTTTTTCGGCGGCGGTTTCTGTCAGTGCAATTTGACTATTGCAGGCGTTTTTCGTATCAATCGCAGTTTTAAGTGGCGATTGAAGTCAGGGAGGCGTCAGATGACGAGAAGGAGAATTCCGATGAGAAAACATAAACAGATACTCAGGCTGCATCACGAAAACGGCTGGCCGATGCGGCGCATTGCCGAGGTGCTTGATGCGGGTACCGCGACGGTTCACAACGTGCTGGCCCAGGCCCGGCGGGCCGGTGTGAGCTGGCCGCAGGCCGAGGGCATGGATGAGGCTGAGCTGATGCGGATTTTATATCCGAGGTCCGGGTGCGCCGGGCGCGCCGATGAGGTGGATTATGCCTGGGTGCGCGGTCAGCTGGGTCTGAAGTCGGTGACGTTGAAGCTTTTGTGGCAGGAGCTTTGCGAACGGCAGGGCTACGCCCACAGCTACGCCTGGTTCTGCCGCTGCTACAATGCATGGGCGAAAGAGGGGCGGCGCTCGATGCGCATGGATCATGTGCCGGGCGACATGGCCTATGTGGATTACTCGGGCCTGACTGCTGCGGTTGGCGTGCGCAGGGCGCAGATTTTCGTCGGTGCGCTGGGGGTGTCGCATTACACCTATGCGCGTGCGGCGTGGACGCAGGGTCTTGAGGACTGGCTTGCGTGCAACACGCAGATGCTGGAATATTTTGGCGGGGCGCCGAACCTGATCGTGCCGGACAACCTGAAAAGTGCGGTCAGCAAAGCCTGCCGTTACGATCCGGATGCCAACGGCGTCTACCAGCAGTGGGCGGCACACTACGATGTGGCGGTGATGCCGGCGCGGCCGTATCGTCCAAAGGACAAGGCGATTGTGGAAAATGCGGTGCAGCAGGTTCAGCGGTGGGTTCTGGCGCCGCTTCGCAATCAGCGCTTCGAGAGACTTTCGCAGCTGAACCAGGCGGTCCGCGGCCGGATCGAGCAGCTCAACGAGCGGCCGTTTTCGGATCGTCCGGGCAGCCGCCGGGAGATCTTCGAGTCGGTTGACCGGCCGGCTCTGCGGCCGCTGCCGCTGGCACCGTTTCATGCACTTGACATCAGAACCGCAAAAGTCGGTTGCGACTATCACGTCCAGTATGCCCGGCACTGGTATTCGGTGCCCCACGAGCTGGTCGGCAAAGCGGTTGAGATCCGCGCCGATGCCGATGTGGTGACGGTGTTTTTCAAGGGCCGGCAGGTGTGCATGCATGTCAGACAGCCGCAGCATGGGCACTCGACTGTGGATTCGCACATGCCCAGGGCGCATGAGTTCATGCACAAATGGACGGCCGAGCGCATCGAGGGCTGGGCCGCCGAGGTGGGCGAGGACTGCCGCGCGTTCGTGCAGGCAAGAATCAGCGAGGCGCGGCATGTCCAGCAGGTCAGCCGCAAGGCGCTGGGGCTGCTGTCGCTGAGCCGCGAATACGACAATGTGCGCCTCAATGCGGCCTGCCGCATCGCCAACCAGCAGGGACTGAGCCGTCTCGCACAGATTCGGGAGATTCTGACAAATGGCGCCGACCTGCGATGCCAGTCCGCCGAGCTGGATCTGCAGCTGCCGCAGGATCACGAAAACCTGCGCGGCGCAGACCAGTTCAAGTGAGGGGTGCATGATGAACAGACAGGTACTGACCAATCTGAGGAAGCTGTCGCTGGGATCGATGTCGCAGGCGCTGGAACACCAGCTTGAGCAGCCCGGCACTTATGAGGATCTCGGGTTCACTGAACGGCTGGGTCTGCTGGTCGATCACGAACTGCAGTGCCGACATCAGCGCCGCCTGCAGCGGCTGATCAAAGGCGCCGGTTTCCGCCTCGCCGCAAGCCTCGACGACATTGACTACCGCGCGTCGCGCGGCCTCAGCCGCCAGCAGATCGCCGAGCTGGGCCATTGCGGCTGGATCGAAAAAGCCCAGAACCTGCTGATCACCGGACCGTGCGGTTCGGGAAAATCGCATGTGGCCTGCGCACTCGGACGCTCGGCGTGCCTGCTCAATCACGACGTGCGCTACCTGCGTCTGCCGTCGCTGCTGTCGCAGTTCGACCAGGCCAGAGCCACCGGTTCGTATCATCAGTTCATCCAGCGCCTCGGCCAGGTGTCGCTGGTGATCATCGACGACTGGGGCCTGCAGCCGCTGACGGCGGCCGACCGGCGCGACCTGATGGAACTGATGGATGTGCGCTACGGACGCCGCTCGGTCGCCATGGTCAGCCAGCTGCCGGTCGACAGCTGGCATTCAGCCATCGGCGACCCGACGCTGGCCGATGCCATCTTGGACCGGCTGATTCACAATGCCCACCGCATTGCGCTGCAGGGCGAGTCGATGAGAAAACGAAACGCACTGGAACCGGCGGCGACGCATGAGCCAGGCCCCGCATAATAAGTCCATTACCAACCCTGTGAAAAATTCCCTACGGCAAGTTCAAGCGTGCAGGCACGCTTGCCTACGGGTTTTTTAACAGGGTTGCCAACCGACTTATTTACGCTCCTTGGCATATTGAACGCTGATTCTGACTTGACATCGGGAGGTGTTTCATCGTTAAATAAGAGACTGAAAAAGACACTGAGAAAGACACTGCCGGTTCCGAAAACAGGTGCCGCGTTCAGATAACTGTTTATTCCATGTTCGGATAACAGTGTTTTCCAATTGCAAAATGAGTCTGAAATTAACCACGGAGCGGAAATAAACCTGTTAAAAAATCCGTAAAAAAACAGTTGCGTAGCAACAAGGATATGCGCCTCCCAAAAGCGCGCAATTCCTGGTGTTTTTTATGGATTTATTCACAGGTTTATTCTGCGGTGATCGAATAAATCTTGCCAAAATTGAGTTTTTCTCTGCCATCCCATCTCAACCCTGCAGGCGTTGCTGCCGGGCAACCTCACTGAATAATTTCGTCCGCTCATCCTGCAGCCACTGTGCCGCTTCATTATCACTCATCCTCGCAGCCAGCGCATCAAGTTGTTCGAAACTCACCCCCGGTTTCAGATACTGCCATGCCTCCGGCAACGACTTGAGTTTCTCATACGGCGTCTGCACCCGTTCATACGGATAAAGTTTCTTCTGCCGGCCGCGTTCGTCAACCTCTCGTTTGGCAAACAGACACGGCCGATGATAGTTGACATAGACAAACAGACAGCTGCGATTGAATTCGTTCACCGCACCGGCACAATCCTGTGGGATATGCGCATGACCGAGCAGTTTTCGAATCACGTGCCCATTCTTGCACTCGACCAGCGCATTGTCATTGCTGTGCCGGGTGCGCGACTTGGTGAACTCAATGTGCAGTTTGTTCAAAAGCTCTGCCACTTTGTAGTTGATGTATTCACTGCCATTGTCGGTATGGAATCCAAGGATCTCAAACGGAAAGCCGTCAATCAGCATCTGCAGTGCCGGTATCAGATGCCGTTCAGTGATTTTCTCAACTGAAACAACACATTCGAACTGCGTGACCTGATCAACTGCGTTGATGTGATAAAGCCCCTTGCGACCATCCTGATCGCCCTGGTGGACCGTGTCAACGCGCAGATAGCCGGGCTTGCCATCCGGCTGCGGCCGTTTCCGGGTGCCAATGTCAATCTGCCGAGACTGCGTCTTCGCACGCCAGGTGCGCTGACGCTGGTAGCTGGCAGACTTTCTCAGATTGTAAATGTGCGACACCGAAATGGTGGCCAGGCGCCGAAAGCGCTCATCGCCGTACTCGACCCAGGCCCGTTCAAATATTTTCTTCACCGCCAGACCATTGGGCACATCATGCAGCCGGTCCGTTTCCACCAACAGCGCAATGTCCTGCTCCGTGTACCGGCGGGCAAATCGAACGCCGCCGACACGGCCACAACTGACCCGACCCTTGGTTCGATAGCACTTGACCAATCGGGCAACCTGCTGGCGCGAATAGCCGCTGACCTTCATCAGCAAACGAATCACCAGACCGCGCTGCTTCTTCGACAGCTTCGAATAATTGAAACGAATCAAAACACGCTCAATCCATCGATAGCGAGCCGCTTTGCTGTCGATCACCTCAAACACCACTGCCTGAGTACCTTCCAAAAACGCCTGCACGTCTTCCAGAGTCCTGATTTCTTCCAGTTTCATGATCGTCTTCATCCGCCTATGATGAACCCGATCACCTCGGTTTTTCAGACTCATTTCTCGTTGGAAACGGAATCCTGCTTCAGACTCATTTCTCGTTGGACAACACTATAACTTTATTCGGCGTTCGGATTAAGTAGAATACGCATGAGGAGTTTTTCAGCTCTGCGCGCACGGCGCCGATGACGTGAGCGGGCAGTTTGGAGAGGTTGGCGAGGGTTCTTTTCTTACATTTGCCGTCCTGCCAGTAGGATTCGCGCACGAGGATGGCGGGTGGCGAGTTTCTGTTTTTGACGGTTTCTACATACATGGGTATTATTATATCTCATAAATAAGAGTAATAAGTTAATAAATTGATTGTAGTCATTATATTACATGGGTAGGTCTTGACGCAAAAAAATTCAACGAAAACCGTTGAATATCAATCGATAATGTCGCTTTTCAGACTGAAAACCGCTGGAACTTCGGTTTAAATAATCGTGTCTGAATCGGGTAGTCTTTTTTGTAGTTTGTTTAGTAGTGTGCAAAATGCTGCCTGATTTTTTACGTTTCAGTCTGCTCCCCTTCGGACAGCGTCCTACCGGGAGCTGACTGAGAGTCTCACATTTATGGGGAATGCTACATTACTGCTACTTTCAGCCTCGCACGCAGATGATTAGGAGAGTGGCATTGGTTTTTCAGGTCTGTTTAACCCACACACTACTAGGAATTAGATTGTTGGAAATGCCTCTAAATATTTCTTTATCACCTGTCTCTCAGAATCCATATAAGATTTTTATCTAGTGTCAAATCACCCGTTTTTAAGCAGAAATCCGTAAATGTTGATCAGTAGTGAAGCTTGGGGAAAGCGAAAAGCCGAGTGCGGCGGCGCATTTTGGCAGTCGCCTGCGAAAGTGCGCGGTATTTACGATTTTTGCCGACAGCCGTCCCTCCGGAACCCCCCGGATGTCTGCTAAATTGAGAGTGGGAATGAACTAAGCGGCGCGCAGGAACTACCGCTGGGCAAGTCTTTTGCGTCTTTTGCGCTCTTTGTCGCGCAGGACCCAGCCCAGCCGCTTTCAGTTCAGGGCATTTAATGGCGATGAAATCACCACGTATCACAAGCATAATCACGAAGTCTATTGCTGTCTTTGCCGGTGTGGCTTTATATGTGGCTGCACATTTGTTTACTGTTGGTGCTTATGCTCAGACACCGCCGTCCATCACTCTATCCGTCCCAGCTGGTACCGAGTTGGAAGAAGGCGATGGCAATACTACAGTAACCGTCACTGCAACACTGAATCAAGCGCGAACCAGTAATACAGTCATCACCTTAACCCTGGGTGGCAGCGCGAAGTCTACCGACTATACTGTCGTGCAGAATCCGGTGGTTACAATTGCCGATGGGCAAACAACAGGCTCGGCAGATTTGATTCTGCGACCAGTTGACGATAGTTTTTACGAGGGGCAAGAATTCATCGAGGTGGCGGGTGCAGCAGATGGTGTAACGGTATCCAACGCTGAAATACCCTTAATTGATAGTGAACAAAAACCAAGTCTGTCACTTCGGTCAACAAGGAAAGATAGTGATCGCAGCAGCAATTTCAAAGAAGGCGAGTCCGCGACACTGGTTATTACCTTAGATCTTCAAGGTGCTGTATTGGAAAGCGCAACCACTGGCACGATTAAACATGCTGCGGGCTTGACGTACGGTCCAAATTATCATTCTGCGGCGGAAGCGGACTATTATTATGTTGAGGGCAGTGCGACACGTACCAGAACGTTTACTTTTCCGAAAAATTCGGTCCGACATTCGTTCGAAATCCCAATAACAATAGTTGATGATGAAGATAGAGAAATAAACGAAATCGTATATGTCGATGTCAAACTTGAAGTTTCAAGTACAGTCTCGATTGATGCAAAAAGACTTTCCTTAGCTTCAATCGATTATTCGGATCAACCAACAATTTTTGAGCTGCAGTGTTCAGAGTCTGAGTTCTATGCTGGGGAGTCAACAGATATAGATTGCAGAGTTCGTGCTATTAACAGCGGGTCTTTACCAACCAAGAATTATTCGATCACATACACGGCAGAAGATGCCGCAAAAGTAGATCCTGATTCAATGACTTTTGAAGTGCAATCGGGTCAACGGGAATCATCTAAACAGACCATAGAATTCCTTTATGACAGTACCGGTGCCCAAGCTGTAAATAATGCGAAATATACGGCAATGATTTCACCTAGCGACGAGATTTCAGAAGCAGGATTTTATACTTTTACTGTTTATGGTCCAGCTGATCCCACTTTTCAAGTCAATTCCTTTTCTGAGGGTTGGAGTACGAATACAGCTTTCACAGTGGGTAGTTTTGTGTATACCTTGTCTTTTTGGACCCCCTTTCCGGTCAATATTAGTGGCGGAAGCAAAAGGATGGACATACAACTTGACAGCGGATTGTCTTTCATGGACTGTCATACGCCGACGGGCGCACCTGGAATAATTTGTCGTTACAAAGTGCAGTCGGGGGATTACGATTTTGACGGAACACTTGTAATTCCGACAGGAGCAGTAAAATTTACTCAATGGTGCTCCCAGCGGAATCCCGCTGTATGCGGAAGTGTTGTAAATCCGCTGCCGAGTGAGCCTGTACCACTCACCACACATAGAGGCAATATTTACGGTGGTACGTTTGCTATTGAATTGACAGTCTCACCGAAAACGTTTCAAGAGGGCGAATCCGAGCAGGAACTTGAAGTTCTGGCTACCAATGCCGCTGAAATACCCTGGTACGAAGATATCGTTATCCCTTTGAAATTCATAGACATTTCAACGAGCAGCGGCGACTATTCGATAAGAGGAACACAAAGCGTAACTATTCCCGCGAATCAAAAGACGGCGACTTTGAAAGGTCTTTTTATCACGCCTGTTAATGACTTCACACAGGAAAGTGATGTTGAAATACTGCATCTCACAGGCGACAGTGATGCTGCAATGGAAAATTTCGTTCGCCCCGTCGAACTTCGTATCCTTGATGCTGCAGGCATAAAACTATCTTCATCTTCTACTGAAATTGCCGAGGACAGTGGCCAGCAGCAAATCGTGATTACTGCTGAGTGGGGAGATTCTAAAGACACGGTACTTGCGAAGGATCTCGACATTGAATTGCAATGGAGTGGGTCAGCGGGTGCCGGAGACTACACGCGAAGTGGTGGTAATTCAGTCACGATTCCGGCGAACGCGCAGTCCGGCACTGCGACCGTGTCCATCACGCCGACTGACGACAAGCTACTGGAGGGAGACGAGACGATCGTTATCAGCGGCTCGGCACCAGGTCGTTCTATCGCGTCCGCGAGCCTCATTCTCGAGGACGACGAAGAAACTCCGGCGGTGACGATCAAGGTTAACCCGGATTCATTCAATGAAAGCGCTCCTGATTCAAACATCACGGTGAGCGCGGCATTTGACCCGGGTGTCGCAATGGCAACGAACGAAACCACGCTTACGATCAATCTTGCGGGCACGGCGAAACGGGTGGACGACTATGCTGCGGCGTGGATTCCCGCGAACCGACAGATCAAGATTCAGCCACAGTCCTTGGTCGGTGACAACACCGTCAACATATTCCTGGATCTGGTTGACGATCAGGTGAGCGAACCGGAGGAAACGATTGTGGTGGAGGGCACGGCGACGGCGGGCGGTGAAAGTTTGGTTGTGAAAGTGGCCACCATCACGATTACGGATGATGATGAGTTAGGGATCAACCTTGACCCGCTAGAATTGAAAGTTGACGAGGGCGCTAAGGCGACATACGAGGTGTGGCTTGGCACCAAGCCCATCGGCGATGTTACGGTTTCACTATCAAGCACCGACGCGAATGTTGCTAAAGTGGAAGCGGCTGCCGACCAGTCCCAGACGCTGACGTTTACGCCTACGGACTGGAATGACAAGCAGGTGGTAACGGTGAACGGCGTGGAGGATGACCGCAACAATGTGGACGACAAGCGCACAGCGGAGATCCGGCACACAACAACCGGCGGAGGCTACGATGACGTTGAGGAGGCTACGCTTGCGGTGACGGTGACGGACAACGATGAAGCGTCTTCGTTCTCGGTTGGTGATGCTTCTGAGACCGAAGGGAATTCGCTTAGTTTCACAGTAAGCCGAGCAGGAGCTAAAGGCGACAGTGCGTCGGTGGAATGGAACACAGCCGAAGATACTGATGGAACACATGCGGCGGCTTCAACTGATTACACCGAGCAAACTACCGCACAGGTGCTGAATTTCAGCGCCGGAGATACTGAAAAAACCATCACAGTACTCACAGCCCAGGATGCGTTGGATGAATATAGCGAAACCTTTCTGGTTAAATTGAGTTCTCCAAGCACTGGAACATCAATCTCTGATGACACTGCTACAGGTACCATCACCGACGATGACCCGACGACGGTGACGCTGGCGCGCGCCGGCAGCGGTTTCATCGACGAGGCGGGCGGCAGCGAGGAGATCACCATTACCCTGGGACGCGCGCTTGAAACAGGAGAAAGCGTGACGGTGCCCTTGACTGTTACAGGCGCCACGGTGACCACGCACTACACGCTGGCGCTCAAGGATGCCACCACCGGTGTGTCGCTGTCGACCGCGAATCCGCACAGTGCACAGAACCCGGCGGTGACCCTGAGCGGCAACGGATTAACTGAAGCAACGCTAACTCTGACGGCGGTGGAGACGACAGACACCACCGAACGCACGGCAAGCGTTGCCTACGGCAGCGGCACAAGAGCGCCCACTGCTGCTGGCCTTGACGGCGGCATCACGCCATCGGGCAGCCCGGTAACGGTGCCGATTGCCGACAACGATGCGCAGATCAGTGTTGAAGCGGCTTCAGCTGCAGAAGGCGATGCGGTCGAGTTTGAAGTCACATTGCCGCGCGCTGCGCCTGCAAGCGGTGTGACGGTTGACTATGCCACCTCAGACGGACGGGGCAATGCCGATGATGAGACCTACCAGGTGGCGACATCAACAGCAGACTATACGGCGGCGGCGCAGAATGCATCGATCACGATTGCTGCAGGTGATACTGCCGGCACGATATCGATCGCAACAGCGGATGACACGACCTATGAGAGTGATCATTACTTTACGCTGACGCTGACAGGCAGTTCCCGCATGAGTACGGCCGGCGGTTCTGCCATCGGCACCATCACGGATGCCGGTGATCTGCCGGTGATTGCGTTTGCTTCCGCCACGGGTTCGGTGGCAGAGAATGCAGGCGCCGCTTCGGTGACGGCATCAAGAACCGGCGCCAGCCTGGTTGCATCAACAGTCGGTTATGCGACTGCGGATGGCACGGCGGAAGCGGGCAGTGACTATACCGCGGCCGCTGCGGACAGTGAGCTGAGTTTTGCTTCAGGCGAAACAGGCAAGACGATTTCGGTGGCCATTGCCAATGATGTGCTGCATGAGGGCAATGAGACCTTTGAGGTGACCTTGAGTGGTGTCACGCATGCAACGCTAGGCTCGGCTGCGACACACGAGGTGACGATCACCGATGACGATGCGGCGCCGACTGCGATCACGCTGTCGGTGGATGCGGATACCGGGACGAACAACATTCAGTCATCCATATCCGAAGGCGGCGGCGCGAAGACGGTACGGGTGACTGCGACGATCACCTCGGCGACGAGGTTTGCCGAAGACAAGGAGGTCACCGTTGAGATTGGTCATGCCGACGACAGTGCGACAGAGGGCACGGACTACACACAGGTCGGCACCCTGACGATCACCATTGCTGCGGGTGAGGAAAGCGGACATGCTGATTTCACACTGACGCCGGACAATGATGTCATCGATGAGGCGAACGAGTCGATTGCAGTGAAAGGCTCCTTAAGCGGTGTAACGTTTACCGATACAGCGATTGGCCTTGACGATGACGATGCGGCGCCGACTGCGATCACGCTGTCGGTGGATGCGGATACGGGGGAGAACGGTGTTCAGTCATCGGTATCCGAAGGCGGCGGCGCGAAGACGGTTCGGGTGACTGCGACGATCACCTCGGCGACGAGGTTTGCCGAAGACAAGGAGGTCACCGTTGAGATCGGCCATGCAGACGACAGTGCGACAGAGGGCACCGACTACACGGAGGTCGATGACCTGACGATCACCGTTGATGCCGGTAAGGCGAGCGGACATGTTGATTTCACGCTGACGCCTGACAATGATGTCATCGATGAGGCGGATGAGTCGATTGCAGTGAACGGCACTTTAAGCGGTGTAACGGTTGCCGGTACAGCGATTGTGCTTGCCGATGACGATGATGCGCCGAGCGGCATCCGGCTCAGCACCAGTCCTTCAGCAGTAGCCGAAGACGGCGGCGAAACCGAGATTACGGTGACCGCTGCAGTTGAAGGCGGCACCACCTACAGCGAAGAAAAGACAGTCACCGTTGAAGTGGGTGATGCGTCAGACAGTGCAGATGAAGGCACTGATTACGGGACGGTGGGCAGGCAGACCTTTACCATTGCTGCCGGCAGCGCCGCGGGCGAGGTGGAATTCGACCTGACGCCGACAAACGACGGTACAGACGAGCCGCGGGAGGTCATCACTGTAGACGGTTCGGTGACAGGGGAGACCGTTCATGATTCGCAGATCATCCTCACCGACGACGACCCAACCACTGTGACACTGGCGCGTACCACAAGCGGCTTCATAGACGAGGCGGGCGGCAGCGAGGAGATCACCATTACCCTGGGACGCGCGCTTGAAACAGGAGAAAGCGTGACAGTGCCTTTGACTGTTACAGGGGCCACGGTAACGACGCACTACACGCTTGCCCTAAAGAGCGCGCCTGCCGGAGTGTCACTTAACACTTCCAGCCTGCACAGTGCACAGAACCCGGCGGTGACCCTGAGCGGCAACGGATTAACTGAAGCAACGCTAACTCTGACGGCGGTGGAGACGACAGACACCACCGAACGCACGGCAAGCGTTGCCTACGGCAGCGGCACAAGAGCGCCCACTGCTGCTGGCCTTGACGGCGGCATCACGCCATCGGGCAGCCCGGTAACGGTGCCGATTGCCGACAACGATGCGCAGATCAGTGTTGAAGCGGCTTCAGCTGCAGAAGGCGATGCGGTCGAGTTTGAAGTCACATTGCCGCGCGCTGCGCCTGCAAGCGGTGTGACGGTTGACTATGCCACCTCAGACGGACGGGGCAATGCCGATGATGAGACCTACCAGGTGGCGACATCAACAGCAGACTATACGGCGGCGGCGCAGAATGCATCGATCACGATTGCTGCAGGTGATACTGCCGGCACGATATCGATCGCAACAGCGGATGACACGACCTATGAGAGTGATCATTACTTTACGCTGACGCTGACAGGCAGTTCCCGCATGAGTACGGCCGGCGGTTCTGCCATCGGCACCATCACGGATGCCGGTGATCTGCCGGTGATTGCGTTTGCTTCCGCCACGGGTTCGGTGGCAGAGAATGCAGGCGCCGCTTCGGTGACGGCATCAAGAACCGGCGCCAGCCTGGTTGCATCAACAGTCGGTTATGCGACTGCGGATGGCACGGCGGAAGCGGGCAGTGACTATACCGCGGCCGCTGCGGACAGTGAGCTGAGTTTTGCTTCAGGCGAAACAGGCAAGACGATTTCGGTGGCCATTGCCAATGATGTGCTGCATGAGGGCAATGAGACCTTTGAGGTGACCTTGAGTGGTGTCACGCATGCAACGCTAGGCTCGGCTGCGACACACGAGGTGACGATCACCGATGACGATGCGGCGCCGACTGCGATCACGCTGTCGGTGGATGCGGATACCGGGACGAACAACATTCAGTCATCCATATCCGAAGGCGGCGGCGCGAAGACGGTACGGGTGACTGCGACGATCACCTCGGCGACGAGGTTTGCCGAAGACAAGGAGGTCACCGTTGAGATTGGTCATGCCGACGACAGTGCGACAGAGGGCACGGACTACACACAGGTCGGCACCCTGACGATCACCATTGCTGCGGGTGAGGAAAGCGGACATGCTGATTTCACACTGACGCCGGACAATGATGTCATCGATGAGGCGAACGAGTCGATTGCAGTGAAAGGCTCCTTAAGCGGTGTAACGTTTACCGATACAGCGATTGGCCTTGACGATGACGATGCGGCGCCGACTGCGATCACGCTGTCGGTGGATGCGGATACGGGGGAGAACGGTGTTCAGTCATCGGTATCCGAAGGCGGCGGCGCGAAGACGGTTCGGGTGACTGCGACGATCACCTCGGCGACGAGGTTTGCCGAAGACAAGGAGGTCACCGTTGAGATCGGCCATGCAGACGACAGTGCGACAGAGGGCACCGACTACACGGAGGTCGATGACCTGACGATCACCGTTGATGCCGGTAAGGCGAGCGGACATGTTGATTTCACGCTGACGCCTGACAATGATGTCATCGATGAGGCGGATGAGTCGATTGCAGTAGACGGCACCTTAAGCGGTGTGACGGTTACCGGTACGACAATTGGGCTTGACGATGATGACGAAAGAGGCGTGACAGTCACCGGAACCAGCCTGACGGTGGCGGAGATTGATGACGCCGGCACCTCCACCACCGCAGAGAACGAGGGAACCTATACAGTGGTTCTTCTAACCGAGCCGACAGACGATGTGGTGATCAGCGTGACGGTGCCGGCAGGCGCGCCGTTTACCGCGAGTCCTTCGAGTCTGACCTTTACGCCAGGCGGTGCAGGCATCTGGAGCACTCCCCAGGAAGTCACCGTCACCGCGCTCAATGATGATCTCGACAATTCCGGCGGCAGCCGCAGTGCGATGATCACACACACGCTGAACGCCGGCAGTTCAGACTATGGCGGGGTCAGCGCAGGCGCTGTAAGCGTGACGGTCACCGATGACGACGAAAAAGGGGTAACGGTATCCAAAGCTTCTCTGACGATTGATGAGGTTGATGACACCGCGACCGAGAATACTGCGGAGAACGTCGGGACGTATACGGTAGTTCTGACAAGCGAGCCGACTGCCAATGTGGTGATCAGCGTGACGGTGCCAAACGGCGCGCCGTTTGGCGCAAGTCCTTCAAGCCTGACCTTTACGCCAAGCGGTACAGGCATCTGGAACGCTCCCCAGACCGTAACGGTTACTGCGCTTGATGACAACATCGACAATAACGGCGGCAGCCGCAGCGCAGCGATCACACACACGCTGACTGTCGGCAGCTCAGACTATGCCGGGGTGACAGCAGATCCGGTGAGCGTCACAGTCAGCGATGACGATGGCGCGCCGAGCGGCATCCGTCTTTCGGTTGACACGGATTCTGATGCCGATGGAGAACAGACGAATCTCTCCGAAAGCGCTAGCGCCACAACCGTGACGGTGACGGCGACGGTCATTGGCGGCACCACCTATGCAGCAGCCCAGACGGTGGCGGTGAGCGTTGGCGGCGGCACCGCGACCTCGGTGGACGACTATGCGGCGGTGAGCAATTTCTCCATTACGATTCCGGCAGGACAGTCGAGTCACAGCGCGACGTTCTCGCTTGCGCCTGTCAGCGACAGCCTGCATGAAGGCGATGAGACCATTGAGATTGACGGCACGCTGCAGGGCATTAATATCACCGATGCCGAGCTCACCATTACCGATGATGATGCCGCACCGACGATGCTGCGGCTTGTGGTGGATGCAGATTCGAGTACCAACCCTGTAGAGACTTCCTTATCCGAAGGCGGCGGCGCAAAAACGTTTTCGGTGACAGCCGAATGGGGAGACAGCGGCAGCAGCCGTCTGCCGGATGCGGTTGTCATTGCCCTGACATGGGCTGGTACTGCCACCAGCGAAGACTATACGCGCAGCGGCGGCGCCACAGTCACCATTGCAGCAGGCGCACGCTCCGGCAGCGTGACCGCGGTGATTACGCCGCAGGACGACAGCCTGCTTGAAGGGGATGAGACCATTGAGATTCGTGGAACCACACCCGGGCGGATGGTCAAAAGCGCTGAGGTCATGCTCACTGACGATGAGACGGTGCCGGCTGTTACGATTGAGGCGGACCTCAGCGCACTGTCGGAAAGCGGCAGCGCCAGGACAGTTACGATCAGTGCGGTGCTCGACCCCACGGTGGCAATGGCTAACGATGTGACAACACTGACATTAGAGCTTGGCGGTTCGGCGGTTGAAGGGACGGACTACGGCGCCGGGTGGTTGCCGGCGAGCCGCGTGATCACGATACCGCACCAGTCCACGGAAGGTTCAAACACGGTCTCTTTGACATTAACGCCAACCGATGATGCGGTGGTCGAAGGCAATGAAACCATTGTGGTGCAGGGTACGGCAACTACCCAGAGCCGGTCTCTTGTCGTTGAGGTGGCGACCATCCGGCTGGTCGATGACGATGCGCGCGGCGTGAACCTGGACCCGCCAACCATGCTGAACGTGCCCGAGGCTGGGACTGCGACCTACGAGGTGTGGCTGGGATCTCAGCCCACCAGCAGCGTCACCGTATCGCTGGCAAGCGGGGACAGTAACATTGCACAGGTCGATCATCCGGTGCTGACATTTTCGCCATCGAACTACGCCACACGCCAGACGGTGACGGTGTCAGGGGTTGATGATGATTTAGATAACGCAGAGGACAGGCGTGAAACGACAGTTACGCACACCGCAACCGGCGGTGGCTATAACGATGTGGAGGCTGTCATTTTGGCGGTGACGGTCGATGACAATGATGAGGCTTCAAGCTTTTCCATCTCTGATGGTTCTGCGAACGAGGGGGAGCCCATCAGTTTCACGGTCACCCGCTCGAGTGCATCCGGCGCTGCGGCAACGGTGGACTGGAACACAGCGGATGATGCCGACGGGGATCATTCGGCGGCGGCAGACGACTACAGTGTACAGAGCGCCGCGCAGAGTTTGAGTTTCGGGGTGGGTGAAAAGACCAAAACGTTCTCGGTGAACACAGCCGAAGACAGCCTGGATGAGGAAGATGAGACATTCCTGGTCCAGTTAAGCGGACAAAGCAGCGGCACGGAGATTGCACAGGGTACTGCGACCGGTACCATTGTCGATGATGATGATGCGCCGAATGCGATCACGCTGACGGTGGATGCCGATACCGGAACAAACAATGTTCAGTCATCGGTATCCGAAGGTGCCGGTGCGAAGACGGTACGGGTGACTGCGACGATTACCAGTTCGACGCGGTTTGCTGACAGCAAGCAGGTCAGTGTTATGATCGGAAAGACCAATGACAGTGCTGAGGAGGGAGAGGACTATACGGCTGTTGCAGACCAATTCATTACCATCGATGCGGGCAAGGCGAGCGGTTCTGTGGAGTTTATGCTGACCCCGACAAACGATGTCATTGATGAGGGAAATGAAGTCATTACGATTGAATCGACTGAAGCGGACATCACCTACACCAATACCGCCATAACCATTACTGATGATGACGATCCGCCAAGCGCCATCACCTTGTCAGTTGATGCGGACACCGGCACCAACAATGTTCAGTCGTCTCTGGCAGAAGCCGGCGGCGCAAAGACGGTGAGAGTAACGGCAACAGTCGGCGGCAGCACCACGTTCGGTGCACCCAAGACGGTGACGGTGAAGATCGGGAAGTCCGCCGATTCTGCGACATCGGGCAGCGACTACACTGCGGTTGCTGATCAGACGATCAGCATCCCGGCTGGTTCATCCAGCGCACATGTGGACTTTACCGTCACTCCGACCAATGATGCCATCCATGAAGGCGACGAGACCATCAGCATTGAGGGCACTCTGAGCGGTGTCACCGTAACCGGCACGAGTATGGGGCTGACGGATGATGAGACTCTGCCGGTTGTCACCCTGGTGCTGACGCCGTCAACGATCAACGAAAGCGGCGCAGCGAATGCCAGCACGGTTACCGCGACCATGAATCCGGCATCATCGGCTGCGGTGACGCTGACGGTGGCGGCGGTGGCGGTGGCACCCGCGGTCGCGGGTGATGTAACGCTGAGCGGCAATAAAACCCTGACCATTGCGGCAGGGGCAAGGCAGAGCAGTGGGACGGTAACCATCACTGCAGTGGACAATGCAGTCGACGCCCCGAACAAGACGGTGACCGTTTCCGCCACAGCGACCGGCGGCAACGGCGTGGCGGCCCCGGCCACCCAGACACTGACCATCACCGATGACGACGGGGCGCCAAGCGCCATCACCTTGTCAGTTGATGCGGACACCGGCACCAACAATGTTCAGTCGTCTCTGGCAGAAGCCGGCGGCGCAAAGACGGTGAGAGTAACGGCAACAGTCGGCGGCAGCACCACGTTCGGTGCACCCAAGACGGTGACGGTGAAGATCGGGAAGTCCGCCGATTCTGCGACATCGGGCAGCGACTACACTGCGGTTGCTGATCAGACGATCAGCATCCCGGCTGGTTCATCCAGCGCACATGTGGACTTTACCGTCACTCCGACCAATGATGCCATCCATGAAGGCGACGAGACCATCAGCATTGAGGGCACTCTGAGCGGTGTCACCGTAACCGGCACGAGTATGGGGCTGACGGATGATGAGACTCTGCCGGTTGTCACCCTGGTGCTGACGCCGTCAACGATCAACGAAAGCGGCGCAGCGAATGCCAGCACGGTTACCGCGACCATGAATCCGGCATCATCGGCTGCGGTGACGCTGACGGTGGCGGCGGTGGCGGTGGCACCCGCGGTCGCGGGTGATGTAACGCTGAGCGGCAATAAAACCCTGACCATTGCGGCAGGGGCAAGGCAGAGCAGTGGGACGGTAACCATCACTGCAGTGGACAATGCAGTCGACGCCCCGAACAAGACGGTGACCGTTTCCGCCACAGCGACCGGCGGCAACGGCGTGGCGGCCCCGGCCACCCAGACACTGACCATCACCGATGACGACGGGGCGCCAAGCGCCATCACCTTGTCAGTTGATGCGGACACCGGCACCAACAATGTTCAGTCGTCTCTGGCAGAAGCCGGCGGCGCAAAGACGGTGAGAGTAACGGCAACAGTCGGCGGCAGCACCACGTTCGGTGCACCCAAGACGGTGACGGTGAAGATCGGGAAGTCCGCCGATTCTGCGACATCGGGCAGCGACTACACTGCGGTTGCTGATCAGACGATCAGCATCCCGGCTGGTTCATCCAGCGCACATGTGGACTTTACCGTCACTCCGACCAATGATGCCATCCATGAAGGCGACGAGACCATCAGCATTGAGGGCACTCTGAGCGGTGTCACCGTAACCGGCACGAGTATGGGGCTGACGGATGATGAGACTCTGCCGGTTGTCACCCTGGTGCTGACGCCGTCAACGATCAACGAAAGCGGCGCAGCGAATGCCAGCACGGTTACCGCGACCATGAATCCGGCATCATCGGCTGCGGTGACGCTGACGGTGGCGGCGGTGGCGGTGGCACCCGCGGTCGCGGGTGATGTAACGCTGAGCGGCAATAAAACCCTGACCATTGCGGCAGGGGCAAGGCAGAGCAGTGGGACGGTAACCATCACTGCAGTGGACAATGCAGTCGACGCCCCGAACAAGACGGTGACCGTTTCCGCCACAGCGACCGGCGGCAACGGCGTGGCGGCCCCGGCCACCCAGACACTGACCATCACCGATGACGACGGGGCGCCAAGCGCCATCACCTTGTCAGTTGATGCGGACACCGGCACCAACAATGTTCAGTCGTCTCTGGCAGAAGCCGGCGGCGCAAAGACGGTGAGAGTAACGGCAACAGTCGGCGGCAGCACCACGTTCGGTGCACCCAAGACGGTGACGGTGAAGATCGGGAAGTCCGCCGATTCTGCGACATCGGGCAGCGACTACACTGCGGTTGCTGATCAGACGATCAGCATCCCGGCTGGTTCATCCAGCGCACATGTGGACTTTACCGTCACTCCGACCAATGATGCCATCCATGAAGGCGACGAGACCATCAGCATTGAGGGCACTCTGAGCGGTGTCACCGTAACCGGCACGAGTATGGGGCTGACGGATGATGAGACTCTGCCGGTTGTCACCCTGGTGCTGACGCCGTCAACGATCAACGAAAGCGGCGCAGCGAATGCCAGCACGGTTACCGCGACCATGAATCCGGCATCATCGGCTGCGGTGACGCTGACGGTGGCGGCGGTGGCGGTGGCACCCGCGGTCGCGGGTGATGTAACGCTGAGCGGCAATAAAACCCTGACCATTGCGGCAGGGGCAAGGCAGAGCAGTGGGACGGTAACCATCACTGCAGTGGACAATGCAGTCGACGCCCCGAACAAGACGGTGACCGTTTCCGCCACAGCGACCGGCGGCAACGGCGTGGCGGCCCCGGCCACCCAGACACTGACCATCACCGATGACGATGCGACAGAGAATCCGAAAGTGTCGGTCAGCGATGCTGCTTCAGTACTGGAAGGCGACAATCCTTCTGATACGACCAACATGTCATTTACGGTATCACTCAGTCAGACCAGCACCGATGCGGTGAAGGTTTCCTATACCTTGGGCGGCAGCGCAAAGAACGGCACAGACTACACTGCACCAGATCCGCTGTCGATCACCATCGCAGCAGGCGCATCAAGTGCCAGCATTGACATACCGATTCGGGGCGATACGATTGATGAGGGAAACGAGACGGTGGTTGTGACTCTCACGGCGGCAGACAATGCAGATATCTCCGATGCGCAGGGCGCAAACACTGCAAGCGGTACGATCACCGATGATGATGTATCAGTCAATCCTGCTTTGGGGGAGATCTACGAAGGCGAAACCCTGACCTTTACCGTATCCGGCATCAATTCCCAATTTACAGCCGTGCAGATTGAAACAGCAAGTGCTGGTACAGCGGTCCGGGGGACGGATTATCGTCTTTTGAACGCAGGCGGTTCCGTACTGGGAACAACGCATTCAATCACTGTTTCGAAGGGTTCGATCACTTTTCAAGTCGAAGCGCTTACAGACAGCAACGATACTGAATCCGACGAAACAATCGTTTTGCTGATCGATGATTCGACCGATACGCTAAGCGCAGCACTCGGTACCCTGACACTTAAAAACGGTGCACGCCCGGTTGCCGGCGTGTCAGTAGGTCCTTTGAACCTAACACTGACCGAAGGAGGTGCCTCAGGCAGTTACTCGGTCGTACTGACCAAGTCACCACAAGCAGATTCTACCGTAACGGTCACTGCTGCGAGCAATTTACCCTCGGTGGTGAAGGTTGCAGCCTCAGGTGATGAGCCGGCAGACAGCACTTCACTGAGTTTTACCGACGAGAACTGGAATACGGCACAAACTATCACTGTGACACCACAGTCTGATGCGGACACGAAAGACACCATAGCGACCATCAGTCATTCCGTCTCAGGTTCAGGTGAGTACCAAAGCGTTACTGCAGATTCAGTCAGTGTCACGGTTGAGGAACCGGAAAAGCCAGCTGTCTCGGTCTCCATATCCGACGCAAAAGGCATGGAAGGACAGAAGATTAGATTCGAGGTTGCCTTAAGCGCCCCGTCGCCCGGTAGCATTTCAGTCAATTGGCAGACCCATCCGCGGACTGCTGAGGCCGACATTGACTACAGCAGCGCTTCAGGCCAATTAGTCTTTGCGCAGGGACAGCAGAGAAAGTTTATTCAAGTATCGATTAAATCAGACAACACCGATGAGCCGAATGAGTACTTTACTGTGGAGCTGTCTGGTGCGCAAAACGCATCCATCGTCCGTTCCACAGCATTGGGCCTGATCATGAATCAGGGTAGTCTGCCCTCTCAGTGGAATGCGAGATTTGGACGCACGGTTGCCGAGCACTTGGTAGACGCAGTCACAGACCGGATTGAGCAGGACTTGTCACCCGGTCTGACCGGAACGGTGGCCGGCGCACCGCTCAAGTCCGCATCTGACAGCCACGGTACGGATTATGCCGAACACTGTCGGCGAAGTGCGTCATCCGAAGGTTCCCCCAGTGTTGGGCGACTGCTCGGCAGTCACTGTGAGACAATTCGGATTGAAACCCGCGTGCTGAATCGCTCGGAGCTTTTGAGAGGGACAGAGTTTTCATTGACTGAAACCGATACCGGCGGCGGGAATTACTCCATTTGGGGGCGCGGATTTCACTCACGCTTCGATGGCGAAGGAACAGGATTTGTACTCGATGGCACGGTTGATACCGCGGTATTTGGAATTGACTGGACCGATGATGAGTGGCGAAGCGGTGTTGCGCTGTCGCTCTCGGATGGCAGCGGCCGCAGTTCTGCCCGAAACACAACGGCCGACGAGATCTCCTCAACCATTACCGCGCTGACACCTTGGGCCTCCATTGATCTGAGTGACGAGATGACTGTATGGATAGCAGCGTCAGTTGGTTCAGGAGACCTGAAAATTGACTCCGGTAATGATATCTCGGTAGAAACTGACATGAAAATGACCATGGCAGCAGCAGGTATGCACAGACGGATCATTGATGATGCCGCATCCCAGGGATTCACCCTGAACCTGAAATCTGATGTGTTTCTGGTCCGCACGAATAGCAAAAGAGCCGAAGGACTCAGAGCATCACTGACTGAGGCCTCACGGTTTCGACTGGGACTTCAAGGCGAATGGTCAGACCAATCGGCGAACGATGCCATCTTTACCCGGCAGCTCGAGATTGGTGTTCGGCACGACGACGGGGATGCCGAGAAAGGTTTCGGTGTTGAAATCGCAGGGGGCATCGGGTGGCAGATGCCACGCTCGGGAATCGAAACGTCTCTCAGCGCGCACACACTGGTGGCGCATGGCGATGAGGCATTTCGCAACTGGGGTGTTTCGGTTCAGTTCGTCTTCGACCCACGACCCACATCGCAATACGGTTTTTCGACTAGACTGGGGCATGATGCAGGCGGCTCGTCTGCAGGCGGTTTCGACCATCTTTTCGCTCACGGCAGTGAAAGACATGCGGCTGAAGATCTCAGTGCCAGGAACTGGCACGTCGGAGTGACCTATGGATTTGCACACCCGCATCGGCCCTGGGTACTGATACCGTACCTGGATTACCGTCAGGGCACCGCTTCAGTCGAGCATGGCTTTGGGCTGCGCATCATGGCGGCCAACCGACGCGAGGATGAGTTTTCCCTGGACATCAGGGCCACACAAACCAAGCGTGGCACCTCCCCCGCGGTTAACGGTATCAGGCTCGACCTGCGGGCGTACTGGTAGTCTGATTGCTGAAACAGTCAGTGACTGTGTCAGATTCTTTTCAGATGTAGCCAGAAAGTTCTTCGGGTCACTGGCTTGCGCAATCCGCAATTTATGGGTGAGATTGACATCAACTGAAATCTAGCGCATTGCCATGACGCATGACAATTTACAAAAAGAACGGAATAGAACCTGGTGATAGATGCAGCACAATCCGGAAACTGCGTATTAGTCTGAAGTTCTGACCCTTAGGGTATATTATCCCATCTTTAAATCAAGCGCTTAGCGCATGAATCATTCTGTTCGAAATTAGCGTTTAGTGCCTACAAATCCACTTTGGTGCGCAATTGTTCGATTTCATCAAGCATCGCGAGTGCTTTTTCCTGCCATGCGCTGGCTCGGGTAACCACGTCAAATTCCACATCGCCGCCGGCAGCGCTGCACTGATTCCAGGCAATCGTCTGAAGATTCTCCATCACCGTGTCAAAACTGTGTGCCGCGGTGCCGTCAGGCAAGGTTTTTGTGGCAGCTTTCCGCAATGCCTCATCAGAACGGACTGCCGCCGCCACCGGGTCGCGGGTCTGCGCATCGGCTCGAAGCCGCTCATCCGCAAAAGTCAGCGGCCGCCACGCTTCGCACATATGCCAGGAAACATAGTAGGCAAGCATGCAGATGAACAGATGCGCCCGCACCCGGTCAGCCAGGCGGTGATGAATCGGCCGCACCTGAAGATGCATCGTCTTGATGGTGCGAAACGCCCGTTCAACCTGACACAGCGACTTGTATCCGCGTACGCACTCCGGTGCGCTCATCTCCGCGTTTGACACCGATGTGCGAATGACGTAGATGCCATCGAGATTGGCTTCCGCTTCAATCTTCTGATGGTTTCGACGAAAACCAAACGATTCATCGCCAATCTCGCAGATGAAGTGTTTTTTCATCCTGTAGCGGTTGATCTGCTCACCGACCTTCAAGCCGATCTGATCGGCGCCTTGAAGCCGTTTTTCCTCAACCGCCTGACGAATCTGCTGCAGCTGTGCCTCGGTTGCCGCAAGCAGCGACTCACGCTTGTGCGCGCGGCGTTCCGCAAGCGCCCGATTGCGACACACCACCAGCCGCTCATCTGGATACTGCGGATGCTGCAGTTCAATCAGGCTTTCGGTGTCTTCAGCGTCAATGACACCGTCTCGCATCAGTTTTCGGATCGTCTGCGCCTTCAGCGCAGTTATCCAGGCAAAGTCAGGATACTGTCTGAGCGCTTCAATCTGGGCCCGGGCAATCATGCCGCGGTCGCCCACCAGCACAACCTTGGAAAGCGAAAAGCGCTGGTGCAGACGTCTCAGCTCAGCAGTGACGGTGGCCGTGTCAGCCACATTGCCCGGATGCACCGAGATCGAGACCGGCCGCCCGTAACGGTCGCACAGCAGTCCATAGTTGACCTGCATCTTTCCGCGCTTGCGGTCGCGGCTGTAACCGAAACGCGCAAGCGCACAGCAGCTGCCTTCAAAATAACTGGAACTCAAATCATACAGCACCAGATCGCCGGCTTCCAGCAGCCTTTTCGCGAGCTTTCCCTGGATGCGGTTTTTCCGGTCCATCAGCCAGTCCATCGCCGCATACAGTTCATCGACCTCGGCGTCGCTGACTGCAAAGCGCTCGCCGATCGTGGTGGTGTTCCACCACCTGACGGTCGCCAGCTTGGTGTTCGGACGAATGATTCTTGCTGCGATCATCGCGAGCACAAGGTCGCGCTCGCGCGAGGCGGTCGAACTGACAAGCTGTGGCAGCTCCAGCATCTCGAACGCTTTTTCCACCGCCATGACCGGTCCATGGATGCGGCTTTCGGTGATGCTGAACGCTTCGCTGGGCTCGATCAGCGCTTTGCCGGCGAGATGGGCTTTGAGAAGCGCAACGCCTGAATCGCCGAGGCGGGTCAGATTGGCGATGGTGTTTTTCTGTCGTTTTCCGTTTTCGTCGATGTAGGTTTCCCGCAGCAGGTGGCAGCGGTGTGTTTTGCCTTTGTAGACAGAGGTGGTGGTGGAAATGTGCAAGGGATCTTTTTAGTGCCTATGAAATAATTTCTTATTGTAGCAGACATCTGCAGGTGATGTGCAGACAATTCGAGAATTAAAGCCGTTTTGAACTATGATGCAGACGGTAGACATGCATCATAAATTCATATTTAGTGCCTACTATATCAAAAAGTCAGGCAGGGACTCTTAAAAGATGTGCGTTTGAAATCCGACACTTGCGACGGAAAAAAGCAATAATTGGGAGCAGAACTTCAGATTAGTCACCATCACTGGAGTAGAAATCGGGTACGAAGGTCTGATCAGACATTGGTGGTCGAATATAACCTAAACCTTCCACCCGATCGGGCAGACTGATCGGCTCTGGCGTTAGATCTTCATACGGAACCATGGTCAAAAAATGACGAATACAATTGAGCCTGGCGTGACGTTTATCGTCAGCATTAACCACATACCACGAAGCCTGCTTGATATCGGTGTGTGCAAACATCTGATCTTTCGCCTTAGAATATTCCAACCAACGAGTTCGAGATTCCAGGTCCATCGGCGATAGTTTCCATCGTTTGTGTGGTTCAAGCAATCGACTTTGAAATCGTTTTTCCTGTTCTTCATCGGATACCGAGAACCAGTACTTGATCAGTTTGATCCCAGACCTGACAAGCATCCGTTCAAATTCTGGGCAGCTTCGCATGAACTCGCGATATTCCTCATCCGTACAGAAACCCATGACGCGTTCAACGCCAGCCCGGTTGTACCAGCTTCTATCAAACAGAACAATTTCACCTGCAGCGGGGAGATGGGCGCAATACCGCTGAAAGTACCATTGTGTCTTCTCGCGTTCTGTCGGTGCGGGTAGTGCTGCGACGCGACAGATTCGGGGACTTAGATGCTGGGTAATTCGCTTAATCACCCCACCCTTTCCGGCAGCATCGCGGCCTTCAAAAATTACCACGACTTTCAGACCATTCTCTTTCACCCATTCCTGCATCTTTACAAGTTCCAACTGCATTCGAAACAGTTCGCTCTCATATACTGATTTTTTTACACGCTTACGTGAATTTTCCGGAGTTGATTTGTTACTTTTTTCTGCACTCATATCAATTTCCTGATTTAGACGAATTAGATTAATTTGAATATAACATTTTTACTTCAATTGTCGTGGGCAATACAACACGATTCTCCCAAAAAATTGTGTGCTGCTAAATTGCGAGCACCGTAACAAAAAGAACCGCTTCAATGAAGCGGTTTTTTTGTTTGAAATTGTTTTAGCTAGCTCTAAGCGATTGCCGGGTCCAGCCGAAGAATTGATGACGGCATATCTTCGTATCGTTCGTAATCAATCAGTTCCCAAGCAGTTTCGTCCTGCTTCAGGGCGACCAACAGCTGATTGTTCAAATAGTGACCTGACTTGTGAGCAGAAAAGGAACCAATCAAGGGGTGACCTAAAAGATAAATATCTCCAATTGCGTCAAGTACTTTGTGACGGGCGCACTCATCTTCGTAGCGCAACTGATCTTCATTCATCACATGGTAATCATTCATTACAACAGCATTTCTGATGCTGGCACCTCGGGCCAATCCCTTTGAGTGTAAATTTTCTAACTCGGAAACAAACCCAAACGTTCGGGCTCGCGAAATATAGTTTTTGTAGGATGCAGTCGCAAAGTCAACCTCGACTCTCTGATTGGAGTTTTTGATCACTGGGTGGTCAAAGTCGATGGTAAAAGAAATTTTAAATCCGTGGTAGGGCTCTAATTTTGCCCACATATCGCCTTCCTGAACGGTCACGGCTCGTTTGATGCGAATGAACTTCTTGGGAGCGGATTGCAGTTCAAGGCCACCTGCTTCCATCAAAAACACGAAAGGATGCGAACTACCGTCCATAATTGGGACTTCACCCGCTGTCACATCAACATAAGCATTGTCAACGCCCAAACCAGCAAACGCTGACATCAAATGTTCGACTGTAGAAACCTCGGCACCATTGACACCAATCGTGGTAGATAACCGGGTACAGGAAACATTTTCGACACACGCTGGAATCTCTACAACTGGATTGAGATCAGTCCTCCTAAATACAATTCCTGTATTAACTGGTGCAGGTTTTAGTTTCATCTGAATCTTCACGCCTTTATGAAGTCCGACACCTGCGCCTGTTATTTCATTTTTTAAGGTTCTCTGTCTGATCATACGCTATATTCCAGATATGTTCCTAATGCGAGATGTATATATTGTATACAAAACCCAACACATTGTAGATTTTTCTTTTACAATTATGCCGTTTTTTTTATTTTCTGCAGTCGACTCAGTGCAGTTAACCATAAAGTACAAACTTACGTGACATACTGTATTGACTTCAATAGTTTCGAATGCCCGACGATTCTCATCCATCAGTAAGTTACTGATTTTGCGATATTGTATCGACAAAACAATCGCAGGTTATGACAAACTGCTCATTAATTCTGCTTAAAGTCGCTCTAATTGCCATTTTATAAGCGATTTGTACCGAGTCATACACTGCCGAATTTCAATCTATCATGTTCCAGCCGACCCGTTCAATTGCTTTTCGGGTCGTAAATTTCCGCGATTTTTCAAGATGCTTGGCACGTGGCTCATCTCCAGCAAATTTTCTTCCTGATCATCTTCGGCTTCGTCAATAAACGGACTTGTCACAGCTTCCTCTTCAGCTGCTTCACTTTCCATGTGCAAGTGGTCGAACTCATCACGCATCTCACCTATCGATAATTCTTCGTGCTGCTCCGCGTTCTCCTCTAAACTAAGACTTCCATCTTCGGGCTGCGTCAGCCCACTGGCTACGACCGTGACTCGAATTTCGTCACCAATTTCATCATCAAATACCAAACCTGAAACAATGGACTCGGCATTTGATGCGGCGTTCTGAATCATTTCTCCAATTTGCTTGTATTCATTGGCTGAAATATTCGAACTCGCAGTCACGTTGACTAAAAGTCCCTGCGCATTGGACAGATCGATACCTTCCAGCAACGGGTGGCTCAAAACGCTTTGTGCCACTTTTTGTGCCCGATCTTCACCGCTGGCACTGCCGTGCGCCATTATCACCAATCCTTCTTCTGACATGATTGTTTTCACGTCCGCGAAATCAACATTGATAAATCCGGTACGAACAATTAAATCTGATATGCCCCGTACTGCGCTCAACAGTACATTGTTCGCAGATCCGTAAGCATCAGACAAAGGAATATCGCCCAACAAAATTTTGTCATTGGCAATGGTGATGATTGAGTCAACTGAATCTCTCAGTTCACTCGCACCTGCTTGAGCATACTCCATGCGACGCGCGCCTTCGAAAGAAAATGGGATCGTTACGACTGCAACGACGAGTATCTCTGGGTCGAGTTCCTTGATTGCCCGAGCAAATACCGGTGCAGCGCCGGTACCGGTACCACCACCCAAACCGGCGGTGATGAACACCATTTCGGCTTCACCAAGAAATTCAATAAAATTTTGGCAATCTTCCATTGCCGCCTCACGGCCTCGTTGCGGATCAAATCCCGCACCTCGTCCCTTGGTTGTGCTGGTGCCAAATTGGAGTTTATTGGCGGTTTTCGACTTCGCCAATGCCTGAGCATCAGTATTTGCAACATAACACTCAACATCTTCAATCAGTTCTGGAATCATGTAATCGACAGCATTGCTGCCGCCGCCACCGATTCCAACAACCTTGATCCTGGCGTCATGATGAAATTCATTTTGTGTTTGCAGTACAAATCTCTTTTTTGTAAATTCCATTGTTAAGATCTCCCTTATTGTAAAAACCTTGTTAATTCACTTGTCATCTCACTAACCTCACACTGTCAACTCCGTTAAACTACCGCGGAGCACCATGTAAATCGGTTATGTATGTGGCTGCAACAGGTCATGGTCCTCTCGCATGAACAGCTTGCGTATAAAACTCGCCACCCTGCTTGCCGTGTTTCCGGGCAGATTTTTGATATTTCTTTGGCCAATCAAATCAGTTTCCATCTCCTCAATCAAGGAGCCATACTCACATAGACCCAGTCCAGTCGCGAACGATGGGTCACCGACTAGTTCACACATCTCTCCTGTGTAATTTGTCGTACCCAGCCGTACTGGAATTCCCAAAATCGTAGTGGCCAGTTTTTCAATGTCAATGAGCTTGGAGGTGCCACCGGTCAGAACCAGTCCTGAACGAATCAGATCAATTTTCCCAGATTGTTCCAGTTCTTCTTTCACCAAACGAAAGATTTCAGTCAATCGTGCTTCAATTACCTCGACAAGGTATTTACGGCTGGCTTGCCTCGCGCGTTGTTCACCGATAACCGTCAATTCAAATGATTCGCTGTAGTCGACCGAACTCGTATAGGCACCACCGTAAGTTTGCTTGATGCGATTGGCTTCCTGTTGCGACGTGTGCAAATGGACCGCAATGTCCTGTGTAATCATTGATCCCGCAGTCGTAAAGGTTGCGGAGTGGACAATGGACCCTTCGCTATAGACTGCAAAGTCTGTTGTACCGTGGCCAATGTCCAGCAAAGCAACTCCGAGCGCCTTCTCGTCCTCAGACAGTACTGCCTGACCAGAAGCAATATGATTAATGATGACGTTGTCCACCTGAAGGTTGCACGACCGAACACACTTGAAAAGGTTTTCGATCGAACTCACACTGCCAGTGACCACATGAGCATTTGCTTCCAGCCGGACACCACACATTCCAAGTGGGTGCCGGATGCCTGTCTGACCATCAACGATGTACTGCTGCGACAGGATATGGAGCAGTTTTTCACCACTTGAGATCGGCACGGCTTGTGCAGCTTCCGTAACTCGATCAATGTCATCGATTGTTACTTCATTACCCCGAATTGCGACAACTCCAGTTGAGTTGGTTCCCCGAATGTGAGAACCTGTGATGCCGACCATCACCCTGTCAATTTCGCGCATACACATGCTCGATGCTTTCGCCTTAGCGCTCTCAATAGACTCAACCAGCGCTTCAATGTTGGACACCATGCCGCGCTGCATACCTTCTGTCGGGCTCTCGCCAATACCAATGACTTCAATTCCCTCGTCATGCTGCGTGCACACAACAAAGGTTACGGTTGCAGTTCCGATATCCAGCCCTACAATGGTGTGGTCTTGAATGTTTTGTCTATTTGCTCTCATGATTTAATGTTTTCGCTATTCAAAATGGTCTGGGTTCCCTGAATTTTCGGAGGTGTTCCCTTCCATGTCACTGACACTCCATCCCGATAGCGTAAGTCAACAGTTGCAACCATTTCCGATACCGGTCGAAAAATGTCAGCGTACAACTTGAGAAAACGGTTTGATCTATCTTTCACTTCGGTGCTTCCCATGATTACCCTGATTGGTTCTGGCTCGCTGGCGACTTGTTCAAGTGTGCCGGTGCTGCCAAGCGGGCTGACAAGTACCTCCCAACTGCCTCGACCAGACAGTTTGATCGATTTGATTTCAAGCCCGACTTTTTTGGCAGGTTCCTTCCAACTGTCGTACGCTTCCAGAATTTCCGGCGCAGCTCTACTGGGACCGCTTAGCATGGGCAACATCTGAGTGACTTCAATTGGCATGGTAAACGGTGTACCGAACTGATCAAGATATTCATCATCTCCCCAGCGGGCCTGAACTTTACGGGTGTTGATCTGGACTTCCAGAGTGTCCGGCCACTTGCGACGTATGGTGGCGTTTTCCACCCAGGAAAAGGACTGTGCCGCTTCTGCTGCTTTCGCAATATCCACGAGCAGGATATTTCCGGTGGAAACCTCTGCAACTGCTTTAACTATCTGATCTGTCGTGGATTTAGCGTGGTCTCCTATCACATCGATATACTTCGTAGGAAAACGCTGTCCCTGTAGAACAAAATCAACACAAAACGTAAATACCATTGCGACGCTCAGCATGGTGGCAAACAGATAAGTGCCTTTGCGGCTGAATCTTGGTGATTTCACTGAGTTGGGCTTTCGAACGGACATTCCTTCGAGTCTGGAATGTCTGTAGGGACTGTACACAGATTTCATAACGATGCTCCTTTTCCAATAATTCTGACTTCAAGTTCAAGTTGAATTCCGTGCACCTCATGGACACGGTTCTTTATGTAAGCAATCAGTGATTCGATGTCATTTGCACTGGCATGCCCGGTGTTCTCAATGAAATTTGCATGCACCGGAGACACCCGGGCCGCACCATTTGTGTAACCTTTCAATCCGGCTGTTTCAATCAGCCGTGCAGCAAAATCTTCCTTCGGATTTCTGAATACGCTGCCTGCGTTTGCCGTCTGAACCGGCTGGGTTGCCGCTCTCTGTTTCAGGAATTGACGAATTTTTTTACGCCCGTCATCCGTCTGACAGGGTGACAGTTCAAATTCAGCGCCGACAAACCATTCGGAATCCTCAATTTCGACTGACCGATATCCCCACGAAACCTGATCGGCGCTTCGTCTAACCGTCTCGCCCTGACGGCTGATCGTGTCTGCATGGTGAACCACCTGCCAGGTCTCGGATCCAAAACATCCAGCATTCATAGCCAACGCGCCTCCGATGGTTCCCGGAATACCGACCATGAATTCGGCGCCGCACAATGCATTTTTTGCAGCAAACTTTGCCAGCTTTGCACCCGGCACTCCAGCTTCGGCATAGATGCTTCGACTTCCGGTTTGTCGCAGTTTCTTGAGGCCCTTGTGTGTGGAGATTATCACACCATCAAATCCCCCATCCCGAACAAGCATATTACTTCCCAGACCGCACCAGGAAACTTCTGTTTCTTGAGGCACTCTTCTCAGAAACTCGCCAAGATCGGATACGCCATCAGGCGTGTAATGCCATCTGACGGTGCCGCCTGTTCGCCAACTTGTATGACGACTCATTGGCTCATCCTTTCGCAGTTCACCAGTCAGTCCAGCCATCGAAATTCCGTCCATCGGTACCTATCGTAAGTTTCACGTTTCCAGTGCTTCCATACAGCACTCAACAACCGCATTTGTTGCATCGGGTCGCCCATTGGCTCGAATGCGCTCGGCAAGTTCTCGCACGCGATCCCGATTTGAAATCAGATTCATCAGTTCGGTGCGCAATTTCGATTCAAAATCACTATTTTGAAAACAAACAATTGCTGCTCCCAGTCGCATAAGCACCTCGGCATTGGCGCGCTGATGATCCCGCGCCGCATGTGGCATGGGAACCAGCACGACAGCCAAACCCATCGCTGCCAACTCGGCGATCGTCATCGCTCCAGCTCGTGCGACAACGATGTCAGCCCAGGAATACGCTTGCGCCATATCACTGATGTAATCTACGACCTCAGCCTCGATTCCCAGAGATTGATAGGCCGCTCTAACCTTATCTGTGCGTCCAGGGCCGGTCTGATGTTTAATGTTGGGACGCAGGTCTGCAGGCTGTCCAGCGAAAGCCTTCGGCAAAGCCTGATTCAATGCGTCCGCACCCTGGCTGCCACCAATAATCAGCAGTTTGAGCGGCTGACTATGATCGTTTTCAAAGTCTGGTTTTTGTTTGGCAGCTGCCAAGATCTCCGCACGTACCGGTGTACCGGTAAACACGGCCTTACATCCAAGATCTGACTTCTCAACCCCACTCAGCACTCGCATCGCCATAACTGCCAAAATTCGATTGGTCAGTCCGGCAATCGCATTCGACTCATGAATGATCAGTGGCCTACGAAGCATTGCAGCAGCCATGCCACCTGGACCACACACATATCCGCCCATACCTAGCATCAGATCCGGACGACGGTTCAAGATGATGCCAACACTTTGCCAAAGTGAAATTGAAATCCATAGCGGCAGCGTCATCCAACGCATTAATCCTTTGCCCCAAAGACCTTTGACTCGAATTGCGTCAAATTCAAATCCTGCTGTACGCGCCAGTTGATCTTCAAGTCCGCTCCGTACACCCATCCAGTAAACATTGACACCGCGTGCACGAAGTTCAGTGCCCACCGCTAGCGCAGGATATATGTGGCCACCAGTACCACCAGCCATGATTACAACGGTACTCATTGCTTCAACTTCCGATGGGATTCACGATGAATGGAGAGCACGATGCCAATCGCGATGGAATACGCAATCAGGCTCGATCCGCCTTCACTCATAAAGGGTAAAGTAAGACCCTTTGTGGGCAGGATGCCCATATTCACACCCATGTTCACCACGGCGGAAATGGCAATCAAAATACCAATTGATTTGGCAAGCAGGTTTGAGAATATATCATTCACCGCTGCAGCCAGCCAGGAGATATGAAAGATTTTCCAAATCAGGACAACAAAAAGGCCCATTACAGTCAGCAAACCCATCAGGCCGAGTTCTTCTCCAATGACCGCGAACAGAAAATCTGAACCGGCATAGGGCAGGTAATGCAATTTTTGGACACTGGTACCAAGTCCAACGCCAAACCACTCACCTCTGCCAAGTGCTATCAGTGATTGCACCAATTGAAATCCAGAGTTGTATGGGTCTTCCCAGGGGTTCAGAAAGGTCATGGCACGTATCAGGCGATATGGCTCAATCACAATCAGAATGACAACAGCGATGATGGACAAAAAGGTTAACAGAGAAATATGGGATAGTTTGAGGCCGCCCAAATACAGTACAGCCAAAAAAACTGCACCGAGCACTACCGTACTGCCAAGATCTGGCTCAAGAGTCAGCAGGGTTGCAAACACCAGATATATGGTGATGATTGGCAGTACATCACGAGACAGGCTGTTCAATTGCTGATCGCGAACTGCCAGGTATCTGGCGAGATAGATCAGGAACAGTATTTCAGCAAATTCGGATGGCTGAAAGATTCGACCACCTACTCGAACCCAGCGGTTACTGCCATTCAATTCGACTCCAATTGAGGGGACTAGTACGATTGCCAGCAATCCGATTCCGACAATCAGGAATAGTGGTGCCAGTCGTTTCAGTAAATTAGGCGGAATGAAGGCGGCAACAAACATTCCGGTTAATGCGATAGCAATGTTGATGGCGTTTTTGCGAAGGTAGACAAAGTGGTCTCCAGTGTCAAACGCCTGCGCAATTGTCGCGGAATATACCGCGATCATCCCAAACATCACAAGCCCCAGATAGACGGTGATTAGCACAGAATCAACTCTTGGTGACGGTTTGACGTCACTCTCTTGTGGTTGAGTGCCTTGTACTACAGTATTGCTCATAACACCTGCAATTGAAGTGCCTGACTGAAAGACTTTCCTCGATGCTTGAAATCGGTGAACTGATCGTTGCTTGCACATCCAGGTGAAAACACCACGCAGTCCCCTTCTTTCGTCATGCTGTTTGCAACGCTGATCGCATCGTAGATGTCTTCAACGTGATGTTTGGCGACGTTATCAGTTACGTCAAATGTTTTGCTGATCTCGCGTCGGTCGCGTCCAAAGAAAATGCAACCGCGTAGTCTGCCGTTGACATTCTGTGGGATCATTGAGAAATCAGCGCCTTTGCTCAATCCCCCTGCGATCAGTATCACCGGTCTTTCGTTGGATTGAATTGCCGCCAGAGCAGCTCCCACATTGGCTGATCGCGCATCATTCACCCAACGCACACCGTTCCACTCGCCTTCAGTGCTGCAACGATACGGGAGACCTTCGAAATTCGTAACTGCCGTTCTAACCGCTTTGACTGGATAACCCGCTGCATCGGCGACGGCACAGCTTGCCAGAATGTTCAGGACGTTATGGTCACCCGAAAGCTGACATCGATCCAGATTAAGCAATTTGTCATCACCACGTACCACCCAGTTGACTCCAGAAAAATCAACTACGCCATAGTCTCCTTCACTTTCCGGTGAATTCAATCCGAAGGTGATGCGCTGACCTATCGTTGCAATATCCGATACGATCGGATCATCCCGGTTGATCACAGCAATCTTTGCATCGTTGATGAGTTTTGCGATAGAACCGACGCATTCATCGGTTGACTTGTAGCGCTCAAGGTGGTCAGGTGAAACATTGAGAACCGCTGCAACATCCGACTGAATCCGTTCAACCTGTTCAAGGTGAGGCGCTGAAAGTTCCAGTAGATAGGCATCCACCTGTCTCTTTTTCAGCAATTCCATAAACGGATAACCTCGGCAGCCACCGAGCTGAACAACTCCGCGGTACCGCGAAATAATATTGCCTACCAGAGTCGTAACCGAACTCTTTCCATTTGTCCCGGTTATCGAAATGACCGGTTTGTTAGCACAGTGGAAAAACAACTCCAGACTGTTCATCACCTCCGCACCATATTCTTTCGCCATCCGTGCGATTCTCAGATTGGATGGTGCTGATGTGCAGCTCAATACCGTCAGGTCCTTACCCACAAACAAATCGG
Organism: Arenicellales bacterium; assembly: GCA_965220665.1. Taxonomy (GTDB): domain Bacteria; phylum Pseudomonadota; class Gammaproteobacteria; order Arenicellales; family JAJDZL01; genus JAJDZL01. Next base: position 787,422 of record CBDCQQ010000004.1, read on the forward strand.
ATTCAAAGGGGGCATTGATTGCCACACCTGGTAGCAATGAGCTTACACTCCTCTCTAGCCCTGGCTGAGATTTAACTTCGGCCATTTCCACATCCCAGCCGTTGTCAATCAGGTGAGTAGCACAGGCAATTGCACTTCGGCCAAGGCCAACTACAACAGCGTTGCCCGTATAACCATTTGATTTTGCGCTTTTCTTTAGTAGTTCCATGAAATTCACCTCGTGCTTATCTAACTTTAAGTGTTGCCAGTCCAGCCAACACCATGACCAGTGAAAAAATCCAAAAGCGAACCGTAATGCGCGGTTCTGGCCACCCCTTCTGTTCGAAATGATGATGTAGCGGGCTCATCAGCCAGATGCGACGACCAAGCAGTTTGAATGATGCAACTTGCGTCATGACTGAAATCGCTTCAATGACGAACAACCCACCCATGATGAACAGTACGATTTCCTGTCGAATTAATACAGCAATGATGGCAACTGCGGCTCCAAGTCCCATTGAGCCTGTGTCACCCATAAAAATCTGTGCTGGATAGCAGTTGAAGACCAGAAATGCTAGTCCCGCACCAACCAACGAACCACAGAATATGACCAACTCACCGACGCCTTGAATAAATGGCAGTCCGAGATATGCCGAAAATACTGCGTGACCCGTCGCATAGGCAAAAATTCCAAGTCCCCCGGCCACCAGTACGATGGGCATGATGGCTAACCCATCCAGTCCATCGGTCAAATTGACAGCGTTTGAAGTCCCAACCAGAACCAGCATGGTAAATGGAATAAACAGAATACCAAGCTCGAACAACAGGTCTTTGAATACGGGTATCAAAAGCGTGGTTTGAGCAGTGGATTCCGCACTGATGAAAATGATGATTCCAACGACTGCGGCAGCGATTGCCTGATAGAGCAATTTTTTCCGTACCGAAAGTCCCGCTCCACTTTTCTGCTGTTTGAGTTTTTGCCAGTCGTCAAAAAAACCGATCAGTCCAAATATGGCGGTAGTTGTCAGTGCCAGCCAAATGAACAGATTCGTTGGATCAACCCATAGCAAAGTTGACACAAACACTGAGAATAGAATGACGACACCACCCATGGTTGGTGTTCCACCTTTGCCGATGTGCAGCGGAACATCATCATCACGAATCACTTCCCTGATTGACAATTCCTGTAGCTTGGGAATGGCATAGGTAAACGCGACAACACCGATCAACAATGAAGTCAGCACTGCCAAAACAGCCCGAAATGTCAGGTACCGGAACACATTGAACCCAGACACCACATCGGAAAAATACAAAAGCAGTTCAGCTAACATTCCGCAACCTCTTCGGTATATTGGATTGCAGGCATGCTGATCGAATCGGCAATTTCATCCATTTTCATGCCCCGCGAGCCCTTGATCAGAACAGTTGTTGTTTCATCTAGCTGTGAGCCAAGATCATTGATTAGCATTTCGCGATCTGAATAGTGCGTTGCGCCACGCCCGAATGCTTCAGCAGCTGCAGCGCTTAATGTACCCAGTGCATAGAGCCTTCCAATACCGCATTCGCGGGCCAATCGACCCACATCTCGATGCAGTTCTTCTCCCTTCACCCCGAGTTCAAACATGTCACCAATCACAAGTCGTCGGTCTCCGTTCAATTTGGAAATAAAAGCGAGTGCCGCGGCGACTGAATTCGGGTTGGCGTTGTACGTGTCATCTATCAGAAAGCCACCCTTCAGGTGCTTTCTAGGCTGTAGTCGTCCCGCCACAGCGCTCATATTTTCAAGACCGGTTTTGATGCTAGACGGCGCAAAGCCCAGCGCTACAGCTGCTGCGGCGGCGTTAAGCGCGTTAATGACATTGTGCTCCCCAGCCAGCTGCAAATCGACTTGGAATTCACCCAGTGGAGTTCTCAATTTAATATGTGAACCAAAAGTCAGTGTTGTGCACGTTCCCGATACATCCGCATCAGAGGAAAACCCAAATGAAATGACCTTGCGCGAACCTGCGGTTTTGCACCATGTCGAATAGTGACTGGTGTCAGCATTCAAAACTGCCACCCCAGAATCGCTGAGCGAAGAGATGATCTTACCCTTTTCAGTTGCCACTTGATCGACGCTCACTAGAAATTCCAGATGTGCTGCTCCGGCATTAGTGATCACAGCAACATCAGGTTGAGCAATACTGGCAAGCCGCTCAATTTCCCCAACTTGGTTCATGCCTATCTCAACTGCGGCAAAACGGTGTGACTCACGAAGCTTCAGCAGCGACAGTGGCAGACCAACCAAATTGTTAAAGTTCCCCTGCGAAATCAAAGTATTATCACTGGCTCTCAGGATTTTCCCGACCATCTCCTTCACAGTGGTTTTTCCGTTCGAGCCAGTGATGGCCACTAAAGGAATGTCAAATCGACTGCGCCAATCAGCGGCGAGTTGCCCAAGCGCGTATTCAGTGTCATCGACGATGATTTGTGGAATTGGCAGATTTAACTCGGTATCTACCATCGCCCCTGCAGCTCCCTTTTTCACAGCTTCTTCAACATACTTGTGCCCGTCGAAGCGTTCGCCGCGAAGCGCTACAAATAATTCACCGCTTTCGATCGTACGCGAATCCGAACTCACTGAATCAATCACTGGATTGTCACCGATGTGACAACCGTCAACGGCTTTGGCGGCTTCCAGTATCGTCAGCATGCCTGACCTCTCAGAAGTTCTTCACAAACCAGACGATCACTGAACGCGGTGGACTTCCCAGCACAGATTTGCATCCTCTCGTGCCCTTTTCCAGCAATCAGCACCGAATCTTCAGCTTCAGCCTCAGTGATTGCGTGTTCAATTGCCTGCCGGCGATCGTGAATGACCAATGGACGATCTTTCATTTGACTTGCAATGTCGTCTGCAATCGATTCGGGATTTTCGTTTCGGGGATTGTCATCAGTAACGATGATTCGGTCTGCGAGGTGCTCCGCTATCGTACCCATGAGTGGCCGTTTTTCCTTGTCGCGTTCTCCACCGCAGCCGAAAACACACCACAAACTACCGCGGGTAATTTCTCGAACGCTTTTCAGCGCCTGCTGCAAGCCATCCGGTGTGTGGGCGTAATCGACATAAACTGAAGGCAAGTGAGATGCCCCGCATATTCTTTCGAGTCTGCCTGGTATGGGTTCGATTGCATGCAGAGATTCTTCAATTTCTTGATTTGAAATCCCAAATGAATGCAAGACTGCGACGACAGCTGCCAGATTGATGCCGCTGATCCTACCCAACAACTTGCTTCGTACTTCAATTGATTCGCCATGAATCCTGACAGAAACAGTCAATCCCCTTTCGTCGGGACTGCAGTTCACCAGTTGGATGTCGGAGCTCTGTTCTCCGTAGGTGACCTCTTGCTCAGCAGATGTTCGACCCAACAAAGACCGACCAAAGTCATCATCTACATTCAGCACTGCGTGAGATGCATCAGTCTGAGTAAACAACTTCGATTTGGCGGCCCGATAATTCTCCATGTTTCGGTGATAATCGAGATGATCCTGCGACAGATTGGTGAACACGACTGTGCCAAATCGAACGCCGTCAGTTCGAGACTGATCAAGCGCATGAGATGAAACTTCGAGGCAGATGGACTGAGCACCTGCACTAATCAGTTGTGCGAGGTAGCGCTGAAGCGATATCGAGTCTGGTGTCGTAAGCGGTATAGGTGAAAGGTTCTCGGGAAACCCATACCCCAGAGTTCCAACAATTCCGCAGCAATGCCCGAGCGATTCAAGAGCCTGTGCAGTCATCACAGCGCAGCTCGACTTGCCATTTGTACCAGTAATTCCGACGATGTCCACTTTTTTGGACGGCTGCCTGAAATACACATCTGCTATCGTACTGATTTTGCTACTTAATCCAGGCACACCAATCTGCGGTGTGGAGCCAGTCCGCTCAATTTGCCAGCCTTCAGACTCATAGACGACCGCGCTCGCTCCAGCGGTTATTGCACTTTTGATGTGCGAGCGGCCGTCGTCAATCAGCCCGGGTACTGCGAAAAACAAACTGCCTGGTCGAATATCGCGGCTATCGAGGCTTATTTCTTCGATGAGAGGGTTTCGGGCGGTATCAACCTCTGCGATGCCATCAAGCAAGACGCTCAAATACTGACCAGATCTTGAATCGTTTGAGACCGAATTCATGCTTCAACCTCAACACTGGGACGATTGATACTGGTACGTACATTGTCAAGATCATCCGGCTGGACTTTCAGGATTCGCAGCGCTTCTGCCATGATTTCCCTAAATGCGGGTGCTGCGACTCGACCGCCAAAGTAATGCCCCGCTCCTGGTTCGTCTACCATGACAATAGCAGCGAGTTTCGGATCCGATACAGGAGCAAAGCCGACAAACATGGAACGATGAAGATCTTCCTGGTATACCCCGTTGATCAACTTCTGGGTAGTTGAAGTCTTTCCAGCGACGCGGTATGATGGGATTTTCGCTCGACTGGCTGTACCTGTCCGGCTAACAACCGTCTCCAGCATATTGGTGACTTCCCTGGCAACGAACTTTGGCATGACCAGAGTCGATTCATCTGACCGATCACCCGCCAGTATGGTTAAGGGGGTTAGCTTGCCGCCATTCGCCAACATCGCATATGCCCTCACAAGTTGTAGCATTGTGATGGAAAAGCCGTAGCCGTAGGCTAATGTAGCATGTTCGCTAGGACGCCATATCGATCTTTGCGGAAACTTACCGCTTGTTTCACCGACGATTCCACTACCGGAAAAATCCCGAAAACCGACGCTGTCAAGAAAATTCACCAGTTCTGTCGGAGGTATTCGTCTGCCAATCTTGATTGCGCCAATGTTGCTTGATTTTTTGATCACACCACTAACTGTCAATTCGCCATAGTTGCGAAAATCTCGAATTTGAAAACCCCCAATTTTGATCACGCCAGGCGACGTATCAATGATCGTGTTTGAAAGCACCTTACCGTCCAGCAGCGCTTTGGCGATAACGAACGGTTTAATGACAGATCCTGGCTCATACTCATGGCGAGCAGCATAGTTGTGGGTCGTGTGTCGAGAACTACTTTCGTTTGGGTTAAAGCTTGGTACTGTACTGATCGCCAGAATTTCTCCGGAGTAAACATCTATGATCACCGCACTGGCTGACGTAGCCTTGTGTTCTCTCGCAGTGTTGATCAGTGTTTGGTGAACGATCTGCTGAATGCGAGAGTCAATGCTGAGCGCAATGTCTTCGCCGTCTCGTACCCGTTGGAGGTCCCCCCCTATTGCTTCTACCACACGCCCTTTTCGGTCCTGAATGACCTGTCGAATGCCGTGCTGCCCCGTCAGACGATCGTTGTAAGCGAATTCGATTCCTTCCAATCCTTGGTCGTCAATGTCAGTAAATCCAATGAGGTTGGCAATGGAAGAGCCGAATGGATAGAATCGCCGATACTCCCGCTGTAAAGCAACACCGGGCACAGTCAGGTCCATGACTTGTTTAGCATGATCGACAATCAAAGCGCGCTTCAGATACATGAACTGGCGATCTGATTCTGTATTCTCCAAACGTGCGGCGATCGTATTCGGCTCAAGCCCGATCACATTTTCGAGGCGCGACCATTCATTGGGATGAAGCTTGAGAATGCTTGGTTCAGCCCAAACACTATCTACAGGAGTGCTGACTGCGAGAACGACACCGTTTCTGTCTCTGATGATTCCACGATTGGCCGTTACCTGTTCACTTCGTAAAAATCGGGCGTTACCCTCCTTTTGCAACAGATCTGTATCTGCCACCTGTAACTGAACTGCACGCGCGGCTAGAAGGACAAAGGCAACAGCAATTGAACTGAGAACCACAATATCCCGAGCTGGGGCATAGTATGGACCGGCGTTCATTGCTTCCCCTCTACCGATAGCCAGTCGGTTTTCTGCTTTTGCAGCAGCAACACAATTTCCTTTTCTGGAGCATGCATTTTTCCTTCCCTTTCGGTCCAGGTTTTCAGGTTCTCGCGACGCGACACTACGGAATGCTGCGCCAGCAATTCTCTCCACTCTATGTTGAGATCATCCCGAAGGGAATAGCGATCATACAGCTGTGGCGTCAATATTCGGTTTTCCTGACGAATCCAGATCAAACTCAAAGCCGACACCAGGCAAAATGCAAGTAAAAATATAGAAGTGGCGCTACGCATGACCAACTCCAGTGCGTTCCGCCACCCGCATGACCGCACTTCGAGCGCGGCGATTACGATCAATTTCGCTCTCATCAGGCCGCTGCGGTTTTCCGACAATTTTCAGCGTTGGACGAAAATCTGAATGTCGATATGGAATCTCCTGTGGTCCCGGTGCACCGATAGATGCATCTCGTAAAAATTTTTTCACCAGTCGATCCTCGACCGAATGGAACGTGATGACGACCAGTCTTCCGCCACTTTTCAACAGGCTGACGCATTGAGGTAAAAATGCGGCCAACTCTTCAAGTTCGCGATTGACATGCATACGTATGGCAAGAAAGGTACGCGTTGCCGGATGTTTGTCTTTCTCTTTCTTCGGTACACAATCGGATATCAGCCGTGCCAACTCTCCCGTTGACTGAATTGAAGAGACTGCTCGTTGTTCAACGATTCGATGGGCAATTCTTCGAGCGAATCTTTCACCTCCCAGTTTGCTGAGTGTCTCACTCAGTTGCCGTTCGGTGACCGTTTCCAGCCAACTGGACGCGGAGACAGATTCACTTGTATTCATTCGCATGTCCAGCGGACCATCTCTCATGAAGCTAAATCCACGACCAGGCTTATCGAGTTGCGGAGATGACACGCCAAGGTCTGCTATTACGCCAGACAGTTGAATTTCAGGCTGCCGCAAGCGAAGTTCTTCACCAATTCTTGAAAATCGTGCATGAATGGACTCAAACCTTGGATCATCGCCGTGTTTACGACGAGCAACTGCAATGGCAGCCGTATCACAGTCAAATGCGTACAGTTTGCCAGCTGAACTTAAACGGTCTAATATTCCGAGGGAGTGGCCGCCGCGACCGTAGGTGCTGTCTACATAGGTACCCGACGGATCAATCGAGAGTGCGTCGATCGCGGCATCGCACATCACAGCGTCATGCGTGTCAGAACTGTCCGGTAAGAGATTCAAGACCCAAACTCCGATACAAGCTAAAAGTCAAACGTCTTAAGGACTTTGTCGTAGGCATCTGTATCAGAATCTTTCACAGCCTGATGGTGATCGTGCCAACGCTCTAAATCCCAAAGTTCGACGCGGGTACCCATTCCGATGAGAACTGCCTCGCCGTGAATGGAATTGAAAGTTCGAAGCTGTCTCGGAATCAGAATGCGACCGGACTTCGGTAAAACACAGTCCTGCCCAGTACCAACTATTGTTCGCATGATGTCTTGGTAGTGAACACTGGAGTTTCGTTTACGGAAAAGTTGATCCCGAATGCGCTTAAATTCGTGATTCGGATATATTGACACGCAGTTGGCGCGAAAGGCCTGACTCATCACGAGAGTACCTTTGCAATCCGCATTGAATTCTTCGCGTAACTTGACGGGGATCATGATGCGACCCTTGTCGTCTACTGTTACGTCGTAGGAGCCAAAGTATAAAATTTTTTCTCTGTTTTCCACGAATTGTCACTTTTTTCCATAATTTACCCCTATTTTTAACAAAAACTAAATCATTGTCAACCCCTAAATCAATAAAAAAATGCAAAAATTTGGCTAATTTCGAGAATTTTCTAAATTTTTTCGCCAAATTTTTTCTTACCTGACAGATTGAACAACTCCAGAAGACGAGCGCAGAGTAGTCAATTCCACCCAAATCAAGCAGTTCTCTCGCTTCCTAAACATTTGAATTTTTGGCAACCAATTCCGTTGCCCGGATAGAAAATTGATGGCCTGAATCAGCAGGAATAGAATAAATTCGGTGGATTGCAGTCTGAGTGATTTTGCGATACACTTAACAAAGCCATGTTCGAGAATGATTTTCAGATCAATGGCATTCACTTGAAACAAGCAGGACGATGAAAATTTGTCGATTTAATCAAAACCGCCTAGGGGTCGTCGAAGGACGTAATGTTCAGGATGTAACCGATGCAGTTGCGAGCGTCCCGGTTCCCGCGTGGCCACAGCCACCAGGCGACCTGATGATTGGTAACCTGAAAACCCTACTACCTGCCATTCACCGAGTGAGAAGGCAATCGGCAACACACTCTTTACGGGACCTGCATCTTAATAGCCCGATCGCACGGCCTTCGAAAATAATTGGCGCACCATTGAATTACAAAGCGCACCAAGATGAAGTCAACAGCGACCCGTATCTAAGTGAGGCCGGTCAGGTGGCAAGCGTAGAGACATACGGTCTTTTTCTCAAAGCTCCGATTCCGGTCGGCCCGGATGATGGAGTGAAGCTGAAGTTTCAGAATCGCCGAACTGACCACGAAGTTGAACTAGCCATCATCATTGGACGAAATTGTCACAACGTCGACGAGTCAGAAGCAATGGACTATGTTGCCGGATATACCATTGGCCTCGATATGACCATTCGCGGTAAAGAAGACCGCAGCCTGAGAAAGGCTCTCGATAGCCATTCAGTTCTGGGACCGTGGCTGGTTACCAAGAATGAAATTGAAGATCCGGATAATCTTGATATCTACCTAGCGGTGAATGGGAGTACCAAGCAACATGCTAATACCAACCAAATGATCTTCTCAACGAGCAAACTCATTTCTTACGCGTCGAACTATTACACACTCTATCCAGGCGATGTCATCATGTGTGGCACACCAGCTGGCGTTGGTCCGGTTAGTGTTGGCGACATGCTGGAATGTAGCATTGAAAGAATCGGTAGCATGCAGGTGGCGATTAAAGCTGCATAAACACTACCGCTATGCTGGCAGCCCTGTTCGCTGCCAGTCAGCACTCAACCACTGAAGCGGTTCACCGATTTTTCCAGTTTGCCTTTCGTTTTTCCACAAACGCAGCCATACCCTCTTTTTGATCTTCAGTCGCAAACAGGGCATGAAAGGCCCGACGTTCGAACAATACGCCTTCCGTCAGAGTTGATTCATAAGCTCGATCAACAACTTCGGTAACCATGGACGCAGCGATCTGCGATTTCTCCGCGATTTCCCGAGCGATCTCGACCGCTTTGTCAACCAGTTCGTCAGCCGGATAAATTCGACTGACGAGTCCGGAGCGTTCCGCTTCCTCAGCACCCATCATGCGTCCGGTCAAACACATATCCATTGCTTTGGATTTACCAACCACCCGCGTCAGTCGCTGAGAGCCACCAGCACCTGGTATGATTCCGAGATTGATTTCAGGTTGACCAAATTTTGCATTGTCACCGGCAACAATAAAATCGCACATCATTGCGAGTTCACAGCCCCCACCTAATGCAAACCCGGCAACTGCTGCAATGACAGGTTTACGACAAACAGTTACACGTTCCCAGTTACTGGTGATGAAGTTGCCCATAAATGCGTCGGCAAACGTGTTGTCCTTCATCTGACTGATGTCGGCGCCAGCTGCGAACGACTTCTCGTTTCCAGTAATAACGATGGCTCCGATGGAACCGTCAGACTCAAATGAATCAATCGCTGCACCGAGTTCATCCATGACACCAGAAGATAACGCATTCAACACCTTTGGGCGATTTATCTGAATTAATCCAACATTCTGTCTGGTTTCCGCAATAATGTATTCGTAAGTCATGCAAATTACTCCTAATGTCGTGAGGCTTCGAGAAACAAGGCAACCTTCAATTGTGGTCAATTCCACATCAGGTTGTTCAGTTTGATAGCAAGCGCTAGATTGAGTATTTTATTGAAAACGAACTTGGTAAACGACCGCTAACTCAAAGTGAGTTCTAGTGTGATTTAGGGATTTATACTTAACAACGCAACGCTAAAATCAAGCGTTCTGTCAAGTTCTTTTGACGTTTCACCGGACGAATTTTTAGTGCAGTCAACTTCCTGACCTGAATCAAATTACCGCCGTAACTGGACTTTTCCTCTCGTTTCGTAAATTTTGGGGCCAACTGAGTTGTCCGTACGAAAGAGAAATGGATCTGTCAGAGCTGGTCATTGTACCGACCGCACAAGACGAAGAGGCACGGTTCAATGCGCTGATGGACGCGCATCACTATCTGAGTGCGCCGCCCAGGATCGGTCGAAGTGCGTTCTATGCCGCGGTATTGCAGGGCCGGTGGATGGTGCCGTCGTCATTTTGCGCGTTGGTGCTGAAGAGCCGCTCAGTACCCGGCAACCGGACTGACCGGCGTCGGACCACATCCTGAACTGCCGCGTCACGTGGGATGAGGATGCGAGCCGCATCCGCACCGGTTACGGTTTGGAGAACTTCTCAACGCTGCGCCGCCTGGCGATTGCGGTGATTGTTGCCAGATACCGGGACGAGGTGGCACCGACTTTACGCGAGCTGAGCCGCCGCTCCCGGCTGCTGCTGGAATATCTGGGTCTGACCCGAAACACCCGGCGGTCGTTGCCCTGCAGTGATCGGTGGTGTCCGCAGGCGTCTGCGGCTACCTCGGCATCTTTCCAGAGCACCTCAGCGGTATCATCATCAGCCCGGGCGAGCAGGAAAACTGCGCCCTGATGGTGCCGACAGGCCGAAACTCTGCGCCTTTCTGCGCCTGAATCCGAGCTGACTGGATGAAATGACGTCAGACTGGCAGAAACCTGCTCAGATTCGCTCCGATTCTCAGACGCATTCACCGACATACGCCGTCAATTGCATTCAAACGCTGTGACAAAAAATTAGCCTTGGCGTCAAACGCAACAAAGAAATGTTGCACTGATATGATTGGAGTGAGCGGCCATTCATTAAAATGAATGACGTACGAAAGATGTTCAAAGGCTAAATAGCGGGAGAAGAAGACATTCAAGAAATACTGAAAGAGTGGGAGAGATTGCTGTCGGGTTCTGTATCGGATGCGCAGTCGGCAAATCAATCGGCTGCGGACAGATTGACATGACAGTCTGGACATCCCAAAATCAAACCGCGCTCGATCTGAGGTTTGAGTTCGCGGCCGAGAACGATCTCCCGCCGTTTACTGGGCCCTGCGCGCTTGAAGATGACGATTTTCCCTTTGAAGCGATCAGTGATATTGCAACAGTCGAAAGCTGGCGCAAAGAAATCAACCGACCGATCTACCATATCCACAAATGGTGGGCGCACCGCTTGGGTACAGTCTTCAGGGCTATAGTACTTGGCGCGCTTTTGCCATCGGGAACGGATGTGCTCGACGCATTCTATCGGAATGTCCGACTGAAGAACAGGGTGATCTTCGATCCGTTTATGGGCAGCGGCACCACGCTCGGTGAAGCGCTGAAGCTTGGAGTCCGCACCATCGGGCGAGACATCAATCCAGTCGCATATTTCCTAGTTCGCAATGCTTTTGCCACCCATGATCGCATGGCTGTTCTCGAAGCATTCAAGCACATTGAACAAGATGTGGCGGAGACCATCAAAGCCTACTACAAAACTGAGCTTGAGGACGGTACCCAAGCTGATGTCCTCTATTTTTTCTGGGTCAAGCAGATTGACTGCCCGGAATGTCGAACTCCTGTAGATCTATTTTCGTCGAGTATATTCGCGCGCCACACCAATCCCGAACGCCAACCTGCGGCTCAGGCCATCTGTCCAGCCTGCGGCGGGGTGAACTCGGTTCGCTTCGACGCACAGTCTGCCGTTTGTTCGCACTGTACCGTTGAGTTCAATCCGCAGGACGGACCAGCCCGTGGACAGAAGGCTACCTGCCCATCCTGTTTCCACAGCTTCCCAATCTCAAGGACCGTCCGCGACAGCGATGCCCCGCCCGCTCATCGCCTCTATGCCAAGCTTGCTCTGACTGCCGACGGGAAAAAGCGATACGCCGCTGCGACGGAAGCGGACCGCGAAATTTATTCCCAGGCTTCGGAAGCATTGGCAGAAAGAGGCATTGCCTATCCTGTCGTCGCTATAGCGCCCGGATACAACACCAACCAGGCTCTGGGCTACAACTACCATTACTGGCATCAGATGTTCAACGACCGCCAATTGCTCTGCCTGTCGATTTTAGCTGAGAGAATCCGCGCACTCGCCGACCCAGTGCTCAGGGAACTGTTTACCTGCCTGTTTTCTGGATCCCTCGAGTTCAACAATATGTTCGCCTCATTCAAGGGAGAAGGAACGGGTGCCGTCCGGCACATGTTCGCTCACCATATTCTTAAGCCTGAGCGCGTTCCGCTGGAAGCCAATCTTTGGGGAACGCCGAAGAGTTCCGGTTCTTTCCAGACAATGTTCGAAGGCCGTATTCGCCGCGCTCTCGATTATGCCGAAGACCCGTTTGAACTGAAAGTTGTGCGCGGCAACGGTCGTAAGGCTTCAGAGAAGGTCTATGGTCTTTCCGCACCTCTAGGTTTCGATATTGCCGACAGTTACGAAGAGTTTGCCCATGGCTTGCGCGTCCATCTGTCCTGTGGTGATTCCAGTCAGACCGATATACCCGACCAGTCGGTAGACGCCGTCATAACGGATCCGCCCTTCTTCGACAATGTGCACTATTCTCAGTTAGCCGATTTTTTTATGTCTGGCAGCGTCATATCCTTGGGGACGAGGGGATCCTCGACAACACGATCTGAGGCTGAAGTACAAAATGCCGACGCAGCGACATTTACGCATCGGTTGTCGCGCGTTTGGGCTGAAGCGCATCGCGTCCTCATCGATGATGGCTTGCTCGTCTTCACCTATCATCACTCGCGCAGCGAGGGTTGGCACGCAGTTCTCCACGCGCTAATGGCAACGGGCTTCGGGATTACCGCCGCCCACCCGGTCAAAGCCGAGATGTCGGTGGGCATACCCAAGCAGAAAGCGAAAGAGCCGATTGACCTCGACATCATCCTGGTCTGTCGCAAGCGTACCAGCGTTACAGTCCGTCGAAGTGACGGAAACCCTTGGCCGGCTGTAAGGCTGATCGTATCGGGGCAGGTTATGAGGCTGAGAGAACGAGGCCGCAATCTGAGCCGCAATGATATACGCGTCATTGTCATGTCACAACTGATCCGTCATCTTTCGAATTTACCCACCACGGAGGCGGCCATGTCTCACTTAGAGAACAGTGACCTCGAAGTAGACGCCACCATTGAGAGCTTGCATTCTGCTGCCGACGAAATTAACGGCGAGGCATGCCAGTGAGTATGGTTTGCACAGTCTTCCGAGAATGCGTCCGCGCAATGCGAGGCGGTATCCTTATTGAACAGGAAAGCCGTCGTGACAAGGAGTTCCATTTCCAGAACTGGATCAAACTCCGTCTTGAAAACATCGGCGAGAATTATGATGAACCTGGCCGCAACACCTACCCAGATTTTAGGTTTGTGCACCACGCGGAAGGATATGAGGTTAAGGGGCTATCCTATCCTGGCCGCGACGCGGATTATGACTGCAACAGCCAAGTTCCTTGCGGTGAGCACAACGGACGCCAAGTCTTCTATGTCTTCGGCCGCTATCCGGCGCGGACGGACGGCGAGGAATACCCCGTTCTCGACTTGGTAATTTGTCACGGCAGTTTTCTGAACGCGGAGAGTATGTATGCGCATCAGAACAAAGGATTCCGCGTTTTTGGAAGCTACGGAGACATCCGAGTGAGGGACCGCAAGATGTATGTTGCGCCAACTCTATTTGCCTTGGCCAGTGGCACGGCACATCACCGGACCCTGATCCTCCCGGCAAACATGACGGTTGACAGCGATTTTGTCGAAATTGGGCACCTCACCAGATACGAAGTGGATCACATAGTGGTGGCTTACAACTTCGACCTTCGCACCAACGATCTCACCACGAGTTTCATTCCCAATCCTACGGCCGGCGTTGAGCATGCCTTTAAGGCCTATTGTTTAGAGGGCGATCCCTCCGGACCGATTGTGCTACGTGAACGTTCCCGCGAAATAGCCGAGCGCGAATTCCAAAACCAGTCCGCCACTAGAGTGTGATCGGTATCTGTCACTGTCGGGCAACGACACTTGAGCGCCTGTGTCGTTCGCCGTACTCTGCCACCCGAGGACAGAAGAAAAGTTGCAACGCATAGGCCGCAATGCCGACAAATATTGCGGGAGCCCGAACCGTTCTTCAAAAAACTCGCCTGAGCGGATTGAACTATTGAGTACCCTCGTCTTCCGAAAGCAGCGAGATCGACATGTTCCCCAGCAACAGGGTCGATTGAAATAGCTGCTCAGCCCCTTCATCAATTTTTCCGTCCACCTGCATCTGCTTATACTGACCGCGCAGCTCATCACGTTGCATCTTTAATTCTTTAGTCTTGTTCATCGACCTACGCCTGCGTGATCGTCCCGATTGTCGTCAAGGATTGGTTTCTCCCCAGTTGCCAACGGCTTAGTTTCCCCAGCCGTTTGATGGTGCAACATAAGCCATATCCCTCAAGGAGACCTGCATCGGCATCACCTCGTTGAGCCGCAGCAGGAAAACTGCACCTGGATGGCGCCGACAGGCCGAAACTCACCGCCCGTCCGGGCCAGAATCCGAGCTGATTGGATAAAATCACGTCACTCTGGTGGAAACCAGCTTAAACCCGGTCCAATTCTCAGACACATTCGCCGACGAGCACCGTCAGATGCACTCAAACGCCGTGACAAAAAATTACCCTTGAGCGAATCATGGACAATGCTGTGCGAATATACTCGTAGACGATGGTCCATCACAATACGGCAGAGTAAATTCAGGTGTACCGGCACGCACTTGCAGTGCGTTATGTCTGCATTTTCTTAAGTCATTGTGAATCCGATGGTGTATGGTGAGCTCAGTTGGTTCGATGTCCATTGGCATCCGCGCAATTAAGTAAATAAGCCCCTTAAATGAACTGTGATCGATGTTCCTATCAATCCACTGACATTGAAAAAATGAGTAAATACCAAGCAGAATTTAACCGATCCATCAAGGAGCGAGAATCCTATTGGGGTGAAATCGCAAAGTTGGTTCACTGGGAAAAACCCTGGGACAAAGTCCTAGATGACTCCAATAAACCCTACTACCGTTGGTTTCCGGGTGCGGAGGTCAACACCTGCTATAACGCCCTGGATCTGCATGTGGCGCAAGGCCGGGGTGATCAGAATGCATTGATTTACGATTCTGCCATGACTGGTGAAGTTCGCCACTACACGTACCGGCAACTGACTGAAGAAACCGCCAGATTCGCTGGCGCACTCTCTGAAATTGGCGTCGAAAAAGGTTCACGCGCCATCATATACATGCCGATGATTCCCGAAGCAGTAATCGCCATACTGGCCTGCGCTCGCCTAGGGGCCATCCATTCAGTCGTGTTTGGTGGTTTCGCATCAAATGAACTGGCTGTTCGAATTGACGACGCAAAACCAGTTGCCATCATCAGCGCCTCCTGTGGATTGGAACCAAGCCGTACGGTCGCCTACAAGCCACTACTGGATCAGGCGATCGATCTTGCCGAACACAAACCTCAAGCCTGTGTGATTTATCAACGCCCGCAGCTTGAAGCAGAGATGGTAACGGGACGCGATCACGACTGGCATGAACTTATCAGCCGCGCATCACCCGCACCCTGTGTTACAGTCAAGGCAACTGACCCGCTCTATATTCTCTACACATCTGGAACAACCGGCCAACCCAAAGGCGTTGTTCGAGACAATGGCGGGCACATTGTGGCTCTGAAGTGGAGCATGAAAAACATCTACGGCGTTGAGCCCGGCGAAGTGTTTTGGGCGGCTTCCGACGTTGGCTGGGTCGTGGGTCACTCTTATATTGTCTACGCACCGCTGTTTGCAGGTAATACGAGCATCCTGTATGAAGGAAAGCCAGTCGGGACACCAGACCCTGGTGCCTTTTGGCGTGTCATTTCACAACACAAGGTATCGGCGCTCTTTACTGCACCGACTGCGTTTCGGGCCATTAAGAAAGAGGACCCGGAAGGTGAGCACCTGAAGAATTACGATGTTTCAGCTTTACATACCCTGTTTCTGGCCGGGGAGCGTACTGATCCGGATACATTGCATTGGGCTGAAAAAAAGCTTGAAGTACCCGTTATTGATCATTGGTGGCAGACTGAAACTGGTTGGGCAATTTGTTCTAACCTGATGGGAATTGAGCAACTGCCGATCAAGGAAGGTTCTCCATCTAAACCAGTACCAGGCTGGAATCTGAAAGTTCTTGATGATGCAGCGAATGAAGTGGCTTCGGGTGAAATCGGTTCACTTGTGGTTGAATTGCCACTACCTCCTGGTGCTTTTCCAACGCTATGGAATGCCAAGGAGCGGTATGTTGAAGCTTATCTCGCTGAATTTCCCGGTTACTATAAAACTGCAGATGCCGGATTCGTCGACGAAGATGGTTATGTCTATGTCATGTCTAGAACTGACGACATCATCAATGTCGCTGGACATCGGTTATCAACCGGTGCAATGGAAGAAGTTCTGACTTCACACCCCGATGTCGCCGAATGTGCAGTAACCGGCGTAAACGATTCGCTGAAGGGCCAGTTACCATTAGGACTTCTGGTACTCAACTCTGGCTGCGAGACACCTCACGATCAGATTGTGAATGAGTGCGTCGGCCTGATGCGTGAGAAAATTGGCCCGGTTGCTGCGTTCAAGCAGGCTGTTGTCGTCAAGCGTCTGCCAAAAACACGCTCAGGTAAAATTTTACGTGGTACTGTTAGCAAAATTGCTGATGCAGAACCTTGGAAGATGCCAGCAACAATCGATGACCCCGAGATTCTGAATGAGATCACCGAAGCACTCAATTCAATCGGCTATCCAAAATCCTGAGTGTCCAGGGAGCATTTGAAAGAGCTTCAGGCTATGTCATTTGAAGAACCTTCTTTAAATGAGTGGCAGCAGCAGGCTGTCAAGGAACTCAAGGGACGCCCGCTCGACGAACTTACCTGGCAAACGCCAGAAGGCATTGACATCAAACCGGTCTATAGCGCGGATGATCTCGCCGAGCTTGAGCATCTGAACACATTGCCCGGAATTCCTCCCTATCTGCGAGGACCACGGGCAACTATGTACGCTGGGCGGCCCTGGACTCTCAGACAATACGCAGGTTTTTCTACAGCTGAAGAATCCAATCGGTTTTACCGTGATAATCTGAAATCCGGGCAGACGGGTCTTTCGGTTGCATTCGACCTTCCCTCTCACCGCGGCTATGATTCTGATCATCCCCGCGTCATTGGCGATGTGGGTAAGGCGGGGGTGGCAATTGACAGTGTCGAGGACATGAAGATTCTGTTCGACAGTATTCCGCTGGACAAAATTTCCGTATCAATGACCATGAATGGCGCAGTACTGCCAGTGCTCGCCATGTTCATTGTTGCCGGTGAAGAACAGGGTGTTTCGCAGGAGGCACTGTCCGGCACACTGCAAAATGACATTCTCAAAGAATTCATGGTGCGGAACACGTATATCTACCCGCCGGAACCATCCATGCGTATCGTGGCGGATATCATTCAGCACACATCCAATCATATGCCCCGATTCAACCCGATCTCCATATCGGGCTACCACATGCAGGAAGCTGGGGCAACTTGTGTCCAGGAACTTGCTTACACAATAGCGGATGGAATTGAGTACGTTCGTGCAGCGCTGTCAACCGGAATGGATGTTGATCAGTTTGCCCCTCGTCTTTCCTTCTTTTTCTGCATTGGTATGAACCTGTTCATGGAAATTGCAAAACTGCGCGCTGCAAGATTCCTTTGGGCAGATCTGATGAAGACGCACTTCAGCCCCAAGAAACCAACTTCCCTGATGCTGCGCACACACTGCCAAACCTCTGGAGTGAGTCTCACCAGCCAGTCGCCCTACAACAACATAATTCGCACAACAATTGAGGCGCTCGCTGCAGTGCTAGGTGGCACCCAATCTCTGCATACGAACTCGTTTGATGAAGCGCTCGCACTACCAAGTGAATTTTCCGCACAGATCGCTAGAACTACACAGCTCATTCTGAGAGAAGAATCCGGCCTCTCTAAAGTCGTCGATCCTCTGGCCGGTAGCTACTATATTGAGAGTCTGACCGGTTCAATGATCCGCGAAGCAAAAATTCTCATAGAAGAAGTTGAAGCAATGGGTGGCATGACCCGAGCGGTCGATGCAGGCATACCAAAGCAACGAATCGAGGCCTCAGCGGCAAAGCGTCAGGCCCGACTCGACAGCGGAGAAGATGTCATCGTTGGTGTCAATCGGTTCATCAGCGATTCAGATGATGATGTCGAACTGCTCGAAGTTGATAATCAGGCAGTTCGTGAAAGTCAGATTTCGAGACTCGCCAATGTGCGGGATTCTCGAAATAAAGTAACCTGTCAGAATGCCCTCAATCAGCTCAAACGTTGTGCTGGATCCGGTGAGTGGGGACTGCTGCAGCATTCGATACTAGCAGCCCGGGCCCGCGCAACTGTGGGTGAAATTACCGATGCTGTGAGATCGGTTTTTGGCCAGCACCGCGCGGTTCCACAGACCATCAGCGGAGTTTACAGCAATGCCATTTCAAGTGATGCGGATGTTTCATTAATTCGTCAACGGGTTGAGAGGTTTATCGAATCCCATCACCGACGTCCACGTGCACTGATCGCGAAAGTTGGACAGGATGGACACGATCGCGGAGCTAAGGTGATCGCAACAGCGTATGCTGACTTTGGCTTTGAAGTGGATATCGGCGCCCTGTTTCAGACACCGGCAGAAGTCGTTCGTCAAGCCATTGACAACGATGTGCATTTAGTTGGCATTTCAACACAGGCTGGAGGACATAAAACCTTGGTGCCACAAATTGTTGACGGTCTCAAGAGTGAAGGTGCTGAAAATGTGGTGGTTATCTGTGGCGGCGTTGTGCCACCAGATGATGTCAGGGTTCTTGAGTCACAAGGTGTATCCGCTGTCTACGGTCCCGGTACTCGAATTCTGGATACAATTCCACAAGTTTTGGACTTCATTGAAACCAAAATGGGTTCCACATAGACATTACCATTCAGGTACTTTGGATCAGAATTTTGCAGGACATCATTGATCAACTGAATACGAAGCGAAAAGCCGCACGGTTAGGCGGTGGTCAGAAACGCATTGACGCGCAACATGCCAAAGGGAAATTAACTGCGCGTGAGCGAATTGACTTACTGCTTGACAAAAACAGTTTTCAGGAATGGGATATGTTTGTTGAGCATCGCAGTACTGACTTTGGCATGGCCGACAACAAGATTCCCGGTGATGGTGTTGTCACCGGTTATGGTACCATTCACGGTCGTCTGGTTTTTATATTCAGTCAGGACTTTACGGTGTATGGCGGTTCACTGTCTGAAGCCCATGCCGAAAAGATCGGCAAAATCATGGATCAGGCTATGAAAGTCCGTGCACCGGTCATCGGCATCAATGACTCTGGCGGTGCCCGCATACAGGAAGGGGTTGCGTCATTGGCCGGCTATGCTGATATCTTTCAACGCAACGTGATGGCATCAGGCGTGATTCCGCAAATTTCTCTCATTATGGGACCGTGCGCCGGTGGTGCAGTCTATTCCCCGGCCATTACCGACTTCATTTTCATGGTACGCGACAGTTCCTATATGTTTGTAACCGGCCCTGATGTTGCAAGAACGGTAACCCACGAAGAGGTTTCCGCCGAACAGTTGGGCGGCGCCTCTGCACACACAGAAACTTCCGGTGTAGCCGACGGTGCATTCGAAAATGACATCGAAGGATGTTTGATGCTAAGAGCATTTTTTGACTTTCTGCCTGCCAACAACCAGAGCCCCCTGCCTGTGCGGCCAACCGACGACGCTCGCGATCGAATTGAAGTATCCCTAGACACCTTAGTGCCCGAAGACCCCAATCAACCTTATGACATCAAGGAACTGATTCTGAAAGTCGTCGATGAGGCGCACTTTTTTGAACTCAAACCAGACCACGCCAAGAATATTGTGACTGGATTCGCACGGATGGAAGGCCGAACTGTCGGAATTGTCGCAAATCAGCCCATGGTGCTGGCTGGCTGTCTTGACATTCACTCATCAATAAAGGCTGCACGGTTCGTCCGATTTTGCGATTCTTTCGGGATTCCGATCATCACATTTGTCGATGTGCCTGGCTTTATGCCGGGTACTGCACAGGAACATGGCGGCATCATTAAGCATGGAGCCAAATTGCTATATGCCTACGCTGAGGCGACCATTCCCAAAGTAACAGTGATTACGCGCAAGGCGTATGGCGGTGCCTACGACGTCATGAGTTCCAAACATTTGCGAGGCGATGTCAATCTCGCATGGCCAAGCGCCGAAATCGCTGTTATGGGTGCCAAAGGCGCGGTTGAGATTATCTTCCGCGCGCAAATGAGCGATGCCGAAAAAATTGCCCAGCGAACAGAGGAATACAGTGATAAGTTCGCAAATCCGTTCATCGCTGCCAGCCGCGGATTTATTGATGATGTCATCATGCCGCACGACACTCGACTCAGAATCTGCAATTCTTTGGAGATGCTATCTAACAAGACACTGGAAAATCCCTGGCGTAAGCACGGCAATATACCACTTTAATTCCTGCCACTCATGTTCAGCAAAATACTGATTGCAAATCGGGGCGAAATTGCGTGTCGCATCATGCGAACCGCAAAACAGCTGGGGATTAAGACCGTCGCCGTGTATTCGGACGCAGACCGAAACGCGTTACATGTCCGAACTGCAGATGAGGCTGTTAATATCGGACCTGCTGCTGCAGCGCAAAGTTATTTACAAACTCAGAATATTTTAGAGGCCTGCCATTCGACAGGCGCTGAAGCCGTTCACCCCGGATACGGATTCTTGTCGGAAGATGCACAGTTCGGAGAGCAGTTGACTGAATCCGGCATTCAGTTTATTGGCCCCGGACCAGAAGCGATTCGTTTAATGGGTGACAAAATCACCTCGAAGAAAATTGCACGCGACGCTGATGTCAATGTTATTCCTGGATTTGACGATGTGATCGAAAGCCCGGACCACGCAGTTGAACTGGCTCAGCAGATTGGCTACCCAGTGATGCTCAAACCCACATCAGCCGGTGGTGGCAAAGGCATGCGCTTAGCGTACAGCGATGAAGAGTGCCGGGATGGGTTTTTACGCTCAGCAAGCGAGGCAAAGACCCATTTTGGAGATGACCGGGTTTTTGTTGAAAAGTACATCGAGAATCCCCGGCATATCGAAGTTCAGGTATTAGCGGATAAATTTGGTAATGTCATCCATCTTGGGGAGAGAGAGTGTTCGCTTCAGCGTCGTCATCAGAAGGTTATTGAAGAAGCTCCATCCCCTTTCCTGAATGAGGCAACCAGAATTGATATCACTGCGCAAGCGGTGGCACTGGCACGCGCGGTGAATTATGTTTCAGCGGGAACGGTGGAGTTTGTCGTTGATGCAGACCGAAATTTTTACTTTCTGGAAATGAATACTCGCTTGCAGGTCGAGCATCCAATAACGGAGTATGTATCTGGTGTGAATCTGGTAGAGTGTATGATTCGTATTGCTGCAGACGAACCGCTTGACCTCAATCAGTCGGACATCGTTGCCTCAGGATGGGCAGTGGAAGCAAGAATTTACGCTGAAGATCCAGCACGAAACTTTCTGCCATCAATCGGTCGGCTGATTAGATACCGTCAACCAGCGAACTCAGGACAAGTGCGTGTCGACTCCGGTGTCTATGAAGGTGGTGAAATTTCAGTGCACTATGATCCCATGATCGCCAAACTGATTGTGCACCACGAGACTAGGGAGAAGGCGCTTGATTTGCTGGCAAAATCCCTTGACGAATATCAGATTTCAGGGGTTACAACCAACATTCCATTTTTGCAGGCCTTGGTTCGAGATCCTTTGGTCTGTGCTGGTGACATGCACACCCGCTACATTGAAGAGCGTTTTCCCGATGGTTATGACTGCAAAAGAGAAACCGGCAGTGAAGTCATCACCGCAGCCATGATTGCAACGATAGCCCACTATGTCAATGAAAAACGATCCGCTAAAACAGGTGCTGATCAGTCAAACAACCAGAGAACCGTGTGTAATGCCTGGGTTGCAATCAGCGGTCAAGAGCAGTATGAGTTTGCGGTAGAAGAGATTGAGAACGGCCACCGGTTGACCACATCCAATGGGGATGGTACTGATGTTATTCACAAGTGGACACCAGGGCAAAGTTTGTTCTACTACACAAGTGCAGATAGCGATACAAGATGCGTCAAAATTCTGCGCGTGGGGATAGGCTATCAGCTAGACTTTTTTGGCTTGCAGCGCTTGTTTAAAGTACTTAGCCCATCGGGAGCAAAATTCAACCAGTTTATGCTGGAGAAGAAAACTTCGGGTGTTTCGCGATTTCTCAGGTCACCCATGCCAGGACGGCTGCAGGAACTTCGGGTCGCCGAAGGCCAGACAGTCAAGATCGGTGAAACCATCGCAATCGTTGAAGCGATGAAAATGGAAAATGCCTTGCACTCCGAACAGGATGGAACAATTGCCAAAATTCTGGCGAACGTTGGCGACAGCCTCGCTGCCGACCAGCCCATACTGGAATTTGGAAGGGAGGCTGAATGATTGGCAAACTGAATCATGTCGCCATTGCGGTCCCCGACCTCAGTGCGGCATCAGAGCAATACCGCTCGGTACTAGGTGCGGACGTATCTGGTCCGCTTGATCTACCTGAGCATGGCGTGACGACGGTATTCGTCAATCTTCCCAATTCAAAAATTGAACTGCTGCATCCGCTTGGCGATCATTCACCGATCGCAGGCTTTCTTATGAGAAACCCTGCTGGGGGTGTTCATCACCTGTGTTATGAAGTGACGGATATTGATGCGGCACAAAGCCAATTGGTTGCAGCTGGAATGCGGGTTCTAGGCGATGGTTCACCGAAGATTGGCGCTCACGGTAAACCCGTTCTGTTTCTGCATCCGAAAGATTTCAACGGAACGCTGATCGAGCTTGAGCAAGTGTAAACCAATCAACCGGTTTCAGCCTATCCGGAGATGATGGCTGTCGAGATACCCCTTTTCAAGCCAACCGTAAATCAGGTTGCTGTGAAGGCTTTGCAAGTTGCCTCAAGAGTTTCAACATTGATCACTGCGTGATAAGCAGGTCTTGGATTCGCACGTCTGAACGTGCGTACGATCATTCCCTGCAGATTCGGTCGCTTGTCGGACGGTGTTTCACCCTTGCCCAAGCCGCCACCGAATTCAATAATTCTCTCAACACCCGCGTTCGCTATTGCTTTTAAGTTATTGCTCCAGCGAACAGGTTTGAACAATTGAAGATAAAGGTTTTCTCGAATGCTATCAATTGCCGGTGAATGAAATTCGCCAGTTGTATTGGACGCAACCTGGAGTTTCGGCGTTCGCATGTTAGTTGCTTCCAAGAATGGTCGAAACTTCTGCGCCGCCGGATACATGTGAGACGTATGAAACGCGCCTTCTGTTTTCAACCGAACGCCTCCCTTACCAGGGAATTTCTCATTGATCTTCGCGGTCAGTTGATCCAGATCATCCGGCCAGCCGCCAACAACAGTCTGTTCCGGCAGATTCAGAGCCGCGATTTCGCAGGTGCTGGTTTCGATGAATGGTTTAAGGTCGTCCTCAGTCAGAGAAAGAGCGAGCATCTCGCCCCCGCCATGTTCACCCATGCATTCACCGCGCTTTGAGACCAGTCGCAGTGCGTCTTCAAAACTTAAAGCGCCAGCGGCGACAAGTGCTGAATATTCACCTAAGCTGTGTCCACCCGCTGCAAAAGCATCAATGCTTACACTTACACCAAGATGCTGCTGAAACAACCGCATGCAGATGTATGAATGAACAAGCATTACAGGCTGGGTGAATATTGTGAGGTTGATCGCTCCACTTTCGGCATCATTACACAACGCAGCCAGATCGTAACCAAGAATATCGCTCGCATCGCTGTAAATTTCTCGTGCGATTGGAAATTCACGGATTAGATCGCTGCCGATTCCTGGATATTGTGCGCCTTGTCCCGGAAATAGGAGTAAGGTTCTAGCACTCAAAACTTAACCCTCGAAGTACGCAGTATTCATTTTGGAAATCCAAAGAACTTGGAACTTGTGGGGTACTCACTCCCCAGTTATTGAAAAGAAAAAGCGTAAACCCCACAAAGGATTTACGCTTTCCCTCACTTTCTCGACCAAGCTACGTAGAAGTAACTTGATCGTTTACTTTTTGCTTACTGCAATTGTTTTGCGTAAGCCTGTCCGAGGTTTGCATTGGTGGTCTGTGCACCAGCCCAGAACGGAACTGCGATCTGTGCAAACGCTTCCATCGAATCCCAGACCTCTTTGAAGAATTCATTTTCTGCTTTGTTCTTGTCCATGCTAGTCAAAACAGCATTCATGTATTCTGTGAAGTAGTCGAGCGGCGTATCATGCAGGATAACGCCATGATTCTCAGTCAGGTCTTTCAGTGCTTTACCATTTTCATAGATTCGATAAGCTAAAGACTGAATCAGGGAAGCGTCTGCCGAAACTTCCATGGCCAACTGCTGATGTGGCGTGAGGCTGTTCCAGACATCCTTGTTAATATACACGTCTGCGTTAACCACAACCTGATGCAGGCCTTGCAAATAGTAGTGTTTCAATACTTTTTGAAATCCAAAAACTGAATCGGGCTTCGGGCAACACCATTCTGCTGCGTCGATTGTGCCCTTTTCAAGTGCGGGAAGAATGTCTCCTCCACCCATGGCAACGGCTGCAACACCAATTTCATTGTAGGTTTGACCTGGAATGCCAGGTGGTGCTCTGTATCGATACTTTCGGAAATCATCCATGCTGTTGATCGGCTCCTTGAACCATCCCAACGCTTCGGGTCCGACCGGCTGCAACATGAGACCTTTCACATTCATGCCCATTTCGTCCCAGAGTTGGTCATACAGAGCACGACCGCCGCCTTCCATGTACCATGATATCCAGGCAATGTTGTCGATTCCAAGTCCTGCACCTGCGGTCGGTGAACCGAACAGCATCGCTGCCGGATGATAACCTGACCAGTAGTGTGTCCAAGCAAATCCACCTTCGATCAAACCTGCGTTGACAGCTTCCAAGGTTTCTTTAACGCCAACAACAGCACCAGCAGAAAGGACTTCGATTTCAACTTCGCCGTTTGTCAAAGCAGAAACATTATCGCCAAATCGCTTCAGCATTACAGTTTCGTCGGCGGAAGTCGGAATGACCGACTGTATACGAATGACTGTCTTAGCACTTGCGAGACCTGGCAACAGAAGCGCACAGGACAGTACCGCACAGGCAATCATTTTTCGAGTAGTAAACATCAAATAGTTTCCTCCAAATTTGGTAACTAAAAATATCTTTCCAGTTTATTACAAATGGAAAGAATATTTGTGAAGAAAGACGCGTTCAATTCAATCACAGGAATCATCATTAGGATGCAGTAACCTAGCATCTGACCCCAATGTTGAACGTCGGCGCACATTATAGAAACAATAAGGTATTGAAAAACAGTACTTTCGCATGGATGCTGAACCGTTGATTATTCTCTACGATGGGTTTCAAAAACGACTCATTGCACTTGGTACCGAACGTATTTGTCTTCTCTCGCACGAAAATAGTCACATTATTAAGGTAATTAATATTACAATTCCTATTTACCTTATTTTTGTACACATTTTGGTCATCATTTTGAGGTATTGAGGACCGCCACTACCAAATTTAACTGACTGAGTTTACAAAACTTACCCCCTTTTTTTTTAATTGCTACCCAAAATATCTCATTGTCCAGCAAACAAAAGTAGCACGGTTGAAAAACGTATTCCCATCACGAGAGACATTCTGCGGCAAGTTTTCAATTCTGAATCATCATGGTTATTGAAAGAAATCTTGGTCCAAACCTGCTGAATTTGGCCGAGCAATTTCCTGTGCTCACTCTGAACGGCCCTCGCCAGAGCGGTAAAACAACACTGGTTCGCTCACTTTTTAAAAACCACGCCTATGTCAGTCTTGAAGCCCCGGACGAAAGGGCGATAGCCAGGAAGGACCCACGCGGTTTTCTAGAGCAATTTTCAAGCGGTGCCATCATTGATGAAGTCCAATATGTTCCCAATTTAGTTTCCTATATTCAGGTAATCGTTGATGAGAGACCGGAACGAGGAAGCTGGATATTGACTGGATCCCAAAACTTCAGCCTTTCACAAACAGTCAACCAGTCTTTAGCGGGAAGAACTTCAATCAGTTGGCTGCTACCTCCAACATGGGACGAAATCAGGCAGTTCGAAAATCACCCGAAAGACCTAGAGGAGGCTCTGTTTAAAGGCAGCTTTCCAAGAATATATAACGAAAATATGAAGCCGACTGAATGGTTTTCATCATACATCAATACCTACATCGAAAGGGATGTGAGATCGCTCAGCAATATCGGCGACCTCGCGGCATTTCAGAATTTCATTGAGTTATGCGCTGGACGAAGCGGGACAATTATTAACTATTTATCCCTTGCCAACGATTGCGGAGTTTCACAAAAAACTGCCAAAAACTGGCTGAGTGTGCTGGAAGCAAGTTTTGTAGTATTCCGACTTCCAGCGTTTCACAAAAACCTGCGTAAAAAAGTTGTCAAAATGCCAAAGATGTTCTTCCATGATTCTGGATTAATGTGTTGGCTACTGGGAATTCGTAATCCGACTCAGATTCTTACACACCCACTTCGCGGTCAGATATTCGAGACCTGGACTGTATCTGAAATCATTAAACATCGCACCAATTCTGGTGAACGGCGGGGGGTGTACTTTTATCGCGATCACAATGGCGCTGAAGTTGATTTGGTAATACCCGGTCTTGAAAAAAACACACTGATTGAAGCAAAGTCCACAAAGACGCCATCAGCCGGCCTTCTGCGAGGCACGAATCGCGTTAGGAAACACTTCAATCAACTGTCTCAGCCCACCGAGACTGCGGTGGTATACGGCGGTGACCAGTTTAAGGAGATCAAAGGCAATCAACTGATCCCATGGCGCTGTCTGCGTTCGCATTTCACTGACCAAGAAGCGATCAGATCAATTTCGATCAACGCGCCATTGAAGTCAGATGCCGAGGTGCTTGCGATTTATCCAAACAAGACTTTAGTGAGTGGCATCCCTAATGAACGCGGCATCGTTCGACTGCAGTTGGACTTCTTGTATCTGCCGATAAAGATTTATATTGCCGCCGCAGGATATTCGGCACAACTGATTACCGACTGGATTCCTGCGGAACGGCAATTGCGAATTCGATTCAACCCGCTGCCTTACGGTGGATCAATCATTTTTTCAAGTCACAGGGGACGTGTTCCGGGAATCGAAGGAGAGATCAGCCTCAAACGGGATTCGCTTGATCGTACTTATCTTAATGCCGACAATATAGCGATCAACGGAAGGGAACAAAACCAGCCTGTACAATTTGACCTAGGTGAACAATTGCACATCGAGGATGCTGCCGGTCAAACAGCGCAAGTTCGCATTCTCGACTTGATGGGCCAGGCAACGCTGTTGGAATATGTTCTTGCGGGGGCTCCGATCAATTCCTGACATATGGCTCGTGCATCATTCTTATGCGATCACTGGTACTTACCCAGGCTCTCAAACCCGCGCCCAGGAAAACGTCCAGGCAAATCTCGATTCAAACTCTCGGGCAGCCTTCTCGCCGCCTTTCATCTTGAGAGACATCATCCCACCAAAGTCGTGGTCATCTGCTTTTTACCACTTCGTGAGACGGATGACTCGGCAGTCCCGGGAACAGCACCCTTTTGTCTGCTGGATGCGATTCCAGATACCTGGCAATCGACGAACCGTATCAATCCCCCCCCCAGCGCGCATCCGACTTTGCCCATAAACCAGGACACCGTCAATCAACACCCAGAATAGCGCCAGCTGAGCACCGAGTGCAATCCAATTCCTACATGATGACCATGTTATCCCGGTGAATTAGTTCGTGATCCCTCACGTATCCCAATACTGATTCAATACGATCAGTTCGATGCCCTTTAATTTGACTGGCTTCTTCTGAATCGTAATTGATGAGACCGCGCGCAACTTCCCTGGAGTCGGTATTCAGGCACACGACGAGGTCGCCGCGTCTGAACTTTCCCTCAACCTGTTTGACGCCAACCGACAGCAGACTACGACCCTGGTCCAGTAGTGCTGTAACTGCACCTTGATCAAGATGGAGTTTTCCTGCCACACGTGTCCGCCCTGCCAACCATTGTTTGTGTGCTGCAATTCTTCCTGTCCTTGATAGCAGCAAGGTTCCTTCTGCCTGATTGGCGATGATTTTCTGTAACTGATTCTCAACCAGTCCTGATGCGATGAACGTTGCTGCGCCTGAACGAGCAGCCTTACGGGCAGCTTCCAGCTTGGCAAGCATTCCCCCGCGTCCGTACTGACTACTCGGTCCAACGACTCGGTCAAGGGATTCGTCGTGGGGATAAGCCCGTGAAATCAGCTTGGCGTTTGAGTCTGTTCGAGGATCAGAATCATACAAACCTGTTTGATCGGTCAATATTACCAGCAGATCCGCATCAACAATATTCGTAACCAGACCAGCCAAATTGTCGTTATCCCCAAATTTAATATCTTCGGTGGTAACGGTGTCATTCTCATTGACTATCGGAATAATCCCTTTTTCAAGCAAGGTTCTGATGGTATTACGGGTGTTCAGATATCGTGCGCGATCTGAAAGATCTGCATTGGTCAGTAAAATCTGAGCTGTCAGGTAGCCGTGTTTTTCAAAAGCGATTTCATAAGTTCGAACGAGTCCCATCTGCCCGACAGCAGCTGCAACCTGCAGCAGGTGTACTTCATGCGGTCGCTCACTCCAGCCTAGCCGTTTCATACCCTCCATTACGGATCCAGAGGAAACCAGCACCACCTCGACACCAGCGCGCTTTAAATCGGCAATCTGTCCCGCCCAGCCATGGATTCGGTCAACGTTAATTCCAGTTTCAATATTTGTAATCAAAGAACTGCCAACTTTAACGACCCATCGACGCGTTGCACTGTAATCATATGGACCTGTCACAGCAAGAGTTCCTCAATCGATTGATGCTCGTTCGGCTCAGGTGAGTTATCCTCCAGCCAGTTCATTGCTTCGCCAACAAGCTTTTTACAACCAGAACCAGTCACGGCTGAAACGGCAAACCACTTGCCGCTCCAGTGACTCTTGGTAATGATTTCCTGCAAGTAGTTCTCCAGTTCGGCTTCTGAGACGAGATCAATCTTATTCAGAACCAGCCAGCGTTCGCGTTTTGCAAGATCTTCGTCAAACTGCGCTAGTTCATTCGCGATTACATCGATTGACTTGGCCACCGACTCGACCTTTACGGTGGGAAAAATATCCACTACATGAAAAAGCAGACGGGTATGACGTAGGTGCTTCAAAAACTGAATACCAAGTCCACTGCCGGTCGAAGCACCTTCGATCAGTCCTGGAATATCAGCAATCGTATAACTGCGTCCATAGCCAAGTCCAACCACCCCTCGGGATGGCTTGAGAGTGGTAAAAGGATAATCTGCAATTTTTGGTTGCGCATTGGTAACTTTCCGAATTAGGGAAGACTTTCCAGCATTTGGCAATCCAACCAAGCCAACATCAGCCAATATGCGTAGTTCCAGTTTGAGCATGCGAACTTCGCCGGCACCGCCAGGTATGGTTTTTCGCGGCGAACGGTTGGTACTGGATTTAAACCGCGCATTACCCACACCATTTGAGCCACCTTTTGCGACCAATACCCGCTGATTCGACTCTGTAATTTCATCAATCAATTCACGAGTCTCAACATCCTGGATCACTGTGCCAAGTGGTACGCGAATTTCGAGGTCCTCGCCATCCCTTCCCGTGGCATCGCGACCAGCACCCGGGCGCCCGTTTTGAGCACGATAGCTTCGATGATGCTGAAAATCTACGAGGGTATTCAGATGTGCATCTCCAATGATGTAGATGCTACCACCCCGACCACCATCGCCGCCATCGGGCCCGCCGCGAGGTGTGTGCTTTTCGCGTCTGAATGAAAGGCAACCGGCACCGCCCTTGCCGGCCTCAACCCGAATTTGCGCTTCGTCAATAAACATCTAAACGCACTCAGATCGATCGGTGTGCGTCATGGCGGTCCCATGGAGAAGAAGACCGGGTAAGCCCCCGGTCGAGTGAATTTGATTAGGTGGGAATAACCGAAACTGTCTTCTTACGAAGGGGTCCTTTAACCGCAAAATTTACATGACCGTCTGCGGTCGCAAAAAGAGTATAGTCTTTGCCCATTCCAACATTGGTTCCGGGATGAAACTTGGTACCGCGCTGACGAACAATGATGTTACCTGCACGAATCAATTCTCCGCCATAGCGTTTAACGCCCAAGCGCTTGGAAATCGAGTCGCGTCCGTTTCTTGAACTTCCACCCGCTTTTTTATGTGCCATGAGTATTTACCCTATAGATTTCATTTAGCCTCAAACCTGAAAGTCTGTCAGTCCTCAGCTGATTCGTCATTGCTACTGTCAGTTTCACTAACATTCGACGCAACTGCCTTTTCGTTTGAATCACCGGCAGCACCAATGCTCAACACTTCAAGTTCTGTGTAATTTTGCCTGTGTCCGTAAGTGCGTCGATAATTTTTCCTGCGTTTCATTTTGATCACGCGGATCTTCTTCCCTCGGCCATGATCTAGAATTTTGGCGATGACTGGTGTATCTTCAACATGCGGTGTACCAATCACGGTTTGAGCACCATCGGAAACCAGCAGCACATTGTCAAACTGGACATTGTCACCGACTTCACCTCTCAGCCGTTCAACCTTTATTCTGTTGCCTGGTTCAACTTGAACTTGCTTGCCGCCTGTTTCGATAATCGCGTACATTTTGAAATCAGATGTAGAGAAAAGAAAAGATGATGGGGGAAATAGTGAAGCGCAAAGTATATCGTTTTTTCAGAAATTAGTCAAAAATTTTGAATCCCCGATCTGATATTCGACGAACAAAAAAGCAATGTTCAATCTGATTCAGATGGTTTCCCTTGACGTGTCTCAAAGTCGTTCTCTCCACTGCTAAATAAACGAGAAACCCTATCCCAAGCACAGTTATAACATTGTAATTTAGAATTTGTTATACTAATTTACTATGTTTATCAACCGCCAACTCTATAACTCCGTTCTTCAAGCATTGAACACAATGCCTGCGGTTGCGATATTAGGGGCACGGCAGGTCGGCAAAACAACCCTGGCACATCAGATTGCATCATCCTTTCAAAAGCCTTCCGTTTATTTGGACCTCGAACTAGAATCGGACCTCGCCAAGCTGGTCGAACCGGAAATTTATTTAAGTCAGTGCAAGGGTAAACTTCTCATCATCGATGAAGTTCAGCGAAGGCCCGGATTGTTTGCACTGTTGCGCAGCATAATTGATGCACGGATTCGAAACGGCGAGCGCACGGCTCAGTTTCTTATACTCGGCTCGGCATCCCGGGAACTATTGCGCCAATCTTCGGAATCTCTTGCTGGCAGAATACGGTATCTTGAGCTATGCCCATTTTCGATTCTGGAAACCGTTGACAATCAGTCAGAAAGTACCGACCTTAATCGTCTCTGGCTACGCGGCGGTTTTCCGCAAAGTTACCTAGCTCATAGTGACGATGATAGCTGGTCCTGGCGAAGTGACTTCACTTTGACTTTTCTGGAACGAGATATTCCCTTGATGGGCTCTCATATCCCGCCAGTCGTTTTACGAAACCTTTGGTCAATGCTGGCTTGGGAAAACGCACAGTTGATCAACTATTCCAAATTGGCAGCCAATCTTGCTGTCAATTACAAGACAGTCCAAAATTACATGAGCCTTTTGCAGTCGCATTTCATGGTTCGTGAGCTGCACCCTTGGTCGGGCAATACCAGAAAGCGCTTAATCAAATCCCCGAAAATCTTTCTACGGGACTCCGGAATTGCTCATCGGCTATTACGAATTACCAGTTTCGAAGATTTACTTGGTCATCCAGCGGTTGGTGCCAGTTGGGAAGCGTTCGTTGTCGAAAACCTGTTGCGAACCGTATCAGATAAGTGGGAAGTTAGCTTTTATCGGACTCAAGCAGGTGCGGAAACTGATCTGGTGCTGGAAGGGCCACGTCAGAACGTCAGGGCAATTGAAATCAAACGATCAATGTCTCCAAACTTGTCACGAGGATTTCACGAAGGTTGCAAAGATGTAAGAGCAACAGAAAAATACGTTGCTTATCCAGGTTCCGACCGATTTCCGCTCGCTAACGATACCGAGGCAATCGGAGTTGTGGAATTGCTCAGGCATCTACAAGATGGATAGTGCCGAAGGTGCTGTTGCTGTGTCCAGATGCGTCAATGGCGTTCAACAGGTCCCGTGTCTTAAACATGCTCTTGTTTACCCAGCCTCCCTGTCTGCGCATTACACTTCATTCGAACACTGAATGACGCGCGTTCTGAACGCTACAGATATGCTCAATAATGAACTTAAAATGAATGCATTGCGTTCATTTACTGGTGGTAAAGAATAGTTTTATCAAAACTGAATGAGCTAACGAGTTTGGATAACACCTCAAGTTTACTAACCAGCTGAACCGTTCGTACAGTTGACCATTGCTCGGTCCGCGTTGATGGATTATGGAATTTATTGCCCAGACGCAGTATAAATTGCACTGAACTCGACATCACATTGATATGATCGCCACACAGGTTTGACTCTCTTAGTACTCTAACTGGATTTATCAGGTATACCTAAATGAAAACGATTATGGAAGGCGTCATTCCGCCAGTCATCACCCCTTATCATGAAGACCTCTCAATCGACTTTGATTCGTATGGCATTCTGCTTGAACACCTTGTAGCATCCGGTGCACACGCGGTCATTGTCGGTGGAACAACCGGGGAATATTACCTTCAGACTACCGAAGAGCGCGTGAAGTTGATTCAAAAAGCAAAAGATGTGCTAAATGGTCGGATGCCTTTGATTGCGGGTGTCGGTGGTATACGGACAGAGGACTGCATTCAAATGGGCCTTACTGCCAAATCAATTGGTTGTGACGGGATTTTGATTTCCTCCCCCTTCTATGCAGTACCAACTCAGACAGAAGTGGCTGAACACGCCATTGCGATTGATGAAGCAGTCGACCTGCCAATCATGCTCTATAACTATCCCGGTCGTACCGGTACCCGTATGGAGTCGGAATTTTTCAATCGAATCGCAGACCGACCCAATTTTCAGGCGATAAAAGAATCGAGCGGTGATATAGGTGTAGTGCATCAGTTGGTGCTGGATTACCCGCAGTTGCGTCTTTTTTGTGGCACAGATGACCAGGCACTTGAGTATTTCGCCTGGGGTGCTTCCGGCTGGGTTTGTGGTGCAGGAACTGCGCTACCCGATGAGCATCTCGCGCTTTACCACACCTGTATCGCTGACAATGACTTTGTCACAGGAAGGGCAATCATGAAGTCATTGCTACCATACCTTGACTTTCTGGAAAATGGTGGCAAATTTACTCAAAGCGTCAAATATTCCTGCGAACTCGCAGGCTTGCCAACAGGCTCCGTGCGCGCACCGCTACAACCTCTATCTGATATTGAGAAAGAACAACTCGCCGGAATCGTGCGGCGTCTTAAGTCCGAAATATCCGAACTGACGAACCACAAAATCCGAGTTGCGAAGCAGGCCTGAACTCGCTTCACATCGCTCACGAATTCTCGGTTCAGATTTCATCCTCAGTTATCAGACTGATTTCTTTGACATAAGCCAGAAACATTCATAGCTGCTATCCAAGCAAAAGACCATAATCTTTCAATCGAAGATGGCATGCGACAGGTGTTAGGTTCAACCGAAACATTAACTGTTCTGTCTTGGCATCCTAAATCGCATTGACTTAGTCCTTGAAATGTAAAATTTGGACTACCAAATTCGAACTGCCCCTAAAAATACGTCGGGACCCAATTTTCCGGGCGCATAATTTCAGATTTGGAACAATAGCTGTCAACTTGCAATTTGAATCAGATGCAAAATTCAATCTGTTTCAAAACATGGTTTCTGAGACTAGTCTATTTTTGGAATAAATTAATTCCACATAAAAGTCAAGCAATCAACCCAATTCCAGCACGAATACTGAGATTCACTGATGACGAACGAACAGAAGCAGAACCTGGAGCGACAGCTCTGGAACATTGCGAATGAACTGAGAGGCAAAATGGATGCCGACGAGTTTCGCGACTATATTCTCGGATTCGTTTTCTACAAGTACCTGTCTGAAAAACAGCACTCACACGCAAACAGGATTCTTGAGAATGAAGACGTCAATGAATTTGTTGAAGTAGCCGATGATGAATCAATTGAGGCGATTCGCGAAGATTCCCTATTACACTTGGGATATTTTCTAAAACCCGAGGAACTGTTTTCAGCGATTGCAGCAAAAGGCAATGCAGACTTTGAAGATGAAGATAACTTCATTCTGGAAGATCTGGAGAACATTCTCAACAACATCGAGCAGAGCACGATGGGTACCGAAAGTGAAGATGATTTCAACAAGCTGTTTGAAGATCTTGATTTATCGAGCACCAAACTGGGGCGTACGCCCAATGCAAGAAATGCCCTGATCGCAAAGATACTGTTTCACCTGGACCGGATTGACTTCAAACTGGAAGAGACTGAAGCAGATGTATTGGGAGATGCCTACGAATATTTAATTGGTCAGTTTGCTGCAGGTGCCGGGAAGAAAGCGGGAGAATTCTATACACCTGCACAAGTCTCCAAGGTGCTGGCCAAGATCGTTACATTGGACAAGGAACGGATCAGGACCGCCTACGATCCGACCTGCGGTTCGGGTTCGCTGCTGCTTAGGGTTGACAAAGAAGCGAAAGTGGCTGAGTTCTTCGGACAGGAACTGAATCGAACCACCTACAACCTTGCCCGCATGAACATGATTCTTCACGGGATTCATTTCAGCCGGTTCGATATCCGACAGGAAGATACGCTGGAACATCCGCAGCATCTGGACATGCAGTTTGAAGCAATCGTTGCCAATCCGCCTTTTTCAGCGAAATGGAAAGGCAGGGACAATCCGCTGAACGAAACTGATGATCGATTCAGTCAGTATGGCAGGCTGGCTCCAACATCAAAAGCCGATTTCGCTTTCGTGCAGCACATGATTCATCACATGGCGGAAAATGCCGTGATGGCTGTGGTATTGCCGCATGGCGTTCTGTTTCGAGGTGCAGCAGAAGAAACAATTCGAAAATACATCATTCAGGTGCAGAATTTTCTGGATGCAGTGATTGGATTGCCTCCGGCATTGTTTTACGGTACGGGCATTCCTGCATGCATTCTGGTATTCAAGAAATGCAG
This sequence comes from Arenicellales bacterium, assembly GCA_965220665.1. GTDB lineage: Bacteria > Pseudomonadota > Gammaproteobacteria > Arenicellales > JAJDZL01 > JAJDZL01. The sequence goes on from CBDCQQ010000004.1 coordinate 822,750, forward strand.
AGAGTGCGATGAGAATATCCTGTTTATTGATGCATCCAGGCAGTTTGAAAAAGTAGGGAATCAGAACAGGGTGTTGGATGAACATGTAGAGAGGATTGTTGCTACTTATGAAAAACGGGAAACGATTGAAAAATATTCACATGTCGCCAGCATGGAGGAGATTGCCGAAAACGACTACAACCTCAACATTCCCCGTTATGTGGATACCTTTGAGGAAGAAGAGTCGGTTGATCTCGGTGCTGTGGCTGAGGCAATCAAATCATTGGATGCAGAAATCGAGAAAAACGATGAAGTAATTTCGAGATTCTGTCGGGAACTAGGAATAGAAGCCCCGATTTAGGAGATTGAGAGAATGGAGTCTGCTTTAAACAAAAGGGTTCCAATTTTGCGATTTAAGGATGATTTTGGAGAAGAGTATCCGGGGTGGAATATCCTTAACCTGGAAACAGTTTCCACTGTTGTAATGGGAACTTCCCCTAGATCAGAAGCATACAACCAACGAATGGAAGGTCTTCCTCTGATTCAAGGAAATGCGGATATTGAGAACAGAGTGTCAGCACCCAGAATTTATACGAGCGTGACAACTAAAGTTTGTCGCCCTGGTGATATTTTGTTAAGTGTTAGAGCACCAGTTGGTGAAGTATCTACTTCGGCTCACAAAGCTTGTATTGGCCGGGGGATCGCTGCGATAAGAGCGAAGGAAGAAACTTCACAAAGTTATCTGTATCAAAAATTAATTTGGTTTGAACCAAAGTGGAAACGGTTCTCACAGGGCAGCACATTTGATTCTATAAATTCGAAAGATTTACAGACGCTGCAAATTGCCCTCCCTGATAAAGAAGAACAGCACAAAATCGCCAATTTCCTCTCTTCAATCGACACGCGCATTGAGCAGCTGGAGAAGAAAAAAGCCCTGTTTGAGCAATACAAGAAAGGTCTGATGCAGAAACTGTTCAGTCAGGAGATTCGATTTAAGGACGATCAGGGGAAAGAGTATCCGAAGTGGGAGGAGAAAAGACTGGGAGTTATTTTTTCAGAAAGGAAAGATACAGCAAATTCTGAAACCGAAATGTTGTCAGTAACGATTTCTAATGGTGTCGTTCGGGCTCGAGATCTTGATAGACGTGACACTTCTCCAGCTGATAAATCAAAATACAAGAAAGTAGTGATCGGTGACATTCCTTACAACTCGATGAGAATGTGGCAAGGAGCGAGCGGTGTCTCACGATTCAATGGTATTGTTAGTCCAGCATATACCGTTATTGTCCCTAACGATGATCAAGTTCCGGAATTCTGGGGGTATTACTTCAAACTAATCAATGTTTTGCATGTATTTCAAAGATATTCACAGGGATTGACTTCTGATACTTGGAATCTGAAATTTCCAGTGTTATCAGGAATAAAATTTTGGGTTTCAATCGAAGAAGAACAACAAGAAATCGCCGACTTCCTCTCTTCCATCGACAGAAAAATTGAACTAATCGATGATCAGATCGACCAATCCAGAGAATTCAAGAAGGGCCTGCTCCAGCAGATGTTCGTCTAGTATTTGCTTTCTATGGGAAAATCAAGACAAGCATGTCAATACAGCGTAAATGAAGGATTCATTCAATATCTGGACGAACTAATCCAATGGATAGCTTTATGAGATACGGCCGAACTCTGTTTAAACAGAACTATTCCGCTTATGTTGAGCAGCTTGCTGAAAATGTTTCTGAAATGGATTCAGATTCGTAATGTCGGCGACCCAATACGAAAAAATCCTTGAAGACAAACTCGTTGACCAGCTGCAGAGTCTGGGATACGAATTTGTGACAATACGAAATGAAAGTGATCTGATCGCGAATCTGAAGCGCCAGCTTGAAATCCACAACAGGATCAATTTGTCCGACCCGGAGTTCAGACAGGTTCTCAACACCATTTCGGGTGGAAACATCTTTGAAAAAGCCAAAACCCTGCGCGGCAGGATCGACTACAGGAAAGACAGCGGTGAAACCGGCTACATCGAGCTGATTGACCAGATCAGCTGGTGCAGGAACGAGTATCAGGTGACGCGTCAGGTCACCATGGAAGGCAGGTACACCAACCGCTATGACGTGACGCTGCTGATAAACGGGTTACCCCTGGTTCACATTGAACTGAAGCGCCGGGGCCTGGAACTGAAAGAAGCGTTCAATCAGATCAGGCGCTATCACAGTGAATCGTTTCCGGCAGGCAAGGGTCTGTTTGGCTACATTCAGGTATTCGTCATCAGCAATGGGGTCAACACCAAGTATTTCGCCAACAATCCCGTCAAAAGCCGAGATTTCAAGCAGACGTTCTTCTGGGCTGATGGGGAAAATCAAAAAGTTACGCAGCTCAGTGAATTTGCCGAAGCCTATCTGGAAAAATGCCAGCTTTCCAAGCTGATCACCAGATACGTGGTGCTCAACGAGAGCAATGAAATGCTGATGGTGCTGCGTTCTTATCAGTATCACGCGGTGGAAGCAATTGTCGAGCGCGTCAGAAACACGGAAAAGTTTGGCTATATCTGGCATACGACCGGATCCGGCAAGACGCTCACCTCATTCAAGTCCGCGCAGATTCTCACGTCCATGCCCAAGGTTCATAAAGTCGTATTCGTCGTGGACAGAAAAGATCTGGACTATCAGACGATCCGGGAGTTCAACAGTTTTCGGGAAGGCAGTGTTGACGCCACCAACAATACGAGGTCTCTCGTAAAACAATTCGGCGACGATACAAAACTGATTGTCACAACGCTACAGAAACTGGATATTGCAATCAGCAGGGAACGGTATTCAGAGACCATGCAGGCTCAAAGCGACAAGCGCATGGTATTCATATTCGACGAATGCCATCGCAGCCAGTTTGGAGACACGCACAGACGCATCCGGCAGTACTTCTCAAAGGTCCAGATGTTCGGATTCACCGGAACTCCGATATTCGCTAAGAATGCTTCCGCCAGCGCACACGGAAAAAGAACCACGAAAGATCTGTTTGGTGAGTGTCTGCACAAATACGTCATTACGGATGCGATCCGCGATGAGAACGTGCTTCGGTTTTCAGTTGAATACATCCGAACCGTCAGGCAGAAAGATGAGATTGTCGATCTTGAAGTTGAGGCGATCGACAAGCCTGAGGTGATGGAAGCGGAGCAGAGGCTTGATCTGATCGTTGATCACGTCATCGCGAATCACGGTCGAAAGACACACAGTCGGGACTTTACGGCGCTGTTCTGCATATCGAACATCAAAACACTCATCAGGTACTACGATCTGTTCAGGAAGAAGAAAGAGTCTGGAAATCACAATCTAAAGGTCGCTGCAATTTTTTCCTATCGAGCAAACGAGGATGACAGCGATGCAGCTGGGTTTATCGAGAGTGACGTATTGGAATCAGACGATGGGGTCGTAAATCAGCACAGCCGCGATCATCTGGAAGGATTCATTCGGGAATACAACGGGATGTTCGGAACGAATTTTTCCACCGACAGCTTTTACGGCTACTACAAGGATGTGGGCAGAAAGGTCAGAGAGCGAAAGATCGATATCCTGCTGGTCGTGAACATGTTTCTGACAGGTTTTGACAGCCCCTCACTGAATACCCTTTATGTTGACAAGAATCTCAGGTATCACGGACTGATCCAGGCCTATTCGCGCACCAACCGCATCCTGGGATCAAGGAAATCGCAGGGCAATATCGTCGTCTATCGACACCTGAAGCCTGCTACGGATGAAGCGATTGAGCTTTTCGCGGATAAAAACCCAATCGAGGAAGTCGTCCTGGAACCCTATGAGTTCTATGTCGGGAAGTTTGCGCAGGCCGTTGATGAACTGCTGAAGATAGTACCGACTGTCGAAAGCGTGGATGAACTGCTCACGGAAGAAGACGAGATGAGGTTCATCCAGGCGTTTCGCGAACTCATCCGGATCATGAATGTGGTCACCTGTTTCGTTGAGTTCAAGTTCGATGACCTGACCATGAATGAACAGCTGTTTGAGGACTACAGGAGCAGGTATCTGGATCTTTATGACAAAGTCAGGAGCGACCGGCGGAAAGAAGAGATCTCGATACTGGATGACATTGATTTTGAGCTGGAACTGATTCACCGCGACAGGATTAACGTCAGTTACATCATTGCGCTGTTGCAGAAATTGAAGTCCGCCAAAGCAGAGGATCAGGAAAAGCAGCGCAGGATGATTGACCGCCTGCTTGAAACCGAGATTGAGCTTCGCAGCAAAAAAGAACTGATTGACCGTTTCATTAATCAGTACTTTCCTTCAGTACCAGACGAGGGAAAAATGCGATCTGCTTTTGAAGAATACTGGAACCAGGAAAGCGAAAGAGCCATTCTGGCAATCAGTGAGGAAGAGCATCTGGATACGCAGGGGCTGAGGAAGGTCATTGATGATTTCATCTATACCCAGAAGTCGCCTCTCCGGAATGAAGTGATAGGAATCAGGCACACACCCACTAAGTTGATTGAGCGTCGAACCATTTCGGAACGCATCATCGAGAGAATTCGAGAATTTGTCGAAACTTTTATCGAAGGGATAGATTGAGTTCTCAATTTTGAGTTTTGCTCTGAATCGGGGAGTCATGACTACATGATCAACCGACGTGAGGCAAATGACCTCGGATTAAATATCGAAAAGTTTACCGCAAGTCTATACAGTTTCCTTAGAAAATTACGAAAGAGTTATTCAGAACAGTTGAAACTTCAACAGCCATATGATATTTATGCGGTAAGGTTGCAAGCCGAACTAAATCAAGAATCGGAATATCAGTACACGCGTGCAATAATTGAAAGTCGTCAGTTTGGAGCACATCATTTTGTCACCGAAGGAACGATTTTTGCGGAAACGATAGCTCACGAGTCTGATCAACCGAACTTGCAGCAAACAGTAATTCATGATCGTCGAAAATTTGAGGGCTGGAGGAAGATAGTATGAATTCTCTTAAGCGTATAAATACTGTTGAGAGTGGAACTGCCCATGGAACTGCTGCTCCCGCTTTTCATTTGTCCGACACTTTGAATTGGTCTTGCTTTTCAGCGAGAATAAAGAATCAAGTCATAATTCTTCCGGCTTACGACGTAATTCATAGCGAGACCGAGGTTCCAAAAGACTATTCGGTTGAAAACACCTTGACAAAACCGAATGATGACTAGACCACGCTGAGTAATTTGGTTCAACTTGCACGGCGACTCCACTAAGGTTCGAATACAGCCCTTTCTGGTCAACCGAAATTCAAAGTTCGAGTTTCTTGAGTCTGTAGCTGTTCTTGGCTTAATGCAATCGTTATAGGGTGAGAGGCAAAATTGAATAAATGGGTATGCGATAGCACATATTTGTTGCTGGAAATTGCGATAAATTCAGATAAGTATTTCCTCGTTGGCTTGCCTTGATAAAGACCGGGCAATTGCTGATGTCGGCTAAGTTCGCATAGATCAATCGCATGAGCGAAAACCGCGCCGACCTAGTCCTTGAAATGTAAAATTCGGGCTACCAAATTCAAACTGCTCCTAAAATCACGGCGCGACTCAATTCGCCGGGTGCCTAATTTCCGATTTGGGTGTTGGTTTGCTAATTGACAGGCGGTACTTTTGGTTTATAGTATTCGTAAACATTGAGTGATTCAAAACTACGGTTTGGCGGGGACGGTTCGCTTCTACAGTGACGATAGGTTGTGAACCCGGTCAGGTCCGGAAGGAAGCAGCCGTAGCAGCTGATGCGGGCATTGAATTTCAGCGAGTCGAAACCGCCGCCCTTTTGTTTGGAATAGTTCAGATGAGATTCTGACTGATTTGTTGGGTTACGATGCGAGTGAAATCGAGTCACGGCGCGCTGCCGGACAATCTCGTAAACGCTCAACCCTCTTCTATCGGCTGGTGAATCATTAAGAATCTCCCACAGTTGTGGCATGGCTGAACCTTGTTTAGAGTTGTGAGAACTCCAAAGATAGGGTAAAAATCTCGACCCCGCCTTTCTTGCCATTTTTATAAATAAAGGCGGAAAGTCACCTCGACAAGTTGGAAAATCAACCGTTACCCATACTTTCGTCTGAACTCCGCTGAGGAACTAGCAGCATTGGGGCATATAGAACCACAAAGACAGCAAAAGCGGCAACCCACGCATAAGAGGCGATGTGAATGAGTGCCAGTGTGTTCCCCGGTGCAATTATCGTGGCAAGCCGCGCAAGGGCAGAAACAATTACCAGTACATAAATCAACTGGGTCATTGGTGGCGCAGTCAGTGCCCGTCCGGTATGGCCTCGAATTGCCCGAGTCATGACCGCCAGTGTCATAACTCCGATGGCACCAGTCGACCAGACATGCAGCGCAGTACCAGCAGGCACTGTTTGCGGCCAGATGACGGAACAGCCAACGGTGATAAATCCAATCGGCACAAACAGGTACCCAATATGTAAAACCAAAACGAGTGGTTCTCTCACGGTCTGCAGCCCCGACCAGCGAGCAAGCCGCACGATGTGCATGACTCCAGCTGCAGCAAGCAACGCACCGCTCAAAACATAGCGAGGCAATACAAGCCAGGATGCAAGTGAAACAGCTGCGAATGCGAGCGCAAGGACATCGACGGCATTGAATGCAACTGGCCGCGCTTCAATACCTTGTTTGACGAGCCAGTTGTGCGTGAAGTTTGGGATGATGCGACCACCAATCAGCATGATTAACATGACAACGATTGCAAGGGCAGTCCGAATTGAATCGAGCGGAAAGCCTCGATTCACAACTTCGATATGAAACCAGATGTTTGATGCCGCAAACAGGACCAGGATCACCACAATCTTGTAATTCCGGCGGTTCTGTCCGGCGATTATCTCCCGAAGCGCGATGATAGCGACTGAAAGCGGGAACAGACTGTCGATCAGGGCTGCCGTCACCAAACCCAATACATCTGCAAATCCAATCGCCACCCGAGCACTCAGCCAAAGCGCAAAGAGCACTGCCAGGATGATCCCTTGAACAGGCGCTCGACCAGTCCAGTTCGGGATAGCTGTCAGCATAAATCCAGTGATTACCGCCGCCACATACCCAAATATGAATTCATGCGCGTGCCAGCCAATCACACCGTAAGGTGTCGTAAAAGAAAATTGCCCACTTAACAGGGCTGCCCATAGGGACATTCCAATAACTGCCCAGGCCGCAGCACCGAGAAAAAACGGACGAAAACCGCAGCTGAAGAAAAATGAAATGTTAGAGCCAGCGCGCATACCCTACCTCCCTATCCAAACTAGGGGATTAATGCCGATCAGCCGTTGATGTCCGAAGAACAGGAACCAGAGATAGACAACAATTGCTGCACCTGTCAGCAACAGAAATTTCCAGGTCACAGCCACTTTTGCTCTGCCTGAAATGATGGCGGCAAAAGGCAGGACTGACGTCGGGCTGGCTATTTTCTGCCACTGCTCGTATCCGAGCCTTCGCCGCGCACGATAATCCGAAATGGGCATACCCACTGCAGCAAGTGCCGTAATGCCACCGAACAGGATCAAAGAGACGACATCCCCATTGGGCGCAATGTGCGATGCAGCCCAAATCAGAAATCCCCAAAGCACCGGATGGCGGGTAATTGCGACCATCGAAGACAGCGGTATAGCTGGATTTCTTCGTCGAAATGAAATTGAAAGTAAATTACTTTCTGAAAATCCGATCAGTAAAAACCACAACGCCAGCGGCATCGCGGCAATACTCACTGCCGCCTGCCAGGGTGCTGGGTCCCAAAGCGGGATGAACGGTGCCTGACGAACCGCAACAACAATCCACACGAGCAGCGCAAGCGACAGACTTGAATATCCAAATATATAGGCTCGCCGCCCGCAAACTGCAATCAATCGACTGCGGACTGCAGGTATCGGCGGCACCAGGTGTGCAACTAGGAAACAACCAATGGCCAGCAGAAAATTAATCATGATTCGATATCATGCGAAAGACAGCAAATTCGTTAAGCTGAAGTTCTGAACTCTTTTTGCCTGTCCAGGCAAACTAACACCTTCATTATCGACATCTTTGTTCCCTAAATTCGGCTTACATATTTTTCAGCCTTCATAGTAGAAAACACAGTTGTCATTACAAAAAGCCTAATTCTTCCCTGCCTAAAATTCATACTCGTTAGTGTAGTAGTTCATATAAATGTGAGACTTTCAGAAAAGGCCCGTCAGCGACTGACCAAACTGCAACTGCATCACCAGCTTCGAGAAGAAGGCTGCAGCAAAGTCACTGCCCTGAAAGCCATTGGCTGGTCCAGAGCCAACTAATACCGCTGGCACAAGCGGTTCAGACAAAAAGGTCCGCGCTGGCTTGAAACCATCAGCCGCCAGCTGCGCCGGGTGTGGTGCCGGGCACACGGCGCCGATTTTCAGATAACGCCAGGAATCTACAAATAGGTTGTCGATCGGTTGGTGGGGTTTTCCAACCTCAGTTCAATCAATTTCGGCAAAGGCGTTTGGTTGGCTTTATAATGCAATTTCAAGCTTTCTTTCGGTGAGTTGAAAACGTTTACGACTCCTTTTTATGTTTTCGATCCAGTGTGGATCTTCGATGCGAATATCACCTCAGAACGCGATCGGAAGTAAGCTATTTTGTTCATATAATCAATGCTTAAAGTTATTATTTGGACAGCATTTAAATCCCGAAACCTGAGTAGTCCAGATTCGAAAATATCTATAAGTGAGTTACCTAGTACTCGCCCGAAAATGGCGACCCAAATTTTTCGAAGATGTTGTCGGGCAGGACCACGTAGTCCGAACACTGTCCCACTCCCTGAATAACGAACGCTTGCATCACGCGTATCTGTTCACCGGAACCCGCGGTGTCGGCAAAACCACAATCGCCCGAATACTGGCGAAAGCACTAAATTGCGAGCAAGGCGTAAGTTCAAAACCTTGCGGTGAGTGCAATGCCTGTGTTGAAGTCGACCAAGGCAGTTACATTGATCTCATCGAAGTGGATGCTGCATCAAAGACCAAGGTGGAAGACACGCGCGCACTACTCGACAATGTGCCGTACCTGCCGACCGCCGGTCGCTACAAAATTTATCTTTTCGACGAGATTCATATGCTGTCGGGTCACAGCTTCAATGCGTTTTTGAAAACGCTTGAAGAACCGCCCGAACATGTCAAGTTTCTCATGGCAACAACGGACCCGCAAAAGCTTCCAGTGACCGTGCTCTCCAGATGCATCCAGTTCAACCTTCGAGCAATGGATAACGAGGAAATTGTGACCCAACTTGAAAAAATTCTTCCGGATGAAAATGTGACGTTTGAACCGGCTGCGATAAATGCGATCGCCCGGCTGTCTCAGGGCAGCATGCGAGACGCTTTGAGTATTGTCGATCAGGCCATTTCGTACACACAGGGCAACTTGAATGAGGTGGCAGTCCGGGACATGCTTGGTATGCTGTCACATGATTTCATCTATTCCATCCTGATTTCGATTGCCAACAGAAATGCTGAAGAACTATTTCAAGTGGTTGAGCGGATGTTTGAACGTTCTGTCAATATCGAGAGTGCACTCGACGATCTGCTCTTGAAGCTGCACAATCTTGGCTTACACAAAGTGGCACCGAATCTAGTTGAATCCCGGACAGACAACGTTGAGCAATTCAGAGAACTTGCCGCAGTAATGACTGAAGAAGAAATTCAGCTGTACTACCAGATAGGGCTTCTCGGCAAACGTGATTTAAAACTCGCGCCAACTGCGCGTATTGGACTGGAAATGACATTACTTCGAATGATGGCGTTTCATCCAGACTCTCAGTCCGATGGCAAGACTGCCGACAATTCCTCTTCAGTAAGCGGCAATTCTAATTTGAATTTGACACAGGGTGCGCAACCTCAACCTACCCAGGCAGCACCAGCGGCAGCTCTAAATCAAACCGGTGAAATTCAATCAACGGAGGATTGGTGTCATTTTGCAAGCACCGCACCGAATCTGAAAGGTATGGCAAGACAATTTGCAAACCAGGTATCGTTCGCATCCAGAGAAGGAAATAAAATAGTCTTGATCGCTCCGCCCAATGCGTCACCGTCAATAATGCGGCCTTCAAATTCGGAGAATGTCCAAAAAGTCATTTCAGAATATATTGGGCAGAAAATCGTACTGGAAGTACGGCAAGAGGCGACTGAAATTGCGACACCGGATGAAGTTGCTGCCAAAGAGTACAGCGAAACTGTGAATTCAGCGATCGAAAGGATTAAACAAGAGAAAATCCCAAAAATGCTGCAGCAGGAATTTGGTGCCATACCTGACCCCAAATCGATTCAGTTTCCAATAGACAATCCAAAGTAACCTTATCAGAGAGAAATTGCAATGCACGATGATCTGGAAAATTTCCTGAAGCAGGCTACCAGAATTCAGGACCAAATGAAAAAAACGAACAATAAACTGGTACAACAGGAAGTGACCGGAGTTGCAGGTGGCGGCATGATCAAGATCACCATGAATGGACGCCATGATGTTTTGAGAGTTGACATCAGCGATGAATTGATGGACGATCGCGAGATTCTTGAAGACATGGTAGCTGGAGCCATTAACGATGCCGTTCGAAAAGTCGATAAAGTTAACGAAGCCGCCATTGAGGATCTGGCTGTAGGGATGCCATCCTTCGATTTCCTCAAGTAGTTGCACACCCATCTGAAGATGTCATTGCTGAATGGCTGTTACCAGGGCAGTTGAGGACCTGACGAATGCATTTCGTCGACTATCTGGCGTCGGACCAAAAACCGCACAGCGCTATACATTTCAGCTGCTTGCCAGGGACCGGGAAGCTGCCACGGAAATCGCAAGCGCGCTGAAGTTTGCCGTTGACAATGTTACACACTGCGTTCGCTGCAATAATTTCAGTGAGTCTTCCACCTGCACTCTGTGCGCGACACCCTCTCGGGACGATACTCAACTCTGTATTGTTGAGACACCCGCGGACTTGAACTCTTTTGAAGACACCGGGGTTTACAAGGGGCTTTATTTTGTCTTGATGGGACGCATATCCCCGCTGGAGGGAATCGGACCAGAAGACCTGAGTATCAACGAGTTGCTACAGACTCTCAGCGATAACCCGATTCAGGAAATCATCATTGCAACCAACATTACAATCGAGGGTGATGCAACAGCAGAATTTTTATCCTCTCTACTTTCAAGACATGGTTACAATGCAACCCGACTGGCACGGGGGCTACCTCTGGGTGGTGAACTTGAGTATATGGATAAAGGCACTCTGATCGAAGCATTTCAACGAAGAATTCCCATTTGATTTGATTCAAATTGTTGTGAAAGCCGTTGCTAAAGTCCTTGAATTCAATATGAACGTTCGCCACTCGACAGGATCAGATAACAAGGGAGATCTGCTGGCTGAGATTCGTTCAGTCATCCAGACCGATCTAGATGACGCGGAAGAATTCAGTATCAAAGCGCTGGATTCAGACATTCCGCTGATCCAGGAAATCGGACGACATTTCCATCAGTATGGTGGGAAGAAGCTTCGACCTATCACTGTCATTTTGAGCGCACGTGCGTTGGGATTTGAAGAAGGTGAGAGTCACATCATCCTGGCAATTATTCTCGAAACCATTCACGTTGCCACGCTTTTGCACGACGATGTCGTCGATGACTCGAAAATGCGTCGAGGCAAAGCAAGTGCCAATTCAATTTGGGGAAATCCTGCAAGTGTTCTGGTCGGTGACTTTCTTTATTCCAGAACTTTTGAATTGCTGGTGGAAATTCAGCGAATGGAAGTGTTTGATGTCATGGCTCGAACGGTGCGCCGGATATCAGAAGGAGAGATACTGCAACTGATTCAACTTGAAGAGTCAGGGATCACGGAAGAGCAATATTTCGAAACTATTGAGAGAAAAACTGCTGCACTGTTTAGTGCCGGAGCTCAGGTTGGTGCGATTATCACGAATCAACCCGAGAGAATCCAACTTCGAATGGCTGATTTCGGAACTAATTTAGGTATCGCTTTTCAACTGATTGATGATTATCTGGACTATGCGGGCGATGCGACAAAAATAGGCAAGTCAATCGGTGATGATCTTGCCGAAGGAAAATTTACACTACCATTGATTTATGCGAGACAGCACTCCGACGCAGCGCAGCGTAATATGATCGATGCAGCGATTCGTGATCCGGAAACTATCGATATCAAGCAGTTTTGTGAAATCGTTGCCAAATCTGGAGCACTTGAATATACTGTCGGGCTTGCTCGCCAATATGGCAGTCGCGCTATTCAGAGCATCGATTTCCTACCCGACACGCCCTTTCGGGAAGCGCTGTACAAGCTGGTGGATTTCGTTTGTAGTCGCGATTACTGATCAGGGCGATTTTCGGGGTGTAGCTCAGTCTGGCAGAGCACTGCCTTCGGGAGGCAGGGGCCGGTGGTTCGAATCCACTCACCCCGACCAACTGGAAATTAACCTGTCTGATCAGTCATTTTGAGGGATTGTTGACAATGGGTCAGAGACGGCAAACTACGATCAGCACTATACAGCCAGCCACTCACTCTCTGTGAGTTCTCGAACTATGCTTCCTCAGGAACAGGTACGATTCATCACACCTGATTGTTCCGACCTGCGAATAGCGAACGTTACGGCTATTTCAAACTGCAATCGAAAAACTTGTTGTATAAACATTTCCCAGTGATTTAAAGGCAAATATGATGAATCCCTCTGAACCAACTTCCTTGTTCTCAAACTATTCGGTGGGGAAAGTCTATTTCGATGAGATGTTTCGTCCTGACGGAACGCCGAGAAACGCATGCAGGATGCTATATGAAGCATTAAATGAATTTAGCATCGAAGAGATGCTAACCATGCAGGAGCATGCTGAACGATTTTTTCTGCACGAAGGAATCACATTTGCAGTATACGGCGATGATGGCGCTCAAGAACGAATAATTCCCATCGACCTTCTGCCACGTATTCTAACTCCTAATGACTGGCGAATTCTTGACCGAGGACTAACCCAGCGCCTCAACGCTCTAAATCAATTTCTTGGTGATATCTATGGTGCGAAAAAAATTCTTTTGGATGGCATCATTCCGACAGATCTTGTTCTGGGTTGTCCTCAGTATCGACCTGAAATGCGCAACATCCAACATCCGCACGGTTCATTCGTCTCAATTTGCGGAACAGACATTGTCAGAACTTTCGACGGGTTTATGGTGCTGGAAGACAATCTGCGGGTTCCATCGGGCGTTTCCTACATGCTGGCCAATCGACAGGCAGTTAAGTCAAGTATCAGAGATCTATTTCGGCGACATAGAGTTCGTAAGATTGAGCATTACGGCCAGGCACTTCGGCAAACACTCGTTGAAATGTCACCCAATAACAGTGCCGATCCGTGTATCGCACTGCTAACTCCTGGCACTTACAACTCAGCATTCTACGAACACCTGTTTCTCGCTCGGGAAATGGGCATCGAACTCGTTCAGGGTGAAGACCTTTCAGTTAGGAGAGGAAAAGTGTTTATGCGAACCACTCGCGGACAACGTCAAGTTGACGTCATTTACCGACGAGTCGATGACGACTTTATTGACCCACTTGTATTTCGAAAGGATTCTCTTCTGGGTGTACCCGGTCTTTTTTCGGCTTACGCATTGGGTAATGTTACACTCGTTAATGCACCAGGAACAGGTGTCGCTGACGACAAGAGTGTTTATGCGTATGTACCTGAGATGATTAGATATTATCTCGCCGAAGAACCTATTTTGGCGAACGTTGAAACTTACCTGTGCCGATATCCTGAACAACTTGAATTTGTGCTTGACAATCTCGATAAGCTGGTTGTAAAAACGGTAGGTGGATCGGGTGGCTATGGCATGCTGGTAGGACCACACGCAACCGTAGCCGAGCGCGCTGCTTACGCTGACGTTTTGCGAGAAAATCCAGCCAATTACATTGCACAGCCGACTTTGGACCTGTCTTGCTCACCGTGCATTACCGCTTCTGGAGTTGCACCGCGTCATGTGGATTTACGCACCTTTGTACTAAGGGCTGAAGACACCCGAATTGTTCCCGGCGCATTCAGTCGAGTTGCACTCAGGGAAGGCTCTCTTGTCGTCAACTCGAGTCAGGGTGGTGGCGGCAAAGACTTGTGGGTTCTTTCAAAATAATCTGCCATGCTTGCTCGAAGTGCGAACGGACTTTTCTGGATGAGTCGGTATCTTGAACGGGCTGAGCATACTGCCCGTCTTCTCATCACGCAATTCGAAGTGATGGAAGATCGCTCTGTTGAAGAGATTGACTTAAGTTGGCGGCGCATTTACCTGGCAATGGGTCGCTCACCGGCAGGCGGTGAACTTACCAGCAATCTGGAAAATGAAGACTTCATGCTGATGGATGCATATACCCTTGCCGATGATTTGACTTTTGAATTGGTGAATAGTGACTCAATTCGTTCCAGTATGTACTTCGCACGAGAAAATGCGCGACAGATTCGAAACGTGGTTGGGCGACAGTTTTGGACCAATCTGAATTCTGCCTATCTGGAACTGCGAAGTTCTCGAATCGAATACATCTGGACAAACAAGCCTAAGAACTTTTATGCCAATCAGGAAAACAATGCGCGCACCCTGTCTGGTTATCTTGACAGTAGCATGTATCGAGACGACGGGTGGCACTTTCTTCAAATGGGACGTTTCATTGAGCGTACACAACTGATTGCTGCTTTGCTAGTTTCACAAATCACGGTTTTTTCTACCGAATTCAATCACCAGGATTCAACCTGGATATCACTGATGGTATTATGCAACGCCCGTCTAGCGTATCGACGGCAGCGCTCTCTTTTCTCAATAAACCCAAGGCACGTATTGGAATTTCTGATTTCAGATACAGCTCATCCTCATTCAATTCACTATTCGATTGAGCGTACAATCGAACACTTTGCAGCAATATCTGCCGGTGAGGAAAGGGTAGAGTTGACCGATATCAGCAAGGAGTTGAAATCTCAATTGCGCTCAATCAAGAAAAATTGGCGGAGCAGGTCCCTGACTGATATTCAGATCTGTGAAATTCTGCAGAATTTGCTGTCATCAAATCGAGAAATTTATAACGAAATTGCATCTGCCTACTTTTTCAATTGATTAAACGGACCTTCTGCAGAATGAATGGACTCGACTGCAACTACTTTCAAATCCAGCATGAAACTAATTTCAGGTATGAATTCCCAATCAGTAGGGCTACCATGTTGCTTCATCTTGAGCCCCTTAGCGACGCGCATCAGCAGGTGCTCAATTTTGACATTGAAATTGAACCGGTTTCAAATCCCGTTGTAGTCGTCGATTCTTTTGGCAACAGATGTCACCTGCTAGACATTCAATCGATTAATCGGTCGTCCCTGAGCATTACATCCAAAGCTGAAGTGATGATTCAGAATTCGACTGATGCACTGAATTATTCTGATCAATCGACCTGGGATAATTTAAATCAATCCGTTGATCGCATTCAATATTGGGACTTTCTTTCACCAAGCAGGAGAGTCTACGACTGTCCACAATTGAAGAGCTTTATGGCTGAATCTGACATTCAGCCCCTGAGCAACCCTTTAGTGTCTCTGAAAGCGGCCGCCAAAATCATCAATCAGAATTTGCGCTATGAACCCGGGAGCACTGAAGTCAATTCCAGAATGGAAGACTGCCTTGAGCAGAGGAGCGGGGTCTGCCAGGATTACACGCACATTCTGCTTGCGATCGGGCGCAAATGGGGCATTCCCAGCCGCTACGTATCCGGTTACTTGCATCTGTATCCAGAAGATGGGCAAATCATCACTGACGGCGTCAGTCATGCCTGGTGCGAGTTTTTCCTGCCTGATCTAGGTTGGATCGGAATTGATGCAACGAACAATTTAATCGCTGATAACAGATACATACGTGTATCTGTAGGTAGAGATTATGATGACATTGCGCCAACCAAAGGTGTCGTGTATGGTGGCGGCAGATCTTCATTGTGTGTGAATATTTCTCTTGCCTACAGCTCAATAGAAAATTCAGATTGGCTGCTGCAAGGCGCTCAGCAGTAGACAACTACGGTCGAAGCAGACCCGATTTCGGTCAGAGTGATGGGCTCACGGCGACTTTTCAGCATCCGCCGTGCGCATATAATTTAGCCCGCTTTCAATCTGACTGGCGCATTGTGACAAAGCGCCTGTCTACCCAGGTTGCTTTTACTGGGCATCAATTTGGGAGAGGTGACCGAGTGGCTTAAGGTGCACGCCTGGAAAGCGTGTGTGCGTGAATAGCGTACCGAGGGTTCAAATCCCTCCCTCTCCGCCAGATCTATCTGAAAACTACGCTCTCAGTTTTTCGTTTGCCGGGTCGTATGGAGCATTCGCAAGCACCTTTGCAGTTCTCCGAATTCCCAATACCGGTATTTCAAATGTAGAACCGGCTTCGCTGAACTGCGGCTCGACATAAACGAATGCCAGGCTGACGCCGGTACGGTGACCGTATCCGCCGCTGCAAACGATACCCATCGGACGGTCTCCGTCAAGCGCGGGCTCATTGCCGAGGCAATCAGCATCGCCCACGTCGACTGACACTAGAACGAGTTTGGTTGAAATTTCCGTATTCTTGCGTTCAACCACACCGTTCTTACCAATGAATTCGCTGTCGAAATCGACGAATCGTTCAATATCCGCCTCAACCGGAGTTATCTCGGTAGTCAATTCACTGCCCCAGCCCTTGTATCCCTTCTCAAGTCGCATGCAATTAACTGCGTAGGAACCAAACCAGCCGACACCAAACTCCTCACCCGCTGATTCAAGTGCCGAAGTTAGCTCGCTCATCGAATTGATCGGATGATACAGTTCCCAACCCAACTCACCAACATATGAAACGCGAAGTGCAATCAGTGATATGCCGGCAACTTCAATCTCCTTTCCACTCAGCCACCGAAATTCTTCATTGCCAAGTTTCACATCAGTCAGTTTGGTCAGTAAATCGCGCGATTTTGGGCCGACTACAGCCAGCATACCCGTTTGATCAGTAACGTCTTCGACCTGAACAATCTCTCCCTCTGCAATATGTTGAGTTAACCAGTCATAATCGTGCTGCTGAGCCACGATTGCAGAAGTTAGAAAAAAACGATCGTCTGCCAGTCGGGTGATTGCCATTTCGCACTCAATCCCGCCGAGATCGGTAAGCATGTGCGTAAGCGTGATGCCTCCCGTCCTCCGAGCAACGCGATTCGCACCAACACGGTTGAGAAATGCCTCAGCATCAGTTCCAGTAACCATATACTTGGCGAATGCAGTCAGGTCCGCCAAACCCACTCGCTCTGCAACACACTCACATTCTTTTGCAACCTGCTCGAAAGCATTGGTTCGACGAAATCCATAAATTTCTTCAACGCCTCTAGGTGCAAACCACTTTGGTCGTTCCCAACCGTAAATTTCAGCAAAAATAGCGCCTTTGGATTTCAGCTTCTCGTAAATCGGCGTTTTCTTGATCGGCCGTCCAACGTCTCGAAACTCACCGGGATAATGCGTTTGATACATTTCCTGATATTCATCTATCGACTTATCGACCACAAATTGATTGGGTAAATTCGCGTACTCTCCATATCGGCGCGGGTCCATTTCACGCACATTGATGTCGGTCTGACCATGAACCATCCATTGCGCCAGGTATTTTCCGGCACCAGGCCCCTGAGTAATGCCAATCGAAGCACCGCAACACAGCCAATAGTTCTGTAACCCTCCAGCAGGACCCATCAAGTAGCCTCCATCCGGTGTATGCGTAATCGGACCGTTCACCACACGCTTCAGGCCAGCATTGGCAAAGACAGGAATCCGCTCAGATGCAAGCAATAGACTCGTCTCCAAACGCTCCAACGATTCCGGTAAAAGCTCCATGTCGAAATCCCAGTTTATTCCATCCACCCCCCAAGCAACGGCATTTGCAGTCTCGTAAGGACCCACTAATATGCCCTGCTGTTCCTGTCGTATATAACAGGACGCGATGGGGTCGCGCAGAACGGGTGGTTCTTTCTCAAGCGCTCGTACTTCAGGCAAATTTTCAGTTACCAGGTACTGGTGTTCCATGTTTACAATGGGCAACCGAATTCCTGTCATTTGAGCAACCTGGTCGGCGAAACTGCCAGCAGCATTGACAACATGCTCACAAGTGATTGAGCCCTGTTCGGTATCGACGCGCCATTCCCCTCCAGAGGTTCGCTCAATGCCCGTAACGCGATTCCGTCTGATAATTTCGACTCCCTGATTGCGGGCACCCACTGCCATAGAGTTGGTACTACTGGCAGGGTCTGTATGCCCATCGTTGGGCGTATAAAATCCCATTTTCACGTTATCCACATTGATCAGTGGATGGATTTCTCGCATTTCGGCGTGTCCTACCAAGTAACATTCGATGCTGAGATAGTCGAGGATTCCTTTCACGTACCTGAACCAATCCACGTCTCCGTCCGTAATCGCAAGGCGTAGCGCGCCACAACCATGCCATCCCGTCGCGTACCCGGTCTCCTCCTCAAGCCTGGCGTAGAGCTCTACACCGTATGCATGAACCTTGGCCATATTTAAACTACCAATGAAGTTCGGTATCAGACCTGCAGCGTGCCAGGTTGAACCGGAAGTCAGCTCACCCTTATCGATCAAAACGACATCATTCCAGCCCTCTTTCGGGAGGTGGTAGGCGAGACCAACGCCCATTGCGCCACCACCGACGATAACAACCTGAGTATGCGATTTCAATTGTTTGTCTCCGTTTAAAATATTCTTTCCAGATTAACCAATGAAGTTGGCACATCATCCAGAGTTGCCAGTCCAGAAGGTGCAACAATAGATTTACGATATTGGTTTATTGCAGCTTCAGAAAAATCGGAGTCAGGAGGGCTCTCAAGTTCAAAGTGTCCGTAATGATCAACCCCCCGAACCAGCATCGCCGTATCACCTCCATCATTTCTTTGCTGAACGACTTCGGTAGAAATGTAATTGATCGACAACCCGATTCGCGGCCGGTCAGATGTGTTTGGACCAGAACCATGCAACGCCATGCCGTGATGCATTGAAAATTGCCCGGGACGCAGTTCGCAAGTCATTCTGTTTTGGAGATCCTCTTCGGTCGGTTCGCAGTTTTGCGAACTCATCAACATATTGTTTGCATCAAAATGATTGTCGTGATTTCGAATCCCATCGGCGTGACTCCCCCGAATGACCTGCATCGCTCCGTTATCGGAACTCGCATCGGTAAGACCAAGCCACACTGTCAGAACTCCATCCGCCGGCTTAAGTCCCCAGTAGAGCAAATCCTGGTGCCAGCCGACATGAAATGTATGATTTGGCTTCTTGGCAAAGAACGTTGCGCCCCACAGCAGAATATTGGGTCCTAGAATACCTTCTACGGCATCAAGCACCCTATTGCTACTGGCTAGATCGTACACCCACTTTGATACAAGATGAACTTTAAGTAACTGCTTACAGTTGACCCAGCCATCCATTCGATCTCGTAATTCGGTGAAACGAGGAATCAGATCTGTTGCTTCCCGCTCACTTATTGCAGTCAAGGGGTAAACGACGCCATCGTTCCAGTAGCTTTGAACCTGTTCTACAGAGAGGAAGGAATCGGCTGACTGATGAAATGAAACCAATTTCAAACTCCCAAATTAGCGCAGACGTCAGGTTCGATAGCTTGTATCGATTTCGTCGAGCATCCTCAGCAATGCCGGCCACTCGTGCGTACCTGATGGCGACATGCGATCGAATTGTTCAGCTGCTTTCTCCAGCACTGTTTCGGATGGAAGATGAATTGGGCGGCCCATTGACAAGGCATCCAGCTGTGCCTGGCATGACAATTCCAGATAGTACATTCTGATGTAGGCTTGAGCCACTGTTACACCGGTAGTCAAAAGTCCATGATTTCGCATGATCATGACTGGATTTTCACCGAGACTGGCTGCCAAACGTTTCCGTTCATCCAGGTCCAGTGACAGACCCTCGTATTCATGATACGAAACCCGGTTGTAGAACTGAAATGCGTCCTGAATTAAAGGTACGAATCCTTCTTCAAGAGCAGAAACCGCTACCCCTGCACGAGGATGTGAATGCATGATGCAGTTAACGTCCTCTCTGGCGTTGTAAATCGCACTGTGAATGACAAAGCCGGTGAAATTCATTCCAGTAGTGTCAAGGATTTCCCCATCGGAAGATCGTGGCGGAACGACGACTTCACACTTCTCATCTAAAGTTACTAGATTGGACGCAGTGACTTCATCAAACCGCAAACCAAACATGTTAATTAGAAAGCGGTTTGCTTCGCCGGGTACCCGTGCACTGATATGGTTCCAGACGATATCGCTAAATCCGTCCAAGTCCGCCAAATGATGACATGCAGCCAAATCAATTCGAGTCTGATATTCCTCCTCGCTGAAGGCCGGCCAATCACCTCGCAAAACGTTTCCTGAGTGTTGATCGCTTGCCATAACAATATTCCCTTAGAAATTCAAAATGTTGTTCAATATTAAACGATTTTTTACAAAATTATGTTGGATTCTTAGTGCCGCCATCACTCAAATCAAAACATTCAAAGCAGTCACTTCCTTAAGTTGACTTGATTTTGCATGGAGTGATGCAGACAACTCGTCACTTGCCGTTTCACACTTTCCAAAGAAGTATGCGTATGACGCCTTACTCAGCCAATACAGTATCGGCGCCCTTAAGCAAACAACAGGGAAATCTCAAATTCGCAAGTAGAACAAATTGATGATAGCGAATCCAGCGATTCTAGCGTATTGGAGCCAATTGTGAGCAGCCGTCTGTGCGAAGGTGGCGATGAGCTTGACGGTTGTAGTCGGGCTGCAAAGTGCTAATGCGTAGGTGCTGAAGTTGAGTGAGATTGAAGTGGTTAAGTACCTAGACAGGCGCGTGTCACCGCTACCCGTAAGGCATACATTGCGCCTGCCACCTGCTTCAAGAAGGCATTGACCTGAATACGATCAGAGCATGGCTCGGACATGAGTATCTGGACACAACCAAAATCTGCACAGAGACCAATCTCAAGTTGGAAAGAAAGGCAATGGAGTTTTGTGAAGTCAAAGAGTCAAATCCAAGTGCGTGGAAACGCGACAGGGGCTTGATGGAGTTTCAGTGTTTCAGTGTTTTCCAATTGCAAAATGAGTCTGAAATTAACCACGGAGCGGAAATAAACCTGTTAAAAAATCCGTAAAAAAACAGTTGCGTAGCAACAAGGATATGCGCCTCCCAAAAGCGCGCAATTCCTGGTGTTTTTTATGGATTTATTCACAGGTTTATTCTGCGGTGATCGAATAAATCTTGCCAAAATTGAGTTTTTCTCTGCCATCCCATCTCAACCCTGCAGGCGTTGCTGCCGGGCAACCTCACTGAATAATTTCGTCCGCTCATCCTGCAGCCACTGTGCCGCTTCATTATCACTCATCCTCGCAGCCAGCGCATCAAGTTGTTCGAAACTCACCCCCGGTTTCAGATACTGCCATGCCTCCGGCAACGACTTGAGTTTCTCATACGGCGTCTGCACCCGTTCATACGGATAAAGTTTCTTCTGCCGGCCGCGTTCGTCAACCTCTCGTTTGGCAAACAGACACGGCCGATGATAGTTGACATAGACAAACAGACAGCTGCGATTGAATTCGTTCACCGCACCGGCACAATCCTGTGGGATATGCGCATGACCGAGCAGTTTTCGAATCACGTGCCCATTCTTGCACTCGACCAGCGCATTGTCATTGCTGTGCCGGGTGCGCGACTTGGTGAACTCAATGTGCAGTTTGTTCAAAAGCTCTGCCACTTTGTAGTTGATGTATTCACTGCCATTGTCGGTATGGAATCCAAGGATCTCAAACGGAAAGCCGTCAATCAGCATCTGCAGTGCCGGTATCAGATGCCGTTCAGTGATTTTCTCAACTGAAACAACACATTCGAACTGCGTGACCTGATCAACTGCGTTGATGTGATAAAGCCCCTTGCGACCATCCTGATCGCCCTGGTGGACCGTGTCAACGCGCAGATAGCCGGGCTTGCCATCCGGCTGCGGCCGTTTCCGGGTGCCAATGTCAATCTGCCGAGACTGCGTCTTCGCACGCCAGGTGCGCTGACGCTGGTAGCTGGCAGACTTTCTCAGATTGTAAATGTGCGACACCGAAATGGTGGCCAGGCGCCGAAAGCGCTCATCGCCGTACTCGACCCAGGCCCGTTCAAATATTTTCTTCACCGCCAGACCATTGGGCACATCATGCAGCCGGTCCGTTTCCACCAACAGCGCAATGTCCTGCTCCGTGTACCGGCGGGCAAATCGAACGCCGCCGACACGGCCACAACTGACCCGACCCTTGGTTCGATAGCACTTGACCAATCGGGCAACCTGCTGGCGCGAATAGCCGCTGACCTTCATCAGCAAACGAATCACCAGACCGCGCTGCTTCTTCGACAGCTTCGAATAATTGAAACGAATCAAAACACGCTCAATCCATCGATAGCGAGCCGCTTTGCTGTCGATCACCTCAAACACCACTGCCTGAGTACCTTCCAAAAACGCCTGCACGTCTTCCAGAGTCCTGATTTCTTCCAGTTTCATGATCGTCTTCATCCGCCTATGATGAACCCGATCACCTCGGTTTTTCAGACTCATTTCTCGTTGGAAACGGAATCCTGCTTCAGACTCATTTCTCGTTGGACAACACTGTTTCTTGCAAAATCTGTAAATGTGAATTACTATGTTGCGGGAATTTCGAAGGAATCCGCATGTTTCGGGAACAATCCAAAAACTCACAACATAATCAAATACACAGCGTAGTATTTTGAAGTAGCGAAGCAGAATCTGAAGTAGCTGGGCGAGCGAATCCGGCACTTTGCCTCACATATTGCCTCGCTGCACCTCAGTGCCGTGTATTATTGATGTTGTGCATGCCAAATTGATGCGTGAGTTTGAGTGTCTTGCCTTGGCTCGAATTCATATTGATGAAACCATACAGATACTGAACGATGCCAGACGGTGGTGGGATGCATTCTGCGTCATAGTTGATGAGGCGTTTGAGGGCATTCAATCACAGCTGTACTGTCAGTCAACCGTCGTGATGCAAGCCGTCGATCAGAAAATGGAGGCGTTTCTGGTTCAGACATTGCAACTCGACCCGCAGACAATTCGGCAGGTTCATGACCTGATCGAACAGCCTAGCTGATGATTTTGTCTGGTTTTGAACTCCGAAACTTGGTTAATCAACTATTCCAAGGGTTTACGATTTCAATACCGCAGTCTACAAAATCTTTTTCATTTGCGGTCACCAAAATCGTTTCATATATATACGCTATTCCCGCAATTTGAGCATCAGCTGTTTGAATTTTCTTGCCCAACTTTCGGCGATTAGCCCGAATCAATGCGCTAGCGGATGCTGCTTTTCTATCAAACGGCAGAATCCTACCGGAAAAGTCCTCCTGCAGCATGCTTTCTATGGATTTCGCAATTAAGGTGCGTCGTCGACCGCTTGGCAGTATAGCAATTCCATAAATCAACTCCATTTCTGTGATCACAGAAATGAATAATTTTGATGAAAGATGCCCTGCCACCCAGTTCACAACAGCAGGATTAGGATTTGGTCGAATTAGTTCTGATATTACGTTAGTGTCGAGTAGAAACATTCGGGCCGCGAATCATAGAACGCGAACCGACTATCGTGCAGGTGATTCAAGTTCTACCCCACCGAGCGGTGCAAACTTCTCTCGAATTGATTTTGCTAAATTCTCCGGTGCTGGTAACGGTGCAGTATCTCGATGACTTTGAATTTTCACTGTCGGTTCAATTATTCGAATTACATTATCAATCTGAAATTCGGAATGACTACGAACTCGTTCATAGTGTTCGACCTCAAAATACTGTTCTAACTTGAGAGCAATTTCTAACGCAGATTCATTGTCTTCAACAAAAGGAAGCGATCTTATGTCTCTAAGCGAAATTTCTCCGCGCATTAGAATTAAAGCCGCTGCTAGACGCGTGGGGATACTAGGATAATATTCCATGATGCACCGTTCTTCCGATTGATTGTTGAAAATTATATTTATTTATATTAATTTGATAGTTTATCTAACTGTTCGTTTCCGTTTCGAGTAATTCTCCGAATAAACCCGGTAAATCTTTGAATAATTCAGGTGGTAATTCCTTTATTGCTGCTAAATTCTTCTCTCGAATCTTGTTCTCTTCCAAGAGATTTAATTTTTTATGCAACTTGTGTAAATCCCAAACGATATCAAGATCATTGCCTGTAAGTTCTTCTACTCTTAATCCTAGCTCTTTTGCTTCGTCTGCCTTAATGCACCAACCATGGTCGGCGTATCCCATCGTTAATGAAGTCGCTATCCTGTTTGCTGTTGGATTGTCATCTTTCAACATTCTTGATGTCAAAAGCTTTTCCAAATAATCTTTACCTAAATCTAACGACTTTTTAAAATTTCCAAGAGTCATTGGATATTGCAATCGATTCAACAACCCTTCAGCCAATTCCTTATTTCCGGTATCGAATTCATCTCTGATGAGTTGTAATGTTGACTCTATATGTAGTGGCGAAAATCTTTCTGCTCGTCTTTCAAATGGATCGGTTACTTCAATTTGTGGATCCAGTGGTCCAATTTCTGCCACTGGCGTCATTAGAATTTCATTTCCACCACAAATTAATAAAGTTGCCGCACTCTTTGCCCAACGCGTAATTATAAAAGTCAGCCTTTCTTTTCCATATTGACGAAACAAAAGTGCAAGATTGTACGCTGCATGAATATCACCACCACCAGAATCTATAACTACAGCCAATTTCTTGGAATTAAGTTCGGTTGATTTTAATTCATCAAATGTTTTATCGACCAAATTAGACCGAATTGGGGCATCTCTAACTAGTAAATAGCAATCTGAATTACGAGATTTTGCAAGTTCTCTTCGTAGGGCTTCAATCTTTTTCTTGATAGAAGACTCCGATACTTTTCGTGTTTTACTTGACTTTGCTTGCTCCATGGTTTTCTGCTCTAAACACCTAAAAAATTGAGAAATTGCCGCGAAAGTACAGTAACTGGTAGAATTTTATACCACCAAACTGATTTGAATACCTAATCTACAATTCGTCAATTCGTTCGTGCAAGAATTATTACTGAGAGTAAAACTGCTGAAAAATCACCGATATTACAACGACGTCCATTTGCTAAAATAATTTGACCCAAATCCAATAATAATTTTGCAAGAGCGTCTGCGTATGCTACCAATTGACGCAGACAGAGGAGAAAGAAAAACCGATGTATAAGTCTCTACTTATCGACCCGGCAAAATGCACGAGTTGTTTACAGTGTGAACTCGCCTGTTCTTTTGAAAATGAGGGTCTCTTTAATCCGGCCAAATCCAGAATAAAAGTGTTTGAATTTGAGCACGGATTAACGACAATCCCCTATACCTGCACTCAATGTGAAGAAGCCTGGTGTCTGCATGCCTGCCCGGTTGAAGCCATCACGGTGAATCCGAACACAGGTGCCAAGGAAGTCAGCGACTCCATCTGTGTTGGCTGCAAGGTCTGTACGATTGCCTGCCCATTTGGTACGATCAACTACAACTCCAGCACTGGCAAGGTAATGAAGTGCGATTTGTGTGGCGGTGATCCTCAGTGTGCTGAAGCTTGCCCAACTGGTGCAATCGTTTATGTCGATTCCGATTGGACGGGTTACTCAAAAATGCGAGATTCTGCTCTTGAAGCGCATGCTTGAGCAACCTCGTTAACCACAGTAATACGGTAGAAAAAGTGCATCACGTCATTGTTGGAGCCGGTCCCGCGGGTGTCATTGCAGCGGAAACACTCAGAAGAAAATCTCTAGTCGACTCAATCACCATCATCGGGGATGAGCCTTATCCGGCTTATTCGCGAATGGCCATTCCTTACCTCCTAGCGGGCGATGTCGCTGAAGAGGGAACGTATCTTCGCCATGCGGAAAATCACTTTTCCGATCTGGAAATTGACACTCGCAACGAGTCTGTCACCGCAGTTTCACCGGCAGACAAATCCGTTTCACTCAGCAATGGAGAAAGTGTCGCGTACGATCGTCTGCTGCTTGCAACCGGTGCGAGCGCCATCCGCCCTCCAATTAGCGGCATGGAATCGCCGCGCGTACACAATTGCTGGACCTTGTCTGACGCGCACAAAATACTGAATGACGTTAACGCGGGTGATCGCGTGGTATTGCTAGGGGCCGGATTCATTGGCTGCATCGTATTGCAGGCACTGGTCGAGATGAAGCTCGACCTGACAGTCATAGAGTTAGCCGACCGCATGCTGGCACGCATGATGGATGATCCTGGTGGACGCATGATCAAGACCTGGTGCGAGGCCAAAGGAGTTAAAGTTAGAACAGGTACCGAAGCAAAAGCAGTTGAGGAAAAAGACGGGACACTGGAGATTACTCTTGGTGATGGTAGCAGCATCGCTGCCGACCATATTGTGTGCGCCGCAGGTGTACGCTCAAATATCAACTTTCTTACGGGTAGCGGAATCAATACCGATCACGGAATTCTGGTTGATAATCATCTGCAAACCAACATTGAAGACATCTACGCAGCGGGTGATGTTGCGCAGGGCCCAGACCTGAGTACAGGCGAACAACAAGTTCATGCAATTCAACCGACTGCCAGTGAACATGGCCGAATTGCCGCCAGTCAAATGGCTGGAGAGGCTTTGCCTTATGGCGGCAGTTTATCCATGAATGTGCTGAATACTCTTGGCCTGATCACCAGTTCATTCGGACTATGGGACGGTGTTGATGGTGGCGAACGCGCGGCTTCAGAAGATCAGGCATACAGTCGATATCTGAGGCTTGAATTTAGAGATGATGTGCTGATTGGTGCATTGGCCATTGGGCTGACTCAGCATGTTGGCATACTGAGAGGACTGGTACAAACCGGCATCAGACTGGGGGCATGGAAGCAGCGGTTGATGAATGACCCATCCCAAATCATGCATGCGTATCTGGCTTGCGTACAAGGAAACCGCGCCTAGTCGTCTATCATTGCGTCAAAAGACGCTCGATAACAAGCAGTCTGGACTATGGACTGTTTGATTAAATCAGTCAGGCTGAAAGTAATGCTCGGACACTGACCAGTTTTGCCGGTCAGCCTCCAGAATCAAGCATGAGGGGCCACCGCGAGTTCTGTTGCGTCCTGCGGCTCCGGGATTCAACACCCAAGGGGTCTCGCTCTGGTCAACCACTCTCACATGCGTATGCCCGTAAACCACCGCGCGACTGTCTGGATATCGCTTTCTCAATACTTCGTGATATCGGCGCGTATCGCGCACGGTATGTCCGTGTTCAACTGAGATTTTTCCACCAGATAGTACGATCGTCTGTCTGTCCGAAAGGGAGTTTAGAATCTCCAATTCAGATGGCTGCCACTTGAAATCAACATCATTGTTACCGGCGACTACAAACACCAGGTCGGATTGCAGCTTCAGTGATTCGAGCACATCGCTTGAACCAATATCGCCCGCATGAATCGCTGCATGACAGGTCGAAACCAGGTCCAGAATTCTAGGGTCAATAAAACTGTGAGTATCCGAAACTATTGCAATTCGAATCGACTTGGTTTCCAAATTTGATAAATCTGTCAGTTGAGTTCTGATGATGTCCGCTCCTCACTGACCTGCATTCGCTCTCGCATTCTCTGAATTCGTTTCTCCTTTGCATCAGGTTTCATGGGTATGGTCATTTCGCCATACAGCACCTGTTTGAGAAACTGCATTGAAAATCTCAGCAATTCATCTTCATCCCTAATCAAGGTTGACATCTGATCGGAAGAGATATCGTAAATTTCCAAAAATCCTTCTGTCTGAATGAACTCCCGGAAGCTATCCAGATCATAACTGCACATATCAAACAACTGCTTGCTTCGATCACTTGGACGACCAACAGTCGGGCCGCTAGAGCGCTTTTTCAGCACAACCTCACGCCAGTCTCGATTCTTTTCATCATAAACGTCAACACCTTGCTCTTCGCGATAATCTACAACCGAAATTGTGCGTGGTTCTTCGTGGCCGCGGCAATGATCTTCCTTGACAAGAAAATAGATATCTTCAACCTGTGATGCGTCTTTTTTACGCACACCCATGCTGCCGAGCGCGTAATAGCGGCAAGCAGCAGGTCGGTCCTCATAGACTGCGCAGCCATCCTCAAATAGAAAGACGCATTCCGTTGTACCGGGTTTAGTGTTCAGATTAAGTCCTGGCATGTCGTGATGATCCATCGGATATGGGGTGGTGTAAGTTCCAACAAATTCGTGCGACAGCAATCCAAAGCGTTGTTTTAACCGAACGATATCATAGGGAGTCATTACAATATCGATATTGCGACAGCATGCATTGAAGCAACTGACGTTCTTGTGACAGTCGAACTGAATAACAGAATTCAGTTTTAATTCAATGGGTTCGATAGGACTGGTATAAAAAGGATTTTGTCCTGATTGTTTATCCATGAAACCGAATAGGATTGGAGGGGTATCATTGGCGCTCGCCGCAACTGGCAACGGTTCCCGAAAATTATATGCAAACTGTTCTTTTCACCCGACTGGCAGCATTGACTTTTGAGTTCAGAATAGAATTGAGTCCTCCAAGTTTCTCACTGTAATCATCCTGTCCGCAACACTAATTTACCTTGACAACAAATTAGGCATCCTCAATATTGGATGCATTTTTTTGCTTACACTCATCCTGCCGAGCGAGTAATAGCGGCAAGCTGCAGATCGATCTTCATGAACTGTACACCCCTCATCAGATAGAAATACGCATTCAATGGTGCCGAATTGGTATTGAGTTTCAGCCCCGTCAAATCATGATAGTCTACTGGGTAAGTCGTGTTATAGGCACCAATTAAGTCTTTAGAGTCAATTTTGAATCGCCGCTTGAGTCGGACAATGTCATAGGGGGTGATGACAATATCGATGCTCCGGCAACACGCATTGAAACAGCTGATATGCTTGTGGCAGTCAAACTGAATGAGCGAGTCAAATATCAGTTCGACTGGCTGAATCGGGCTGGTGTAAAGGTGTCTTTCTTGATGGTTTTTTTATGCGTATGGCACAATCAGTCGACGGTATGCGGAACGCCCATTATAGAGTTGAGACTGTTGCCCCCCTTCACGCTTACCAGTTGTAAAAACTATCTGTGGTTTGCGAAGAAAGGATGCTGTTATCAATCAAGTCTCAACGAAAAGCCTCGATGAGAAGCAGTCAACATCAAGTTTCACCTCGCTATATCAGTTAACCCGTTGTAATCTGAAATTTTTCAACAGCTTAATCACAGTACAAGCAGCAGGCGCCCATGGATCACAAATTCTGTTTTTTTCGACTACTCTGCACAAAAATTATTCTCCTATTCGATTAGAATAGCAAACAGACATTCAGTGTGATGTTGTTCGAAAATGATTTTCGTTCAACCGAAGTTTTTTAATTATTGAGGTAGAAACAATGATTGTTCAACAAACGAAGAAACTGCTCGTAGCAACAGCTGCTGCAGTAGCCATGAGTGCGGTTTCAGTTCAATTTGCACATGGTGATGGACATGGTGTTAAAGTTGGATTCCTAGGCGGTTTCACCGGTCCAATTGAATCCTTCGCACCGGGCATTTTGCAGGGTGCGAAATCTGCTGTCGAACACATTAATGCCAGCGGTGGTGTGTTGGGTGGTAAGCCAATTGAGCTCGTTACCGGTGATTCAACCTGTGCGGACGCGACTGCTGCGGCTAATGCAGCCGATCGTCTGATCAACTCCGACAATGTATCTGCGGTCATTGGCCCGATGTGTTCAGGCGCGACAATTTCCGCTGCCAACAACGCAGGCATACCAGCTGGCGTAGTACTCGTCTCACCGAGTGCAACCAGTCCGGCTATATCGACTGTCGAAGATAACGACCTGCTGTTCAGAACAGTCCCATCTGACGCCTATCAAGGTCAGTCAATGGCGAAATTACTTCTGAGCAAGGGAATCGACAACATTGCGGTTACCTATATTAACAATGACTATGGAAAGGGATTTGCAGATGCCGTTTCCAGTTCGATGGCGGCAATGGGCGGCACTGTAGCAATCAGTGAAGCACATGAGGAAGGTAAGGCAGACTACCGGGCAGAGATCGGTTCTCTTGCTTCAAGTGGCGCAGAAATTCTGGTTGTACTGGCTTATGCTAACGGCTCGGGCCAAACCATTATCCGCCAGGCACTAGAAAGCGGCGATTTTACTCGCTTCGCGGGTGGTGACGGAATGCCCGAACAGTCGTTGATTGACGGCATTGGTGCAGAAGGTCTTGAGGGTATGATTATTACCCGTGCCGGATCTCCTGAAGGCCAGGGGAAGGACAATTTTCAAATGATGTGGAAAGCAGGCGAATTTGCTGATTCAGCCTATGCGCCACACGCTTATGACGCGGCCTTTCTGTTGGCGCTTGCCATGCAGAAAAAAGGCAATGCAGACCGTGACGGTATGTCAGAAGCGCTGCGGTCAGTTGCCAGTGCCCCCGGCGAAGTCATCTACCCTGGAGAATGGGATAAGGCGCTGTCAGTTTTGGCCGGAGGTGGCGACGTTAACTACGAAGGTGCTGCCGGTAATCAGGACTTTAACGAGAACGGTGATGTTGCAGGCCTGATCGTAGAGGTGAATATTACAAATGGTGAACTGGTCGAGATTGGACCCATCATGTAGCCTGATCACAAGTACCAGTAATTCTGAAAAATGGCGGTGTCCGATCACCGCCATTTTTAGTCAGTAGGTGCATCGTTGATCACCTTTGCATTTCGACCTCTGACAAATTTTTCCCTACCGCAACCATTATTAACATATGTCTATAGGGAGGAATTACAAAGCTGACTTCAATGATGCGTCGGATTTGTCAACTTGTTCATCAGCTGCTCGCTTTGAATCGCCAGGTCAAACAAGCGTCCTAGATCTATGCCGCTATAGTAAAGCCCTCTCCTGGCGTGATTGATTTCACTCCGTGTAAAGGGTCTGTGGAAATGAGACCAAGACAGGTGTCCGTCGGAATTACTATCAATTCCAACGATTAACTCATCGTGATATGACCAGATCCAGATTTCGATGCCGTCAATTTCGATCGGAGTCGTTTCGGGTCTGCCGGATTTAAATCGGCTGAAAGCACCGGCTTGAATGAATTCCCTAACATGGTCTGCAGTAGCATTCAGTTTGTTCAGTATCCCGATCGCCAGTTCAAATGGAAGCTCATTCTTTGATTCACCCCTGCGATCTTTTCCTTCAAACTCATCGATGATTTTGTCGCGTTTATCAACCGTCAGCAGATAAATTGGTTCGTCGACTTTCAGTAAATTCCAATCGGTCAGCAAAGTCCAAATCAAAATTTCTCCATCTCTGTACCTGTTCATATAGTCATTCGCACGTTCATAGTCAGCAACACAGTTGTCCAGTGATTTTCCAACATATTGAAGCTGTTTAATATTTACTATTTTTACAAGTCTGTACTCATCGCACACTGGAATGAATTCATCGAATTTCGCCTCGACGCTGATTTTGATCTGATCAATAAGATTAGCAAAGTTACCAGCGCTATTTCTGAGATTTGGCATTGGATGGCACCAACTCTTCAGCAATTTTCTAGCGTGTCGGCTGAGGTTCTTGTCGGTTGAGTTAGAACAGTTAATCGCCAATCGCATGGATTTCAATGCTCGGCTTATGTGGACTAGTTCCTGATTGTGATAGTTCTCAATATGTTTGCTTATGCTAGTTGCAAGCGCATCGACATCTATTTTTTCGATGTCTTCTGATGTCCAACCGCCATCCACAGCAAAGTCGCAAGGCTTTCGTTTCGATTGTTCAATAGTCTCGGCCAAACTTTCCAATTGGAATTTGATGCTGTTGTTCATTTATTAGTGCCTCATTGCATTGCTAAATGTTGGTGAAATATCGAATCCAGCGTTGTTTCAATTTTTGAAAATGAGTTTCGCAGTCTCCAGAAATTTTATGGGCAAGATTCTAAAATACAAGAGTTTATCGATTCATTTCGACAATTCTCGCCTTTATCCGACATAAACTGACATCCATAGACTATTGGCTCAGCTGCAGATAGTTCGACTGTTAACCGGTCTATGGAAGAGAGGAGGTTAATTCTGCCTAATGCCGTCAGTCGTAAGTCTAGTTCCCAGAATCTCGCGAATTTCTGCAAATCTCACTTCGATCCGGTCAGTGGTATAGACTTGAAGTTACAACCGCAGGAGCTGGGGCAAAATCTGACGTCATTCGGTTGAATTTGCGGATAATTTCTTGCTTGTGGATATTAATGTGATGTCTGAGTTAGTCTGCAGAACACTAGACTTAGTTGTGGATGGGTGAACCAACGACTAGCCCTTGGAAAATCTTTTTCAACTTGAGTTTTGTCTGTCGAAGTCTGTTGTCATATTACTCACTGACGAAACACCTATCGGGTCAAAGATCCACTTTTCCAGTCCAACGCACTCGACCCGCTCAGATTGCCATTCGTCGCGATTTCTCTTCAATCGACTGTTGGTTTTGCCTCGTGGCGCCATCTATAGGCTTAAATATCCATGATCTCTTGGATACGGGAAGTTCAAGAATATGAGGGAATTTTTAGATCGGTAACCCCTTGAATAGACGCGCGATTCAGCGGGTCTGAATTTTCGTTTACCCCACAAAAACCGCCAATCAGGCGCCATTTGCGGCCTGTCAGGGCAAAATCCCGAATTTCCACCCCAACCGTTCAGCGCGCCGCTGAGCCCTCTGCGGGCACCTGGCCGAATCCAACGAAAATCATCTAATGATTTGTTTTAATTGACAAATAATGCCATGAGCGAATCCCAATCGTGTATAATTGACTCCATAAAAGAAACAAAAACCAACCCACGGGAGATTCACGCATGGCACTCATCAATTATGACCTTTTCGCGTCTGACTCTGCAGACAATTGTGAGCTGAAAAACCTGACCGCACTGCTCGAACAGCTCGACTTCTCAGAGCTCATCAATGAGATTCTCATCCGCCGCAAAGGCAGAGGCCGGCGGGACTGGCCCATCGAAGCGATGCTCAATGCCGTGTTCGCGATCGACATTCTGCAGCACCGCAGCGTGTCCGGATTCGTCCGGGAGCTGAAACGCAACCCCGCGCTGATGCATGTGCTGGGCTTTCCGATGCGGCGTGGGTTTCACACCGACCCGGCCTTTGACGGTTATGCGGTGCCGAGTGATTCGGCCTTTTGCCGGTTCATCCGACTGCTGACCGAGATTGAACGCGGTACCGGTGCGCTGATGCGGGTGTTTGAGGCGCAGGTCGATGAGATCGCGGCACTGCTGCCGGACTTTGGAAAAAGTGTCGGCTACGACGGCAAAGCCGTCGAATCGCATTCGACCGGCCGGCCGCTCAAGCATAAGGCAATCGACAAAACCACCGGCCGGCATCCCACCTCGGATCCGGATGCCAGCTGGGGCGTGCATGAGCAGTACGGGACTGATCAGAACGGCCGGGAAGTCAGGAAAACCAAGAAATGGTTTGGTTACACGCTGCACACGCACGGGGACGTGACTTACGAGCTGCCGATTCGGTTTCGGCTGGAAACGGCCCGCGAGTCCGAATACCGTCACTGTGAGGGGTTGATTGAAGAGCATGAGAAGCTGTGGTTCTTTGACCGGTGCAGGAGTTTCGTGGCCGACCGGGGGCTTGACAGCAACCAGATCAGAAAGCGCCTGTTTAAGAACGATATCCTGCCGGTGATTGACACCCGCCGGATGTGGCAGGACGTCAATCTGCATCCGCAGCAGCTGAAGGTGCCGACCCGGCCGCTGGATGAGTCGAAGGTGGATACGATTCTTCGCACGGAGAACGGCAGTCTGTACTGTCAGTGTCCTCAGAGCCGGGAACTTCGACGGATGCACTATCAGGGACGGGAGCAGAAGCGCGGTACGCTCAAGTGGGCCTGTCCGGCGGCCAGTTATGATTTCACCTGTAAAGGCCAGGCGGCCTGTTACCGCATGGGTCAGGTGAAACCGGGGTCGAAGAGCCGGGTGGTGCGGGTGAAGATGGACCCGGATCATCTTCGCAATTACGGCCCTTTGCCGCCGAATTCATACAAGTGGCGGCGGCATTACGATCAGAGGTCGGCGATGGAGCGGATTTATTCAAGAGTCGATCAGGCGCATCTGGCGCACGATCATTTCCTGCGCGGCAAAGCGCGCCTGACGCTGAAGTTCACCGTTGGCTATGCGGTGATGCTGGCGCGGGCGTGTGTGGCGGTCAAGGCCGGACAGCCGGAAAAGATGCGCAGCTGGGCGTCCTCGCTGGCGGCCTGACTGGCGCCCCGGTTCCCGGGGCTCGGAAAATCCAAACCGAACACGATGCTGCGGGTGCGGCAGATTCGGCGCGGCTGCAATTCGCCCGCGTCGCCGGCAATGGCGGTTTTCGCGGCACTGGGCGCCTTGATGACTCGGAAATCAGCGGCGGGCGGGATTTTGTTTCGCGAAATTGACCGAATTTTTCTCCGTGACAGAATTTTCTGACCCTAAAATTGTTGCTAACGCAAAACCCTCGAATATGATATTCTATTGAGTAATATTACTCAATAGGGTAAAATATTGCCATGGCAGTCTATGAAAGAACCCAAATTTCGACCTTGTTCAGCCGTTTGAACGAGAAGCCCGAGCGCCTCACAATCGTAACTGGTCCGCGCCAAACAGGTAAGACCACACTGGTTCAGCAGGTGCTTAGAAAGCTAGACCAGCCCTTCCAATACGTTTCTGTCGACGAACCTGATCCTGTGATCCTTCACCCTATCCCAGACTTAGATGGCTTGCCTCCTGAATTCGCGGAACAACCAAGTGTTCCGATTGACGGCTCCAGAGACACACGGTGGCTGGTCCGAATTTGGGAACGGGCGCGGATGGCCTCAGAGCGATCTGACCGGGGTCTCGTTCTGGCGATTGACGAGATTCAGAAAGTACCGGACTGGTCTGAAACGGTTAAAGGCTTATGGGATGCAGACCGTTTACATGATCGACACCTCCATGTAATTTTACTGGGTTCGGCCCCATTGCTAATGCAACAAGGAATGAGTGAAAGCCTTGCCGGCAGGTACGAAATTGTCCGTCTAATGCATTGGTCGTTCGCTGAAATGTCGGCCGCATTTGGTTTTGATCTCCATCGGTACGTCTATTTCGGAGGCTACCCGGGAGGGGCCCCTCTCGTCTCAGAGCAGGCTCGATGGCGTGCGTATATAGCTGAGGCATTGGTTGAACCCAATATTGAGCGTGATATTCTGGCTATGCAGCGAGTGGACAAACCAGCGCTTCTGAAGCGGCTGTTCCAACTCGGTGCCGAGTATTCCGGTCAAATCCTTTCATACAACAAGATGCTCGGCCAACTTCAAGACGCTGGCAATACGACAACCCTGGCACGTTACCTGGACCTCCTGTCGAACGCGGGTCTGATTGCAGGATTACCCAAGTACGCCGCCGGTGCCTATCGAAGAAGATCCTCCAGCCCCAAGCTCAACGTCCTCAACACCGCGCTTATGGCTGTTGCATCAGGCTACACCTTCGAAGAAGCAAAGGCCGACCGAAGTTATTGGGGGCGTCTTGTCGAAAGTGCGGTGGGTGCGCACCTGTTTAATACAGGCATACCCGAAAACCGTTTGCACTACTGGCGCGAAAACGGTTCCGAAGTGGACTTCGTTCTGACACGCGGACGGAGAATTGTAGCTTTCGAAGTGAAAAGCGGGTCTCGAAAGCCTAGGATAAGCGGACTTGAACAATTTGCCGAGCACTTCGATGTCCAGAAGATGATGGTCATCGGTGAAGGAGGACTCTCCTTGTCGGAGTTTCTGTCGGTTCCCGCCTCGGAATGGTTCGAAAACCTATGAAATTCATTGTTCCACGCAAATGTCGCGAACTCAGTGAGCAGGATTCTCGTACGTTTCTGGAAAATTCATCTCTACCTGTAGAAGAGTGGGAGGATAAGGCGGCCATTGTACTGCTTGGCCCTCCAGGCTCAGGCAAGACCGAAGTTTTCACAGATGAAGCCAAACGCCAAGACGGGCTCTACATTACGGCGCGAGATTTCCTGACCTTCGACGATAAGCCCGAGTGGAACGGTACAACTCTCTTTATCGACGGACTTGACGAGACTCGGGCAGGAACAGCCGATGGTCGTACACCGTTGGACAGCATTCGTGCAAAGCTCGACCGAATGGGGCGCCCGCGCTTTCGCCTATCATGCCGAGAGGCGGATTGGTTCGGTGCCAACGACAGAAACAATGTCAAGAAGGTAGCGCCTCAAGGAGCCGTCACAGTTTTGCGTCTCGAACCGCTGTCGGATCAAGATATTCATCTAATCCTACATGCAAATCACGGAATCAATGATCCGGAGAAATTTGTCGCGACGGCTCAAGACAGGGGTCTCCAAGGATTGCTGGCCAATCCTCAAAGTCTCAAAATGCTCGCGGTCGCGGTTGGATCAAATGGGAATTGGCCCAAGACTAGGATGCAGACGTTCGACATGGCTTGCCGCACCCTGCTGGTGGATCCCAATGAAGATCACCAGGTAGCGCAGGTGGATCGCAGCAGCATTTCTGATCTGATGGATGCCTGCGGGAGGCTTTACGCCATACAGTTAATGACCGGCGTCGCTGGATATTCACGGTTCGGTAATGAAGACGACCTCAATTATCTCAGACTTGATCAAGTACCTGGACAAGATCGAGCGATACTTCACAGCTGTCTGCAAAGCAAGCTGTTCGAATCGCCGACACAGCAATATGCGGTTCCCGTTCACCGCCAGATTGCAGAGTTTCTCGCAGCCAGGTACCTAGCTGGTCTTGTTGAAAATGGGCTACCAGTTGGGCGAATTCTCGCATTGATCACAGGATACGACGATGTGGTAGTTTCCGAACTGCGTGGTCTTTCAGCATGGCTCGCTGCCCACAGTAAACTCAGCCGAGCAGAGGCCATCGTACGCGATCCTCTTGGAACAGTTCTCTACGGTGACGCGAGCGACTTCTCACCGAGCGAAAAACGCAGTGTATTAGATGGCCTGCAACGGGAAGCCGATGCAAATCCACTATTTGTCGCAACTCTTCAACTGGATTCGCGACTCGGTGATCTGGTCTCCTCCGACATGGAGCAGCATTTCTGCGAGATCTTGATTGCGCCGTCGCGTGAGGAGTCGTGGCAATCCTTTGTCGTAATTATGATCGAGGCGCTTCGATACGGAGAGCCTATGGTGGGACTCACCAGTCCGCTAATGAAGTTGCTGCGCGATGACACGTGGTGGCCGAGGATAAGGCTTCGCGCCATAGAGTCGTTCCGACGGCACTGGAGGAATGACGCGGACGCTTTAGATGAGCTCAAGGCACTCACTGACGATGTTTATTCGGGCGATGTGCCAGACCCCGATGACGTACTGCTTAGCTGTCTGCTATCCAATCTCTATTCAACAGCTATACCGGAAACGGCGATCATGCAGTATCTCCGTCTACCGAATAAACCCAACTATTGCCTCGACTACGAAATTTTTTGGATCGGACACCTGCCCAACCATTCGACAAGAGATCAACTCGTCGTGCTTCTTGACGAACTTTCCGAACGCTACGGCGCACTGCTTTCGGAAGACCGGGCACACGGAATGTTCGATAATTTCCTCTGTGGACTACCCTCGAAACTCCTAGCCCGATTTCTTCGGTTATCCGGGGATGAGGTGGACTTGACCCGTTTGTTCCACTGGTTGGGAGCAGCAGCGCATGCAAGCGACTGGTCATACGAACGGGACCTCAGCGAAGAGACGGGTGGAGTAATTCGGAATTGGTTTGAAAACCGCCCGGACGCATGGAAAACCCTTCTGGCCATGGGCCTCAAGGGGTGTATCGGCGGTTCGGAATGTGTCCAACAATACGGATTCGCCAACTGCATGCACAAGGAAGAGCAAGGCAGGCTCCTTGGTACCGAACGACCGTTGGATTTCGGTATCTGGTGCCTTGATCAGGCAATCGATGCCGAAGACGCAATTGCTGTCGAGTGGCTCCTGGGTGAGGTTGCGAAATGCCTGCATTACAACAACTTCAACAAAGGCCTTTCCCGCAAAGTTGTATCGAGTCGTCTGGCTGAATACACCAGTCTCCAAGACACATTTGACAAAAGAATGAATGAGCTCGAAGAGCTTACATCGAACGGGAGCGTTTTCAACCGTCAGGGCCATTC
The DNA here is from genome assembly GCA_965220665.1 of Arenicellales bacterium. Lineage (GTDB taxonomy): Bacteria > Pseudomonadota > Gammaproteobacteria > Arenicellales > JAJDZL01 > JAJDZL01. The sequence continues at coordinate 860,977 of CBDCQQ010000004.1, forward strand.
CCAGTTGAAAACCGAGCGGCCGAACTGGCACGACCAAGTTAAGCCGCACGAGGACAATTTGCGCGAATACAAGGCAAGTCCCGCGCTTCTATGTGAACTTGCCCAGGTATATTTCGGCAGATACCTTAATGTTCGAGGTAATTCACCAAGAGAACGGCTGAACACCCTCTTGGCTGACGACGTGAAATTGGTTGAAGCTGTCTTGAGCGGATTTCGCATGACTATCGAACGGGATGATCTGCCCTCGGATAGACAAATCATACGCCTGGGAACCTCGAATCGAACGCACCCACTCGCGCTTCCATTCATGGCGGGCTTGGAAGAGATGGCCGAGACTACGCCGTTCGGTGAGATACGTATCAAAGAAAAGCATATGCGGCTGGCTTTGGCGGTTCATTACACCGTGCCTATGTGGCTTACTGTGCGACATCCGGCCGATCGTCCACAGGGTTGGTTCTGTTGGTTGCTATCCAACCGTCCAGAAGTTGTTGCCGGAGTGCTGGAGCGATCCGTTCTCTCCAAACTGCGTAACGGTGAGACATCCCCTGCTGGCCTCTATGAACTGGCTTATTCCCCAGATCATGAAACAGTTGCCCGGAGCGTTGCTATACCTCTTCTCCAGCGATTTCCCGCGCGTTGCACATCCGGCCAGCTGTCCAGTTTGAATCATCTTCTGTTGGCAGCTCGGCGCCACTGCGATGTCGAGCCGCTTCTAAGGGTAATCAACGAGAAGTCCGCTAATCGTAGCATGAATGTAGCACAACGCATCCATTGGCTAACCTTTGGCTTGTGCATTGCGCCTGATACTTATGTCGAACGGCTTGATTCCTATGCTACTACCACGGAACGCCGCATTCGTTTCCTAGCAGAGGCTGTTACCAGACAATTCGACCTCTCCCACGATCTCGAGTGCCGACAAAGTGTACCGGCTTCGCAGCTTCTGATCCGGCTCATCGGCTCCTCCTGCAGACCATATTCACATAGCACCGACTCAGAAAAGGTCGTGATGGTCACATCGGAGATTAATGCTGCGAATCGAGTCCGAGGCTTCATTGAGCAACTGGCTGCCATTTCTACAGAAGATGCTATGCTTGCTCTCGAAGCGTTGTCGTCCGACGACACTTTACACCCTTGGCATTCTCTTCTCATAGATGCCGCATACCGACAGAAAGCACTCCGTCGCGAAGCTGAATTTGCTTATGGCGACATGGCTCAGGTGCTTGCCACGCTGAATTGCGGCGCACCAGCGAATGCAGCGGATTTGGCTGCACTGACTCTCGAACACTTGAACCAAATTGCACGCGACATACGCGACAATAGTACGTCCGATTGGCGCCAGTACTGGAATGTAGATCAGTACAGTCGTCCAAAAAATCCTCGTCCGGAAAACGTTTGTCGTGATGCGCTATTGTCGGATTTGAAGAGCAGATTGCAGCAATTCGAGATCGATGTTCAACCAGAAGGCCGCTACGCTGATGACAAGCGCGCAGACATTCGCGTTTTCCATGGCCACTACAATGTACCCATCGAGATTAAGAGAAGCTGTCATCGTAGTCTCTGGAGCGCGATTCATTCACAGTTGAAGACTCGCTACATCAGAGATCCAAGAACCGGAGGATATGGCATCTATTTGGTTTTTTGGTTCGGAGACGCGAAGGATTGCCGACCGATGCCACCTATGACTGGATTGCCGCCAACTAATTCACATGAACTCAAGGATCGGTTGACATCAACGCTGTTAGCAGACGAGCAACTCAAAATTCGGATTTGCGTGATCGATGTCAGCACTCCCACTTCTAATGGCACAGTACCCACATAACTATTTTTCTGTCATATTCAGGTTGCCTATCTCCCCAAGATGATCATGCTGACCTCAACCTCCTTGCATCCTCAGGTATCAGTCCGTGGGGAACATATCGAAGTGCAATTGTGATGGTGAGACCAATAAGAAACACCCGTGTCTGCAGTGCCCTCGCTGCCAAATCTGCAGGTGGCTCCCAGTTGAACCACTCAGTTCCGTAATTTGCAACCACATCGAAGACAAACAGCGTCATCGGTTCTGACATTGTCCAAATGATGTAAATGGCTGTCGCACCGAAAATCGCACCTAGGTTGCTACCCGCACCACCAACAAGTACCATCACCCAGATAACAAAAGTGTTCTTCAATGGGTGAAACCCAGCCGGATCAAATATTCTGCCAAATGTAGTCAGCGCAGCGCCACCGATACCGATCAAACCGGAACCCAGGACGAATATCTCCAGGCGTCTGAAATTGACATCCTTCCCCATCGCTGCAGCCGCCACTTCATTGTCGCGAATCGCTCTCATCATTCGTCCCCAAGGTGCGTGATAGGCTCTTTGCAGCAGAAGAAACATAGCGACAACAATCACCGCCATCAGGCTCAGGTAAGCGGAACGAGCTAGCACAAAGCCAATGTCATTCGGAGTCGGTACCGGCCAAGGTAATGGAGACACGGTTAGGGTTCCTCGGGTCAACCAGTCGGCATTCTTCAGTATTGCTTTAATGATTTCTGCAAAACCCAACGTCGCGATAGCCAGGTAATCGCTTCTGAGCCCAAGACACGCCTTGCCAATTCCATAAGCAACAAACGCCGCAGCAATTCCCCCGGCAATCCAGCCAACAATGACCGGCAATCCAAATCCACCGATGAATCCCGCCTGACTTTCAATGACTCGAGCAACCGGTTCAACTGCATTGTTGAAAACGAAAAAAGCGATGATTAGAGCTGTCAGCAGACAGGCTGTTTTTATCCTTTGACTGATTCCGAATCGATGCAGCTGAGTCAATGCAGCAATAACAATAGCCAACAGCAATACTTGAACTCCCAATCCCGCAAGAGCACCCGGTCCTTCAGAACTCCAGAACTCATCATTGATTGAAAAACTGAAAAGCATTGTGACAAACGCGCCAACTGCCATGAATCCCATTACACCAGCATTGAAAACACCGGCGTAACCCCACTGAATCGTGAGTCCAAGTGCCAGCACCGCATGACACGCAATTTCCACCATCAATCGAGTCGTATAGGCTTCGCCAAAACCGATCAGGATGACGAGAATCGCAACAAGCGCGATCGAAAACAAGATGATTTCTCTCTGGTAGCGATTCATGTCAGGAACCCCGCGCTATAACACCTGTCCGCGGAATATTCCGGTCGGTCGCCAGATCAGCACTACGATAAGAATCACGAAAGGCACCACAATCTTGTATTCAGTTGGAACAAATGCCAGTTTTGAGGGTATTTCTACCCAATCTGGAATGTATGGTGCCAGTGGCCTCAGTAATATTGACCAATTGAAAATGGCCAGCGATTCTGTAAACCCAACGAGCAGTCCGCCTGCGATAGCACCATAGGGTCGGCCAACGCCACCAACAATTGCAGCTGCAAAGATTGGTAGCAAAAGATTGAAGCTCAAATCCGGTTTTAAAATGACGTCAAGCGATAGCAATACACCACCTGCAGCTGCCAGAGTGCCGGCAATCATCCAAGTTGCACTGACTACCCTGTCGGTATTAATCCCAGTGATTAGCGCCAGGTCAGGATTGTCCGACATGGCTCTCATAGCCTTTCCGAGGCGGGTACCGGTTAGAAATCGATGCAGACAGAAAATACAAACGATCGTTGTAATGATCAGCAGTATTTGGGGTTCAGTAATAACTATGTCGCGCGTGGAAAGCTCAAAGGGCAATTCGATACGAAAAATATCCTTTTTTTCAGTGCTGAAGAAATGTCTTGGAGCCGTCCCCGCGAACAGCCTCACCAGTCCCTGAATCATCAGCATGACCCCGATTGAGGCAACAAGCAACAATATGGGCTTGACATTGCGTTCACGCAAAGGTCGATAAAACATCCGGTCGAGAGCGACAGACATGATCGCAACAAAGACCATTGCTACCGGCAACATGACAAAACCAGTTGGCAGGCCGACTACAGATCCGGCACCCGGAAACCAGGAGACGAAAACAAGCGCAACGAATGCACCAACCGTCATCATGTCAGCGTGGGCAAAATTGGCGAATCTCAGAATCCCGAACACCAGGGTGGCGCCGACTGCTCCTAGCGCGTAAATGCAGCCAATGATCGTGCCGGAAATAATTACTTTGTTGATGAAGAAAATCAGTTCATTCATCGGCGGTCCTATCCACCCAGAAAACTGCGTGCAACTTCTGGATCATTCAGTAGATTCTCTCCCGTATCCGTGTACAAGTTCTTTCCACCGGCCAGTACGAAACCAGTATCAGCTATTTCCAATGCGCGGCGGGCATTCTGTTCCACCACTAAGATACCCACCCCGGATCGGGCAATCGATGTAATTCGTTCGATGATGTCCTGCACAAATGCCGGCGAAAGACCAACAGTGGGCTCATCAAGCAACAATAAGCGCGGTTCAACCATCAATGCCCGACCAATAGCAACCATCTGACGTTGCCCGCCAGACAGTTGGCCGGCTTCGCTATAGCGCTTGTCCTTGAGTGGCGGAAATATTTCGAACGTCTGATCAATGACATGTGAATAGTCATCATCCCGAATGATCGCTCCCATTTCGAGATTCTCCTGAACAGTGAGGGAAGGAAAGATATTCATTTCCTGCGGAACGTAGCCGATGCCGAGTCCAACCCGTTTGTCCGGTGCGACCAGAGTGATGTCAGTGCCATCAAAAAGTACGCGGCCCTGATCAAGGCTAATCAGTCCAAACAGACTCTTAAGTGCGGTCGATTTACCTGCGCCATTGGGACCAACAATAACGCCTATCCTTCCTGCTTCCAGTGCAATATCAACACCCTGAAGAATCGGTTCACCACCGTATCCAGAAACCATATTGCTGGCCTGAATCAGCATAAATTAACCCGGCTGAGAAGTCTGAACACGTTTGCCGCCACCAAAATAGGCCTCAACGACCTTTGGATCGTTGAGTACCTGTTCGGGACTACCATTGGTAACCAATTCACCTTCGACCATAACCGAAACATCATGACAAAGGCGGGAAATGAACTCCATGTTGTGCTCGATGATGAAGAATGTCATTTTGAGTTCTTCATTCAGTTTCTTGATGTTGTCCGCCAACGTACTGAGTAGCGTTCTATTCACCCCCGCACCCAATTCATCCAGGAGGACGATCTTTGGATCCACCATGAGTGTCCTTCCCAATTCCAAAAGTTTTTTCTGCCCCCCTGACAAGTTTCCAGCGAGTTCATACTTGACGTGTGAAAGGCCAATAAATTCAAGAATTTCCAATGCCTTCTGCCTTATATTCTCTTCCTGAGGTTTGAATGCTGATGGCCGAAACAGTGCAGTAACCAGGTTTTCACCAGACTGGTTCGGTGGAACCATCAGCAGATTGTTGATCACCCGGACATTCGAAAACTCGTGTGGAATCTGAAAGGTTCTCAGCAAGCCGTGGTGAAACATCCGGTGAGCAGGAAGACCGGTTACATCGGTGTTGTTCAAAGACACAGTACCGGAATCCGGCAGGTGAACACCCGCCACAATATTGAACATGGTTGATTTGCCGGCACCGTTGGGGCCGATCAAACCGGAAATTGTGCCTGTGGTTACCTGAAGACTACAGGAATTGATCGCCCGAAATGCGCCGAAATACTTTGTAACATTGTCAACTTCGAGAATATTTGTCATGACAATGGGCTTTTCCTTGTGAAGTCACGCAGCCGAAGTACAGAATTTTCTACCGAACCTGTGCTACGCGCTAGCAGATGGCGGCGATCTATCCCTCGCGTTCTGTGATCTCCTTGAATTTCAGATAGCTTTCCGTTTCAGTTGCTTCAACGATCGCACCATTGTGGATTCCGTACTGAATCGGCTAGACGAAGCATGCATTCTCTGCGCTAGAATTGATACAGGTTCTCATCATCTGAACTGCGACCGAGTCAACAGTTGCAACCCGTCGTGCATAACGCATTGCCTTATCTTCAAGCTCGTCGTCTGGCACAACCTAGTTCACCAATCCGATTCGCAGCGCTTCTTCTGTGTCAATAATATCGCCCGAATACAAAAGTTCACGCTCTTTTCAAAATCCAACAATCCACCGCATCACCACTGCCGGAGGCGCAGCAGATAATTGAATTTCCGGCTCACCATATTTGGCGGTTTCAGACGCAAAAGTCATACAACTCATCATTAATAGTTCGTAGCAACTTGTAAAGCCATATCCGCGTTTTCTATCTTCGGATTTCGGTACCAACCTTTTTCATCTTGGTACGTTGCTTGATAGTATAGTAATTGACTGCTCCCCTTTTCAATGGGTTCACCAGCCGATTGACTTTCGCCAGGAAAAGGCACTACATAGTCAGTATAGCGTACCATGCAATTTGCCGAAATCAACTTGGAAAAACTTGCAAATTCCATCAAGGACTGGGGTAGAGAACTGGGTTTTCAACAGGTTGGTATCGCCGATACAGATCTCACACAAGCTGAAAACCATCTAAATCAATGGCTTGACAAGGGACTGCATGGTGAACTTGACTACATGGGCAAACATGGGAAGAAGCGAACTCGTGCAGAACTACTGATTCCGGGTACGATTCGAATCATTTCTGCCCGTATGGACTATTGGCCTGCTGATGCAAAAGGCATAAACGAGACGTTAGATGATCCAACGCTGGGATTCGTTTCTCGATATGCGACCGGTACCGACTACCACAAACTGATTCGAAAAAGGCTGCAGAAACTCGCTTATCGAATTCAAGATGAAATAGGAGAATTCGGCTACCGCGCATTTGCTGACAGCGCACCGGTGATGGAGAAACCCATCGCTCAGAAAGCTGGACTAGGCTGGATCGGTAAGCACTCCAACCTCTTGAATCGGAAAGCAGGCTCTTGGTTTTTCTTGGGTGAGCTTTACACTGATTTACCGCTGCCTGTGGACCAACCGGAGAACGATCACTGCGGCCTTTGTTCTGCCTGTATGGATATCTGCCCCACCCAAGCTATCGTAGAGCCCTATGTCGTCGACGCGCGAAAATGCATTTCCTATCTGACAATTGAATTGAAAGGATCCATTCCAATCCTGTATCGACGTGCAATCGGTAATCGAATTTTTGGATGCGACGATTGCCAGGTAGTCTGTCCCTGGAATCGATTTGCTTCAGCTTCTGATGAACCAGGCTTTCGAGTCAGACATGGTTTGGATTCTAGCCAACTGATCGAATTGTTTATGTGGTCAAAAGAGCAGTTCCATGAAAAAACTCAAAACTCAGCCATTCGCCGCCTCGGTTATGATCGATGGCTAAGGAATATCGCAATCGCACTGGGAAATTCAAAACCTTCCGAAGCATCAATAAGAGCACTCAAGGCACGTCAATACCATGAGTCAGAATTAGTACGAGAGCATGTTCAATGGGCCCTCGAACAAATTTTGAATTGATTCTATAGATCAATATCGATTGACAGTGATCATTGCCACAAGTGCACGATTCAATTCTGTGAGGATTAGTTCTACGGACGAGTATTTCTCGAATGACAATGTAAATGGTCTCTCTACGCAAGATTCACCTTTGAAAACGTCCTGACGACCGCGTTTAGATGAATGGAAGGCTTTAAATTCACGTAGTTCACGGCCACTTTTCATTTGCAACCTCCAGTTAGTAGAGTGCTTGAAAGTCTATCCAAATTCATACATCGATACCAAAAAACCAGAGCGCAGCTCCAACGCTAAAGTCCCGCTTGAATTCGATCAAATTTGAGCTTCAATGAATTTGATTCTGAATTTGCAAGGCTTCCATAACTCTCAAGTTAGGATACTATTGAGTACAATAACTTACTGCACCCTAGCGGGGTAAAGCAATCTGGAAATTAATGTAAATCAACGAAATTAACTGGAATCTGAAAAATGAAATCGAAAATCACCCTAGTCATTGCAATGTGTTTGATGCTGATTGCACCGAATGCCTTTTCTGCTACAGTCAAGCTCGGGTTTGTAACGACACTGAGCACTCCAGCAGCAGTCATCGGTAATGACATGAGAGATGCCGTAGAACTGGCACTGGAACATATTGGCCACAAAATGGGGTCAGTGGATGTTGAAGTCGTTTATGGCGACGATGAGTTTAATCCTCAAAAAGGCAAGCAGGCAACAGAACGTCTGGTCACTCAAGATAAAGTTGACATCGTCTTTGGCTATATCTGGTCGCACGTGCTACTAGCATCCGCAACCACAGTGCTTGATGCTGGAAAAATTCTCATCAGCGCAAATGCAGGTCCTTCACAGTTGGCGGGTAAAGGCTGTCACGAGAATTTCTTCAATATCTCCTGGCAGAACGACCAGACTCCCATGGCAATGGGCGAAGTCCTCAACCAGCGCGGCGTCAATTCGCTCTATGTCATCGCCCCACTTTACGCAGCTGGCAAGAATATGGTAGCTGGCGTAAAACGAACATATACAGGCAAGATTGTCGGTGAAGACATGACCAAGTGGCCGGATCAAATTGACTGGGCAGCCGAACTATCAAAGGTTAAAGCCGCAAATCCGGATGGTGTGTTTGTGTTCTATCCTGGCAAGCACGGACCTGCATTCATCAAACAATTTCAGCAATCTGGACTGTCTGGCCAAGTTGACCTGTATACCGTGTTTACTGTCGACTCCATCAGTTTGCCGCGATTCCAGCAAGCAGAAATGTCAGGTGTCCTCGGGTCAACCATGACCCAATTCTGGGCGCCTGATCTGGATAACGCTGCAAACAAGAAGTTTGTTGATGCCTTCAAAGCTAAGTATGGCAAGTATCCAAGTTTTTATGCTGCACAAAGCTATGACGCTGTGATGTACATCAAGAGCGCGGTTGAAGCTGTTGGCGGTGATATGAGCAATGTCGACGGACTGCGAGCGGCGCTGGAAAATGCCGATTTTGACTCGTTGCGTGGAGAGTTCTCAATGGGACCCAACCACTTTCCAATCCAGAACTTCTATAGCCGTGAAGTGGTTGAAGACAGCGACGGGGTGTGGACAACTTCGGTACGCGAAACAGTTTTGGAAATGCACCAGGACGTATACGCTGGCGAATGCTCTATGTGATTGGCCAACTGGCTTGACGTTTATTCTGTGAATTTGTCAATAATTCAATTCACAGAACAGCAAATCGTATGACGTAGTGTGTGAGACTCCATTTAGGGGTCTCACACAATTCGTTTAGGCAGATATTCACTCTCATGGTGTGAATTTCAGTTCACTTGAAGTTCAGCGAAAATTCAATTGTCGTGATTCACGGGTGGCGGTTTCACACTCTTGAGAGTAAAAAAGACACCCATAATCGGTCCGAGCATCGTTAGCCAATCCAAATCAAACATAACAAGAGGACACTGAATTGGAGTGGGCGTTACTCATTGAACAGACGCTGAATGGCATTCAGTTCGGCATGCTGCTGTTTCTGCTGGCTGCCGGACTGACCCTGACATTTGGAATAATGGATTTGGTGAATCTGGCCCATGGATCCATGTACATGCTTGGTGCGTTTGTCGGGGCCACCATCTTTTTGTGGAGTGGATCGTTTATCCTCGCAATATTACTGGCAGTTCCACTGGTGGCAGGGATTGGCATCCTTGTCGAAATCTCAACCCTTAGGACCCTTTACCAGCGACACCACTTGGATCAGGTGTTGGCAACCTTTGGACTCATTTTATTTTTCAATGAATTGGTTCAGGTTGTCTGGCCACTGGACGGTCTATCGGTTCCGTTCCCTGATTACCTAAACTTCACTGTGCCCCTTCTCCTCGGCATTGAGTACTCGGTATACCGACTGATGATTATTGGTGCAGGAATCGTCGTTGCTATTGGCATGTACATCTTGGTTGCCAAAACCCGCTTAGGTATGCTAATTCGTGCCGGTGCTGCAGACCGAACGATGATCTATGCGCTTGGCACCAACATTCGTCTGCTTTTCACCCTCGTGTTCGGCCTCGGAACCGCGCTTGGTGCGTTAGCCGGCATACTGATGGCCCCAATTTTGGGTGCAAATTCCGGGATGGGTGAGCAAATCATCATTATTGCTTTCGTTGTCATTGTCATCGGCGGAATCGGTTCTGTCCGGGGCAGTCTGATCGCAGCATTGATCACTGGTCTGATTGATACACTTGGGCGTTCATTTTTGGATGTGCTGCTGGCATTCTTTATTCCTGTTAATGCTGCAGAGGCCGCGGCACCAGCGATCTCTTCAATGCTGATTTATATCTTCATGACCTGCGTTCTGTTTTTCAAACCGCAAGGTCTTTTCGGCTCTCAAACTCGATAATCATTCGTCCGGAACTTTATGCGCGTACTGAACTCCCTGCAAAAACGCCGTACCATTCTTGCCATCCTGGTGATTGGTACCTGTGCACTTGCACCAATAGCGGCGGGAATTTTAGATCAGCCCTATTACATCAACCTGTTCTCCCGGTTGATGATATGGGCTATCGCGGCCATCAGTCTCAATCTGATTCTTGGATATGGGGGCATGATCAGTTTTGGGCATTCTCTATATCTCGGAATTGGTGCTTACACAGTCGGCATTTTCGCCTACTACGATATCTACAACTTCTACCTTCAATTAGTTACAGCAGTCACCGTAGCAGCGTTCATTGCACTTATTTTCGGCGGAATCAGTCTGAGAACGCGCGGAGTTTACTTCATCATGATTACGATGGCTCTCACGCAGATGGTTTACTTTCTTTCTATCAGTATCGAAGAATATGGCAGTGACGATGGACTAATTATTTACGACCGCAGCGATTTCGGAACAGACTTGATCAGTATGGATAACCCGGTACAACGCTACTATTTGATTTTCTTGGTCATGATTGCCTGTCTGTACTTTTCTCACCGCTTGATTCGATCGCGATTTGGATACGTCATTCGCGGAACAAAATCCAATGAGACCCGTATGGAAGTGCTTGGCTATTCAACCTTCAGATACCGACTCGTCTGCTTCATTCTTGCGGGTGTCATGTGTGCCTTGGGCGGTGTTCTCAGCGCGAATGTAGAAAAGTTTGTTAGTCCCGATATCATGCACTGGACTCGTTCGGGTGAGTTAATTTTCATGGTGGTTTTGGGTGGAATGGCTAGTATTCTCGGACCTGTAACCGGTGCCTTGGTTTTCTGGCTGCTCTCAGAGTTTTTTTCCCGAATAACCGAACACTGGCATTTGATTTTTGGGCCGTTTTTGATTTTGGTCGTGCTGCTTTCGCCGCGAGGGATTGATGGGCTGCTTAGTATCAAGAGATCTGGTAATGAATAACACCCTGCTCAAAATTACCGATCTCAACAAGTCTTTCGGTGGAGTATGTGCAACAGATAATGTCAATGTTGAAGTTGAGCGTGGTGAAATTCATGCATTGATCGGTCCAAACGGAGCTGGTAAAACTACCTTGATCTCGCAAATTTCGGGAATTCTACAGAGTGATTCGGGAGAAATTCAATTTGACGGAACACCCATTTCCCACATGAAAGCACCTGCCCGTTCTCTCATGGGAATCGCGCGATCATTTCAGATCACCTCAATTCTTCGAGAGTTTACTTGTCAGGAGAATGTTGCACTCGCCATTCAAGCACATTTCGGACACAGCTACAATATGTGGAAACCCGTGTCATCCGAAGATAAGATTCAAAACCGGGCAGTCGAAGTTCTTGAATCGATCGGCATGGGAGAGTTGCGCGATACCACTTCTGGAGATTTGGCGCACGGAGAACAACGACAGCTGGAATTGGCCATTGCTCTGGCAATGGATCCAAAGTTATTGATTCTTGATGAACCACTTGCCGGAATGGGGCGAATGGATTCAGTCAAAATTGTCAATTTCCTAAATGGACTCAAGCGAAAGTTTACGATTCTGGTTATCGAACACGACATGGATGCAGTCTTTACACTAGCCGATCGAATATCAGTCATGGTATATGGCCGTTTGATCGCCAGTGGGACACCTGATGAAATTCGGGCAGATGCTATGGTACGCAGTGCTTATCTGGGAGTTGACTAGCATGCCGATTTTATCAGTCAATAACATTGAAGCGTTCTATGGTCAAACTCAGGCTTTATTTGGCATCAGCATTGAGATTGATCAGGGAGAGGTGGTTACTCTGCTTGGTCGAAATGGGATGGGCAAAACAACGACGATTCGCTCGATTATGGGGCTTGTTAAACCAGCCACCGGTTCGATTAAATTTGCTGGGAAAGACATCACTAGATGGCCCGCATACCGAGTTGCGAACGCGGGTGTTGGATTGGCGCCAGAGGGGCGACACATATTCCCAAATCTCAGTGTAATGGAGAACCTTATCGCAACGGCACACAACAGGAATGAACTAGATAACCCATGGACTGTTGACAAGGTCATGGCTTTATTTCCTGCGTTGGAACCGCGAGCAAAAATTAAAGGTGGCAGAATCTCCGGGGGCGAACAACAAATGCTTTCAATTGGCAGAGCACTGATGACGAATCCAAAACTACTACTGCTAGATGAAGCGACTGAAGGGCTGTCCCCTTTCTTACGTGCTCAGATTTGGGAGAGTATTTCCCAATTAAAAGACAATCAACAATCAATTTTACTGATTGACAAGCACCTTGATTCCCTGCTTCGAATCGGCGACCGACATTACATCGTCGAAAAGGGTTACGTTGTGTGGAATGGAAATTCTGAAGAATTGCGATCAGATCAGAAACTACAGCAGCGCTATATCGGAATCTAGCGGAATACTCGCAACCAAATTCTGACTGCAGATTAAGATCTGCAATAACTCCTTAGTTCTCCAAAAGAAACCGCAATAATTGGGAACTGACAACGCGGTCGATAACGGTTAAAGATTGCCGTCTCGTTTCAGCTTATTGAGCCTACGATTGGCATTAAATGCGGAACGACTGGCTGGGTAGCGCTCCATCACCTCCAACAAATAGTTTTCGGCCTGTTCATAGTTTTCTTGGTCTGCATAGATGATCGCGATCTTAAGCATCGCTTCAGCCGCACGCCGATTGTCTGGATAATCTCTGATAATCTGCTCGAATCCCTGCAATGCTACATCATGTTTCTTGGTAACGTAGTTGGCTTCAGCGATCCAGTAAAGAGCATCATCAACCAACTCGCTTTGTGGATAATTATCAACCAAAGCGGTAAATGTAGAGATTGCATCTTCATACTTGCCCTGCTTTAGCGCGCGAAATCCAGTGTCGTAGACCTCGCGTATTACTTCAGGGTCGACGTCTGGGACTGAATCTGGCAGTGTTGCCACAGCGGTGCCTTCGCCTTCTGCAGAGACCGCATCCGACTCACCAGAAGGTGTTGTTTCATCAGAAGAAGATTCCACACCATCGGTTTGCTCTGTACCCAGATTACTACCTGACCCTGTCCGCTCAAATTTACGCAACCTGGCGTCGAGGTCATCGTAAAGATCCATTTGACGCTGTTTGGTATCATCCAGTTCGATTTCCAACACTTCCACCTGATCTCGCAAAGTCCGCACTTCTTCAGAAAGTGCTTGAACCTGTGCGAGCATCGTCTGTGGGGCCAATTCTTCAGTGCCAACAGCCGATGAACTCTGAGCAGAACTTGTGCCCGCGGATGAGGAGCCAACAGTCGATGCAGCGGGTGCCGTACACCCGGTAACAAGTGCTGCTACGGCGAGCGCACATGGCGCAATTCCAGATTGAATTGAATGAAAGATGGCCACTTCAGATGAGTCTCAATTCTACCACTCTGCTACTATTGAACTAAATCGTGGGCAATTTCCACCCGCCGATTCAATGCCCAGCTTTCTTCATCGGAACCTTCTACTGCGGGTAGTTCCTCACCGAATGAAACCGTCGTTATTCTGGAAGCATCAACACCAAGTTCCTGGAAAAGTGCACTGATCGCATTGGCCCGCTGCTCACCCAAAGCGAGGTTATATTCACGTGTTCCCCGCTCGTCTGCATGGCCTGCGAGATTCAGCATCACAGTTGGATTTGCGACTAAAGTTTCGGCGTGTACTTCAATAATCTGCCTGGCTCTTTCAGTAACAATTGCTTCATCGAATCCGAAATAAACAGCCGTGTGAGCCAGCAAATTCTCTTCCTCTTCCCCTGATTGATTAGTGAGTCCCATCTCAACCAAATCTGATTCATCTTGCGAACCTGATGTATCCGACTCTTCCACTGACTCTGGAGCATCATCAACAGCCGTCATTGATGAGTCAGGGTCTTTTGCACAAGCCGAAAGAAATGCCAGTGAAACGAAAATGACTGCTATGAATCGCACCAACGCGTACATGTGGTTTTCCTCTGAGTGAAAGATTTGAAGTTTACTAAAAGCTGGCCCAATCTACCTGCTTGACTTGTCCTTCGACGACAGGAACACGAGTTGCAACTCGTCCATCGGGTGATAATATTTTAATATATCTCTTGGAGCCCTCAACGACATGTATCACCATATCTCCGTGTGGTGAAAATTTGGCTGAATCATCCAAAGTTGTTGAGGAAATGACGCGAGTGGTCTCAGCCGAAAAGTCATAAATTCCAACTTGCTTGCCGATTCCTTGATCAGTTATCACGACCAACTGTTCACCTGTTGGCGAATAGCTTGCACCGGAATTTGACCGACCGCCAATGTCAACCCGTTTGGCCCGCGCATTACGTTGCGGAGATGCTTCATAAATTTGGGGTGTTATGCCTCGGTTTGATGTAAACACCAATCTTTTGCCATCTGGCCGCCATGATGGTTCAGTGTCGATTTGATGGTGATCCGTTACTTGCGTCAGTCTCTGATCGTTAATGGAATAGATGTAAATTTCAAAATTTCCCTTGTCAGAATGTGAAAATGCGAGTCTATTACCGTCTGGAGACCAACTTGGCGCACTGTTGTAGCCGTTTGGGGCAGGAATTTTGGTTCGTTCGCCAGTCGCGACTTCCTGTATATAAATCAGGGAATATCCCTCAAATAATTCTGCATAGGCTATTTTTGTACCATCCGGAGACCATACCGGTGACAGGATAGGACGCCCGGTGCGCAAAATAGCCTGTGGATTGTAGCCGTCATAGTCCGCATAATACAGCACGTGTGTCACGCTACCGCCACTTGAAACTGGTAGAGACGTCGTATACAAAATCTTCGTGTCAAACGAACTTTCTTGATCTGTCACTTTCTCGAAGACGGTGTTTGCGATTCGATGTGCAGTCTGTCGAAATCTGTCCGCAGAGAGGATGAACTGTACACCGAAGACCTGTTTCTGTTCAAAGGAGTCATAGAGACGGGTGATGACCCGGTAATGATCGGGCTTTTCTTCATCCGGTTCCACTCTGCCAATCAACACCAAATCGGCACCGATTAGCTGCCAGTCAGAAAAGACTACCGAATCAGAAGTTGACGGGTGACTTGGAAACTGATCTGAAGGAATCGGATCAAATTTTCCGGTTCTGTGAAGATCATTCCGAATTACCTCTTCTAGCGAAAATTGCAAGTCTTCTTTAACATCGCCACCAAATGGCACAATCGCAATCGGAACTCCGCGCTCGACGCCTTCTTCAATTTCAATTGTGATCACCGAAAAAGCGACATTCGAGTTCAGCGATAATCCAAACAGTACCAATAGACAAAATAACGTTTTTCTCATGTTCAACCAGATTTTCCGCCAAAGCTAAAATTGAATTCTTTGATAAGCGCATAAATTTCAGGATCTCTGGGAATAGGCAGAGGCGATGCTTTCCGCACCGCAGTGGTAACTGAACGATCATAGGCGACTGAACCGCTTGAGTCTAATACCTCGACAAACATAACTTCACCCTTGGGATCTACTCTGATTGTGACGGTTGCTCTGAGATCGCCCCAATTTGTCTGCTCAATCCAGTTCTGAGTAACTTTATTCTTGATTTGAGGAATGTACTTAGCGAATTCAGTGGTGGCGCGCCTTGTCAAACGCGCTACACGCTCCTGCTCCTGCTGGCGCTTCAGCTCTGCCTCCTGTTGCTTTCGCAATATCTCAGCTAACTCGGCCTGTTCTTGCTGCTCCTTCTGCTTTGCAAGTCTTGCTTTTTCTTCAAGTTCCTTCTGCTTCTTTTCTGCAGCTAGTCGCTGACGTTCCTGCTCCTGCTTCTCTTCCAACTCTTTCTGCTTTCTGAGTTCTTCGCGTTGTTGTTCCTGCTGCTGCAATGCGAGTTGCTTTGCGGCAATTTCATTTTCAAGCCTCTGCTTTTCTTCTTCTTGCTGGCGTCGTAGGGCTTCAGCTTCTTCTAATAGATGCTGTTCTTCCAAGCGTTTTTTCTCGACCTCTTCCGCCTCCGCCTGTGCCAATTGTCTATGCTCTTCGGTCTGTTTCAGTTCTTTTTCCTGTTGACTTCTTAAAGCTTCTGCTTCATCTAGCCGACGCTGCTCTTCTATCAGCTTTTGTTCGGCTGTTTCAATCTGTGCTTGTGCCAAACGCTTTTGCTCCTCGGCCACTTTGAGGTCTTCCTCTTGCTGACGTCGTAGGGCTTCAGCTTCTTCTAAACGACGCTGTTCTTCCAAGCGTTTCTGCTCGGCAGCCTCAATCTCCGCTTGAGCTAGACGTTTCTGTTCCTCGACCAGACGAAGTTCCTCTTCCTGTGCCAATCGTTCAGCTTCCATTTGCTCTAACAGACGCTGTTCCTCCAGTAATTTTTGTTCCGTCGCTTCGGTCTCAGCCTGAGCCAAGCGTTTTAGTTCCTCTGCCTGCCTCAGTTCCTCTTCCTGTTGACGCCGCAAAGCATCGGCTTCTTCAATTCGACTCTCTTCTTCCAAGCGTCTCTGTTCGGCAGCCTCAATCTCCGCTTGAGCCAGACGTTTCTGTTCCTCGACCAGACGAAGTTCCTCTTCCTGTGCTAATCGTTCAGCCTCCATCTGTTCCAGTTTTTCCTGCTCTTCTTGGGTACGACGCTCGGCTTCGCGCTGCTTTTCCAGTGCCAACTCCATTTGCTTCTGTTGTTCTTGCTTCTGTAGACGCTCTTTTTCTTCCTCCAACTGCATTCGTTCTAGTTCTTCGATTACATCGGCTTCGTTCACCGCACGAGCATTCACGGGTGTTTTTAACTCATCTAACGCTCCTCCTGTATCAAATTCTGGTCGTAAGATAATACTCACACCAATTGCCAACACTATTGCAGTATGAACCAATAGTGCCAGCAATACTGACGGTACAACAAAGCTATTGGATTTTCTTCTTCGCACAACCGTGTCAATTTTCAGTAGGATTTCTAGTCACCAGACCAATGTCATCGACGCCAGCAGCCTGCAAAGCAACCATCGCCTGAATAACTGAATCAAAATCAACATTGACATCTCCGCGCACCAGAAATGGTGTGGCAGGCTTTGAGCGAAGTACTGCTGCAGCCCTGAGTTTGATGGAATTGAGTGCTACCGGCTGCTCTTTCTCCTGATTGACATAGTACTCGCCTTCTGCGGTTACATGAACCACAAAAGGAATGCTTTCGGAAGACTGAATCGGCTTTGCATTTGCCTGAGGCAGATCTACCTTTACACCTTCGGTGAGCAAAGGTGCCGTCACCATAAAAATGACTAACAATACAAGCATTACGTCAATGTAGGGAACCACATTGATCTCATTCATCTGCCGGTGTTTTTGACGTTTACCGATTTTTTTCATGATAGTGTCTGTCTGATTGCGTACTGCCTGTTCACAACACTTAAAAATTCTTCAGCGAATGTTTCGTACTGACCGAGCAGTCGGTCCGCCTGATAGGAAAATCTGTTATAGGCAATCACTGCCGGAATCGCTGCCGCCAAACCCATCGCTGTTGCAATTAGTGCTTCTGCGATTCCGGGAGCAACTGCTGCAATGGTTGTAGTTTGAAGTGTTCCGAGCGCTCGAAATGAGTTCATGATGCCCCATACTGTGCCAAAGAGACCAATGTACGGGCTGGTTGAACCGACGGTCGCCAGAAACGAGAGGTTGGAATTGACACTCTCTTCAGCCCTATTGAGTGCCACCCCCATGGAACGGTGTACTCCGTCGACGATGTCCGCACGGTCGATATTTCTGCGAGTCAGAAGTCGACTTAGTTCGCGATAACCCTCAAGGAAAATTTCTGCGATTGATCCGACATCGCGGTTTCGCTGTTCCCAGTCGTAGTAAAGCGAGCTTAGATCACCGACACTCCAAAATTCACCTTCGAACTCCCTGGCAATGTTGCTCCACTGTTTCAGTGTAAACCACTTGTAAAAAATCATGCTCCAGGAAACCATTGATGCGATCACCAAAATTGCCATGACAATTTGTACCAGCAAACTTGCATTAGTGATCAGTTCAATGAATGACAGTGTTTCTTGTGTGGGAACAAGTTCGATTGAGGTTTCCATTAACTTAAAATTCTCCTTAACTCTTCCGGCATCCTTTGGACTCTAAATTTAGAATGATCTATGCAAGCAATCCGGAATTTTGCTTGTACCAGTATGACGTCTGCCTCATCGGTGATCCTTTGAAACACAGTAATGCTGGCTCCCCGCACTGAATCAGGCTCAACGGTGACTCGCAATAGGTCTCCGAGGCGTGCAGGTTTGAAAAATTCCAGATTAACCGAGCGCACAGCAAAAATGACTCCCCACCGGTCATTGGGCTGTTGTGGTAGACAGCCAACACTGGCTAGCCAGTCTGATCTTGCACGCTCCATAAATCTCAGGTAATTTGCGTGATAAACCACCCCGCCTGCATCTGTATCCTCGAAGTACACTCGATACTTGGAAATAAACGCCTTTTGGGACAAATTAATCACCCAAATTGTTAAAAATTTTACTAAACTCCATAAATTTGCATTTAGATAAGTGCCGACTGTTCATGCGCTTCATCTGGTTCGACTCGCAGATGTCGCCAAGCTTTCTGTGTGACCTTTCGACCTCTCGGAGTGCGCTGAATAAATCCTTGTTGCAGTAGATAAGGTTCGATCACATCTTCAATTGTTCCGCGATCCTCGCTGAGCGCAGCGGCTAGAGTTTCCAGTCCTGCCGGACCGCCTTGATAATTCTCAATTAGAATCTGCAAGTACTTGCGATCCAGAACGTCGAGGCCGCAAGTGTCAACCTCTAACATTTCTAAAGCAAACTGAGCGATTTCGCGATCAATCGTACCCGAACCCTTAATCTCGGCATAGTCGCGTACCCTGCGCAACAGACGATTGGCGATCCTAGGTGTTCCGCGCGAACATTTGGCAATTTCTTCAATCCCTGATTGGTCTGCCTTCACTGATAGAATATCTGCAGACCGACGGATAATTTTTGTCAACTCACCGACTTCGTAATAATCAAGCCGGTGGACGATTCCAAAGCGATCCCTCAGTGGTGAGGTCAGCAGTCCCGTTCTGGTGGTGGCACCCACCAGCGTAAACGGTTTTACCGGCAACTGGATGGTTTTTGCGGCGGGACCTTGTCCGATCACAATATCGATCTTGTTGTCTTCCATCGCGGGATAAAGCACTTCCTCAACGACAGGATTGAGCCGATGGATCTCATCAATGAAGAGGACCGAGCCAAAATTAAGACGGGTTAGCATGGCCGCAACATCGCCCTGCCGCTCAAGCACAGGGCCTGAAGTTTGTGCCAACTCGACTTCCATTTCATTTGAAATGATGTGCGCCAGTGTCGTTTTCCCTAGACCTGGTGGCCCAAACAGTAAAACATGGTCCAATGGTTCCTGTCTTCTTTTTGCGGCTTCAAAAAATATCTGCAACTGCTCGCGTGTTTTTTGCTGACCGACAAAATCATCCAGAGTCTTTGGGCGCAGGCTATTGTCGAACACCTGTTCTTCTGAACCTGACTGATTAGGCGAAATGAAGCGGGATTCGTTGCTCATGTGCCAGTGGAACCCAGAATTCCCAAGGCCAGCTGAATCGCATGTTCAGCGGTTTCAGCTTGGTCGTGTACTGCTACCACAGCGCTACGGGCATCTCTGTTGGAAAATCCCATCACAATCAGGGCTTCCCGCGCATCGTCAAGATAACTTCCCGTTGCAGTGCCTCCTGTGGTGCCGGACTGTGCAACTTCAGCAAAATAATCCATTTTGCTGGAAAGCTCAATCAGCAGTTTAGCGGCTGTCGCTTTCCCAAGCCGCGGCACTTTCTGAAGCGGTTTGGCATCTTCCAACTTTACGCAGGCCACCAAATCAGAGATTTGCAGTTCCGATAGTATGTTCAATGCGATGCTCGGACCGATACTGCTAATGTTGATCAGAATTCGAAACATATCGCGTTCGGCAACGGTCAGAAACCCGTAAAGGTTTTGGGATTCCGGTCGTACATATTGATGCGTATGCAACACAACTGAATCCACATCATCAGAGAGTTGATGCTGCATGCTCTTCGGTATCA
The DNA here is from genome assembly GCA_965220665.1 of Arenicellales bacterium. GTDB lineage: Bacteria > Pseudomonadota > Gammaproteobacteria > Arenicellales > JAJDZL01 > JAJDZL01. Next base: position 881,281 of record CBDCQQ010000004.1, read on the forward strand.
GAATTTCGTAGCCAACTCCGTTGCACTCAAGTACTAAAGAGGACTCCCTTCTTTGCTGAACTGTCCCTCGCAAGTACCCAATCACAATTTCACACCGCTTTAACTGGTAACTGGTGGAACGAATTCTGAAAGCGAAATTCGGTGATGAGAACCTTGAATTGAATCCAACATCGGCATGCGCTGGTAGTGAGTAATCGCCACAGCCAAAGCATCTGACTCATCCCGAGTCTGAATGTCTTCAAGTTGAAGCAGCATCTGTACCATGTACTTGACCTGATCTTTATCGGCTGAACCGATTCCAGTCATGGACTGTTTAATCTCGCGGGCAGCATATTCTGATATGGTCAGATTGTTTGCAGCGCAGGCACAGATTGCACTGCCGCGGGCATGTCCTATTTTCAGTGCCGATTGTGGGTTGATTGAAACAAAGACTTTTTCGATGGCAGCGATCGTTGGCCGATGCTGCTGAATGACTGCGGAAATACCCTCATAGATATGAAACAGCCTTTCTGACAACTCGCCTTCGTTAAGCCGAATGACACCACTATCAAGGTAACGGATCTTTTTTGCGCTGCATTCGATCAGACCAAAGCCGGTAACTCTCGAGCCAGGATCAATGCCCAGAATCTTCAGCACAACTCAATCCGAACTGAATGATGCGTTGGTATAGACATCGCGCACATCGTCCAAATCCTCAATCGCACCAACTAGACTGAGGATCCGCTCTGACAGCTGTTCATCAATCTCAGTTGATACCGAAGGGCGTTGCTCAATTCCAGCTTCCTCGTATTCAAGACCATGCTCTTTGACTGCCTTCACGACTTCAAAGAATGATTCGGCGGGTGTCGTCACCATGACCCGACCGTCATCCAGGACATCTATGTCTTCAGCGCCTGCAGAAATGACAACCTCGAAAATTTCATCTTCATCTCCACCATCCGCAAACTGCATCAAACCAACCCGGTTAAACATGTAAGAAACGGAACCCTCAGTTCCGAGGTTTCCACCATGCTTCGATAAAGCGTGCCGTACCTCGCTCACAGTACGGTTTCGATTGTCTGTCGAGCACTCAATGAGAAAGGCGACACCGCCTGGGCCATAACCTTCGTAGACGACATCCTGGAACCCTTCTCCACTAGTCTCGCCAGAGCCTCGCTGAATCGCCCGGTTAATCACATCGCGGCTCATATTCGCCGCCAGCGCTTTGTCTATTGCGGCGCGCAAACTCGGATTGCCATCCGGGTCAGGGGTACCGGTTCGAGCGGCAACCGTAATTTCTCTTATAAGTTTTGAGAATAGTTTACCGCGGCGGTTATCCTGTGCGGCCTTTCGAAACCGGATATTCGCCCATTTACTGTGGCCGGCCATAGATTCTGAAGAGATTAGAAGAGTATGCCTCTGTAAATATTTCAGCCTATATTATAAATAAACATAGAAATAAATATTAAATAACAAACACATAAGGTATATTCTAATGCAACGGAAGCCCACTTCTTTAATATCCTGGTGCAATACCTATTCCGACCAGTTGAACTATCTTGAAGCACTCAAGCATCAATGCTGGCCGAACGGTTTTGAATGTCCTCGTAGCGGCCATGACTATTCTCACGAGCTAAAAAATCACCATATTTTGAATTGATTTTAACACACCAAAATTGAAACAAATTGGTATTTGTGCGTAGAAAGTGATAGTATCTTTAGCTTCTCATATATCAGTTAGTTCTTTGTCTCTATTCGACAAAATAGATGGTAGTTCCCGAATTTGACCAGCTCCAGCGATTACATTAGTTTCGAAATCACGACTGCTCCCTAGAGTGTCATCGCACAGAATTGCGTTTTCACGCAAATTGAAAGGTCAAACTGGGAAGAGAAGACGGTGGTATCAATCGTACCAAATCTTTGCATGATTCACCCGTAATGAATTACTGATTGATCTCGTCTGCCATATGACTTACCAAATTTGCAACCTTGCGGTTTAAGGTCAGTACTGTACGCCGTTCAATACGCAAGAAGCAGGTACACATGTTTGCCGAGCGAATCGTATGATGCCGTAAACCGCAGTGATAGTATTGAATGGCGACCAGCAGTAGTCTAGAACAGGAGCGGGTACATATAATTGAACAATCATCTGCAACCATCGAGACTTTATCAGTTACTTTGTTGAAATGACCGAAATTACACGTTCAGGTATCAACTTAGGGAAAGCTATACAGAAGATCAGAAAGAGTAACGCGCTGACTCTTTCTGCTGTAAGTGAGAAGACTGGCTTGGCAATCTCGACACTTTCCAAGATCGAGAACAACCAATCGTCTCCGAATTTCGACATGCTGGCCCGTCTAGCGGAGGGCCTGGGACTGGACTTGATCACGCTCCTTGGCGACAGCTTTTACACGTTTGCGGCCGGTGCCCGGACGATCAACCGGGCAAACAATGGTATTCGCTATGAGACCCCGTTTGGAACTTACGAAGCGCTCAGTAGCGAAATTGCAATGAAAGCCCTTCAGCCGATGGTTGTCCATGTACCAAAGGGTAAGGATAAGCCGGCAGCTATGAGTAGCCATGGTGGCGAGGAGTTTATTTACGTGCTAGAAGGCAGCATACTGTTCTCCATGGACCCCTACAGTCCCACAACGCTGGAACAGGGTGATTCTGTACATTTTGACAGCTTGATGCCGCATGGATTTGTAGCGGTCGGCGATAAGGATGCCTGGATTCTCTCTGTCTGCCTGTTTGACAAGAAACTCAATCAAAGTTCGAATGCGGAATTTCCAGAAGAGCTGAGTGGAAATCACGAGGAGTCGGGAAATTAGTTATTACGACAACGGTCACCGGCTGGTCCGCACAATTTAAATTTCCCTAGATAAACCCTTGATCTCGGCAACCTTTCTCAGCCACAAAGCCCGATAGTCGCCTATACGGGCGGACTTCAGCCTCGTTGGATGACTCCACCGGCGAGAAAGCCCCCTTGATGCGACGGAATTGACCGGATGCAATTGTGAATTTGTGTTCTTCGACAATTATGCTTAAATGAATTTCAGTAACTGATGAAGTAGTTTGTGATAGTATTTTTTTGTTTTTTATCAATACTTTATATCAATAACTGAGGGTTTACCATTAGAGGCATTTTAAGGGGCTGAAAATTCTGTCACGTGGGAAATTCCGGCAGTTTTCACGAAATAAAATCCCCACCGACGCTGATTTCCGAGTCATCGAGGTGCCCGGCACTGCGAAATCCGCTGGTGCCAGCGACGCGGGCGAATTCCAGCCGCGCCGTGTTCGAACTGGGTTTTCCGAGCCCCGGAAACCGTGGCTCCAGTCAGGCCGCCAGCGATAACGCCCAGTTTCGCATCTTTTCCGGCTGTCCGGCCTTGACCGCCACACAGGCCCGCGCAAGCATCACCGCATAGCCAATCGTAAACTTCAGCGCCAGGCGCCTTTTCCCCGCGCAGGAAATGATCGTGCGCCAGATGCGCATGATCGACTCTTGAATAAATCCGCTCCATCGCCAACCTCTGATCGTAATACCGCCGCCACTTGTATGAACCCGGCGGCAAGGGACCGTAATTGCGGAGATGATCCGGATCCATCTTTACCCGCACCACTCTGGTTTTCGACCCCGGTTTCACCTAGCCCATCAGGTAACAGGCCGCCTAGCCTTCACAGGCAAATTCATAACAGGCCGCCGGACAGGCCCACTTGAGCGTACCGCGCTTGTGCTCCCATCCCTAATAGTGCAGGGGCCGAATCTGTTTGGTTTTGGGACATTCGAAGAAACTGAGAGCACTGACTCGTGAGAAACGCCGGTTCAATAGCTTTCCGCCGTCCCTGTCAACCGCATAATCCTGGATGACGTTCTTCTCGCTAAATCCACACCAATACGGTGAATATCGCTTATATTGACCTTGTTCATGATTTGGATACTTCTTTTGTTTAATTTCGCTGAATCTTCCAACTCGGCACCTATGATGCCTTGTTTCATTTAACGAAGGGGTATCCATTTCATTAAGACTTTTCGTTTAACTGATTGATCATCTTCCACAACCCCAATTGACAGACTCAGATGCTCATTTCGCGGACCATTCGAATAGCCTCACGATTTGTCCACGACCATACCATACTGTCGGCCATTTTGAAGTCAACCCAGCAACAAGCACTGTGTTCGTCGGGTTTGAGTACAACCGGAGCAGGTTCCGGCAAACGGAGCGAGAATACATGTTCTAGATTTCTATTGACTCCAGGTCCAAATCTCTGCCGCATTGACGGGGGAATGACAAATCTAAAACGACGTTTCAAGTCCTTTATTTTGCTGGCGTTGGTCGAAATTCCCGTCTCTTCCCTCAATTCTCGAACAGCAGCTTCAACTGCCGTTTCACCAGACCAACGAATACTGCCTGTTACAGATTGCCAGTAGGCAGGAGCTCGAATGCGTTTTAGTAACAGAACCTGAATAGTCAATGTATGGATGACAAGCAGTATCGATTCCGGACGCTTGAACTGGAGTTGTGAGTCGGAAGGCATAACTCACTCCAGAGAATTGATTAGGCTCGGCTTTTGACGCCAGCGATGCTCTGAGCAGTCGGTTTGATGCGAAGCTCCAGTTCATCCAACTGGTCCTGAGCAATTGCGTTTGGCGCATCAGTAAGTGGACAATAGGCTCTCTGCGTTTTTGGAAACGCAATCACATCCCGAATGGAAGTTTCACCCGCCAGCAAAGCTGCGATACGGTCAATTCCAAATGCGATCCCACCGTGAGGTGGCGCACCGGAAGTCAGTGCAGTAAGCAAAAATCCGAATTTTTCATTGATGCTCTCATCGGACAGTCCCAACATGCGGAATATTCGATGCTGAATATCAAACCGATGATTTCGAATGGAACCACCGCCAATTTCGACTCCGTTCAATACCAGATCATAGGCGCGAGAGAGAACTGCGCCTGGATCTTCCTCAATCAGGTCAATCGCATCCTCTTTTGGTGCAGTAAATGGATGATGCAAAGCTTGCCATCGGTCCCCATCCACATCGTATTCAACCAATGGAAAATCCAAAATCCAAACCGGTCTCCAACCTTCTTCAATGATTTCAAAGTCTGCACCAATTCGATTTCTAAGTGCACCTAAGGCTGCATAGACTGTCGATCGATGATCTGCGCCAAAGAAAACGATGTCATTGGCTTGAAGTTGACAATCACTGATGATGGTTTCGATTGCTGAATCGGAAAGAAACTTGAGAATTGGAGATTGCATCCCGGCCCGGCCCTGAACTGGATTGTTGACCTTGATATAAGCAAGCCCCTTTGCTCCGAATTGTGCGACAAATTCGGTATAAGCATCAATTTTCTGACGAGTCAACGATACACCTTTCGGTACTCTGAGTGCGGCTACACGCCCGTCCTTGAGATTGGCCGCCCGATTGAAGACTTTAAACTCTTCACTCTTCATGGCTTCGGTCAGATCAGTCAGTTCGAGCGGGATGCGTAAATCGGGTCGGTCGGAACCAAAGCGACGTATGGCATCAGCATAGGTGAGCACCGGAAATTGCGAAGGCAGTTCGACATCAGATATTTTTCGGAAAGCCAGACGAAAAAGATCTTCCATCAACCGCATGATGTCTGATTCTTTGACAAATGCCATTTCCAGATCCAATTGGGTGAATTCCGGTTGCCGGTCTGCTCGAAGGTCTTCATCCCTGAAGCACTTTACAATCTGATAATATCGCTCGAAGCCTGAAATCACTAGAATCTGTTTGAACATCTGGGGCGATTGCGGCATCGCGTAAAAAGAGCCAGTCTGTATGCGGCTCGGCACCAAATAGTCTCTCGCCCCTTCCGGCGTTGATCGAGTCAGCATTGGGGTTTCAATCTCGGTAAAATCCCGCTCCTCCAGGAACGTGCGAATTGTACGAACCAAAGCATGTCTCAATCGCAGATTGCGCTGCATTCTGGATCGTCTGAGATCAAGATACCGATATTTCAGACGTACTGTTTCATTTACATCGTCATCATCAATCTGAAACGGCAGTTGATCGGTCTTGTTCAGAATCTCTAATTCGTCTGCGATAACCTCGACTGTGCCGGTCGGTAGAGCAGAATTTTCAGTGCCTTCCGGTCTTTGGCTAACCTTGCCCGATACTCGAAGTACGTATTCGTTGCGGACGGACTCTGCACGTGCAAAACTTTCTGCTTGCTCAGGACTAACGACGACCTGAACAATTCCACTATGGTCGCGAAGATCGATAAAGATCAATCCACCGTGATCCCGTCGACTGTTGGTCCAGCCGGTAACAACAACATCGGTGTCAATGTGACTCTCACCAAGCGAGGCACACAGGTGAGTGCGCATACTAGTATTCAATGATTAATGCGGTGTCAGGTTGCAACAGGCGTGGCGACCTTACTTTTATCAGATTCTGACTTGTTGGGAGGTTCAGTCTTCTTTGCGTCGGAGTCGCTGGTGTCGGCTTTGGGAGTTGGCTCTTCGTCTGACGCCTTTTTGGACTTATCATCTGATTTACCTGAGTTTTTGAAGTCGGTTTCGTACCAACCAGTACCCTTCAAATGAAACGCTGCAGCCGACAGCTTTTTCTGCAGACTACTTTCCAGACAAACCGGGCAATCAGTCAGAGGATTTTCTCTAATTCCCTGAAGAGTTTCAAATTCGTAATCGCAGGCTGAGCAAATGTATTCGAATATTGGCATTTTCGTTGAGTCAGTTGTGCGCAATTAATCCTATTCAAATAGTGTCGCTTGCATTGAAATCAAGTATCAATGCACGTTACTGGCCGAAGATTTGGCTTGATAGAGTTCCGAAATTCAAATGCATACCTGAAGAAATTTCAGGGTCTTGTGACATTAGATTGGATAGGGGGAGAGTCCTTACCAAGTCAGCGTGGAGATTATATATTTGATTAAGTCCTCTCAACCTCTCAGTTGAAATTTTCCGCAATAATAGCTCGGACTCGGATCATTCACCTGCAACTGCCATATTGCTCAACAATATCGAACCCGTTCGAACTCCTGTACGATAATCGACATCTTTTCCAACCTCGACCAGTGAACGAAACATGTCTCGTAAATTTCCAGCGATGGTTACCTCTTCAACTGGGAATTGAATCTCACCATTTTCCACCCAAAATCCACTAGCACCTTGAGAATAATCGCCCGTCACCTGGTTGATGCCAAAGCCCATGGTATGCGTTACCAATAAACCCTTATTCATCAACTTTACCATTTCATCAAAATCCCGGTCTCCTGGATCAATGGTTAGATTGAACGTACCACCAGCATTTGCAGTCGTTTCGAGGCCTAATTTACGCGCTGAATAACTAGAAAGCAGGTATTTTTGCAGTACTCCATCCGTCACAATATCACAAGTTTCAGTCGCAACGCCTTCGTCATCACACACTGCGCTACCAATGCCACGCTTCAGATGTGGTTGCTCATGAATACGGGTCTTTTCAGGAAATATCTGCTGTCCCAGACTATCAAGAAGAAAACTGGCTTTACGATACAGCGCTCCGCCGCTAATTGCACCAACAAAGTTCTTGAGCAGACTACCGGCGGTAGGTGCCTCAAACAATACGGGAACTGAACATGTCTTGATTTTACGGGCATCAAGCCGACGCAGAGTCCGACGTGCTGCCATGGCACCGATGGACTGGGGGGAATCTAGTGCGCCTGGGTCTCGAGATGCACTAAACCAATAATCGGTTTGCATTCCCGATTCAGTTTGACCAATAACACTACATACGATGCTGTGACGGGTTTTTCGTCCAGCGACCAGCAACCCATCGCTGTTACCAAAAGCTGAGTCCTGAATCGAGGTGCCTATTGATGCTCCTTCAGAATTTACAATTCTCGAGTCACTTGAAAGCGCTGCCTCCTCGCAGGAGAGTGCTATCTCCAGAGCCTGATCGCGATCAATCTGCCATGGCAGATCGAGTTCCAAGTCTGCTGTCTCATTGACCAAGCGATCCTTTGGTGGCAATCCGTTACACGAATCTTCTGCAGTGTATTTAGCAATACTTGCAGCAGCGCGAACTGTATCTTCTATCGCTTGCTGGTCAAAATCTGATGTGGAACTGCTACCCTTTCGCAATCCCATAAAGACGGTTATTCCGAGGCCGCCACCGTTCTGGTGCTCAATGGTTTCAAGTTCACCCATCCTGACAGTTAAATCATAACCTGAGGTTCGAGATACTCCAGCAACCGCCCCACTTGTCCCCATGCGCTTAGCGAATTCCAAGGCATAGACTACCGCATTCGCCAGTTCAGGATTTGCCGAACCCGAATCTTGAATAATTGATCTTGCTTGCATAGTTAACACCAACCCTAAACGACGACGCCACCGACTGTTATTTCATCCAGCCGCAACGTAGGCTGGCCGACTCCAACTGGAACCAGTTGTCCATCTTTACCGCATGTACCAATGCCGGAGTCCAACTCCAGATTGTTTCCGACCATTGAAACCCGAGTCAGCACATCTGGTCCATTACCGATGAGTGTGGCACCCTTGACAGGTTGGGTTACTTTGCCATTTTCAATTTTGTAGGCTTCAGTTGCAGAAAAAACGAAGTTCCCCGAGGTAATGTCGACCTGACCTCCACCAAATTGAACGGCATAGAGTCCGTTGTCAACTGATTCGATAATCTCATCATGTTCCGATTCACCAGACAACATGTAGGTATTTGTCATTCTTGGCATCGGCAAATGCGCGAACGACTGACGGCGACCGTTACCGGTAGGAGACTGTCCCATCAGACGTGCATTGGTCAAATCCTGCATGTACCCTTTCAGAATTCCTTTTTCGATCAATACAGTATTTTGGGATTGAGTCCCCTCATCATCAATACTGAGTGATCCCCTACGGTTTTCGATCGTACCATCGTCCACAATCGTGCACAGATCAGACGCTACCTTCTCACCAATTCGCCCGGAAAATGCGGATGTTCCCTTCCGATTGAAATCGCCTTCTAACCCGTGCCCAATGGCTTCATGAAGCAATATTCCCGGCCACCCAGGCCCTAATACAACCGTCATAGTTCCTGCTGGACCGTCCACTGACTCTAGATTCGTGAGAGCCTGTCGAACAGCTTCCCGCGCGTAGCTGAGCGCTCTTTCGTCCTGCTGGAAGAATTCATAAGACTGTCTGGAACCACCCCCAAAACTGCCGCGCTCGCGCCTTCCATTCTGTTCTGCAACAACCGTAACATTCAGACGAATCAACGGGCGCACATCGGCACAGATCGTCCCATCGTGCCCGACGATCATGACTACGTCATGCTCACCGGCCAGATTGACCATCACTTCCTTGACGCGGGGGTCCTGCTTGCGCGCCTCCTGTTCAACGCGCTCCAAGAGTGCAATTTTCGCACCTTCATCAAGACTCTGTAGAGGGTTGTCCTCTGAGTAACGCACTGGAACCTGTGTACTGCCTTTACCCATCAGCCCAGATTTTCTTGAGCCGACTCCTTGCGCAATCCCGCGAGCTGACTGGGCTGCGTGGGTCAAGGCACCCAGACTTAAGTCATCAGAAAAAGCAAAGCCTGTTTTTTCACCACTTACTGCACGCAGTCCCACGCCCTTATCCACCGAATAGGCGCCAGACTTGACGATACCCTCTTCAAGGGACCAGTTTTCACTTCTCGAATACTGAAAGTAAACATCCGCATAATCAATTGATTTACCGATCATCTTTCCCAACAACTGATCCAGCTCTCGATCACTGACCTCAGCTGGCTCAAGCAGTGTTTTGCGGGCGATTTCAATGTAATTTTCCATCATTAGGTCCTTCTATCAGGAGTCAACTCACTAACCGCTGACAATACCGTCCCAATTCATCTAGACGTTATGAAAGCGGAAACAACACGAAAATAAAGCAGTTAACAGAATCGAAATGAACTGCAAGACGAGTATTTATGATTATAGCAACGCCAACTCACTGCGTATCTTCTCACAGGGACTTGCCTTTCAAACAGGTGCGTTGCCAATCCATTATTCAATGTGCTTTTACAAATTACGATTTCACTTGCTTTTCGCATCGAAAGAAATTATTTTTATGAATCCATGAAGCGTCTGCGGATGGAGTCGACGCGATCAATTTCAATTTCACCATAAATTACGCCGTTACCTTTGGTCTGACAGGCAATGATTTGACCCCACGGGTCAACAATCATTGAATGTCCATACGTTTGTCTATCACCAGGGTGGTTACCCCACTGTGCAGGCGCAACAACATATGCGTGATTCTCTATCGCACGTGCTCTTAGTAAAACCTCCCAGTGATGCTTGCCAGTGGTATAGGCAAATGCAGATGGAACTGCAAACCAGGATGCTCCATTTGCCGTTAATTGATTGTAGAGCGACGGAAACCTGACATCGTAACAGGTGGTTAGTCCACACGTGCCAACAGGCGTATCCTGCATCACGATTTTTGTACCCGGTTCCGTGTAGCGAGATTCTGAATAACGTTCTCCGTTCGATAAATTTACGTTAAACAGATGAATCTTGTCATATCGGCAGACACCTGTCCCGCGATCATCAAACAGAAAGCTTGCATTTCGAACCATTTTCAATTGTCGGCTGCGTACAAAAACACCGGCTGCGAGAATCCAGATACCCATTTCCTTTGCTAAATCAGACAGGAAGTTCTGTACTAGCCCGGGCGTACATTCAGGTTCAGCAAAATGAAGCCGCTGCTGGTCATCAGCCGCCATCAAGGCAAAACATTCAGGTAGAGCAGCCAGAACCGCACCTTCCTCACACGCCTGAGCAACCAGATCTCGCGTTAAATTGAGATTTTTATTGATGTCTGCCCCAGCATTCAGTTGAATCGCAGCTACTCGCGGCATCAGTAATCGCTCAATGTAGCAACGATAAGGACAATTGTCTCAGGGATTCCAGACGCGGGTTCGAGCAAAATGTCAGATTGTGGGATGCCAAGACTCACCAGAGAATTCCGAAGGGCGACTGCCCAGGAATTGCCCTCGTCACCCCCGGGATAACGGATGGTCAGCTGTGCGTTTTCCAATTCATCGTAATGAGCAAGTGCTGACCGGAGCTGTGGTATTTGAAGAACATCATCTACCGAGGAGTCTTGCGGCCATTCGTAGTGCGCGATTTGAACTTCAATATCTGCAATCGCTACACCGGACAGCGCACAAAGCGCCAAAACTGAAAAAATGATTCTCTGTAATCGTCGACTCATAACACATCTGCTCGGTTGAAATTGACGAATGAAATCACCCGCGTTCACTAGGAACCCTTCGGTTTGACTACAGGATTGTCCCATGGCCCGGTAATATCATATCGGTAAGAGAATCTGATATCCATCTCTTCGGCGAGCTTACCGCCTACATAAACCAAAGCACCTGTAACTGGATTAATCAGCACTGCTGCCAACGTGGTTAATGAATTCCTGATTTTTGGCTCTACTCCCATTGTGATTTGATGCTGCCTAGTGTTCCAGTCAGAGGTACCGGTCATAACCATTGACATCGTTGGTCCCTCCAGAAATATTCCTTCCACGTTAAAAACCCCTTTTTCCAATTTGGCTGTACCTGTCATTGTCTCGTACAAAATTCCATCTTCAACTAAAACATCAGTAATATCGTGAGAAAACTTTCGGAAAAGAACATCGTAATTCAGCGCACCAATAAGTTTGAGGGCATCGTCACTGGCGCTTTTGTTCAAAATCGATCCCGCCCGGGAATTGAACTCGACACTGCCATCCACCAATTTGGTGTCCCATCGGGTAAGTGCCGCGCTCCATTCAATTTCGCCAGACAGTTTTGTGTTTCCGCGACTAATTCGGTCGGGATAGCCAAAATCTTCCAGTGTTAATCCAAAGTCCAATGAGTTTAATTTGAAAGCAAGTTTGGAAGTTTGGTCATAATACCAATCTCCATTCGCCTGAAGTGTGAAATGTGGCTTATTGAAGCTGGCGCGTGAGATGCGCCAGCTTTTTGCCTCTGGCCGACCATCAATAGCGCTTGCACCTAATCGGTATTGACCATATCGGGTATCCGCACATCGAAACTTTATCTCGGGCAGTTTGGCTGGGTCGGTGGGTTTAGACGTTTTCTTCTTTCCTGAAGGATCTATGTGACACTTCGAAAGATCGATATTCAGAAAAGCCGATTCACCTTCATGTATGAATTGTGTGCTCTTATATTGAGCATTCCCCGTGAGCGAGTCTGATGAAAGTCCTACTTCCCAATGCGTTGGTTTTTTCTCAGCCACAACATCTGCATTTCGCAGTTCATAACCGCCTGGGATTGTCAGTTCGTTCGCTTTGATAACGATACGGTTTAACGCGCTGGACATTTCAAATTCACCACGGTCTTCACTCTCTATGCGCATCTTTGACCAGGCATCATAATCAAGTTGCGGGAGATTCACAGTTAAAACGATGCCCGGAGTAGATTGCGGTATATCAACAGAAGTAACGACCCCGGTTGTACCCGTCCCCTTCGGCAGCGGAAGTCCCAATGAAACTGTTCCGGATTGAGTTTTCCACTTTTCATCTTTGAGTGTCGCCACAAGAGATGCTTTCGCCGCCGGTCCCAAACTCAGGTCAATTTTTCGTTCTTTTTTACCCTTGGTTTGTATCCCAATTTTCAAAGGCATCTCAATGCCTGCGCCTTTACGTACTGGTTCAGGCAACGTCGAAACGACATCGTTAAGCGAAGATGAAATATTGATTTCATTTCGGTCGGAAGCAAATACAAAGTCCGCTTGCCAATCCAGCTTGCCGGACAGTCGGCTGGCAACCGATCTGCCCAAAACCACGTCCAACGCATCTGGCTTTGCCTGACCCGAGGCTTGTCCTGTAGCGGTAAAGTTTCCGGTGGTGCCTGAACCTGTAAACTGGGAACTGAATGAACCACCTAGCATCTGTCCAGATACATCGCCAGATGTAATACCATACCGACCAACTACCAGATGTCCCGAAGTGTTTGTTACATCAATACCAAAAGAAGTTGCCAATTCAGCGTCAGCGAATTTGATATCCCCTACCACATCAAATTCTTTCCCTCTCCTGAGTGGAACATCAATAGCCACAAAGATCTCACCTTCGCCCTCGCCACCGGCAATCCAGTTCAATTTGCCAGGTGACACAATGCCATCCTTACCGAACAGGTCAGTTGCAACTTTGAGGGGTAAGCCAATTCTGGCACCAACTTTCATGATGGGATCGGCAATTGCTATATTTTCGATCTTTGCTTCCAAGCTCTCAAGCGGGTACCCGTATATTGATCCGTGAGTGCCGGTTACGACAACGCTTTTGCCGCTCACATTAATGGTACCTGCTCCATGTTTTAGCGCTGGCCACTTCTCACCGAACCTGTAGGTGATATTTGTAACACTCGCATCAGCGTCTAGCTGCCAATCTCCCTGCTTACGAAAGTCATCCGGTGTGCCACTGAATTTACCCCGCATCTCAGTTAACCACAGGGAGTCAATTCGTTCATTTGCATGTTTATAGAATTTTGGAGTAAATGCTCTTGGAATCTGATCTAAAGCAGCTCTTAAGTCCAGTGATTTCAATGCGAATTCAACATCAACACGAGGAATGCCAGAACTGTCAAATTTCATTCTGCCATCTGCCGCGAAATTCAAACCATTTGTGTCAGCTATTGTCCCACTCAGGCGTGAATCAATTGCTTCAAGGGAAAAGTTAATCGATCCAATTTCATTACCAGTCCAGTGTGCATCAGCACTGGCATTAATTCTGGTATCGAGGCTAGCCAGGTTAAGTGCTGAAATTCTGGGTACGTTGCTAAAAATCGGTGCCAGTCGGGCAATTTCAGCTGACTTTGCGATGAGTTCTAATTCGGTTGCTTCCTGACCATTCTCTCGCTTGGATTTAGCAATATTCAGGGTGACAAGCATTTCAGAATGCTCATTTGACGTCATATTGACGGACACAAAACTCAAATCCTGCGCACTTTGCCCTTCGACTGAAAATCCACCTGTGAAGTCGACCGGATTAGCACTTCTGTCAAATCTGAACTCGTATTCACCATCTTCAACATCAATTTGCCTCACTGATGACAAAAACCCCAACCCCGCCGGTAACATGCTAGCGTCGTTGAAGTCGAACTGAGTTTGAAGTGGTCGAGTGTCTTTTGTCACAAAGCGATGTGTTGTGACCTTAGGTTTGACAACCTCGAATTTCTCAATTTCCCAGTTCTGTCCAAACCATGGCAAAGATATCTGAACTTCAACCTGTTCAGCTGTCAGTTCTATTAACTCCTTATGTGTTTCTCGTTCAATTTCCAACGCATCGATTCTGATGACTGCATTCTGGTCAACCCAGCCAGCTCGAACAGACCCAAGTTTCAGATCTGTACCCTGTGTGGCTGCTACATATTCAATTAACGAAGGGGTGAATGAATTCAGATTGGTCAGAAGCAATACTGCGAACAATATCAACAAAAGTACCACAGCACTCAACCAGGCAAGAATGCGACTTCCTATTCTGAATAGCTTAATTAACATAAATTGCTTTGCCTGATCTGGAAAAGTGACCTGCGAGTTGGATCAGAGAATTTCGATTTTCCTTGATTTATTCAGATGTAGTAATCATCTGGCCAACAGTGCTCGAACTGAAACTCGGCAAGTACATTTCCAGCAACGCTTGCGTATGACGGGACAGAAACACCTGCAAGTTCAAGCAATTCTGCAGTTTCTTTGACCGGCATTCCGATAACCGAAGTTAACGATCCAACAACCCTCTTTATGAATGCTGCGGCCCGCCCTTGAATGGCATACGCACCCGCTCGATTTTCTGATTCTCCGCTCGCCAGATACGACTGGATTTGAGTCTCAGACAGATGATTAAATTCAACATCACTGACAGCAACTACGCATCGTGTAATTCGACAATTGGTCACCGAAACAGCTGAGTAAACTTGATGAATTTCACCGGATAAAAGCTCCAGCATTTGACGGGCTTCCACCAGATTTTCTGGCTTACCTAGCTTGTGTTCCTCAATACTGACACAAGTATCTGCACCAACGAAAATTTTTTCCAACGAAGATCGAGGCGCCATCTGCACCGCTTCAGCCGACTTTTGCACTGCAAGACGCAAGACATAATCACTTGGACTTTCATCACTCTTGGGTGTTTCATCAATATTAGGAGAGATGACTGAAAAATCCAACTCCATTGCCTGCAGCAAGCGACAGCGCTGCGGTGAGCTAGACGCCAGAAACACCCGAGGGGCTTTCAGTGTCACGGCCAGTTACCAAGGTCGGTCCAATTCCTCGAAATTCAACCCAACGCCTTTTCGTCCAGCGCGTTAACCGAATTTTTTAAGGTACGGTCCCAAAGTCTTTCAAGATCGTAAAAATCGCGTGTGTCCGCCAACATCACGTGGACAATTACACTGCTATAGTCAAGCAGAATCCACTGTGAGTGTTGCTCACCTTCTACACCATTCGGCTTGCAACCCAAATCCGTTAATCGCTCAACGACAGTCTTCATTATAGATTTGACATGTCGCACAGACGTGCCAGAAACTACGACCATGTGGTCGGTTACGTCAGTCAGTTCCCGAACATCGAGAATCTGAACGTTCAGTCCTTTTGCCTCTTCAATAGAATCAACAATCGGCTGCAGAATTTGATCGGACTCCAACTAGGCAGCAACTCCTTGAGCAGTATAGATTTGATGCTGAGCAATGTATTGAGCGACTGAGTCGGGTAGCCCCTCGGGACTCTCGTCCCCCCGTGACATACTCACCCTGAGCCGAGTCGCTGACACATCAATTAGTGAAACGTCAAGCTGTACGATATTTCCCGCAAGACGCTCAAAAAGTATCCGGTTCTGAGTCTGAAGAGCCTGTTCCCACCAAACGGGGAGTACATTGGGAATCTTCGCACCGGGTCGATTCATAACAATAATATTCGCCAACCTTAACACATCTGCCCACCAGTACCAGTGCCTGATCTGTAAAAAGGCATCCATACCCAGAATCAGACACAATGGACGAAAAGGATTTTCTGTACGTAGGGAGCGAAGCGTCGGTACCATGAAAGACTTTCCTGGCCGCTTAATCTCCCGATTATCTGCAACAAGTTGCGGATAATCTTCCAGAGCCAAAACCGTCATGTTCCAGCGATGATTCGGGTCAGTGCGCGGTGTGGGACGATGCCCGGGGCGCGCATTGGGAATGTAGCGAACCTCATCGATCCCAGTCATTTCACATACATCAAGTATTGGATAGATGTGTCCGATATGAATCGGATCAAATGTTCCGCCAAACACTCCAATTGGTTTCATGTCAACTCTCCACTTCGATTTAATTCAACAAATTAGCAAAGATAAAGCTAAACTCGTACGGTGCCATCACCATAAACCACGTACTTTTGCATGGTCAGTCCTTCCAGACCAACTGGCCCGCGAGCATGCAATTTGTTGGTGCTTATCCCAATTTCCGCACCCAAACCGTATTCAAATCCGTCAGCAAACCGTGTCGAGGCGTTCACCATCACCGAACTCGAATTGACCTCTCGCATAAAGCGTTCTGCATGCGATAGATTCTGAGTAACGATACTATCGGTATGCTCGGACCCATACTGCTCAATATGGTCCATGGCTTGATCCAAATTGTCGACAACTCTAATCGCCAAAATTGGTGCCAGGTATTCTTCATGCCAATCGTCTTCAACCGCCACAAGCATCTCAGTACAAATACTTCGACTGCGTTCACATCCCCTAAGTTCCACACCTTTTTCTTTCAGCGCTGCGGCAACAGCCGGTAGAAACTTTTGGGCGATGTTGTGTCCAACGAGTAGCGTTTCCGCAGCGTTGCACACCCCATACCGATGTGTCTTGGAATTCATTACGATCGCCATTGCTTTTTCCATACAGGCATCGTCGTCAACATAAACATGACAAACACCGTCAAGATGTTTAATGACAGGAATGCGTGATTGCGAGGATATTCTTTCAATCAGTCCTTTGCCACCACGCGGGACAATCACATCAACACAGTCTTCCATGCTGATCATGGCATCAATCGCGCTGCGGTCCGTTGATTCAATAAATTGAATGATATTGGAACTTAATCCGGCGCTGTCAAGACCGCGCTGCAAACACTCGACAATCGCAAAATTAGAGTTGAATGCCTCCGAGCCGCCTCGCAGAATTACCGCGTTTCCGGACTTGAGGCATAACCCCCCTGCTTCTGCAGTTACAGTGGGCCGCGATTCGTAGATGATACCAATCACCCCCAAAGGTACGCGCATGCGCCCGACTCGAATTCCAGAAGGTCGTTGGACAACTTCAGAAATTTCACCAACCGGATCTGGTAATTCAGCAATTTCACGAAGGCCCTGAGCCATCAGTTCAATTCGCGCATCGGTGAGTTCAAGACGGTCAAGCATTGCACCTGAAAGTCCCGATTTTCGTCCCAAATCAAGATCAGTCCGATTGGCCTGCTGTATCTTTTCACGCGATGATTCAATTTGGTCAGCCGTTGCCAGAAGTGCCTGATTTCTTTGAGCTGTCGTTGATCGCGCAATTTCGCGTGATGCCGCACGTGCATCAACAGCTACATGCTCAACATAGGCAGCAATATCAAATACCTGCTGTGTCTGTGTTCCCATAGTTTTTTAAATGACTCCCTTAGCTATTCCGCAAATTTGCAGAACAATATTCTCAAATTCATCCCAAATATTGCCTGCCTGAGCGGACTCGCGCCCTTTCAATATTCTGTCTGCTCTTGCCAGCCGTCGCATAACAACCGCGCTGTCGTTGACGCCGAGTCTTCTCGCAGCTTGTTGTATCACCTTCTGGCGTGATCTCCATATTCTCAGTTTACTGAATATAGCATCAGTCTGCAATCCATTCGCAACTGCGAATGCAATTCGGTGGACTGTTCTCAACTCTCGTGTTATCGCCCACAATACCAGGACAGGTTCGGTGTCCTCGTTCTTCAGCACGGTCAGTTGTCGCAGGGCTCGGGTTGAATTGCCTGCCAGACAGCTATCGGCAAAAGAAAATACATTGAATCGCGCTTGATCTGCAACGATTCGATCAATCTCATCGACCGTAATTAGGGACCCATCGTTACCAGCTACCAACTTTCGAATTTCATTGGCTGCAGCAAGCATATTTCCTTCAAAGTAATAGCTCAACCGGGCGACGACATCCGGTTCGTAAGCGACCTTGCCGCGGTCCAGAGAATTTCTGATCCAACCACGAAATTCGTCTCGATACATTTCAGGGTTGTCGATAATCACTGCCTTGCTGTTCCACGCCTTAAACCAGGCCGATTGCTTGATGGAAGACTCAAGCGCACCTGCGATCACAACAACGATGTTATCTTTGCTCGGAGCATTGAGGCATTCAGATAAAACCTTTCCGCCCTGTACACCGGGCCTCCCGCTTGGGGGCAATCGTAACTCAACGAGTTTTCTGGAACCAAACAGATCAAGTTGTGCAATTTGATCGACGAATGTCTCCCATTGAAAGTCATTGGTGACTGTCATGGAAATGCGTTCCAAATATTCGTTCTTCTTCGCCCGCTCGCGAATTATCTGCACACATCGTTCGACGAGATACAACTCTTTGCCGTATATCAGGTAGCGCAGATCAATGTCATTTCGACGCCACAGTTCTTCACGCGTGAGTTGCATTGTCAGATTTAGACCTAACCTCCCGTCCGATTGGTAATTTTCAGTCGTAGGATATTTCCAATCTCCCGGGCAGCTTTTTTACGGATTTGATCCAGCGCTGCATCTTCCGCGACAGCCTGTTGCAGATAACTGCCTGGTGGATTGAAAAAATCATTTCTCAATTCCAATTCCGGGAAATCGGAAATGACTTCACCCTGAGAGTCAGAGATGGTGTACGTCAAACGATAGTGCAACTGTTTGAAAGGCTGATCAAACTCTGTGTTGTACGAGAACTCATACATTGTTGAAAATTCATTCTGCACTTGAATCAAGTAGTCAGGATTGGCGCGGACTACCGTGTATCCCTGCCAGTTAAGTTCCTGTTCAAACAGTTGATTCAATCTCGGGTAGGATGACTTAACCTGTATGGCATAGGGTTCGGGCAAACTCATCGCAGACTCTGTACCGCGCAACTGAAAGCCGCATCCAACTAATGCAAAGGATAGAAACAGCATCCCTAAGCGCAATTTCAATGAATGAGTCATACCACTAAACTGACCATTTTTTCAGGCACGTAAATTAACTTCCTAACCGCCTTCCCGTCTACATAACGCTGAACACCGGGCAATTCAAGCGCGGATGCCGAAACCTCTTCCCGAGTTGCATTGGCACTAACCTCAATTTGGCCTCGCAGTTTGCCGTTCACCTGTACGGGTAGTATGATCGAATCCTGAACCAGTGCAAACTCATCAACCTTCGGCCAGGGAGCATCAATTACCGGATATTGCGCTCCCATCTGTAACCACAACGTGTGGCAGATATGTGGCACAATTGGTGCCAGCACCCGAACCAATACCAATATAGCCTCGACGATGGTGTCAGTGTTCGCATTTCGGTGATTTGTGGCATACCGGGAAACTTCATTACAAAGTTCCATGCAGGCAGCAATTGCGGTGTTGTAATGATGCCGTTCAAAATCCTGACAGATCCGCTGCAATAGTGAGTGTGTCTGCAAACGCAAATTCTTGCTTTCTTGGTCTGAAATCTCTGCTGCCCATCCGAACTGATCAAGCTTGAATCCTGAAAGTCCCAGATATTGCTGGCGAATTACGTCTTCAAAACCGATTACCAGTTTCCACACCCGATTAAGAAATCGGGATGCACCCGCAAGAGCTTCATCATTCCATTCCAGAGTCTGACGTGGCGGAGAAGCGAACAGAATAAACAATCGCACTGAATCCGCACCAAATTGATCAATCATATCCTGAGGGTCAACCACATTGCCAACCGACTTGGACATTTTGGAACCATCCTTGAGCACCATTCCCTGTGTGAGCAAATTGGTAAAGGGTTCATCCGAATCGACTAAACCCAAATCCCGCATCAGCTTGTGATATAGGCGCGCGTAGAGCAGATGTAAAACCGCATGTTCGATACCACCGATGTAGTGATCAACCGGTAACCAGTAATTGGCACGTTCGTCTAGTTTGGCATCAGCGCCTGGACAGCAGAATCGTGCGAAATACCAAGACGACTCAACAAAAGTATCAAAGGTATCCGTTTCTCGCCGGCCAGGATTATTGGTGTTGGGTACCGTTGTGTTAATGAAATCCGGATCTTCGCGTATCGGAGATTTAACCCCCTGAAATTCGACATCTTCTGGCAATACAACCGGGAGTTGATCATCTAGCACAGGGTGAATATTGTTGCCACTATCGTAAATCACGGGCACTGGGCAGCCCCAATATCGCTGGCGCGAAACTCCCCAGTCTCTCAATCGATAATTGATGGTGCGTTTCCCTGCAGCATTTTCTGTCAAGTAGTCCGCAGTTGCATTGAAACAAGCTTCATAATCAAGTCCGTCAAACTCACCGGAATTACATGAAACCGTATCGATTTTATTTACGTAAGCGCCTTGCGAAAGATCAACGTCACCATCTGCCGGACGCACAACCTTACGAATATCAATACCAAATTTGTGGGCAAACTCCCAGTCGCGCTGATCGTGACCTGGCACTGCCATAATGGCACCGGTTCCGTAGGTGATGAGAACGAAATTCGCCACAAAGATGGGCATCTTTTCACCTGTAACCGGATGGATCGCGCGGACTGGCAGTTTCAGTCCTATCTTCTCCATGGTTTCCAGAGCTGCTTCTGAAGTGCTGATTTTCTTGCAGGATTCAATGAATTGTGCGAGTTCCGGATCGGACTTCGCATAATGCCTCGCCAACGGATACTCTGGAGCGATCGCAGCATAAGTAATACCCATCAGTGTATCCGGACGGGTCGTGAACACTCTGAGCGGCAGGTGATCTCCTTCAACTGGTATATCGAACTCCACTCCTTCGGATCGACCAATCCAGTTACGCTGCATGGTCTTAACTGATTCGGGCCAACCGTGTAAATGATCAATTTCCTCTAGCAACTCTTCGGCGTAGGCAGTAATACGGATGAACCACTGCGGAATTTCCAGTTTTTCAACCAGTGCGCCAGAACGCCATCCCCTGCCAGTCGCATCAACCTGTTCATTTGCCAAAACGGTCTGTTCAACGGGGTCCCAGTTGACCACCGCCATTTTCCGATAAGCCAAGCCCTTTTCAATGAGTCTGGTGAAAAACCACTGTTCCCATCGGTAATATTCCGGCTTGCAGGTGGCAAGCTCGCGCGACCAGTCATAACCAAAGCCAAGCCGTTTCAACTGTCGCTTCATGTATTCGATGTTTTCATACGTCCACTTTGCCGCGGGAACGTTTTTGGCAATTGCGGCATTTTCGGCAGGAAGACCGAACGCGTCCCATCCCATTGGCTGCAGCACGTTCTTGCCCAGCATCCTTTGATACCGGCTCATTGCATCTCCAATTGAATAGTTGCGCACATGTCCCATGTGAAGCGCACCCGATGGGTACGGAAACATTGAGAGGCAGTAGAATTTCTCCCGGTCCGGGTCTTCGACTACATGAAAACTCTGGTTTTGCTCCCAGTATTCCTGAGCTAAAAATTCAATACGGGATGGATCATATTCACGATTCATAACCAAACAAATTTTATTGGATTGTGCGTCGGTCCTAACGGATAATTCGGCATCCTAATCCGAAATATGATGATATGGAATACTCTCACCCTTGCAGTTAGAGTACGTTTTGAAACCAACGACTGACAAGAGGTGAGAAGTTTAAATACGGACTACATACGATAAAACAACGATTCGATTTAGTAAAAAACGTGTTCTACTGGACGGAGATGAACCACAACATGCAGGCGGTGCGTCAGCTCAAGCTGAAACGGAATCAGGTGCCGGGCCATGTCCGTTCAAGCGGTTTCGAGGCCGGATTTCGAAAACCTGACCTAGCGCAAACTTATGTGTGAAGGTTTTTGGTAATACCCTACCAAAATAAACATTACGTACGTAATTTTCCTGTTTCAGTTGCCACCACTGTCAAAGGCACTGGCATATGTGGCGATGTCAGCGGCACTCATGTCCAGTTTCCGCGCAACATCGCGCCAGCGAGCTGTCGCCTGTGACACTTCACCGATAATTTGTACTGCCTGATCGTCCTCAATGGCAAAATATGGCGCTGCCCTGCGCGACAGGTCAACACTGGCTTCCGGGCCCTCCTCAGATATCCAAGTTTCCAGTTCGCGCACTTTTTTCTCAAGGGGCACTGGGTTGAGATCGTAAGCGGGTGATAGCCGCCACTTTCCTTCCCCTACATAGAGAAACCCGTGGTTTCTCAGGTGGTCGTCGAGATTGCCGATCATTACCCCAAAAACAATGCGCCGCCAAAGTTCGTGCAAGTCTTCGATTGGCGCACTTGAATACATGCGTATACACTCAGCGATATCGGTGTAGGTCCCAGTATCGCCGTCATTAAGCCCAAGCAAACTCATGGCCGAGAGAAATGGAATGCGGAACCCCCCTTCCCGGTCGAAGCGTTTTACTAGCGCTACTGGCCGACCGGCTACTGTTTGTAGTCGTCCGAACGCAACGTTTAAGCCCGCCTTCCGCGCCAAAGTGAGTGCCAGAATTTCGCCGTGCGGAATGCTGCGGTCATCATCTGGTTTCGGAAATTTCGCGATGGCAAGCTGGCCATCCTTGTCAAGCACTGCCGATTTCGGCCGTGCTCCGCCGAGGGGAGTACCCTCGTTTAACAACAGCTTCAGATCCTCTGCGGTTTCATTGTTACCCTGCACCGCATCGGCGGCATTGAGCAATGCTGGCAGCCGGATCAGCGGCGGTACCCGATAACGGCCAATGTCGTGATTAAAGTCAATCTCGCCTTCGCGCTTGTATCGGAGTGCACCGATCCGTGTCTGGTCGCTGATTGCCAGAAGATAGTCCAATTCTGAAATCGAGCGCCTTTCACCCGACTTACGGAAAGCGCGGCGGATCAGTTGCTGACCCCATCGATCGGGTGCGGTATCGCGCATGGCACCCGGCAAGGCTGATTTCTCAGAATTCGAATAGACTGGGTTCGAGTTGAGCGGCAGGTTGGCGGGATCGAGCGCGAAAGCCTCGCTATAAGACAGCCATTCATCAGCATACTCAAAAACGGAACTTTGGTTACGCACTTTGGTCGCGTATCGGCAACGTCCGAGCAGACGTGTCTCGCCACCATAATCCATGTAAATTTCAATCGTCTCGGTCATCGCTTCGTCTCCCTGTGGCGGCGAGAGGTAATCCTTTGTGGTAGCCGATCCTCTTCAATGTCAAGTCCCAAGACATCCTTGCTACGATCAGCAAGCTCACCTACCCCTTCCACCAAACCCAATATTGCAAGTACGGTTACGTAGGCACCAATCGAAGCAGTCGGGTCCCCCTTTTCTATCTTGGCCAAGGTGCTACGGCTTATGAACGCCCGCTCAGCCATCGAGACGGTCGAGATGCGACGCTTTTTGCGCGCAACGGTAATGTCGTGACCAACTTTGATGAGAGCCCGACGGGCTTTCCGTGGTAGCGTGCTGGGTGCTTGTGATTTCATATATTGACTTATAAATAGTGCATTATTATTACTTAATGTCTATTATATAATACATTAATAATCATTGAACCGAAACTGCCGCATCGAGAGATTTCGATACTCCTCCAGTATCTGCGCCTTCAACTCCTCCGAAATATACCTCGACGTCCCTTCCTCCTGTCTTCCATCGACTGTATGGCGTGAACATTAATGGTTACCCGTCTTTCCTAGTGTCGCACACGGCTGACGCAGGCAATCGGCACGATTCGCACCTTCCAATTCCCGTGAAGCTGCCTCCTCACATCTGATCCCACCACCAACAAATTCCATTCTGACAAGCTGGTAGAATGCGGTTCCTCATGCAATAAGTTAGCTCACAGAGTGTAGCAAATAGAGCACGGTAACTGCTGGCGGCGCTTATGAAACTTCTGGTCTTTGAGAAAGTTTCAAGTTGGCACAGTCTTTTGTAGTGCGCAGCGTCAATCAGCAGGTTGAAAATTCTCGGGGAACCGTATCCGCGAGAAATGGAACACGGCCCACTCGCCCGCATCCGCTTGCCGCCCTTAGTCCGTTGTTTTTATCTATATTGACTAACTGAATTTTCTCAATTGAGGGCAAGTGCAAAGCTTGTAGATTTACTCGCTTCATCATCGATGCCCAAACACGCATGGCACCGGAAGCTCCGGTCAAGCCGGTCGGCTTATTGTCATCTCGACCGACCCAGACTACACCGAGCAAGTTGCCCGAAAGACCAACGAACCAGCTGTCTCTGAATTCATCGGTTGTACCCGTCTTCCCGGCGAGCTTCAGATTCGGGCTGAATGTGTTGAGAAGACCCTTGCCGGTACCATTTCGAACGACCTCCTGCATGCCGAACAATGTGAGGTAGACTTCGCTTCTCGGAAGAACCGCCTTTACTGCCGAAGCCTTGGTTCTACCGAGCGCACGAGCGCTGGCAGTGATTGCAGAGATGGTTCTAAATTCTGCCTGGTAGCCAAAATTTGCAAGAACCTGATAGATTCGTGCAACTTCCATCGGAGAAAGCTCCAGAGCACCGAGCAAGATTGCGGGATAAACCGGTGATGAAATATCCGCACCCAATTTGCGCACTGTTTCAGCCACCTGTTTAACGCCAACCTGCATACCAACTTTGACCGCTGGAATGTTGCGTGACTGTGCGAGCGCATCAAGAACGGTAATGTTGCCGATAAATTCATCATCAAAATTATTTGGCGACCAGTCTTGACCCCCTTTTATCCTGTAGGTCACTGGCCGGTCCGAAATAACTGATCCAAGTGTCCATTTATTGCTGTTCAGAAACGCGCTGAGATAAATGAACGGTTTCAAAAGAGAGCCAACAGGACGACGTGCATTGATTGCCCGGTTAAAAGTTCCAACAGACGCATTCCGGCTGCCAACGACTGCAAAAATTTCCCCTGTATCCGGGCGAAGAACCACGATTCCGCCTTCCAATGAATTGTCAGGCAATCCTTTACTTTTTTCGATTTTTGCCAACTCTTCCGACAGTGCGAGTTCGGCCGCTCGTTGAATTTGAATATCCATGGTCGTAAAGACAGACAGAGCACTACTTTTCAAGTCGGCATCATCCAGACGGTCAGACAATTGTCGGAAAACAACATCGATAAACGAAGAGTAGGCCTGGCGCTGTCGTGCCTGACTCGACCGTAGTATTAAGTCTTTACCAACAAACTGTTGATATTGAGCATCGCTGATCAGTTGGCTTTCCTTCATAACGCCTAATACCACTGCTCGACGCTTCTTGGCCGATTCTGGATTCCTCACTGGATTGTAGGAGGTTGGCGCCTTGATCATTCCCACGAGTTGAGCGATTTCATTTGCATTGAGTTCTCCAACTGGTCGCCCAAAGAAATGCTGGCTGCCCAAACCGAACCCGTGAATTGCTCTTTTCCCGTCCTGTCCCAAATAGACTTCGTTGCAGTAGGCTTCAAGAATCTGGCGTTTGTCGAGTCGATATTCGAGCACTAACGCAGTCGCTGCTTCCAGAAGTTTGCGCTCATAAGTACGATCATTCCGACCGAAAACATTCTTTACCAACTGCTGAGTTAAAGTACTGCCGCCCTGTACAATCTTTCCGGCTCGAAGGTTGGACCATGCCGCCCGTAGAATCGCCCAAGCGTCTACGCCCCAATGACTGACAAATCGGCGGTCTTCGACCGAAATCAGCGTTTCAAGCAACAGAGGAGGCATTTCTTCTAGTCGTACCAGGAATCGATCCTGGTGCTGACTTTGTGACAGGCTGCCAATCAGATGTGGCTTGAGTCTAAAAAAATTGACCGGCGCACCTGTCCTGCGATCAATGACCGATTCCACAATTCCACCATTAAACCGAACATGTACATCGCGCGGCAGCTGCGGGCCGTCCCAGAACTCGAATGGTCGGGTTACCAGGTCAATGGATGTCGAGGCTGAATTGAACTCACCGATTTCCTGAACCTTGTCAACGCGTCGATACCCAAGCGCAAGCAGTCTTTCCTCAAGGTGGGTGACCGAGATGCTGAGTCCTGGGAAAATTTCAAACGAACTGCCATAAATGTGAACAGGGATATCCCACAGTCGGTTGTAGAATCGTTGCTGGACTGTGTGATCGATCCACAAAAAGAGTGCAATTCCACCCACCAGTCCAATGCTGATGACCCACATGATCATGCGAACCAGGACCGACTTCAAAATTCCTGATTTACGTTTCCTGGACCGGGAAGCCAAATTTAAACTCGATTGGACTAATGAACACCTGACTCATTCAATCCGTCTGATTCAGACTGGCAGAACAATTCCAGCAGATATCGAAGTTCGCTGGATTTGGCTGCTCGCAGTTTTTGCAGATGTACTCATCGGAGGTATGCGGTCTGACTTCGCGGGTTTCAACAATTTCGAGTGCCTGAGATTCATCGCGATCGTATTTGACCCAAACCTCTGGCCAAGTATGTGTAAACGGTAATTCGCCGACAGCACCATGTGAAAATTCATTGAACACATGCGTTTCAATGCCGTGATTTTGAATCAGATTACTGACCAGATGTGCGTCAGCCAGATTCTCGGCGATGTATACCCGTCTCAAGTCTTGTATTCGGAATATTTTTGGGAACTACCGCGCACTAGTTCGACCGGATATTTTTGTCGGGTGGTAGCGAGCTTCTGTTCCACCGCACTCAACAGATCTATATTCAGCCGGTCTGAAATTCGAATCAGGTAAGTCATAACATCAGCAATTTCTTCGGCGGCTCTTCTCCGATCACGGTCATTTAATTCGGAACTTTCTTCCTCTGTCATCCACTGAAAAATCTCAACCAGTTCGGCAGCCTCGACCACCAACGCCATGGCCAGATTTTTTGGCGAGTGAAACTGTTCCCAGTCCCGCTCATCAACAAATTCTCGAATCTGCCTGACCAGTTCATCGAGTTCCGCGCTAGTGCTAGAACCTGCATCATTCATATTTGATCTGACATCGGATACAGATGTTCACGCGTGCTTGGAACGTCATTGTTCGATCCGCGTGCGAACACCATCTGAAACAGTTGCAATGAACCCACAAGGAAAGCAGCAATTGAACCTGCAAGATACAGTCGCCAGGCTCGGACAAACTGCTCATCAAACATGCTTCTCACCGTATCTTCATTTTCGTTAAATCGAGCGAGCCAGTGTCGCAGTGTCTCAGCGTAATGCAAGCGCAGGTTTTCGATATCAAGCACCGAAAAATTGCAAGGCTCGACAATATCCATCATCTCGCGGATGGTTGGAGGGTAAGCACCTGGAAAAATCCGTTTCTCAATCCAAGCACTCATCAATTCAGGTACGTTTCGACCAATCGAGTGAACCAAAGCCATTCCATCTTTTGACAGACATCGGTCAATGACAGATCCAAGTACGTTGTAATTCTGTTTGCCGACATGCTCCAGCATGCCTACCGAAACGAATACATCAAATTCTCCTGAAATATTGCGATAGTCGTCTTCGATGTACTCGACCTGATCGTTCAGCCCATCAATTTGAGCACGCTCTCGCGCATAAACGATCTGTTCATGAGAAATGTTGTAGGACTTGACCTTCACACCATAGTTTTTGGCCATATAGCGTGCGAGTCCGCCCCAGCCACAACCTGCCTCGACCACAGTTTGACCGGGTTTCAACATCAGTTTTCTGCAAACGTGTTCCATTTTTGCAGCCTGGGCCTGCTCAATTGTGTAGTCTGGGCGGGCGAAGTAAGCACAGGTATACTGCATCGCCTCGCGGTCCAGCCACAAGGTGTAGAATTCGTTGCCGAGGTCGTAATGGTGATGAATGTTCGACTTTGAACCAGCTAGGGTATTGTCCTTCGCTTTCTTTCTGGTCAGGCTGCGGAGCAATTTTAACTGGAATCTCTGATTCTGCGTCGCTTTGCGTTGTGATTTATAGATATCGCACAGAAATTCAACGAGATCACCATGAACTTCAATGGAACCGTCGCTGTAGCGATCACCGAATCCGATTTCGCGACTCTTCAGCACATCATAAAACGCCGACCGGTTCTTAAACTCCATCGTATTCCGGGCCGGACCATCCTGATATACACACTTCGATCCATCCCACAACTGAATGTCAATTGGTGGGTTGCCAGCCATTCGCACCAACTTTTCTACCAATGTACGGTCAATCGACAATGGAACTGTTGATGTTTTGGTCGCAGTTTCAGATGCCGTCATCGCCAACGGCTGCGATTGTCTTTCAGAAGCCATCCTTCATTTCCTTAATTTCGAAACTCTGTGGGATTTAGTTAAAAATAGATATCTGCCTGGCGGCAGTCGGATTCTGTCGGAATTGGGTCAAATCTAACTCAAGCGGCTCATGGTCCAACCTGTATTTTCTTGCCGCAACTTCAAACCGATGCTGAATGAGGTCTGCGATCGGACCCGTCCCGCGCATTCGTTCGAAAAATTCAGTGCTGTTCTCCCGGCCTCCGCGCACCTGGCGAATCAGACTCATAACTTTGGCTTTTTTATCGGGATACGTCTGCGTCAGCCATAACTGAAACAGTTCCCTGACCTCATGGGAGAGTCGAACCATTGTCCACTCGGCTCGACGCGCGCCGGCGTTTGCACTCATTTCCAAAATTGATTCCAGCTCGTGTTCATTCAACCCAGGTATCACCGGTGCGAAGAATATTGTAACAGGTATACCGTTTGAGGTCAGTTGAGAAACCGCCTTTAAGCGGCTGTGCGGTGCACTGGCGCGAGGTTCCATCAATCGCGACAGTTTTGAATCCAATGATGTGATGGAAAAATTCACCACGATCAGGTTCAATCGTGCGAGTTCAGCCAAAAGGTCCAAATCCCGAACTATTGATGCCGATTTTGTTGTAATCGTCAACGGGTGTCGGTATTCCAACAACACCTCCAATACTTGCCGCGTCAACTGATACTGTTTTTCAATAGGCTGGTATGGATCGGTATTCGCACCAAGCGCGATCGGCTTACAACGATAGGAAGGGGCATCCAATTCTCTACGCAATTGCGTGGCCACATCCAATTTCGCAAACAACCGAGTCTCAAAGTCAAGACCCGCGGACAAGCCAAGGTAGGTATGACTCGGACGAGCGTAACAATAGCTACAGCCATGCTCGCAACCCCGGTACATGTTGATTGAACGGTCAAATGGCAAATCTGGAGATTTGTTTCGCGCAATAACGGTACTGGCAGAATCGACTTCTACTTGAGTACGCAGTGGTGGTAGCGGTTCATCATACCAGCCATCGTCAAAATCACTTCGAGTCCACTCCTCAAATCGACCCGAATTATTGGAATTGATGCCTCTTCCTTTAATTGGTACCGGTTGCATGCTATTTCTTTTCAATGGCTTCGTATTCCAAATCAGACCGAGGCCAGGCAATTAGCACTGCCTGCACCAGTGTCGCAAGTGGAATAGCAAAAAATACACCCCATACGCCCCAAAAACCACCAAAAACAATGACCGCTATCACTATGGCAACCGGGTGAAGATCATTCACCTCCGAAAAAATCAACGGTACAAGGACATTACCATCCAGAATCTGAATGATCAGGTAGGCAAGTACCAGATATGCAAATTCGGGGCTGAGCCCCCACTGAACAGCTGCCACTGCGATCACAGGAATGGTAACCACCGCTGCACCAACAAATGGAATCAGTACGGACAGCCCGACAATCACACTCAGCAGCGCAGCGTATTGAAGACCGAAAATGGAAAATGTCAGGTAAGTTACGGTTCCAACTATTAAGATTTCCCAGAATTTGCCGCGAATGTAATTCGACATTTGTCGATTCACGTTATGCCAGACTGTAATTGTTAGGCCGTGATCTTTGTCGGGCAGAAAGTTGACAAGCCAACCGGTGATCTTGGTTTTGTCTTTCAGAAAGAAGAACACCATGATGGGTACAAGAATCACATAAATGACCACTGATATGATTCCAGTAACTGATGAAGCTGACCACGCCACCACAATTTCCTGACCCAACTGGGTCACAAACTGGGCTGTTGTGCTGATGAAATTTCGAACCTGCGTTTCGGAAATGATGTCCGGGTATCGCTCTGGCAATTGCAGCAGTGCAGTCTGTACATCAGCAACCCAGCTAGGAATCTGACTCGCCAGTTGCAGTGCCTGGGCACTGACCAACGGCAAAATACCAAATATCAGCGCGAAGCAGAGAATGACAAAGCACCCAAGTACGATCAATACCGCACCCAAACGCGGCACCTTAACCACTTCGAACATTTTGACCGCGCCTTCCAGTATGTACGCAATGACGATGCTTGCGATAACCGGTGCCATCATGTTCCCAGCGAAAATGATGAGAGCAAACAGGACAAGCAGAATGACCGCAAGGATGATGATTTGCGGATTATTCAGTTGGCGACGAAACCAATTGACAATGTTCTGCATGGCGATTCCGCTTGTTATATTGGATGGTTACGCCTAACCATAATCAAAGCACTTGAAAATCAAAAGAGATTTCAGCTGTTTCGGCCAGCATGCGCGTTGCCGAGCAGTACTTTTCCAGCGATAGTTCGATGGCTCTCTTCACTTCCGCCTCGGTAATGCCCTCACCCCTGACGCGGTAATGGAGATGAATCCGAGTGAATACCTTAGGAACCTCTTGTGCGCGCTCGGCTTGAAGGTCTATTTCGAGAAGTTCCGGCTCGCGACGCCGTTTTCGAAGAATTTGTGCAACATCGAACGCAGTGCAACCGCCCATTCCCAGGAGCACCATCTCCATTGGGCGCATACCGGCGTTTTTTCCGCCCTCTTCTACCGGGCCATCTGAAGTGGTCATGTGACCGCTACCTGAGGTGAGGCGAAAGTTGACGCCCTCCAGCAGTTCGACCTTGCCGTTCATCATCTTATAACTGCCCCGGATTCATAGATCAATCGATCAGAATGAAATATCCGTCCAAGTTCGGCTCCTGGGTCTGAGGCTCGCATAAACGATTCGCCGATGAGAAACGCATCAATCCCGGCAGATTTCAGGGTTTCAATGTCTTCAGCACTGTGAATTCCGCTCTCCGCAACAACTAGGCGATCTCTGGGAACCAGTCGGCTCAACCTGATAGAGGTTTCAAGTGTGGTCTCGAATGTGCGCAAATTGCGGTTGTTGATTCCCAGCATACCATGACTCACCTGCAACGCAAGTTCCAACTCTTCTTCTGAATGAACCTCTACAAGAACATCCAAATTCAGTGCAACCGCTTGTGCTGCGAAGTCCTGCAATTCAGCGAGCTCCAGAATTGCAACAATCAACAGAATGCAATCCGCACCCATGACATGAGACTCCAGGATCTGAGACTCATCAATTATGAAATCCTTACGCAAAACTGGTAGTCTGCAAGTTTTCTTAGCTTTTGCAAGGTGATCAGCGGATCCCTGAAAGAATTTATGATCTGTCAATACTGAAAGACAGCTTGCGCCCCCTTCCTCATAACTCTTTGCGATCTGTGCAACATCATATTCCGGACGAATGACGCCTTTGCTCGGTGATGCTTTCTTGCATTCAGCGATAATACCAGAACGTCCGCTCGCCATATGTTCACGTAAGCGACTTTCGAATCCCCGTTTGGGGCCACGCAATTGGATTTTTTCGGTGAGTTCAGCTATTGAAACTGCCTTCCGTGCGGCGTCTATCTCCTGCCGCTTGTGCTCAACAATGGACGTTAGGACATCCGCGGGTCTGGACATATTAGAAACTGTTTGTGAACTCCACATATTGGTCAAACCTGACAGCCACTTCACCGGATCGAAGTAACTCCTGAGCACGACCGATCCCACCATTTAGATCTTCCGCAAGTCCGGCAACATAGATTGACGCGCCAGCGTTCATTGCGGTAATCGCGGACGCCGCAGACTCTTCCCCTGCAAATACGGAACGAATCACTGCGAGACTCTCACTGGGATTTGAAACGGCAACATTACCCAAGGAATACAAGGGAATACCGAACTGTTCGGGGTTGATCGAGTAAGTTTTAACTTCACCATTTTTCAGTTCAGCCACCTGAGTCGAACTCCCTACACTGATTTCATCCATACCATCATCAGAGTGAACGACCATAACGTGTTCCGAGCCCAATTTCTTCAGGACATGCGCCAAAGGCTCAACCAAATCAGCGCTGAAGACACCCATCATCTCACTCTTGACATGGGCAGGGTTGGTCAGTGGACCCAAAACATTGAATATCGTCCTAACACCGAGCTCTCTTCTAGCCCCGATGGCGTGTCTCATCGCCGTATGGTGAGCCGGCGCAAGCATGAAACCAAATCCTGTTTTCCTGACACACTCGGCAATTTGATCGGCGGTTAAATCAATTCGAGCACCCGCTTGCTCCAGCAAGTCTGCGCTTCCACTTTTGCTGGAAGCTGCTCGATTGCCGTGCTTGGCAACATGTGCACCCGCAGCTATGGCAACAAATGCAGAAGCGGTTGATACATTGAAGGAAGATGTTCCATCGCCACCTGTGCCGACAACATCAATGAGGTGTGGCACATCGACCCGCACGCTTGTGACCAGTTCGCGCATCACATTCGCAGCAGCGGTAATTTCTTCAATGGACTCACCCTTCATGCGAAGACCAATCAAAAAACCACCAATTTGCGATGCAGTCAGTTGTCCCGTCATTATCTGACGCATGATGTCCAGCATTTCTTCGCCAGTCAAATTATGACCGGTGGTAATTCGATTTAGGGCTCCCTGGATGTCCATCACATTGTTTTTTCGCTCATACAGAAAGATTGCTCAACTCTAAAAAGTTCCGCAGTAGATCGTGGCCGCAGTCCGTTAAAAATGATTCCGGATGAAATTGAACGCCATAAACTTGGTGCTGCTTATGTTTTACGCCCATTATGATACCGTCACTTGTCCAGGCGGTTATTTCCAACGATTCAGGCAAACTTTCCCGCTGTGCGATCAGTGAATGGTAACGGGTCGCAGTAAACGGATTCTGAATACTGTCAAAGAGGCCCTCGCAGTTGTGGTAGATGTCGGAAACCTTACCGTGCATTACCTGGTCGGCTCTCAATATTTCAGCGCCAAAAGCCTGGCAAATGCTTTGATGTCCCAAACAAACACCGAGGATGGGTAGTTTTCCTGAATAGCGCTCAACTGCAGCAATCGAAATTCCCGCTTCATTCGGAGTGCAGGGGCCTGGCGAAATCAAGATGCCAGACGGTGCCAATTTCTCGATTTCATCAACCTCAATTGCATCGTTGCGAACGACAGTTGATTGATGCCCCAACTCGCCCAAATACTGAACCAGGTTGTAGGTGAAAGAATCGTAGTTGTCAATCAATAGAAGCATGAAATTGACTCTGTGCGCACCCCGTTGCGTAATACGGTGATGTGAAATCCTAAAGTATGGGAGTTTTCGTTATTGCACTCACGAAGTCAATCGCAACTGACAACCTGAATAATATTCAAGTCAATAACTTCGACACATTTTACCTTGTTTCTGCTGTGCTACCCGATGCTAGAGGTTTCAGCGTCGAAATTGGCGTATATCAGGAACTTTTGATTGAATCACTAATATTCTCGTAGTAAGTCAGTGCCGGTAGATTTCTTCGTTGATAAACGATTCGGATGATTACAGGCTCATCATCAGCCGCGGCTACCAGTGCATAGGAAATCACGTGCCGGCCGTAATTTACCGATCGAAATCCGGCTGCAAAATGACTCCGATCACGCCTACTCTCAGGATTTTCCAAGATCTCCTCGAAAGTCTGCATCAAGCCTTGGTAATACTTTATCCAGCAGACGCGGCCCCACGTCTCAATCGTGTATGATCGTATTTCATCCAAATCACGTATTGCAAGTCTAGACAGCCTTATCAACACACTGTCTCGATCATTCTGGTCGGAAATCCGGTTCGTAAGTCTGAGGATCGAAAATCTCGAATTCTCCCGCTTCTGCTTCCTGCAAAGCTTCTTCCAGATCCGCTTTCAATGCATAAAACTGACGAGCATTGTCCTTCTCCATCAGCAATCTCATGGCTGCACGCACAACTTCGCTCAAATTGGCATACGACCCCGATCTGATCTGGCCTTGAATATAGTGTTCCATTTGTTCAGTAAGATATACGTTTGGCATTTATTCACCTGCATATGTCCGATTATGTCAGATACTGACATTACATGTTAACCAGTCAAATCAATGCTTCTCATAGGGCATTTCCCATGCTGATTTTTACGTCAGAATTTTCTGGCGGACAACGATTTGAAAAGTTGGATTTATCCCGTCAGTGACACTCATTTTGGAACTAGAAAAGTGACAATTGAATTCTGAAACCGAACTTCAACAACCCCAATGATTACACAAATTGGATTAAAAATTCTAACTGCGAGGGTGGGAGGATTCCATATCATCTAATTTATTTTTATTGCGTCAATATCTGTCGTATTTATAAATCGTTATCGAATTTTTATTTGCTTTTCACAGGAATAGGATTTAGTATATCAAGTGCTGCCCGATGTAGCCGGCACTGGTCAAATTCACGTAGGCAGGAATTGGTTGCCCACTGCTGCCAGCCAATACAAAAGCAAGAGTAACTTCAGATTCAAGACCTGTTCAGTCAGAAGATGTAGTGATTACTACGGTTTGCTGATTCTAGAAGTTTTTCGAATTTTGAATTTCGAAGCATCTCTAGCTGAAGTACTTGTCGAGCAGCTTTTTACTGTACTGTAGATGGAAAATCTAATGCTAAGCACTTACGAACGAAAACTCATAGCAACTTACCTGGCCAACATGGCTGCAAAGTTCCACTACCGAAATTCCGAGGCTGTGGGCCTGGTTAAATGGATAACTGATAGAGATAACCGAATTCTTCATGGTGAAAAAACGATGTTTCCTCACTTGGACAGATTTGCGCGTCATCTAAACGAAACGCCTACGGAAGACCAACTACGTATGGTTGCACAGGCATTACAGCGCGAGTGTGTCGCATTCAAGACAGTCAAGTATGATCTGGCCGCGAAGCGACTTCGGAATCTGGCGCAAGCCATTTGCCTCTCGACTACCGACATCGATATCCTGGAACTCCTGCTGCGGTACTCTACCCAACCCGTAATTGAGAGAATGATTGATGATATTTTTTATGTATCCGCATTTGAAAGAACGCGGTACCGTGTCATATTGAATTCATCGACAATTGCGACACTGCTTAATCTATCGCCTGGTGATGTTCAGCACCACCTGGATAGCGAGTCGCCACTGGTCCGTTCAGGGCTCGCAACGATCGACAGAGAAGACAGCGAAGTGGGAATTGTGTCTCGGCTTCGCCGCGTGGCTACCGATTCTGATCACAGCAGCCTCGACGCGATCCGTCTGCTGCTTGACGTTGCACCTGAGAGTGAACTGGAGTGGGAGGACTTCGAGCACATAAGCAAGGGACGTGATCACATCGAACGACTCATTGCAGGTGCGCTGCAATGCTCTGCTTCGGGTGTAAACATACTTTTGTACGGCCCACCGGGGACTGGCAAGACAGAGTTCTGCAAGGTGTTGGCCAAGCGACTTGGTGTGACTCTATACAGTGTCGGCGAATCGGATCGAGAAGGTGACGAAATGACCCGTCGCGAGAGACAGCAGGAACTCCGTCTCACTCAGCGTCTTCTCGCAAAAAACCAAAATTCACTGATCCTGTTCGATGAGATGGACGACTTATTTACAAGTCGGGCTGATTTAAGTTTCTTTGGGATGTCGATCTCTTCCAACTCACGGAACGGAGGCTCCAAAGTCTACACGCACCAATTGCTGGAGCGAGCGCCTGCACCGACTCTCTGGACCATCAACGATACCAGTTCAGTCGAACGTTCCCTGTTGCGTCGTATGTCGTATGCACTAGAGCTGAGTCCGCCGTCAATGTCCGTTAGAGCAAGAGTATGGAAAACGCAACTTGCGCGCTACGGCATCGAAGCAGACGCCGATGATGCAAGTGCACTGGCGCGGGACTTCACCGCAACACCGGGTATAGCAGCCGGTGCGACCGCGGCTGCAAGAATTGCTGGTGGTGGAATTGACGCGGTGCGAATCGGGGTGCAGAGTATATCCAGGTTAGTATCATGCGAAGTGCCACCCGAGGGTGTACCGCAGCTGTTCGACCCCACAATGATCCAAGCGAACACCTGTCCGGTTAAACTTGCCGAAAGTCTTGTGAAAAGCGGTGTGCTGAAATTTTCTCTCTGCCTGCAGGGACCGCCCGGCACGGGTAAGAGCGCCTATATCCGTTACCTTGCCGAACGTTTGGGGCTAGAGGTAATACAGAAGCGGACTTCCGATTTACTTTCAATGTGGGTCGGGGAAACAGAGAAAAAAATCGCCAGCGCATTTAAAGGGGCACGGAACACCAATTCATTCCTAATTTTCGATGAAGCTGATTCGTTGCTCCACGATAGAAAACTTGCACAAAGATCATGGGAAGTCAGCCAAGTTAACGAAATGCTGACTTGGATGGAAATCCATCAACTGCCGTTCGCCTGTACCACCAATTTTGGCGAGCACCTTGACAGTGCGACTATTAGGCGCTTCGTTTTCAAGGTGACCCTTGACTATCTCCAACCAGAGCAGATCAGGGCAGCATTCCAAACTTACTTTGGATTCGCTCCTCCAGAAAGGGTTTTGAATCTCACCAACCTTACGCCCGGCGACTTCGCTTTGGTACACCGAAAGTCTGCGATTATTGGTCAAACGGACGATCAAGAAGCTCTGGCCGAGATGTTATATGCTGAATGCGATGCCAAGCCCGGCCGGTCCGGATCAATTGGTTTTCTGGCATGAGTCCATGCAGACTCAAAATATCAAAGTATCGGCAACTTCAACATAAAGTTCTGTGATAGCAATGAGTTCTTCGAAAATAGATGCGATTAATGGACGTGAACAATCAGAAAATGCAAAGGAACACAATGGTCGCATCTTGAAAAAAACCGCATGGGAAACACCTGAATATAATATTGAGCTGAATAAATAACTCAAATGCAATGAGTCTTAGAGGGTTTTGCGTTAGCAACAATTTTAGGGTCAGAAAATTCTGTCACGGAGAAAAATTCGGTCAATTTCGCGAAACAAAATCCCGCCCGCCGCTGATTTCCGAGTCATCAAGGCGCCCAGTGCCGCGAAAACCGCCATTGCCGGCGACGCGGGCGAATTGCAGCCGCGCCGAATCTGCCGCACCCGCAGCATCGTGTTCGGTTTGGATTTTCCGAGCCCCGGGAACCGGGGCGCCAGTCAGGCCGCCAGCGAGGACGCCCAGCTGCGCATCTTTTCCGGCTGTCCGGCCTTGACCGCCACACACGCCCGCGCCAGCATCACCGCATAGCCAACGGTGAACTTCAGCGTCAGGCGCGCTTTGCCGCGCAGGAAATGATCGTGCGCCAGATGCGCCTGATCGACTCTTGAATAAATCCGCTCCATCGCCGACCTCTGATCGTAATGCCGCCGCCACTTGTATGAATTCGGCGGCAAAGGGCCGTAATTGCGAAGATGATCCGGGTCCATCTTCACCCGCACCACCCGGCTCTTCGACCCCGGTTTCACCTGACCCATGCGGTAACAGGCCGCCTGGCCTTTACAGGTGAAATCATAACTGGCCGCCGGACAGGCCCACTTGAGCGTACCGCGCTTCTGCTCCCGTCCCTGATAGTGCATCCGTCGAAGTTCCCGGCTCTGAGGACACTGACAGTACAGACTGCCGTTCTCCGTGCGAAGAATCGTATCCACCTTCGACTCATCCAGCGGCCGGGTCGGCACCTTCAGCTGCTGCGGATGCAGATTGACGTCCTGCCACATCCGGCGGGTGTCAATCACCGGCAGGATATCGTTCTTAAACAGGCGCTTTCTGATCTGGTTGCTGTCAAGCCCCCGGTCGGCCACGAAACTCCTGCACCGGTCAAAGAACCACAGCTTCTCATGCTCTTCAATCAACCCCTCACAGTGACGGTATTCGGACTCGCGGGCCGTTTCCAGCCGAAACCGAATCGGCAGCTCGTAAGTCACGTCCCCGTGCGTGTGCAGCGTGTAACCAAACCATTTCTTGGTTTTCCTGACTTCCCGGCCGTTCTGATCAGTCCCGTACTGCTCATGCACGCCCCAGCTGGCATCCGGATCCGAGGTGGGATGCCGGCCGGTGGTTTTGTCGATTGCCTTATGCTTGAGCGGCCGGCCGGTCGAATGCGATTCGACGGCTTTGCCGTCGTAGCCGACACTTTTTCCAAAGTCCGGCAGCAGTGCCGCGATCTCATCGACCTGCGCCTCAAACACCCGCATCAGCGCACCGGTACCGCGTTCAATCTCGGTCAGCAGTCGGATGAACCGGCAAAAGGCCGAATCACTCGGCACCGCATAACCGTCAAAGGCCGGGTCGGTGTGAAACCCACGCCGCATCGGAAAGCCCAGCACATGCATCAGCGCGGGGTTGCGTTTCAGCTCCCGGACGAATCCGGACACGCTGCGGTGCTGCAGAATGTCGATCGCGAACACGGCATTGAGCATCGCTTCGATGGGCCAGTCCCGCCGGCCTCTGCCTTTGCGGCGGATGAGAATCTCATTGATGAGCTCTGAGAAGTCGAGCTGTTCGAGCAGTGCGGTCAGGTTTTTCAGCTCACAATTGTCTGCAGAGTCAGACGCGAAAAGGTCATAATTGATGAGTGCCATGCGTGAATCTCCCGTGGGTTGGTTTTTGTTTCTTTTATGGAGTCAATTATACACGATTGGGATTCGCTCATGGCATTATTTGTCAATTAAAACAAATCATTAGATGATTTTCGTTGGATTCGGCCAGGTGCCCGCAGAGGGCTCAGCGGCGCGCTGAACGGTTGGGGTGGAAATTCGGGATTTTGCCCTGACAGGCCGCAAATGGCGCCTGATTGGCGGTTTTTGTGGGGTAAACGAAAATTCAGACCCGCTGAATCGCGCGTCTATTCAAGGGGTTACCGATCTAAAAATTCCCTCTCTTAGTCGTCGACTCACTACAATTAACAATGTCCGACGTCACAGCAAACTCATTGACTTCGAAGCACTCACTTGAATCGCAGCACCACCTAGTAATGCATACTCGACAACAGGAGTTTCTTGAATTTGCCTATGCCAGTGGTGCACTAAAATTTGGCCAATTCATCCTCAATTCCGGCCGAACGAGTCCCTATTTCCTAAACACCAGTGGCTTTTCTAATGGTGCTGACCTAGTGAAGTTAAGCGGTTTCTATGCCGATACAATTGCCCAGCAGTTCA
The DNA here is from genome assembly GCA_965220665.1 of Arenicellales bacterium. Taxonomy (GTDB): domain Bacteria; phylum Pseudomonadota; class Gammaproteobacteria; order Arenicellales; family JAJDZL01; genus JAJDZL01. Next base: position 920,616 of record CBDCQQ010000004.1, read on the forward strand.
GCGGTGAGTTTATGTTATACGGGCCGGCATACAAAGGCATTCCACTAGCCGCAGCTACAGCAGTTTCGCTCAATTACAGGCACAATCGCTCGGTTTCATTCGCGTTTGACCGAAAAGAGGCAAAAGACCACGGTGAGTTGGGTTGGATTGTTGGCGCACCTCTCACTGGTGAGGTTGTCATCGTCGAAGATGTCATCACTTCAGGACACTCGGTGGACAAAGCAGTTGACACTATTCAAAAACAGGGTGCGTGTCCCGTGGCGGTTGTGATCTCTTTAGATCGAATGGAAAAATGTGTCGACTCCGAACAGTCTGCGGTACAGCAGGTGCGGGAGAGGTGTGATGTCGATGTTCTGTCAGTGGCTACATTTAACGATTTATTGGAATTTGTAGATAATATGAGCGAGTTGAACGACACCTTAAGCCAGCTTAAAGCGTACGGCAAACAGTATGTAGTTGACTGACCAACTTTGAAGAAAACTATTAGACACTCATGCTTTTATCTCATTCAAAACACGCGGTTTTATTTGGTGGCGCTGGGTTTATTGGATCACATCTGATCAATGTTTTATCGCGCGACGGATGGGCAATGACTGTTGTTACCAAGCACCCACATCGACACCGAAGCCTACTGGTTGTCCCCTCACTGAAGATTGTTGAAACCGGAGATTTGTCAAGCGATTACATCATCAGTTTAATCAGTGAATCTGACACTGTTGTAAATCTGATAGGAATTCTGAATCAGTCACGAATCGACACTTTCGCCGAAATTCATGCGAGCCTACCAGGGAGAATAGCTGAAGCATGTTTACAAAGGAAAGCGAGAAGGCTAGTTAACATCAGCGCTCTAGGTTCTGATAGCAATTCTCCCAGCCAGTATCTCAAATCTCGCGCTCTGGGCGAACAGGCAGTTCAGTCAGTCATGAAAAAGGGCTTGGAGTGCACGATTCTTCGACCATCAATCGTGTTTGGACCTAGAGACTCATTTTCCAGAATGTTTCAGCAAATGCTGTCGATGAGCCCAGTTTTTTTTCCACTTATTTTGCCAAAAGTACGAGTACAACCCGTCTATGTCGAAGATGTGGTTCGGTGTATTGCTCATGCGATCGATGTCAAATTTTCCGACCAGGGAAGTTTTGACATTGCGGGCCCTGAAATCTTTACACTTAGAGAGTTCGTCAGTCTGATTGATAGACTTGGAGGGATGCGTCATAAATTAGTTGGACTTAGCCCGGCATTGTCCAAACTCCTCGCAAGCTTCGCTCAATTTGCTCCCGGCAAACCCTTGACACCAGACAACCTGCGATCACTTCAGGCATCCGTCGCAGTTGGGGAAGGCATACCCGAACCTTATGGTGTGCAGCCGACGCGATTTGAATCGGTTGCCGGGGAATGGTTAAGTCCTCAAATTGATCAGTTCGATCAGTTCAGAACTCAGGCGGGTCGCTAACCTCAGCAAACCGCATCACAGCATGCCGGTATGCGTATCCGAATCAATAAGCCAAACAGTAGTACAGAAAACGATTCCGTTCAAGTAATTTGGAATGTATGGATGAAGGTGAGATTTCATTCCACTCACTACTGACAACAACAGATGATTTTCTCTCCAATTTCAGTTCTTACTAACAGATGTCCGACAAACAGAATATTCAGCTGAGTGAGTTGAATTGCTATCTGGTTGGCGGTGCAGTTCGCGACCAGTTACTCAACATTGATCGCAGTGACAAAGACTGGGTCGTAGTTGGCACTACCGAAGGCACCATGCTGTCACTTGGATTTCGTCCGGTCGGAAAGAATTTTCCGGTTTTTCTGCATCCCGAAACCCACGAAGAGTACGCCCTTGCAAGAACCGAACGAAAAACGGGTAAGGGCTACAAAGGATTTGATGTAGACGCCTCCCCCACAGTGTCTTTGGAGCAAGACCTTTTCCGTCGTGACCTTACGATCAACGCGATGGCGCTAGATACTGCAGACAATCTGATTGATCCATTCGGTGGTAGACAAGACTTGGAAAACGGTTTGCTGCGTCATGTCTCAGCACATTTCTCAGAAGATCCGCTTCGAGTACTCCGAGTCGCCCGATTTGCTGCACGCTATCACAGTAGAGGATTTATCGTCGAAGACTCAACGCTTGAATTGATGCGCGAATTGTCGGGTAGCGGAGAACTCGACTACTTGGTACCCGAGCGAGTATTACAGGAGGTATTGAGCGCTCTTTCGGAGGATCATCCTGCTGTTTTTTTTACAGTACTGAGAGTGTGTAATGCGCTGACAAATATGTTCCCCGAGATTAACAAAATTTATGATTTGAGACCGGACACCGACAAGCCGCTTCTTGAACTGGAGTTGGCTGCACACCTAACCGAAGACGTCAGAATAAGATTTTCAGTGCTCGCCAGTCTTATAAACAAATTCGCCACGACATCATTAGGCGAACCAATAAATACAACCGCAATTCAGAAGTTCTGTAGTCGTCTAAAAACACCGTCTTCCTATCGAACACTCGCAGAGCAAGTTGCGATTTACTCTGATCGTATCATGACTGTCAGAGAAAGACCTGCATCCGATACTGTTGAAATGCTGTTGGCACTGAACGGAGTTCGTGACAAAAAATCATTCGAAAATTTCTTGGAAGCATGCTCCGTCCAGCTGACCGTTCTGCATCAGGACTCGGATGTTGTTCATCAAGCCATTGAATTGCTGCGCGAATGTCGAATCTCGATGCGCCAAGTCGATGCGAAAAGTTTGGCAATGACCTACAAAGGCGACGAACTACGAGATCAAGTTCGACACGCTTACATTAGAAGCGTATCGACTCTGCTGGAAGATGATTCAGCTACAGAATGATCAGAATAAATACAGCCAGCAACACCCTGTAAATTACAAAGGGGAGCATGCCAATTTTTTCAATAAATGCAAGGAAGTAGTGAATGCATAGGTAGGCAACTACGGCGGATATTGCCATAGCAATGGTAAATTGCAGCCAATTGATCTCGACCTCAGACACAATCAGCTGCAGAGCCTGCCAACCTCCAGCCATCGCGATAGCGGGAATCGCTAGCAAGAATGCGAACCTCGCTGCTTCCTTACGACTTAGCCCAAGCATTAGTGCAACCGTCATCGTAATACCTGATCGGGAAGTTCCGGGAATAATCGCTAAAGCCTGTCCCACACCGATGAGCAATGCGTCCGTCAGACGCAATTCGCGTAGTGTTCTTTGACCTCGCCGAAAGTGATCCGCGTACCAGAGCAGCAATGCAAACAAAAGGGTTGCAAGCCCAATTACAGCCGCAGATCGAAGTTCGTTTTCTACCAGGTCGTATGCGAGGGCTCCCGAAACTGCAACCGGCACACTGGCAACAATGATGAACCAGCCAAGTTTTGATTCTGTTGTTGTGCTACGTCCTATTAGGGATATAAACCACGCACCTGCAATCTCACTGATCTGTACCCGAAAGTAAACAAGCGACGCGAATAGTGTTCCAACATGGACGGCAATGTCAAATGCCAGTCCCTGATCATGCCAACCGAAAAAAGTCGGAAACAGAATCAGATGAGCGGAACTGGATATCGGCAGAAATTCAGTTGCACCCTGAATTAGTGCCAGAATACCGGATTGCATAAGTTCCATTATTTCGCTTGAATTAAGAATTTGATGCTACAGACGATGCATATGATCAAGCGTTTTAAAGCCCAGTTGATCGGATTCAATATTCTTACTCAACTCCATCACTTTGAACAATTCACCCATTTCAGACGGAGATGTCAGAGTATTCAGTTGCTGTGTAACAGACATTTGCTCCGAAATCTGTAACGATGCGAGATCCAGACTCTCCAAACCAGTATCAACAATAAAGCCTGCAAGTGTGGTGAATCCGTTGACTTCAAGGCCGACGGTTTCTGCGATTCTGGCGAGGGATGAAAAATTGACATGTGCTGTTATGTCCTGACACCCAATGAACTCAAAAGGGTCGTGCAAACTGTGATGTCTTCGGTGACACATCAGTGTACCTTGATTTCGATCAGGGTGATAGTACTCATGCTGGGGAAATCCATAGTCGGATATCAACATTGAACCAAGTTCAAAACATTCTCCAACCTTCTTGAGCCATGCTTCAGCACGGCAGTGAATTTCTGATGTGTAGATACCCTCAAAATATGGCCAATTAATTTGATTACAAGTTTGTTCGAACTCCTCCTCTAGTATCGTTCTGAATTCGAGTTGAAAAATATCTCCGAGTTCCGTGACATACCCCTGGTGCACTCGTCCTTCAACAAAACGAACGAGTTCTACTGGCATCGCATCAATGACTTCATTGGCAATGACGACACCCTGGATACCATTGTCGGCCGGAAAATCAGACCAGTGAACCTTCGTTGATATTTCCGGAGTTTGTCTGGCTACAAGCTGTTGCTGGATTTGTCTCAGTCTGGGGCTGATCTCGATAATCACATAATCTTCAATTTCACAATTGAGCCGCTTGAGTTCAGACAATAATTGAACACAGAGTTTGCCACTACCAGCACCGAATTCATAAATCCGCGCCGGAATTGGAGATGAATGGAAGGTTCTAGCGATTTTTGCAGACAGAAAATGACCAAATACCGTCCCCAACTCAGGCGCAGTTGTAAAGTCGCCTTCACCACCCAGTACCTGTGTCGCCGAGGTGTAGTATCCGTCTACAGGGTGATAGAGTGCGCTTTCCATAAACTTCGCAAATGAAATGGCATTGATGTCAGAAGTTCTGATAAGTTGACGGATTTCATCCTGGAGTCGACTGCTGCGCTCGCTCTCTTCATCATGGAAGAAAAGTGCGTCAGCGGTTGAATTGACAGGGTAGCGTGACATTGGTGCTGCAAACTTGTATTGAAATTCAGATAAATTAATCCATTTAGATGGTGGAATCCTGGGGCAGGCTGCCCAAATCAGAAATTAGCAGATAATTCAAATCCAATCCCGCCTTGATTGTAGCGAGTTGCCTGACTTTCGTCATCTCGTTTTGACATCTGCGGGTGCAAATCGGTACGATTAGGCATCCTTGAGTTGAATTTTGCTGATTCATCCCACATCAGCATTAATAGACATTAGGCAGCTGGAAACAGACCGCATTGGCACCAAAGTCAGCCTAGTATCATGTCATATGTGATATGACGCATGATATATAATCACGTTCCCGTTGATGCTATATTTGTCATCGGGAGTGTGGATATGAAACGCTACATCATCACCTTGGAACAGTCCGAACGCAGCATGCTGAGGGAGATTACGCGCAAGGGCTCGCATGCGTCGCAGAAGGTCATCAACGCGCTGATTCTTCTGAACTGCGACGAAGGGGCTTTCAATCCGAACCGGTCGACTGGCGAGACGATCAGCGGCGTGCTTCAGGTCTCTCCGCGCAAGGTGGACCGGGTCAAGCGCCGCTTCGTTGAAGAGGGACTGGACATTGCGCTTGGCGGACGCCAGGGCAGACGCGAGCACTACGAGGTCAAGGCTGACGGTGAGTTCGAGGCGCGGCTGGTCGCCCTGTCGTGCTCGCAGCCGCCGGCAGGCTATTCGCAGTGGTCGCTTCGGCTGCTGGCCGACAAGGCGGTGGAATTGGACTATATCGACAGTGTGTCTCATGAAACGGTGCGAAGGGTTCTAAAAAAAACGAAATCAAACCCTGGAGACGCCTCGAATGGGTGATTCCGCCGAAAGCCAGCGCTGAGTTTGTGGCGGCAATGGAACAGGTTCTTGACGTGTACCATCGTCCGTACGATCCTGACTGTCCGGTGGTTTGCATGGACGAGACGCCGCGCCAGCTGATTGGCGAGACCCGCGAACCGCTGCCAGCCAGTGCGGGGCAGCCGCGCAGGGTTGACTATGAGTACCGGCGCATGGGGACGTGCAATGTGTTTATGGCGGCAGAGCCCCTGGCTGGAACCAGAATGACGAAAGTGACTGAGCGGCGTGCCAAGTGTGACTTTGCGCAGTTTCTCAGCGACATTGCACAACGCTATCGGTCGGCGAAAACAATCACGCTGGTGATGGATAATCTGAACACGCATCGTCCCGGTGCGCTGTACGAGGTGTTTGAGCCAGGCGTTGCCAAAGCGCTTTGGGACCGCTTCGAATTTGTATACACGCCCAAGCATGGCAGTTGGCTGAATCGGAGATCAGTGTCATGGTGCGTCAGTGTCTGAACCGCAGAATCGATTCGATTGATCAGCTGCGCAGTGAAGTGAGCGCCTGGCAGGCGCAGCGGGACCGAATCAATGCGACGGTTGACTGGCAGTTCACCAGCGAAGATGCGCGCATTCGATTGAAACGGCTTTACCCGACACTGGATGCTTGACATAACACTAGGGCAGATGGACCGCAGTCGTGTCGTGGCGAATTTGCCCTAGGATGATTTTGCCACTCCCGTGGGAAATTTGTCGAGCCACAACGCTACACTATCATCTCTATGCAGTTACTGGGACGATTGTGGAACATTCACACCAACTAAGGATGAAACTCAACGGTGATCACAAATCCGTAGTTGATGAAACCATCTGGTCGGCACGCACCTGTGTTCTGATCTGAACCGGTCGCCTTCGGCGACTGCTGTTCAATCCCATCGAATCGATCCGGTACTCGGAAGGCGTAGGCATATTTCGAAAATCGCAGTGAACCGGCTGAAACCGGGTTAATTTGTAAAATTCGGTTCCAGGGGTGTAAGATCGCACCGGTCTCGTCGTGTGCATGGCAAATCCAGGAAACCAAAGCCAATCAACCCGCTAAATTCACGGAGGCGTCAATTCGTAGATCTTCTATAGTGCGATTCGGGATCGTCTGTGAGTTTATCTGATCGGTAAAATAAGCAAACCAGCAGATGGATTTTAGCTGGGAAGGCTGGCAACACTGCATTTCAAATTTATTTGAATATGCAAGAAACCACCCGACAACAGTCATTAAAAATACCGGATGAAATTTGTGCAGTGGTCAAACCAATACATGTAAAAACAATCGTTCTATTTTGTGGAATCAAATGGATAGAGTAAGAGCCCAAGAATTACTTCAAACTGCGCTAGCAAATCCTACTGCCAAGTTTCGTGATGGTCAGTGGGAAGCAATCGACTTAGTGGCCAATCAGCAAGAAAAATTGTTGTTGGTGCAACGTACCGGTTGGGGGAAAAGTTCGATTTACTTTATTAGCGCAAAAATCTTCCGCGATCGGGGGAAGGGGCCAACCATCATCATTTCACCTCTGCTGGCACTGATGCGCAACCAGATTGAATCCGCCAAACGTTTGGGTATTCATTGCGAAACGATCAATTCCACAAATCAAAATGAATGGCTGGCAGTCACACAACGTTTGCTGAACAATCAGGTCGACTGCTTGTTGATTTCCCCGGAACGGCTCGCTAATGACACTTTCATCGAAACCGTGTTGCAGCCAGTCGCAGACCGAATCTCTCTAATGGTAATTGATGAGGCTCATTGCATCTCCGATTGGGGCCATGACTTCCGCCCTGACTATCGTCGCATCGTTAATATCTTGCGTCAGTTGCCTTCACAAACTCCGGTACTATGCACTACAGCGACCGCGAATCAACGGGTCGTAGATGACATTGAAGCGCAATTGGGTGAGATCCTGATCAAGCGTGGGCCACTGATTCGGACAAGTCTTGAACTTCAAACCATAATTTTGCCGGAACAAGCTTCAAGAATGGCTTGGCTCGCGCAGGTAATTCCGACTTTGAAAGGTACAGGAATCGTATACACATTGACTGCACGTGATTCCGAGCTGGTTGCAGATTGGTTGAATATTAACCACATCCATGCTAAAGCCTACCACGGCAGCGTCGTGGCTGATGGCTTTGAAAGTAGTGCCGCCTATCGAAAACACTTGGAAGATTTATTTCTTGCAAATCAAGTCAAGGTGCTGGTTGCGACCACCGCCTTGGGCATGGGCTACGACAAGCCAGATTTGAGTTTCGTGATCCACTACCAATCCGCAGGCTCTGTTGTTGCGTACTATCAGCAAGTAGGACGCGCAGGACGTGCTATTGACAGAGCATTGGGAATCTTAATGGCTGGAGCGGAAGATCAGGATATTCATGAGTATTTCAGAAATTCTGCGTTTCCGCCGGAATCCCACGTCAAAGAGATGTTACAGTTGTTAGAAACAGATGAAGGTTTGTCGATTCGCGAAATCGAAGCAAAAACCAATTTGCGCTATAGTCAGATTGAGAAAGTCGTTAAATTTTTAAGTGTCGAAAATCCAGCACCCATAGTCAAGATTGGAAGTCGATGGTCAAGAACGCCTGTTCCGTATCAGTTGGACCAAACTCGTATGCTACATTTATCCACCCAGCGAGACCAGGAATGGTCGGAAATGCAAGCCTATCTGAATGAAACAAAGTGCAGAATGACATTCTTAATGCGGGCTTTGGATGACCCCAACCCAACAGCTTGCGGTAAATGTGATTGCTGTATTGGTCGCCCTTTAATTGATCAGCCAATTAACCCTAAACTTGTGCACCAAGCGGCAACTTTCCTCAAACATGCAGAAATGCCAATCAAACCGAAATTACAAATCCCGCCAGATGCGTTTGTGGAGTACGGAATTAAGGGCAAGTTGCCGCAAGCTCAGGAAGGACGCGTCTTATCGCGATGGGGGGATGCTGGATGGGGTGGCACAGTCGCAAGTCAAAAGTTTGCTGGACAATTTGGTGATGAGTTAGTCGAGGCAATGGTTAAATTGATAAAGCAACGCTGGCAACCGCAACCGGCTCCTCAGTGGGTGTGTAGTGTTCCATCTCTCAATAATCCGGAATTGGTGCCAGACTTCGCCCGCAGACTAGCAAATCGATTGAATCTGCCCTTTCTTGAAACGATAACTAAGGAAAAACACAACCAGCCACAAAAGAATCAGCACAATCGTTTTCATCAATGTCAAAATCTTGATGGAGCGTTCACCGTCAACCAGACATTGCCTTCGCCTGTCTTGCTTGTAGATGATATAGTGGATTCTGGGTGGACGCTAGCTGTTATCGCAGCACTGTTACAAAAGGCAGGCAGCGGAATAGTTTATCCAGTAGCACTCGCCTCCGCAGCGGTCAGGAACTCATGAATTTATCACTCCAATTATCGGCAGACACACAAGCGATTTTGTTGCTCACCAGTCATTTTTCCAGGACAGAAAATAACGACGTCAAACCATTGACCAATTCCGAGTGGCAATGGTTTAGTTCAAGCTTAAAGCTAAAGGGGGCTTCACCTGCCAATTTATTGACATCAGAGTCATCTCTAATTGATTTTCCCCCTGGCAGTAAAATGACCGATGAGCGAATTCGCCAATTGCTTGGCCGCCGACATTCTCTGGCATTGGCAGTTGAGAAGTGGCAGCGAGCAAACCTTTGGGTCCTTACTCAGACAGACAAAGAATTTCCACGGCGCGTAATCAACCGCTTGAATGGCAAAGCTGCACCGGTGCTGTATGGGTGTGGCGAAATAGATTTATTGAATACCGGAGGTCTGGCAGTTATTGGTTCCCGCAATGCCAGCACAGAAGATTTATCTTATTCGAAAATGATCGGTAATAAAGCTGCAAATGAAAAAATTACGATTGTTTCCGGCGGTGCCCGCGGTGTAGATGAATCATGTATGCTTGGAGCGGCCGACGCAGGCGGCAAAGTAATTGGGGTATTGACAGACAGTTTATTTAAAACTGCGATGAGCAGCAAATGGCGTACAGGCTTGATGGAAAACCGTATCGCGTTGGTTTCACCATTTTACCCGGAGGCAGGATTTAACGTAGGCAATGCCATGCAACGCAACAAATACATCTATTGTCTGGCACAAAGCGCATTAGTGGTCCATTGTGGAACCAAGGGTGGCACCCTGAATGGCGCAAAGAACAATCTCAAGACCAAATGGGTTCCACTATGGGTAAAACCTACAAATGATCGTTATGCAGCCAATGAACAACTGGTTCAAAATGGCGGCCATTGGGTTGCTTCTGATATTGAGGATCTTCAGGTTTCAGATCTCATTCAAAAGCAACGCTCACCTCAAGACAGCAGCATTTCTTCCATTGCCGAGCAAGGGGTAATGAATTTGGGACCCCCACTGACATTTTGACAGAGACCAATTGCGCGCCATTCAAAACCTAACAAGACTGGAAAGACCAGTTAGGATTAGCGATCAAATCAATCGCTGCATCGGGAGTTGGCACTTTGTGAATGATAGCGCCGGGACATTTGTCCTCAACTCAGACTCATGATTCAACTGCATACACACCAACATCAGATTAAGTGTAGAACTAAGATACACGTACTGGTGGCATTCAGAAATTTTCCACTTCGTAATAGTTAAATTGGCATACATTACCGGAATAAATACCTCCGAGAATTGATCATTCTGTTCCAGTACAGAGTGGGATTACAACTTTGTGTTGAAAATACTTCTCACTGTACGGGGAGATTGAATCCTCAATGGACGTTTAGTGTTCCCGGCCTATTATCGGTTGAACAATCGCTATCTTTGCTCATTCAACTCACCTGACAGATTTGGAAGAATATTTACAGGTCAGTGAGCAATCTCGATGCTGTAATCGCGTGGATTTTTTTGTGCAGCGGAAAGCTTTTTTCACCCGCATGAATAACATCAATCCGCTTCAACTGAAGATCTTCAAGTGCTGCGCGCATTGAGGGAGTGATGGTTGGTTGAGATGTTCGCTTTATCTCGAAACCTCGAAGCTCACCATCGTGGTGAACAACCAGATCAATCTCTGCTCCGGTGTGTGTCGCCCAGAAGTAGCACCGATGCCGTTCTATTTGAAACGCGTTGATGATATGTTCAATCATAACACCTTCCCAAGAGGCTCCTACTTTTGGATGCCGTTCCAAGGCTTTGTAATCAGTAATATCGAGCAGTCGATGCAATATTCCAGAATCACGAACATATACCTTCGGGGATTTCACCTGGCGTTTGAAGACGTTGGCTTTCCATGGCCGCAGACTCCTTAACATGAATGTCCCCTCGAGTATGTCGAGATATCGTGCCACTGTCGTGTGTGACACACCAAATGCGCGGCCGATTTCAGAACCGTTCCACACCTGGCCATGATAGTGTGCCAGCATTGTCCAGAATCGTTCAAGTGTGATTCCAGAAATCGTAACTCCAAACTGAGGGAGATCGCGTTCGAGAAAGCTTCGAATGAAGTTTCCTCGCCATTGATAACTCTTTGAAAAACTAGGTGCGGTAAACGATCTGGGGAATCCTCCTTTTATCCATATATTGTCCAGTTCATTCTCACCGACCTCGGATAACAGCAAACCTGGAAGTTCATAGTAGGCGATCCGTCCCGCGAGCGATTCACTACTTTGTTTCAGTAGGACAGTTGACGCACTTCCGAGGATTAGAAACTTTGCGTAATTTGGAATTCGGTCTGCAAGTACTCTCAATGTAGGAAATATCTCTGGCCTTCTTTGAATCTCGTCAAGTATGATGAGTCCTTGTAATGGAGATAGTGTAAGTTCCGCATCAGACAGACGCGCCAAGTCAGCAGTAGATTCAAGGTCAAAGTGATGTGTCTCGCCTGACCACTTCTGTGCAATCTCTCTGGCAAGAGTGGTTTTGCCGACTTGTCGTGCCCCTAGAAGCGCGACTACAGGGTAGTCTTCAAGGAGGTTGGAAATCTTACTTTCGTGAATACTGCGCTCAATCATTTGGTCAGCATTGTACAATGAAATATGAACGCATAACGTTCATATTTCATGTTGTCAGATCATCAACGCAAGTGTAATATTTAATCAAAGATTTACATCGAGCAATCTTCATGATGGTGGCATTCATTGTCGGACTATGCCAGTCTCAACGAGTATCTGATTGGAAAACCAAACGCCACAAACTTGCGCCTCCAGAAATAGGTGCCACCATGACCTCCATCGCCACTCAATGATTATTTGCAGCAGCCTCTAGGTTGGAACAAATCCAGCATCTGGCCTCGTTTCGGTTTGATCTAACGCACCACCACCCATAATTTCTGACCTATCTATGTGCAATAAAACATATTTTTCGCTAAAATCCAAGCCAATAGGTAACTACTCGATAGGTTTGAGCAAGCAGTCCGGTAATGAGTGCTGGCCTTTAGTATTCGAGATAAATGGAGAGCAGGCAGAGGAATCCAAAAACAAAGCGAAAGTCAAGGCAGATACCATGAATCAGGATGTCGATGAGCGTATTGATTCAATTTCCAATGAGTGGCCATACGACTTTAAATCCATGCTGAATATTGCTCCGCTTCAAGGCATTGACTTTGATCGGCCGAGTGATTTAGGAAGGGGCGTTGACCTCTTATGTCATATCCGAGTTCCGTAAGCAAAATAGATGCGATACAAATGTCGCTAGATGGTACGAAACAGTTGAATCAGATGAACTTTTTCTTAGCGTGTCGGTAATGGGTGAAATTCGTAAAGGTGTCGAAAATATGAGAGAACGAGGCCCTCGTCAAGCACTGCATTTGGAGATTTGGCGTGAGCAACTCGCAAAGAGGACTGTAAGAAAGCACTCCGTAAAATGATATGCCCGATTCAAGCAGTTTGTACAATCGGCGACGAATTGCGAAACTTCAATTAGATAAAGCAAATCGAATGTCTTTAAACCGTAAAATTGAATTAGAGTGCTGAAATTGACCGGAGATGTAATTTGAAATCGGAGGGTAAAGTTGCACTGGTCACTGGCAGTAGTCAGCGAATTGGTGCTGCAGTTGCCAGAGAACTACACTCTCAAGGTTTGACTGTTGCTATTCACTATCGAAGTTCAGAATTCCAGGCAATGGAACTAACTCAGGAATTGAATGGCATACGAGCGAATTCCGCGGTTGAGTTTCAGGCGGACCTTTTCGAGTTCGATCAAATTCTAGAATTGGGCAATCAGTTTACCCAGTCATTCGGTCGTCTGGATGTGTTAGTCAACAACGCATCAGAATTTCAGCCAAACGCGATTGGTGATACATCAACCGAATCATTCGACAGTATGTTTGGAATTCATGTCAAAGCGCCTTACTTCCTCGTCCAGTCGGTATTACCTGTACTACGAAAGGTGAAAGGATGCGTTGTGAATGTAACGGATATTTACGCCAGTTATCCGTTGCAGGATTATTCCCTATACTGTGCCAGCAAGGCAGCACTTGAAGCTCTGACAAAAGCAATGGCTCTTGAACTCGCACCGGAGGTTCGGGTCAATGCGGTCGCGCCAGGCGCAATTCTATGGGCGGAAGGTGAGACAGTCGCTCAGGAAGTCCTTTCCAAAACACCGTTGGGTCGAATTGGAACCGTAAATGAGTTGGCTGCAGCGGTGAGATACCTCGCGCTTGAAGCGACGTTTACAACCGGGCAGACACTGACAGTGGACGGTGGGCGAGTGATTACCACATCCTGAGTTCAGTTCGTTGAAGCAGATTTGGTACCGCGTTCAATTATGACGCCCACATTGCTGGCTTTTTCAACCGCTCGTGGTTTGCTGATCTTGACCTGACACCATGTTGCTGCAAACTCTTCAAGGATGATGGTCGCAATGCTTTCTGCGACTGATTCAATCAAATTGAAATGTGAATCAGCAACAAAATCATGAATTCGCGTGGCGACATCTTTATAACTGATTGCATCTTCAATTGAATCGCTCTGGGCGGCCTGGTGAATATCGCATCCCAATTGAATGTCGACTATGAGATTCTGCTTAATACGGCACTCCCACTCCCATACTCCAATGCTGGCAGCAACTTTCAGGTTTTCGACAAAGACTATATCCAACGCAGACTACAATTCGATTAATGCTTGTTCAGTCAAATCAATTTCTTATATCCGAACTGATTGACTCAGTGAATATGGAATTCTTTACCTAGAATATGTATCAACTTAGATCTCACGTAACTTATCACTTGATTCAAATTGCCTAAAATTCAGTCAAGAATTAAACCTTACAATTTGTTGTGAGAACAAGTCGATAAGCTTATCTCGTACCCCGCGTATTTTGCCTGGAGTGAAACTGCTGTCGAACCCGCGAATTAATGCGTGAGCATCATCCCAAGGTTTGGGTGGTTCTTTGTCTCGAACAATTGGGTCAGGCCAAATTTCGAATGCTCGCTCCAATTTGCTATTGAATGGGATATTTCTTATTTCGCTGGCCTTTGCAACAGAAAATCCGTATGGATTTCGGTCGGCGTGTGGATTAGCGATTTCCTCTGCTTTATCTTTTAGCGTGCAATAAATTTCAGGTAGAAGTTGACATCGGTCAACCGAAGAACCATCCTTTCCCTCCTTTGCCAAAAGTTCATCAACCGGAAATGCAGAAGGTTTTAGCTTCCCGTCTTTTATCATCTGAGGATAGAGTAGCAGGCGCGCTATTTCTTCACTGTCATCAACTCTATCCGGTCTGCGGCTCACGGAAATTTATAGGTGTTCTCTTAATGCTGCTATTGCTCTATACAATCTTATAGGGGTACTGTAATCGTTCCAAGTCAAATCATCATATTCAGATTTGCTTGGGTCAATGTCATTTCTAACGTGGTATGAAAGTTCTCTTTTACCTCTCACTCCAATATCAACGTAGCCAGCCTCTGACTGATGGCTAAACGTAAATTCACCGTATTCGTCAACACATATGTCTGGAATAAACTCTGCTTCAAAAAGTCCGCTTCTGGCAAGGAGAATCGCCTCTGCAAAGGCTGAGTACAATTGACTGTAGTCTAATTCTTTCCAAGTAGAATAGGCGAAATTAAAATTCCAACGTACTTCATCGACAAGTGCTTGAGTTTGCGAAGAATCAAGGTTCGGCGTAGTCACAGTTGTTTTGTCTGAATAATTTGTGAATCTTCTCAAAGGTTGAATTGCATTTTTGTTAAATGACGGAAATTTTGCAGAGTCTTGAAATTCAACTATAGTGGTAGCATACATCAATCTGGCGCCTTCAAACGCATGCGAATTAACAGATTATCGATGAGAATCTGCTTAAGTAGTTCTTTGTTTTTGTCATGAAACTTAGAAAAAATTTGTTCGATACCAAGAGGGTCTTGGTTGCCATTCGCAATGTCATTGACACTCAT
The DNA here is from genome assembly GCA_965220665.1 of Arenicellales bacterium. GTDB lineage: Bacteria > Pseudomonadota > Gammaproteobacteria > Arenicellales > JAJDZL01 > JAJDZL01. The sequence continues at coordinate 935,690 of CBDCQQ010000004.1, forward strand.
TTGCCTTGAGAATCTTTGAGAATGTAGATTACAAATACTCGCTACCACCCTCTCATTTTCAATTCCACTTTTTGCATCTACACGCACCAAAATTTGGTTTGAAACATCGGTACTATCAAACCAACCTTGACTAATGTCCCATCTAGGGTCTGAATGATGTACCATTTTTTGAGGCACAAATGAACTATCTTTAAATAGATTCCTTGCTAATAGTGCATCTTCAGATTTGTTTGCGTAAAAAGTGTCGGTGACACTGTAATCAACAGAAAGAATCGGTTTGTAATCATCGACACAATTTAGTAGTGCATTAAGTCGTTGCTTTGCGTCAGGCCATACTTTCTCCCAGGTCGAATATTTTCGGCAAGAAACCATAACCAGATTATCTTGAAAATTTCCAACCCAAATTGGTTGGCCGTCAGTATCAAAATACATCAATTCCTTTGCAAGGGGAGGAATTGCCGTTGAAACTTGACCGTGATTCGGAGTAACTTGAATTTGGACTCCTGGCACATCATTGATTGCCGGAAATAACTTTTTTAAATTTTCAGTTCTTTCATCGAATCGACTGATGTCAGAAGCCTGAATCGGAATACCCAAACGCACACTGAAGTTTACAACTTCAATTGCATGTGTCTCAGCATAAAGTTTGATACTGTTAATGTTCACAGCCGCAAAATCAATTCAGATGACAACTCGAATTTTACTGAACTTTCTTACAAGCAAGGAAATTTGTGAAACCATATTGATTTGTCGCCTATCAGCCTCTCGCTACTATTCCCTGATTTTGCGAAGAATATTTTGTCCGACCTTCTATTGAATAAGCCAAATTCTTCGTTAAAATTGTTTGCATCGAACCTGTCAATTGGCCCTTATTGGTAAAACATGTTGTGACCATTCTGATTTTTGCAATTTTCGCCTACCTACTTGGATCAGTGTCGAGTGCGATTGTAGTTTCGAAACTGCTTCAACTGCCTGACCCACGAGTAGAAGGCTCCGGAAATCCGGGAACAACCAACGTGTTACGTCTGAGTGGTAAACTACCTGCAGCACTCACGCTGTTCGGCGATCTTGCCAAGGGGACGATACCCGTTCTCATTGCCCGGATGATCACTGATGATTTGTTGGTGATCAGTACCGCAGTTCTCATGTCATTCCTAGGGCATCTGTATCCGATTTACTTCAAATTCAAGGGTGGAAAGGGAGTCGCTACTGCGCTCGGTGCATATTTGGGTCTCGGCATGCCCGTTTTTGTGGGAGTGGGAGGAGTTTGGCTTGTTGTTGCATTGATATGGCGCTATGCATCCTTATCCGCAATTATTGCAATGTTGCTAGCGCCTGCATTCGCCTGGTATTTTTATCAGAACTCATGGTTAACGGCTACCTGTATTCTGATTTTTCTGTTTATTGTCATTCGACATCGAACGAATATTCAGCGATTGATGGCAGGTGAAGAAAGCAAGATCCGTCTCAATATCGGCTAAGGCAGAATCGTAAGTTGAACAAAAAAGTGGCGAGTTCAAACCATTGCTTCGGAATGAATGGGCTCAAGACTCTCTAGAGACCATCGCGGATACACTGCATAGTTCAATTCTTCGCTGAATCCAGCCTTTAACCGCAAAAAACCCGCATAAGCAATCATCGCTCCGTTGTCGGTACAAAGTTCTAACGAAGGAAAGTATGCTTTGACCTGCAATTGCTTTGAGAGCTCAGCAATTCGATCCCGCAGCAACTTGTTCGCACCTACACCTCCGGCAATAATCACTTCAGAATAGCCAGTTTGCTTAAGCCCGCGTTTCAATTTGACGACCAGAGCATCAATTGCAGCATCCTGGAACGCGTATGCGAGATCACTTCGAACCCGATCGTCAAGTTTAAGTTTGTCCACCGTCTGAATGGCGAATGTTTTTAGCCCTGAGAAACTAAAATCCAGTGAGTCATGACCAGACATGGGCCTTGGGAACTTGAAACGGCCTGGCTGACCCTCTGTGGCACACCTTTCAATGCTTGGCCCGCCAGGATAGGAAAGGCCCAGAACTGAGGCAAACTTGTCGAATGCCTCACCCACTGCATCGTCGCGGGTCTCGCCCAGCAAACTGTATCTGCCAAGCGATTGCACGTCAACAAGCATGGTGTGACCACCAGAGACAAGTAGTGAAAGAAAGGGAAACTCTGGGGTTTCGTTTTCCAACATTGGCGAGAGCAGGTGACCTTCCATATGATGCACACCAATTGCTGGAATTTTTAGTGCCAGAGAAAGTGACCTTCCAATTGTGGCACCGACCAGTAACGCGCCTACCAATCCAGGTCCTGCGGTATAAGCGATCGCGTCAATATCACCCTTTTGAAGCTTTGTCTCTTCAAGCACCGATTTGATTAGTGGCATAACCTTTCTTATGTGATCGCGTGCCGCTAGTTCGGGTACAACACCCCCATAAATCTTGTGAATATCGATTTGCGATGAAAATCGGTTAATCAACAGACCCTGATTTGAGTCGTAAATTGCGACGCCGGTGTCGTCACAGGAAGTTTCAATACCCAACACCTTCATCGTTAATCAAGACAACTTTGCTGATTCTCTAATGAGGAAGAGCTAAGCCTTTGAATCATTTATTTGATTGTCCTGCTGTTGTCTTTCGGCGAAAGCCCGTTCAATGCGTTCAAGTGATTTCTTCGATTCACTCAGCGTGTGCAAAATTTCAGCATCGAGATTTTCATCTTGAACCAGTTCCGTTTCGTGCTGTGCTTTGTGTAGATTGTGGATTACAACTGCAATGAACAGGTTAATGACTATAAAGGCCGCAATGACGACAAAACTGATGAAAAATATCCACGCGAGTGAATGCAGTTCCATGGCACTGTACATCACATCGGTCCAGTCCTCTAACGTCAACACCCGAAACAGAGTGATCAAAGAAGTCCCTAGTGATCCCCAATGGAATGGATCGTGTGCATGAAACATGTGGTATCCAGCGATCGCATAAATGTAGAAAACAATGGATATCAACAGTATTACGTTGCCAAGGCCAGGCAGTGATTTGATCAGTGTCGAAACAATAAGGCGAAGTTCAGGAACCGCAGTAATCAGGCGCAAGATGCGCAGCAGTCGAATGGTTCTGGCGATGAGCGCAAATTCACCAGTTTGCGGTATCAGTGAAAATACCACTATTGAAAAGTCGAATAGATTCCAACCGTCTCCAAAATATCGACTGAAAACTGGCGTTGAAGCAGTAATTTTCAGAATGGCCTCAATTACGAAAACAATTAGAACCACACGGTTGATCGAAAGCAGCACATTTTCATAAGGAACCGCAATGGCCGGGTAAGTTTCAATTCCTAGAACAATCGCGTTCAATATGATGAGAGCGATGATGAACCGCTCGAACCAACGCCACTCTGTAATATTACGGCATAACTGGATCACGGGTATCACTCCGGGAGTTCAGCAATGGCAACTGCATGCAGGATTGCTCGAGCTTTGGCCATTGACTCGCGCCACTCAGTATTGGGAACAGAATCTGCGACCAAACCGGCGCCCGCCTGGACATAAACCCGATCCCCTATCAAGACGGCTGTACGAATGGCAATTGCAGTGTCCAGATTACCATTCCATCCGATATATCCAACTGCTCCTGAATAGATTCCACGCTCGTGTGGCTCAAGTTCGTCAATAATTTCCATCGCACGAATCTTAGGAGCGCCGCTGACGGTGCCAGCCGGCAGTGTCGCGCGCAGCACATCAATTGCGTCTTTGCCCTCCAGCAGTTCACCTGTAACATTCGAGACAATGTGCATAACGTGTGAATAGCGCTCGATCTGCATGATGTCATTGACTCTGACCGTTCCAAGCTTTGAAACCCGCCCAATATCATTTCGTCCCAAATCAACCAGCATGATGTGCTCGGCCCGCTCTTTTTCATCAGCTAGAAGCTCCACCTCCAGCCTTTGGTCCTCCTCTTCGGTCTCGCCTCGAGGGCGCGTACCGGCCAATGGTCGCACTGTTACAATGCCGTCTTCTGACCGAACTAGGATTTCTGGTGAGGCACCGACGATGCAATATGTTCCAAAATCCAGAAAGTACATATAGGGAGACGGGTTCAAGGTTCTAAGCGCTCGATAAAGATCGATCGGATCGCCCTTGAAGTGCGCCGACAGTCGTTGCGAGATTACAACTTGAAACACGTCACCCGCTAGAATGTATTCTCTGCTCTTTTCAACTGCGTTTTCGTACCCTGTCTGCCCAAAAGCAGATTCGAAATTGACTTCATTCGCCTCCTCTTTTAGCGAAAGTGCCGGTCGAGATGGAATTGGTGCCTTCAGTTGCTTGGCCAATTCATTCAGGCGGCGAATTCCGGTTTCACGGTTTTCTCCCTGCGTCACATCCACGTAAATCACGATGAATAGTCGACCGGATAAATTGTCAAACACAACGACTTCATCCGAAACCATCAGGCAAATATCGGGAATTTCGTATTCCCTGGGCTTTCGTCCTGCTGCTAGAGTGGGCTCTATGTAACGCACAGTGTCGTATCCAAAATAGCCTACAAGACCACCGGTGAATTTAGGCATTGCCTCAAAACTCGGCATGCGGAATTTCTCGTGGAACGCTTTTATGTCCGCTAATGGATCTTCACTTTCCCATTCTTCGACGACAGTATCGGACTTGAGAATACGGATTGTTTTCTCATGAACTTCCAATCGGGTTGTATTGGGTAATCCAATGATTGAAAATCGCCCCCACTTTTCACCACCCTGTACTGACTCAAGCAGATAGGTAAATGGTTGTCGAGCAAGTTTGCAAAATGTGCTGAGTGGTGTATCAAAGTCCGCCAGCACTTCGCGCTGAAACGGAATATGGGTGTAGCCCTCATCCTTTAGCTGCTTAAACTGTTCTTCTGTTAGCATTTTTCACAATCGTGTTTTGAAGTGCAAGGGTTCTGAAGCAGTAATTGAATATGCCGACGAATGTCAGCAAATTAAAGGGCATACCCCTTCACCAAATCTGGCTGAGATTCGTTCTTCGTTTAAACTCGCCAATCATGCGGAGGAATTGATTGCGTTCCGCATCTCGGAGATGGTAACCCCATAGTCAATCGATCCGAATATCGCCGAACCTGCAACGAATGTATCGGCTCCGACTGCTGCAATCTGAGCAATATTATCAACGGTCACACCACCATCGACCTCTAGTCGAATAGGTCGGGAAATGGACTCGATCAGACTGCTCACCGCCTGAATTTTATCCAAAACGTAAGGAATGAATTTCTGACCACCGAACCCAGGATTTACTGACATCAACAGTACCATATCGATTCCGTCCAAAACGTATTCAAGAGCAGATAAAGATGTGGACGGATTTAATGCCAAACCAGGCGAGCATCCGTAATCCCGGATCAAGTTAATAGTGCGATCAACATGCTCTGAAGCCTCAGGATGAAACGTAATGGAATCGACCCCGGCTTCGGCCATCTCTCCGATCATTCGATCAACTGGTTTAATCATCAGGTGTGCGTCAAGTGGCGCCTTAATACCGAAATCTCTGAGTGATTTACAAACGACTGGGCCGAATGTCAGGTTTGGAACAAAGTGATTGTCCATCACATCAAGGTGAATCCAATCAGCACCTGCTGCGATGACTGACTCTACCTCTTCACCCAATCGAGCAAAATCTGCCGAAAGTATCGATGGTGCAATGACCGCATCCATGTCGAATTCTGATACGTCTATTGTGGTGCGAGGAAGTAAAACTCGTCCTGCCTATTGATCCTGAGCACGATCAATTCGTCTGGATCAGTGACTGCATACGAAAAATCGTCAACATCCGCGACGGATTGCTGATTGACTTCAACAACCACATCTCCTTCCCTGATTCCCGCACGCCATCCACGACTGTCTCGCTCAACCGATGCCACAAGAACACCGGATTCTGCACTCGGTGTATTTTGAAAAACAACACCCTCAAGGCGACGGGAAACGTCTACCCCTGCTATTGTCTTTTGCAAGTTATCACCAATCCATCCAGAACCAAATAGAACCTCTCCATTGCGGATGTATTCCACATTCACCGGTTCACCAACCCGGATGAGTGCAATCATCGTCCGTAGTTGTGAACCGTCCGTAACTTTGACACCATTGACTCCGGTCAGAATGTCACCTTCCCTCATTCCAGCGTACTCAGCCGCTGAGCCAGGTAGTACCTTATTGATCAACACACCTTCAATTCCATCAAGCTGAAAAGCCGCAGCCATCTCCTGAGTTAATGGCTGAAAATGGACGCCTAACACACCACGCTTAACCCGCCCATACTGGATCAACTGGTTTGCGACGCTGGCTGCTGTATTGATCGGAATGGCGAATGCGATGCCGACATTTCCACCGGCTGGTGAAAGTATAGCTGTGTTGATTCCTACGACCTCTCCCCTCAAATTGACTAGTGCACCACCAGAACTGCCTGGATTGATGGCCGCATCTGTCTGAATGTATTCTTCATACTGCTCAATTCCGAGACCGCTACGACCCAGTGCACTGACAATGCCCGAGGTCACAGTTGACGACAACCCGTAATTGTTGCCCAATGCCAGCACAAAGTCTCCGACACGCAATTCATTTGAATTGCCAAGTTCAATTTCTACGAGATTTGGCAGATCAACTTTCAACAATGCCAAATCCATGTCAGGGTCTGTACCGACGATTTTTGCAATCGAGCTGCGGCCATCAAGTAAAGATATTTCAACTTCCGTAGAGTCTGTCAGCAGATGGTTATTGGTTAATATGTGCCCCTGCTTTGCATCAATGATGACCCCAGATCCCAGATTAACCGCGCGTCTCCTTCTTGGACGATCAGGGGTTCGGAATTCAAAATGACGATTGAAAAATTCATCTCCTTCAAAATAGTCGCGAAGCTGATCGCGAAATTGATCAAGTGTGGAATTCCCAGATCGATTGTCCCTGCGTGTCACAGTCGATATATTGACGATGCTGTGTTCAATTTTTTCAACGACATCCGCCAATGTTGGCAGTTTGTTTCCATCGACGGCGAAAGGCAGCGCAGATGCGTTACAGACGGACGCAATCATCGCGCAAGACCAAAGCGCGGCCAAAGCAATTGTCTGACTTCTGATACCTTTTCTCATCTCAACGCGTAATTTAATTTCCTAATCGCACTAGTCTGCCGCGGACTTCCTGTGTGTTTTTAGTCAGTTAACGTGCGAGGTCTACAATGTCGACTTACTCTAATTTTATAGTCAATTGAAACCAATTAACTCATTGCTGGTAAATTACTCTACCTCTCGCCAAGCGGGGAACATCGGGAAGTAAATTGCAGTACGAATCGGTCTGGAATCCATACCGGAAACAACAGCCTTGTATTGAGTCAGCTGTTCACGGTAACGCTCAACTTCCCGCTCAAGAAAAGCTTCCACATTGCCGGCCGTGGTGCCGCTCTTGTAGTCAATAATCCATCGAGTTCCGTCTTCATCTACAAAAGTTCGGTCTAGAATAACATTGGAAAACTGCCCATTTGAGTAACCTGTCAGCCTGAGTTCCGCACCGGACTCCTGGTGCTGGTCACTCAGTATCCACTTTCCCCTCGGATCTACCAAAACATTATTCAATGCAGTTTCAATGCGAGCAAGCGCTTCATCCAATAATCTCTGATCATCTGCCATTCCCATCGCCCGCAAGCGAATTTGCCATTTGTTTCTCTCTGCAGCTACTTTTTTCCTGGTCCAAGTACTGACTCCGGTTCGAACGATTTTTTCGAGCCACTCATGCACCACATTTCCAATCCACAGTGCGACACTTCCTGCCCAATCAAAGTCAATCGCTTCAAGATGATCGGGGCTCTCCAATTCGTATCCAGAGGAATTGACAGGCGCAGGCGGTGCAGGTGGCTCCCAATTTGACGGAAGTCTCGTTAGATCAAATGCCGCCTCCTCGATTGAATCATCATCTGGAGTATTGCCCGGGAAAACACTATCAGGACTGGTGTAATGAATTGGGACTACACCGCTGAAATTACTTGCAACTAAACCGGGCACTAGTTTTGCAATCAGTGAACTCTCGCTAAATGACGCATCTGATAACATTGGCTGTCCGTGAACTTCCAGTTTGCCAAATGCGTACACATACAACTGTTCTTTAGCACGGGTGCACGCGACATAGGCTAATCTCAACAATTCAATTGCTTCTCTTTTTTTGTCCCAATTTTGGAGAAATGCAAACATCTCCTCACTTGCGTCTGAACCGGTAGGGACAACAGGCGACATCAATATTTGACTTCCCGCGTCTGCACGCAGAAATTCTGACCAAACCAGTAGTGGCCGCGTTTTTAAACCGCCCTGTACGGCGTTGAATCTTGGTAGAAAAACCGCATCGTACTCTAAGCCCTTGGCACCATGAATTGTGGAAATGTGAAGCCAAGTGTCGTCCGCACTTTCCTCTGGTACAGCATAGAGATACTTGAGTTCTTCCTCGAATTGATTCAAGCCTTCCACAGAAGCGCCATTGGAATTGCGTTCTACAAGATCAAGGAAAATTTCTGCGTTTTCTATATCTTTTGATCTATAACAAGCCGGTCCTCCAAGCAAGATCCAGCAATCATGGATCCAGTCGCGCATATCAAGCCGACCGCGGCCCGAAAATGTTCGTTTCATCACTTCCCTTAGCCGACGTATTCGCTGTTGACCATCTGCAGACAGTTCAGATTCAACATTGGGGTCCAAAATCCGATCCCAGATAATTTCATTTCTTTCTTGTGCAATGATGAGAAGGTCAGCTAAAGCCATGCCACACCATGGTGCTCGCAGAATCGCGACCCATGAAGTTCGATCAGCCAAATTGAGTAGTGCGCGGGTTAGAGACAGCAAGTCGTCCACCACCGGACGCTGGTCAAGCGACACAATGTCCTGTGCGTAGTAATTGATACCTTCGTTTACCAAGCGAGGAATAATCTGCTTTGCATGACCTCTTGTTCGAACCAGAATGGCTGCACGAACTCCTGAACCCGGGTTCTTTTTCCTAAACTTCTTTATATCTTCGATAAGCAGGTCGTGTTCCTTCTCCACCAGAGGCTGGCTTTTGATGTTCTCCTCTGATATTGCTTTTGAATTCTGAAGTACGAATTTCACAGCAGAATCATTCGAAGATTTTTTTGTCGAGGTACACTTGACGTATGGTACCGACCCCGTTTCCAATTCAGAGTTCACTGGAAATGATGGTTCAAAAACAGCGTTAAACCATGAAACCAGTTTTGAATTGGAGCGAAAATTCTGTGTCAGATTGACAGGTTTAATTGCCAGATTTCCAAGGCCGCTTTCGATGACCGAAAGGTAAATTCCGACTTCGGCTTCCCGAAACCGATAAATTGACTGCATCGGGTCTCCAACGAGGAATATCGTACGGCCGTCGTCTGACTGCCAGCCTGCAATCAGTCGTTCAAGCAGGTCGCGCTGGGATACTGATGTGTCCTGGAACTCATCGACCATGATGTGACTGTACTGGTAATCAAGCACCAACGATAAGTCAGTAGGATCATCTGAATCCCCGAGTGCCTGCACTGCCTGCTGGGCAATTTCAATGAAGTCCACCTGACCGTGTTTTCGAAACTCAAGTTTCAACTCTGCCACTGCGTGCTGCAAGACCACTGAACAGGCTTCAAGCACTTCCCACTGTCTATCGCTATATTGAGGAGAAGAAGGAAAATGGTCACGAATCGTAATCATCTGTTTCCTGAGTTCGGAATTATCGCGGCAACTTTGGATGGCTTCTTTGAAGTCAGCCATTTCAATTCCATCAGGCACCATTTCATCCTTCAGCCTGATTCTCCACGTTCCACCATTTGTGAGCATACCGTGTGCTAATAACTTCCATGTCATTAGGCTGTATGGTTGAGAGTTATCCATGTTGTCAAGACCCAATTTCTCACGAGTGGGTGTTGGCATCATGTCCCGAGTCTTGTTTAGCTGCCTTGTGATGAGCACTTGCCAGAAAGCTTCCACCTGCTTTCGGTCATTTACCAGAAAAGAGGCTCCAACAAGATACCTAAGCCATTGATCTCGCTTTTGAAGTAGCTGAACAATAAGTTCCTGAAGTCTGTCGCTGTTATTGTCAAGGTGGTTCAGTAATTTCGCCAACGCTCTTCCAAGGTCCCGATCACTGCTCGCGGATTCATACAGATTTAGAACGGCTGACGCATAGTGACGGCTTGCGTCCTCCGCCATGCCTGGAAGTGAACCAAATCTTGAAGCCCATGGCATTCTGCGAATCAGACTCGTGCACAGGGCATCAATCGTCATAATCTGAAGTCTTGAAGGCTGCTCCAACAGATTCCATCCAAGTTTCTCGGAGCGTTTCCTGACTTTCTCAACAGCATCGTTGACGATGTCCTGAGGAAAGCGTTCGTTCGTTTCCGGGTTGAGCGCTTCGATAATTCTCTTGCGCATTTCCGCGGTTGCCTTGCGGGTAAATGTAATCGCCAATACTTCTTCAGGCTCATCGACTCCTGCCAGCAGACATATGAATCTGCTGATCAGCAAAGTAGTCTTGCCGGATCCTGCAGGTGCCTGAACAATGAAGGACTGCCTGATATTCAGCGCTTCGCTTCGAACTGCCTGATCACTCACTAGAATTCACTCGAATTGTTAGAACTCAAAGGTCGGATTTGCATTTGATTCTGCAAACCGGTTCTACATGGCAGTATCTGCAGGTGTCGTATGTATTAAGTGGATCTGCAACTGCATGGCCGGACAAATAATCATTGGCTAAGTGCTCTAACGTGGTCAGCCAACTCACATCTTCTGTCGGATTGAGTAGCAGTTCAACTGGCTTGGGATTTGCTCTACTTCTTTCGACAAAATGAAACCAAGAACTGGCAGACAGTTCCCCATCTTTCAACTGATAGTAGGCAACGTCTGTGACTTTTCGTCCCTGTTGATGCATTGCGACAGCGTATGCAGCCAATTGCGGATCTTTCGGTCTATAGGGATTACTGCCCCAAGCGTCAGAAAGACTGCACGCACCAGTTTTGTAATCAATCAGAATGAAACTTCCATAGGCATCATCGATTCGGTCAATTTTCAGTGTCAACGTCATCCCTGACAACTCAATTTTGGTCCGGTGCTCGGCTTCCCAGAGTTTGTAAGTGGTATCAGACAACTGACTAACTTGAGAATCTAGAGGTTCCTGCTTCTCGGTAATGCGCTGCATATCGAAATTCACCAGCGCTTCAGAGAGTTTTGAGAGAATGGAAATCTCAACTTCCTCTATTTCCGTGCTGAACGGTCTGACCCGCTCACCGTTGTAAGTTTTCACTACTGATGAGACACACTCTCTTACGACATTTGATAAATTTCCGGATTCCGATAGTGTATTAAGCTGTTCTGGAGTTTGGTACGCCTTGTATAGTGATTCAGCTATAGAGTGCATCAACAATCCCCTTGTGAGCCTCGTTACCCCCACATCTAGGGATGGCACCTGATTAAGATGTAAGCGGTGGACCGCAAAAGCTCGAAACGGGCAGTTCGATTGATCCTTCAAGAGCGAAGTACCTCCGCTCGCGACACCACCTTTCAACTGTACTGCAGGTGCTTTCCAATCATTGAAAGTCTCGCTGTTTCCATACTCCAGAGTAAGCAGACTCAAATAACTTCTACACGATGCTAATTCTTCTGAAGCTTCAAGACTAAACCTGTCTGGCAATCTGAGCAGGTGGCTTTTCTGAAAGTGCTCCCCTTTGTCCGTTCGTGCATAGCTTTGCACAACGTTTTGAGCACTTGACACAATTCGTTCGTAACGTCTTTGGACCTGTTTGTTCAATTCTTCAGCTGAACTGCTCGCAATCCGACTTTCCTTTTGTACGGAAATCGGAATAAACGGAGTAGGTCGAGGTGAGCCTGGCAGCGATTTTTCATTCATTCCCAGCATCCATAGGTGTGTAAATGTCTGACCTGCCATTGACAGATATTCCCCAACCTGAACTGGTGTTCGGACTGATCTTGGTTGAACGTTTGCCTCTCTTACCTGACGAACCAATTTGGCAAGTACGGTTTCAACCGTGCACCTAGATTCGACAAACCCCAGCTCTGCCAGACCTTGTACGATTGAAACCCAGGATCGATACGCCTGCCATTCATCGACACCGAATTGTCGATCGCCTTTTTTCTTAGATTGAAAAATTTCCATCCACGTCATAAAAAACCGGCCCCAGGACGCGAAATCTGTTCTTTCTGGCTGTTCTGATCGCTTCTGTTTTGCTTTGTGCAGCACTTTGATCAATTCAGGACATAAATTGGGTTGTTTTACTGCTAATTTCTTTTCTAAATCAATCAGATCGTCAAGAGACAAACGATCGCCTCCGACCCCGTAAATCTCATTGGCTAACTTAGCACGCCCAGCTGATTCTTGATCCCAACCTTTAATTCGGTCTGACACTACAATTGACGTCATGATTTCGATGCTCACGGTTGGCCGAATCAATTCAAGTAGATTCATAGCGTCAACTACGATCGGCACCTCATTGAGTGAGCCGCTAAGTGTAATGTGAAAGGAAAGTTTGTTTGTCTGCCGATCCTCCATCAAGGCGTCAGGATTAAGATAATCTGACAGTGCTCGACTCATTCGAGGTCCAATTTCCCCAAGATTGGGTACGACGATACCAATTCGATGGACTTCAGGATTCGCATCGACCGAAACTCTGGCCCAACGTGCGCAGGCATTGATTTCCTCATCTGTTGTATCGAACTCAAATCTTTGGGGTTGGCGGTCAAAAGGGACTGTATTCGCTTCCAGAATCTCAATTGCGCAATCCACCCTTTCCAATGACTCAATCAACTGCTCAAGCTGTGGTGTCCAGGTGTCAATGCCTGCGAATACCATGGAAGGCCGCTTGGCGCCAAATATGTTTTCAGCTGCGTTTCCAACGTGATCAGCGAGACATTCATGATCAATTGCGCTACGCTTCAGCAGTGCGTGCCGATAGGCCTGTAGCCAACCTCGAAAATGTGCAACATCAATGCTGATGTGGTCAGTGTAGCAATATGGATCAATGCCATAACTGCATATCAGTCCATACGCGTTTTTCACCTGATTCGCTGTTGCAGTAATGTGCCATAGAAGGTATTCGTAGCCTTCACTGTATTGACTTCGAACGTTCTCGGAGATAACGCGTTCCCAAATTTGTCTGGACTGTTCTCCACTCAGAAGAACGCTGACGGTCTGTTCAGACTGATTTGCATGATCTCGCCACAAGCGGCTGAGCCACGCGGAGAATGTGAATACTTCAGCGCTCGGCCAGGCAGTCAGGCCATCTGCCTGCCTCCGGCGGTTAAATTCGTCCGCCACCAGGTGTTGAAGGCGTTGTGTATCCACCACGACGGTGGCACCTTTCCGTAGCCGGTCGACACAATCATCGATTAAGCTGCGCTTCAGTGCATCAACTCGAGGAATCTCAATGCGATTGTTCTGCTGCACGTTACGCTTGCAACCAGTCTCCTGCGGATTTTCGAACAAACTGACTCAGCATCTGAATATGTTCCGGGCGGTCATTCAGGCAAGGTATGTAGTTGAATGTCTTTCCACCGGAAGCAAGAAACAGTTCTCGATAGCCAATATTAACCTCTTCCAACGTCTCAAGACAGTCTGCTGAAAACCCGGGACAAATCACATCAATGCTCTTCGTCCCCTGCTGACCAAGATCCTTCAAAACAGATTCTGTGTATGGCTGTATCCAAGCCTTTGGACCAAATCTGGATTGAAAACAGAAACGCCAGTTTTGCACACCTAGCTTATTGGCCAATAGATGCGCGGTTTCAGAACACTGCTGCTGGTAGGGATCACCAGCATCGCACACCTCTTGCGGAAGCCCATGAAATGACATGACCAGACACTCAGCCTGGCCATTGATAGACCAGTGCTGACGTACTGTCTGTTCGAGACATTCAATGTACTCAGTGCGATCCGCATAGCCACTCATAAACCGTATTTCCGGCACGAATCGCCGCTTTGCAAATACATTTCCGATGTCATCAAACGTTGAGGCAACCGTAGAACCAGAGTACTGGGGGTACAGGGGAATAACAAGTACCCGATCAATTCCCTGTCCTGTCATTTCATCAAGCACATCACCGACCGAGGGTCGCCCATAGCGCATTGCATATCGTACAGTGATAGGAATTGCATGGTCCGAATTCATAGATATTTCCAACGCCTCTGCCTGTCTAATCGAATAAATCTTCAGTGGTGAACCGTCCTCTTGCCATATTTGCTGGTAGGCGTGCGCACTGCGTCGCGGACGGATCACCAGAATGATGCCATTTAGTATGAACCACCAAAGAATCTTCGGCAACTCAACAACTCTAGTATCCGACAGAAACTGTCGAAGAAACCGTCTTACAGATGATGCCGATGGCGAATCAGGTGTACCCAGATTTGCGAGGATTACACCTAATTGTTTCGTGTCAGATTTTGGCGCGAAGTTATTTCTATATTTTGGCATTCGCCTTTGGGTGGCAATAATCAGGCTGACGGAGCAGGTGGTGCGTATTGCTTGCCAAACTCTACCATTCGCCGGATTGACCTTTCAGCCTGTTTCTGTATTTGCTCATCGACCCTGACTTCATCTCCAAGATGAACAAGAACATTCTTCAACCGCTGCAGGTCATTCATTTTCATCCAAGGGCAGTGACCACAGCTTTCACAGGTTGCGCCTTCACCAGCAGTAGGTGCAGTAATAAAGGTCTTGTCAGGTGTCAGCGCACGCATTTTGTGCAAAATCCCCTCTTCGGTTGCAACGATGAACGTTTTTTCCGGCATGGATTGCGCAGCATGAATGATTTGACTGGTGGAACCAACAACGTCAGCCAGTGCAATCACGGAGGCAGGTGATTCCGGATGAACCAGCACTTTGGCATTTGGATAACGACGCATCAGATTCTGAAGAACTACGGCCTTAAACTCCTCGTGTACGATACAGGCACCATTCCACATCAGCATATCGGCACCCGATTCGCGCTTGATGTAATCACCGAGATATTTGTCAGGAGCCCACAGAATTTTCTCTCCCTTACTGTGCAAGTGCTGAACCAGCCTGAGACCAATGGAGGACGTTACCACCCAATCTGCCCTCGCTTTGACCGCAGCACTGGTGTTGGCATAAACCACAACCGTCCGGTCAGGATGCTGATCACAAAATTGACCAAACTCGTTGGCCGGGCAACCAAGATCAAGCGAGCAGTTGGCATCGTTTTCAACTGCAAAAACACGCTTTTCAGGGCTTAATATCTTTGCCGTTTCAGCCATAAATCGAACACCGGCCACCACAATTGTTTCGGCTGGGTGTTCAAATCCAAACCTAGCCATTTCGAGGGAGTCAGCAACGCATCCACCTGTTCTTTCAGCCAAATCCTGAAGGTCTCCATCAACATAATAGTGTGCGACCAGCACAGCGCGACGATCATCTAGAAGGTTAGCAATATCACGCATCAGATCGTTTCTCTGCTGCTCTTCAACGACTAAGCCAGCGCGTTTTCTTGCGTCCCGCGCAACTGCAACAATATCGTCTATTGCTGATGTCGAGGGTTGATAGGTGAAAGATTCCAATTGAGGGCTGTTTTTGCTGTTCTTGCTTTCACTTCATTTTACGACAAGAGATTGAAACACGCCACACTCACCTGCATTGGACGGAATGTAGGGAACAGCGCTGCAAGCAGAGGATGTTTTCAAGAATCAACTTATTAGCTGCCGGTGTGAGGCAAATTCAGCGAATCACTTTTCTCTAACAACGAGAATTCAGAGTGTTTGGAGTGAATTTGCGACTTTGAAGAAGAAAGTGAGGGACCAATGAGGTCCCTCAGCACAATTTTTGATTGGTCAACACTAATGCTCTGGATAATATGGTGCGACTCCTTCAACAGCCAATGCCAGATCATCCACGCTTTCCATGTCTGAATTTTGCTTCGCACGCATCGCAGCAACAATGACCGCGTGATGTTTCTGCAACCGTTCAGCGTAATCTTCCTGTGAAGATTTAACTCGCTGCGTCAGGAAATAATCGCTAATCGTGTCAATGATGAATTGAGCAGAGGGTTTTGCGTTAGCAACAATTTTAGGGTCAGAAAATTCTGTCACGGAGAAAAATTCGGTCAATTTCGCGAAACAAAATCCCGCCCGCCGCTGATTTCCGAGTCATCAAGGCGCCCAGTGCCGCGAAAACCGCCATTGCCGGCGACGCGGGCGAATTGCAGCCGCGCCGAATCTGCCGCACCCGCAGCATCGTGTTCGGTTTGGATTTTCCGAGCCCCGGGAACCGGGGCGCCAGTCAGGCCGCCAGCGAGGACGCCCAGCTGCGCATCTTTTCCGGCTGTCCGGCCTTGACCGCCACACACGCCCGCGCCAGCATCACCGCATAGCCAACGGTGAACTTCAGCGTCAGGCGCGCTTTGCCGCGCAGGAAATGATCGTGCGCCAGATGCGCCTGATCGACTCTTGAATAAATCCGCTCCATCGCCGACCTCTGATCGTAATGCCGCCGCCACTTGTATGAATTCGGCGGCAAAGGGCCGTAATTGCGAAGATGATCCGGGTCCATCTTCACCCGCACCACCCGGCTCTTCGACCCCGGTTTCACCTGACCCATGCGGTAACAGGCCGCCTGGCCTTTACAGGTGAAATCATAACTGGCCGCCGGACAGGCCCACTTGAGCGTACCGCGCTTCTGCTCCCGTCCCTGATAGTGCATCCGTCGAAGTTCCCGGCTCTGAGGACACTGACAGTACAGACTGCCGTTCTCCGTGCGAAGAATCGTATCCACCTTCGACTCATCCAGCGGCCGGGTCGGCACCTTCAGCTGCTGCGGATGCAGATTGACGTCCTGCCACATCCGGCGGGTGTCAATCACCGGCAGGATATCGTTCTTAAACAGGCGCTTTCTGATCTGGTTGCTGTCAAGCCCCCGGTCGGCCACGAAACTCCTGCACCGGTCAAAGAACCACAGCTTCTCATGCTCTTCAATCAACCCCTCACAGTGACGGTATTCGGACTCGCGGGCCGTTTCCAGCCGAAACCGAATCGGCAGCTCGTAAGTCACGTCCCCGTGCGTGTGCAGCGTGTAACCAAACCATTTCTTGGTTTTCCTGACTTCCCGGCCGTTCTGATCAGTCCCGTACTGCTCATGCACGCCCCAGCTGGCATCCGGATCCGAGGTGGGATGCCGGCCGGTGGTTTTGTCGATTGCCTTATGCTTGAGCGGCCGGCCGGTCGAATGCGATTCGACGGCTTTGCCGTCGTAGCCGACACTTTTTCCAAAGTCCGGCAGCAGTGCCGCGATCTCATCGACCTGCGCCTCAAACACCCGCATCAGCGCACCGGTACCGCGTTCAATCTCGGTCAGCAGTCGGATGAACCGGCAAAAGGCCGAATCACTCGGCACCGCATAACCGTCAAAGGCCGGGTCGGTGTGAAACCCACGCCGCATCGGAAAGCCCAGCACATGCATCAGCGCGGGGTTGCGTTTCAGCTCCCGGACGAATCCGGACACGCTGCGGTGCTGCAGAATGTCGATCGCGAACACGGCATTGAGCATCGCTTCGATGGGCCAGTCCCGCCGGCCTCTGCCTTTGCGGCGGATGAGAATCTCATTGATGAGCTCTGAGAAGTCGAGCTGTTCGAGCAGTGCGGTCAGGTTTTTCAGCTCACAATTGTCTGCAGAGTCAGACGCGAAAAGGTCATAATTGATGAGTGCCATGCGTGAATCTCCCGTGGGTTGGTTTTTGTTTCTTTTATGGAGTCAATTATACACGATTGGGATTCGCTCATGGCATTATTTGTCAATTAAAACAAATCATTAGATGATTTTCGTTGGATTCGGCCAGGTGCCCGCAGAGGGCTCAGCGGCGCGCTGAACGGTTGGGGTGGAAATTCGGGATTTTGCCCTGACAGGCCGCAAATGGCGCCTGATTGGCGGTTTTTGTGGGGTAAACGAAAATTCAGACCCGCTGAATCGCGCGTCTATTCAAGGGGTTACCGATCTAAAAATTCCCTCGAGCATGCTGCTCTTTATTCACCACCCAGCGTACCAGCTGATTTTGCGACTGTGGGTCTGTTTTACCCGATAACTCATTAATCAAACTAACTGATTTGCGAACCGTGTCAACATTTTCGCGCATCGAATCAACCCGCGCATGGTCATCATAGATTCCGCAGGGAATTTGACAGTGTGCAAACGAGTTGCTGGCAAACGAAAATGTCATCAGAGTTACAATCGCAATCGAAACAGCTAAATTCTTGGCTTGGATTTTCATTTTGGTACCTCGTTAAGTTGGGGAACGAGCCAGCCAGGCGGAAACAGGCACAACGTCCGGACTTTCAGCCAAAGCAATAACCCGATAGGATGAGTTCATCTGCCATATTAACAGTTTCCCTGTTGGAAAGCAATATAGAGTGTTGTCCAACGAGAAATGAGTCTGAAGCAGGATTCCGTTTCCAACGAGAAATGAGTCTGAAAAACCGAGGTGATCGGGTTCATCATAGGCGGATGAAGACGATCATGAAACTGGAAGAAATCAGGACTCTGGAAGACGTGCAGGCGTTTTTGGAAGGTACTCAGGCAGTGGTGTTTGAGGTGATCGACAGCAAAGCGGCTCGCTATCGATGGATTGAGCGTGTTTTGATTCGTTTCAATTATTCGAAGCTGTCGAAGAAGCAGCGCGGTCTGGTGATTCGTTTGCTGATGAAGGTCAGCGGCTATTCGCGCCAGCAGGTTGCCCGATTGGTCAAGTGCTATCGAACCAAGGGTCGGGTCAGTTGTGGCCGTGTCGGCGGCGTTCGATTTGCCCGCCGGTACACGGAGCAGGACATTGCGCTGTTGGTGGAAACGGACCGGCTGCATGATGTGCCCAATGGTCTGGCGGTGAAGAAAATATTTGAACGGGCCTGGGTCGAGTACGGCGATGAGCGCTTTCGGCGCCTGGCCACCATTTCGGTGTCGCACATTTACAATCTGAGAAAGTCTGCCAGCTACCAGCGTCAGCGCACCTGGCGTGCGAAGACGCAGTCTCGGCAGATTGACATTGGCACCCGGAAACGGCCGCAGCCGGATGGCAAGCCCGGCTATCTGCGCGTTGACACGGTCCACCAGGGCGATCAGGATGGTCGCAAGGGGCTTTATCACATCAACGCAGTTGATCAGGTCACGCAGTTCGAATGTGTTGTTTCAGTTGAGAAAATCACTGAACGGCATCTGATACCGGCACTGCAGATGCTGATTGACGGCTTTCCGTTTGAGATCCTTGGATTCCATACCGACAATGGCAGTGAATACATCAACTACAAAGTGGCAGAGCTTTTGAACAAACTGCACATTGAGTTCACCAAGTCGCGCACCCGGCACAGCAATGACAATGCGCTGGTCGAGTGCAAGAATGGGCACGTGATTCGAAAACTGCTCGGTCATGCGCATATCCCACAGGATTGTGCCGGTGCGGTGAACGAATTCAATCGCAGCTGTCTGTTTGTCTATGTCAACTATCATCGGC
The DNA here is from genome assembly GCA_965220665.1 of Arenicellales bacterium. Classification (GTDB taxonomy): domain Bacteria; phylum Pseudomonadota; class Gammaproteobacteria; order Arenicellales; family JAJDZL01; genus JAJDZL01. Next base: position 955,213 of record CBDCQQ010000004.1, read on the forward strand.
CGTGTCTGTTTGCCAAACGAGAGGTTGACGAACGCGGCCGGCAGAAGAAACTTTATCCGTATGAACGGGTGCAGACGCCGTATGAGAAACTCAAGTCGTTGCCGGAGGCATGGCAGTATCTGAAACCGGGGGTGAGTTTCGAACAACTTGATGCGCTGGCTGCGAGGATGAGTGATAATGAAGCGGCACAGTGGCTGCAGGATGAGCGGACGAAATTATTCAGTGAGGTTGCCCGGCAGCAACGCCTGCAGGGTTGAGATGGGATGGCAGAGAAAAACTCAATTTTGGCAAGATTTATTCGATCACCGCAGAATAAACCTGTGAATAAATCCATAAAAAACACCAGGAATTGCGCGCTTTTGGGAGGCGCATATCCTTGTTGCTACGCAACTGTTTTTTTACGGATTTTTTAACAGGTTTATTTCCGCTCCGTGGTTAATTTCAGACTCATTTTGCAATTGGAAAACACTTATAGACAACTTTAATCACTCTCAAGTAGTAGAACGCTGCGACAGCGGTAAACTGCACATTACAGCATGTAACAGCTACCTACCAATTTTATCGACTGGCAAAATAAATTTCCCACAGAACCCGCCTGCATCCACTGACTTGCGGAGAAAGTCGACGAATGGCTGTCGACCGTACATATCGTCATCTCTAATCTGAAACGTTGTTCGCTAGGCACCTACCACGGCGTGTCCCGCACTTACCTTCAGGAATACATTGACAAGTTCGTGTCCGGTTCAATCGCCGCAACTGGGAACAGCATCTGCCCAGACGTTTGATTCAGATTGCTGCCAATCATGTTCCTATTCCAATTCACCTTACGCATATAAACACCCAACCCTGCGTGGCGGGGACGCCATCACCGAAGAAACAGGTTGGGCAAAATATTCAGGTTTGAGATTCAGATCAAGGGTATTCTAAAAGCGATGCGCCGAAGTCAAGGCCGTGAAATCGATGGAGACACTGATCCCGCATATAAGAGGCATGATTAAAAATTATGTCAATTTCCAGTATGCAACGTTATTTGGAATCCCATGTGATTGAAGACCTAAATCGAAAATGGATATTGTGGTCATCCTAGACAAGTTGGAAAAACAATTCTTTCACTCAATTAAACTGAACCCATGGCGGTTGTACTGGCACTGAACCTCATTTAGAAACCGGGCTGAACTTCTACCCTAGCCTGAAAACGAGAGTTTGAAATAGTGATTGAATATATGCATTGAGAATACATAAAATAAGGTTCTTGACATTTAGACGAATACTAAACAAGTTTTTACGTAGTTATTTTATTATTCGTCAAATATTGTTTGACATTTACTCTAATAACAGGTAAATTATCTAAAGTTTTGTCAATTATTCATCAAATAGATGGCCCCGTGAGACTCAACCACTTTCTGGGTCGGCATGCCGTGTTCACGGTGGACGAGTTGGATCGTTTTCTGTCCGACCGTGGGTCATGCAACACGGGTACCCGTAATTCGCTACTGACCTACCACCGCAAGCAGGGGAATCTATTGCGAGTGAGGCGCGGCCTATATGCGACCGTTCCTTGGAGTGCGGACTCGGCATCCGTGACGGTCGACCCGTATCTGGTGGCGGCCAAGATGACCAAGGATGCGGTGCTGGCCTATCATACAGCCTTGGAATTCCACGGCAGGGCGTACTCAACCCATTGGCGACTGTTCTACGTCTCGGCAAGCAAGTCGCTTCCACTCACTTTCCAATCGCATGAGTTCCGGGGTGCACCCGTGCCGCCGCCACTCTTAGCGAAAGGCAAGGAAATGTTCGGGGTCACCCGCCACAATCGCTCAGGAGTTGAACTGCGGGTGACCAACCACGAACGAACTTTGGTCGATGCGCTGGACCGGCCCGATCTGACTGGAACCTGGGAAGAAATTTGGCGCTCATTGGAGTCTGTTGAATTTTTTGACCTGGACCAAGTTATCGAGTACACGCGGCTGCTGGAGAATGCAACCACTGCCGCGAAAGTTGGATTCTTCCTTGAACAGCGCCGGGAGCCGTTGATGGTGGAGGAAACGCATCTCGATGCGCTGCGTAAGCTTTGCCCGCAGCAACCTCACTACCTTACGCGCGGCAGACCCAAAGGCTGCCAGTGGGTCAAAGGCTGGAACCTCATGGTCCCGACTGAAATCTTAAATCGATACTGGGGGGATGTACTGTGAGATTCTCCGCGTCGGAAATTGAGTCCATAGCGAAACCTGACGGATTCGACGAGAGGGTTGTCGAGAAAGTCCTCCATCTCGTGCATCTCCTGAATACCTTGAACTCCCATCCATCGCTCAGAGGGAAGTGGGTCCTAAAAGGCGGCACCGCGTTGAACCTGTTTATCCTTCCCCATCCGAGATTGTCCGTAGACATCGATCTCAACTACATCGGCGCACTAGAGCGCGAGAATATGTTGGCGGACCGTCCTAAGATTGAGCAGGCAGCCCAAGCGGTATTTTCCCGTGAAGGGTTTACCATTCGGAGAGTACCAAGCGAACACGCTGGCGGTAAGTGGCGATTGAGCTATTCGAGCTTCACAGGACAACCCGCAAACCTTGACGTGGATTTCAACTTCATGTACAGACTGCCGCTCTGGAAGATTCACCACGCCGATTCTCACCCACTCGGGGACTTCCAAGCCAAGCGTATTCCCATTCTTGACATGCACGAACTCGCAGCTGGCAAACTCTCGGCGCTATTTTCGCGCCGGCAAGCGAGAGACCTATTTGATTGCCATTGCATTCTCAATACGAACACACTCGAACGCGAAAAGCTCCGCATCGCCTTCATCGCTTACGGGGGTATGAATCGTAAGGATTGGCGGACCATTTCAGTCGGCGATGTGGACTTCGACAGTGTCAAATTGGTGAGGCAACTCGGTTCTACCCTTCGCACTCGCCAACCGCAAGAGCGGGATGTGTTGACAGAGTACGGTACGCGGCTAGCGGAAAAGTGCAGGAAGGCGCTATCCATCGTACTTCCGTTTACCGACGCTGAACGCGCTTTTCTTGATCTACTACTTGAGCGAGGAGAAATTGACGCATCAATGTTAACCTCCGACGTGTCACTTCAGCAACGCATCCAAGCTCAGCCGCTCCTCGAATGGAAGGCCCAAAACGTGCGACGTCACGAAGGACTAACCTGAGAGGAATAGCGCCTGCCGGAAATTTCAAACACAATCGGTGGCGCTGTCAATCCTGGCAGCCAACATCAAGCGGCTGGGCAGAATCCTGTGACAGGGAGCGCAAATGACTCGCCCGACAGCAGTGCTTGTGCGCGGCTTAGCACGTTCACTCGCCTATTGAAACAAAAGTCCGGGTACTCCGTAGGCGTGGCGGTCGGCAAAATCCGTGATTTTGCCTGATTGAGGCCGCCACCTGCCATAATTCATTCCGGCAACTGGTGATTCGCCGTGCTTGTTTTGAGGGAATTTTTAGATCGGTAACCCCTTGAATAGACGCGCGATTCAGCGGGTCTGAATTTTCGTTTACCCCACAAAAACCGCCAATCAGGCGCCATTTGCGGCCTGTCAGGGCAAAATCCCGAATTTCCACCCCAACCGTTCAGCGCGCCGCTGAGCCCTCTGCGGGCACCTGGCCGAATCCAACGAAAATCATCTAATGATTTGTTTTAATTGACAAATAATGCCATGAGCGAATCCCAATCGTGTATAATTGACTCCATAAAAGAAACAAAAACCAACCCACGGGAGATTCACGCATGGCACTCATCAATTATGACCTTTTCGCGTCTGACTCTGCAGACAATTGTGAGCTGAAAAACCTGACCGCACTGCTCGAACAGCTCGACTTCTCAGAGCTCATCAATGAGATTCTCATCCGCCGCAAAGGCAGAGGCCGGCGGGACTGGCCCATCGAAGCGATGCTCAATGCCGTGTTCGCGATCGACATTCTGCAGCACCGCAGCGTGTCCGGATTCGTCCGGGAGCTGAAACGCAACCCCGCGCTGATGCATGTGCTGGGCTTTCCGATGCGGCGTGGGTTTCACACCGACCCGGCCTTTGGCGGTTATGCGGTGCCGAGTGATTCGGCCTTTTGCCGGTTCATCCGACTGCTGACCGAGATTGAACGCGGTACCGGTGCGCTGATGCGGGTGTTTGAGGCGCAGGTCGATGAGATCGCGGCACTGCTGCCGGACTTTGGAAAAAGTGTCGGCTACGACGGCAAAGCCGTCGAATCGCATTCGACCGGCCGGCCGCTCAAGCATAAGGCAATCGACAAAACCACCGGCCGGCATCCCACCTCGGATCCGGATGCCAGCTGGGGCGTGCATGAGCAGTACGGGACTGATCAGAACGGCCGGGAAGTCAGGAAAACCAAGAAATGGTTTGGTTACACGCTGCACACGCACGGGGACGTGACTTACGAGCTGCCGATTCGGTTTCGGCTGGAAACGGCCCGCGAGTCCGAATACCGTCACTGTGAGGGGTTGATTGAAGAGCATGAGAAGCTGTGGTTCTTTGACCGGTGCAGGAGTTTCGTGGCCGACCGGGGGCTTGACAGCAACCAGATCAGAAAGCGCCTGTTTAAGAACGATATCCTGCCGGTGATTGACACCCGCCGGATGTGGCAGGACGTCAATCTGCATCCGCAGCAGCTGAAGGTGCCGACCCGGCCGCTGGATGAGTCGAAGGTGGATACGATTCTTCGCACGGAGAACGGCAGTCTGTACTGTCAGTGTCCTCAGAGCCGGGAACTTCGACGGATGCACTATCAGGGACGGGAGCAGAAGCGCGGTACGCTCAAGTGGGCCTGTCCGGCGGCCAGTTATGATTTCACCTGTAAAGGCCAGGCGGCCTGTTACCGCATGGGTCAGGTGAAACCGGGGTCGAAGAGCCGGGTGGTGCGGGTGAAGATGGACCCGGATCATCTTCGCAATTACGGCCCTTTGCCGCCGAATTCATACAAGTGGCGGCGGCATTACGATCAGAGGTCGGCGATGGAGCGGATTTATTCAAGAGTCGATCAGGCGCATCTGGCGCACGATCATTTCCTGCGCGGCAAAGCGCGCCTGACGCTGAAGTTCACCGTTGGCTATGCGGTGATGCTGGCGCGGGCGTGTGTGGCGGTCAAGGCCGGACAGCCGGAAAAGATGCGCAGCTGGGCGTCCTCGCTGGCGGCCTGACTGGCGCCCCGGTTCCCGGGGCTCGGAAAATCCAAACCGAACACGATGCTGCGGGTGCGGCAGATTCGGCGCGGCTGCAATTCGCCCGCGTCGCCGGCAATGGCGGTTTTCGCGGCACTGGGCGCCTTGATGACTCGGAAATCAGCGGCGGGCGGGATTTTGTTTCGCGAAATTGACCGAATTTTTCTCCGTGACAGAATTTTCTGACCCTAAAATTGTTGCTAACGCAAAACCCTCGTTTTCATTGTTGGTTAACTGTTACGGATTTTTCGCTTAAAATCGGGGGTTTTCTGACAGACACTATTTATCAACATGGCAGACAAATCGATAATCCCGGCGAGGAAAGGAAAGGCCGTTATCCTGAATGAAGGACAGTCCATTCGGGTAATTGACACCTACGGCAGTCAAGTAGTCGACACTTGGATATTCAACCGACATGATCTGAATGAATTTCAGTCCAATGAACACACGCGCCCGACACTGCTGAACATGAATTTCCAACCTGGCGATTCACTCTATACCAATAAGCGACAGCCGATTGTAGACATCGAGAAAGATACTTCTCCTGGAATACACGATATGCTGATGGCTGCCTGCGACACCTATCGATATGAACTGCTCGGCTGTGCCGAATATCACGACAACTGCACTGACAATCTGGCAAATGCCATGAAAGAACTCGGGTTTGAAGTTTCTAATACACCCGCCCCGATCAATGTTTTTATGAATATTCCGTGGACGGAAAATGGCGAATTATCGTATGAGCCTCCTCAAACAAAGCCAGGAGACTATGTCCAGTTCCGGGCATTGATGGATTGCATTTTCGCTTTTTCAGCCTGTCCAAATGATATTTTGGCAACCAATGGTCTAAACGGCGAAATCAAGGATGCTCATTTTCAGATTCTGTGACAAATTCTGGTCTGGCTAAATTTTCACTTTAAGCAAGGAATTCAATGAAGAATTCAAAGTGTTCTCCCGCTACTAAAGCCGCATATCTTGGACCGGATCAGGACGAAAGTCATGGCTTTGTCAATTTACCGATTTACCACGGTTCAACTGTTTTATATGAAACCTATGGGACCTTATAAAACGGATACTCCTTTTGTTTAATTTCGATGGCTCTTCCAGCTCGGCACTTATGATGCCTTGTTGCTATCGAAGGGGCATCCATTTCATTAAGTCCAAAAAAACCAGTCAATGCCGAACATTTGCTACCGAATTTTGTATAGTTCAACCATCCAACGGTGAACTTATCGGTGAGAAATGGACCTGTGAGAGTTAGTCATCAAACCAGTCAGAGCAGATGAGAAAGACAAATTCATTGCACTGATGCGCGAACACCCTTATCTTGGAACTCCCTACAAGATCGGTGAAAGTGTGATTAATGTCGCTGTATTGCCGAGCGAATGGGTTGCGCTGAGTTCATTTTATGCTGCCGCGTTGAAGAGCGGTACCCGCAACCGGTGGCTTGGCTGGCATTCAAGAGACCGTATCCCACGGCTCCATCTGATCACGAACTAAAGCAGATTGTATATTGAAGTCGATACCAAATTTCGCTTCACGCACGCTGTCGCTGCTGCAACGACTGTTGTCGGCGCAAAAGGCTATCTGGAAATTTGGGAATGGGCTCAGACACAGTTAGACAAAGTGTTTAAGAAGTAACTTCAAAGTAGGCATGCGCCATTTGCGAAGCGCAGCATTGAAGTATTTACTGTATCCTTTAAGCGCTTATCCAAGTCGACCCTGAGCAGTTCGATGCTGCACTTCGCAAATGGTAGTTTTCGATTGGCGGGCATGATGAGGCGATTGCAATTGAAGGCAAATCCACTAAAAAAGCGGTTGATAGGGTATTACCAAACTATGTGTTCAAGTCATAGACCAAAAATTGACACACTGTAGCGCCCTCGCGACAAGACAATTTGAAGATGATTCTGAACCAGTTAGGTAAGCCTTCTCCTGGATGACTCGCCAAGAGAATTCTTGACGTTCTGGTGTTAGTATTGAGGAAAGAGGAAAGTTTCGTTGAATTTCTTGCTTAAAATGGAAGTTAATCCATTCCTGGTTGTGTGGCGCCCCAAATGAAAAAACCGGAAATCAGAGAAAAAATAAACTGATTATTGAGGTTGCTTACTGATTCATCAGTATAGAAGGATAATCCCAGAAAACGATTCAATCAATGCTCAAGGCGCAACAATCGGCTATGAGGCATAGATGTGGCGAATTGCGAATGCACTACGCAGCTCAATGGATGTGGCAGAGTATGAGCATGTTTACAGTCTGTCAAATCAGAATTATTCAAAAATGAAAAACTGCGGTTAATGGTTCACTACGAAAAATTCGAAAGATCTTTAAACCGACTGCAGGATCAAAATTTGTACTATCAGCAGTTGGATTCCAGTCTCCCTAGCAATTTGCAGGAGGCAGTAGTTGAATCGGTGATTCAAAGATTTGAAACGTGCTTTGACACGCTATGGAAAGTACTAAGAAGGTATTTGATTGATGGTTTGGGTCTTTCAGATGTGCCAAACAGCCCGAAACCAATTTTGCGATTGGCTGCCGAAAACTATCTTCTAGTTCGGCCAGTTGAAGATTGGTTCGAATATGCCAATGCTCGAGTTGATACGGCACATGATTATGATGTGGAAAAGGCGAAGGCGTGTCTTGAACTAATTCCCGGCTTCATTGAAGATGCTGTGAATTTATATGAAACGTTGAGCGGGAATCGATGGGAGCAATCGAAACAGTAGATTTAACCACTAGGCAACGCGACATTCTTCTTGAATTAATCGACCTGCACCTTCCCAATACGACAGTTTGGGCGTTTGGATCCCGAGTAAAGTGGACAGCAAATTCGAAGTCAGATTTGGATTTGGTTGTTTTCGCAAGTGAAGAACAAAATCTACAAGTTGGACTATTGCGAGAAAAGTTTCAAGAAAGCGATTTGCCGTTTAGAGTCGATTTACATATTTGGAGTAAATTGTCTAATGGCGCTCAAAGTGAAGTCAAACAGTGTTTCGTTCCTTTAGTTGGCGCCGTAGAAAAGTAAGGGCATAATTTAGTAAAGTTGACACGTTGTAAATCGTTCTAATTTTTTCAAAATATCAAAATATATTTTCTACTTTGAACGTTTGTTCTTTCTCGATGATCAATATGTTTCTAAAGTCTTGGCTTTGTCGAGTTAGATACATTGTTCCCAAAACTAAATGTTGGAAAACTGGAACGAGTTTGAAATTGGAGATGTTGCTGCTGATGTCGGCTCAGTCCGCAAAGATCAGTCGCATGGGTGCAAAATCGCACCGATTTAGTCTTTGAAATGTAATATCTAGACGACCCAATTCGAACTGCCCGCTAAAAATAAAGCGGGACTCAACTGGCCCGGTCCTAATTTCAGTTTTGGCGATGGTAGCTGAACGAAAAGGCTGCGATGTATGCGCTGACACAGGGACTTAACCATATACAATGGACATCTACAAATCGAACACCAACCCGCCTTAAAAAATGGCTATCTTCATCCTTGACTGAATCAATTTCTCCACAAGCTGGCGTCAAGTATCGTGGCGCTGACAAAACAAGTCGGATCCCTGTTCGGATTGAACCCCTAGAATCTCACCAAGTGTTGAGAAAACCGCCTTGGATTCGGGCAAAATTTCCAGGTACGCCTGAAGTTCTTCGATTGAAAAAAATTCTGCGGGAAAATCATCTGAATACCGTCTGCGAAGAGGCTTCGTGCCCCAACATTGGTGAGTGTTTCAGCAACGGTACGGCAACTTTCATGATTCTCGGCGACATCTGTACCCGCAGATGTCCGTTCTGCGATGTTGCACACGGCCGGCCCAATCCACCAGATCCTGAGGAGCCTGTCAACCTGGCAAAAACCGTCAAGCACATGGGCTTGCGCTATGTAGTAATCACTTCGGTCGATCGGGATGATCTTCGGGATGGTGGTGCATCTCATTTTACAGATTGCATTCGCGTCCTTCGAGAAACCTGTCCGGCAACCGCTGCTGAAATACTGGTGCCGGACTTTCGAGCACGCATGGACCGAGCGCTTGACAATCTGTCCGTGGCCCCGCCCGATGTATTCAGCCATAACATGGAAACCGTTACGCGGCTTTATCGAGCCGTACGGCCAGGTTCTGACTATCAGCATTCACTTCAGCTTCTTAAACGATTTGGAGAACGCCACCCCGAGATTGAAACCAAATCAGGCATCATGCTTGGAATTGGCGAAACCAAGGAAGAAGTGATTGAACTGATGAATCACTTGCGCGAGCACAATGTGCGCATCTTCACAATTGGACAGTACTTGCAACCGAGCCGGCATCACCTGCCGGTGCTACGCTACGCGCCGTTAGAGGAATTCGATGAGTACCGGGAGTTGGGAGAATCTCTTGGATTTTCTCAGGTCGCTTCAGGTCCTTTGGTCCGCTCCTCCTATCGCGCCGATCAATATGCTCCAGGAGCCATTGCAAGACGCAGTGCTGCTTAACCTGAAATGGCAATTTGTATTTGCCAGTTGCTTGGGCCTACCGACATTCCGGAAATTTCAATAATTTGAAGGAAGGTGCTTTGGTGTGCAGACGGTTTCGAATTAAACCGCAATTAATATTGCGTCTGTGAAGAAAAATTCACGCAAGTTAGCAAAAACTTTGTAGGTAAAATGTTTTGATAACAAATAAACTTATATGCTAGTAACAGGGATGTTGGCACAACCTACCCTTACAATCCGTTGCCAATACATTCGGTTCAACCGGTTGAGAGATTGTGCAGGTTGGAAAATATCAATTGTTTGTTGCTACAATATTTGTTGATATGGAAACTCAATTTATTAGCGAGGTAAAAACAATGAGATTAACTAAATATCTTTCGATTGTAGTGGCGGTACTTGCCCTGGGTGTATCAGGCGTAAGTAGTGCTGGTATGCTAGATGATATTAAAGCTAGAGGCCACCTTCAATGTGGCATCAATACCGGCCTGACTGGTTTCGCATTCACTGACGATGCTGGCAACTGGCAAGGTTTCGACGTAGCACTATGCCAGGCAGTTGCTGCCGCTGTTTTTGGTGATGCGTCTGCCGTCAAGTACACCAATTTGACTGGTAAAACGAGGTTCCCATCACTGAATGCCGGTGAAGTCGACATGCTTTCGCGTAATACGACTTGGACTTACAGCCGTGATGTCGACCTGAAAATGACCTTCCTGGGTGTCAACTACTACGATGGACAGGGATTCATCGTTCCAGCTTCTCTCGGTGTTACAAGCGCAACGCAACTGGACGGTGCGTCAGTATGCATTCAAACCGGTACTACGACCGAATTGAATCTAGCTGACTTTTTCCGTAGTAACAACATGAACTACGAGCCTGTTCCAATCGAAACTAACGAAGAAGCCAGAAACAGTTACCTGGCCGGCCGTTGCGACGTCTACACGACTGACCGTTCTGGTCTTGCCGCGACCCGTGCAAGCCTTGACAATCCGCAGGATCATGTCGTGCTGCCTGAAATCATTTCGAAAGAGCCACTTGGACCCGTAGTCCGACATGGTGATGACGAATGGGCAGACATCGTTCGCTGGACTCTGAATGTTATTATTATTGCGGAAGAGAAAGGCATTACCTCAGAGAATGTTGCGTTGATGGCAGCCGAAGTTCAAAAGGATGCAGAACTTAACCGTATGTTCGGCACCGAAGGTGAATATGGCGCAATGCTTGGTCTGAGCTCTGACTGGGTTGTGAACGTCATTTCCGCAGTCGGCAACTATGGCGAAATCTTCGAGAAGTATCTCGGCGTTAATACCGATATCGGACTGGAAAGAGGTGTGAACGCACTGTGGACCGATGGAGGACTGATTTACTCACCGCCATATCGGTAAGAAGATGTATATTGGAAGCGGCGCGAACACACGCCGCTTCCATATTCTCTGATCCTCTGAATCCGTTGCAAATTTAAATACCCCTTCCACTGTAATCTGAGCCTTGCGTGGTCTGAATTTACAAAATATTTGGACTGACAGGGACTCACGACAGGTGATCATTCAGATCATTGTCGTTATCATCGTACTGTCTCTGCTCGGATTCTTCGTTCGTAATACAGCCAACAACCTGGAAGCCTTGGGCGCAGAAGTGGGTTATAGCTTTCTGTTCACCCCCTCAAACTACGACATCAACCAACACCTGATCGAATACTCCTCGCGCAGTACCCATCTGCGCGCCACAATGGTTGGGCTCATCAATACCGGACTGGTTGCAGTTGTTGGTATTGTATTGGCAACTCTTATCGGATTTGTTGTTGGCGTACTGCGTCTTTCCTCAAATTTCCTGGTGAACCGAATTGCCTACGTCTTTGTAGAATTCACCAGAAATGTCCCGGTGTTGCTTTGGATTTTGTTATGGCACGGCGTCTTGATACACAGCCTCCCACATCCACGTCAAGCCATCACAGTTTACGATGTAACGTTCCTGGCCAATCGCGGATTTTACGTACCCAAACCCCTGCTGGATCCACTGTTCTGGCTAGTTGCAATTGCTGCGGTTATCGCAATCATAGGCGCTGTCATTTTTTCGAAACACGTAAAAAGGAAACAGGAACTAACCGGTGAGCGGCTTCCGGTTATTTGGATCAATTCGGCGCTTATTGTCTTTGTGCCACTTTTGGTGTTTTGGCTGACTGGGAAGCCAGCGACACTTGAAATGCCCGTATTTGAAGGTTTCAACTTCAAGGGTGGCATCGTTCTCTCACCTGAATTTATTGCTTTGACGCTCGCTCTCGCAGTCTACACCGGCGCTTTCATTGCAGAAATCGTACGTGCCGGCATCCTGTCTGTTAGCCATGGACAGACTGAAGCTGCCTATGCATTGGGAGTGAAACCGAGTTGGACAATGCGCCTCGTAATTCTGCCTCAGGCACTCAGAGTTGTTGTACCACCCATGATCAGTCAATACCTTAATTTGACTAAGAACTCATCGCTGGCGATCGCTGTGGGTTACATGGATGTTGTGGCAACCATCGGTGGTATCTCACTGAATCAGACTGGTCGGGCTTTGGAGTGTATGTCAATCGTACTGCTCATATATCTGTGCCTCTCGCTGTCAATTTCAGCATTCATGAACTTTTACAACAAACGAATCTCGTTAGTTGAGCGGTAAAGAATACCAATGGCTGAATTGAACAAGCAAAACTACGAACCGGGTACTCATGTCGACCTGGCTCCGCCCGTGTCGCAAGTCGGCATTACTGGCTGGATGCGGAAAAATTTATTTTCTACCCCGACAAACGTTGTTCTGACGATTTTGACGATCTATTTCCTTTATAGGGTCATTCCACCGGTACTGAACTGGGCATTTTTTGATGCGGTCTTTTCAGATGTCGGTCACCGAAATGAGTGCCGGGAGATTGCCGGCGGTGCCTGCTGGGCGGTTGTACGAGCGCGATTGGAACAGTTTATCTATGGGTTTTACCCGGAACATTTGCGCTGGCGTGTTAACCTGACCTTTGTGTTGATGTTCGTCGCATTACTGCCTTTGCTATATGACAATGTTCCGAAACGTAAATACTTGCTTTGGTTTTCACTGATCTATCCATTCTTTGCATTTATTATGCTGTGGGGTGGCTTGGGACTCGAAGATGTCGAATCCGCAAAAATGGGCGGTTTCATGCTGACAGTGCTTATTGGTATGACTGGTATTGTCGTATCGTTGCCCCTTGGTATTGCGCTGTCTCTGGGTCGGCATTCTTCGGCTCCGATCATCAAGGTTCTGAGCGTCTGGTACATTGAGTTCTTCCGTGGTGTACCTTTGATTACTCTGCTCTTTGTGGCATCAACACTACTTAATTATTTCATGCCGCCTGGCACTCACTTCGACCTGCTGCTCAGAGTCATCATCATGGTCATTCTGTTTGCAGCAGCCTATATTGCCGAAGTTATACGTGGCGGACTTGCGGCGATACCCAAAGGCCAGTTTGAGGCAGCAGACGCTTTAGGCCTTTCCTATGCCAAGTCAATGCGGTTGATAATTTTGCCACAGGCACTGAAAATCTCAATTCCAGGTATTGTGAACACTTTTATCGGACTGTACAAAGACACCACCCTGGTCGTGATTGTCGGTCTGCTTGACCCACTGGGTATTTCTCGGGCGACACTTGCCGATTCAAGCTGGCAAGGCCTGTCGACAGAACTGTATATTTTTATTGCAGTTGGATTCTTTATTTCGTGCTTCGCAATGTCACGCTATTCGCTGTATCTTGAACGAAAATTGGATACTGGACATCGCGTCAAGTAAGGAGAGCTTCAATGGATAACAACACTACACCAATGACTGACGAACAACCAGCAACTAACGGTGACGGCCCAAAAACTGCTATTGAAATCACCGAAATGCACAAGTGGTTTGGTGAATTTCACGTTCTAAAGAACATTAACCTTTTGGTTGAACGAGGTGAGCGGATCGTGATTTGCGGTCCTTCAGGATCCGGCAAATCTACCCTGATTCGCTGCATCAACCGACTGGAAGAACATCAACGTGGAGACATCATAGTCGATGGCATCACCCTGACAAACAATCTGAAGAATATTTCAGAAATTCGCAGTGAAGTGGGCATGGTATTTCAGCACTTCAACCTGTTCCCTCACTTGACCGTACTTGAAAACTGTACGCTGGCACCGATTTGGGTTCGAAAACTGCCAAAAGAAGAAGCTGAAGCCACTGCAATGAAATACCTTGAACGCGTGCGCATTCCGGAACAGGCGCTCAAATACCCCGGTCAGTTGTCTGGAGGACAGCAACAACGCGTTGCGATTGCAAGAAGTCTTTGCATGAATCCGAAAATCATGCTGTTCGATGAACCGACGTCTGCACTTGACCCGGAAATGATCAAGGAAGTGCTCGATGTCATGATCCAGCTCGCACAGAGCGGTATGACCATGCTTGTTGTCACACACGAAATGGGTTTTGCCAAAACCGTAGCAAACCGGGTCATTTTCATGGATGAAGGCGAAATCATTGAGCAGAATGAGCCATCTGAATTTTTCGACAACCCACAAAACGATCGCACTAAACTGTTTTTGAGCCAGATTCTGTCACACTGATTTCTGTCGACTGAATCGTAAGTGAGAATTGGAAGTTTAACTTCCATTGCTGGAGTGGTCTGGGCATTTGACAGGATTGGACTGTTGAGCGGTAGGATTTTGTCTTTGAGTGCTCACCTGAATTGACCTGCCCCAACGTCCTGATCCTTTGCTCTGATGAGCACTCACCCCGCTACACCGGATGCTATGGGTACCCGGCCGTTGTTTCACCAACGTTGGCCAAATAATCGAAACGCGGTACAACATTTGCCATAGTTTCCTCATCCCTTCGATATAGGTACATGCTTCCCTGATATTTATTGCGAACAGCCCCGCGAGATTCCCTGCAACTCAAGGCCACTGAATGTGCCTCTAACTTGTCTTACACCTTGCGATCGTAATGGGGGCGTTTCCCCTGACTACCGCGTAATGAAATCTGTAACCCCTCGTCAACAGAGCATTCTTGCAGAATTGTCTCGTTGAACAGAAAAATTAACGAGAACATACTATATTTTTTCGACACTACACACTTATTCCAACATTGGACGCATTCTGGTGGCGTTACAAATATTGTTGATGTAACGGTGATAAATAAACCGTCGGATTGGGTGAGAACCCACGGGAGTGAACCCTTGGAGACCACAATATAATCCTTTGAGTCGCTGATAATCAGTTATACATGTCGGAGAATTTCAGCCGTGCTTAAACATTTACGAATTAAAAATTTCAAGGGATGGAAAGATACTGGTTCCATTCGCATGGCTCCTATTACGTTGTTTTTTGGTGCCAACAGCTCAGGCAAGTCGAGTATCGGCCAGTTTCTCTTGATGCTAAAGCAGACAATCGAATCGGCTGACAGAAAGGCGGTATTCTATCTCGGGAGTAAGGACTCTACAGTGCAGCTTGGGTCCTATCGCGATATAGTCTTTGGTCGCGACCCAAACAATAAAATTGGATTTGAATATAAGTGGTCACTGCAGGAGCCGCTGAACTTCTCGGACCCTTTGTCGGGACAGAAATTTTCCGGGGACACTCTTTCCTTTGACGCTGAGATCAGCACAGGAGAGGGAGAGTGGCGCTCGCTTTCTCTAGATTACTTGAAATATGATGTGATGGACGGAGGTGAAACTGCACTCACGATTCGGATGAAACGCGGTCCAGACACGAAAATCCAGTATGAGGTGAATGCGGACGGATACAATCTGACGCGAAATCAGGGACGCCCTTGGGCTCTGGGAACCTCAGTTCGGTTTTACGGTTTTCCAGATGAGGTTGTCGCTTACTACCAGAATGCAGATTTTGTGCAGTCTCTGAACCTTCGTCATGAGCAACTGTTCCGATTGCTGTCTTACCTTGGGCCGCTCCGTACACGAGCAGAACGGTTGTATTCATGGAGCGGTATCGAACCCGAGAGCGTCGGTTATGCAGGAGAGAACACGATCGCCGCGATACTTGCTGCGGAAGGTCGCATGATCAGCTTGGGATATAGGCTCAAGAGAAAACCGTTTCTGGAGATTATCGCACTGAAACTCAAGCAAATGGGTCTAATCGATGAATTCAGTGTAACACCAATTTCCAAAAATCGGCATGAATATGAAGTTGGAATCCGTACTAAGGGTTCACGCGACTCGGTCAATCTTCCTGACGTCGGATTCGGCATATCGCAGGTGCTGCCTGTTTTGGTACAGTGTTTTTATGCACCTCCTGGGTCAACCGTAATTATGGAACAACCGGAGATTCATCTTCATCCAAGTGCACAATCTGCCTTGGCTGACGTAATGATCGATGTCATCAATTCCAGGGAAAACGGGGCAGACAGAAACATTCAGTTGATCATTGAAACCCATTCGGAACATTTTCTTCGGAGATTGCAGCGTCGAATTGCCGAGGAGAATGTATCTCAGGAGAGAGTATCCGCCTATTTCGCGAATGTTTCGAAAGCGCCTGCTACACTGGAAGCGCTTGAATTGGATAAGTTCGGTAATGTCCTAAATTGGCCGAAACATTTCTTTGGCGACGAGATGGGTGACATTACTGAACAAGCCAAGGCTGCTCTCAAGAAGCGTAAAGAGAGCTGCCTCTCTTCGGAGCCAAGCTGATGAACTTGCCGCTCAGGTGTGTGGTAGACACTAACGTACCCATAGTAGCTAACCTCGCAACACAACCCGATTCAGATTCCGACTTTCCGATATCGTGTGTAGAAGCGTGCTTGCGTGCGGTTGAGCACGTCGTGGAAACTCGTGGGTTAATTCTCGACGCAGGTGATGAAATCTTTTCCGAATACATGAGACATCTCTCACTTTCAGGCCAACCGGGAATCGGCGATCATTTCATGAAGTGGGTTCACGACTACCGGTGGACTCTCGATTCGTCGCAAAGAGTGTCTATCACGAAAAATGGTGATTCATACGATCAATTCCCGTCTTGCAGCGGACTGGATAAGGTCGACAACTCGGATCGCAAGTTCATCGCGGTATCGAATGCCCACCCTGAAAAACCAACCATATTGCAGGCTACCGATAGTGAATGGTTGGAGTGGAAGGACACGTTGGCAAAGTGTGGCATAAAGGTTGAGTTTCTTTGCCTCGAGTATGTCAAAGCCAAGCATATAGTAAAGAAGGGCACGTGAACAAAAACTTTGTTAAGTTCCCCACTACCCCTCACTTGGCAACTTTCTCTGGAATCGAAATTCGGGACGATAAGGTGATGACAGTACGAGAACGCAGAGCGTTCCTGACTCAGGAGCTCACCATAGAAGAAAAAGTTGACGGAGCGAATCTGGGAATATCATTTGATTCGAGTGGTAACATTCTGGCCCAGAATAGGGGTAGTTATCTGGAACTACCTGGCTCCGGTCAGTGGAGGACACTCCAGGACTGGCTTAGAGTTCGTACGGATGTGTTATTTGACACACTGAACGACCAGTTCATTCTATTTGGCGAGTGGTGTTACGCCAAACATTCTGTTTACTACAGCCGACTGCCGGATTGGTTTCTTGGGTTCGATATTTATGACAGACAGTCGGGTCGCTTTCTGTCTGTACCCCATCGTGACGCCCTTTGCCGCACGATAGGTGTTGCTCAGGTACCTGTCATTGCCAAAAGACGTTTCGTGTTCGAGGAAATTGAGAAACTTCTAGGAAAATCAGTATTGACGGATCAGCCAGCAGAAGGTATATACCTTAGGTCAAATGGGGGAAAGTGGCTGTTGCAGCGGGCCAAATTGGTTTGCCCGATGTTTCTCCGATCACTGGATGGGAATTGGTCGCAATCCATGCTACAACCGAATCGTTTGCTGGCTGGTCTACACGATACACAACTAGAGAAAACAAGATGGTAATGGAATATCAACAATTTAGCTATGAAGTTCCGACATTGTCCTTGTTAGAGGCACAACGGCTCATTTCGGCGAAACTGAACACAAGGTCAGAAAGGATCGCAGTGCTCAGTTTCTTAATTGCAGTAACCGCTTGACCACCGTAGAGGAATGAATTATTGAGCGGTAGATTCTTATCTTTGAGTGCTCACCTGAATTGACCTCCCCCAACGTTCTCATCCTTTGCTCTGATGAGCACTCACCCCGCTACACCGGCTGCTATGGGCACCCGGCCGTTGTTTCACCAACGTTAGACAAATTATCGGAACGCGGTACAACATTTGATAATGCCTACTCACCATCACCCATTTGCGTACCCGCACGCGCTTCTCTGGCGACCGGGTTGCAAGTTCATCAAACCAGATGCTGGTCGTCGGCCCAAGCATACTGCGGGCATATGGAAAGCTGGATGCATCGGGCAAGTGAACATGGATGTACGGTAGTTTCATTCGGCAAACTTCACTTTCGAAGCGGCCGCGATGATAATGGCTTTAGCGAAGAGATCTTGCCGATGCACTTGGCATTTGATGGCGTTGGGTGGCCAACTGGATTGCTTCGTGATCCCTTGCCTGTTTTCCAGTCTGTCCATGAGTTAGCGGAACTTACCGGTTGCGGAGAAAGCGAATATACCGAATACGATCGCAGAATTACAGAGGCTGCCTGTGATTGGCTTCGAAAAAATTCGAACCAATCACGACAGAATCCCTGGGTATTGTTTGTCTCATTTGTAAGCCCACACTACCCACTGACAGCACCGGAACCATTCTACAAACTTTATGAGCATTCAGACCAGCTTGGCCGGCCAATGCACTGTCCGACAGACGGATATGCGCAGCACCCAGTGTTGAAAGAAGTTCGCAGTTTTTGGAACTACGATGACTTTTTTACGGATGATCTACGCATCGAAGCAAGAAAAAATTATTTTGGCCTGATCAGTTTTCTTGATGACAATATCAGGCAGGTACTCAATGCACTTGAAGCCCACAATAGTTCACGCGACACACTCATTCTCTACACTTCTGATCATGGTGAAATGCTGGGGCATTTGGGCTTTTGGGCGAAGTCTGTGATGTACGAGGATTCAGTTGGCGTTCCATTAATTGCGGCTGACGGTGGTTTTAAGCGGCAACGATGCGATGCACCGGTCTCACTGACCAACATCAAAAATACAGTGCTAGAGGCAATCGGAATTGAGTGTACCGCTGACACATCGTGTCTTGACGAGTCCCTGCACAGTGTTGCATCTTCACCTGAAGTTCCACGCTTCACATTCTCCGAATATCACGATGGTGGCACACCTGTCGGATACTTCATGCTTCGTGAAAACGACTTCAAACTGGTTCACTACGCCGGTGGATATTCTCCGCAGCTATTCAATGTCAGGGAAGACCCCTGGGAGATTAGTGATCTTGCCCACAATCCAGCGTATACACAACAGTTGAATCAGCTGCAAAAGCGACTGTATACGTTACTTGATCCCAATGCGGTTATGGAAGACTACACTCGCGATCAAGTGGCCTTAATCGAACAATTGGGCGGGCGAGAAAGAATACTTGCTATTTCAGAATTCAATCACACACCACTGCCAAGCCCGTAACTGCGAAAATCCTCGCTATATCGGATTGACATCCAGATAAACGTTTTCTAAGGTAACCCGTTCCTGATCATCTTCAACCGAAAGCCATCCGCGACTATCTTTCCGAGTGAAGAACCGAAATTCAAAACCTTCATCATTGTCATCGTGGTGCAAGGCATAACCGATTGCCTGACCATCTTTTGAATCAATCGCTTCGTACATCAAGCGAACCAGTTCGCCGGGACGGAACACCTCCTTGGAAGAAACAACTTTGACATCTGGTGAT
Organism: Arenicellales bacterium; assembly: GCA_965220665.1. GTDB lineage: Bacteria > Pseudomonadota > Gammaproteobacteria > Arenicellales > JAJDZL01 > JAJDZL01. The sequence continues at coordinate 974,673 of CBDCQQ010000004.1, forward strand.
GCCTCCCAATTCGGAGTGATTTCAAAGCCATTTTTCTTGCTGCTATAAGGTGTAACTTCTTGCGATCCGATCTCAGTACGATCACCACTTTCGAGATAGCTCAAACGAACATTCTCAATTTTAAGACCCCTTCTTGTGTCCTCAAATGAAGCTTCACTGAGATCAATGATGACTACACCGCGATTGCCTAGAACTTCAACCGAATTTCCGTGCACCACGGCAGCTGTATCCAGACCCACACCGATTCCATACTGCATACCGAATTGATGCATGGCAACTAATGATGTTGCAAACCGGCCTCGACCGAAATAATGCTGATCAATGAACCACTCATGCTCCAATAACCCTAAACCATTGGCAAAATCTTCATCTTCCAATTCCCCTTCTTCCAACGCATGGAAAGGATCGGCTTGAGTTGATACCACAACTCGTCCAGGAATGCCGCCAACGATTAGAGACCCACCATCGTAAGCTTCCTGAATTGAATTTGACAGTGCTGTTGGCTTGCCTCTGCGGTCAAATAAAACTTTTGACAATCGCTCAGGCTTTCCACCGACAAAAAACACCGAACTTGCGCCTTGAACCCGCTCGGCTGTCGCCTCATCCTTTTTCAGATAACGCTGGTCGGTTGAAAATTCTTGAAACTCTTCTGCCAGCGGAACCAGATCAGCAACTTTTCCATATCGCTGAAAGGCACGCAGGGTAAACCCTCCATACAATTTAGGTCGATCATGAGCGGCTGCAATGACCAGATGCTCACCCTCTCGACGCTCGGACAAGCGAACCAGATTTCGCCAGACAATCTGATTTTTTAGCGGCAGTACATCACCGACAATCATGATAAGACCATCTGCTGCAACTGAAGGCAGCGGCAGTGTAGTAAGCCAAACAAAGAGTGCCAGAATAGGCACCATTTTTATCTTGAAGTTCATCAATCTCCGAAGGTAGTGGGAAATCTTTTTGTTTGTCAAATTTTCAATTTGTTACACACGCAAATTTGTCAGTTGGGCGTATAAATGCGGGAGTACTTCCGGCATTGCGTTCAAGTGTGAGTAAATCGTATAGTTCCCTGTTCCAAAAAGATGATTAAGGTAGCGTGGGCCTTCCTGGTCAATCGTCATTCCAAAACAGACGATACCGTTTGCACGTTGCTCCATCAGTGCCCGGCGAGCGTCTTCCAGCGCATATTTTCCTTCATAACGATCAGTCGGGTCATGCGGTTTTCCATCTGTCAGTATCAACAGCAGTTTTTGTCGGGTTTTTCTCTTCGCCAGCTTTGCACCGACATGACGGATTGGCGCACCGATTCGAGTGTAGTACTGAGGTTTAACTTCGAGAATGTTTTTCTGAATAGATGCATCATAAGGCTGATCGAAAGTCTTTATGCGGTCGCAACGCACCCGCAGCCGACTGTCACTCGAAAAACTGTAGAGCGCAAATTCATCACCAACACAGTGCAGCACCTCGGCTAACACTGCCAATGACTGCTTAGCGATTTCAATCACTCGCACATTTCCGACTCTCGCCTGAGTCGATCGTGATGCGTCCATGAGTACTGCTACTGAAATATCGCGCTGCTGACGAATTCTTTCGCGATAGTATCTCGAATTCTGCACACCGCAGCCCTTTCTGTCACCAACATAACTGACAACCGCATCAATATCAATTTCTTCTCCCGATTCTAAAAATCGTTTCCAACCAAGTTCCTGCTGGACCAGCATGTACTTTTTTCGGACTCTTTCAACCAGTGCGGTAAAGCGATAATCCAAATCCGCACTATAGCCTCCTTTTGGCGGCTGCTCCATCAGTCGACACCAGTTTCGCCGGTAAACCTGATCAAAACAATTCCACTCCGGATAGACAAAGTGATCCGGAATTGCCGCCAATCCCTCTATCTGTTCGATAATTTGATCGGCATCAAATCGACCTGTTTGGACCGACTCCAAATCCCCCAGCTCGGGTTGCGGATTCCGTTGCCGTTTGAGCCATCGTATTCGGAATTTAGGTGCTCTGTTGCTACGATATGACCAGAGCGGTACGGGCAGGAATGGCACAGTTCGTCCGTGCCATGGTGTCTTGTCATTGCTACTCTCCCCTTCTCTGGCCCGTTCAACCAACTGGACTAGCGATTCTTCCTGACAAGGGTGCTCGCTGCCGAGTTCATAGCGAATTGCAGACTCTAGCACAAGAGCAGGATTGCGAGTCCCTGGTTTGGGGTCTGGGTAGGCCATTCTGCGCTGTTTCAACTCTTCAGTGCATAAGCGTTGATGCCGATTCTTGAGATTGGGAAACTCGTCAAGCAGTCGTTTTGTTGTCCGAATGCCTCGCAGCAGGTGCTGAATACCGGGGGGCAGTGTTGAAGACTTTGGATAAGGCTCATCGACCGCGAGCACTGCTGCCAGCCAGTAGTAAAGGTCTCGATTCAGATTACTGGATGAATATCGATTGATGCGTCGGGGAAGGTGAAGAGTTCCTCCGTCAACCCATGCCTGCAGGTCAACTCCGCCATGTGAAGAGATGGTGGTCGCACTCTGTTCTTGTGGTGATTCAGCGACTTTACTTTTCAGGTCTCCGCCCAGGGCGTGAAAATACAAGCCCAGTCCAGTCGCAAGGTTTTTACTGACCACTGCGTGCTGCGGATGACGCAGTCGACCAGCTAAACCGAACAGCAGAGTGTACCAAATGACGGTCAGGCCATCAACAATATATATGTCACGCAACGAAGTAGGCATCAATGATTTCCAACAAGCTCTCACGAATGATCAAATCGTCGGTCAGAGAATCTACGAGTGCGACCTCACAAGCCCTGCGAGCAGGCAAGCCATCATGAATCAGATGCGCTGCGTGAACCAGTAGCCGCGTAGAAGCGGTTTCTTCAATATCGTGACCTTCAACCTCCCGAAGTTTTTGACCCAACGCAACAAGACTTTTCGCTGTTTTGGTATCAACATCGGTTTCAGCTACAACGATTTCGACTTCTTTTTTTGGGTCTGGGAAATCGAACGTCATTGAAATAAAGCGCTGGCGAGTACTTTGTTTTAAATTCTTGAAGATATTTTGATATCCCGGATTGAACGAGACAACCAGCATGAATTCTGGTGGTGCGGCGACTACCTCTCCGGTACGGTCGAGATAGAGCGTACGACGGTCATCGCACAGCGGGTGCAAGACGACGGTTGTATCCTTGCGTGCTTCAACAATTTCATCCAGGTAGCAGATACCCCCCTGACGTACAGCTTTAGTTAGTGGTCCATCCTGCCATATTGTTTCGTCATCTTTGATCAGATATCGACCCAAAAGGTCCGCTGCAGACAACTCATCGTGACATGCAACTGTAAATAGCGGACGTTCAAGCTTTGCAGCCATGTGTCTAACGAAGCGCGTCTTGCCGCAGCCTGTGGGACCTTTCAACAAGACCGCTAAACGCCGCCGATAGGCAGAGCGGAAGATGTCGGTCTCCTCATTCTGTGGGAGATAGAAGGGCAAATGCTTATCGTTCATGAAAGACGACATCAACTCAGCGCTGCGGCCGAAACCAGAGTCGATTCTGTATACTTCAAACTATGCTCCTTTTTTGATTGCTCCGGGCCAACTCACAGATTATGTTCCGATTAATTTACCGTCTTATTGTTCAGAGAATCCAAGAATATAAGACAAAACGCACCGCGATAAAAAGACAAAAGATCAAGCGGCACTCGCGCGAATCAGGCGTTAATCGCAGATACTGGGTGTTTGTCGGTGTATTTTGCATTATCTGTGGAACTGCTATTGCATTCTCCTTACACAGACACTTCAATTTGGCAAGGCTGTATGTCGATCACAAGACTGCGCAATTGAAATTGAACGTTGACTCAGTCGACACACCACCTTTGGTGATTTATCTGGAGCAATGGCCACCACCTTTGACGCCTGTTCCAGAAAATGACAGTGTGAGTCGTATAGTGATTCAAGATAGTAAATTTGTTCCCAGCTTTCAATTGGTCACAGCCGGCAGCACCGTTGAAATCATTAATGAAGACTCAATCCTTCACAATACACACATCGACGACGGAAAAAATACGGTGTTTAACGTTGCAACACCACTCAAAAGTGTGACTGTTCGAAAGACACTCACTTCAACAGGCGTCTTGAATGTACGCTGCGACTTGCATCCGGGGATGTACAGCTGGATATTCGTGCCGCCAGCGCCTCAATATGCGGTTCTTCAGGAACCTGATCTGATTCACTGGACCAATATTCCCGCTGGAACTTATCGGTTGGTTTCGTGGCAGCCAGAACAAATCCCTCAACAGCGGACCATAACCCTGTCTTCAGGCAAGCAATACACCCTACAGCACCGCCTACAGAATCAGTAATCTTGTCAATAGAATCCTGATCCACCTTGCGTCGGAACCGTGAATTGATCTCACTGTCAAAGTGTTGGATTGGAAGGTCATTATGAAATGAATTTACCCATACAATCAATTATCATTTGACGAATTCCTGATGTGAATTCATCGGGGTTAGATACTGAATTTCAATCGACAATCTTCTAGGAGGTACTACATGAGTCGTGATGAACATCGACACATACCTACTCTAAAGCGAGAACTAGCGGAAGGAAAAATTACCCGACGTGATTTTCTGCGCTATTCGAGCTTGCTTGGGTTGTCGGCAGCTGCTGCATACAAGTTTGCTGGCGACATCACAGGCGTTAAATTTATTCCCACCGCGCGGGCGGATATGCCGAAAGGCGGTACCCTTCGAGTTTCCATGCGGTGTCCAACTATTGCTGACCCCCACATTTTTCAATGGGTGTACGATTCAAACATCACTCGCCAGGTGGTTGAATATCTGACTCTTACCGGACACGACAATGTGACTCGTCCTGGACTGTTGGAAGGTTGGGAAGCCAGTGATGATTTGATGACTTGGACTCTCAGAATTCGTCCAGAGTTGAAATGGCACAATGGTCGAGACTTTGTTGCCGAAGATGTTGCCTGGAACCTGAACCGAGTTCTTGACCCGAATACCGGTTCATCTGTACTGGGTCTTATGAAGGGCTACATGATGAATGATGCTGGCGATGGACTTTGGGACGCAAACGCCATTGAAGTCGTCGACGGAAAGACAGTTCAACTGAACATCAAGGTTCCACAAATTGCTGTACCTGAACATCTGTTCCACTATCCACTGCCAATGATCGATCCGGAAGAAAACGGTGTATTTGGCGTGGGTTCCAACGGAAATGGTGCGTTTGAACTGGTTGAATATGTTCAGAATGGAAAGGCAGTACTTACCGCACGTGATGACTATTACGGCGATGGCCCCTACCTGGATCGAATTGAATTTGTTGATTTGGGAGACGATCCTTCCGCAACACTTTCAGCTCTGTCTTCGGGTCAGGTTCACGGATCCTATGAAGGTACCATTGCACAGATTGACATCTACCGCGGTATGCCCGGCGTGAGCGTACACGAAGCAACAACGGCAAAAACGGGTGTTGCACGTGGACAGGTTGATCAGGCTCCTTTTGATGATCCAAGAGTACGTCGTGCGATGCGAGTGGCTATTGATCCACCTCGCTGCCTCGAGTTGGCCCATGCAAATTCAGGCGCACCAGGCGAACATCATCACGTTTGCCCGGTCCATCCTGATTATGCTGTCCTACCTGCGATTCAAAGGGATCCTGAAGCTGCAAAGGCTTTGCTTGCTGAAGCTGGCCATGCGGATGGAATCGACGTTGAAATCGCATGTAAAGGCGACCCGCCTTGGGAACTTGCAGCCGTGCAAACCATGGTTGAGCAGTGGAAAGAAGCAGATATCCGAGTTAATATCAATCTGCTTCCATCAGCTGACTTCTGGGATGTTTGGGACAAGGTACCATTTGGCTTTACTTCATGGACCCATCGTCCGCTTGGTTTCATGGTTCTTGGTTTGGCTTATCGAACTGGTGTACCTTGGAATGAGTCTCGCTACGCCAATCCAGAGTTCGACGCACTCTTGACACAGGCTGAAGGAACACTGGATCTTGAGGCACGTAGAGAGCTGATCAGGCAACTTGAAGTCATCATGCAAGAGGATGGGCCCATCACGCAACCGCTGTGGCGATCTGTCTACTCTGCATGGAGTGATAAGGTGCTCAATTTTGCGCATCACCCAACCAGTTACATTTTCGGTAACACGCTGGGACTCAACGCTTAGCTAACCATTCCTGAAAAAAGGCCTTCCAGATGGAAGGCCTTTTTTTGAAAATGTAGCTGACTGTTATGCGACAGCGGCGGCTGGCGCTTCAATCACGGGTTCAACCTGTCTCAATTCATCAAGCGGTATGTGGCAGGCAATATGATGATTCTCAGAATCTGACTGAACCGGTGGTCGTTCCTCTTCACAAATCTTTCCAATCTTTCGCGGACAACGAGTCTCGAATGGACAGCCTATCGGTGGATTGAGCACACTGGGCAAATTGCCTTCCAGCACAATTTCCCGCTTAGAAACTTCCGGGTCTGCAATGGGTACAGCGGACAATAGAGCTTCAGTGTAGGGATGGTATGGTGGTTGAAATACTTCTCTGGTTAATCCCTGCTCCATGACCTGTCCAAGATACATCACCAAAATGCGATCGGATAAATAGCGAACAATGCTTAAATCATGACTGATAAACAGAAGGGTCATCTTCCGTTCACGCTGCAAATCCATCAGCAGTTCAGTAATCGCCGCAGCAACCGAAACATCCAACGCGGAAACCGGCTCATCCGCAATGATCATTGACGGCCGGCCGGCAAAGGCACGCGCAATACCAATTCTCTGTTTCTGTCCGCCCGACAACTGGCGCGGACGACGGTAGTAGAAATCCCGTGGCAGTTTAACAATGTCGAGTAGCGACATCACCATATCTCGAACCTTCTGCCGATTACTCTCAACACCAAACTTCGTAATGGCGCGACCGATCTGTTGCCCAACTGTATGGCTTGGATTCAGCGTATCGCTAGGATTTTGGAAAACCATCTGCATTGAAGCCAGCTGGGAATTTGAGCGCGAGTGTACGGAAACATCATGAATCGGTTCACCATTCAGAAAAATTTCACCGCCAGTCGCGGTTTCAAGACCCAGCAGCACTTTCGCCAAAGTCGATTTACCACAACCCGACTCCCCGACAATTGCCAGTGTCTCAGATTCATGTGCCTCAAAATCAATTTTTTCATTTGCCTTGACTAGTTTGACGCTGGTCCCGCTCATCACCGCCTTGAGTGATCGATCATGCATGGAGTAATATTTTTGCATGTCGATTACCTTGAGCACCTCGTGACCAATTCCAGCCGCTTCTTTGGACTGATCACCATCGGCTCGGATTTGCTCAATTTCAGTCCAACGCAGGCAGCGCACGCGATGTTTCCCATCGACGTCGTCGCCAACATCTTCCATCTGAATATTGTCCTGATCACAAACGCCAGTAGCAAAATGATCACATCGTGGAGCAAAATTGCAGCCCTTTGGTCGCTCATGAGGTAACGGCAGTTGTCCGCGTATCGGCGTCAGTGGTGCCGCAGTCTTATCCGCTGTCGGCAATGCAATACAGCCGAATAGTCCATGGGTGTATGGATGTCGAGGCGACTTAAATAGTGGCTTAATGCGTCCTTCTTCGACAACCTCGCCAGAGTACATGACAAAGACCCGATCGCAAGTTTCAAGAATTAAACCCAGATTGTGGGAGATGTAAATTTGTGAGGTACCAAATTTCTCACTGATATTAGCAATTAACTTAACGATTCCGGCCTCAACTGTTACGTCCAGCGCAGTCGTGGGTTCATCAAGCAACAGCAGGTCCGGATTCGACAACAACCCCATTGCAATCACAACCCGCTGCTGTTGGCCACCAGAAAGCTGATGCGGATATGAGGCTAATACTCGGTCAGGGTCTGGAATATTAACATCAGTCAGAATTTGTCGAGCTCTTTCATGCGCCTCCTTATCATCTATTTGTTCATGCGCCAGCGGAACTTCCATCAACTGCTGATCGATGCGCATGCTTGGATTCAGCGCAGAAAACGGTTCCTGGTAGATCATGGAGATCTCTTTGCCGCGAATCTGCCTCAATTCTTCCTCACTCAGTTTTGTCAGATCGCGACCCTTGAACTCAATCGTTCCGCTCTTGACTGCACCGTTATGGCCCATGTATTGCATAATCGCCATCGCAACGGTTGACTTACCACAGCCTGATTCTCCAACCAACCCAATCGTTTCGCCACGTTTCACTTCTAGTGAAAAATCAACAACAGCCGGAATCTCTCCAGCGCGTGTGTAATATGAAATATCCAGGTTTTGGATATTCAATACGACTTCGTTCGATTGCTCAGCCATCGTCAGTCTCGCAGTGAAATATCTCGCATACCGTCAGCCAGGAGATTGAATCCCAAAATCAATGTTGAAATGGCAATGCAGGGAATGACTGTCATATGCGGGAAGATCAACGCCATTTGTCGGGTTTCGTTTATCATGCCACCCCAATCCGGGTCGGGTGGCGGTAGCCCGAGTCCCAAGAAGCCCAACACACCGATATTAATGATGACATATCCCATACGGAGACAGGCATCAACAATTAAGGGACCACGTGCGTTGGGTAGAATCTCGACTATCATGATACGCCAGGCTGATTCGCCGCGAGTCTGCGCTGCCGCAACATAGTCTCTATTTCGAAGATCAAGAACCAAACCACGCACAATACGCATAATCCCGGGTCCACTAGCGAAAACGATTGCAATGACGATGTTCAAGCCAGAAGCACCAACCGTCGAAATGATGATGATGTATAGCACAAGTACGGGAAACGAAAGAATCATGTCTCCGATACGAGACAAAACATCATCAATCCAGCCACGGTAGTACCCGGCAACCAGCCCCATCAATATTCCAAGCACATAAGCACAAAACGTTGCAAGAGGCGCATAGAACAGAACTGTTCGAGACCCCCAGATAATTCTCGACAGGATATCTCTCCCAATATGATCTGTGCCCAGCCAGAATGTACCGCCATCCGGATTCACAGCACCTGGTTTCATAAAGGGGACCAGCGTTGCATTTGGCTCAAAGGGCGAAATTAACGGAGCGAATATCGCAACAAGTACCCAGAATGAAACCAAGAACGCTCCAACCATCCCGGCCGGGCTCTCGCGCAGCAGCCCAATCATCATGAAGATTCGGCGCAATCCACTAACCGGATTTTTTGTTTCAGTTGCTGTGTTAATTGTGGCTTCAGACATCTTGTGCTGCTCGATCAACTAAATCGAATTCTAGGATTCAGCAGTGTGTATGCAATATCGGAAAATACCTGCGTCATCACCACCACAAAAACAGCGACCATCGTACACGCTTCAATCATGTAAATATCCTGTCGCAGTGCGGCTTCCAGCAGCAGTGCCCCAAATCCTTTGTAAGCATAGAAAAACTCCACTACGATGACACCGGAAAGCAACCAATTGATTTGCAGCATTAATACCGTAAACGGAGCAATGAGTGCATTTCTGAGCGCATGTTTGAGAATCACCCGTCTGTAAGGGAGTCCCTTAAGTACAGCTGTTCGTACGTAGTGAGTAGTCATCACTTCGGCCATGGATGCCCGAGTCATTCGAGTGACGTAGCCAAAGTCATAGACGAGAAGAACCAGCACAGGCAATACCAGTTGCTTCCAGTCAAATCCCTCGAACATACTGCTGGTACCCGGCAGCCACTGCAAGGAAAAAACAAATAAGCCAGAGAAAAACACCGTGCTTGCGAATTCGGGAACCGATGTAGTCAGAATACTGACGACGGAAATCGTCCGATCAAGCTTGGAACCTTCACGCATACCAGAAAGAATGCCAAGCACCAGCGAGACAGGAACCAGGAAAACAAAAACCCAAAAGGCAAGAATTGTCGTATTCCAGAGCCTCGGCCAAAGAACCTCAGAAACCGGAATTTTGTAGATCGTTGAGGTTCCAAAATCACCGGTGATGAAATTTCCCAACCAAATGATATAGCGCTTATAGACTGGCTCGTAATAACCGTTTCTTTCCAGCCAGATCTGCCGCTGCTCCTCAGTACTGAATTGGCCTAGTACTTTGATAGCAATCGTGTCAACATCAATTTCCAAAAGCAGAAACAGAATCAGAGATACTGCAAACATCGTAAGCAGCATCATCAACAAGCGCTTGACAATTAGAATCGCCATTACTTCTCTGCTTTCAAATTAGCGCATTCTTTTATGCACCGGCTTGACAGACATTGATTAATTGGGAATATTCTCTTGCCTTGCTATGCACTTACAGCAGATCGGGATATGAGCAAGTCGTCAAGCCAATCTGGGTCCATTTCGGGTACCGAACTTAAAAGTAGTTCAGTGTATTCGTGATGAGGTGGAACCAACACCTCTTCTTTCGGGCCGTGTTCAACAATGCGGCCTTTCAGCATCACAACGATTTCATCCGCGATCGCCTTTACTGTGGCCAGGTCATGCGTGATGAAAAGATATGTCATATTCAGTTCTTTCTGCAATCGATCCAGAAGCTTAAGAATTTCTTCTGCGACCAATTGATCCAGTGCAGAAGTCACTTCATCGCATATGATGACCACTGGTTTGGCCGCGAGTGCCCTCGCAATACAAACCCGCTGCTTCTGTCCGCCGGAAAGTTCAGGGGTATACCGATCAATATAGTTTGTCGGTAATTCGATCATCTCAAGCAACTCCTTTACTCGCTGCTCGCGTTCCGCACCATCCATCTGAAAATAAAATCCAAGTGGGCGCCCAATTGTTTCTCGCAGTTTTTGTCTCGGATTCAATGCAACATCGGGCATTTGATAAATCATCTGAATCTGTCGCAACTGATCTTTTGTGCGGTTCTTGAATGATCTAGGCAATTCCTCGCCCTGATACTTGATGGAGCCTTGCATAGGCGGCAGCAATCCAGTCATTGCACGGGCCAAGGTGCTTTTCCCACTGCCGGATTCGCCTACGACTGCAACAGTTCGACAGCGCTCAATCGACAGATTAATGTCATCCAGCACTTTTATTCCGCCACCATAGGCCGCGTGCAAATCACTCACCTCGATAAGTGAATGCTCTTCTTTAGTTTCAGGCTCAGGATTTTTCGCAAAAGTACGGACCGCCAGAAGTTTGCGCGTATACTCCTCCTTTGGACTTTCAAGCATTGAGCGAGTATCCGACTCTTCAACCAAATCTCCATAACGCAGTACCATGATTCGATCAGCAAGCTGCACAACTACTGCCAAATCATGGGTGATGTAAATTGCTGCGGTGTTGAATTGTTTCACAACATCCTTGATTGCCGCCAACACTTCAATTTGGGTGGTAACATCCAGCGCAGTTGTCGGCTCATCGAAAATGATCATGTCAGGTTCACATGACATCGCCATCGCGACCATCGCGCGCTGCAATTGACCGCCAGACACTTGATGCGGATAACGATTGCCGATCTTGTCGGGATCGGGCAACTCAAGTCGCGCATAAATCATCCGCGCATTCTGAGCAGCCTGTTGATACTTGAGCACTCCGTGCTGAACTGGGGTTTCGGTGTACTGCTCTATGAGCTTATGTGCGGGGTTAAACGACGCCGCTGCGCTTTGTGCAACATAAGAAATTTTCACGCCGCGAACTTCTCTGATCTGCTCGGCGGTCTGGGTGAGGATGGGGACACCATCAAAGTCAATCGATCCACCAACGATTCGGCAACCCGGTCTTGTGTAACCCATTGTCGCAATACCAATGGTTGATTTTCCCGCACCAGACTCGCCAATCAGACCCAAAACCTCACCGCGATCGAGGTGTAGGTCAATACCATTCACAATAGGCTTCCAGGCATCATCTGCAAAACCCTCAATTTGCAGGTTTTTCACTGTTAGCAGTCGTTCACTCATCGATAAACCTAATGTTCAATCATACAGTCGGATTTCTTTATTCAGAAGTCCAGTCAACTCAATACTCTTCGCGAAGTCCGGCAGTTTTGCGCAGGAACCAGTCCACAACCAAATTGACAGCGATTGTCAATACTGCGATTGCCGCTGCGGGAACCAGCGGTGTAAATATTCCGTACGTAATTGCCACCCCATTTTCGCGTACCATGGCACCCCAGTCTGCAGCTGGTGGTTGAATTCCGATTCCAAGAAAACTCAGGGAACTGATGAACAGAAAAACAAAGCAGAACCGCAGACCAAATTCCGCGAGTAATGGCGTCAAGGTGTTGGGGAGAATTTCGCGGCGCATAATCCACCACAATCCTTCGCCGCGCAGGCGCGCTACCTCGACATACTCCATCACGTTGATATCCATCGCCAAGGCGCGTGAAATCCTGTAAACACGGGTTGCATCAAGCGTGGCAATCACAAAAACCATCACAGGAATTGATGTGCCAAAAATTGACAGTGCAATCAAAGCGAAAAATAAGGTTGGAAAAGCCATGATGATGTCAACGCATCGACTAAGCAAATGATCAACCCATCGGCCAACGACTGCTGCAAAAAATCCAGCAACCATTCCCATGAAAAATGCCAGGCAGGTAATGCCCAAAGCGAGTGCAATGGTATTTCTCGCCCCGTAGAGAACCCGCGTGTAGAGGTCACGACCAAGCTGATCCAAACCGAGCAAAGTTCCACTCTCTGAAGGTGAGGCCCAAGGAACAGGATCGACGACCTCGCTCTCGCCATAAGGTGCCAGCCACGGTGCAAAAACAGCAGCAAAAAAGTATATCAGTATGATGACGATTCCAATATGTGCTGGGAGTCCGGCACGTTTGAATGAGTTCCAGAATCGTCTCATCGAAGTCTACCGAGGATGACGCATTCTGGGATTGCAAATGATGGCGAGAATATCAGCCAACATATTCAGCGTGATATATGTTGCACCAAAAATCAGGATACAGGCCTGAACGATAGGCAGGTCGCGGGATGTGACTGAATCAATCATCAACAGGCCCAGGCCGGGATAGATAAAAACCACCTCAACCACCACGACACCGACGACCAGGTAGGCCAAATTAAGTACGATGACGTTGATAATGGGTGAGAGCGCGTTCGGTAAAGCGTGGCGAACGATAATGCGCGACCGCTTCAATCCTTTCAAAGTAGCCATTTCAATGAATGGACTTTGCAGTAAGTTAATGATTGCTGCTCTCGTCATGCGCATCATATGGGCCACAATCACGAATGTCAGTGTAGCAATGGGCAGGAGTGATGCGTAGATCTTCTCACCCAAGCTCATTGAATCAGAAATACTTGAAATTGCTGGGAATAATTGCCAGTTCACTGCAAAGAGTGCGACCAGCATGTAGCCGATAAAAAACTCTGGTAATGAAATTGCTCCCAGAGTAATTGTAGAAATCATCTTGTCTAACAGGGACTCGCGATATAGGGCCGCGACAATCCCCAAAAACAGAGCAAGCGGTACTGCGACAATTGCAGAGGCTACAGCCAGGAACAGAGTATTTCCAAGCCGTGTCGCCAGCAATTCTGCAACCGGGCGAGAGTTGGAGAGCGAGATGCCCATATCGCCCTGCAGAAAGTTTCCGAGCCATTCTGCGTAACGCACAAGCACCGGTTTGTTCAAACCGAGCTGCTCGCGAATGGCGGCTATTGTTTCGGGTGTTGCAGATTGACCAAGGCGCTGCTCGGCAAAATCACCGGGCAGCGCCTCGAGAGCAAGAGAGATAAGTAAGGTGATCGCAAGGAGAGTAATCAGCCCAAACAAAAAGCGATTGACAATCAGTCGGGTAAGACCCATTGGTCAATGCCGTCTGATCTCACTAACCTTACGTATTTTTCTAGAACGCGATATCCTTATGCAAAACTCCAGCGCTCAGAACATCGCTGACCATCCAACTCCCAATCCGAACCGATGACTTCGGGCAGTTGAATTTTGTTTGATACTCCCATCAAATCAGCAGCGAACAGTGGAACCACTGTTCCACCTTCTTCCCAATGCAGACGCTGCATTTCCCAATACATGTCTTTTCGCTTGGCTGGATCGACCTCTACTCGAGCCTGTTTGAGCAGGCTTTGGAAAGATTCGTTGTTCCAGTTGTTGTCGTTCCAGGCACCGCCAACCTCATAGGCGATCGTCCACATCCAATCCTGTGTGGGTCGTCCCGACCAGTAGCACATGACCCAAGGCTTCTGCTGCCAGACATTTGACCAGTAACCATCGTTGGATTCACGAATCACGTTAACGTTAATGCCGGCTGCTTTCGCGTGTTCTGCATATAGAACTGCTGCATCAATAGCGCCGTCAAAAGCAGTATCTGCCGCTGAAAGTTCAACCGAGAGACCTGACATGCCAGCTTCTTTCAACAGAAAAGCTGCCTGATCTGGATCGTATTCCCGCTGAGGTAGTTCAGTGTTATAAAACTCCTGCCGGCGACCGATTGGCAAATCGTTGCCGATTTCACCGTGTCCGCCAAGAACAGTTTTTAACAATGCTTCCCGATCAACAGCCAGTCGCAGTGCCTGACGCACTTTCACATTATCGAACGGTGGAATATTGGTCAACATCGGCACCGTGTAGTGCTTGGTACCAACAACTTTATGAACTGACACGCCTGGTGCTTTGTCCAGCAGCAGGGCTGTTCGCTGGCTGACACGGTTTGTTGCATCGACCTGTCCCGTTTTCAGGGCGTTGTCGCGGGCAGCTGCATCCGCAATCACTGTCACCTCAAGACCATCAAAGTAGGGCCGACCCTCCTTGAAATAGTTGTCGTTCCGCTTGAGTTCAGCCCTCACGCCAGGCTCGTAATTGACTAACGAGAATGGTCCTGAACCCACGCCGGTTTCCCAACCGCCATTTTCCGGGAAGATGGATACGTGGTAGTCACTGATCAACCACGGAAAGTCTGCGTTGCCTTCAGATAACGTAATGTGAAGCACATGGTCGCCATCGGCTTTCATTTCAGAAATTTTGCCCATTTGACCGGCTACCGCTGAAGTCGAGCCTTCACGGATGTGATGATTGATTGAATAGATGACATCGTTCGCAGTCAGCTTTTGACCATCATGAAACTCGATATCATTACGAAGTTCGAAAGTCCAATCTGTTGCGCCCGGTTTGGACTCCCAGGAAGCTGCAACTTCACCAATCAACTCGCCGGAAGGACTGACTTCCGTCAGATAACTGCGCATGCTGCGTTCAATGGTAATGCCGACAGAGTCCGTATGGGTCCCGGGATCAATCGTATCGGTGGTTGAACCACCCCCCATCCCCAGTCTGAGTACACCGCCACGTTTCATTTCTGCCTTGGCAGCACCTGCCATCATGGCCCCGGGCACTGCAACCGTTGCACCAATCAGTGCAGACCTTTGCAGGAATTCGCGGCGAGAAATTGTGCCTTCTTTATAGGCTTGTTCAAGATGATATTTTGGGTTCATATTTTGTTCCTCCAGTGCATCTTACTTCAGACTCACATCATGAAATTCAGTCACAATGTGAGTTTGCACGATGTTAGGGTTTCAAATGTAAATATTTCTGAGTTTTAGAAAAATTAGTAAACTAGTTTTATATCATATCAACTGAATTCAGGACTTGACAATCAAATCGCTTCTAAATTTCAATTTCACACTGATCCGGATGCGAATGGTCAGCAATATACGAATGGCCAAAACCTAAAATACACCGATTATTGCACCTGAATCTCAACATCCGCAATCCCCTCAACACCACCCGTCAAGCGATCACCTGGCTTAATGGGACCCACCCCGGCAGGAGTGCCCGTAAAAATCAAATCACCACCGGTCAGTTCAAATTGGGTTGAAAGGGTTGCGATAATTTCAGGTACCGTCCAGATCAGTTGATTCAGATCTCCTTCCTGACGCAATTCGCCGTTGACTTCAAGCCAAACTCGACCCTGCTGCGGATGCCCGATTGCCGATGCCGGAACGATAGCACTGACAGGGGCTGACGAGTCAAAGGCCTTGCCAACTTCCCAGGGTCGGCCTTGCTGTTTCATCTGCTGCTGAAGATCGCGTCGGGTTATATCGATGCCGACCGCGTATCCATAAACATGATCTAGCGCGTCGTTGACACGAATGTTTTTGCCACCAGAGCGAAGCGCGACTACTTGCTCAATTTCATGATGGACATTGCTTGAAAGCGGTGGATAGGGGAATTCACTGCCTGTCGGTAAGATGGCGTCGGAAGGTTTTTGAAAAAAGAACGGTTCTTCCCGATTCGGGTCATGTCCCATCTCACGAGCGTGTTCTGCATAATTTCTGCCAACGAGGTAAATTCTGCGCACCGGAAATCTAGCTGTTTTGCCTCGCACCGCAACGGAAGGCCTTGGAAATTCATCAATCACGTAATCCATAAACGAATTTTATGAGTTGGTTGAAATTGTCTGGTCGAATTTTGAGTTTAGAAGTTATACATCTGATTATCGATTTTGCGGATTAATTTCAAACTGAAGCAAATCATAACAGCGGTTCCAGAGACAAAACACACTTATTTTGGTAGGCTAACGCAACGAAATCATTAACCCGGATAATTCACAAAAGAGAGGGGATGGGTTTTGATTTGTGATAAAATGGCAACATTATCAAAGATATAACCATTCACAAGAGTCAAAACCCATGACTACACAGTGTACCACACCAACCATCGATTTTTCCTCTTTTTTCGGCCGAAATGTCAGCGCCCGTTTCGACGGCGGCCAGCTGACTTCAGACGCCGGCGCTGTGCTGCTTCGAGACCTTGAGAAGAAAATCAATTTATTTCCAAGGCTCGCGCAGTGCTTCACCGATTACCGCAATCCAAAGAAAGTCGAACACCCGGCCGAACAGCTGCTGCGCCAGCGCACGTTTGACGTTGCGGCACGGAACCTGTCAATGCTGGCGGTGCGGCCGCTTGGGTGACGGGTGTGAAACATCAGCGAGCGGACCGGCACCATCAGGCCGAGGGTGTGGGGTCCGCACGCAATTGGCACAAATCGCCTCTGAACGGCGCAGAATACGTTCAGGTGTGCTTTTTGCCGATGAATCAGCGGTTCTCAGGCCCAGTCGGGTTGTCTTGAGTACAAAAAAATCGGCCTTGATGGGGAGAAATAATTTTCGCTTCCTTGGCGCAACTCGAACAAAATATCACGGGTTAGTCACGTATATTTCAAAATTCTTCCATTCTTCAATTTTTGGAATTCAGCAATCTTGGTGCTATACTCAAAGTTAGAAATCAATATTCTCAGCAGACATTAGACATGTTTACCGTGAACAAAATTAACCTCTTAGACAGCGAAATTATGCTTTGCCGGGCGACTTCGTGCCATACCAAGTCCGTTTTCTGTCATGCTCAACGCTGTTAGTGAACAAAACCGGCAGCCGTTATTCCCATCAGTGTCAACGCATGCATTAGAATGCTTGCAATGCTGTCGCAGGCGAGATTTATAAATCAAGCTTTGAATGACCTGCCGTCTAATTAATGGAAACAGTTTTGCAAATCAAGGACATAATTTCGAGAATACACACAAAAATTCTTCAATCACAATTGGCAAACCAATATCTCAGGCAATGAAAACAGGGTATAAGTAATTCGCATCATTTGAACTAGTGCTGTGTCATTTATCAAGTGTTGGATAGTGGCGTTTCAATGTATCCGACCACCAACGCTCGTAAACGGCCGGTTAATAATTTTACATGACGTTTCATGCATGACATAACACTAGGATAAGTGTTTGAATCGCCTTTTTCGTGATTAACAAACCAAAAGTGGGTACAAAATGAAATTTAATAATGACATCCACAAACCTAAATCTCTGGCTGAGCGCGCATATGATGAACTAGTCAGACGTATCACCAAGTTGTATTTCAGTCCTGGCCTCGTTCTTGTAGAACAACACCTGGTGGATGAATTGAACATAGGACGAACACCGCTTCGAGAGGCATTACAAAGGTTATCAATTGAGGGTCTGGTTACCCGTCTGCCACATCGCGGCATGTTTGTGTCCGAGATCACCTACT
This sequence comes from Arenicellales bacterium, assembly GCA_965220665.1. Lineage (GTDB taxonomy): Bacteria > Pseudomonadota > Gammaproteobacteria > Arenicellales > JAJDZL01 > JAJDZL01. The sequence goes on from CBDCQQ010000004.1 coordinate 992,634, forward strand.
CGAATGTAAAGGAAATTTACGAATTCCGAAGTTTAATTGATGGGCACGCCTGTCATCTTGCCGCCATGCGTGCCAATCAAACGCAAACTGAGGAACTTTATCAGCATCACAATAATTTGGTTCAGGCAGTCCAGGATGACGATGTCGATTTGTATATCGAACATGATCGCCAATTTCATGACATACTGGCAAAAGCATCAAATAATTCTTTTTTGTCTGAAACGGTACCCAGAATATTTAATCTCCACCTGCGATTGTGGTTCTATATCTCTCTTAGGATTGTCGACAGTTGGCACGTCATTGCAGAACCGCACATGGAAATGACTGAGGCAGTTTGCAACGCAATTTCTGAACGCGACAGCGAACGGGCAGAACAGGCAATGAAAAACTACATATTTGATCGGCGTCAGGAATTGAAGGCTCACATGTAAAGATTACAAGGCTATACGCTCATCTACTATGAGTGGAAACGCGGTTGTGGCAACAGATGGCACAACCATCATTGGCTACCTGAGACTGCATTTGAGTTCATTGTCTTTTTCCGGACGTGGCGACTCTGTGTAGATGCACCCTAACTTCGGAAATCATATCCAGTCCTAACCATCTCAAAACCATCTTGACTTTTCCTATCCATTAATGTTTACTGATGCCAATAAGTCAACGAATTGGCAGAAGAAAGATGGCACAGAAAGCTCCGGTGAAATCATACCGAAAAGGCAAGTTACTGGTCGGTCTGTTCAAGAAGTTCCTGAGCGACGAAAACATGGTTCATCAAAGCTCGCTGAGGCAACAAGGCTGAATGCCCAAAATGCTGAACGGACAATATTCAGGATAAAACTACTCACCCACAGATACGGATTCGATGCCGTAAGTGTCGTAAATTCTTTTCGACAACGGCCTGCACCACCATGCAGAGTTCCAGTCTCGGTTATCAGACCCGAGCAGTTGCGATCTACCAGATGTCTACAAATCTCAAAGGCGTATCAAGCATGAAACTGCCTCGCGATCTGAACATCACGCAGAAACACGCCTGGCGCCTAGCTCACCACATTCGGGAGACTTTCAATGATGGCCAGGAACTGTCATCAGTCATAAGTATCTTAATCGGAATGTCATGAAATTCTCCAACCGATACAATAACCGACCACTTGACACCAAACCGAAGATGGCGAGAATCGCTAACAGAATGATAGGCAAGCGTTTCTTTTGGATTAACGCCACACGTGACTCGGGCAGATTAAGCAACCATCCAGCAGTCAGCCATTAGGGTTTCATATTGGAAGGATTCTTATCCAACCAAAAAAGCTACCGCTGCGAACTCGATCCGTTCTTCAACCGGCTGATTTCGCTCAGTGTCAGGCTGGTCACTTCGCTGATGTCTGCATCACTCATGCCCCTATTTATCAATCGCTCAGCAATTTCCAGTTGCTCCTTCTGCCGGCCTTTTTCCATGCCTTCCTGCCGGCAAAGGTCCATGATCTGTTCCCTGGTCAGCCAGCTCCACTCCTGCGCAATCGATTCCATCGCCTTGTCTCCCGGTATGCGTTTCTGTACTTCTGTGTTCATATCCTCAATTGTAATGGTTGGTTTCACCATTTGCAAATACAAGTGTTGTCCAACGAGAAATGAGTCTGAAGCAGGATTCCGTTTCCAACGAGAAATGAGTCTGAAAAACCGAGGTGATCGGGTTCATCATAGGCGGATGAAGACGATCATGAAACTGGAAGAAATCAGGACTCTGGAAGACGTGCAGGCGTTTTTGGAAGGTACTCAGGCAGTGGTGTTTGAGGTGATCGACAGCAAAGCGGCTCGCTATCGATGGATTGAGCGTGTTTTGATTCGTTTCAATTATTCGAAGCTGTCGAAGAAGCAGCGCGGTCTGGTGATTCGTTTGCTGATGAAGGTCAGCGGCTATTCGCGCCAGCAGGTTGCCCGATTGGTCAAGTGCTATCGAACCAAGGGTCGGGTCAGTTGTGGCCGTGTCGGCGGCGTTCGATTTGCCCGCCGGTACACGGAGCAGGACATTGCGCTGTTGGTGGAAACGGACCGGCTGCATGATGTGCCCAATGGTCTGGCGGTGAAGAAAATATTTGAACGGGCCTGGGTCGAGTACGGCGATGAGCGCTTTCGGCGCCTGGCCACCATTTCGGTGTCGCACATTTACAATCTGAGAAAGTCTGCCAGCTACCAGCGTCAGCGCACCTGGCGTGCGAAGACGCAGTCTCGGCAGATTGACATTGGCACCCGGAAACGGCCGCAGCCGGATGGCAAGCCCGGCTATCTGCGCGTTGACACGGTCCACCAGGGCGATCAGGATGGTCGCAAGGGGCTTTATCACATCAACGCAGTTGATCAGGTCACGCAGTTCGAATGTGTTGTTTCAGTTGAGAAAATCACTGAACGGCATCTGATACCGGCACTGCAGATGCTGATTGACGGCTTTCCGTTTGAGATCCTTGGATTCCATACCGACAATGGCAGTGAATACATCAACTACAAAGTGGCAGAGCTTTTGAACAAACTGCACATTGAGTTCACCAAGTCGCGCACCCGGCACAGCAATGACAATGCGCTGGTCGAGTGCAAGAATGGGCACGTGATTCGAAAACTGCTCGGTCATGCGCATATCCCACAGGATTGTGCCGGTGCGGTGAACGAATTCAATCGCAGCTGTCTGTTTGTCTATGTCAACTATCATCGGCCGTGTCTGTTTGCCAAACGAGAGGTTGACGAACGCGGCCGGCAGAAGAAACTTTATCCGTATGAACGGGTGCAGACGCCGTATGAGAAACTCAAGTCGTTGCCGGAGGCATGGCAGTATCTGAAACCGGGGGTGAGTTTCGAACAACTTGATGCGCTGGCTGCGAGGATGAGTGATAATGAAGCGGCACAGTGGCTGCAGGATGAGCGGACGAAATTATTCAGTGAGGTTGCCCGGCAGCAACGCCTGCAGGGTTGAGATGGGATGGCAGAGAAAAACTCAATTTTGGCAAGATTTATTCGATCACCGCAGAATAAACCTGTGAATAAATCCATAAAAAACACCAGGAATTGCGCGCTTTTGGGAGGCGCATATCCTTGTTGCTACGCAACTGTTTTTTTACGGATTTTTTAACAGGTTTATTTCCGCTCCGTGGTTAATTTCAGACTCATTTTGCAATTGGAAAACACTATACAGCGCCGCGCGCCTCAGAAAACTCACTCTCACATGATCCGGCAGCAGCACCAGCGACTTTTCCAGCAGCCGCGCAAAGGTCTGCGCCGTCGCCTCCCAGATGTGCGCCATGAACTCGAATCCTAATCCCACCTCAGGATCAAGCCCGTCAAACCGTTCACGGTTCGACGGGTCCCTCAAATCCACCAGGCTCACGCCAAAGGACAGCAGCAGCGCGGAGAAATCCTCGGCAAACCCCGCCGGCAGACGGCGCGATTCCAGAAACGTCCGCTCAACCGGCCAGTGCGGCCGCTCACCATGATAAACCACCACCGGCAGGACCGCATTCGCCCCGCGCTGAACATAAAGCGAGCTCTGATATTTCAAAATCTGCACCATCAGCCCACTGTCCGGTTGCGACTTGTGTTCCACCAGTATGAAGACCGACAGGGTCTCACCGCTTTTCAGGCGCACCGACACCACCAGATCCGCCCGCTGCCCGCGCAGCTCTTCAACATCCACCCAGTTGCCCGGTTCAATCGCAATGGTGTCCAGATCAAAGTGCGCCAGCTGCTGTTCGTTGAATGCCAGACTGAATATCGACCCGGCCTTGTCCGGGCTCGGAAACAGGCTGTTAAAAAAGCGATCATGAGCATTGCCTCGGGTTGTGCCCGTCCCGTCCTGCTGGCGTTTGTTTTCTGGCATTGAATCTTCCGTATGTGAGGTTGTGTGTAAAAAGCGTGTGAAACGACTGGTCCCGCCGCGTCTGCTGCCGGCGTATTTGTCCGGTACGGCCGAAAGGCGCAGTCTGATGTCAGCTGAAATTCAAAGGATGAAGGCGAAACGGCGTTCTGCGATTCTTTGGCGGTCTGGCTGTGTTCGTTCGTCTCTACGCACCTTGGGCACTGAATGACGGCTTCCACAAATTTTCTTTGGAAACCAACATCCTCATTCATTTAATCAGCGACCGAATCATGCCTTCGAACGGTAATCAAACCTTTCGGCCGAGATGGGGAAGTACTTACCGCCACACATTAAATAAGGGCCAATATGTACCAACAGTTCGATATTGTCGAAGCCACAATCAATATGCGGCGTCGTTAAACACCGGCTTATAAAGTACTGACGCTGGAAGGGTAACTAGAGCGACTCCTACCTTCCGAATAAGGAATGGTCCAGCACCAAACTGTTCAACCGCATCTTCGGCAGCATTTTCAAATGGATCATAAATATCAAATAGATTTTTATTTTGGATGACTACCCATTTGCCATTTCGATCATTTTCAAGTGATCGTTGAATGGATTCATAGGCAACAATCTCTTCAGATAGCGTCGCCATTATTTTTACCAACAGAATCGATTTAGGTAATACTTATTGTTGTCAATACAGCATATACCAATATTTACTTTCAGCTTGATACGCGTTTGTTTTTTCTTCCAGAATCACTGCAGCCTTGTAATCTCACCAGTGGCGCATCGAACCCCACCTGAGCCGGTTGGTCTGTACTCGACAACATAGCCTTCTTTGATGTAGAAAATGTTATTGCAGACGCCTTGTATATCTTTGCAAACCACATTGTATCCAATTGTCATGCAATTTCTTCCTGATGCTTCATTGACGTAACTCCTGATCTCAAGCCCATCATCTGTGAAAGTGCGCTCAAGACGCGTCGTGAGAAACAGAGAATGTGATTCCGACAGTCATTCAGTTGATTGAGCCAGAAATTCGCGCCTGATTATCTGACACAAGATCAGGCTTCGGCCGAAGAGGGCATCGGCATAGACTCAAAAGCCTCAAGTTGTTAAGCCTGATTCAATATCCGCACAATGCCAGTCCTGGCTGCTGCAACGCTACCAATTGAATCCAACACTCAATCTAATGCTATGATGCGGTGAAGAATTTTCACTCTGTGACCGGTTCATGGTCAATTCAATATTCGTGTTGGAAACACTGACTTCAGTCCCGGGAGAAAAACGCCATCCCAAGCTTAATTCACTGGAATTCTCGGACCAACCGTATCCCAATTCTGTAACGACATCAATACTCTCATTGAATGCCAACCCACCGTAGGCCGCCTCTATTCTCCACAAACGAGCGGGTGGCGTCGTTATGCCGCTACCAGCAGTTTCAGGAATTGCGCTGCGACTGAAAAGCGCCGCCATTCCACCGGAATCAGGTGCACCAAACTCCTGATAAAGTCCGATTGATAACCCGCGTTCCGTATTTGGCGCCTGATCATACTGAATAGCAGCGGAATACCCTCGATTTTTGAAAGACCTGTCTTCGTGGTCAGCGACCCCTCGACCTGCGAGCGAAGCATGAAGACCATACTTTTGATGCTGCCATGCAATTCCAAATCCAGCTTCAATACCCCATCCTTTTTCGGCATCACCGCTATCGTAGCGCGCTGCGATGTCAAACTGCGGCGTCAACGTGGAAGAATCTCCTAGTTGAATCGTGCTCGAGCCAACCAAACCTGCTCGCAGGCGGGTGACGGCGCCTTCTGCGTCTGCCAAGCCTGAAGCTTCTTCCGAAGTCGCCTTTGTCCAAAGCATGTCAGACTTCATCGAAAGGCTGAATCCATTATCACCGGCTGCCGCTATCAACTCATCATCCATCCCGGCTGCCACCATCTGCCAATCGAGTTCGGTCTTGAGCGTTTGGTTATCAGACGGCGTTACCTCAAGGTCACCGCTGCCGATTCCCAGCATCCCCCAAACTGTGCGGGTTTCATCAAGACGCAAATAACCGAACGGAATCACTGAAGTTAATGATGATTCAATTGCTACGTATGATTCACCCGTATTGGCAAAGCCGCCTTCTCCTTCACTCAGGGTCACTGCGAGTCCTGCAAGCCAATCGTCTTGCGCAAAATCAAATCCGAAGAATCCAGTGCTGACTTCACCATCAATTGTGAGTCCAGACTGGGCTCCGTCGAAACTTGATTTTGAGAACCTGCCCCACATCGAATAAGAACCGTCCTGGATATACGTTCGCTCATTCCATGTAAAGTCGCTCTGCATCAACAATTCCCGCAATGTCAGACTGCGAACTTCCATTGTTGACCGGCTCTTTTCACCCAGGCTACCACTATATGGATGCACTGACCTATCTGATTCTCCTGATCTGTAATACGGACCAGCATAGCCGTCAGAATCTTCCTCCACGGAGAATTCACTGGACTTTCCTCCAATCGATGCCCCTGCAATGCTTACTTCCAGCCCTGGTGAGCGGTCCGTCGCAAAGCGTTCGGAAACAACTTCAATCGACTGCTCGGCAACCGTACGTGCGAAACGGGCGAGCCACGGTCCTGGATTGATCAACTCACTGCTGTCGGTGATCAAAAGAGTGCCTGGGCTGTTATCTCGAAATCTGATAATTTCGTTCACAAGATTCCTATCAAAATCCGGCGAGGTGGATTCTCTAAAGGTTGCGGCCGTTGCAGTGAACACGACCTCTTCAGCACCTTCTGTCGCCGTGTCCTTTTTCGGTGTGAAATCAATCTCTGTTTGAGCTCTCATCTCGCCAGCCCGGACAGTAATAACGAAGTCGTCCACAGGGTCAAAATCTTCTCCCACTTTTGCGGTTTTGCCGGTTACAGAAACAGTCAGTTCAATATCTGCTCCTGCGGTTGGTGGTTTTGTATTCGCTGTTACTTTAATTCGCCTTTTGCCGCCATCTTCTGCAACCGAACCGGGTTCCACAACGATCTCCACATCCAATTCAGGGTCCGTATTTTTAAGTTCGATGGTCGCAGGCGTCACGCTGTAATTGGCAGTGGTTGTTATCCCTGATACGATAACCGTCTCTCGGTCCTCGTTGGCGAGATCATCTATCGGCGTGAAGGTAAAGCTTTCAGTCCCACTACCTGCTCCAGCGGGTATTGTCAGGCTGAAATCTTCCACCGTTTCGAAGTCCGATTCCTGTGCTGTGCCCGGGGCTACAGAAATCTGAATCACCGTGGAATCTGCCCTTGGCGAACCATCGACTGTTGCCAAAACCGAAATCTCTACAGACCCATCCCCTTCATTTACCTCACTCGGCGATACACTCAATATAGCTCCGGCTGGTGCTGTTTCGTCATCTTCAATGGAAAGAAGCTGATTTCCCGGATTCTGCACACCACCACCTGTGACCGTCCCTGCAACTGTGACTGTTTTGTTCAACGCATATACGTCGTTGTCATTTGCCGTGATCGTAACTGTACCGCTGCTTGCCAAAGAACCTGCAGTAATTGTCAAAGTAGTATTGTTGCTCAGTGTGATATCACTGGCCGTCGCAGGGGAGTCAGGACGTGCTGATACTGTTAACGTGATATCTTCGCCTGCAGCCCTGTTCAGTTTGGCTGTTACTGTACTCTGACCGCCGTTTTCGCTAATTGATGTCGGCGAAAGAACCAGGGAGACTGTCGATGGACTGTCATCGTCGTTAATAGTGCCAGTGCTTTCGAATGACGTGCCGCCTCCTGGCAGCCTGGCATTAGTCAAAGAGGAAAAACGCAGAATTACTGTTTCATCAGGTTCGTTGATCGTGTCTCCATTGACTGTCACTGCCACGGTCTTTTTCGTATCGCCGGCAACAAAATTGAGCGTGCCAGAAGCAACGGCTACATAGTCGCTGCCCGATGTCGCTGACCCGGTGCCTGCATCGCTATATTGAACCGTTACTGATTTACCGCTTGCAGGGGCAAGGGTAACGGTAAATGCAAGAGTCTTCGTGCCGCTGTCTCCTTCAGTGACACTCGACGAACCGATCGACAACGTTGGCTCCCCGTCATCGTCGGTTACTGTCACTTCGACATTGGTAGCGGCTTCGTTTGCGTAATCTGTGTCTGACGCACTCACAGTGTGGGCAACGATTGATGAACGTTGGTTGTTCGCGTTATCAATATTGTCGCTAGCCGCAGTCACGGTGACAGTTTGTTCTATGTTCCAAGTGGAGCTGGTGAACTCAAGACTGCTTCGGTCAGTCGTCGCTACTGTCGAGTCACTGCTCGCTATGCTGATCGTGACAGTGCCAGTCGGCTCGCTTGTAAGCACTACGCTGTAAGTGCCCTGATGTTCGGCGACGCTGCCTGTCAACGGATCGTCCGCCTCCTGCAGCAGCAGTGTTTTTGGCGACACACTGATTCCCCGAATGTCATCGTCAATGATGGTTAGTGTCTGGTTGGCGGGGTTTGGAATATTCGCACCCGATACTGCGCCCGATACTGTCACAGTCTGATTCGCTGTGTCCACATCGTTATCCACTGCCGTCAGTGTAACTGTACCCGTGCTTTGTGTAGACCCGGCTGTAATGGTCAGCGTTGTTCCCTGTTGAGTGACCGATGCACTATTGCCGACGGCGACAGTAACAGTGACGTTCGTCTGAATGGCAGATGACAAACTGGCACTGACTGTCGTTGAATTTCCTGTTCCACTTTCGTTGATGTTTGCATTTGCCAAAACCAATGTTACGACTGCGGCATCATCATTATCGGTGATCGTGCCTGTCGCAGTGCCTGCGCCCTGTACAGCAGACACACTCGCATGGGTGGGGGTGCCAAGCGTCACCACAATCGTCTCATTGGCTTCGTCAAGTCCATCACCTCGGACCTTGATCATGATCGTGCCTGTCACTTGACCTGGCGCGATCGTTACCGTCTTAGATGACGGATTAATGTAATCATCATCCGCTGTCGCAGTGCCGCTCAAGGTATACGGTACGCTGATCTGCCTGCCGCTTGCTGCCGACAGTGTCAACTTAAAACTCATGTCGACAGTGGTATTCGGATCATCACCCTCTGTCACAGCCGCCGCATCGGCCACAGAAACCGTCGGCGTCGCATCGTTATCGGTAATGTCAATCGCAAGCGGCGCAATCTTCAGATCTCCCGAAGCCGCTTGGATGCTCAGCGTCTCGGTGTCCTCATCCAGCGTGTCGTCAGTCGGGTCCAGACTGAAGGTGTTCGTCGCACTCGACGCCCCGGCTGCAATCTTGATCTCAAAGTCCGCAACATTCGCATAGTCGGTACCCTCAAGCGCACTGTCTTTCGCATCGCCCACCGCAACGCTGACTGTGGTCTCATCCGCATACGTCGTATCACCGGAAACCTCCGCCGTCACCGTCACCGTCGCTGTCGCCGCATTCTCGGCAATCGTATCAACATCCGCTTTCAGCACAATCCCGCCAGGCGCCGCATCATCGTCGACCACCTTCACCGCAACATCAGCCACTTCCTCGCCGCTGTAGTCTGATGAACTGACCAGCGCATGCTTGATCGTCCCCTCGCGCGCATCACCGTCATTGTCAATCGAATCATCCTTCGCCGTCACCGTCACGACCTGCGCCGTCTCCCAGTCCGATGTGCTAAACGTCAGCGATGTCTTGTCCAGCCCAAACGCCGCATCCTTCGGAAGCGTCATGTTGATCACCACGCTTGCAGTCGGCTCGCTGGTCAGCACCACGCTGTAGGTTCCCTGATCCTGGCGGCCGTTATCTTCATTGTCATCATCGGCCTCGTCGATCTCAATCGGAGAACCCGTCACCGTCACCCCGCGGGTGTCATCGTCAACAATCGTCAGCTCCACATCAGCTGGATTCGCCACCCCGGAACCCGATGCCGCACCCGAAACCGTGACGACCTGATTCGCCGCATCGATCTTGTTGTCATCCGCCGTCAGCGTCACCGTGCCCGTGCTCGCGGTCGCGCCCGCAGCGATCGTCAGCGTCGTGCCCGACTGCGTCAGCCGCGAACCGCCCGGAACCGACACCTCAACCTCAACCGCCTCATAAGTCACCGCCGACAGCTGCGCAGTCACCGTGCTCGAGTTGCTCGCGCCGCTCTCGTTGATGCTCGCAGCTGACAGCCGCAGCGTCACCGTCGGCGTCGCATCGTTATCGGTAATGTCAATCGCAAGCGGCGCAATCTTCAGATCTCCCGAAGCCGCTTGGATGCTCAGCGTCTCGGTGTCCTCATCCAGCGTGTCGTCAGTCGGGTCCAGACTGAAGGTGTTCGTCGCACTCGACGCCCCGGCTGCAATCTTGATCTCAAAGTCCGCAACATTCGCATAGTCGGTACCCTCAAGCGCACTGTCTTTCGCATCGCCCACCGCAACGCTGACTGTGGTCTCATCCGCATACGTCGTATCACCGGAAACCTCCGCCGTCACCGTCACCGTCGCTGTCGCCGCATTCTCGGCAATCGTATCAACATCCGCTTTCAGCACAATCCCGCCAGGCGCCGCATCATCGTCGACCACCTTCACCGCAACATCAGCCACTTCCTCGCCGCTGTAGTCTGATGAACTGACCAGCGCATGCTTGATCGTCCCCTCGCGCGCATCACCGTCATTGTCAATCGAATCATCCTTCGCCGTCACCGTCACGACCTGCGCCGTCTCCCAGTCCGATGTGCTAAACGTCAGCGATGTCTTGTCCAGCCCAAACGCCGCATCCTTCGGAAGCGTCATGTTGATCACCACGCTTGCAGTCGGCTCGCTGGTCAGCACCACGCTGTAGGTTCCCTGATCCTGGCGGCCGTTATCTTCATTGTCATCATCGGCCTCGTCGATCTCAATCGGAGAACCCGTCACCGTCACCCCGCGGGTGTCATCGTCAACAATCGTCAGCTCCACATCAGCTGGATTCGCCACCCCGGAACCCGATGCCGCACCCGAAACCGTGACGACCTGATTCGCCGCATCGATCTTGTTGTCATCCGCCGTCAGCGTCACCGTGCCCGTGCTCGCGGTCGCGCCCGCAGCGATCGTCAGCGTCGTGCCCGACTGCGTCAGCCGCGAACCGCCCGGAACCGACACCTCAACCTCAACCGCCTCATAAGTCACCGCCGACAGCTGCGCAGTCACCGTGCTCGAGTTGCTCGCGCCGCTCTCGTTGATGCTCGCAGCTGACAGCCGCAGCGTCACCGTCGGCGTCGCATCGTTATCGGTAATGTCAATCGCAAGCGGCGCAATCTTCAGATCTCCCGAAGCCGCTTGGATGCTCAGCGTCTCGGTGTCCTCATCCAGCGTGTCGTCAGTCGGGTCCAGACTGAAGGTGTTCGTCGCACTCGACGCCCCGGCTGCAATCTTGATCTCAAAGTCCGCAACATTCGCATAGTCGGTACCCTCAAGCGCACTGTCTTTCGCATCGCCCACCGCAACGCTGACTGTGGTCTCATCCGCATACGTCGTATCACCGGAAACCTCCGCCGTCACCGTCACCGTCGCTGTCGCCGCATTCTCGGCAATCGTATCAACATCCGCTTTCAGCACAATCCCGCCAGGCGCCGCATCATCGTCGACCACCTTCACCGCAACATCAGCCACTTCCTCGCCGCTGTAGTCTGATGAACTGACCAGCGCATGCTTGATCGTCCCCTCGCGCGCATCACCGTCATTGTCAATCGAATCATCCTTCGCCGTCACCGTCACGACCTGCGCCGTCTCCCAGTCCGATGTGCTAAACGTCAGCGATGTCTTGTCCAGCCCAAACGCCGCATCCTTCGGAAGCGTCATGTTGATCACCACGCTTGCAGTCGGCTCGCTGGTCAGCACCACGCTGTAGGTTCCCTGATCCTGGCGGCCGTTATCTTCATTGTCATCATCGGCCTCGTCGATCTCAATCGGAGAACCCGTCACCGTCACCCCGCGGGTGTCATCGTCAACAATCGTCAGCTCCACATCAGCTGGATTCGCCACCCCGGAACCCGATGCCGCACCCGAAACCGTGACGACCTGATTCGCCGCATCGATCTTGTTGTCATCCGCCGTCAGCGTCACCGTGCCCGTGCTCGCGGTCGCGCCCGCAGCGATCGTCAGCGTCGTGCCCGACTGCGTCAGCCGCGAACCGCCCGGAACCGACACCTCAACCTCAACCGCCTCATAAGTCACCGCCGACAGCTGCGCAGTCACCGTGCTCGAGTTGCTCGCGCCGCTCTCGTTGATGCTCGCAGCTGACAGCCGCAGCGTCACCGTCGGCGTCGCATCGTTATCGGTAATGTCAATCGCAAGCGGCGCAATCTTCAGATCTCCCGAAGCCGCTTGGATGCTCAGCGTCTCGGTGTCCTCATCCAGCGTGTCGTCAGTCGGGTCCAGACTGAAGGTGTTCGTCGCACTCGACGCCCCGGCTGCAATCTTGATCTCAAAGTCCGCAACATTCGCATAGTCGGTACCCTCAAGCGCACTGTCTTTCGCATCGCCCACCGCAACGCTGACTGTGGTCTCATCCGCATACGTCGTATCACCGGAAACCTCCGCCGTCACCGTCACCGTCGCTGTCGCCGCATTCTCGGCAATCGTATCAACATCCGCTTTCAGCACAATCCCGCCAGGCGCCGCATCATCGTCGACCACCTTCACCGCAACATCAGCCACTTCCTCGCCGCTGTAGTCTGATGAACTGACCAGCGCATGCTTGATCGTCCCCTCGCGCGCATCACCGTCATTGTCAATCGAATCATCCTTCGCCGTCACCGTCACGACCTGCGCCGTCTCCCAGTCCGATGTGCTAAACGTCAGCGATGTCTTGTCCAGCCCAAACGCCGCATCCTTCGGAAGCGTCATGTTGATCACCACGCTTGCAGTCGGCTCGCTGGTCAGCACCACGCTGTAGGTTCCCTGATCCTGGCGGCCGTTATCTTCATTGTCATCATCGGCCTCGTCGATCTCAATCGGAGAACCCGTCACCGTCACCCCGCGGGTGTCATCGTCAACAATCGTCAGCTCCACATCAGCTGGATTCGCCACCCCGGAACCCGATGCCGCACCCGAAACCGTGACGACCTGATTCGCCGCATCGATCTTGTTGTCATCCGCCGTCAGCGTCACCGTGCCCGTGCTCGCGGTCGCGCCCGCAGCGATCGTCAGCGTCGTGCCCGACTGCGTCAGCCGCGAACCGCCCGGAACCGACACCTCAACCTCAACCGCCTCATAAGTCACCGCCGACAGCTGCGCAGTCACCGTGCTCGAGTTGCTCGCGCCGCTCTCGTTGATGCTCGCAGC
>CBDCQQ010000005.1:0-767500 GCA_965220665.1 Arenicellales bacterium
GCCGCAGCGTCACCGTCGGCGTCGCATCGTTATCGGTAATGTCAATCGCAAGCGGCGCAATCTTCAGATCTCCCGAAGCCGCTTGGATGCTCAGCGTCTCGGTGTCCTCATCCAGCGTGTCGTCAGTCGGGTCCAGACTGAAGGTGTTCGTCGCACTCGACGCCCCGGCTGCAATCTTGATCTCAAAGTCCGCAACATTCGCATAGTCGGTACCCTCAAGCGCACTGTCTTTCGCATCGCCCACCGCAACGCTGACTGTGGTCTCATCCGCATACGTCGTATCACCGGAAACCTCCGCCGTCACCGTCACCGTCGCTGTCGCCGCATTCTCGGCAATCGTATCAACATCCGCTTTCAGCACAATCCCGCCAGGCGCCGCATCATCGTCGACCACCTTCACCGCAACATCAGCCACTTCCTCGCCGCTGTAGTCTGATGAACTGACCAGCGCATGCTTGATCGTCCCCTCGCGCGCATCACCGTCATTGTCAATCGAATCATCCTTCGCCGTCACCGTCACGACCTGCGCCGTCTCCCAGTCCGATGTGCTAAACGTCAGCGATGTCTTGTCCAGCCCAAACGCCGCATCCTTCGGAAGCGTCATGTTGATCACCACGCTTGCAGTCGGCTCGCTGGTCAGCACCACGCTGTAGGTTCCCTGATCCTGGCGGCCGTTATCTTCATTGTCATCATCGGCCTCGTCGATCTCAATCGGAGAACCCGTCACCGTCACCCCGCGGGTGTCATCGTCAACAATCGTCAGCTCCACATCAGCTGGATTCGCCACCCCGGAACCCGATGCCGCACCCGAAACCGTGACGACCTGATTCGCCGCATCGATCTTGTTGTCATCCGCCGTCAGCGTCACCGTGCCCGTGCTCGCGGTCGCGCCCGCAGCGATCGTCAGCGTCGTGCCCGACTGCGTCAGCCGCGAACCGCCCGGAACCGACACCTCAACCTCAACCGCCTCATAAGTCACCGCCGACAGCTGCGCAGTCACCGTGCTCGAGTTGCTCGCGCCGCTCTCGTTGATGCTCGCAGCTGACAGCCGCAGCGTCACCGTCGGCGTCGCATCATCATCTTCAATCGTCCCGCTCGCAGTGCCTGCGCCCTGCACAGAAGAGACAGCCGCATTGGTGGGGGTGCCAAGCGTGACCACGATCGTCTCATTGGATTCATCGATCACATCGCCTTTGACCTTGACTACAATCGTGCCCGTCGTCTCACCCGCCGCAATCGTCACCGTCTTCGACGGATCAATGTAATCATCATCCGCTACCGCCGTGCCGCCCAAGGTATAAGGCACACTCACCACCCTGTCGCTCGCACCAGAAAGAGACACCTCAAAACTCATGTCAACAGTAACTTTCGGATCATCGCCCTCTGTCACAGCCGCTGCATCCGACACAGATACCGTCGGCGCATCCTCATCATCGCTCACCGTCACTTCTACATTCGAAGCAGTCTGATCCGCATAATCGGTATCCGACGCACTGACCGTATGAACAATGCTCGCCTCGCGCGCATCACCATCATTGTCCAGCGCATCATCAACCGCTGTCACCGTCACCACCTGCGCCGTTGCCCAGGTGCTGGCGCTAAAGGTCAATGACGGCTTGTCCACCACCGCTGCCTTGTCATCACCACTCGACACATTCACCGTCACCGTGCCAGTCGGCTCAGATTGCAGCACAACCTCGTATTCGCCCTGGTTCTCGCTGACGTCTTGCGTACTCGCAGTGTCAGACTCCAACAGCGTCAATTTGACAGGATCAACACGGATGCCGCGAGTATCGTCGTCTGTGACCGTGATCGTGGCAAGACCCACCGAATCATCGGTGCCGGACAGTGAACCGCTCACGCTGACCACCTCGTCTTCCTCATCAACGGCATCGTTGACTGGTGTGAATTTGAACGTTCCAGTGCCGCTTGACTGCTCTGCCAAAATGGTAATGCTAAAGTCAGCAACTGCCTCATAGTCATCCACTGCAGTCGCTGTATCATCCGTATCACCAACCGAAACATTCACCGTCTTTGACGTCGAAAAAGTCGTTTCACCCGCCAAACTCACCGTCACAGAAATCGTCGGCGCCGTCTGCACGTTCTCGGCAACTGTGACTTTTGCATCAC
The DNA here is from genome assembly GCA_965220665.1 of Arenicellales bacterium. Taxonomy (GTDB): domain Bacteria; phylum Pseudomonadota; class Gammaproteobacteria; order Arenicellales; family JAJDZL01; genus JAJDZL01. The sequence continues at coordinate 2,131 of CBDCQQ010000005.1, forward strand.
CGGCCCCAATATGAGCCTTGAGTGTGAATCGCTTCGGCTCAGTGTCATCGTCATTAATCGTCACCGCTGTACCTGTTACCGTGACACCGGTCAAGGCACCGTTAATCGGCACCTGCTCGCTCGGTTCATGGATGGTGTCATCCTCCGGCGTCAGCGTGAAAGAACCCTCGCCGCTGCCTGCGCCCGCTGATATCTTGATGTCGAAAGGAGCAACAGAAACATGATCCTTGTCGGCCTCAGCAATGCCAGCGCCAGCAGTGGCTGTGCCAACTGTGATCGCAAGGTTCTGATCCGAGCCGAACTGCGTTCCGCCGCTGAGGGTGGCTGTCACCGTAATCTTGGTCGCAGCGTCATCCTCGGACACTGCTGCTGGAGATGCACTCAGGACGATTGTCGGCGTCGCATCGTTATCGGTAATGTCAATCGCAAGCGGCGCAATCTTCAGATCTCCCGAAGCCGCTTGGATGCTCAGCGTCTCGGTGTCCTCATCCAGCGTGTCGTCAGTCGGGTCCAGACTGAAGGTGTTCGTCGCACTCGACGCCCCGGCTGCAATCTTGATCTCAAAGTCCGCAACATTCGCATAGTCGGTACCCTCAAGCGCACTGTCTTTCGCATCGCCCACCGCAACGCTGACTGTGGTCTCATCCGCATACGTCGTATCACCGGAAACCTCCGCCGTCACCGTCACCGTCGCTGTCGCCGCATTCTCGGCAATCGTATCAACATCCGCTTTCAGCACAATCCCGCCAGGCGCCGCATCATCGTCGACCACCTTCACCGCAACATCAGCCACTTCCTCGCCGCTGTAGTCTGATGAACTGACCAGCGCATGCTTGATCGTCCCCTCGCGCGCATCACCGTCATTGTCAATCGAATCATCCTTCGCCGTCACCGTCACGACCTGCGCCGTCTCCCAGTCCGATGTGCTAAACGTCAGCGATGTCTTGTCCAGCCCAAACGCCGCATCCTTCGGAAGCGTCATGTTGATCACCACGCTTGCAGTCGGCTCGCTGGTCAGCACCACGCTGTAGGTTCCCTGATCCTGGCGGCCGTTATCTTCATTGTCATCATCGGCCTCGTCGATCTCAATCGGAGAACCCGTCACCGTCACCCCGCGGGTGTCATCGTCAACAATCGTCAGCTCCACATCAGCTGGATTCGCCACCCCGGAACCCGATGCCGCACCCGAAACCGTGACGACCTGATTCGCCGCATCGATCTTGTTGTCATCCGCCGTCAGCGTCACCGTGCCCGTGCTCGCGGTCGCGCCCGCAGCGATCGTCAGCGTCGTGCCCGACTGCGTCAGCCGCGAACCGCCCGGAACCGACACCTCAACCTCAACCGCCTCATAAGTCACCGCCGACAGCTGCGCAGTCACCGTGCTCGAGTTGCTCGCGCCGCTCTCGTTGATGCTCGCAGCTGACAGCCGCAGCGTCACCGTCGGCGTCGCATCGTTATCGGTAATGTCAATCGCAAGCGGCGCAATCTTCAGATCTCCCGAAGCCGCTTGGATGCTCAGCGTCTCGGTGTCCTCATCCAGCGTGTCGTCAGTCGGGTCCAGACTGAAGGTGTTCGTCGCACTCGACGCCCCGGCTGCAATCTTGATCTCAAAGTCCGCAACATTCGCATAGTCGGTACCCTCAAGCGCACTGTCTTTCGCATCGCCCACCGCAACGCTGACTGTGGTCTCATCCGCATACGTCGTATCACCGGAAACCTCCGCCGTCACCGTCACCGTCGCTGTCGCCGCATTCTCGGCAATCGTATCAACATCCGCTTTCAGCACAATCCCGCCAGGCGCCGCATCATCGTCGACCACCTTCACCGCAACATCAGCCACTTCCTCGCCGCTGTAGTCTGATGAACTGACCAGCGCATGCTTGATCGTCCCCTCGCGCGCATCACCGTCATTGTCAATCGAATCATCCTTCGCCGTCACCGTCACGACCTGCGCCGTCTCCCAGTCCGATGTGCTAAACGTCAGCGATGTCTTGTCCAGCCCAAACGCCGCATCCTTCGGAAGCGTCATGTTGATCACCACGCTTGCAGTCGGCTCGCTGGTCAGCACCACGCTGTAGGTTCCCTGATCCTGGCGGCCGTTATCTTCATTGTCATCATCGGCCTCGTCGATCTCAATCGGAGAACCCGTCACCGTCACCCCGCGGGTGTCATCGTCAACAATCGTCAGCTCCACATCAGCTGGATTCGCCACCCCGGAACCCGATGCCGCACCCGAAACCGTGACGACCTGATTCGCCGCATCGATCTTGTTGTCATCCGCCGTCAGCGTCACCGTGCCCGTGCTCGCGGTCGCGCCCGCAGCGATCGTCAGCGTCGTGCCCGACTGCGTCAGCCGCGAACCGCCCGGAACCGACACCTCAACCTCAACCGCCTCATAAGTCACCGCCGACAGCTGCGCAGTCACCGTGCTCGAGTTGCTCGCGCCGCTCTCGTTGATGCTCGCAGCTGACAGCCGCAGCGTCACCGTCGGCGTCGCATCGTTATCGGTAATGTCAATCGCAAGCGGCGCAATCTTCAGATCTCCCGAAGCCGCTTGGATGCTCAGCGTCTCGGTGTCCTCATCCAGCGTGTCGTCAGTCGGGTCCAGACTGAAGGTGTTCGTCGCACTCGACGCCCCGGCTGCAATCTTGATCTCAAAGTCCGCAACATTCGCATAGTCGGTACCCTCAAGCGCACTGTCTTTCGCATCGCCCACCGCAACGCTGACTGTGGTCTCATCCGCATACGTCGTATCACCGGAAACCTCCGCCGTCACCGTCACCGTCGCTGTCGCCGCATTCTCGGCAATCGTATCAACATCCGCTTTCAGCACAATCCCGCCAGGCGCCGCATCATCGTCGACCACCTTCACCGCAACATCAGCCACTTCCTCGCCGCTGTAGTCTGATGAACTGACCAGCGCATGCTTGATCGTCCCCTCGCGCGCATCACCGTCATTGTCAATCGAATCATCCTTCGCCGTCACCGTCACGACCTGCGCCGTCTCCCAGTCCGATGTGCTAAACGTCAGCGATGTCTTGTCCAGCCCAAACGCCGCATCCTTCGGAAGCGTCATGTTGATCACCACGCTTGCAGTCGGCTCGCTGGTCAGCACCACGCTGTAGGTTCCCTGATCCTGGCGGCCGTTATCTTCATTGTCATCATCGGCCTCGTCGATCTCAATCGGAGAACCCGTCACCGTCACCCCGCGGGTGTCATCGTCAACAATCGTCAGCTCCACATCAGCTGGATTCGCCACCCCGGAACCCGATGCCGCACCCGAAACCGTGACGACCTGATTCGCCGCATCGATCTTGTTGTCATCCGCCGTCAGCGTCACCGTGCCCGTGCTCGCGGTCGCGCCCGCAGCGATCGTCAGCGTCGTGCCCGACTGCGTCAGCCGCGAACCGCCCGGAACCGACACCTCAACCTCAACCGCCTCATAAGTCACCGCCGACAGCTGCGCAGTCACCGTGCTCGAGTTGCTCGCGCCGCTCTCGTTGATGCTCGCAGCTGACAGCCGCAGCGTCACCGTCGGCGTCGCATCGTTATCGGTAATGTCAATCGCAAGCGGCGCAATCTTCAGATCTCCCGAAGCCGCTTGGATGCTCAGCGTCTCGGTGTCCTCATCCAGCGTGTCGTCAGTCGGGTCCAGACTGAAGGTGTTCGTCGCACTCGACGCCCCGGCTGCAATCTTGATCTCAAAGTCCGCAACATTCGCATAGTCGGTACCCTCAAGCGCACTGTCTTTCGCATCGCCCACCGCAACGCTGACTGTGGTCTCATCCGCATACGTCGTATCACCGGAAACCTCCGCCGTCACCGTCACCGTCGCTGTCGCCGCATTCTCGGCAATCGTATCAACATCCGCTTTCAGCACAATCCCGCCAGGCGCCGCATCATCGTCGACCACCTTCACCGCAACATCAGCCACTTCCTCGCCGCTGTAGTCTGATGAACTGACCAGCGCATGCTTGATCGTCCCCTCGCGCGCATCACCGTCATTGTCAATCGAATCATCCTTCGCCGTCACCGTCACGACCTGCGCCGTCTCCCAGTCCGATGTGCTAAACGTCAGCGATGTCTTGTCCAGCCCAAACGCCGCATCCTTCGGAAGCGTCATGTTGATCACCACGCTTGCAGTCGGCTCGCTGGTCAGCACCACGCTGTAGGTTCCCTGATCCTGGCGGCCGTTATCTTCATTGTCATCATCGGCCTCGTCGATCTCAATCGGAGAACCCGTCACCGTCACCCCGCGGGTGTCATCGTCAACAATCGTCAGCTCCACATCAGCTGGATTCGCCACCCCGGAACCCGATGCCGCACCCGAAACCGTGACGACCTGATTCGCCGCATCGATCTTGTTGTCATCCGCCGTCAGCGTCACCGTGCCCGTGCTCGCGGTCGCGCCCGCAGCGATCGTCAGCGTCGTGCCCGACTGCGTCAGCCGCGAACCGCCCGGAACCGACACCTCAACCTCAACCGCCTCATAAGTCACCGCCGACAGCTGCGCAGTCACCGTGCTCGAGTTGCTCGCGCCGCTCTCGTTGATGCTCGCAGCTGACAGCCGCAGCGTCACCGTCGGCGTCGCATCGTTATCGGTAATGTCAATCGCAAGCGGCGCAATCTTCAGATCTCCCGAAGCCGCTTGGATGCTCAGCGTCTCGGTGTCCTCATCCAGCGTGTCGTCAGTCGGGTCCAGACTGAAGGTGTTCGTCGCACTCGACGCCCCGGCTGCAATCTTGATCTCAAAGTCCGCAACATTCGCATAGTCGGTACCCTCAAGCGCACTGTCTTTCGCATCGCCCACCGCAACGCTGACTGTGGTCTCATCCGCATACGTCGTATCACCGGAAACCTCCGCCGTCACCGTCACCGTCGCTGTCGCCGCATTCTCGGCAATCGTATCAACATCCGCTTTCAGCACAATCCCGCCAGGCGCCGCATCATCGTCGACCACCTTCACCGCAACATCAGCCACTTCCTCGCCGCTGTAGTCTGATGAACTGACCAGCGCATGCTTGATCGTCCCCTCGCGCGCATCACCGTCATTGTCAATCGAATCATCCTTCGCCGTCACCGTCACGACCTGCGCCGTCTCCCAGTCCGATGTGCTAAACGTCAGCGATGTCTTGTCCAGCCCAAACGCCGCATCCTTCGGAAGCGTCATGTTGATCACCACGCTTGCAGTCGGCTCGCTGGTCAGCACCACGCTGTAGGTTCCCTGATCCTGGCGGCCGTTATCTTCATTGTCATCATCGGCCTCGTCGATCTCAATCGGAGAACCCGTCACCGTCACCCCGCGGGTGTCATCGTCAACAATCGTCAGCTCCACATCAGCTGGATTCGCCACCCCGGAACCCGATGCCGCACCCGAAACCGTGACGACCTGATTCGCCGCATCGATCTTGTTGTCATCCGCCGTCAGCGTCACCGTGCCCGTGCTCGCGGTCGCGCCCGCAGCGATCGTCAGCGTCGTGCCCGACTGCGTCAGCCGCGAACCGCCCGGAACCGACACCTCAACCTCAACCGCCTCATAAGTCACCGCCGACAGCTGCGCAGTCACCGTGCTCGAGTTGCTCGCGCCGCTCTCGTTGATGCTCGCAGCTGACAGCCGCAGCGTCACCGTCGGCGTCGCATCATCATCTTCAATCGTCCCGCTCGCAGTGCCTGCGCCCTGCACAGAAGAGACAGCCGCATTGGTGGGGGTGCCAAGCGTGACCACGATCGTCTCATTGGATTCATCGATCACATCGCCTTTGACCTTGACTACAATCGTGCCCGTCGTCTCACCCGCCGCAATCGTCACCGTCTTCGACGGATCAATGTAATCATCATCCGCTACCGCCGTGCCGCCCAAGGTATAAGGCACACTCACCACCCTGTCGCTCGCACCAGAAAGAGACACCTCAAAACTCATGTCAACAGTAACTTTCGGATCATCGCCCTCTGTCACAGCCGCTGCATCCGACACAGATACCGTCGGCGCATCCTCATCATCGCTCACCGTCACTTCTACATTCGAAGCAGTCTGATCCGCATAATCGGTATCCGACGCACTGACCGTATGAACAATGCTCGCCTCGCGCGCATCACCATCATTGTCCAGCGCATCATCAACCGCTGTCACCGTCACCACCTGCGCCGTTGCCCAGGTGCTGGCGCTAAAGGTCAATGACGGCTTGTCCACCACCGCTGCCTTGTCATCACCACTCGACACATTCACCGTCACCGTGCCAGTCGGCTCAGATTGCAGCACAACCTCGTATTCGCCCTGGTTCTCGCTGACGTCTTGCGTACTCGCAGTGTCAGACTCCAACAGCGTCAATTTGACAGGATCAACACGGATGCCGCGAGTATCGTCGTCTGTGACCGTGATCGTGGCAAGACCCACCGAATCATCGGTGCCGGACAGTGAACCGCTCACGCTGACCACCTCGTCTTCCTCATCAACGGCATCGTTGACTGGTGTGAATTTGAACGTTCCAGTGCCGCTTGACTGCTCTGCCAAAATGGTAATGCTAAAGTCAGCAACTGCCTCATAGTCATCCACTGCAGTCGCTGTATCATCCGTATCACCAACCGAAACATTCACCGTCTTTGACGTCGAAAAAGTCGTTTCACCCGCCAAACTCACCGTCACAGAAATCGTCGGCGCCGTCTGCACGTTCTCGGCAACTGTGACTTTTGCATCACCGGCCCCAATATGAGCCTTGAGTGTGAATCGCTTCGGCTCAGTGTCATCGTCATTAATCGTCACCGCTGTACCTGTTACCGTGACACCGGTCAAGGCACCGTTAATCGGCACCTGCTCGCTCGGTTCATGGATGGTGTCATCCTCCGGCGTCAGCGTGAAAGAACCCTCGCCGCTGCCTGCGCCCGCTGATATCTTGATGTCGAAAGGAGCAACAGAAACATGATCCTTGTCGGCCTCAGCAATGCCAGCGCCAGCAGTGGCTGTGCCAACTGTGATCGCAAGGTTCTGATCCGAGCCGAACTGCGTTCCGCCGCTGAGGGTGGCTGTCACCGTAATCTTGGTCGCAGCGTCATCCTCGGACACTGCTGCTGGAGATGCACTCAGGACGATTGTCGGCGTCGCATCGTTATCGGTAATGTCAATCGCAAGCGGCGCAATCTTCAGATCTCCCGAAGCCGCTTGGATGCTCAGCGTCTCGGTGTCCTCATCCAGCGTGTCGTCAGTCGGGTCCAGACTGAAGGTGTTCGTCGCACTCGACGCCCCGGCTGCAATCTTGATCTCAAAGTCCGCAACATTCGCATAGTCGGTACCCTCAAGCGCACTGTCTTTCGCATCGCCCACCGCAACGCTGACTGTGGTCTCATCCGCATACGTCGTATCACCGGAAACCTCCGCCGTCACCGTCACCGTCGCTGTCGCCGCATTCTCGGCAATCGTATCAACATCCGCTTTCAGCACAATCCCGCCAGGCGCCGCATCATCGTCGACCACCTTCACCGCAACATCAGCCACTTCCTCGCCGCTGTAGTCTGATGAACTGACCAGCGCATGCTTGATCGTCCCCTCGCGCGCATCACCGTCATTGTCAATCGAATCATCCTTCGCCGTCACCGTCACGACCTGCGCCGTCTCCCAGTCCGATGTGCTAAACGTCAGCGATGTCTTGTCCAGCCCAAACGCCGCATCCTTCGGAAGCGTCATGTTGATCACCACGCTTGCAGTCGGCTCGCTGGTCAGCACCACGCTGTAGGTTCCCTGATCCTGGCGGCCGTTATCTTCATTGTCATCATCGGCCTCGTCGATCTCAATCGGAGAACCCGTCACCGTCACCCCGCGGGTGTCATCGTCAACAATCGTCAGCTCCACATCAGCTGGATTCGCCACCCCGGAACCCGATGCCGCACCCGAAACCGTGACGACCTGATTCGCCGCATCGATCTTGTTGTCATCCGCCGTCAGCGTCACCGTGCCCGTGCTCGCGGTCGCGCCCGCAGCGATCGTCAGCGTCGTGCCCGACTGCGTCAGCCGCGAACCGCCCGGAACCGACACCTCAACCTCAACCGCCTCATAAGTCACCGCCGACAGCTGCGCAGTCACCGTGCTCGAGTTGCTCGCGCCGCTCTCGTTGATGCTCGCAGCTGACAGCCGCAGCGTCACCGTCGGCGTCGCATCGTTATCGGTAATGTCAATCGCAAGCGGCGCAATCTTCAGATCTCCCGAAGCCGCTTGGATGCTCAGCGTCTCGGTGTCCTCATCCAGCGTGTCGTCAGTCGGGTCCAGACTGAAGGTGTTCGTCGCACTCGACGCCCCGGCTGCAATCTTGATCTCAAAGTCCGCAACATTCGCATAGTCGGTACCCTCAAGCGCACTGTCTTTCGCATCGCCCACCGCAACGCTGACTGTGGTCTCATCCGCATACGTCGTATCACCGGAAACCTCCGCCGTCACCGTCACCGTCGCTGTCGCCGCATTCTCGGCAATCGTATCAACATCCGCTTTCAGCACAATCCCGCCAGGCGCCGCATCATCGTCGACCACCTTCACCGCAACATCAGCCACTTCCTCGCCGCTGTAGTCTGATGAACTGACCAGCGCATGCTTGATCGTCCCCTCGCGCGCATCACCGTCATTGTCAATCGAATCATCCTTCGCCGTCACCGTCACGACCTGCGCCGTCTCCCAGTCCGATGTGCTAAACGTCAGCGATGTCTTGTCCAGCCCAAACGCCGCATCCTTCGGAAGCGTCATGTTGATCACCACGCTTGCAGTCGGCTCGCTGGTCAGCACCACGCTGTAGGTTCCCTGATCCTGGCGGCCGTTATCTTCATTGTCATCATCGGCCTCGTCGATCTCAATCGGAGAACCCGTCACCGTCACCCCGCGGGTGTCATCGTCAACAATCGTCAGCTCCACATCAGCTGGATTCGCCACCCCGGAACCCGATGCCGCACCCGAAACCGTGACGACCTGATTCGCCGCATCGATCTTGTTGTCATCCGCCGTCAGCGTCACCGTGCCCGTGCTCGCGGTCGCGCCCGCAGCGATCGTCAGCGTCGTGCCCGACTGCGTCAGCCGCGAACCGCCCGGAACCGACACCTCAACCTCAACCGCCTCATAAGTCACCGCCGACAGCTGCGCAGTCACCGTGCTCGAGTTGCTCGCGCCGCTCTCGTTGATGCTCGCAGCTGACAGCCGCAGCGTCACCGTCGGCGTCGCATCGTTATCGGTAATGTCAATCGCAAGCGGCGCAATCTTCAGATCTCCCGAAGCCGCTTGGATGCTCAGCGTCTCGGTGTCCTCATCCAGCGTGTCGTCAGTCGGGTCCAGACTGAAGGTGTTCGTCGCACTCGACGCCCCGGCTGCAATCTTGATCTCAAAGTCCGCAACATTCGCATAGTCGGTACCCTCAAGCGCACTGTCTTTCGCATCGCCCACCGCAACGCTGACTGTGGTCTCATCCGCATACGTCGTATCACCGGAAACCTCCGCCGTCACCGTCACCGTCGCTGTCGCCGCATTCTCGGCAATCGTATCAACATCCGCTTTCAGCACAATCCCGCCAGGCGCCGCATCATCGTCGACCACCTTCACCGCAACATCAGCCACTTCCTCGCCGCTGTAGTCTGATGAACTGACCAGCGCATGCTTGATCGTCCCCTCGCGCGCATCACCGTCATTGTCAATCGAATCATCCTTCGCCGTCACCGTCACGACCTGCGCCGTCTCCCAGTCCGATGTGCTAAACGTCAGCGATGTCTTGTCCAGCCCAAACGCCGCATCCTTCGGAAGCGTCATGTTGATCACCACGCTTGCAGTCGGCTCGCTGGTCAGCACCACGCTGTAGGTTCCCTGATCCTGGCGGCCGTTATCTTCATTGTCATCATCGGCCTCGTCGATCTCAATCGGAGAACCCGTCACCGTCACCCCGCGGGTGTCATCGTCAACAATCGTCAGCTCCACATCAGCTGGATTCGCCACCCCGGAACCCGATGCCGCACCCGAAACCGTGACGACCTGATTCGCCGCATCGATCTTGTTGTCATCCGCCGTCAGCGTCACCGTGCCCGTGCTCGCGGTCGCGCCCGCAGCGATCGTCAGCGTCGTGCCCGACTGCGTCAGCCGCGAACCGCCCGGAACCGACACCTCAACCTCAACCGCCTCATAAGTCACCGCCGACAGCTGCGCAGTCACCGTGCTCGAGTTGCTCGCGCCGCTCTCGTTGATGCTCGCAGCTGACAGCCGCAGCGTCACCGTCGGCGTCGCATCATCATCTTCAATCGTCCCGCTCGCAGTGCCTGCGCCCTGCACAGAAGAGACAGCCGCATTGGTGGGGGTGCCAAGCGTGACCACGATCGTCTCATTGGATTCATCGATCACATCGCCTTTGACCTTGACTACAATCGTGCCCGTCGTCTCACCCGCCGCAATCGTCACCGTCTTCGACGGATCAATGTAATCATCATCCGCTACCGCCGTGCCGCCCAAGGTATAAGGCACACTCACCACCCTGTCGCTCGCACCAGAAAGAGACACCTCAAAACTCATGTCAACAGTAACTTTCGGATCATCGCCCTCTGTCACAGCCGCTGCATCCGACACAGATACCGTCGGCGCATCCTCATCATCGCTCACCGTCACTTCTACATTCGAAGCAGTCTGATCCGCATAATCGGTACCCGACGCACTGACCGTATGAACAATGCTCGCCTCGCGCTTGTCGCCATCATTGTCCAGCGCATCATCAACCGCCGTCACCGTTACTTTCTGCGCCGTTGCCCAGGTGCTGGCGGTAAAGGTCAATGACGGCTTGTCCACCACCGCTGCCTTCTCATCACCACTCGACACATTCACCGTCACCGTGCCAGTCGGCTCAGATTGCAGCACAACCTCGTATTCGCCCCGGTTCTCGCTGACGTCTTCCGTACTCACAGTGTCAGACTCCAACAGCGTCAGTTTGACAGGATCAACAACAATGCCGCGGGTGTCGTCGTCCGTGATCGTGATCGTGGTGCCGGTAATATCCACATCTGCAAGTGTTCCTGCAACACTTAAAATTTCTGATTCTTCTACCTTTTTATCATCCTTTGGCGTCAATAGGAATTCTTCCTCAGCATCAATTGTTCCCGCCGGAATTTTGATGGTGAAATCATCAACCGTATCGAAATCCGTGCCTTCAAGCGCAGTATCGTCAGTGCCTCCACCCACTGATACAACAACATCCTTGTCTGCAGCGTAACTCGTACCGCCAGTCACTGCAGCGGTCACCGTCACGGTCGCACCTTTAGTCAGATTTTCGGCGATAGTCTGCGTGTCGACACTGAGAGAAATTCCGGTAGGTGGGTCATCGTTGTCCTTAATAGTTCCGCTCGCCTCTGATTTTTTGGAATCAACTTCTGCATTGACCGGTGTACCGAGAGTCACTGTAATGGATTCGTCTTCCTCATCCATGACATCGCCTTTTACAGGTATCACGATATTGCCACTTTGATCACCAGACTTAATAATTACCGACAAGGTTGCGGGGGTGGTGTAGTCCTGGTCTTTCGTGGCAGTGCCTCCAATCGTAAAAGGCACAGTGATCTCCTTGCCACTCACACGGTCGATCGATACGGTGAACGTCATATCATCAGTGACGGCCGGATCATCACCCTCATCAACCGCTTCAGCGTTGCTCACCGAAACAACCGCAGTATCATCATCGATTACAGTAAGATCAATTTCAGCGGCAACCACATCCACATAGTCCGTGTCGTCCGCACTCAAAGTGTGTGTTATCGTCGTTGCACGCTCGTCTCCCGCATTATCCAGAGTGTCGTCTTGTGCCGTGATTGTCACGGTCTGCGGCTGATTCCAATTCTCCGGTGTGAATTCCAAGCTCGCCGTCGAAACTGCAGCTACACTGGTGTCACCACTTTCTACAGCAATCGAGACATCTCCAGTCGGCTCGCTGTCAAGCACAACGGTGTATTCCGTTTCGTGTTCTTTGACGCTGTCAGTAGAGGCATCGTCAGCCTCGAGAAGACTTAGCCCTGACTTGGAAATCGTAACGCCGCGTTCGTCGTCGTCTCTAATCGTAGCTACGACTTCAATCTCCGTAACTGCTGTTTTTCCATCCTTGCTGTCAATAAACTTAACATCATCGTTCGCAGTACCGTCACTCAAGTCGAAGAAACGCACCCGGAAAGTTTCGTCCGGTTCATCGACATTGTCGTTAAGGAGTTGAATTTTAATTTGTGTGCTTGAGCCATTACCCAACACCAATTCCTGTGGTTCACTGTAAACAGTGTAGTCTGTTTCATCAGCCGGATTATCTCCATCGCTGTCGGTCAACGTCTGCCATTTCAACGTCACTCTAGAACCTTCTTCTTTTCCGGAATGAAAGACCCGAATCGAGTATGGGCGACTGCTATTTTCGCTAGTGGGGCCTGGCTTTGGAACCTGCACCTGCGTATTCACATCGGTAACCGTTACAGTGACCGGTTTTTCAGTTATGAAGGTATTGCCATCTTCATCGGTGGCCTTGACGATAACTTCGTAGACGTTGTTTTTGTTCGCATCCACCGGGTCTTCATAATTCTGTGCAGGCAAAGACAACACACCCGAATCTGCGTTAATGCTGAAAAGTGCTTCGTCAGCACCTGATTTCACCCAGGTCAAATCGCCAAACGGCTGACCGGAAGTGGACGGTTGGCTTGATGTCCAAACCTTATTCTCCTCTACAGTAGCCGACTGCGCAGTAAAACTGACGCTTCCTGGGTCATGGTCACGTATTGCGACGACTCCATGTGCTCCGCCTTGCACAATAGCAGGTTGTGCTTTGACGAATCTTACCTCAAAGTCCTCGTCAGGTTCGTCAATACCATCAGCGATGGTCACGACTTCAACTGTAGCAGTTGTGGTCCCCTTCTTGATGGTCACGGTAGCGTTGTTCGCGGCAGTAAAATCTTTTGGTGGCAGGGCTGTATCCGAATATGTTTGCCAAGTGACAACTACATCCTGTTCAGCGACTTGTGACAACCGTGCCGTAATCACAGCTTTATCACCTTCGTCCACCACCGTGTCCTCGAAATCCACAACCAAGAGATCATCATTTGTGATCGTGCCCGTAGCTCTGCCTCTAGTCGCTTCATCCAAACCGAAACCATCAGAAGGACTACTCAAAATCAGCGAAAATGTTTCGTCGGACTCTCTTAACTCGTCCTCAGCAGTAGGTACAGTGATCGTAGCCCACGGCGATGTAGAATCGGCCGGTGCGGTCAGAGTTATTTTTTTGGGGGCGAAAACAGCGGTATAGTCTTCGAAATTCTTAGCGCTTCCATCTTCAGTGGTGTAAAACACTGTCGCCGTGGTGCCTTGAGCAAGCGTCGGTTGACCCGTAACGTAAATATTGAAGATTAAATCATCACCTTCTGGCTTCGTCGCGTCATCCACTCGAATTCGATGCACATCATCGTCAATAATCGTAATATCGTGACGCACTACGCGAGACTGCGGTGTGATGGTTTTCGTGGGGTCCCCGCCAAAAATCTCAAACTGAAGGGTAACGGTTTCATCACCCTCAACTTGCGTATCGTGAATTGTCTGAATTTCCGCGGTGTGTTGCCAAACATCCTCGGGGAAATCTATAAGGTAAACACTGCTAAAGTCGCCTTCGGTTTTAATTCGACAATGGTTACCCCCAAAACTACCTCTGTTCGCTTCGGTAAGAAACACATCTTCACTAGGATCTGAATTATCCGGTTGACCTTTTACATTTGCCTTACCTTTGACTATTGTCTCTTCATAACTGCTGAAATCCGTAACGGCACCAAATAGACAAACTCGAAATGTTCTTTTAAGCAGAGGTCGTCGATAGCGTTGTGGCAAGTGGGTAAACACTCCATCGAGATTTTTCGGGCGGCGATGAAAGTCGATTTTGAGTTTGCCGCCCTCTCGAACGGTGGTTTGCTGTCCAGGAGGAATAAAAAAGGTGATTCCATCATCGTCAACAATCTTAACTTCCCCCGTACTGGTAGCAGGATTAACTAAACCCTCCTGAGCATCGTATAACCGCAGCCGAAACACCTCATCTCCTTCGACTCGATTATCATGATTTACAAAAATTTCCACAGACTTGGTGGTTTCGCCAGGTGCGAAAACAACTTCCTTCGAGGTGTTTTTGTCTTCGTAGTCCCCCGGTTCTCCATACTCACGATTCGGATTTGTTCGAAATTTCCCGTATTTGTCACCATCCAGAATTTTGTACTTAACTTTGACTTCGTGCTTCACCGGCACGGGTATACCAATCACGAAAAAAACCGAAACGGGCTTATCTTTCTCGGCCAAGATTTCGTGTATTTCCCCAAACTTCAAATCCACCTTGACACTCTTATCGATTCCTGAGTCACCCACCTTATGGCTTTTGATTCCAACGACTGAGACCTCTGGCAAATCATTGTCGACAATGGTTCCTATACCCTCATCGTCCTTAAGCATGCCATGAGGGGCATGAGAAAGCAGCACAACAAACGTCTCCTCTAACTCTGCCTCGATATCATCAGTGGTCGGCACCTCGATCTCAGCAGTCGTTTGGCCGGCCGGAATTGTTATTGTCTGTTCTGTAAATCGTTCGTAATCACGGTCAATATGCCGCGCCGCATTCGCTCCGCTGCCATCCTCTGTCTGCCAACGCATAGACACCGGACGTTCCGAAGGTGTCGATAAGGAGACTGTAAACGTAACAGTGCCGCCTTCGGTGACCTTAGGCGCATCAGCGATACTGATTTCCGGGCGGGCATCGTCGTCGCGGATGGTAGCAGTGCTTCTTTTTTTGGCGATGACCTGTTCAGATTTCAGACCATTGATGCCTGTTACCGAATCAATTACCAACTGGAAGGTTTCACGGCCTTCGTCTACATTGTCCTGAAAGGTTAGTACACGCGCCAGACCACGGGTTTCACCTGCTGGAATAACGAGCACTTGACTGACCTTTTGTTCGTAGTCCTTCTCTTCTTTACTGCTGTCTGTTGTAACACCATCCGTCGCGGTACCGTCTTCGGTGCTCCAAGTAATGGAGACATCGTTCGTCACGGCTTCGCTCAACTCCACAGGGATTTGAGCATAACCCCCTTCAGTGACGATAGCAGCATCACGAGCCGAAACCACGGCTATTCCATCATATATCTTGGCTTCGACATCCATGAACTGCTCATTATTTGCAAGCACCAAATCCCCGTCTCGCTTGGCTATTGCGTCCGGTTCGATTCTCACTGAGAAAGTTTCTATCCCTTCATCGTTGCTGTCAGGGAAAGTATCAACGCTAAATTCAACAGAAGTCTCACCGATCTCGATAGGAATTGGAGTCCTTTGATGTTTAAAATAATCTTCCTCTTCTGTGGCGGTGCCCGTTTGGACAGTCCGCCAGTACACGAATATTTTTCTCGTCCAGGCACGATTGAGTTCCGCTCGAAACACAACTGGCTCACCTTCGGGAACCGCGTCCGCTGGAGGGTGTACGGTCAGAATCAGAGACTCGTCGTCATTGATGATTGTTCCGATTGCATCATATGTACTTTCGTTGGACGGAAAGGTGGCATTTTTTTGTTTCTGGAAACGAACGACGACAGTCTCGTTTCTCTCATTGTCGGCATCGCCGAGAACCTTCACGCCAATTGATTTTTTTGTTTCGCCGGGACTGAAAGTAAGTTTGCCAGTTTTCTTTTCGAAATCTTCATTTTCCTTTGCGGCGCTGTCATCCGAGTGGGTGGAATATTCGACCGTTACCTCCCTCGCGCTGGGACGATCAAGGCTGACATCAAAGTTAAGGAAGACGTTTTGGTTTCTTTTATCACCTTCCAAAACCGCGGGAGAGGTGACAGAAATCACCGGGGTAGGGTCGTCGTCTTTGATAGTTGCAATTCTCTCTAGGAAAGGAATAGGAAGCAAAGCATCTTTGCTAGGAAAGAAATAAATATTTTTTTCACCATCTATCCTCAAAAGGAACTTTTCGTCAGGTTCGTCAATAATATCTTCCGTAGTCGGAATAATGACAGTGCGAGTCTGCTCACCCTCAGACCAGGTCACTAGCCGCTGCACGGTCTCAGGAATGAAAGAGTAATCTGAATTACTTGCAGGCGTCGATACTTCATCAGACGTGTAAACATAGACATGGGCGTATTCACCTTTTTTAAGTTCACGGTCCAAAGTCAGCTCAAACTTAGCGTCGTCACCTTCATTTACCGTAACTTCCTGGACTGTGAGATTGGTAAAGTCGTCGTCGATATCGTTGATTCGAACAATCAGCGAAACTGACTTCGCCCCTCCGGGGAACTCAATGCTGTTTATGTGATCATACTGCCGAGACAAGCGAATTTCAAACAACTCATCGTTCTCAATCAGCGCATCGTCGATGATATGAATCCGTATTGAATCAACGATGTCGGTTTCTGAATTGATAGTATTGCCGGTAATTTGACCGCCACTAAGGTGCAGATTCCCTCTTTTGTTTGTACTACCACTACTGGTTGGTCGAAGATAGAATTGAAAGTCTCCGGTAACCCAATCCCGCGGGCTAGAGCTTGTAGGCAGAGCACCCCCTTGAACTTTGGCAGAAATTTCAATAAGTTCAACCTTGAGAGAGTTCCAGGCATCCTTACCGATGATGAGTGGTATTTCAAGGACCTGATATTCAGCAGCCTTTACTTCATTTACACTTAAAATCTTGCTGGTGTCAACCCCGAAATTGACCAGTCGGTCTTGAGCCAACGCAAATGGAGATATGAAGAAAAAGGCGGCCGCAAGGATCAGCGCGCACCACAGGGAGATTGATTTAGCCCGCGCAACGATGCCGAAATCAAACTTTTGTTGATATTCTTCAATCATCGCAGAAATCACCTGAAGTGCTCCAGGTGATTTCTGATACTTATTTTTCCAAAAAATAATAAACATAACTTGTCATCATTGACAAAGAATGTCTGTATTCTCCGTTTCCCTTAGCATTGACATATACGCCTCTGAGTACACCACCCTTGTCTATAGTGACTCCACCCGCCGTACCGCCAGCAGATAACACAATATCTCCAGTTGGCCCTATATCGGCAGCAGCCCCACTATCTTCTGTTCTGAATAGTTGAACACGGACTGCACCAAAAGCATCGTCGCCCACATCAAGGGGAATCGTTATACGGTTATCGACATTTGTCTCTTTAATGGGTTCTTCAGTAGCTCTAACCCTGAAATTGACTTCAGTGTCAAGTTGTTGGGACTGGGCGAGTTCAAATGGCGGCGCGTAGTAAAAGAAACCTGCAAATAATAGCGCACGCCAAATGAACTCCACTTTGCTCATACCAGAGGGTCTGGTCCTCCCCCTCCTTTTACGACATGATTGAATATTCTTATTTGACATCTGGTGCATTTATTTCCAATTTGAAAGCAATTCAATCTGGTCCTATATCCTTATCGGCAAGTGTTGCCAGTGTCCATATTTCATATTGTTTTTCTTAAAATGCAAGTGTGCTTTTCTTCCATTTATTCCGCTTTTTTTCTTCCTGATTATTGCTGTTTGAATTCAAATATATACGAATATTTCATGAATAAATTCATATTCCTAAATTAGATTTTACATATACAGGTGGTATACCGGTTAATCTGGTTTATCTGTTTGATTTTGCGAAGATATACCGACTTTTCAGTCGAATATATTTGTTGAAATTTTTTGCGGAAAAGCCTTGACAACTGCAAAATCAGGGGGGGGGGGGGGGGGGGGTAGACTCTCAAATAGGCTGGAAAGTGTCTCGGGCGGGACAACGCAAAACACCCATATCTGAACTTCATGAACCCCATCTTAGGATAACATTTTCAGTGGGATAATCCGAAAAATAAAATCTGCTGCCAGATGTGAATACCGGACATCTCATCCACTCACATCACAGAATTGTCGGCATTATTCGACGGCTTCCAATTTCATTCAAATACCTGCTCCATTGCCACAGTAAAGTCCACATTTTTTTGGCGGAATCACCCGGCCACAAGGCTTCACCAGGGATTGGTTTTTCAGTGCCCGCCCCACTGTTAAATACTGTACTTTGCGAATGCAATTGAATTCTCCCGTCCTGTCAAAATTCTTGGCGACACCTGCCAATAATCAGCAGGCTTGAGAAACGCAGCGCAATCAGTTGGGCTTCAAAGTGACTTCTGACTGACTTAAAAATTCACCCGCTGACCCTTAAATCACCCTGCCCGGGGCAATTTCAGGGCGTTTCCTCAAAATAGCGTCGCTTTTGATCCGGTTTGCTTTTCGCTGGTAGGTCTGAAATAATCCAGTAATGGCTTAACCGGTGTTGAATCTGACGTTGAATGGGCATTCATTACAATCCAGCGGAAATCAATACGCTGAAGATCTTCTGTGACGCATGCGAGTTGACACAGGCAGCTTCCACCAGCACCTTCCGCTCGGATTTTCTCCAGTGCAATTTGATGCCATTTCAACACTCTGCTCATCATTGAAGAGGCCCAACTTCAATGATGATTGACCAAATTCCATGCGGCATGACAAGTTTTTCCTAAAACGGTCGCTGATTTGGTTTTTCGCCTGATTGTGTTCCAACTTGAGATGAACGTGTGTCCACTCGATGACGGGAATTCCCTCTCCTCTGCATAGCCGTCGGCGAATGGCGGCAAAATCGCCCTTTATCCGCCCCGTCAATCCAAGACATCGACTCACGGCTCTCTGCTTCAGACGATACACCTGCGAATATCGCGATAGCCCTCCCATATTAAGTCACTGGCCTGCAAGCGATTTGCAGTCTACAAGCCCGCGCTCGGAAACATGACACCCTCATTTAAAGCACAGATAAACAGTCAAAAAGAAATTTTTGCCGTCGTCTGTTTTCAGATTTTCAATAAAATAAGGCTTTCTTCGTCACCGCATTCAGGACGGGAAGAAACCCTGACTGACCTGGAATGTGCATGTTTCTCCGAATTTCCCGAATTTTATCCAACTCATCACGTAATCGACCATGAACAATTTCAACAGACAGTGGAAACTCAACTCCTTTCCTCAGGGCATGCCAGTCAAAGAAAACTGGTGCCTGGAAGAAAATCCAATTCCACAATTAGGTTCAAACCAAGTTTTAGCCAAAGCCGTTTATCTTTCAGTTGACCCTTACATGCGTGGCAGAATCAGTCCCAAACAGGGATACGCCAAAGGAGTGGGAATCGGTGAGGTTATGTGTGGCGGCGCAGTTGCTGAGATTGTCCAGTCAAATCACAACGAGTGGAAAGAAGGCGAGTTGATCGAAACCATTAATTTCGGCTGGCAGGAGTACGCGGCGTTGGACACTGATGGGCTTACACGAGTTGACCCTAATATCGGGCCACCTCACGCCTGGTTGAGTTACATCGGAATGCCAGGGATTACGGCTTGGATGGCACTCAATGTGATTGGCAGACCAAGTCCTGGTGAAACTGTGTTGGTGTCCGCAGCATCCGGAGCTGTCGGTCAGATCGTCGGACAGCTTGCTAAGTCCTATCACTGCCGTGCGGTTGCGGTCGCAAGTTCCGAAGCAAAATTGGACTGGTGCAAAGAACTCGGTTACGATGTTGGAATAAATTACCGGGAATCTGCAAATTTAGTCTCGGATGTCAGAGATGCCTGTCCTAATGGAATTGACATCTATTTTGATAACACTGCTGGTCCTATTCACGATGCAGCAATGAAAAATCTTGCTTTGAATGCACGCGTGATCATTGTGGGTACAATCAGTCTGGCAGAACGATTTGAGGAGCCCGATATGGGTGAAAGATTTTTACGCCAAATACTGGTCAACCGAGCAGAGGTTAAAGGATTTCTGGTTTTTGATTACTTCGATCGATATCCAGAGGCAAGGAAAGCATTGGCCGAAGGCGCTCGGAATGGTGACTTGAAGTTCAAAACTGACTTTATGGAAGACATAGAAAGTATGCCGGAAGCATTTTTGAAACTGCTTCTGTCCCAAAATTTGGGCAAACAACTTGTACGAACGGAATTGGCCGATCGCTATTCGGAGTGATAGTCATCCAGTAGGTCGACAGAAATTTAGTGCTACACGTTTCAATCAGAAATCGGTGGTAACTCCGCCTTCGCCAATACGTCGATCGACGAAGTCATCAAGTTCCTCCCTGACAGCTGGATCAAGTGGCGGCGGTTCATATTCCGCCAGTAGTTGCTTGTAAAGTCGGTTCGCATGTTCAATAGTCTGAGGTGATCCTGCGTCGCTCCATGTTTCATAATTACGCCAGTCCGAAAGCAATGGTGTATAGAATGCGTCTCGATACCGCTGTTGAGTGTGATCAGTACCGAAAAAGTGTCCTCCGTGACCCGCTTGCACCATCGCTTCTATTGCGCTCTCATCCTTATTTACCGGTACCGGCTGCAAATACTCCGAGATCATTTGCAGCAGATCGGCATCCATCACAAACTTTTCAAATGATGCGGTTAACCCGCCCTCCATCCATCCGGCTGCGTGCAATACTATGTGTGAGTGACCGTTGATCGCTCCCCATAGAGAAAATACCGATTCGTACGCAGACTGTGCATCTACGGTATTGGCTGCATTCGTGTTTGATGAACGGAATGGCAAACGATAACGACGTGCCATCTGTCCGCTGATCAACGCAGCTTTCATGTATTCCGGGGTTCCAAATGCAGGAGCACCAGAGCGCATATCGACATTAGATGTAAATCCACCGTATACAAACGGCGCACCAGGACGCGTGAGTTGTGAGATGGTCAAGCCAGCCAGCACCTCGGCATTTTGCTGGGTGACAGCTCCAGTAAGCGTTACAGGAGCCATTGCTCCACTCAAGGTGAATGGGGTCAGGATTACTATCTGGTTGTGCCGCGACATCTCAATGATTCCGGTAACCATATTGCCGTCTAATCGCAGTGGAGAGTTTGAATTGATCACTGTAATCAGACTAGGCTGTTGCAATAATTGCTCGTCATTCATCTGACGAGCGATCTTCACAATCTCAATGGCATCCAGGTTGCGCTGGCGGCCGAGCGAATAGGCGTGAAATGCCTTATCGGACAAAACAACACAATCGCGCAAGCACACAAGATGTCGGATGGAGGCATGAACATCGACAGGTTCGACCGGGTATCCACTGATGAAATGCACAATATTGAGCTGATGCGTCAACCTCAAAAAGTTCTGGTAATCATGAAGATTACCGGTTCGTCTACCATGATCAAGATCAGACGCATGCGGCGCACTACCAACTGTTCCGAATACTACATTGTCGGTTCCAACCTCCAGATTGTGAACCGGGTTCCTAGCATGAAGTGAAAAACTGGGACGTATCGTCTTCAAACATTCCTCAACTAATCCCCGTTCAATGTAAACCACATCGCCGTCTGTGGAAGCCGTCGCTCCATTTTCGACTAACAGTTTGCGACCCTCTGGTGACATAATCTCGACACCGACCTGCTCTAGTACGGTTAACGAGGACTGATGAATGAATTCCACCTCATCATCAGAAATTGCACAGATCGGGGGAAACCTGTTGACCACTGCTTTAAAAGGCAGTTGGCTGACTTTTGCAGATTCGACCTGAGGCTGTTTACGGCGACGGCGTGGTCTCTGTGTCATAGTGAAATGTCTGAAGCAACAGGTACGTGGATTTTGTGAGATGTTTCAATTTCAAGTGATTTCGATATGGAAAATAACGCGACGCGTGCTAACCAGAACCCTGCCCAACATTATTCTTGATGAAAGCTCCGTCGTTTTAAAAATTTTCGGATGAGACGCCTAATTGTTTTCGAATTTCAAGGTTAAGCTCGATGCACTGTTACTGGGAACAATCTGCCATAACATCGGTCAAATGAAGTATTATCAATGGAGAGCAAAGGAATCAATTCAATGTTAAAATCCGCAGCCAAACAACTTCTTGCTGCTTTCCTGTTGTTATGTGTTACGAGTCTTGCTTTCTCGGATACCGCAACTGAAGTAAACACAAGCGAATCTGCCGCCGCATCTGGTGAAACAGATAAGGCACAGACTGCCGTTGTTGTATTGACAGATCCAGAAATAGCTGCCGTAGAGGACGAAGAGCCGGATTGCGAATAAGCGAAAACTTCGTTCGCTCAATCGCTGATTTCTCGAATCTGCGTTTTACCAAGTAAGCGTTGGTATCCAGCCTGCCGCAACGTAGGTACAGGTTGCGATGTTGCGGTTCCACAGTCGATCCAAATTTCATATCGAATCATTGACCTGTGTACTCAGTTGCGCTCACTCGTACGAGTGTGAAATCAGTTCAATCGGCAGTCTCCTTTTGTTCGAACTCCAGTCTCAGAATTTTGCAAGTCAAAACACTGCATTCCCGTCCTTTGGCTATACTGATTAGATAGACTGTCTGCCACCTGAAGATTTCTCGAATGGTAGAAAGTTCGAAGTGTGGATTCTCAGGTTTCAGGATTAAGAATGCCCGCTGCACGCAACTGCAAGCCGTTCAATCTGAAGTTCAGAATATTCAATAGGCATCAGTTGGTTTAACCATGGATGATTCTAACAATGCCGAATACCATATTGGCAATCCGGACCAACAGGTTGTAATGTGAATACCCACCTTTACATCTGAATTGAAACATGCCAATGTATGAAGAATTTGCACGTGCCCATATACGTCTGTTTATCAGGCGTATATTCATGAATTTCTGCCGCACCATGGCAGCCGCCACCTTCATGTGTTTTGCCGTCTCTACAAACGCGGAAACAATCACAATTCTTCATACCAATGACTTTCACTCCAAATTTCAACCGATCAATAGATTTGACAACATATGTTCGGCAGAAGACAACCAGGTAGGTCAATGCTATGGTGGAATTGCTCGATTAGCTACGAGCGTTCGACAAAACAGAGCGGAGTCACCAAACTTACTACTCCTTGATGCGGGAGATCAGTTTCAGGGCTCACTCTTCTATAGCAAATACCAAGGACAAACCAGTGCAGAGATGATGAATTTGGTCGGCTATGATGCAATGGGAATAGGGAATCATGAATTTGACGGCGGCCCTGAAAGATTGCGAGCATTCGTGGATGCCGTCAACTTCCCAGTGCTGATATCGAACGCCGATGTGTCTGCTGAACCGAAACTTGCAGAGGTCCTCATGCCTTCGACCGTAATAGAACGTGGAGGCTTTCAATATGGACTGATTGGCTTGGTTCCTGCCAACACCCAGGAAATTTCCTCACCTGAGAACACCCTCATTTTCACCGACCCAGTTGAAGCTCTGCGACGCGAAATTGATAATTTTAACGCGCAGGGAATCAATCGCATCATCGTACTTTCACATTCCGGGTTTCCAATTGATCTAGATATTGCAGCAAAAGTCAACGGCATTGACCTGATCGTCGGCGGTCATTCAAACACCTTGCTATCAAACTCTGCAGAAAAAGCAGATGGACTTTATCCAACCTGGGTAACCACGCCAGAAGGTGGACGTACTGCTGTCGTTCAGGCCTACGCTTATGGGAAATACCTCGGCTGACTCAACGTGACTTTCGACGACCAGGGCGTTGTTCAATCAGCAATCGGTGAACCCATCCTGTTGGACCACTCAATTCCCGAGGATGAGAAGGTGAAAGCAAGAATTGCTGAATTAGCGGTTCCGCTTGCTGAACTGCTTGAAGAAGTCATTGCGGAAGCAGCAACAACGGTGGATGGCAGTGGTAACAGTTGTCGGAAACAGCAGTGTGAAGTCGGAACGCTAGTCGCAACAGCGATGCTGCAACACATGAAACCATTTGGTGTCGATATCGCCATTGCAAATGCCGGTGGAATTCGAGCTTCACTACAAAAAGGTCCCATTTCAAGTGGCGACATTCTGACCACATTCCCATTTGAGGATGTGCTGTCGAGATTCAAACTCAAAGGTTCCGATGTCGTGGCTGCACTTGAGAATGGTGTCAGTGGAGTAGAGGAGATGCAGGGGCGATTTCCTCAGGTAGCCGGCATTCGGTTTGAATTCACGCTGTCGAAGCAACCAAACAACGGACGGATTCTCAAAGTCGAAGTGATGCAGGATGGAAACTGGGTTCCACTAGATTCTGACAAAGTCTATAGCGTCACCACAGATTATTTCCTCCGCAGTGGAAGGGATGGTTACTCAGTACTTGCGGATAACGCCATTAATCCCTACGACGGTATGACACTCGTGACAGATGTTGTCGCAGACTACCTAACCGCCAACAGTCCCTACACAGCGATCAATGACAATCGGATAGTCCAGAAATAGATTTCAGAATACCGTCCCGACATATTGTAGATTCAGTGAACTGATCACCTTGAAACACTACATCCGAGATGAATTTGGCCCGAATATCGATTGCTCGCGATTGGATTGAATGGTCTTTGCGTATGTGATCCTTACCAGACTATCCTTACGTCTCTCACGACTTGCACAGCAGTGGTCTGAGCACGCGGCCCGGTTAGAATACAGAGTTGCAATCACCGCAATCACGCCTGGGACTCTGTAGTTTGGTCCTTAGGCACCTTAACAAAATACAAAAAGATTCCGCCGACCAGAAAAAGAACGCTCAAGCTCAAGATCGAAAGCCTCGACCCAAACACAAGGGCCGACCAACCCACGAGGAAGGGACCAATGACTGCTGCAGTTTTTCCAACCATGTTGAAGAAGCCGTAATACTCGCCTGCCTGCTCCGGCGGGATTAACTGACCGAGTAGCGAACGACTCAAAGCTTGAATGCCGCCAACCACGAGTCCAACCATCGCGGCTAGAATGTAAAATTCTGTGCCGGTCGTCATAAAGGACGCCCACAAAATTGCGACAAGGTAAACAACAATTCCGATGTAGATTCCTGGCTTTGGTCCAATTTTCTGACCCAGATTGCCAAATGCCAAAGCCGCGGGAAATCCGATGAATTGAACGAGCAACAGTGCGGTAATCAAGTCATTGCTTGCCAGCCCAATTGAAAGTCCATAGTCAACCGCCATGCGAAACACACTGTCAACCCCATCGATATAAAACCAGTAAGCAATCAGAAATAGGAGTATCGTGCGCTGTGTGCGTAAGTTTCGACAGGTCTTCGCGAGTTGACGAAATCCACTCAAGATAGTGCCTGCCGCTCCTGGAGTCTGAACCCGTTCTTCCTTGACAAACAGCATAATCGGTATTGAAAATACTGCCCACCAAACTGCAACGGTAATGAAGCTGATCTGTACCGCCTGAGCGGAGCTCGCGAGCCCAAACATCTCGGGCTTCAACACCATAAAGACATTGACTGCAAACAAAATTCCGCCGCCAAGGTAACCCAACGCGAAACCGAATCCTGAAACCTGATGAATCCGTTCCCTAGTGGGTGCAACCGTCAGCAATAGAGCATCATAAAAAACGTTGCCTCCTGCGAAACCGAGAGAGGCCACAATGTACAGAGCGATGGCTAACTCCCACATTCCATTTCCTGCCAGATACAGACAGAATGTCGACACAATACCAACAAAAGCGAAGACTGCCAATAGTTTTTTCTTGATGCCGGCACTATCTGATATCGCGCCGAGTATGGGTGCCAGTACAACAATAATCAAACTCGAAACAGAAGAAGCAACGCCCAGTCGAAATGTTGTCACCGTGGCGTCGACACCCAGTGACCAGAATTCTTTGAAAAAAATTGGAAAAAATCCAGCAACTACTGTTGTGGCGAACGCGGAATTAGCCCAATCGTAAAAGGCCCAAGAAAGCGTGTCCCTTTGAAACAAACGATTCCTTTTCAAATTAACCTCCATGGTGTTCAGGACCGCAGTCGGACTCCGGCTGAATCATGTGGTGGCTCCTTCAGTAGCCGAGCAGGTACTTCAGTGCCAACCACGTGAACTGAAAAGCCTTCCGACTCGCTGCAAACTTCCTGCGAAATGTAAGCGAGTGCCAGACTTTTTTTGACCCAATATCCGTAAGCACCAGATGTAACAAATCCTACACGCTGACCGCCAAACCATATCGGTTCGAAGCCCGATGCGTCAGCATCAGCTGAATCAATTTCCAACAATCTCAGAACCTGTTCCACTGGGCGGTCGCGCTGTGCCAATGTCCATTCTTTGCCAATATACCATGATTTGTCAAAATCAATGAAGCGCTCCATTCCAGCCATTTTGGGTGTGTAAGCCGAGGTGAATTCCCTAGACCAGGCACCGTATCCCTTCTCCAAACGTGTGCTGTTCATCGCGCGGAAACCAAAAGGACGTAAATCGAATTCTGTACCAGCCTCACGGAGCGTCGAATACAGAGTTTTCATGTTATTGTCTGACACGTTTATTTCATAGCCAAGCTCTCCCGTTACAGAAACCCGAGCGACGATTGCCTCACATCCATTGATGTTGATCCTTCTACAGTTCATAAATGGAAAGGAAGAGTTGGACAGGTCGTCGGCAGCAATGCGCTCCAACAAATTTCTGGACTCTGGCCCAGCGATTGAAATTCCCGACCATTCTTTGCATAGGTTTCTGACCGTAACACCCGAGTCCGGCAAATGGTCGTTGAACCAGCGCATGTGCCATGCCTGAAGGTAATAAGAGCTCATTAACCAAAACCGGTTCTCAGCCAGTCTCATAACAGTCAAATCACCAGCCAGTCTACCACGCGGCGTTAACATCGGTGCGAGACGCATACCGCCTACCTTTGGTAGCCGGCAAGCCAGTAGCGTATCTAGCCATTCAGCACTGCCGGGGCCAATTACTTCATAACGCGAAAACCCCGTAATATCGACCATGCCAACCTTGGATCGGATAGCATGCACTTCCTCGCCAATAAAATCAAATGCATTTGATCGCTTCAAGGTCGGAGTTTCTTGAAATTCTGGGTTATCCGGTACGAAAAATAAGGGGACTTCAAGTGCCCAGACACACCCGAACTGAGCTCCAGACTCAGACATTTCGTCATGTATCGGAGAAAGGTCCAGTGGCCGACCCGCCGGAAGTTCCTCATTGGGGTAAGTTAACACGAATCGGCGGGAATAAAACTGACGCACCGTTTCGGACAGATAGCAATCCTGGCTGGCGAATTCCCCATAGCGTGCTACATCCATACCAAAGATATCAGCTTCTGGCTCACCATCGATGATCCATTGGGCAAGCGATAAGCCAACACCACCGCCCTGACTGAAACCGGCCATCACGCCACAAGCCACCCAATAGTTCCTTAATCCGGGAACGGGCCCTACGAGCGGGTTACCATCCGGCGTAAATGTAAATGCACCATTCACCCAACGCTTGATTCCAATTTCATTGAGCACCGGAAATCGTTCAAATCCTTTGATTAACTGTGGTGAAATTCGATCAATTTCTTCTGGTATGAGATCCATCCCGTAGTCCCAAGGTGCGCCTTCCAAGTGCCAAACTCTAGGGTCAAGTTCATATACACCCATTAACAAACCCTCACGTTCAGGACGCATGTAAGTAAATCCATCCAAATCGAGTATTGAAGGAATAATTTCTTTGCTGGCAACGAGTTCTGGAATCGGTTCAGTGACCAGATAGTGATGCTGCATTGGACTGACAGGCAAATTTACTCCTGCCATTAGCCCGACTTTACGCGCCCAGAGACCACCCGCATTGACAACATGTTCAGCAACAATAGTACCCTGCTCAGTGACAACATCCCAAGCTCCTTCCGGTCGCGGATTCAGGTCGATGACACGGTTTCTGAGGATGATTTCGGCACCGCGTTTTTCTGCAGATTTAGCGTACGCCATCGTTGTTCCGTGCGGGTCCAGATATCCTTCATATTGATCCCACATTCCACCATGCAGGTCTGATACATCGACTAGAGGACACATCTCTTTTATTTCGGCTGGCGTAACCAGACGAGGCTCAATTCCCATGGTCAAAAAAATTGTGCGCATGTACTGTAAGTATTCCCAGCGTTCAGGATTTGCTGCGAGAATAATGCTCCCGCTTCGCACCATGCTGATATCCTGCCCGCTTTCACGTTGAATGTCCTGGTAAAGATTGATGGTGTAGGCCTGAAGACTTGAAATGTTGATATCGTTGTTGAGTGGATGAAATCCACCGGCTGCATGCCAGGTAGAACCCGCTGTCAGCTCTTTGCGCTCAATAAGGACAATGTCTGACCAACCGAGTTTGGCAAGATGATAGAGTACGCTAGCACCAACGACACCACCACCGATGACTACTGCACGATAATGATTTTTCACAAGAAATTTCCTTGTTGTAGAGCAAAAGTGGCAAATGATCAATCCGCTAAATTATCGATTAATCGAAGCTCAGTGAAAATGACATTTCGCTGCTGAACGCGAAATTTCAGGCAGGTTTTGAATGAATTGATTGAGTCAACTCAAGTTTGAATTTGAATGACTATCGGAATCATGCGCGGATTATTTTGCAATTGAGATCCTCTAGAATGGTACCAGCTCATCATCATGTCTACTCATATCAGTTTTTTGTATCGATAAACAATTCCAGTAAAGAGATGAAAAGATCAGAAAACAAAAGTATGTCCGATAGAATTTAATTCTGCTGGAACTGGCCATTGATATCAAATGACTAATTTTTCGACTCTTTCCCCATGCGTGTTGTCTCTCTAACCTGCTCCAATACAGAAATAGTCGCCTCAATTGGATGCGCACACCTGTTAGTCGGCATCGACGATTATTCTGACTATCCCACTAATGTTGTGGCTAAACTGCCGCGTGTTGGCCGCGATCTAAATATCGATGTCGAAAAAGTCGCTGAGCTCAAACCGGATCTAGTACTTGCTTCACTAACTGTTCCTGGTCACGAAGAAGTAGTCGAAGGTTTGCAATCGGCAGGCTTACCCTACATTGTTCTTGAACCAATTCGACTTGACGACGTTTATAGAGACATACTTCATATTGGCGAACTGCTTCGGGCATCAAAGAATGCACAACGATGCGTCAGTCAAATGCAGCAGAAAATAAATTCAGCTGCTCAACCCAGCCCAGTGCACAGTTTGATGATTCAGTGGTGGCCAAAACCTGTCATTGCACCAGGCAATCTATCCTGGACAGAAGATTTGCTTGAAGCGGCCGGCTTAATCAATCCAATTGGAAACAGGGAAGTCAAAAGTACACCGCTAACCGACGAAGAAGTTCTGGAACTCAACCCTGACGCGGTCGCGATTTCATGGTGTGGCGTTCAACACGACAAATATCGACCCAAGGTTGTTTATCGGAATTCAATCTGGCAGGATACAAACTTCGTCAGAAACAAACACGTGTTTAGCATTCCGGAAGCCTACCTTGGAAGACCTTCACCTCGACTTGTTGATGGCTATACCGAACTCAAAAAGATTGCAAGCCAACTCAATGCAACAGCCGGTAACCCATTCAAATAGACCAACTTAATCAACGAGCGAAACTGAATCTGAATCATAGAAAGCTTTCAATAGTTTGAGAAAGTACACCGCGTCGTCGCAGCCTGCCAATTCTCGAATTGAATGCATCGCAAATTGTGCTACGCCTACATCAACAGTCCTGATTCCAATCTCTGAAGCAACGAGTGGGCCAATTGTGGTACCACACGGCTGGTCATTGCGTGAAACAAAAACCTGAACCGGAATCTTCATATCAGCGCACAAGCTACGAATCACAGCTTCGGTTTCATCACTCGTTGCATAGCGTTGATTTGAATTTACTTTGATAACTGGCCCCTTGTTCAGCACAGGTCTGTGCTGTTCATCATGCTTTTCCGGATAGTTTGGATGTAAACCGTGTGCACCGTCTGCAGAGAGCATGGCAGAATTTCGAATGACTCTCGAGTCTAGTGCCCCAATTCTCTCAAGCACTTGCAACAAGAACCGTCCCTGTGCACCTGAATCCGACACGCTTCCAACCTCTTCATGATCGTTCGCAACCAAAATACAGAAGTTGTCACTGCTGGCATTAGTAAGCGCTATTACTCCCGCGTAGCAACTCAGAAGATTATCGATCCGGGCACTTGCTATGTACTGATTCGAACAGTCTGAAGCTAAATTAGCCGAGTTTGAAATCTCACCTTTTGACTTGATCAGATTAGGCGGATTCGAATCGTAGAACCGAAGGTCAAAGCCAAGAATATCTTCCGCCTCTGCCTGATCACCAGCAAAGTCTAACAACTGCTGCGGAAGTGTTTCACCGTCTCCCCAGTGATTTAGTAACACCGGGTTGATGTGCACCTGACTGTCAATTTCCTGGAGTTTGTTCGCTTGCCTCTCTAGATGAATCGCTATGCTCGGAATGACTGCGACCGGCACCTTGGAATCGATCATGACTTTTCTGATTGAACCGTCAGCGTCTCGCACAAAAATTCTGCCAGCAATGGCCAGATCTCTATCAAACCAGGTGCGAAGCAGAGACGATCCATAAACTTCAACATTCGCAACCCTATATCCGTGCTTCTCGAAATTGGCTTTGGGGTTGAGCTTAAGGCACGGACTGTCGAGGTGTGCACCGACCAGTCGCATGCCATGCGTAACTTTCGAATTTGAGCCAAATCGAAATGCAATCACAGATGTACCGTTTCGAGTCACATAACATTGATCACCCTCCTGCAAATGCCACTCCTCCGTTTCAGAAAGCCTTCTGAAACCTTGCTCATCTAGAATGGTATACAAGCTCTGTGATGCGTGATAGGGTGTTGGGGAGTTCTTGATGAACTCCAGCATCCCATTCAGATATTGACTCGCATCAAAGAACTGCCTCAGACCTGCCATCAGACTTTTGCCTGTTCAGTCTCTATCTACGACCAGAGAAACAAAATCGAACAGGTTTCGATCTGCTAGTTGAGACGGAGATACATGCTGTATGCTTCGAAAAATGTTCTCAACCCGTCCTGGATTCTGTCGCTGCCATTCCATGAGCATTTCCTTGATTTTTACGCGCTCAAGATTTGTTTGCGACCCGCATAAATTACAGGGGATGATCGGAAATCCGCGTAGTTTCGCATATTTTTCAATGTCGGATTCTCGACAATATGTCAGAGGGCGAATCACGACATTGGTGCCATCATCGCTCTTCAGTTTGGGTGGCATCGCTTTCAGTTTTCCACCGTGAAACATGTTCAGAAACAGTGTCTCAACAATATCTTCTCGATGGTGGCCCAGCGCAATTTTATTGAATCCGTTCTCCCGCGCAAATCCGTAAATTACTCCGCGCCTTAGCCTGGAACAAAGTCCACACATGGTCTTGCCCTCAGGTATCACCTCCTTAACAACACTGTAGGTGTCAACTTCCAAGATGTGATAGGGAACACCAAGCGATTCCAGATATTCTGGCAGAACATGTTCCGGAAATCCTGGTTGCTTCTGATCCAGATTCACAGCAGTCAAATCAAAATCCACCGGTGCGCGCGCCTTGAGTTCCAGCAGAATGTCGAGCATGGTATAGGAATCCTTACCTCCAGAAAGGCAAACCATGACCCGGTCACCTGCTGAAATCATTTCAAAATCGCTGATCGCGCGACTCACTTCGCGTCGTAGTCGCTTGCGTAGCTTATTGAAGTCATAGCGCTCACGCGAATTTTGAAAAAACCGGGGATTACAGGCCATGGAATCTGATTCGAATTCAACTTTCAACAGCAATTACCAAAATAGAACTTGATTTAACAGGTAGTCGCACCAAGTATAAACGCGCGGTCGTACTTGTAGGTGACTTGAACAATTTCACCCTAGCGATAGTCGCTACCTGCAAATATCAATCAGCAGCGACTTGAATCGACCTTCTCTTTTGCAATCACACCTTGTTCAAAAAGTTTCGGGACATAACGGCTCTGGATTCAGAATGGCACAATCATCCCCAGCAACCTGTAAAATGATTGCAACTCGGTTTGAATCAAGATTAATCAATTCAAAGTTCTAGTATGCATTGGATAGCGATTGGTGTCGTTTGTATTGCGCTGATTTTTGTCAGCTATTACTCTCCAAAAGTTGGATTTGGACTGCTCGCTGCGCTAGCTGTCCTCCTTACTGGTTTGTATTTTTTGAACCTGGAGGATTCAGAGTCAAAGAAATTCCCAATACCCAAGGAGACTATAGATCTTGAGGTGACTCAAACTGAAAAATCATATGGGGACAGTTGGGAGTTCGCCGGACGAGTCTCCAACACCTCAGATAAAAACGTTACTGATGTCCAAGTTAGAGTGCTTCTTTATGATTGCCCGGACGAGTCCGTTGAAAGGACTGATGCCTGTGTAGTGATTGGTGATAAGGTCGAGTTTGTACCAATCAATGTCCCAACCCGTCAGGCTAGAGACTTCAAGGACAACGTTTCGTTCAGAAATGCGGTCGCTAAAGGAAAATTGTTTTGGGAATTCGAACTGGCCGGGATTCGGGTAACTGACTGAATTCATACCGACAGACGTTCACTATGCGCGATGACTGCCAGAAATCTAAATCATAAGTGCTAGTGGTTTTAATCCGACCCTGATTAGGAGCATTTGGAATCGCCGCAGTTCAAACAGGTAAGGCAACCGTCCATCATAATGACTGCGGCAACATTGCAAACTTTACAAAGCTGTGATCCTTCTGGAAAATCACCAGCCTGACTACCATTTGCTTTAGTGTTGCGACTTTCATATTCAGCCCGTTTCTCATCAAGTATCTGCTGAACATGCGCGGGTCTGGGTTCGTCCGTGATCATGCCGATCTTTCGCATGTGCTCTTCAATAACTGAACCAATTTCAGCAACCAGCGACGGTACATATTCGCCGGTACCTGGAATAAAGTAACCACCGCGGGGATCAAATACCGCTCTGAGTTCTTCAACTAGAAATGAACTGTCTCCGCCTTTCCTGAAAACAGCCGAAATTATCCGGGTCAGCGCAACAATCCATTGAAAGTGATCCATGTTTTTGGAATTGATGAAAATCTCATATGGACGCGATTTTGCGTAAGGTGTACCGGGGTTGATAGCAATATCGGTGATTGTGACATACAGGGCATGTTCCGATATATGGTTTTTGATTTTGTAAGTCGCACCAGGCAAAGTTGCAGGACGCGTCAGATGCTCAAGCATACCAACTGGCTGTACGCCGTTTATCATCGGATCAGTGGCTCCGTTGGAACCTAAGGGCGGCGAGACTGACAGTTCAGGAGTTGACAACACAGGTTCTACCGCAGCTGTAGGAACCACTCTGTAATCGACAATTTTCTTGCTGATTCTAATAGTCATACTGAGAACAATGGGTATTGTGTTGGGGACGCAGGAACAATTCGAAATTCATAAGGTACTGAGATTTTCTATTGACAACAGCTACGCTAGAACTTTCCGTAGTACCCTTCCTTAAGGGCATCATATAAATTCGCTGCACTGTGGATTTCCCCGTCATATTCAATTTCTTCATTACCCCTGACGGTGACAACGCTACCGTCTTCCAGAGTAAACGAATAAACCGTGTCTTCGCTGTCTTTCTTCCGAACCAGAACACCTTGAAAGTTTTCCGGGTTGTATCGAAATGTTGTACATCCCTTTAATCCGCTATCGTATGCCGCCAGGTAAATATCCTTGAACTTTTCAAATGGATAATCGGTTGGTACATTTGCGGTTTTCGATATTGAAGAATCTACCCACTTCTGTGCTGCCGCTTGAATCGCAACGTGTTCGCTGGGTGTAACGTCATTTGAAGTGATGAAATAATCAGGAAGTGACTCTGGTTCATCCATCGAAGCCGATTCATCCACCAACTCCCGGAATAAAAGCAGTTCGTAGGAGTAAACAGGCATCCGCTCTTTTGATTTTTTCCCTTCGCGAATGACGTTCCGGAAATACTCGTGAGAAAACGACGGTTCGATGCCATTGCTTACATTGTTTCCTAGCGACAGGCTAATCGTTCCCGTAGGAGCGATTGAACTGTGATGTGTAAAACGCGCGCCGATATCTGCAACTCGATTGGTAATGTCTTCAGGAAGTTGCTGCATATAGCGACTGTACTGGGAGAGCAAGACTTTACCCTTCACGTGATCACCGACCTGGATGCCATCCAGCGCCATTTCGGGTCGTTTGTATAACATCGCCGGAGTGACTTCAAAAGTCTCTTCGAATATCGGAGCTGGCCCTTTCTCTTCGGCCAATTCAACCGCTACCTGCCAGCCTGTAATTGCCATCTCAGCTGCTACTTTTTCTGTGAACTCAATGGACTTTTTGGACCCGTAGCGGATTTTCATCATGGCTAATGTCGAACCCAGACCCAGAAATCCCATTCCGTGTCGGCGTTTTCGCAAGATTTCGTTCTTCTGCTCGTTGAGCGGCAATCCATGAATTTCAACAACGTTGTCCAGCATTCGGGTAAAAATTGCCACCACCTCCCGGTAGCGTTTCCAGTCGAAGCGCACTCTGTCAGAAAATGGATTGACAACAAAATGAGTCAGGTTCACCGAACCCAAAAGACAGCTACCATAAGGCGGTAGGGGCTGCTCACCGCACGGGTTAGTTGCCCGAATATTTTCGCAAAACCAGTTGTTATTCATCTCGTTTACGCGATCAATCAGAATGAATCCTGGTTCAGCGAAGTCATAGGTCGACTCCATGATTGCATCCCAAAGAAGCCGCGCTGGAATAGTCTTGTAAATTCGTACCGCAACCATCCCCTGATCGTTGGTAATCCAATTTCGATTGTTTTCGTCTACTGGCCAAAATTTCCAAGTAACTGGAACCTCATCATCGGCCATTTCCTGCTGAGTGGCAGGGAAAACAAGATCCCACTCTGTGTCATTTTTGACTGCCTTGACAAATTCATCGGTAATCAGACACGATAGGTTAAACTGCCGCAATCGACCATCTTCTCGCTTTACTCGAATGAATTCGAGTATGTCCGGATGAGAAATGTTGAACACCCCCATTTGTGCACCGCGCCGGCCACCTGCTGAGGACACAGTGAA
The DNA here is from genome assembly GCA_965220665.1 of Arenicellales bacterium. Classification (GTDB taxonomy): domain Bacteria; phylum Pseudomonadota; class Gammaproteobacteria; order Arenicellales; family JAJDZL01; genus JAJDZL01. Next base: position 36,970 of record CBDCQQ010000005.1, read on the forward strand.
GCACATTGCATCAAATATATCCATGAAAGACAGCGGACCAGAAGTATTGGCTCCGGCACCGCTTACAAAGGCGCCCTTGGGTCGAAGCGTGGAAAACTCATAGCCGATTCCGCAACCGGCTTTCAGTGTGAGTCCTGCCTCGTAGACCGAATGTAAAATTCCCTGCATTGAATCTGGGATAGTTCCGGAAACAGTGCAATTGATTGTACTGGTCGATGGTTTATGTTCCTGAGCACCCGCATTCGAGACGATTCGACCAGCAGGAATGGCGCCGTTTTTCAGTGCCCATAAGAATCTTTTGTACTGCTTGTCTCGCACCTTGACATCTTCTGCCTCAGCTAATGCCGTAGCAACCCGCTCAAAAGTATCTTCAACCGTTTGATCAACGAGATCACCGGTCTGAGTCTTTAAGCAGTATTTTCGAAGCCAAGTGTCGTAAGATGCTGGTTGAAGCTCAAGTTTAGAGGGCTGTACTTCTGATGTTATTTCGGTAGTTATTCCAGATACGCTAGCCATATTCAGTCTCGCGACGGGGTCTCGATTATGAGATCGATGATCAAGGTCTTTACCTTGGGTATTTTAATCGAAATTACGCTTCCGTTCGATTCGATTTGGAATTAACTGTAATAACTTCAATAAGTTATTAGGTTTATTGAAATTAAACTAAATCAAATATATCAGATATATAAATCAGAAAATAAAACTTTCAGATTAAATAAACGTCGCACATTACTCACTTCATTTCGCAACAAATTGTCAATTTTGCAGGTTGACTGCAAGGCTGACTGAAACGCCATGGAATTAAGTCGTCAATCTGCGGTAAATGTCGGAAACTTTTAGCGGTAATTTTCTAATGTCGCTCACTACGGTGTAGTTGACATGGCCATACATGTGGGGCAGATATTCGTGAGCATGAGTGTCGATCGTGACGCAAAATGGATGAATGCCAGCATGCTTGGCCTCTAACAGTGCCTGGCGAGTATCTTCAATGCCGTACTCACCCCGATACCCATCGTAGTCATCGGGTTTGCCATCTGAAATCGTGATAAGCACCCGAGTTTTGGCATCGATACGCTTGAGCTTTTCAGTCAAATGCCGAATGACCACTCCCATTCGAGTATAGTCCTGCGGCTTCATACCAGCCATTCTGGCTTTGACTTGCTGGTCGTAAGGTTCTTCAAAAGTTTTGATCCGATATACCTCGCAACGTTTCCGAGTCATACCTGAAAAACCGTAGATCGCATAGCGGTCACCCAGAGTTTCCAGTGCTTCACTCAATAGAACCAGACTCTCGCGCTCTGCCTCGTTGATCCATCCCTTGGTTGAACCACTGACGTCGACCATGAATACAACTGCAAGATTACGCTCCATTTTGCGCGATTTAATAAACAGCTGTTCACTGAGTTCCTCCCCTTTTACGACATCAACATAACTGTCCACTACAGCATCGATATCAATATCATCTCCATTCTTCTGCCTGCGTAGCATTCGGTCATCACCTCTGAGTGCCTCAAATGATTTTCGAATATCGCGCACCAGATGGAAATACTTGTCCAGGATGGCGGTAACGGTTTGCGCACTGCCCGGATGCATCTCCAGTTCTTTCAGCACACACCAGTTTTTGCGATAGTGACATCGTCGATAGTCCCACTCGTCGTAAAAAACTCCGTCTTCGAATTTGCCAACCTCTTTCTCCGGGCGATCTTCAGTTGATTGACCAGCATCGTACAGTCCGGTTCCAGCGGGAACAAGATAGTCTTCCGGAATCTCACCAAAGTCCTGGATAATCGACTTTGCGGTTTGAATCATATCTTCGGGCGGTGCTACCGGCTGGCCCTCAATGGTGACAGTCAACTCCCCGTCACCCTGACTGTCACTTTCCATTTCCTGAGAATATGAAACCTCGTACGCTTCTCGCTTCAGGCCCTCCCTGTCCAGTTCACTCTCATCCTCTACCCCTTCCGCCAACAGAGCAAGATCCGTACGAAATTTTTCACGCTCATTTTCGACTCGTTGCCGGGTAACCAGACGTACTCGTTCCAGATCAATCACGCCTTGATAACAGGCAGGTTCTGGAAAATTCACTTTTTTGTCGTAGAGTTGTTTGACCACAGAAAGCGAATCATTTACGGTCGCACCTGAATCCTGAACTCTTTCAATCTCCGGAAACTCCGAGGTAAGTTTCTGCCCACCCGATGTATCCTGCTTTAACGTCCTCATTTGTCTTGCAAGCCCCGGAAGTTCAGCTTCGAGGCGAGCTAGCAGTCGATGTTCTTCCACCGCTTCGAAAATACTAAGCGCCCTGGCTGGGTCTCTATAGTTGGCAATCTTTGTACAGACAATGGGCACCCCCGTTGCTTGATCGACCCGAAAGGTTCCAAAGCGCGATTGAGCCAGCATGAAACCAACCATTGCCTTGTAAACCTCAAAATTCCTGCGACTTGATTCGAACTGTCGAACTGAATGTGGCAGGTACATCGTTTCGGTATCAGTCCATGCCGTTTTATCTTCATCAATTCCCAAGTGTCTTCCGGATACTCCAATGGCAAATTTATTCATGACGGTTACGACATCATTGAAGGTCACGGAATATTGTTTTTGCACCAGCTTTTCTGCGAAGAATTCCACTCCCCGAAGTGCCGCACTGCCAAGATAAAGGCCATCGCGATCGTAAATATCCATCGCTTCAATGATCCACTGAGTGACACCATCAGTATCCAGCAACGAAAAGGCGTGAGTCACATGACTCACGAACTGAAATGCCATCTCAGAGTTGGATTTTGATATTACACCGGTCCAGTGCAGAGCGAAGTCCTGCTCGGAACGATGTAAATGCGACAATTTCAGTGCCGGCTCCGCAGCTGTTCGGCGGGAAGTGAGGACCGCACCTAGCAGGTCCTCCAGACGTTCTTTGATTTCAAAATCTGCGAGCGGTTGATTGACGCGGCCCGAAGCATAGTTTATCCGGTCAGCCATTCTCACCATCTCAATCTAAAAAAGCGAGGAGGCCATTTCCTGAATCGCAGTTAGAATCTCTGGATCATCAGTCAGTGTCTGAGATATGCAAGCATTGCAGGCATCCAGCGGTGCAACACCGTACACCATTAATTTCGCTGCATGGATAAGAAGACGGGTGCTTGCACCCTCCTCCAATCCGCTGCCTTTCAAATTACGAGTCATAATTGCGAATCGAACCAGCGCGGCGGCATTGCCCGGGTCAATCCCAGATTCGTGCACGATAATCGACTGTTCAAGTTTTTCATTCGGGTAGTCGAATTCAAGCGACAGGAATCTCTGTCGAGTGCTTTGTTTCAGATCTTTGAGAACACTCTGATAGCCTGGATTGTAAGAAATGGTCAAATTGAAATGATCCGAGGCGTGCAGTAGCTCGCCGGTTTTATCGATGGGGAGCACTCGCCGATCATCAGCCAAAGGGTGGATGACTACAGTGGTATCCTTTCGCGCTTCGACGATTTCGTCCAGGTAGCATATCCCACCGATTCTGACGGCGCGTGTTAGTGGACCGTCGACCCATTGTGTTTCCCCACCAACGATAAGATAACGTCCGACAAGATCAGAAGCGGTCAAATCATCGTGGCATGCGACAGTAACCAGCGAGCGTCCGAGCCGCCAGGCCATGTATTCCATGAACCTGCTTTTTCCACACCCAGTCGGCCCCTTCAACAGAACCGGAATGCAATTCTGGTAAGCGCTTTCAAAAAGTTCTATTTCATTTCCCTGTGGCGCATAGTACGGTTGCTGGGAAATTTGGTATTCTTCACTCTCGATTCTGTACATCACTAACCAATTTATTCTTCAGATCTTGTTCCTACGTTTTGTCTGGAATGGTGCAATTTGCGAAATCATTCTCCATTTTCGTTTTCACGACCAATGCCCAACAAACACTCAAAGTCAAAAGTATATAAAGTTAGTCGATTAGTGACGCTAGCACAAATCACTTGAAATCAGAAATGCTTCGTAAAGACACCAATCAGGCCAAAAGTGACTGTCGCCTAGTCATCAGCGACTCACTGCGCGAACAGATTACGGTGCGCCTGTCCAGTTTCAATCGCATCTCGAATTCCGATACTCAACTCCGACAAGCGGCAGTTGCGTTAACAATTATTGACAGCGAACAAAGTAACACTGCAACCTTCTTGTTGACCCGAAGGCCCAAACACCTGAATCGTCACGGTGGGCAGTATGCGCTTCCTGGTGGCAAAAAGGACCCTAATGAAACAGCGATTGGCACCGCACTTAGAGAACTGCACGAAGAAATAGGGATCAATCTTGCGAAAGACAACGTGCTCGGGATGCTGGATGATTATCAGACCCGATCTGGATTCAACATTACACCTGTAGTAGTCTGGGCCGGAGCCAACCTGAAAATCAATCCGGACCCGAATGAAATCGCCCGCGTGTTTCGAATTCCATTGGACGATCTGAAATCCACGGAAATTCCAATTCTAGAACAGATTCAGGAAAGCGACTATCCGGTGCTGTCAACACCTCTTGCCACACTTGGGCACCGGGTGTTTGCCCCAACTGCCGCATTCATTTATCAATTTCGGGAAATTGTGCTCTTCGACCGTCATACGCGTGTTGCACAATTCGATCAGCCAAAGTTTGCCTGGAAATAAGAAAGGTGGCCAGCGACAGGACATCTACCTGTTCAATTTACTAATCAGCGCCTTGTTGACTTCCGGATGCACAAACTTGGAAACATTGCCGCCAAATTGAGCAATCTCCTTCACTAGTGATGCGGAGACAAATGCATAGTTTTCAGCTGGCGCAAAAAACAATGTTTCGATGTCAGGTTCCAGTTGACGATTCATCCATGACAGTTGAAATTCGTACTCGAAGTCGGAAACCGCGCGCAACCCTCGAATCACAATATTTGTATTCATCTGTCGAGCAAAATCGATCAGCAAGCCAGTAAATCCGACGACTGAAACATCAGTCAAATGCTCTGTGGTTTGCTGAATGAGTTCAACGCGCTCTTCCAAAGCAAAAAGAGTTTTTTTACTCTTGCTGTCTGCTACTGCAACAACAACCTCATCGAATAGGCGCGATGCCCGTTCAACCAGGTCGATGTGCCCTCTGGTTACCGGGTCAAAACTTCCAGGATATATTGCTCGTGTTATAGAAGTACCGTTACTCATTGCCAGAAAACTAAATTGAATAAAAAGTGGATGACCAAGAACTTAATCAACAATTCCTACATTATGAATGGATGGGTTTGTATTTCATGAAGGTATTTGCTGTTTCTCTGCAGCAAATCAGGCCAGAATATCTAAATGCGACAAAAAATTCATTTTGAATTTCAATAACGTTGTTTAAATAGGGGAAAGTAACCTGTCATTTACGTAGAACCGATTTACGTATCTATTGTCGGGAAAGTAAATAATGCGAACGTGAACCTGCATTGAAATTTCGGACAATGGCCCACCGGTCTGCCAACTTCAACGAACTGAAATCTCTCTCAACTTCCAGATAGATTAGTGCATCCAAATTGAGGGTATCTGTTGAGTCAAGTTTTAGTAGTGCTTCGACTGCTAGTCCGCCGTAGTACGGTGGGTCGAGGAAAACAATATCAAATTTCTGATTGCACCGCTTCAGATAGTCGAATGCATTCCGATGTATGATGGTGCAACGTTCGGTTTTCAATTCATTGGCAGTTTGGTGCAGGTTGTTGATGCAGCGACGGTTTGAGTCGACTAAAACCACTTCACCCGCACCTCTTGACAGCGCTTCAAAGCCAAGTGCACCGCTTCCAGCGAACAAATCAAGACACACCGCTCCTTCAATTTGACCCTGCAGCCAGTTGAAAAGGGTTTCTCGTGCCGCGTCAGTAGTTGGTCGAAGCTCGTTCGAAGATTCAAAATAAATTCGTCGTCGTCGCCACTCTCCAGCGATGATTCTCAAGCTTCCAGCTGCTGACTTGCGCGACTCTCTTTTCAAGTTACCTAAACAACGCAATTGTTTCAGACTGAGTGCTCTGGATGCTAACTTCCAATACACCAGTAATCGATTCTACCCACAGGATGTTGAACTTCGCCCAGCCTTTTGTCGCACGAGGTTGCAAACAAATCTTGGCTAATGAATTAGACGGAATGATAATCGTTTTTGACAATTTCTAGTCAATAAGCTACCCGTGAACGATCATTCGGACGTGGGTGTCTGTTTGACCAACTTTCCTAGATGAAAAAATATTCCGAAAAGCAGGTGAGACACCGATCTGCGACGCGAACATTTGATTCATTCGTTGTACTATTCTTACCGACAATACAGAAGACTGCTCAGAAAATTCACCAACGAAAATCCCTCCCGATGGGTGAATCGCTGTATGAAAGCCACTATAATTTCTCATGAAAGGATTGCTCCAATTTTTTCTACAGTGCCATCGCGTATACAGTTGAATGGCTCTGGTCAATATCCCAAAACGATCGGTTATTCCACTAAATTTTCGCGGTTAGAGTCGCTTGGTTAACACTTGACAATTCGAGCTACACATTCATCTACAGACTCTGAAGACAAGCCAAAATTCAAATTTTTCAATGCCCTGGCGAAATCGCGCAGCTCTGTATTCGGTAAGTTGACGAGCCTTTTCTCCGGTTCGTCAAAAGTAGACCCGGCAAAAATCGAAGAACTTGAAGATGCGCTGATCTTGAGTGATATCGGTTACGACATGAGCGCGTCAATTGTCGATTCATTGACCGTCACGCTGAAAAAATCCCGGCTGTCGAATAAACAGGTTTTTGATGTGCTTCAAGCTGAGCTGCTGAAAACATTGAAAAATGGTGAAGTTGGCTTTGACCTTAGCCGGTATCCCACCCCGGCAGTGATTCTAATGGTCGGTGTAAACGGTGTTGGGAAAACAACCAGTTGTGCAAAAATTGCTGCCTTGCTGCAACAGCAGGGACACTCTGTAATGCTGGCAGCTTGTGATACCTTTCGAGCTGCCGCGGTTGAACAGTTGCAGATCTGGGGACAGCGTCTTAACATACCGGTCATAGCGCAATCCACTGGAGCGGATCCGGCAGCGGTTGCCCATGATGCAATGCATTCAGCAACTGCAAGACAATGCAGCGCATTGCTCATTGATACAGCTGGCAGACAGCAAACCCGTGATGATTTGATGCGCCAGCTGAACAAAATTCACAGGGTCATCAGAAAAATTGAACCCTCAGCCCCACACGAAACACTGATTACCATCGATGCAGGGACCGGACAAAATGCAATTTCACAGGTACGCAAATTCAATCAACACACTCCAATCAGCGGGATTTGTGTTTCAAAGCTCGACGGTACCGCCAAAGGTGGAATTGTAGTGGCACTCGCTCACGAGTTCTCTTTACCAATTGCGTTTATTGGACTTGGGGAAGGAATTAATGACATCGCACCCTTTAATGCGGATGATTATGTTGCTTCCCTGCTTGGTACGGTACCCGATCAGTACCCGGTAAACTGATGATTTCGATTGAAAACGTATCGGTCCAATATCCCAACGGACAGTTAGGTCTTCGAAAGCTGTCGCTGACCATCCCCGGTCAGCACCTGGTCTTTATCTCTGGGCCAAGCGGTGCCGGTAAGACTACACTCGCAAAATTGCTCGCTTTAAGGATACGTCCAACCGAAGGCAAAATTACAGTAGCCGATAACGATCTTGAAGAATTGCAAGGTAGGCAGGTTGCCCGATATCGTAGATCGATTGGGTCAATTTTTCAAGATATGCCATTGCTGGAAAACAAAACAGTTGGCGAAAATGTGGCGCTACCACTACTGATCAAAAGAAACGTAGAAACAAACATCATTCAGCAAGTTACCAACACTTTGGATGTTGTTGGACTTCGAAACAAGCTCAACTACAGCCCAATCGATCTGACAGATTCAGAACAGCAGCGAGTCAGAATAGCGCGCGCTATCGTCACCAAACCGACGCTGATCATTGCTGACGAACCAACCATCAACATGGACCCCCAACTAAGCGTCAAAATCATGCAAATATTCAAGCGCCTGGCCGACCGTAAATTGACTGTGGTCGTGATGACACACGACAGAACGCACTTGACAGACCCTAGAAATCCGGTAATTGAAATGCAGGATGGCCAGGTTTTTGATGCGATGCAGGGAGTCGTTAGACGTCGTGCTCGATAGCTCGTCTTACCGATATCGAATCATCGTCGAGTGCTTTGAAAGCCTTTTCAGCACTCCGTTGAGAACCTGGTTTCCAGTCGTTTTGAGTGCGATTGCGCTAGCTTTACCATCCGGACTGTACATGACTGCCAGCAGTGTTAAATTCTTTTCTTTCTTTCTGCAACAACCGCCGGAACTGACAGTCTTTCTTGCTAAAGACATTGAGCAGTCAACTGCTCATTTGGTACAGCAAAAAATTACTGAACTCAACTCCGTACAGTCGGCCAAACTGATATCAGCCGACGAAGCGCTGGTGGACTTCCAACAATTGACTGGCTTGCATACCATCGCAAACTATCTACAGGAAAATCCCTTTTCCACTCTCGTGATCGTTCAGCCCGACAAAAGTCACGCGAGTCTGGAAACATATCAGGAACTGTCAGCCAAACTCTATCAGTTGGAGTATGTTGATCTGGTGCAATTCGATCAAGAGTGGACGGCAAAATTGTCTTCACTCCGCAAACTCGCCAACAGTCTCGGCCAAACAACCGTCGGTTTGCTTTTGATTATCGCGGTCGCTTTAATCTGCTTCTTTTGTCGGTGGCGTGTCACTCATCGAACCGATGAAATTAAACTACTGAGTTTGATTGGTGCGAACTCGTCATTAATCTCCAGACCATTTATTTATGCTGCTGTATTTCAAGCAGTCCTAATGGTGCTGATCGCATTTGGGTTTGTTGAAGGATTTAGAGCGGTTAACCAGCAATCCGTTGTCGATCTGGTATCACTCTACGGCATCAATTCGGCAACAGAAGGGGTAATGTGGCAGGTTTGGGCAATTATCCTTGCAGCTGTTTTGGTTATCAACGCAGCCGCGACCAGAATAGCCGTCATGTTTAGTCTTCTCAAACTTGAAAAGGAAATGCTGCTATAGAGGTTGAATTATTGCAACACAGCGCCCAAATCTTGGGTATCAGAAACTGAAGAATCAGTGAAACAATTGGAATTGTAGTGTTAGCACTCTAATGTAATGAGTGCTAAAATAGTGTCACGAATCAGATAGACTAATCGAGTAGAAAATGCCAAAAGAGAGTTTACCAGCTGCATTAAATCCCCATAGCAATGGACTTTCTTCCTATCTCGCGACAGTTTACGCTCAGCCCATACTGTCCGCTGAAGAAGAACGCGATTACGCGATCCGATACCGGGAACACGAAGATCTGGATGCTGCCCGCCAACTCGTGCTTTCTCATCTGCGATTTGTAGTGAAGGTTGCACGGGAGTTTGCGGGTTATGGAATTCCGCTCCCTGATCTGATTCAGGAAGGCAGCGTCGGACTGATGAAAGCAGTCAAGCGATACGATCCTGATCGGGAAGTTCGCCTGGTTTCCTTTGCAGTGCATTGGATAAAAGCTGAAATTTACGACTTTATTCTGAAGAACTGGAAAATCGTGCGTATTGCTACAACCAAAGCACATCGCAAATTGTTCTTTAACCTGCGCAGTCATCGCCAAAGTCTCGAGTCAATGACCGAGAGCGAAATTTCAGCACTTGCCGAAGAGTTGGACGTGCCAGAAGATACTGTTCGGGAAATGGAAATCCGTATGTCTGGTACCGCCGTGTCATTCGACCCCAGTCTGGAAGATGATAGTGAAGATTCGCTTACACTGACACCGTCAAATTATCTCGGAGACCGAACTTACAATCCTGAAGATGTTTATGAGGAAAGTTCCGTTGCCAATCACCGCAGCGAGCAACTCCAGCATGTGCTTAGCGTTTTGGATGAAAGGAGTCGGGACATCATCGTTCAGCGTTGGTTAAACGAAGACAAATCCACACTGCACAGTCTTGCTCAGAAATACAAAGTCAGCGCCGAGCGCATTCGTCAGATCGAGGAAAAAGCGATGCAGACAATGCGTGCCGAATTTAGTGATGCGGAGTTTGCATTCTGATTCAGATTTAAATCTGATTCGCGGGCCCATTCGTTAGAATTGAGAAAGCCGCAAAGTCAATAGACTTTGCGGCTTTTTTGACTACAACTGTATCAAGGTCACACCAGCAGTTTCTCAATGAGCGCTTTCTGAGCGTGTAGTCGATTTTCAGCCTCCTGCCACACCACGCTTTGCGGACCGTCAAGTACGCTGGCAGAGACTTCCTTGCCTCGATAAGCCGGCAGGCAGTGCATAAAAATTGCTCCAGATGCCGCCCGTTCCATCACAGCGTCATTAACCTGGAAAGACTGGAACGCTTTCGGTCGACTACCTTCGCTGTCATCCTGGCCCATGCTGAGCCATGTATCTGTTACCACCACCTCGGCATTCTTTGCCGCTTCATTGGCTGTCGACACAAACTCCACACGGCTATTATCTAAATTCGTCAGTAATTCAGCCAGGTTCGGCCGATAGTTTTCCGGTGTCGCTATTTTTAAATTGAAGCCTAGCAATGATGCTGCACTCGCCCATGTAACACACATATTGTTACCATCGCCAATCCATGCCACCTGCGTATCCTGGATAAAACCGATGGATTCTTTCATAGTTAAAAGATCAGCGAGTAGCTGGCATGGATGATAGGCGTCACTCAGACCATTTATCACTGGTACTGTCGCATGTTCGGCATAGGTCATGACTGTCTGATGAGACCCCGTACGGGTCACAATCACATCCACCATGCCGGATAAAATGCGTGCAGTATCCTCGGCAGACTCGCCGCGTTTCAGTTGCGAATCTCCAGGCGAAAAAAACAGTGCATTGCCACCAAACTGGTATGCGGCAACCTCAAAAGAAAGACGGGTTCGAGTGGACTCTTTTTCGAACATCAGCGCGATTGAGCGATTGCGCATTATCTGTGGACATAAGCGTTGAGTGCGCCACATGGTTTTGAGTTTCTCTGCGCGCTCAAGCAGATTCAGAATTTCTTCCGGTTCAAAATCTTCCAAAGATAGGAAATGTCTGACCATGGTACGAACTCGAAAAGAATTGACAGAACCTTAAAATACATAAACCGGCCGGCGGCCGGTTCATGCAGTGAAATCAAGTTTTCTTGAATATTAGCCGGTTGGCTTAAAACATACCTATGTGTGCGAGCGAACCTGTAACCATGAAAAACAGCATTGGAATTGAAAGCGCGGTGTTGGTTCGGGATGCCAGCAAAGCTGTCCGTGCCGCTTTGGCTTTTTCGGCATCCGATGCTTCCACAATGCCCAGCACTTTTTTCTGATTGGGCCAAATCAGCACCCACACGTTGAACAACATTATCGTTCCCAGCCAGGCGCCTATACCAAGGTATGCATGCGGGCCCTGAAGAATAAATGCATCCATGAAGGTACCCGCCCTTGCCAGGTAATACGCACCCGTCAACCAGGTAACAACCGCAGCCCAGCGAAACCACAGCAGAGCCCGTGGCGCGATATGCTTGGTGATTCCAGCTGCAGTTCCATCAGCTTTCGCTGCCGCCAGACCCGGAACCTGTACAAAATTGAAATAATAGAGCAGACCAACCCATGTTACGCCTGCAAGAATATGCAACCAGCGGTCCAGCAATAAATCCATCGTTATAAACCTCTTATCTAGGGATATTGAAAAAACTCACAGGCGAGTCAAAGTGCAATGTTCGCAAATACGTACAAGACCAGCGTCAGCACAAAACCTAAAATTATTGTGCCGGCAATTGATTCAAGCGGATTTTTCATTCCTATCCTCCCGGATTCAAAAACTTAAAGAGTAACGTAGTTATCATGATACTTTGTCACACCCGAATATTCAATTCGATATGCCTGAAGACTTCGATATTTTGCACCTCTAGTCTGCTTTGTCGCACTTACATGCGCAGCAGGATTTCATATACCAATCGCCGCGCCTTCCAAGCTCTTTATGGCATAATTTTTACGGGTTAAAAGCTGCATTTCATACCAAATTTCAAATTGCGACCACTTAAACCTGTCGACTCATTCTTATGCCAAAAAAAATCGTACTCGCCTATTCCGGCGGCTTGGATACTTCTATCATTTTGCGTTGGTTGCAGAACAAATACAACGCTGAAGTTGTCGCGTTTACCGCCGATATTGGTCAGAATGAAGATCTTGAGTCCATCTCAAAAAAAGCCGCTGGAATGGGTTGCAAGGAAATATTCGTGGAAAATTTGGTGGAGGAATTTGCACGCGACTTTGTCTACCCGATGTTCCGCATCAATGCACTCTATGAAGGAGAATATTTGCTAGGAACTTCAATTGCCCGCCCACTAATCGCTGCTCGATTGGTTGAAATCGCGCGCGAAACTGGTGCTGACGCAATAGCACACGGCGCAACAGGCAAGGGTAATGACCAGATTCGATTCGAACTGGGTGCCTATGCGTTAATGCCGGATATCCAGATTATCTCCCCGTGGCGAGAATGGGAATTTCAATCCAGAGAAGATTTGGTCGCATTTGCCGAGCAAGAGGGAATTCCAGTCGACCGCAGAGCAAGCGGCCAGGCTGACTATTCCATGGATGCCAATCTTCTACACATCTCTTACGAAGGTGGAGAACTGGAGGACCCGTGGTCAGCACCGCCGAACAGTATGTGGAGATGGGTTCAATCGCCCAAGGACGCTCCAAATGAGGCGCAAGTCATCCAGCTTGAATTCGAAAAAGGTGATGCGGTCTCAATTGATGGAGTTCGCGGAACACCGGCTGAAATTCTCAAACGGTTGAATGATCTTGGTGCGAAACACGGTATCGGTCGAATTGACATCGTCGAAAACCGTTACATCGGCATGAAATCCAGGGGCTGCTACGAAACACCCGGCGGTACGGTCCTGATAAAGGCGCATCGGGCGATGGAATCAATTACGCTGGATCGGGAGATCGCTCATTTGATGCAAGATCTCATGCCACGCTATGCAAAGTTAATTTACAACGGCTACTGGTGGAGTCCCGAACGGGTTGCGCTGCAACAGATCATAGATGACTGCCAAGGGGTGGTTTCGGGTACTGTGCGTCTCGAACTTTACAAAGGCAATGTTGTGGTTACCGGTCGTCGTTCGGAACGACACTCCATGTATGATGAAGCAATTGTCTCTTTTGACGACGAGAGCGGTGCCTATACACAATCAGATGCGGCAGGGTTCATTAAATTAAACGCCTTGCGCCTTCGAGTGGCCGCTGCCAGAGGCCGCAGCTACTAAAGGAGCGAAATACATACTTGCCGTTTTGTCGTGCAGCCACCTACCATATCGGTCATCGTGCCGGTTCGAAATGAAGATCCAGGCACACTCAGCAAACTGACTGACCTGGTAAACCTTGAAGGGATTGCTGAAGTGGTTATTGTCAACTGCAGTGACCAGCACTCTACCACAGACAAGCTAAAGGAACTGCAGTCAAAATTCAATTCAATTAGAGTCATCAATTCTGAAATTGCCGGACGCGCCCACCAAATGAACCAGGGTGGGGTACTTGCGAGTGGTAGCGTCCTGTGGTTTATCCACGCCGATACAAGCGTACCCGAAAGTTCGGTGGAGTACATCCTGGAATCTATTTCTACAGAAAAGCCCTGGGGACGATTCGACATACGCTTTGATAGTCCATCCGCTCGCATGAAACTGGTTGCATTCGCGATAAACCTGCGTTCGGGGTTAACCGGAGTATGCAGCGGCGATCAGGCTATTTTTCTACTGCGGTCACAATTTCACAAAATGGGTGGATTCCCCAATATTCCGCTTCTTGAAGATATAGCACTGACAAAAAAACTTCGACGCGAAGCTCAGGCGATCCGAATCAAGACGCCCGTCACCACCTCTGCAAGGCGCTGGGAAACTCGCGGTTATCTGAGAACCATTCTTTTAATGTGGCTCATTCGGTTTTTGTTTTGGGTGGGGGTATCACCTAGAACATTATCCAGGTTATACCGGTAGTGGAGTGTTGTGAAGAAACAGCCCACACTGATACTGATGACCAAAAATCCAGTTCCGGGTGAGGTCAAAACCCGACTGCTTTCACACATATCTGCAGAAAGAGCAAGTGCGATCGCTCTAGAAATGATTGTCGACACGATCGAAAAGGCGGCTGCATGCTGGCCCGGAAACATATGGTTACTCGTGAGTCCTGATGCCTGCCACCCGAAATTAATTCAACTGGCAAAGCAGTACAATTTGCGACTTCGTACTCAATCCGCAGGTGACTTGGGTAGCAAGATGGAGTCGGCAATTTGCGAGGCGCTTCAGCACACCCCCGCGGCAGCAGTCATGGGGTGTGACATTCCTACGATAACGCCAGCGATTTTGAAATTCGCGAGCAGCAGGCTACTTGAAGGCCGCAATGTGATGGGGCCCAGTACTGACGGCGGGTTTTATTTCGCAGGATTTACACAATGCCAGTTCGGAATGTTCAACGACATTCAGTGGAGTACCCCCACAGTTTTTGAGGTTACCCTTAGACGTCTGCAAGCGTGTAAAATGCCGGTTGAGGTAATGCTACCATGCCTGAATGACATTGATCACTGGAGCGACTTTGTCGACCTCGCCAAAAACCAATCTCGATATTCAAAGTTACTGCAATAACTCAATTTACCGGATTGACATCACTGAATTGGGAGCAGTCAAGCTTGTTGTGAATCAGTTTCTGATTCAGCTTCAACAACCAGACCAGAACCTGCCTGAATGGCAAACACAATGTACCTCACCTCAAGACTCAAACCCTCAACGCAGCGGCTAAAGCTTCTGCCAGCATGGCTGGCTATCGGTGCATTGGCACTTATGGCACAGTTGCCTGGAAAGTTGCGTCTCGTCTTCGGTGCCCAAGTAGGAAGGCTGTTTTACCTTGTCAATGCCAAACGTCGACGAATCGCTCACATCAATCTGGAATTATGCTTTCCTCACTGGCCACTTGAAAAGCGCAAGCAGGTAATTCGCGATCATTTCAAGATTTACGGGCAAGCGATTGTAGATCTTGGAATGGTCTCTCTATCGAGCGAAGAAAGACTCAACGCAGTTATTAATATAGAGGGCTTTGAAAACTACCGTAGCGTCCGCAATGCAGGGAATGCAGTCATATTTCTTACACCGCACCTGGTTGGTGTCGACATCGCTGGAACGCTACTGTCTCGACACCTGCCAGTCTGCACAATGATGCGCGATCATAAGAATCCAGTCCTGAACAATCGACTCAAGGCCAATCGGAAACGCTTTGGATTGAAACTTTACACCCGCTCTCAGGGACTGTTACCACTGGTACAGAATCTCAAGAAAAAGGTCAGTTGCTACTATATTGCGGATGAAGACTTCGGCGTGAACAACTCGATTTTTGTCCCCTTCTTTGGCGTTCCCGTTGCTACTCTCAACACGCTGGGACGAATGGCCCGGCTGACCAATGCAAGAGTTTTGCCGGTTCGCTCTTATCTGGATTCCAAAACCGGACGATACGACATTACGATTGAAGCACCTCTGGAAAATTTTCCCACTGATGACAGCTACACCAATGCGCGTCGAATGAATGCCATTTTTGAAAATATGATTTCAGCTGCACCGGAACAATACCTGTGGACTCTTCGTTGGTTCAAATCCCGTCCCGACAATGGCACCCCACCCTACTGAGCCTTCTCTGAAGCATCAAGCGTTTGGTTTCGTCGGTTCGATTTTCTGGATCAGCCTGAGCCTGCTGCCATTGCCGATGCGATGGACTGTCGGCAGTGCAATTGGTAGCATACTCTACCTTTTAGTTGGTTCACGTCGCAGAGTGGTCCATCGAAATCTGGAATTGTGTTTTCCTGAAAAGTCCAAAGCCGAACGTAAACAGTTAGCCAGGCAGACCTTCAGAAATGCTGGTCGCGGGGTGTTGAGTTGGGGATTTGGGTTATTCGCCAGTCAGCGGCGAATTGACCGCGAGGTGGAGTGGAAGGGACGGGATTCATTTCAGAGTTTCATCAAGCTCAAACGCCCCGTGATCTTGCTCTGTCCGCATTTCACCGCTCCAATGCTGACTTACCGCACTATCGGTTCGCTGACACCCGCTGTTTCTATTTATCGTCGACCACGCAATCCGATATTTGACATGGGCTATCACTGTGCTCTCACCGGAGTCGAGTCCCCCTTCCCATGGCTGAACAAGATTTACCAAAATCGCGGCAATCATTATCTTCGGATGATTCCGTCGCGCGGAAGCATGAAACCTTTTTACAAAGCGCTGAAGTCTGGCACACCGTTTTTCTACCTGCCCGATCAGAACGGCAACCGTCCGCCTCACATCACATTTGCCCCTTTTTTTGGTGTATCGGCATCGACATTTACCACATTGACGCGATTCTCCAAGTTTGCGGATGCAAGAATTTTTTTGTGCCACACGCTGATGTCTAAAACGCGCAAACGCTATGAAATGCGCACTGAACTTCTGCCTGAAGAATTTATTAGTGGAGACTCTCAAGCGGATGCTGAAAGGCTCAATCAACTGGTCGAATCACTGGTGCGCGAGAGCCCGGATCAATACTTTTGGCTGCACAAACGGTTTAGTACTCGACCGGAAGGCGAGCCATCAATTTATTGAAATCTGCAATATCATAGAAGTTGTTATTTCTCGAGCGCAGGATATAAATCGTATATGATGGCAATCAGCCGCCAGTTTATGTTCAATAGAACGGAAGTCAGCTGAATTTTCGTAAAAAAATATAGATTCTTGCGTACAAAATATCTTGAAATTAAAATTTAACTTGTTCTAAAATCGTTTACCCATAGAACAAATGAGTTTCACAAATTGAATTTTTGAGTCAGACGGAATGTGAATTTCAGGGGAAATTATCACCAACTATTACGAAAATTCAACAAGCACGTGGTTCCATCAATTAGCAAGAGGAGAGATGAAGTGAAGCATATTTTTCAGATTGTAGCCGTATCAGCTCTGGCTGCCCTATTCGCTCTGCCAGCCCAAGCTGCAAAGTATCAGGAAATGGAAGTCGCCAACGGCGGCAGCATATCTGGACAAGTTACCTACACCGGCAAAGTCAAAATGAGAACTGTGCTTCCGACCAAAGACAAAGAGGTCTGTGGCAAAGCACGCAAAGAACCCACAATATTAGTCGGTGAGGGTGGTGCGGTTCAAGACGCCGTAGTCTACATAAAAGAAATCGCTTCTGGCAAAGCTTGGCAGGAAATGGCTAGACCAGTAATCAATAACGTTGATTGCATATTTGAGCCACGCGTACAAGTTGCTAAGCGCGGAAAAGTAGATATTTTGAATTCCGATCCGGTTTTGCACAACTCACACGGCTACTACGGAAAGGCCACAGCCTTTAACGTCGCATTGCCCTTTAAGGATGCCAAAGTAACAAAAATTCTGAAGCGCAATGGAGTTGTCCGTACAGACTGTGATGCACACGGCTGGATGCTTGGTTGGGTCGTAGTTGTGCCCAATCCTTACCATATGCAAACCGGAGCTGATGGCAATTTCATGATCGATAACGTGCCACCAGGTGATTACACCTTGGTGGTTTGGCAGGAATCAGTTGGGGAAACGGAAATTCCAGTTTCTGTTCAGGCGGGTGCAACGACAGATGCGTCAGTGCAGCTGAACTGACAGAGTACACAATAACCATCAATTATTTACCACTGTTTATGCTGTTATAAGGAGGAAACTATATGACTGATAATAAGCATGACCGCGATCACGTGGTGGGTGACGTCGACATTACGAGACGTACCTTTCTCCACAAATCGCTTTTGACTGGAGGTGCTGTAGCTACCGGCAGCGCAGTGGGGGTTTTCCAAACCCTATCCTCCATGGAAATAGCTAGTGCGGCGATGAGCGAGCCGTTCAGTTTTGCGTGGGTATCTGATACTCATCTGTATCCTCGTGAGCTGAACCAGCGTTTCATTGACAAAACTGTCCGTGCCTTTAGCGAAGTCCAGGCAATGGGAGACAAGTTTGACTTCATGATGTTTGGAGGCGACTTGGCTCAGCTTGGACATCCTATCGAAATTGAACTGGGTGCTGAATTGCTTCAGGAAGTCACAATCCCGAAACACTTCATCCCTGGTGAGCACGACTGGTACCTTGACCTTGGCGAAAGCTGGAATAAACACTTCGGCGAAACACCGTGGACGTTTGATCACAAGGGTGTTCGAATAATCGGTGTTGATTCTGTCGGCCGCGCACCAGATTACTGGTCTGCACGCGGAATGTCAAATGAAGAACGCATGGGTCACATGTCCGGACTAGATGGATCACAGGCGGGTCCCTGGTCAGGACTGGGCAGTGAACAGCGTCAATGGCTTTCCAGCACGTTGTCCGATTGGCCAAAAGATGCACCGGTAATCATTTTCTCTCATACACCGTTCTACGAGTACTATCCGCCTTGGAATTTCTGGATTCGCGATTGGCGTGAAGTACAGGAAATCCTTGCACCGTGGCAGAACGTTACCAACATTCATGGACACGTTCACCAGCCACTGTACAATGAGATCGGTGGAATGCGCAGCATCGGCATGCTGGCCACATCGTGGCCGTGGCCATATGCGCCAGAAGGTGTACCGGCACTCACAAAACCCATGTTGCGAGTAGACCCAGGTGATCACTTCGACGGTGTTGGTTGGAGTAGCCTCTCCATGAACGCTGAAGCTCACATGGAAGTTGAATACATGATGTGGCGTGAGCAAGTGTTTGGCGTTGGAAGAGCGGATTCGGGTACTGGTGACAATGTCAATCAGAAATTGTCTCCAAGAATCTCGGATCGCGGCTGGACCGGCGACTGATTTACCATAAAAAGGAGAGTAAACAATGCAAAGCTTTAAAAGCAAAGGGCTAATCGCCTTCATAAGCGCGCTTTTGTGTGTATCGCTCGCATTTGTCTTTATGGTAAATCGCGCTTCTGCACATAAAGTGTCACACGATGCTGACACGTTAAAAGCCTTCAACGATGCATTCATGGAGCAGGTCATCCTTGGTGATGAACTGTTTCACGGCGCACCCATGGAAGGAATTAATATGTCGAATACCGGTATGGCTTGTGCTATGTGCCATCCATTCTCGTCAGATGTTCATCCACATGAGTATCCAAAGTTCCAGGAGCAGATGAGCGAATTCGCGACTCTGCGTGACATGATCAACTGGTGCATTGAGAAACCAAACGAAGGTGAAATTATTGACCCGGATGGTGAAGCGATGAAAGCGCTGGAAGCCTACATCTACTGGTCAAACCGCGGGTCTGTGCTGGATCCCGGCCGTCACTAGCAATAGTGTAAGCTGACCCCAACCAGTCTGAATCGACTGGGGGTCATGAAAGTGTTGGGGGTGCTGTAATGATACGAAAATCGAAAATCATTACTCACCCCCAAATTCTTAACCCAAATTTCGTGGTAAAAACCCGGCGTATCGCCAATTAATCATCGCGGAGTAACCATACCCTTGAAAAAGATCATTACAATAGTTTCAGTTGCCGCCGCGATCGGCGCAGCCGCAATTGTCGGCTTATCGATGCAGACTGCGGGCGGAAAAACCGGCGAAGTAACCTCAGGCCGGTCATTATTCGATTACCCTGCCACAACCGGAAATATCGATCCGGTGTTAAGTGAAGGAATAGACGTTACGCCGCGACTGCTTGAACACGGCGAATGGGTATTCCGAGGACTTTGCATCGGCTGCCACGGCGCTTCCGGTGATGGCAATGGTGCAGTTTGGGAATTGGGCGACTTATACGCCAAAGACCACAAATTGCCACGTAAACCACGCGACTTTACAGAAGCGGTCTATAAACTGCGGTCAACTCCAAGTGGCTCGCTGCCAACTGATGTCGATCTGTTTAAGTCAATTTCACGCGGCCTGATTCATGAACAGGATATGCCCGCATTTAAATTTCTGCCCGAACGTGACCGCTGGGCAGTGGTTGCCTATATCAAAACCTTTTCTGACCGCTGGGAAGAAGAGGCAGAATGGCAGGAAGATCCAATCGAGATCACAGATCCACCTCCTCCAGATGAAGATTCCATCGTAGCCGGTAAAGAAGTCTACGCCCTGATGCAATGTGAACAATGTCACGGCCCGGTCGGTAAGGGCGACGGTCCATCAGCACCGGGACTTGAAGATGATGCTGGCCTGCCTATCGTGCCACGGGACTTTACTGACGCAACTCAGTTTGTCGGTTCCAGCGACCCAAAGGGGATTTATCAAACATTCACCACCGGCCTTGACGGCACGCCAATGCCCTCATTTGCCGATTTCCTTGATGAAACACAACGCTGGCAGTTGGTGTGGTATGTGATATCCCTGCGACCGGAATTTGACCTTGAGGCAACACGGACTCAAATGATGTCAGCTGCAACAGGCAAGCAGGTTGCCGAAGCGAGTATGGAGCAGTGAGAAATTATCTCTGGGCAGTTGAATCTACAACTAGCAATTTGGGTCGGGGGCGGTGTAATCATTGCCGGACTATTGAGTTGGTTTTCTGTTACTTACTTTCCAGAGGATCGAACCATCCTGCGTATAAAACCTTATGCACAAATCAATTACGATGCTCTACCAGATGATGCTGATCTTGCAAACCTGGAGCGAGGGCGGAGTTATTACGTTCAGTTGTGCGCGCAGTGCCACGGTGAAAACGGCAGTGGAAACGGTGAGTTCAGGTACCGAATGGTTCCAAAGCCGGCTAATCTGATGAGTGAGAAAGTTGTCAATAAATCTGATGAGGAATTAAGCGCATTGATTCGAGATGGAATTGAAGGTTCTGCAATGGTTCCATGGGGCAATACACTCAGCCCGGTTCAGCGACAGCAGATTGTTGGATATCTTCGCTACTTGAATTTGCAACGCGTCTACCTGGCAAATGGATAGTTTAGCGGCAATAATGGCAGCACCTGTAGTTAACGATGTAACCATCGATACCGATTCGGTATTGATTTTGAAGTTCATAATCATGTCCGTTACACATTTGCTGATTGGAACTGTACAAGGGGTTCTTCAGACACTGCCGGAGTTCGCGTTGTGGATTCGGGCTACTGGCCCTGCCGGTCACATGATCGACCCTCTGGCACATGCGCACATTAACCTCGTGGGCGGGGTAACGATGGCGATTATGGGACTCTTTTACTACGTTCTGCCAAAAATCGTAAAACGACCAATTTACAGCCCAGTTTTATCCAATACCTCTTTTTGGTTTTCTACCATCGGAGTACTCGGATTTTTCAGCTCCTTAGTCTTCCTGGGCATAGTCGAAGGCAACATGGTACTGAGCGGTATGACCTACCTGCAAGCCCTGGATGCCGTCGGCCCAATTCATCACATCCTAATTATTTCAACAGCTATCCTGATGGGTTTTGGCTACTGGATTTTTATTGTTAACATATTTATGACCGTTTTCAAACGGCGCGGAGGTCAACCAAATGCATCGGTTGCTTAACTTTCTATACAACGGCTTCATTGTTGGCGTGGGACTCGGAACTGTATTTCAGCTCTGTATTCTGCCACTGATTGGCATGCGCAGCCACGAAGAATGGACCGGCCTGCTGGTCTGGGGGTTCGTGATTTCAATCGGTACCGGCGTCGTATCGGCGCTGACTTTCTGGTATATGAACTCCGTAATGGTCAAGCAAGGAAAGTAGGAAAATAAGGGACAATTATTATGGCTACAAACATACTCACCCGAAACGACTACGCGGAAGGCACTGCAGCAAAGCACTTCTTCTTTTCGTCGATTGTGATGCTGAACATCGGGGTTTTCCTCGCACTTCTAACCTCCATGCGATTGGCTTGGCCGGATGTATTCCCCAACGATATACCCTGGCTCCACTTTGGAAGGATCCGCCCGGTTCACGTACACTTTGTGATTTTCGGCTGGATTTCCATGGCCTTCGCGGGTGCAATGTGTTACATGGCTCCAGCTTTGTGTAAAACCAAGCTGTGGAGTGAAAAGCTGGGAGTCTGGAACTGCTGGGCCTGGAACATTGGCATGGTGTTTGTATTCTTCACACTGATTAACGGTATGACCTCTGGTCGTGAATATCAGGACCTGATCTGGCCGTTGGATGTCTTTGTACTGGTGTTTGTCTTTGCACCACTCGCAGTCAACATCTGGCTGACCATGCTGTATCGGCAGACTCAAGGCCTCTACGTCACGATGTGGTTTTTCGGTGCAGCGCTGCTGTTCATCATATTGAGCTATTTTATCGGCGCAGTTCCGGACCTGTTTCCGGTAACCGGTCTGGCGGAAGCGTATATGACCTGGTGGCATGCACACAATATTCTTGGATTGTGGATTACACCTGTATCCGCCGCCATTGCGTACTACATCATTCCGAAAATTTCCGGAAACACACTTTACAGTCATAAGATTGGGCATCTGCACTTCTGGTCAATTGCAGCGTTTTATTCAACACCTGGTGCCCATCACCTTATGGGAGCACCAATTCCTGAGTGGCTAAAGTCATTTGCATCAGTTTCCGGCGTGTTGATCATGATTCCGGCACTGGCTTTTGTGGTCAATATGTTGATGACCATGAAAGACAAATGGTGGATGTACGCCAAGAACATTCCCCTGCAGTGGGCATTGACTGGAGTGCTGTTCGCTATTCCGCTTAATATTCAAGGTGCATTTCAGCAAACCCGATCACTCAATTGGTACATTCACGGAACACACTGGATTGTGGCACATGCGCATCTCGCACTGCTTGGATTCTCAAGTTTCATTGAAATTGGTGCGATCTACTATGGCTTGCCAAAACTCTTGAAACGTCAACTGTACAGCGAGAAACTGGCTCGACTTCACTTTTGGATGATGGCGATCGGTTTCCTTGGATTCTGGTCGGTTCTGACCGCAGCTGGCCTGGTACAAGGCGCTGCCAAGGTCTACGAGATTCCTTACATCCAGTCGGTCATCGCGACGCATCCGTACATGGTTGGTCGAGTTATCTTCGGCGGTATGATCATTTTTGCACAGCCAATTTTCCTCTACAACATGTGGATGACTGCCAAGTACGGCAAGAAAATTTCACCAGAAACTACTGGTGGTCGAACACCGGTTGGTGCCACTGCATAATATATCGATAGAGGTAAAAACGATGCCGAAGTACGTAGTTGGCGCTGTATTAGTCGTCCTGGTCATTTTTATGTCGATTGCTATCACTATCGTAGGTGGTTCAACGTATATGAACGAAATACCACGAACTCAGCTAGCGATTGAGAAAGAAAAAATGCTGGGACACAGCGCATGGACAATTCATGACCCATGGATGAGAGGTGATGATGCCCCGACACTTGCCGGAAAAGGCAAGAAAATCTTTATTCGGGAAGGCTGTTGGTGGTGTCATACACTGCTGCCCGAACAGACTCAGGACTGGGCATATTTTGGCGAGCCACCGGTGGCTGGTGATGTTCAGGGCGAAGCACCAAGCCTGTTCGGTTCAGATCGCAAGGCGCCCGATTTACTGCACATTGCAAGCCGCAATCGCGTCAAAGCATGGCATTACGTTCATCACCGCGATCCGCGGGCTGTTACACCAGGATCAATCATGCCAGCATTCGTACATCTAACCGATGAAGAACTGGATGCCATCATTGCATACCTGGACACACTGAAATAAAGACCGTCTTTGAATTAGGTGAAATAATGAGCGATCACAACGAACTCGAAGATAAAGGTGAAGTTTTTGGGCGCTTCGGCGACGAAGAGTACGATGGCATCAAAGAAGGTAATGGCAAAATTCCTTGGTGGCTGGTTCTCATCGTTGCCGTAACTGTCTTTCAAGCCTTTCTTTGGACGATGCCTTGGCCAGGATTTGGGCAACGGTACGACAGCATAACGACGACATTCGTCAGCGCAACCGGAAAGCAGCCGTGGTGGGACTGGGGCTACTACATGGTACTGTTCCAGATCATCCTGATACTTAGCTGTATTTCAGGAATCATCTGGTACATCAATATTCAAAAATGGAAAGAACGCGCTGAAGAGAACAAAAAGCGAAAAGAGGATTCTCAATAGAGCGGACGAACCTTAACGGTTCGCCAGGTGGGCTTTACTGATCAAATTTCGGCCCTAATCTTTTCGCTGATCATAATCGGCGTTCTGATTTATGTCATTATGTCGAGATTTGTCATTGGACCACTGAGTACGCTCAAGAAAGCTGAAAAAATAGTGCTTTCACTGAGCG
The DNA here is from genome assembly GCA_965220665.1 of Arenicellales bacterium. Classification (GTDB taxonomy): domain Bacteria; phylum Pseudomonadota; class Gammaproteobacteria; order Arenicellales; family JAJDZL01; genus JAJDZL01. The sequence goes on from CBDCQQ010000005.1 coordinate 61,207, forward strand.
TTGTGGGTATCGTTCTGGTCGTTGTTTACGCTGCAACTGAACTTCTGTTTCGTGTGGTGTTCTAGTCAAAATATCTTTGAATCGCCGAGAAGGGTCGATTGTTAAAACGCGGCGAAAAATTTATGTTCATCTTTTCGGGGATCGTTGTCGTGGCTGCAATCGCCAAGGGTTATCATCACTTCACTGACCTAGACCCCGCCCCACCCAAGCATTTTTATTCCTTCGACGAGGTAGGCCTGCAAGGACATGAAGTGTATCGGAAAAAGGGATGCAACAGTTGCCATCGGGCAATGGGGACTGGAGAAGTCGGTGTCGCACCAGTACTGGACGGTGTTGGCACCCGTAGGGATTTGCCATGGCTGAAAGAGTATCTCACCGACCCCGGCAGTCTGGTTCCAGGTACTGCTCACTACGGCAACCTAGGGCCTGATTTCAGACTACTGGAAAGCGAAGAACGAGAGCAACTGGCTGCATTTCTTTCTGGACTTCGGGCCAATCCAAATTCGCCGAACTACCCCTTGAAAGTCAAACGCGAGTCAGAATAACGTTCACTCTACTGAAAGACAAAAAATCGAGGCACTATCTATGAACGCTGAATCACTCATTCCATTTATTTGGGCTGCGACAGGATTTCTCATGCTCGTTGCTATTGTAGTCGTCATTTTCTGGGCTTACCGAAACAACCAATTTGACGAAAATATTAAAGACCAAATTTTTACCGAAGGTGATGATGATCGATACAACTGAACTGGCAGGTGCAAAAAGTGCGACTGTCTGTCGGTGAGTGGATCGTCATTGTTGGCTCTGCACTGATCGTACTCTTCGCAGGTGTCGTTGGAACACTAATTTTTCTAAAACCGCCTCCGGTCCAATTTGAGTACACTGAGACCGCTGCAACAAGACAAGGTGAGGCGCTGTATCGCCGGGAAGGCTGTTTATCGTGTCACGAAATATTTGGAAATGGAGCTTCCTACGGCCCGAGCCTGGATGGTGTCGGCAGCAAGCGCGACAAGCAGTGGCTCATTAACTACTTGAAATCACCAAAGCAGGGGGTCAGTTCAAAGCCATATCGACTAAAGATGCCGCCCTACAATCATTTGCCAGAAAGTGAACTGGATCTGTTAGCTGAGTACCTGATGGCTCTCAGGGTTGCATCGGAACCTGGGTGGTTACCAGATGAAGCTGTTGACGGGGAGCTTAGGTTTATTCAGAGGGTCCTGACTGATAGTCCTGTTCTTTAAATAGACCAGTGCCGATACAAGCCCACGGTACGATCGCCAGCGCAATACAACCACCGACGCCAAACACAATCAGCGCCAAAATCGTCAGAAAAGGTAATTCCAGCATGAGATAGAAATTCCAGTAAGTTGATACTAAAATACTAATTGTAAACGATACGAAACTCTTGCTATGACATTTCCAAAGAAAACTCCACTCCTGATACTTGCACTAACCGCTCTGTTTGCACTGGCATCTTGCAGCGAACAGTCAACCGGCATTGGTGCAAAACTGAAAATCGGTGATGAAGCACCTAAGAGTGCGAATCTTACGGTTGAAGATCAGAACAATTGGTATGAAATCTCGACGATGGATACGAAAGTGCCGTTGTATAAATGGACAATTGCGAATCTCATTGAGGAGGGGAAACCATTCATGGTGGTTTTCGGCACTCCTCAACACTGTACGATGTGCGTTGATCAGATCGTCCGGGTCGCAGTAATGGAAGAAAAGTACGGCGACAAATTTGCTTTCCTGCATGTCGATGGCTACAAGGACAATGCTATCTGGGTTGAGTGGGGAGTCAAGGGCGAGCCGTGGACGTATTTTGTGGATGCGACAGGCAATGTCGCATCAATCTTTCCAGGTCAAACCGAATTGGGTCTATTGGAACTCGAAATCGAAAAGCTGATATCCAGCAGCTAAAATTCGTGCAACTGTCGCTGCAAATCGTCTTAAGGTGCCTGATTGGCGGTGCCCTCTTTATCGGAAACGTGCCAGCTTGGAGTCAGGTGAGTCCGTACGTCTATGTACAGATGTCAATGGCAGTTCCGTGGTTTTTGTATTTTGTATTTCTGGCCAGTATACTGCTACCGTTTTTTATTCTGATCATTGTGGCCTGGCGCCGTTACGCTTCGAGCAATAAGGTCAGAACAAAATTAAATCGTTGATTTTCTGCCAGTTCATCATTTCGATTCATTCCTGCTTCGATTACCGTTTTATTCCAACCAAAACATATATTTGCTAATGGAATTCTTTCTACGAATAGTCTTACCGATCATTCTTTTGGCAGTATTCGCAATTGTCGCTATCTTTGTCTTGAACTCAGTTGAATCCATCGAAATGATGCGTGAGACAAAACGAGCCGGCCCAACCATTCTAAATCAGTAGCGAATTCACTCGCTGTCAATCAAGTTTTGCAATCGCTTTTGGCGATTGTTTCAAATTAACATGCACAGGTGGGAATGATAGTCGCGGCATCTGCCAATCGAAACGTACCTGTAGACTCGATAAGAGCAATGCTCTATTCAATGTGCACGAGCACTTAACTCTTCGTTTGAACCGAGTACCGTTCGAATATTTAACTCTGCCAGTATCGTGGCGTTAGAAGAATCAGCAGTGTCAATAATTCCAATCGTCCAAGCAGCATCGCAAATGCCAGAACCCACTTCGCTGCTGATGGCAGTTGAGAATAGTTATCTGCCGCTGCACCTAAAGCTGGCCCAAGGTTATTGAGACAGGCAGTTACGGTGGAATAGGCAGTCACCATATCAACGCCCGTTGCCAAAACAATAATTGAAAGCACTACAAAGCTCAGAATGTAGAGTGCAAAAAATCCCCAAACACTGTTAACGACGTTGTCTGGTACCGACTTACCACTCATGCGGATTGGTATGATTGCAGCCGGATGAATGGCTTTTAAAATTTCTCGTCGACCCTGCTTGAAAAGCATAATGACCCGCATCACTTTGATTCCGCCGGCTGTCGACCCGGTGCAGCCTCCGATGATACTGGCCAGCATCAATAAAGCCGGTAGGAACAGAGGCCAGGCCGCAAAATCCGTAGAGGTAAATCCAGATGTGGTTGCAATTGCCACTACCTGAAAAACACTGTGCTTAATCGCTTCCGCAGCAGAATCCATGGAATTTGAAAACACCAGAACCGCGGAAACCAGCACAATGAACGCAACAATTAAACAGAGATAAACTTTAACTTCCGTATCCTTAATGTAAGCCCGAAAGCTTTTTTTGCTCCATACCATGAAATGCAGCGAAAAATTTATCCCGGCAACAATCATGAAAAAGATTGCGACAAACATGACGGGATCATTGAATTGATTGTTGAAACTGGCATCGTGGGTAGAAAATCCGCCGATCGCAATGGTTGTGTAACTGTGTGTTATCGCATCAAATGGTGTCATTCCAGCCAACCAGTATGCCAAGGCACAGACTATAGTTAAACCAAGATAAATGTACCACAATGCCTTGGCCGTCTCCTTTATTCTCGGAGTCAGTTTGGAGGACTTCATGACACCGGGCATCTCTGCCATATAGAGCTGCATGCCACCAATTCCCAACATTGGAAGAACAGCAACGGCCAACACAATAATTCCCATCCCACCAATCCACTGTAATTGACTTCTGTAATACAGGACTGAGTAAGGCAGTTGATCCAGACCAGTGAACACTGTTGCCCCGGTTGTTGTGAGGCCGGACATCGATTCGAAAAAAGCATCAGTAAAACTGATTTCCAGGTTGTGCCACAATAGAAATGGCAAAGTCCCTGCCAGTGCTAAAGACACCCAGAAAGCAGCGACGGTCAGGAAACCTTCGCGTACGCCCAGTTGCTGACGATTCCTACGCACGGGATACCACATGGCAAACCCCGCCAGCAGAATTATGAAAAACGATATTAGTAAATCGTAGAATGCGCCATCATCGAAAAGAATGGCGATGGCGATCGGTGGCAACAGGGTCAGACTGAACATTCCGAACAAGATCCCAATAACCTTGAATACTGACTGGTAGTGCATGGCAGAAGAACTTTAAGGTTAAGGAGTGGCGGTTGCGCCAGGGGACTTAGTGGAAAAAGAGCGGATTGGGTTCGAACAGCCTTTGAACTTCAGAAATCATCTTGAGTGATTTCGCCGCGACAAAAATAATGGCATGATCGTCAGTCTGGATTTCAACATCATGATGTGCAATTAGCACTTCATCATCTCGAAGAATCGCACCGACCACCGCGCCTTGTGGAAGATTTAATTCTTCTATGCGACGACCCACAACACTAGAATGTTGCTTCTCACCCACCGCAATTGTTTCTATGGCTTCTGCCACCCCGCGGCGCAGAGAGTGTACTTCTACGGTCGATCCGCTGCGGATATAACTCAGTAACCGGCCAATTGTGTTTTGATTTGGAGAGATGACGATATCAATACCGCTTTGCGTTGATTCGAGCATTTCAACATAGCTGGAATTGTTGATCAATGCCATCGTTCGTTTGGCACCGAGCCACTTCGCCATCATCGCTGAAAGTATGTTGACCGAATCATCGTTGGTTACCGAACAGAACACCTCCATCGTTTCCATATTCTCACGCGTCATCAGGTATTGATCTGTAGCATTCCCATGGATAACAATCGTATTGCCAAGCATTATTGCAGCCTGCTCGGCCCGGTCTCTGTCATACTCGATCAGTTTGACTCTCAAATCAAATGACTCAAGTCCCTGTGCTAGACGCATTCCAATATTTCCTGCACCAACCAACGTCACCCTTTTGCCAACGGACCTGTCAATGGTGCGCAGTTCTTGCATCATACGCGTCAGATTTTCAGGATTTGCGATAAAAAACACTTCGTCACCCGGATGAATGACAGTTTCGCCTTTTGGAATGATGGGTTGACCCGAACGATAGATTGCTGCAACCCGTACATCGTCATTGGGCATGTGATCACTTAGCTCTCTGATCTTATGTCCGACAAGTTTTCCACCATGTTCCGCACGCATTGCAGCTAACTGAATTTTTCCATGAGCAAATTCCACAACCTGCAGAGCGCCTGGCAAATTGATGAGTCGGATGATTTCATCCGTTACCAGCTGAGCGGGGCTGATAATCGAGTGAATTGGAATCTGCTTCTCATCCGTACCGAAAAACTCAGACTTGCGCTTGTGAAATTCCATGTTTCGAACGCGGGCAATCAAATTGGGTTCAAGACCGATTCGATGCATCAATTGGCAAACCAGTATGTTTGTTGCATCATTGTCTGTAACCGCCAATACCATATCTACATTGTCGGGATTCACTTCTTCGAGGACTAAAGGATCGGAAGCATCTCCTAAAATGGTCTGGATATCGAGATTCTGAGACATCAGGTTTAGCGCGGCTTCACTCTGATCAATGATGGTAATATCGTAGCCCTCCTGATCTAACGCTCGAGCGACTGAGGAACCCACCGTGCCAGCGCCAACAATCAAGACACCAGTCATGATTCAGCTCCGTCTTTGGTCGCGATTTCAATTTGACTGCTGGCAGTTTCCTCAATTCCGAGGTCTCGGGTTTTTCGAAATATACTGGCCCGATGCAATCCGGTTGCTGCTGCCACCTCCGTGAGAGATTTTGAACGCTGCAAATGAAACCTTAGGTACTCGCGCTCAAAATTATCCTTAGCCTCTCGAAATGGAAGTCCAAAAAGCTGCGAGCCATCCTCTATTGATTCTAATGACTCAATTCCCGGTTCGTCCCATGTTTCGAGCACCGTACGTACCTCTTCATCAGAAATAGTTTCCACACTGGCACCCTGAATAACTTTTCGAAGAACGTTTTTCAACTCTTCAACATTACCAATCCAGGTATGGTTGCGCAGACAGGCGAGTGCTGCGGTAGAAATTGGTTTATAAGGCAGTTCACCGCTTCTGCTGAATTTGTCAACAAGATAACCAACCAATTCGGGAATATCTTGAAGTCGGTCACGCAACGACGGTACTCGGATCACCGATTCATTCAGCCGATGAAACAGTTCTGGTCGAAATTTTCCTTCCTTGATACGCTGGTAAATTGACTCAGTCGTCGTTGCAAAAATGGCAGGCGCGCTGTCATCACCTCGGAAGCGCCTCTCAATAATTTCGTTGAGCAAACCTAATACCTGATTTTGAGCATATCTGTCGTAGGTGTGAATATCGCGAATCAAAATGGAGCCATGCTTCGCTTCCTCGACCGCATCTGAAATAGTACGCTGCCAGATCTCCTTCGTCTGCCAGTCCAGTATTATCAGGCTTTTTCTGTCGTTACCACGACCGTGATGAATCATGCGAGAAACCGTTGTCCGGCCACTGCCGACTTCACCAATGACGAATACATCAGACCTTGCTTGAGATAGCTTGTTGATTTCTCCACGCAATGTTGCAATTGCTGGACTTGATCCGACCAAATCAACTTGAGCGTCTGATTTTCTCGTGACTCTGTGCTTTGTCGACACCTCCCTGCTGCTTACCGCATTTCGCACCGTGATGTCCAAACGACCGATGGACACTGGTTTTTCCAGGTAGTCGAAAGCACCATAGCGAGTCGCTTCGACAGCCGTTTCTATTGAACCATGAGCGGACAGCATTATCACCGGGGTTTCAAAATTTGCGTCATACCATTCTTTCAACAAGGTAATTCCATCGTCACCAGGCATCCAGATATCCAGCAAAATGGCATCGAACCGCTGTAGGCGAACCGCGGTCCGAGCGGCGGCGGCATCGTGTACCTCAGTGACGGCGTAATCAAAATCGGTCAGAATTTCACCGATAAGTTGGCGAATATCGGGTTCATCGTCAACGACAAGGATATGACGTGGTTTAGTACTCATTGTGTTTATTCATTATGAAAGTCATTTTGACCTACAACTTCACCCATAGCGAAAGAACGCTGAGGCTCAAGACGGAACTCCAATTGAACTTTTGCACCAACTCCATTAGCAATATTTTCAGCGAATACAGTACCATCATGTGCTTCGACAATCCGCTTGACAATCTCAAGACCCAGGCCCATACCCCGTTTTTTTGTTGTCGCGTACGGTTCGAACATTTTACCTAGCACTTCACTTTCAAATCCAGGACCATTGTCAATAATTGAAACAACAATATTCCCTTCAACAGTTGTTTGTGACTCAATTTGCAGCACTGTCTTTTTGGAATCTTCTGTTGCTTCTCTAGCGTTATTGATTAAATTGTTAAATACCTGTACCAGTTTGTCCGGATCACCCGACATCTCTGGTAAATTCGGATCAAGCTGCAATAATATTTGTTCGATATGCTCGCTTTTCTCGTGCAGTTCGGTCACCTCACGAATCAATTCATTCAAATTCACTGAAGAAATTTGCAGTTCTATCGGTTTGGAATAATTCTGAAAGTCCTTGACGATACGTCGCAATGTATTCAATTGCCGACCAATCGCAGCAAATGAAAGTTGAAGAGATTGCCGCTGCTCGTCGGTCAGGGTGGCATCGGTTTTGTACTGTATGCGATCAACAGCGAGTTGAATCGGTTGTAGAGGGTTTAACATTTCGTGTGCCATTCGCTGCGCAACAGCCTTCCACGCTTCACCCCGCTGAGCCTCGACCAAGGCGGTAATATCTTCGATAACCACAACGTGAGTTGCCGATGCGCTGGCGGGAATTGGCAACTTGGTTCCACTGTAAGCCAAAATTTGATCGCCCTGTCGAGAATTGAGCTTGACGGTATCACTCCATTCGGAGTCCTTTCTATCAATTCCTCTCGCAATTGATTCAAAAAGAGGAGAGTAAGTGTCCCATCGTTCAATCATAGCGCTTAAATGATCGTCGATTAATTCCGCCGCGTTAATGCCTAGAATGCTCTCAGTCGCTAAGTTGATGTTCGTTAGTCGCTGGTTCCGATCAAAAAACATGACTCCCGAAGACAGATGTTCGAGCACAATCTCAAGATACGCACTGTGCTCTTCGGCAAGTAAACGACTTTGACTGATTTGTTCCTGCGATACTTTAATGCGTCCTGTCATTTCGTTAAACGAGTTGACTAGAACCCAAAAATCATCCCGAACGGTTGTGTGCTGAAGACTCTCGTATCGACCCTCAGCAACCGCCTTTGTACCTTCAAGCAACGTACGAATAGGCTCGACCAAGTGGCGGGTTAATCCAATGGCTGCCAACGTAGCGAGCAACATAACGAAAAGCGTAACAAATGTCAGGGCCAATACAAAGCTGATTTTCAGTGGATTTCTAAGGTACTCCAGGCGTTCATGTCTTTCGTTCAATTGGCTGATCCGTTCAGCGAGTCGTTGAGAACTTGATGGCAAAGTTGTTAGCACCTGCAGATAGTGCTGATGTGTTGGACCTGCAATCGGAATTGGAATCAGCATGCGAAGTAGTGCACTGCCATCTTCTCCATGGTACAGTTCCCAGCCTGACCGTCGATCGCGCCCTGGTTCTTCTGTCCCGGCTGGACGTTCTCCAGACTCTTGAACACTTGATGATTCCAGAGATGACATGGGATCAGGGTCGAGAAAAAACTGCTCAATCAATCGCTGGCTTGGTTGAACGGGCAACAGAGATTCAGTTCTCGTACTACTGGAGACGACCATTCCTTCCGCACGAGTCAAATCTTCAAAATAGGTAATTTCTTCATAGTCGGCAGACTGACTCGCTCGAAAAATGAGCTCAAAGATTTTTTCGCTTAGTGTCGCAGGTTCAGCGGTCTCGTTTTCAGTAGCCGACGTGTCCGGCGCCTGTGGGCCCACAATCACTGTGATACTGAACTCCTCTTCACTCGAAATTGTATGTTCCATTGAAATAATTGAGCCACTGGCTGATTCATCAGTTTGGCGATTGCTGAATACTGCGGGTATCCCCTCGCCACTTTGCTGGCGAAGCAGGTTCGCAAGTTCTTCAACCACATCATTCAACTCGCTTCTTATTCTCGTCTCGAATGAATCGAAAACAAGGACTCGCAATTGATTGGCTTCCTCGATGGCTTCACCCACCTGAAGCTCAAACCAGTTGTCGATTCCACGGCTCAAAGCGAGAAAGGAAAAAACGTAAACCACAGCCATCGAGAAAAATGTTATGAGGGCGATATTTCGCAGGATCCGTAGTGCCAGTTGACTGCCTGGTTCGCGTTGCCTGTACTCGCGAACAAGCTGATAGGCAGACACACCAATCAACAGGAGAAACAAAATCGCCGCAACCAGATTGGCGACCAGCAGTTCTGCATCGTATTGAATGAGCAAATCAGCTGATGCCATATCGGAAATTACCGCACCCAACTGCACCATTACGAAAAGAAACAGCACAGTTGCCATTACTATGGCAATTGTGTAAAAGCGCTTAACGAAAATTTGTGTCACTTGACGTCGAATTTCACCCGTTCGCTCTTCAAACGCCAAGCATCATTGAAAAACACAGGCAGTCGCATGACGGAAGGCAATGCTGACCGATCAATCGAAATTCTTACTCTCCCAACGTAGGACCTATCTGAAAGGAGAGTGTCTTCAGCCAATTCGACTTGATAAGTTCGTTGTCTGCCTAGTGCTTCCAGCATTGCCTCAAGTGAGGTGTAGCCACCATTCACATTTCGATCAGCGGATTTCAGCAAATAGTCTCGGTACAGGCTTCTGTAACTGAGTACATCTCGGGTGACATATTCATAAATGTTTTTGTCCCAAAAATTATTTCGTACTTGATAAATCTTAATCGTGGTCTGAACAGTAATCGGAATACTTGAATTCAACGCTTCAACCACGTCTTCCGAAAATTCGATCCTGGAATCCACAACGACAGTCACCATAGAATCAGAATCACGCAAGGCTTCAGTAGACAGAATGGAAAATCCAAAAGATGGTGACACTGTCGTGCAGAGCACAAACAACGTAATGATCCGGGTGATTTTACCGCTACAACTCTTTCGCACCGTCAATCGGCCTTTCCGACTCATTGGTTCTTCAACCTCGCATAATAGAACCCATCTCCACCTGCATTGTCCTGCAGCCGCTGTCGACCAAATCGTGTTTGCTGCCCGAGAGACTGAGGCAATTGATCAATGCTAATGTTTGGATGGTTGCGTAAAACGGCTTCAATCTGACCATCATTCTCACGAGCCAGAATTGAACAAGTTGTGTATAGAAGTTTTCCATTTCGATTCAAGAGCGGCAACAGCCCTTCAAGCAAGTGGCGCTGTTGTTCGACGACCCGGTCAAGGTCTGCAGGCTTCCGATGATGCTTGATATCAGGATGCTTGCTGACTACTCCGAGAGCTGAGCATGGAGCATCAACCAGAATTCTATCAAATGGTTTTCCATCCCACCATTCGTCGGGATGCGCAGCGTCAGCTGTTATGACTCGAGCATCATTTTGCACTCTGCTCAAATTATCCACAATCTCAGCCGCACGCGCCTGATCAATATCGATTGCTAATATTTCTTCCAATTTCGGTTCAATTTCAAGCATGTGAACTAGTTTACCACCCGGGGCAGAACAGGCATCCAGCACCCTTTGACCCGGCGCCAGTTCCATCGACAACGCAGCTAACTGCGAGGCTGAACTCTGTACCGATACTACACCTTTGTTAAATCCGGGTAGATTTTCAACACTGATTCGCTTTGCAAGCTGAAGCGCGACTGGAGAAGTCTGATCGACACTTGCAAGAATTTGGCTTTCTTTCAGTATGTCGAGATACTCGGACACACTGGTTTTGTTCACATTCAGTCGCAGCGTCATCTTCGGACGACAGTTATTGGCACGCAGGATTTCCTCCCAGCTTTCCGGCCACTCCTGCTTAATGAGATCAACAATCCACTGAGGATGAGAGAAGCGACAATCATCCGTCAAACCGTTTGACTTAAACTGATCCTCACAGTTTAAGTATCGTCGCAAAACAGCATTGACAAGCCCGCGTGCCCAAGGCTTTCCAAGTTCAACTGTCGCATCAACTGTCTCAGATACACACGCGTATTGTGGAATTCCCATGAACTTCAACTGATAAAGACCAACGCATAAGAGGCATAGTACATCCTGATCTTTACGACGTACCGGACGAGCAAGCAATTGGTTTAACTGGTGCTCAAGTAGCCAGAACCACCTTACGACCCCGTAGGTTAACTCTGAAATAATTCCCCGGTCTTCAGACTTCGCTTGATCCAGTGCATGATCGAGAGCCCGGTTCAGCTGTCGACCCCGAAATACCACATAAAAAACTGCAAGCGCAGCAATTGTTCGGGGATTTTGAGTTTGGGACATTGATTAGTTCACTTTCGGCCCTTGCCCAAATATTGAACCCGGCGATATCGGAAGTCCCGACAGAAATTCCTGAACTCTCATTCTCTTTTTACCATCGCGCTGCAAGCACAAAATTTTCACCCCATCGTGTCCAGTACAAACTATCACACCACCGCTGGTGCATTCAATCACTTCACCAGGAGTAGCCATCCCTGAATATGAAGAGACCTGTGCCGACCAAATTCGAATTCCCATTCCTTGGTAGATTGTTCTTGCAATTGGCCACGGGTTATAGGCGCGCACTTTGCGAACAATGTCATCGGCCGATAAATTCCAGTCGATGAATGACTCGGCAACTGTAAGTTTTGAAGCATAGGACGCCTGATTGTCCAATTGTGGTGACGACTCCTTCAGTATTTGAGGCAATTCATTCAGAGTTTTCAGCAATTCTTGAGCACCGTATACAGCCAGCTTTTGCTGTAGCGTGCCTGTTGTGTCATCCGGCTGAATTGCACACTCAACCTGCGACAGCATCGGCCCTGTATCAAGTCCGACATCCATGTGCATGATTGTTACTCCAGTTTTACAGTCGCCTGACTCGATTGCACGCGCAACCGGTGCAGCACCCCGCCACTTGGGAAGCAGAGACGCATGCACATTAATGCATCCATACTTTGGCAGTTGAAGAAGTTCAGCTGGAAGCAAAAGACCGAAAGCAACAACAACCATCACATCCGGTGCCAATCTTTGAAGTTCGTGGATCAATTCTCTTGTGATGCGATGGGTTTGAAGAACTCGAATCCCTTGATCTTCGCAAAAAAGCTTGACTGGAGGTGCAGTCAGTTTTCGCCCTCGACCCTTTGGTCGGTCTGGCTGAGTGAGCACGGCAATGACTTCAACGTCGCTTTCGACTAGATATTGCAAACTTGGTAGTGCAAATTCCGGTGTACCAGCGAATATGGCTCGCAGATTATTCATTACTTCAAACTACACCACTGACAGACGACATGCAACTCATGCTCCAAATTTGAAGCGAATCTTAACCGACTCTACGGGCCATGTCGCGTTGGCGTTGCCGGGCTGCCTTTTGAAATTGTTTGGTGACTCGCTGACGTTTCAATCGGGACAGGTAGTCTGTAAACAGTTTACCGCTCAAATGATCAATTTCATGTTGAACGCATACTGCAAACAAACCTTCAGCTTCGGTTTCATACGTTTCTCCCTGCATGTCCTGGGCCCGAAAGCGTATCCATTCCGCTCGTTTAACCTCCGCGAAATATCCCGGAAACGACAAACAACCTTCTTCAACGATCTGTTCACCATCCGAATCAATCACCTGGGGATTAATGAGGACTTTTAAATCATTGTGATCATCGGATACGTCGATAACAATGATACTGTGTGGTATCCCCACCTGGATAGAAGCCAACCCTATTCCAGGTGCCGCATACATGGTTTCAGCCATGTCATTAACTGTGTCCCGAATTTCTGAATTAAAATCAGCGACCGGTTCAGCTACGCGACGCAATTTAGGGTCGGGATAAACAAGAATGTCTAGTACAGCCATTGGAATGCAGTCATTCTCCGGATCGACTCACTCCGGATGGTTTTGAAACATAGTCGAAAGGTTAATCAAGATTTCTCGTTGATTAATTTCAGGTCGGATACCAAATTTGTAGTATTACGAAAACTTTCACGAATTAATATATAAAAAGCAAAGCTATCCACTCGCATTTCTTCGATCATATTTTAGCAACTGCTCTCAATGATTAATCTTGTCGTCGTTGAATCACCAGCGAAATCGAAAACAATTGGAAAATATCTGAATCACGGCTCCATATCTGAAGGCGAATACAGAATATTAGCCACTGGTGGACACATATACGAGTCGCACAAGGTAGACGTCAAAAATGACTTCAGGCATGAATATCAACTGATTGACTCCAAACGCAGCGCGGTCAAACAGATTGAGAAAGCCATGCAATCAGCCGACCGATTGTACTTGGCAACTGACCCTGACCGCGAAGGGGAAGCAATTTCAGCGCACATAAAAGACTACCTTAAAAAGCGCGGCATTTTAAATGGCAAAGAAGTGCACCGCATTGTCTTTTACGAAGTTACTCGTAAGGCAGTACTGGATTCCCTTTCGAATCCAGGCGAAATTTCGGAAAATTTGGTTGAAGCACAGCAGTCCCGAGATGCACTTGACCAATTAGTCGGATTTAATCTGTCGCCACTTCTCATTCGAAAACTTCGCACTCCCCATATCTCCGCTGGTCGGGTACAAAGTCCTGCACTGCGATTGATTGTTGAAAGACAGCGAGAAATAAATCAGTTCACACCCGTCGAATTCTGGACGATTGGAGTTGAACTATCCAAAAAAAGTCCTGATGATTCAAACTCTTTTTTTGCCCAACTGACTTATTTGAGCGGCAAAAAGCTTGCGAAGCAAGAGATTACCAGTCAAGAAGAAGCAAATTCAGCTGTTGCATCGATCGAAAAGGAGTTGGAGCGATCAGAGCAAAAACTCAAAGTTGCGACGATTAATCGAAAAGATCTGAAGAAAAGACCACCACCACCGTTTAAAACCTCCACATTTGTACAGAGTGCCACACAAAGGTTGAAGAGAAGTGCGGTCGATGTGACTCGAATTGCACAAAAACTCTATGAAGGTCTCGAAATTAATGGGGTTCAGACGGGACTGATCACCTATACCCGAACTGATTCGCTAACTCTGTCTACTCTGGCAACAGGACAGATTCGTGAGTTCATCAGTAAAACTTACGGTAGCCAGCACATTCCGAAATCGGCTCGTGTTTACAAAACAACATCAAAAACGGCTCAGGAGGCACACGAAGCGATCCGGCCAACCAATGTTAATCTCACCCCAGATAAAGTCAGGTCGTCCTTGAGTCCAGAGCAGTTAGCCATCTATGAACTCATATGGAAACGTACTGTCGCATCACAAATGAACGATGCCATCTTTGATCAGGTGTCGGTCGATTTGGTAGTAGCGGATCATCGATTTCACTCAACCGGCTCCACTCTGAAATATGCTGGTTGGCAGGTGGTCTCGAAAGATTTAGCAAATCAGAAGTATGATTCCGAAAGCAATCGCACATTACCGCACCTTGAAGAAGGTGAATTAATCCCGGTTGAACAAATTAAGCCCGAACAACACTTCACAAAACCGCCGCCGCGCTATACCACTGGCAGCCTAATTAGACAACTGGAAGAATTCGGTATCGGCAGGCCATCTACGTGGCCAACAATCATCACGAAACTGCAAAATCGCAATTACGTCACTGTCGAACAGCAGAGTTTCTACGCTGAAAGCCTCGGTTGCATAGTCGTAGATTACCTGAATCAGCATTTTTCAAGATATGTTGACTACGGATTTACCGGAACAGTAGAAGACAAACTGGACGAAATTGCGCGAGGTGAACTGAATCGGTTGTCTGTGCTTGGCGAGTTTTGGACAGACTTTTCAGCTCAACTCGAAACGAAACTCAAGGCCCCTGCCTTTGAAATCAGTCTCGGTGAAGACCCAGACACCGAACGCGAAGTTCTCGTCAAGGTAAGAAATGGAGGTTCCTTCCTTCAGTTAGGCCGAAGAACCGATGCGGAGAAGCCGGTTTTTCGACCATTACCAAAAGGAACAGATCCGGGTTCAGTTTCATTTGAAGATGCTGTTAAACAGTTCAGAGGTCCAGTGCTACCTCGCTCCTTAAATGAGAAAACGCGAGATGGAAGAGTCGTTGAAATAAAGTCCGGTCGCTACGGGCCTTATTTCACATGTACCGATGATGAGGGGAAAGTCGAAACATTTAATTTGGACAGCGATATTGACCCTTTTGCAACAACGATTGAAGACATAGAATCAATTCTTCTTTTGCCAAAATTGCCGCGTAGTCTGGGAAAATCTGATGAGTATAAAGAAGTTCTCGCCAACCGTGGTCGATTTGGTCCATATCTGTCGGTAATACGCACAGATGGGAGCAAATTCAATGTGAGTCTGGGTAAAACTGACAATCCTACGACAGTCACTCTTGAACGTGCAATCGACGTAATCAATGCCTCTAAATCAAAAGCCGGCCCGAAAGGGGGGCAGCGCTCCACAATCAAATCATTTGAAGACTCGAAAGTTCAGGTTCTGGATGGACGATACGGACCCTACGTAACAGACGGTAAAATTAATGCCAGCGTGCCACCTTCTCTGGTTGCTTCCGAGTTAAGCCTCGAAACCTGCATGGAGTTGCTTGAAAAAAAAAGAAAAAGTAAACCCAAGAAGCGTACAGCATCCAGAAAGAAAACGGCTATGCGCAGAACGAAAAGCGCCTAATCCATCAATTCAGTTCACCATCGTACAGCCAGTGCTACTTGATTGAGGAATGTCAGCCAGCGGAAAAATGAGAATTAGTCCGACTTAGTTCTATCCTCGGACACGCACACTACCGAAATACGACACTGGTAGAACTTGCAAATCGCGCGATGTAAATTTATTCTATACCAGGATCACGTATGCAGTTCACCCAAACCACCATTGCCGGTGTTATGGTCCTGTGCACGATTGATTGGATGAATGCATCGGACAAAATGTCAGGCTGACAGCAAAGCTTCAAATTCAATTGAACTGTCTGCCATCCCGTAGGCATGTTATCTTTAGTGCGTGCTGCGGAATAATAATGAACAACTTCATATTCGTAGGAGAATATCCATGCGAGATTCTTCGCATTTGCCAGAGAAGCGCCGCGCTCGCAGCAACTGGCACAACGACTTTTTCTCAGGTCACTTTCGAACACCTGAATCCGTCTCATCCCTGCTGAAGCTGGCCTTAAGCCCCGAGGAGCTTAAGCTGTTTGACCTTGACACCCTGCGGGTGGAATCCGGCAACCTGACCGATGCTGCTTCTCTTCGGGGCATTCACTCCGAGCTTGTCGCTTCGGTGAGGTTGAAAGACGGCGATAAACTGACGGTCAGTATCGTGGTTGAACATAAAAGTTATCCATACAGTCAGGTGATGTCGCAAATGCTGTGGTATGTTGCCAAGCTGTACAAGGATGGTTCCAGGGTTGTGCTGCCCATACTGATTTACCATGGTCGGAACCCTTGGCGCAGGAAGAAAAGTTTTCATGCATTTCAACACGCCCGTCTGCCGGGGAGGTTTATGAAGGTTTTTGGCCGCAGGCTGGTGGATTTTGAGGCAATAGAGTTGAGTCTGCGCGAGTCGGGCATTGAGGGACAATTGTCGGCGTTGCCTCTTGTGGAGCGAGTTGTGTTGCGGGTGATGTCAAAGATATGGGAGGCTGATGCAAGCGATTATGCGCAGTGGATGGAAGAGATTCGAGCGTTGCCACAGAGTCAGCAGCGCGAGTTATCGGCCAGTTTGAGGGAATATTTTGTGAATGTCAGCAAAGTGAATAAAATGACGGATGTACGCAAGGTGCGGGAGATGCACCTGGGAGATGAATACATGCAGCATGAATTGGAATTATTGGGAGATTTGACGAATGAGACGGTCGACTCGGCCACCAGAAAGGGCCGAAAGTTAGGGCGTGAAGAGGGTCTTGAGGAAGGGCGCAAAGCAGCTGCTTCTGAATTTGCAAATTGGCTAGTCGAACGTGGTTTTCCAGATGAAGAAATTCTGGAGGTCACAAAGTTATCTTCGGACGAAATATTAAAAATCAAGAACGGTACCTGATTGCAAAGTGAGCATGTATTTAGTTGATAACTGCTTGCTTTGATGGTAACCCTGACTAACCAAATAGCGGTATAGCTTTAATAGCCTCTAATAGCGATTAATTTTGCTGTTATCAATCAAAAACAAAATTCTGAATGCCTACGTCTGGCTCTCTGGAAGTGGCATTTTTTGCTTGGAGCAATTAAAGTGGCGATTTAATGGTGCACAGACTCAGACTACAGCAGTGATGTAAATTGAGAAGTATTGAATTTTAAAAGTCACTCTAGCAATTTTTTGACCCTCTTCTGAGAGACGCTGCGAATTGGCTTGCCAGTGATAGGACTTAGCGGTGGATAAGGCATCTCCGGCAAGAAGCAAAATAGCTCAACATCGACTTCAGCAGCAGTCCATTCAAAGCCTGGAATATTTTCGAAACGTTTGCCTGCAAATCGCTTGCGTTTCTCAATTTGATCATACGGCACCTCCGTATCATTCAACAACACACAAACTTCTTCAACCGTTGAGGGAAAAACGTGAATTTCAACTGGCCTGACTGAAGTGATTACTCCAGTTACTGCCGCACCGGTAAGCTTTGGTGAGTACTCAGAAACCAAATCCATAATTGACAACGCTGTTTCCAAGTACTGCTCACGCTCGGCATCTCTATTGGACTTAAAAATCGATAGCTGCTCCTCAAGCGCATTCTCAATTTCCAGGTTGGTTGGAATGGATCGATGCGTGGAAACACCGAGCCTTGAACACGCTTTTTCCTTTGCTATTCGAAAATCGCGAACTCCTTCATCCGCCATAATTCGTGCAGCTTCATAGCGTAGCGAACGGCGCAAACGACTTGCTGATTTTGGCACGACGAAACTGTGCAGGTGAGTTAAAAAAGTTGGCTTTCGGTTGATTCTTCAGTGGCATCTGACTGCTGAGATGCTTCAGATTTCAAACTGACGTGAGCAATATCCAGTATCGGCTGAGTTCCAGCAATAAATGACTCCCGGAGTGCATCAGAGCTATCCTCAGGTACAGCTTCTCCAGTTTTTGAATCGATAAACTGTGTGACAATGTTGTCCGGAGGCTCGAGTGACGATTCTGGCACATTCTCCAACGCAGTTTTCATGTAGTCTATCCAAATTGGAAGTGCCAACCCAGATCCATGTTCATTTCGACCCAAATCAGCCGGCTTGTCAAATCCGACCCAGACAGTTGTGGCGATATCCGCGTTGAATCCGGAAAACCACGCATCTTCAAAATCGTTGGTGGTGCCGGTTTTTCCGGCAAGATCTGTACGATTGAGCGACAGAGCCCTGCGTCCGGTTCCTTCCCGAACTACGCCGCGCAAAAGATCCGTCATGATGTAGGCATTAGCGCTGGAAATTACCCTTTCAGCGCGCTTGACAGGAGTATGAGAAAGTGACTCCAACCTCTCATTTTCTGAGTCTAACTGAAAAAGACAACTGCTGCAAACTTCCGTGGTCTTACCGCGCAATACAACCCGATCATACTGGTCTTGAACAATATCAATAAAATAAGGTTCAACGATATGACCGCCATTGGCAAACACTGCAAAGCCGGTGACCACATTCAACGGCGTTTCCTCAGCTGAACCCAGCGCGAGAGAAAACCCGCTCGGAAGCGACGTTCGATCAAATCCAAATTTTGTTATGTGATTGATGGTCGTATCTATACCCAAACCTCGAATCAGTCGAACTGAAACCAAGTTCAACGATCTTGCAAGCGCTTCCCGTAAGCGTGTTTCCCCAGTGAACTTGCCACTATAGTTTTGCGGCCGCCACAATATTTCCGACTGCTGGTCTTCGACCACAATCGGAGCACCGCTGACCAAACTTGCTGACGTAAACCCGTTGTCAATTGCCGCAGAGTAGACAAAAGGCTTAATTGTGGATCCCATCAGACGCTTGCCCTGTGTCGCTCGATTGAACTTATCCAGGTAGTAGTCAAAACCACCCACCATCGCCAAAACAGCACCATTTTTCGGATTAATTGAGATGATCGCGCCGTTCACGTCAGGAATTTGCACCAACGTCCAACCAGAGTCTTCAACCAGCCGTACGAACACAATATCGCCGAGATCAAGAACATCACTCGGAGTTTGAGGTTTTGGACCAAGTTGTCGAGCGGACTGATAGCGTCTCGCCCATTGCATATTCTCCCATGGAATGGTAATCGTCTCGGAAGACTTGTTTACTGCAGTTACACGGTCCCCGTGCACCTCTGAAATGATTACGGGAATGATGTCCCGACTCGCTTCAATATGTCGTAGTACGTCGTAGATTTGTTCTGCTGTTCCCAGCTGATCAAGGTCCCAGTTTCGAATTGGACCGCGAAAACCGTGACGCCGGTCGTATTGAATTAATCCCTCGCGCAGACTCAGACTAGCCGCCAGTTGATTTGTAGAAATGATTGTCGAATAGACGCTATACCCGTCTTCGTAGGCTGCCTCCCCAAAACGATCAAACATCTCTCTTCTAATCTGTTCTGCAACATAAGGTGCTTTCAATTCCACTTCAGAAATGTGCAATTCCGCCGTCAGTGATGATTCAACATATTCACTGTATTCGGTCAGGGAAAGGAATCCTAAATCTCGCATGCGACCGAGAATGTAATCGCGTCTTATTTTTGCATCTTTCGGGTTGCTTAACGGATTAACACTAGATGGTGCCTTCGGCAATGCTGCAAGCATCGCATACTGAGGAATGTCAAGTTCACCAAGCGGCTTGCCATAATAGACATTTGCTGCTGCGCCGAATCCGTAAGCACGGTGTCCAAGAAAAATCTTGTTCAGATACAGCTCCAGAATTTCATCTTTGGTCAGGTATTGCTCCAGCCGCAGAGCAAGTAGAGC
This sequence comes from Arenicellales bacterium, assembly GCA_965220665.1. Lineage (GTDB taxonomy): Bacteria > Pseudomonadota > Gammaproteobacteria > Arenicellales > JAJDZL01 > JAJDZL01. Next base: position 80,986 of record CBDCQQ010000005.1, read on the forward strand.
CTCTCGTGCCTTACGTAGATAGGTTCTCTCTTTAGTCAGATAGAAGTTCCGAGCAACCTGCATGGTAATCGTACTCGCGCCTTGTGTTCTGCTGCCGGAAACGAAGTTGGTGTACATTGCACGCAACACACCGCGATAGTCAACACCGGCATGCTGATAATAACGATCATCTTCCGCAGCAAGCACTGCGGCAATCAGTGCCGGGGGCGTGTCGGCAATCTTGATGGGAATCCGCCGCTGGTCACCATATTCTCCCAGTAAAAGCCCATCGCTCGAATAGATGCGAAGCGGCACCTTAAGTTGCACAGTTTTGATTGTCTCAATGTCTGGCAAACCAGGTACTAGCAACATTACCACAACGATAATCACAGCCAGCGCCATCATGAAGAGATTGCTGATCGTGCTCAAAGCAACAGAAAGAACTCTGGCTGCGCCATGCCTTTTGTGCGCTTTTACGAACATCTACCTTACGCCGCTAATTTTGCCAACACTCTGACATGAATAATACTACGAAGTACCGGACTTTTCCCGATACGGAATTTATTTTTTTGGCAATGACTAATCTTTAGCGCCTTGCAAAGATGGAATCAATGCGTCTGGAGTCGTGGAATTTTGCACTGTGCTCTTCAGACTATGGGTGTCAGTTCTTTTTTATACGAAATTGCGAGTGACAGGCACGACAGCCTTCTTCGCCCATTTGCTTGACTGCTACAGATATTTCAGTTTCATCTTCGGACGCTAATGCAGATTCCAAACCCTTACCAAGTTCGACCAACCGCTCCGAAGCGGAAACAAAGTCATCCCATTTTTCCCAGATTATTGGCTTCGCCTGACTCTCTTTGTTGTGATTCAATCCGGTATCTGGTGGAAAGTGCGACGGAAGTTCTGGGGACAATTCGATGATCCTGGCCGCTTTTTGGCTCAAGTCGTTTAATTCACCCTCACCCCGTTTCACAAAATTTCCGAGCGCCTTCATAATGTCGCCTAGTTCATTCATGTAAACATGCCGTTTCTCGTAAACTGGACCACCTCCATGAGCGTACACTGAATTACTTACGGCTAGAAAAATAGAAGCTACCAATACCACAGATAAAAGTGATTTGAAGTTTAAATAACTGTAAATGTACATAGAAGTTGTAAATTAATCAGTAAATGACCTGATTTTGACATTATGTCTCACTCTGAACTACCATTCGCACTTTCCACTGATCGAAATTAGTGTGTAAAGATTCAAAATTTTTTTGATTTTATTGGCAACAGATTTTCAGGAAGCTGCTCTCAAATTGATTCACTTGAACACCGTACTTTGCTTAATGAATAAAATGGCCGAATGCGTATCCTGCGATACGACTGTTATTGATTAGCTCAGCCCACTTGATACACCTGCATTGAATTATTTCTGCCGTGAGTGATAAATCTCAATTGGAACAAAGAATCGCGTCCTATCGACTATCCGACCCGATGATCATTCTAGTCGGACCAATGGGTGCCGGAAAAACGACGGTCGGAAACCGTCTGGCAAAAAGACTGCACCTAAACTTTGTCGACATTGATCACGAGATTGAAAAGATGGCAGATCGATCAATAACAAAAATTTTTGAGCAGGAGGGCGAAGCCGGATTCAGAAAGCGTGAAACTGAGGCACTTGAGGCATACTGCTGTCTCAGCGGAACAGTCATTTCGACTGGCGGTGGCGCAATTCTGTCAGAAACCAATCGACGAATGATGCGAAATGGAATTGTCATATATCTTCATACAACCCCAACCCAGCAATATCTGCGTATCAGAAACCGTAAACACCGACCAAACTTTGATCCAGAGAGGCCAATCGAAAATCTCTCTGAATTGATGAAAATACGCGAACCCCTTTATCGTGCAGAGGCCGATTATGTAGTGAATTCGGACAATCAAACGGTAGAATCACTAACCAAGAAGATTGAGGAGTACTTAGTCAATCAATGAAGACAATCACTGTAAATCTCGATGATCGGAAGTACCCGATTCATATCGGCCGCGATCTGCTCCAAAATGTCGAATTGTTTCAACCTCATGTGAGTGGAAACCGGGTGGTGATCATTAGCAATGAAGTCGTTGCACCCTTATACGCAAATGCGATTTCCAAGACTATTGGCCAGTTTGCTCTTGTTGAAGAGTACCATTTATCCGATGGTGAGATTAACAAAAACCTGACTTCAGTCAGTCAGATTTTTGACTACATGCTATCAATTCCTTGTGATCGTAAGACAACGATTATTGCGCTTGGCGGTGGTGTGATTGGAGACATCTCAGGATTCGCTGCTGCTTGCTATCAGCGCGGTATTCCCTACATTCATGTTCCAACCACCCTGCTCGCACAAGTCGATTCTTCGATTGGCGGGAAGACGGGAGTAAACCACCCACTAGGGAAAAACATGATTGGGGCGATCTACCAGCCAAAGTGTGTGGTCGCAGACATTGATACCCTGAAGACGCTTCCGGAACGTGAACTCCTGGCTGGTCTTGCTGAAGTGATCAAATACGGCTTGATTCGAGACCCTGAGTTTTTCGATTGGCTGGAAAACAATGTCGACAGTTTGCTGGCCAGGGATCTAGATTCTCTTGCCTATGCGATTGAACGCTCCTGCGCAAATAAGGCAGAAGTTGTAGAACTTGATGAAAGAGAATCAGGCCTGAGGGCACTGCTTAATTTCGGACACACATTCGGCCATGCAATCGAAAATAAGCTGAACTACAAGAGCTGGCTACACGGTGAAGCCATTGCTGCAGGAATGGTCATCGCAGCAGAATTTTCACGACGTTTGGAACTAATTGACTCTGAGCAGCAATCAAGAGTCGAACAAGTTGTTCGTCGCTTCAAACTGCCGGTTCTACCACCCATTGGTATGACAGAAAGTGACTTTTTGGATGCCATGGCTGTCGATAAGAAAGTCGAAGCTGGAAAAATTCGGTTCATAGTTCTGGAAGGAATAGGAAAAGCAATCGTGATCGATGAATACCCAATACCGATATTGGAGGGAATGCTCACTGATATTGTCAGACGAAACTGATTCGGTCACTTGAACTAGCAAATTTTGTCTTAAGCCGGTCAAATCTCATTTGATGAATTTCAATGAAATCTGAAATGACTGAAAGTGTAAATCTTGTTACAGCATGTCATGAAAATCTAGACATTTCAATTGGAACTCAGCAACTTGACTGATGAACCATAGAGGGAATTTTTAGATCGGTAACCCCTTGAATAGACGCGCGATTCAGCGGGTCTGAATTTTCGTTTACCCCACAAAAACCGCCAATCAGGCGCCATTTGCGGCCTGTCAGGGCAAAATCCCGAATTTCCACCCCAACCGTTCAGCGCGCCGCTGAGCCCTCTGCGGGCACCTGGCCGAATCCAACGAAAATCATCTAATGATTTGTTTTAATTGACAAATAATGCCATGAGCGAATCCCAATCGTGTATAATTGACTCCATAAAAGAAACAAAAACCAACCCACGGGAGATTCACGCATGGCACTCATCAATTATGACCTTTTCGCGTCTGACTCTGCAGACAATTGTGAGCTGAAAAACCTGACCGCACTGCTCGAACAGCTCGACTTCTCAGAGCTCATCAATGAGATTCTCATCCGCCGCAAAGGCAGAGGCCGGCGGGACTGGCCCATCGAAGCGATGCTCAATGCCGTGTTCGCGATCGACATTCTGCAGCACCGCAGCGTGTCCGGATTCGTCCGGGAGCTGAAACGCAACCCCGCGCTGATGCATGTGCTGGGCTTTCCGATGCGGCGTGGGTTTCACACCGACCCGGCCTTTGGCGGTTATGCGGTGCCGAGTGATTCGGCCTTTTGCCGGTTCATCCGACTGCTGACCGAGATTGAACGCGGTACCGGTGCGCTGATGCGGGTGTTTGAGGCGCAGGTCGATGAGATCGCGGCACTGCTGCCGGACTTTGGAAAAAGTGTCGGCTACGACGGCAAAGCCGTCGAATCGCATTCGACCGGCCGGCCGCTCAAGCATAAGGCAATCGACAAAACCACCGGCCGGCATCCCACCTCGGATCCGGATGCCAGCTGGGGCGTGCATGAGCAGTACGGGACTGATCAGAACGGCCGGGAAGTCAGGAAAACCAAGAAATGGTTTGGTTACACGCTGCACACGCACGGGGACGTGACTTACGAGCTGCCGATTCGGTTTCGGCTGGAAACGGCCCGCGAGTCCGAATACCGTCACTGTGAGGGGTTGATTGAAGAGCATGAGAAGCTGTGGTTCTTTGACCGGTGCAGGAGTTTCGTGGCCGACCGGGGGCTTGACAGCAACCAGATCAGAAAGCGCCTGTTTAAGAACGATATCCTGCCGGTGATTGACACCCGCCGGATGTGGCAGGACGTCAATCTGCATCCGCAGCAGCTGAAGGTGCCGACCCGGCCGCTGGATGAGTCGAAGGTGGATACGATTCTTCGCACGGAGAACGGCAGTCTGTACTGTCAGTGTCCTCAGAGCCGGGAACTTCGACGGATGCACTATCAGGGACGGGAGCAGAAGCGCGGTACGCTCAAGTGGGCCTGTCCGGCGGCCAGTTATGATTTCACCTGTAAAGGCCAGGCGGCCTGTTACCGCATGGGTCAGGTGAAACCGGGGTCGAAGAGCCGGGTGGTGCGGGTGAAGATGGACCCGGATCATCTTCGCAATTACGGCCCTTTGCCGCCGAATTCATACAAGTGGCGGCGGCATTACGATCAGAGGTCGGCGATGGAGCGGATTTATTCAAGAGTCGATCAGGCGCATCTGGCGCACGATCATTTCCTGCGCGGCAAAGCGCGCCTGACGCTGAAGTTCACCGTTGGCTATGCGGTGATGCTGGCGCGGGCGTGTGTGGCGGTCAAGGCCGGACAGCCGGAAAAGATGCGCAGCTGGGCGTCCTCGCTGGCGGCCTGACTGGCGCCCCGGTTCCCGGGGCTCGGAAAATCCAAACCGAACACGATGCTGCGGGTGCGGCAGATTCGGCGCGGCTGCAATTCGCCCGCGTCGCCGGCAATGGCGGTTTTCGCGGCACTGGGCGCCTTGATGACTCGGAAATCAGCGGCGGGCGGGATTTTGTTTCGCGAAATTGACCGAATTTTTCTCCGTGACAGAATTTTCTGACCCTAAAATTGTTGCTAACGCAAAACCCTCACCATAGGGCCAATATTGACAAATTCCGCTTTTTGTTAATTCATTCGTTGATTAAATTCAGTCGAAAATCGCTGATTTTCGTTACACTGTCGTAAAATTGAGTCGGCAACTTTGTACTAACGCCAGACTCACCGCTCGCGTAAGCGCTAAACCAAATTGTTGGATACTCAGCTAAAAAAATCGCTGCAGACTATCCAACAAGCAATTCACTACCGATGCATTGGCTGGGTTTTGCCCATTGAAACATTATCAGCAACAACACGATACCGGTTTATATCGCCCGCAGTTTGAAAAGGACGGCTGCGGCTTTGGCCTAATTGCCCATATGGACGGTTTGCCTTCACACTGGCTGGTGCAGACAGCGGTCAAAGCACTGTCCAACCTGACCCATCGCGGTGCGATTGCTGCCGATGGTAAAACCGGGGATGGTTGCGGTCTTCTGCTAAAAATTCCTGACCGATATTTCCGCAATGCCGCAATGGTTGAAAATATCCGCCTTTCCAAGAAATTTGCGGTCGGAATGATCTTTCAGAACCCGGACCCGGAAAAGGGCAATCACGCCCGCAATATAGTTGAAGAAGAACTCAGGAAAAAAGGCTTGGAACCAGTCGGTTGGCGAGTCGTTCCAACAGACCAGACAGCGCTTGGCGATGCGGCTCTTAAAGTTATGCCACACGTTGAGCAGATATTTGTCAACGCGCCAAATAATCTCTCCACAGATCAGTTTGAGCGTCGGCTTTACTCTGCCAGACGCGTTTCAGAAAACAGAATTTCACCGACTAGCTCTCAATTCTATATCTGCAGCCTGTCCTCAAAAGTTATCGTCTACAAGGGACTGGTCATGCCGGATTACCTCACGGTATTTTTCCCAGAACTTAAAGACCCGGAACTCGAATCATCGCTTGCAGTATTTCATCAACGGTTTTCGACCAATACAGCTCCAACATGGCACCTCGCTCAACCGTTTCGCATGCTCGCCCATAACGGTGAAATCAATACCATTCAAAGCAACCGCAACTGGGCTGTTGCAAGAAGCGGAAAGTTTACAGATTCATTGCATGAAAACATTGAAGAACTGCTGCCGCTTGTTGATTTCGACTCATCAGATTCTGCGAGTCTTGACAACATGCTGGATTTTCTCATCTCAGGCGGCATGGACATTTTCCGGGCCATGCAAATTCTAGTACCACCAGCTTGGCAGAACGTCGACGTCATTGAACCAAATCTGCGCGCCTTTCACAGTTTCAATTCTCTGCATTCTGAACCTTGGGATGGGCCCGCTGGCATCGTATTGACCGATGGTCGCTACGCAGCATGTGTCATGGACCGAAACGGTCTTCGACCCGCCAGATACGTCATATCCAAAGACCGGTATATCACTCTGTGTACAGAAATTGGTGTGTATGACTACGAGGAAAGGGATATCGTTCAAAAAGGACGGCTAAAACCTGGTGAAATGATTGCTGCAGATACTCGTACGGGTGAACTGCTGCTCCCCGAAGACATCAACCAGTTGATGGCAAACCGACAACCATACAATCGCTGGTTAAAACAGCAACAGCTACGATTATTAACCCGTTTGCTTGACTACTCCCACCTTAGCATCAAGCTAAATCCGTTTGAACGGCAAATTTACAAAAAACTGTTTAACCTGTCTTATGAAGAGCAGGAACAGGTCATTCGTGTTCTAAGTGAACTCGGACAGGAAGCCGTTGGGTCCATGGGTGACGATACGCCTCTACCTGTGCTTTCTGCACAAATTCGTTCGCTGTACGATTATTTTCGGCAACAGTTTGCCCAGGTCACCAACCCTCCAATTGACCCTCTTCGCGAAAAAATCGTGATGTCGCTGGAATCCACCATCGGTGCAACCATGGGACTCTTTGAGGAATCAAGCGAGCAAGCAGTCCGGCTGACAGTCGGTTCACCGGTACTGTCAGGACGGAAATTCCAAACATTGATGGAACAGGAATACCCAACTTTCCGAGTATACCGAATTGACATTGTCTATCCAGCTGAAGAGGGACTGCGAAACGCCATCGAAAGAATTTGCGATGAAGCAACAGAAGCGGTTAAATCTGGATTCCTGATCATTACACTGTCAGACCGCAATATAGATTCGACCACTTTGCCCATTCATGCACTGTTGGCCACTGGTGCCGTTCATCACCGACTGATTCGAGAAGGCTTACGCTGCGATGCCAACATAATCGTTGAAACAGCCACTGCCCGTGACCCGCATCATTTCGCCGTGCTGATTGGATACGGCGCCACTGCAATTTATCCCTATTTGGCGTACTCCACAGTGAGAGAAATGGTTGGCGAAAATGCTAGCGAAACCCGTTCACTTTCAGCTATTCGTGCCTATCGTCAGGGCATCAAAAAAGGCCTGTTCAAAATTATGTCGAAAATGGGGATATCAACAGTTGCCAGTTATCGAGGCTCACAACTGTTTGAGGCTGTAGGGCTATGTGATGAAGTCGTTGATCTTTGTTTTACCGGCACCGTTTCCAGAATACAGGGAACCAACTTTGACGATATCGAAAATGATCAGATTGCACTTGCGAAAGCTGCCTGGGACCCCAGAAAACCTATTCGACACGGCGGTCTTCTGAAATTTGCAAACGACAGTGAATACCATGCCTACCATCCGGACGTTGTTCACACGCTCCACACTGCAGTTCAGAGCGGGGATACAGAGGATTTCAAAGAGTTTTCAGCACTGATTAATGATCGGTCACCCGCTGTTCTGAGAGATCTCCTCAAAATTCGCACAGACACAGACAGCCCAGTTGATCTCTCAGAGGTCGAACCGATCGAATCAATACTGTCTCGATTTGACAGTGCTGCAATGTCCTTGGGAGCCCTGTCACCGGAAGCTCACGAGGTGCTCGCCGAAGCCATGAATGAAATTGGAGGGCGCTCTAATTCCGGAGAAGGCGGCGAACACCCAAACCGATACGGCACATTCCGTACTTCAAAGATCAAACAGGTTGCATCAGGCCGATTTGGCGTAACTCCACACTACCTGGTGAACGCCGAAGTGCTGCAGATTAAGATTGCGCAAGGCGCAAAGCCTGGAGAAGGCGGACAACTACCCGGACATAAAGTCAACGATATGATTGCATCGCTGCGTTACTCCTCGCCGGGTGTATCGTTGATTTCACCACCACCACACCATGACATCTATTCAATAGAAGACCTCGCGCAATTGATTTTCGACCTCAAGCAGGTCAACCAGGAAGCCCTGGTTTCCGTAAAGCTGGTGTCCGAAGCTGGTGTTGGCACCATTGCCGCAGGTGTTACCAAAGCATACGCAGATTTGATCACAATCGCCGGCTACGACGGTGGAACGGGAGCCAGTCCAATCACATCAGTTAAGTACGCCGGCAGTCCTTGGGAACTTGGTCTGGTTGAAACACAGCAGACTCTCAGAATGAATGGTCTTCGGCACATGGTGCGCCTCCAGGTTGATGGCGGCTTGAAAACTGGACTGGATGTAGTCAAAGGTGCCATCCTCGGAGCAGATTCATTTGGTTTTGGTACTGCTCCAATGCTCGCGATGGGATGCAAATACCTGCGAGTCTGTCATTTGAACAATTGCGCTACAGGTGTTGCAACACAGAATGACAACCTCAGAAAACGCCATTTTGTTGGAACTAAAGAGCGTGTTGTTCGGTATTTTCGCTTTGTCGCTAGCGAAGTTCGCGAGATACTCGCATCGATGGGCAAACGCAGTTTGGACGAAGTAATCGGCAGACCCGAATTGCTTGAAATACTACCAGGCACCAATGCCAGACAAATGCGTCTTAATCTTGCGCCGCTTCTGTCGACAGCGAATGTCCCAGAAGATGTTCCGCGCCGCTGTACTGAAGCTCGCAATACACCCTGGGACCAGGCTCCACTTGCAGAACGCATGGTCAAGGATGCGCTGCCGCACATACTGGATGGAAGCGGCTGTGAATTTCACTACCCAATAAAAAATATCAATCGCTCCATTGGTGCGCGCTTGTCAGGTGAGATTGCCAAGGCGAACACGGATCTTGCTTCACCGATTAAAGCTAGATTCACGGGTGTCGCTGGACAAAGTTTTGGGGCGTGGAATGCTGCGGGACTCGAACTGTATCTGGAAGGTGACGCAAATGATTATGTCGGTAAGGGTATGGCAGGCGGGAAGATTGTTTTGATGCCTTCAAGAAACAGTCCGTTGGAAACCCGATTTACTCCAATTGCTGGTAATACCTGTCTATACGGCGCAACCGGGGGTAAATTTTTCGCTGCTGGAACTGCAGGTGAACGATTTGCAGTGAGAAACTCAGGTGCGATCGCCGTACTTGAGGGATGCGGTGATCACGGATGCGAATATATGACAGGTGGCGCAGTACTGTCACTTGGGCAGACCGGCGTGAATTTTGGTGCTGGAATGACAGGTGGGATAGCGTTTGTACTCGATCTTGAACGGGCCTTTGTTGACAGTTACAATCACGAACTTATTGATATACATCGCCTAACTCATGAAGACATGGAACCACATCTGAGCTATCTTCATGAGTTAATTGATGAGTATGTGCAAGAAACCGGTAGTCGTTGGGGTCAAACAGTGAGTGAAGAATTCCAGGAACTGGCAGGACGATTCTGGTTAGTAAAACCCAAAGCATCCGACATCAAGGACTTGATGGAAACGCTGCGCGAAGCAGCCTGACGCTCTCAATACCTGTCATGAGTCAGAACTTTCAGTTCGTCAACCTGCCGCGCCAGGACCCTCCCAAGGATTCTGCCCAATATCGCGTTCAGCACTGGGATGAAATTTACCGACAGTATGATGCGAGCACTGCTGGCAGTCAGTCAGCCCGATGCATCTCCTGCGGTAATCCATATTGTCAATGGAAATGCCCGGTTCATAATTACATACCTGATTGGCTGAGTTTGATCTCTGAAGGGCGTCTATTCGAAGCAGCTGAACTTTCGCATCAAACCAACTCACTACCTGAAATATGCGGCAGAATCTGTCCTCAGGATCGGCTCTGCGAAGGCGCCTGTACCATGAATGATGGCTTTGGCGCGATCACCATTGGTTCAGTTGAAAAATACATCACTGACGAGGCATTCAATCAAGGATGGATACCGGATATCTCAAATGTCGAGTCAACTGGTAAACGGGTCGCAGTAGTCGGAGCTGGACCCGCCGGCCTGGGATGTGCGGATGTGCTCGTTCGAAATGGAGTAAAGGCAGTAGTCATTGACCGTTATTCTGAGATTGGCGGCCTGCTCACTTTCGGCATCCCACCCTTTAAACTTGAAAAGCGAATTGTGCTCAAACGTAGAGAGGTCATGGAGGAGTTGGGGGTTGAGTTCATTCTCAACACCGAGGTAGGGCATGATATCCAGATGTCAGACCTACTTCAGGATTTCGATGCTGTTTTTCTGGGCATGGGTACATACACTTACATGAAAGGTGGATTTCCCGGCGAAACATTGACCGGTGTTCACGAAGCACTGCCCTATCTGATTGGAAACAACCACAAGGTAGAAAGCTGGGAGTCAGATGATTGGCCCTATATTGACCTTGCAGATCAGAATGTGGTTGTTTTGGGAGGTGGTGATACTGCGATGGACTGTGTGCGTACTGCCATTCGTCAAGGCGCCAACCGGGTAACTTGTGTTTATCGTAGAGACGAAGACAACATGCCGGGTTCGCGGCGGGAAGTATGGCATGCAAAAGAAGAAAGCGTGCAGTTTCTTTGGAATCGTCAACCCATTGACATACTTGGAGACAGCAAGGTTAGAGAAGTCAGGGTTGTCGAGACGCAGTTGGGTGCGCAAGATGCTCGTGGTCGTCGGCAGCCACAACCGGTCCCCGGCAGCGAACAGTCAATTCCATGCGATAGCGTCATTATCGCATTTGGCTTTCGACCGAGTCCACCTGACTGGTTTGCTGATTACAACATTGAAGTTGACTCATTTTTACGAGTCAAGGCTCAACATAACAGTGCCTATCCATTCCAGACTTCAAATCCAAAAATCTTTTCGGGCGGTGATATGGTTCGAGGTGCAGACCTAGTTGTTACAGCGGTTTTTGAAGGCCGAGAAGCTGCAAACGGGATCATTGGTTATCTCGAAGTGTAACGATCATCGGACGATGAACAATTCCGTTGTCAGCGAAAGACTTATCGTCGCGCTTGATGTTCCCACAGGCAGACAGGCACTCGAACTCGTTGCCGAGTTAGAAGGCAGCGTAAGATTCTTCAAAGTGGGACTGGAGTTAATCGCAAGTGGCGACGGACTGAAGGTGATCGATCAACTGGCAGACATGGGGCATCATGTTTTCGCGGATTTTAAGTTGCTAGACATCCCTCAGACTGTCTACCGCTCAGTCAACAATCTGAACCGACGTGGAATTCGATTTTTGACGGTTCATGCAGATCCCCAGACCATGCAGGCGGCAGTCGAAGCCGCCAATGGCATTTCGATTCTGGCAGTAACTGTACTGACGAGTTTGAATGACAAAACACTTCAAATGACTGGGATAACAATGAGCACTGCCGAACTGGTTAAGATGCGAGCAAAGCAAGCGCAGAAAGCTGGATGCGCTGGAGTCATTTCCTCGCCGAGAGAAGCTCAATTAATCCGAGAAATCCTGGGGCAAAAATTTTTGATCGTTACACCGGGAATTCGAAATAGCAAATCCTCAGATGATCAGGAACGCACAATGGGCATTGTTCAAGCACTGGAAGCTGGTTCAGATTTTGTTGTTGTTGGCCGGCCAATTCGTGATGCTGATTGTCCCAAACAAACGGCTCTCGAATTTCAAGCAGCAATTTTTGATTTTGAACAATCCCGTAAATCTGTCACCAATGTTTCATCCTGATCACATGCGACTGGCTGATAGCCGATTTATGCGCGCACTGCGCAGACAGGATGTTGATCAAACTCCAGTGTGGATCATGAGGCAGGCAGGTCGTTATCTACCAGAATATCGCGCAACAAGATCTCGTGCTGGTGATTTTCTCACTCTGTGTCGTACGCCGGAGCTAGCCTGTGAGGTGACACTTCAGCCTCTGCGACGGTACCCACTGGACGCTGCGATCATATTTTCCGACATACTCGTCATTCCTGATGCCATGGGTCTGGGTTTGTCATTGGTGGAGTCAGTAGGTCCAGTCTTTGACAATCCAATTACCTCTGTCAATCAGATTGAAAAACTCGGGATTCCAGACCCCGAAGATGATTTAGGTTATGTATTGGAAGCGGTACGTACGACTCGACGAAACCTGGATCAGTCCGTTCCTCTGATCGGTTTCGCTGGCAGTCCCTGGACACTGGCAGTCTACATGATTGAAGGTCGATCAAAAACTGATTTCAGCAAGGTGAAAGCGTTTGCCAGGGAAAATCCTTCCGCCATTCATTCTCTACTGGATATTCTTTCCCGCTCCGTAAGCGCCTATCTCACGGCCAAGGCTCAAGCGGGGGCCTCAGTGCTCATGATTTTTGATACCTGGGGCGGAATCCTGAATACATATGATTACGAGAAACTATCGTTGCAATATATGACCGAAATCGTTCGCCACATCAAAGATCACAGACCCGATGTTCCTGTAATTCTTTTCACCAAAGATGGTGGGCAATGGGTGCAAAATATCGCTGAAACTGGCTGCGATGCGATTGGGCTGGATTGGACTGTCAACATCGGTGACGTAAGGCACCTGGTTGGTTCCAAGGTTGCACTGCAAGGGAATCTCGATCCTGATACACTCAGGTTAAACGACGAGGAGATTGAACAGGGAGTGGCAAAAGTTCTGCAATCGTTTGGCAAGGGGAATGGTCACATTTTTAACCTGGGACACGGCATCAAACCTGATATTGACCCGGACAAGGTAACTGTCATGGTTGATGCAGTTCACAAACTCAGTCAAGCCTATCACTGAGACCACTCACTCCCGAAGTCTGAATTCACTGAAAAGATTCGGTTCTCCCTTACATAACACCCTTCCTTCCTCCCACAATTTGATCAGGATGGCGAACAGGGAACGAGAGGCGGCAGGATAAAGAGACTGGATGATTTCCTGATAGACATCGGTGACTAATTCTTGAATTGTCGTGTTTCCGGCCTTCAGACTTCGAATCACTTCGCGCTCTCGCTCGTATCGGTGCTCGATGCATGCGCTTACATAGCGGTGTGGACAACTGATCGCCGGACCGTGCGTGGGGTAGTAAATGTCATCGTCGGCAAGAAGCAGCTTATTGAGGCTTTCCAAGTAAGCTTTCATGGAACCGTCAGGCGGAATGATGACTGTAGTTGACCAGCCCATCACGTGGTCTCCACTGAAAAGTGCACGCTCTTCAGTGAGTCTGTAGCAGATATGGTTTGACATATGTCCAGGTGTATGCACGCACTCCAGGGTCCATCCGTCACCCTCAATTACGTCTCCATCTGAGACTTCCACAGTTGGAATGAATTCGCGGTCAAACTCTTCCTCAAATTGCTGATCATCGCAATCATCGCTGAGTTTCAATGATCGGCCGTATATTGGAGCTCCGCAAATTTGCTGCAGGGGTTTGGCCGCAGATGAATGGTCGCTATGAGTATGCGTGACGACAATGTGTGAAATGACTTCATCGCGCAAAGCATCAACAATGGCGGAAATGTGCTGACCCAAGTTGGGACCCGGGTCGATGACTGCAACGTTTCCGCGGCCTATGATGTACGTGCCGGTGCCTTTGTAAGTAAACAGACTTGGATTAGGCGCAACAATTCGTCGAATGAGTGGAGATACATACCCCAGTTCTCCATAAACGACCTTGTCCTCGAACTGAAATGGAATACGAACTTCCAAGGGAGTGAAATATAGTTGAATTTATCAGGCAGCTGACTCTGTCAATTCGACGCTAGCCTGAATAAATTCAAACTCGCCGTCATCCCAGATCACCTCAATCGTTTCACCAGGGGAGAATAGACCATCAAGAATTTTTCTCGCTAACGGATTTTCAATTTCACTTTGTATGGCTCTTCGCAGTGGTCGTGCACCGTAGACCGGATCAAATCCGACTCTGGCAATCTGATCCAATGCATCTTCACTAATCTCGAGTGTCAAACCTCGATTTGCGAGCCGCTCATGCAGATATTTGATCTGATTACGCGCGATTTCTCGGACATTTTCGCGAGACAGGCTATGGAATACGATGATGTCATCAATCCGATTGATGAACTCTGGCCGGAAATTCCTCTCAACGACAGTCAGTACCGCTGATTCCATTTTCTTGTAATCATCTCTACCGTTTTGCACCTGTTCGACGTTTCCTGCCACGCGTCCACTCATTTCCTGAATCAAGTCCGATCCAAGATTTGAAGTCATCACAACAACTGAATTGCGAAAATCAACCGTTCTTCCGTGACCGTCAGTTAATCGACCGTCATCCATCACCTGTAGCAGCACGTTGAAGACATCTGGATGCGCTTTTTCAATTTCATCAAGAAGTATCACGCAGTACGGCCGTCTTCTAACCAGCTCAGTTAGGTGTCCACCCTCTTCATAACCGACATAACCGGGCGGTGCTCCAATTAATCGCGCAACAGAGTGCTTTTCCATGAACTCTGACATGTCAATTCGAATCAAGGCATTTTCATCATCGAATAAAAATTCAGCGAGTGCCTTCGACAATTCGGTTTTACCGACACCTGTGGGTCCAAGAAACAGGAAAGTTCCCGTCGGCTGGTTGGGATCCGACAGTCCGGTTCTTGAACGTCGAATGGCGTTCGCCACTGCCGAAATAGCCTTCTCCTGCCCAATTACTCTCTCACCAATCTTGTTTTCCATTTTGAGAAGCTTGGATCGCTCACCTTCCAGCATTTTGCTGACCGGAATTCCTGTAGCACTGGAAATGACTTCGGCGATTTCATCTTCGGTAACGCTACTTTTCATGAGTTCAAACTCACGTTTTTCATCCGATCTTGAGAACTCCAACTGACGCTCCAGATCTGGAATGGTCTGGTTGTGCAGCATAGCAAGACGCTCGAGGTCTCCGTTTCTATTGGCATTGACTGCTTCAATGCGCGCTGCTTCCAACTGCTCCATAATGTGCTGAGAGCTCATCACGGAGGCTTTTTCGCGATTCCAGACCTGCTCAAGTTCGGAAAACTCACGTTGTAAATTCGAAAGTTCAGTTTCGAGTTTGCTTAAGCGTTTTTTTGACTCCTGATCAGTTTCATTTTTGAGAGCTTCGCGCTCAATTTTCAGCTGAATAATCTTTCGATCAAGCTTGTCAAGTGCTTCCGGTTTGGAATCAATTTCAATACGAATCCGGCTTGCCGCCTCATCAATCAAGTCGATTGCCTTGTCGGGAAGATTGCGATCGGTAATGTAGCGTTGAGACAGATTCGCTGCTGCGATGATTGCCGGATCGGTAATATCAACACCATGGTGAATTTCGTATTTCTCCTTGATGCCGCGAAGCATTGCAACAGTGCTTTCTATGCTGGGCTCCTGAACAATAATCTGCTGAAACCGCCGCTCCAGAGCAGCATCCTTTTCAATATTTTTTCGATATTCGTCCAAGGTCGTGGCGCCAACACAATGAAGTTCGCCGCGCGCCAGCGCCGGTTTGAGCATATTGCCGATATCCATTGAACCTTCGGCTTTGCCCGCACCAACCATCGTGTGCAGTTCATCAATGAACAGAATAATCTGACCTTCCTGACCCGCCAAGTCTTTCAGCAAACCCTTGACCCGTTCTTCAAATTCACCCCGGAATTTAGTTCCTGCAATCAGCAGACCCAAATCAAGTGCCAGCAATCGCTTGCCTTTCAGTCCTTGCGGAACCTCACCATTCACAATACGCTGTGCCAGGCCCTCAACAATTGCCGTTTTACCGACCCCAGGCTCACCGATCAGTACCGGGTTGTTTTTCGTGCGTCGCTGCAGAACCTGAATGGTTCTGCGTATTTCATCGTCGCGCCCAATAACAGGATCGAGTTTGCCTTCCTCGGCTCGTTCGGTGAGATCAATCGTATACTTTTCCAGTGCCTGACGCTGATCTTCGTCGGAAGCATCTTTGACCTGCTCACCTCCACGCATCTGATCAATCTTTTGAGACAGAATTTTGGAGGTTGTACCGGAATTCCGAAGAATGGCACCGCAACGTTTTTTGTCATCAAACGCAGCGAGAATAACCAGCTCGCTAGAGATAAATCGATCTCCGCGATCCTGAGCTAGACGATCGGCTCGATTTAATAGGTTTGCCAAATCGGTGGAGATGTGCATTGCTCCTTCTGAACCCTCCACCTGAGGAAGACTATCAAGATACTCGCTCATCTCAGACTGAAGTTTCAGCAGGTTAACTCCTGACTGTGTCAACAGATGTGAGACGGTGCCGCCCTGTTGATTGATGAGTGCGACAACAAGGTGAGCCGGTTCTATGAACTGATGGCCTCGACCTACTGCAATGCTCTGTGCTTCAGCTAGCGCGTTTTGTAAATGTGCTGTAAATTTTTCTGGATTCATTAAAACCTTTACTGAATTTCATGGTAATCTTGCTAAATTCAGATATGGGGTGAATTAGAAATATTTCAATGAATCCTTAGGAGAGAAGGGGTTCAGCAAAGTACTGATTGCAACGCGATATCATGCCTCGCTTAATACAGGAATCTATGCTATTTCGTGTGTATCAAACTCACCGCGGAGCTCGGTCAACGCAGTTTTCCCAAGTGCTGTTCTCGGCAAATCCTCAATCACTGCACAACGTACTACATGATTATGTGATGATGTATGAGTGTTGAAATCTTTCAGGATTTCTTTAGCCCTCGGCCCGCATTGTTCGGGGTTATCCATCGCAAATACAACCGCAGGTCGCTGATTGACTTCGATGATACCGGCCTCTTTGACCCCGTCGTATCGCTCAAGCAACGTTTCGAGTTCTTCCGGATACACGTTTTTTCCCGCCTCGGTCACGATGACGCGCTTCAGCCTGCCAGTCAGGCATAAATTACCGGATGCATCAATACGACCAATGTCACCCGTACGAAACCATTCACCTTTCATCACTTCATTTGTAAGCGCCTCATCTGAGTATCCCAGCATTACATTGTGCCCTCGAACCAAAACCTCACCACTGCCCAAATCGTCTGGCTCATCAATGGAAACTTCAACACCTTCAAGTGCATAACCAACGCTATCAAAATTCGCAGGAAAAGCTTCCTGTACACAAGTCACCGGAGAAGTTTCGGTTAGCCCGTATCCCTGTCGCAGGCTGATTCCCAGTTTACGGAAAAACTTGGCGATGCTGGGATCGAGGCGACTCCCGCCGCTCACCCAATACCTCAAATTCGGACTCAGCTGCTTACGTAGTGGCGCATTCAGTATGCGCCTGAGACCTAGCGGCAGCGCTCCAAGCAATGATATGTACCCGCGTAGCAGAAAACTACCTTCGCGGAACTTTTTCTCCATGCCATTTTTAATGTTCCTATATAGCCTCGGTACCGCCAGTACGACTGACACCCGTTCTTCTTTCATCGCATCAAAAACTTCCTGAGCCGTCAGCACCTTGGGCAGAACCATCGAGGCGCCACAATACATGGGCAGAAGCATACCGCCTACTAATTCAAAAGTATGAGAGAGCGGCAGCAAGCTTAAGAACTTATCTTTGTCATTGATGGTGACAATGTTGCTACAGGCTATGAAGTTTGAGGAAATGTTCGAGTGAGAGAGCCGTACAATTTTTGGTGTACCTGTGGAACCAGACGTATATATCCTCAAGCATTCTTCTGAACTTAAATCGTTCAAAGGTTCGCTTAACTCCTGTCCGGCAAGTTCCGAACTGATTTCAATGTCTACAATCTGGTAATCGACTCCGTCCAATTTCGAACCGGGTTGATGTGCGAGAATCAACTTTGGCTGCACTGCCGCCAACTGGGTACTAATGTCGACTTCGCTGTTACCAATATGAACAGGGGACAAAACAGCTCCGATTTTCCACACCGCAAACGAAGCGACACCCCACTCCGGGCCGTTAGGGCCAATCAAGGCAACTGTATCCCCCTTGGAAACACCCAGTTGCCGTAGCCTGGCAGCCAAATTTAATGCACCATCATGTATTTGACCGTAACTGTAATTGGTTGTGGGACCGTTTTTAACTCGTCGCGTCCAAGCGACATTTGACTTATTCGACTGAAGTCGAGGAGCCATCACTTTCCATAAATCTTGCGACATCTCTAATCTCCTCCAGATTATCGCTGTCTAGAGGCGATAATCGTGGTCAACACCTTGTATATTTTTTCCGGAACTTCTCAAATTCTACACGAATAGAATAAGATTTGAATACGTTCGTCGAATTCGATTGATTTACAAGTGAGTATCGTACGCGTTCCAGAATTGATACGGTCATTTACACAGACTCATATATGCAAAATTTGAGACTGCCAGACGATCTTTCCAGAGTAGTTAAGGTTGCACTTCGAGAGGATATTGGGCCGGGGGACATAACCGCTTCACTGATTGAACCAGGTATTCAAGCATCCGCTAGTGTTCTGGTCCGGGAATCAGCGATTCTGTGCGGTTCGCCCTGGTTTAACGAGGTGTTCAATCAACTCGACAACTCGATTGAGCTGGAGTGGCTCACTGAAGAGGGCGAAAAAGTTTCACCTGGCCAAACTGTCTGCAAATTAATCGGCGCTGCAACTTCCCTGCTGAGCGGTGAACGCACAGCATTGAATTTTCTTCAAACCCTTTCCGGCACCGCAACTGCAACCCGAAAGTTTGTTGATGCAGTAGCAGAATTTGGGGTTCAAATTTTAGATACTAGAAAAACCATCCCTGGCTTAAGAACTGCTCAAAAATATGCGGTCCGCATAGGCGGTGGTTCCAACCACCGGATGGGACTTTATGACGGTGTGCTAGTAAAAGAAAATCATCAGTACACTTCGCAATCAATTAAATCAATCGTCGACCAAATGGACCGGCGTTACATCAAGGTGAATCTGGTCGAAGTGGAAATTGAAAAGCTTGATGAACTTGAAAGCGCAATTGCAAGTGGTGCCAGTCGAGTGATGCTGGACAACTTCAGTGTTTCTGACATTGAAGCCGCTGTACGTCAAAACAATTGCAGAGTTGAACTTGAAGCATCCGGAAACGTTGATATGGATTCCATCCAGGCGATTGCGGCGACCGGTGTTAATTTCATTTCAACAGGTGCGCTCACCAAACATCTACAGGCCATCGATTACTCGATGTTATTTCATTCCGAAGACTAGCGCCTGTTGCTCAACTACGAGCGACTGGAATACACTTCAAACTGATTCTTCAGTTCCGAAATCAACAGATCTTTGGTTGTAGCGCCAACCTTTGTGTAGACGATCTTACCGTCAGGCGAAACAATGAATGTGGTTGGCAAACCTTTTAGTGGTTCAAACGGAATGAGAGGGCTTTCCCCAATCCGTAGAATCAGGTAGTTGATTTTCAGACCTTCGATAAACTTCTTGAGTCTGGCAGTCTCTATCTCTTCAAAATCGATTCCGATCACCACCACTGGCACAGGGTCGCTCAGCTTTGAAATTTCGATTAAATCCGGAATTTCTTTAAGACAGGGACTGCACCAGGTTGCCCAAAAATTGACAACCACCCACTCTCCACGAAAATCCGACAAGCTGTGCATTTGCCCATCGGGGTCCGACAAGGTAAAGTCAACTGTTTGATTGGACCAAACACTACCTGAGTACAACATCAAGGTAGCGCATAGAAAAATTCCAGAGAAAGCACTTCGCAAATATTTCAGCGATTTTCCAATTCCGTGTTCCATCAATTCAGTCAATTCATTCATTACGCCATTAGATAAAACTGAATTCGATTTGTGTCATTCTCACTAGCAATATTCCCTGACTTCTCGGTGATATTAGTGTTTGACAATCTGAAATAATTCACTTATGATATAAGAATTCAAATGTTTATCCTCAGGCTACAGACAGCTGAGATTGAACTAAAGCAGAATAGATAACTGATACTCTTTGGAGGGTCTAAACAATGCACAAACAATGTATAGCAATTCTTGGCGGCATCTTCATGGCTGGAGCGGCGCTGGTCACTTTTGCTGATTCTAAACCCGTTGGAATTACTAGCGAAATCATGTCGGTCCCAGTGATGATTGACGGTGCGACAGTAGAATTCAAACGAAATCAAGACAACAACAACACCGTAAATCCGGCGTTCGCGAAGACATCTCGGCCCTGCCCGCCTTTCTGCATTCAACCCTCAAACCTCGCATTTGGCGTCGAAACGATTGGTGAAGTCGAACTGATGGGTTATGCGAAACAGATGAATGAAGGCGATGCCAACATAATCGTCATTGACTCAAGAACTCCAGATTGGGTTGAGCGTGGTACCATTCCAACCGCAATGAATATCCCGTGGACCAGTCTGAATCCTGCAAAAGGCGCAACGCCGCTTGAAATTGCAGAAATTCTTGAAACTCACTTCAACGTCACTGAAAGTGAAGGACTATTTGACTTCTCACAATGCCGAACCGCTGTCATGTTCTGCAACGGCATGTGGTGCGGACAATCACCCAATAACATCAAGAATCTATTGCGACTGGGATACCCATCCAATAAGATCAAATGGTATCGCGGCGGAATGCAGGATTGGGAAATTCTTGGACTGACTACCGTATCATCCAATTAAGTCCGTTTAACATCCGTTAACTGAAAAAACCGCTCTTGGCTCAATAGCCAAGAGCGTTTTTTTTGTTGCGTTCAAAATTCGTGGAGTCATCTTTCAACGCTAGAATTAGTTCCCTCATATCCTGCGGTACTCCCAATTCCCAATGACGTCGCTCACCAGATCGAGGATGATTCAATTCCAACAATTCAGCGTGCAGAGCCTGTCTTCTAAAGTTGGTCAATATCTGAATTAAGGATTCGCTCGCCCCGGCAGGAATCCTGGGACGAGTGCCATAGTCGGGGTCACCAACAACTGGAAACCCTTCATGTTTGAAATGCACACGGATCTGGTGAGTTCGACCCGTTTCAAGCGTTACCCGAACAAGTGTGTGAGTTCGAAAGCGGGCAACAACACGGTAATGACTGACCGCTGGTTTACCTGAACCGGCAGTCATGCGCTTTCGATCATGACGATACCGCCCAACTGCCACGTCAATCGTACCACCTGAAATCAGCCGTCCTTCCACGACCGCAATGTAACGCCGTCCGGCTGTTCTAGCTTTAAACTGTTTGATCAGGTTAATGCGAGCTGCTTCGGTTCTTGCGACAACGAGTAACCCCGATGTATTCTTATCCAATCGGTGAACAATCCCTGCACGCGGCAATCTCTCAAGCGACAGGTCATGATTGAGCAAGCCATTCAACAGCGTTCCATGCGGATTTCCGGCACCGGGATGTACAACCGTACCTGCAGGCTTATTCACAACGATGACCGATTCGTCCTCAAATACAACATCAATCGGTAAATCTTCCGCAGTCCATTCGCCTGCTACAACTTCGGGAACGTCAATTTCAACGGCTTCTCCTCCTGTTACAGCGACCCTCCGCTTAGGCTGAGCACCATCGAGCTTAACGCGTCCTGAATCCAGCCAACCTTGAATCGTTGTGCGCGAATGGTCAGTCATCAGCGATGCGAGTGCCTTGTCTAGCCGTTGGCCCCTGCACTCTTCCGGGATTGTTAAATTGATGCGCGCTTGATTCATTTTTTTATGTTGCAATCAGATAACCAAGGTTTGCATGAGCATGGTTAAATAGAAAAGTGACTCTCACTCCAAATCAATATAATTGAATCGAATTCGTTATTCCAATGGTTCCCTAACCCACGAATCCCTCAACCTCCCGGCGTAGAAATTAAACTGCGAGCAAAATATATGAAAAGCGTAACTCGGCTTGCTATTGTTCTGGCAGTCATTCCCATGTTGATACTGGCCGGCTGCGGGAAAAAGGAAACCATTAAGTCCGAACGGGAAATGTATGAATCTGCATACGATGCCCTGTCCCGCGCCCGCTATGATACGGCGATTGAACGTTATGAAGCACTAAGAGCAGCCTATCCGTATGGAGAGTTGTCGACACAGGGCGACCTTGAGATCTGTTATGCCTACTATAAGACGAAACAGTTCGAGTTAACGGCACCTTGTATTGACCGATTTCTGGCAAACCATCCAACCCATTCACAAATTGACTACGCGTACTACCTGAAAGGTCTTGCCCTGCTTCCGGTGCGCCCCCCAAAATTTGGCGAAACTTTATTTCGAAGCAAATCTGATTTGACCGATCACGATGCCGAAACGGGACGAGAAGCATACGCAGCCTTCACCGAAGTCATTGAAAGATTTCCATTGAGCGAGTACGCAGACGCTTCTCGGGAAAAGTTGGTTCAATTGATTAACGTATTTGCGCGTCACGACCTTCAAATTGCTCTGTTTTATCTGGAAAGGAAAGCATACATCGGCGCGGCCAATCGTGCATCGCGCGTACTCAAACGCTATGAAACATCACCCTATACCGAAGAAGCGCTTGCGATTCTTATCTATGCTTACGACAGGATGAATCTACCGGATCTGTCAGCCGATAATCGACGAGTCCTTCAGTTCAATTACCCGGCCAGTATCTATCTGACAGACGTGAGTGCGATATTTGATGACGCAGCACTAGAGTCCGAAATCGAGTAAGACGAGTCACATCAAACCCACAAAGACTGCTCCAGTCAACAAAACAACTGAACGCAGACATCAGAACTTGCTGGTGGTCGGGTAGCGTCTATCACGTCCAAAGGCGCGTGAGGTAATTCTCACTCCAGGCGGGGCCTGCTTACGTTTGTATTCGTTTCGATTGATCATCCTGACAACGCGGCGAACCGTTTCCAGTTCGACCCCATCCTCAGCAATTTCTTCAATTGAACGAACGTCCTCGACATACGCCTCAATAATGCCATCCAGTTCTTCATAAGGCGGTAACGAATCACTGTCCTTCTGATCATCCGCGAGTTCCGCGGTGGGTGGCCGGTCAAACACCCGTTGTGGAATAACCGCTCCAAATTTAGCATTGCGATATCTGGCCAATTCGTAAACCATCATTTTCGGTACATCCTTAATTGCAGAAAATCCACCAGCCATATCGCCGTAAAGCGTGGAATATCCAACTGCGACCTCACTTTTGTTTCCAGTCGTAATCACAATTGAATTACTTTTATTGGAGATGGCCATGAGCAGAGTTCCCCGACAGCGCGCCTGGACATTTTCCTCAGTCACATCGACGCTGTATCCCTCGAACCTTGGACGCAACTGATCAAGAAACGCTTTAAAAATTGGTTCAATGGAGATGATTGTCCACCTCACTCCAAGCGCCTCCACTTCAGATTTGGCATCGTCGATACTCATTTGCTGGGTATAGCGCGACGGCATGAGAATAGCTTCCACATTTTCAGGACCCAATGCATCAGCCAGAATTGCAAGGGTCAATGCTGAATCAATTCCACCAGACAATCCGATCACTGCACCTCGAAAGCCATTTTTCTGCACGTAGTCCCGAACGCCCAAAGTAATTGCACTATAGATGCTCTCCACGGGGTTGGGTGTTGGCTCAACTGTTCCGCTCAGGCATTGCACCCGTTCACGATGTGCGAACCGAGTTGGTACCACAGCCTCCTCAAAATGTTTGGCGCGAAACTGAATTTCTCCACTTGGGTCGGTTACCAGCGAACCGCCATCGAAAACCAACTCGTCCTGACCACCAACCAGATTGACATAAACAATACTGACTGCGTTTTTCTTACTACGGGCCGCGACAATTTCGTTTTCCCGGTACTCAATTTTGCTGGTATCGAATGGCGAACCGTTGAGAGTGAAAATGATCTCAGCTCCACTTTCAACACAGCGTTCTACCGGACCGTCTTCCCATACGTCTTCACAGATGGTGAGGCCTATTGGAATGTTATCCACCTTAACCACCTCCGTCTTGTCGCCCTGAGCAAAATAGCGCTTTTCGTCAAAAACACCGTAGTTGGGCAAGTGGTGCTTGTGGTAGGTAGCGAGAATTTTTCCAGAGTCGATCAGCGAAGCCGAGTTAAACAGCTTACCTTCCGAGCGGCAAGGGTGACCAACAACGAGTGCGATACCTGAAACCGCCCCAACCAGGTGATTCAAAGCTGTTTCACAATTGGAGAGAAACTCTGAACGCTGAAGCAGATCCTCGGGTGGATAGCCGCAGATTGCCAGCTCCGGAAATACAACAAAGCGACAGTTCAATTCATCGCGGGCGTAAACCGCAGCATCGGTGATTCGACCCACATTACCAGCCAAGTCGCCGACCACCAAGTTCAATTGGGCTAACGCCACTCCAAAGTCTGAAGTCATCTATGAATATACTTTTAGAGAATCAGCATCCCAAATTAGCCTTAATGGAGTAATCATTGGCTACAGAGATATCAGAACAACAAAATTCGCTGGCATTTGAAATTGTGGACTCAATTGGCCAAATTAACGCACGAGACTGGAATCGCATCGTGCCTGCAGATTACCCCTTTTTGTTCCATGAATTTCTCCACGCACTGGAAGAATCAGGCTGTGTTTCGAATAATACCGGTTGGGCACCGCAACACATTTTAATACGAAATTTATCGAGTCAGAATCAGGAAGTCATCGGAGCAGCACCGCTTTATCTGAAAGGCCATTCCTGGGGTGAGTTTATATTTGATTTCAATTGGGCGCACGCCTATGAACAGACGGGATTGAATTACTATCCAAAGTTAATTTCCCACACACCCTTTACACCGGTCACGGCTCCTAAACTGCTCGTTCCCGATGACCATCGGGCCTCTAAGACCCGTCAACTAATCGTCCGTACTGCACAAAAAATAGCTCGACAGTTCAATTTGTCGTCGACTCACTGGCACTTCGTTTCTGAAGAAGATTCTGAGATACTGGATTCATTGGAGTTTTTGAATCGCGCCAGCACATTTGAGTACATCTGGAAAAACCAGGGTTACGATTCAATGGATGACTTTCTTGGCGCACTCTCCAGTCGAAAGCGCAAGAAGATCAGAAGCGAGAGGCGTTCAATTAGCAAACAGGGAATTTCTATCGATGTTGTACAAGGTGAGGAACTTGAACCGTCACACTGGAAACTTATTGATTTCTTTATTCAGCAAACCGTTGAAAAATACCGTTCTCACAAGTACCTATCATTGGACTTCTTCCAAAGAATTGGACAAACGATTCCGGAAAATCTGGTGCTTTTTCTGGCGCTCATCGATCAAAATCCGGTTGCTGGATCATTTTGCCTGCAAGGGAAAAACAAACTATTCGGCCGCTACTGGGGAACTTTGGCAGAATTTCGAAACCTTCATTTTGAAATCTGTTACTATGCGGCAATTGAATACTGCATCGAAAGAGGCCTGAGTGAATACAGCGCAGGTGTCCAGGGAGATCACAAACTGAGTCGAGGATTCCTACCGAGATTAGCCAGATCCAGCCACTCTTTCCTGTCCCCATCAATTGAGGTGGAAATCGGTCATTTTATTGACCGTGAAACTTCCCACATGCAAGCCTACTGTCAGGCACTTGATTACTACTCCGCATACGCAAAAAGACCGGCAGAGTCTGCCCTTCATGAATAAACTTGTCTCAAATTCTTCACCAGTGGAACGCTTTCCAGATCCACGCAAGGTGCGGGGTGACGCACCTTTGATCATCGATACAGACCTATCCGTTGCAGCCCTGCTTGAGGCGTACCGTCTTGGATTTTACCCAAAGCCGGAAAGCGCGCTCGATGAGGTTACCTGGTGGTGTCCTGATCCGCGTACCGTCCTCTTCCTGAATGAATTTAAACCGTCTAGAAGCCTGCGTAAGAGTGTCAAAAACAGAGATTACTCAGTTACTCTAAACCAGGATTTTGGAAGAGTCATTCAACATTGCGCGGAGCGATTGCCTCCCAGAAAATTCAGCTTTGCAGTGCCAGATAACCTCATGGAACAGCACAAACTAGATTGGTTGCTGGACTACCATAAAGCTGGACAACTTAAAGTTGATTTTCAGGAAGGTGTGATGAGCTTGGAGTGCGGTACTCGTGAGCAGAGTTACGAAATTTTTGGACCTTTACCAACCTGGATCAGCCAAGAAATTATTGATGCCTACCTGGAGCTACACAGACATGGATATGCACATTCTGTAGAAACGTGGCATAACGGCAATTTAATCGGAGGCCTCTATGGTGTCAGTCTGGGTCGTATTTTTTTCGGCGAAAGCATGTTTTCGTTAAAGTCGGACGCATCTAAAGTTGCTCTCTATCATTTGACTCATCACCTCAGACACTCAGAATTTGAATTGATTGACTGCCAGGAACCAACCCCCTTGCTTTTCAGTTTGGGTGCGAGAGAAATTTCTCGCAACTCATATCTTGACATTCTCGAACGATCAGTAGATTTGAGTTCATCCTCATCCATATGGCTTGACTGGTCAACCCCCTAAATCTTCAGTGATTCAGAATTTACAAAATGCACTAAATATCAATAAAATTGAGATTCAAATTACAAAGAAAATAAATTTATCCTACTATAATGAGATTGAAAACAAATACTTTTTATCTAATCGCGAAATTAAAGGCTTGCCAATATGTTCAAAACAAGAAATCTGACTAGTTTTCGTTTGGTGATTTTGGGCTCAATTTCCCTTTTCGCCCTATCGATTTCCGCTTGCGCTCCAAGAGCCGAACCGGAAGTTATGGAAGAACCAATGGAAGAGGTTGTCGAGGTCATGGAAGAGGTTGCACCTTTGGTTGTTTCAGATGACACTCATGTCGTATCAGCAGGTGAAAGTCTGTGGTCAATTTCAGGTTTGACTTCCATTTACAACGACTCTTTTCGCTGGCCACTAATTTACGGTCACAACAAAGATATTGAGGATGCCGACCTGATTCATCCGGGCCAGGAACTGTCCATCCCGCGTGACCTTGTTCGCGCTGATATCGATGCAGCTGTAGCACATGCCAAGAATCGAGGTGCTTGGGCAATCGGAGTAATTGAGGAATCTGACATGCAATATCGTGCCAACTCAATGTAGTGATTGCTGACAGCTAATTCGCGTTCAACTTGGAGTAGTTCCGAAAGGATGCGGTTAACTACTCAGAGAGTTAAAACTCACTCAATAACCAAATTCGATCATCACCGGGTAGAAGAATTCTCTAATTCTTCTACCCGGTGATTTCAGCGTGTCCGGTAAACCTGACACTCTGACCCACATATAGTCTTTTATGCGCCACCTGTACTCAGCGCCTTATCGATGGTGTGTAATTGCACTCATCGGTGTATTGTTGTTCGTCGCAACCCACACCCATGCCAGCATAGACCTGAATGAGCAACGCTCAACTTATCTTGATGCTAATTCACTGCTGAACCAAAAAAAGGTATCAGCCTGGCTGAAATTAAAACCTAAGCTGAAAGACTACCCTCTCTACCACTACCTCATCATAAAAGAAGTCCGAGCGACTCACTCGGATTACTCAAACAGACAAATTGACCGAATAATTTCCAGAGTCGATATTCCACTGCCAGGCAGCTTTAGAAATTGGTGGCTGGATCGATTGATTGTTCGAAACGACTGGGAGTTGATCATCAAGCACTTTTCAGATTCAGATACGACGGAAACAAAGTGCTCTGTAGCCAGAGCTGTATTGAATACCGGATCGCGAGAAGACGCCATTCGACACATAGAGCCCCTTTGGCTGGTTTCACGATCTCAACCCAAGCAATGTGACCCGCTGTTTGACTATGCACTCAAACACGGATTGATTGACGATGATCTGATTTGGCAGCGAATACTTCTGACCTCACGAAAAAATCGGCCGAATATGACGAAATATCTACGCGGTCTATTACGATCCGATGAGGTAAAGAAATGGGTCAAGCGTTTAAATCAGACCCATAAAAATCCGCGAACAATGCTCAGAAGGAATATTGACCAATGGAGTCAGTCTCACTACGGACGACAGGTCATCACCTACGGCATGGTAAGAATAACGAGGAAGGACTCTGATGCCGGTTATGCATTCTGGCAGGAACTGAAATCCAGAGAACTTGAAGCTGTCAAGAGACTTACAGATACCGAGAAACGGATCGCACAGATTCTGGGCTGGCGACGCCATCTTCACGCTTACAGCATGCTGGCCAATTTACCGGAATCTTTGCACAGTACGAGTACTCTGGAACTGATGGCCAGAAATGCACTTGCAAGAGAAAACTGGGAACACGTACTGAATGCTATCAGCCGAATGTCAGATAGCGATGCGCAACGCATTGAGTGGCGTTATTGGCGTGCCCGGGCACTTGACGAAACCGGATACCGTCGGGAAGCAGTGGAACTACTCACTTCAATTGCAGAAGAAAGACACTTTTATGGATTTCTTGCAGCAGACCAATTGGGGTTACCTTACAACCTGTCCCAAGCCGGGCTGAATTCTGTATCGAAAGACCAGGGTTTACAACTAGAAGCCGAACCTGCTATCGCGCGCATTCGTGAATGGCTTGCGTTCAACAAACCTTACAGTGCTCGTAGCGAGTTAACTCACTTACGCAAAAAGCGTGCGGGTCAGTCGGAATTCTGGATTCAGGCTGCGAATTTGTTTCATACCTGGAATTGGCACGATGGTGCAATTCGTTCCATGTTTGCATCTGGGCGGTCTTCAGAATTTGAAGTCTCGCTCTCCCACCCTTCACCTTATCTTAATGTGGTACGAAGAGAAGCAATCCGGCATCGAGTCCCGGAATACTGGATTTTAGGGATCATGCGACAGGAGAGCTTGTTTATTCACGATATTCGTTCAGGTGCCGGTGCTGTGGGCTTACTGCAGTTGATGCCGAAAACCGCTCAAAATGTTGCAAAAAAGAACCGCCTCAAGAAACCGTCAAGAAACGATCTGTCGAAAGTAGCACTCAATGTTCGTTTGGGTACTTCATACTTTCGATCATTGCTTGATCAGACTGAAGGCAACACAATCCATTCACTTGTGGGATATAACGCCGGGCCAAGGCGAATTAAGCAATGGAAGAAAATGATTCCAGCCAAGGATCCGGCAGCATGGGTCGAGTCGATCCCATTTACAGAAACTCGCAACTACGTTAAAAAAATTCTTGTGAACTTCATCATTTACGAGAAAATTTTCACCACCCAGCATGCCCGTATCAGAGAATACCTTCCGGTCCCGAATTGGCAACATGCTTTGAAAGCAAATGATTGAAACACGTAAATATATCGTTTCTGGTCTGGTTCAAGGCGTCTGGTATCGTCGACATGCGGCTGAAGCCGCTACCGAAATAGGAATTCAAGGCTGGGTGCAAAACACATCGGATGGCAAAGTAGAACTTCTTGCCAAAGGTGATCTGGAACAATTCGATCAATTACAGTTAGCCCTGTGGAAAGGATCGCCGATGTCGAACGTCACTGATGTTGCTTTTGAGCCGGCGGAGGATTTTGCTGCCAAGGGATTTACAATCAATTGGGCACAACCGCCTAATTGATGACCCTTAATGATTGATTCGCTGCAGCAGCACTTCAGTCAGACCGTCGAGTGAAAGGTGTTCCAAAGCCTCTTTGCCGCGCCTTTTGTATTCAATTTGCCCGTTGGCAATACCGCGATCAGACACTACAAGCCGATGCGGGATGCCAAGTAGATCCATATCGGCAAACTTAACACCCGGACGATCGTCGCGATCATCCAGCATCACTTCAATACCTGCTTGCGTGAGAGTGTCGTGAACATACAGCGAAACTCTGGCGACATCCGCCGATTGCTGAAAGTTGATTGGCACAATACACACCAAAAATGGAGCAATCGGTTCCGGCCAAATAATACCAGAGTCATCATTGTTCTGCTCGATGGCGGCGGCTACGATGCGAGATACCCCAATGCCATAGCAGCCCATCCACATCACTGCATTTTCACCATTGGCATCGAGGCAGGTTGCATCAAACGATTCACTGTACTTTGTACCGAGTTGAAATACGTGTCCGACTTCAATGCCGCGTTTAACAGTTATGGACTTGGCCGGATTATTTGGACACGGGTCCCCGTTTACTGCTTTACGCAAGTCGACAAACTGCGGTTCCGGCAAATCACGGCCCCAGTTTACACCGCAATAGTGGTGTTCGCGCTGATTTGCTCCACATACAAAATCTGACATTTCGCGAGTGGCGTAATCTGCATATATCGGTATTTTGAGTCCGATCGGCCCGACAGAACCGGACTGGGCTCCGGTTGCTTTTTCAACCGCATCCGCCCCAGCCATCTGTAATGGGCTTTCAATTCCCGGAACCTTCACAGCTTTAATCAGGTTCAATTCATGATCACCGCGGAGCAATAATGCAACAGGTCCATTTTCTCCCTGTACCAATAGTGTTTTCAGGGTTTGACACGACGGAACTGACAGAAATTTACACAAGTCTTCAATTGTGCGAACTGCCGGGGTTTCGACTAAAGCCAATGATTCTTTCGCTGGCTTTGGCGGTCCGGAAGGTGGCAAATTGATCATTTCAACATTGGCTGCAAAATTAGCATCAGTATTGATGCCGATGCCATCCTCACCGGAATCGGCCAACACATGAAATTCAGTTGAAACACTGCCACCAATAGCGCCTGAATCAGCCGCAACTGCGACAAAATCCAGTCCCAAACGTTCGAACACCTTGCAGTAAGCGTCGTACATGACCTGATAAGCCTGTTCCATCCCCGCTCTGTTGACATCGAAAGAATAGGCATCTTTCATGAGAAATTCGCGGCAACGCATCACCCCAAATCTAGGACGAACTTCATCGCGAAATTTCCACTGAATCTGGTAGAAATTGGCGGGTAGCTGACGGTAGCTGCGAACTTCATTATTGATCAGCGTCGTAATCACTTCCTCATGAGTCGGACCCAGGCAGAAATCACGTTTATGGCGATCTTGGAATCGGAGCAATTCCGGTCCAAAAAAATCCCAACGGCCAGACTCTCGCCATATTTCTGCCGGCTGAACAGACGGCATAAGCACTTCTTGAGCACCAGCCCGATTCATCTCTTCACGGACAATGTTCTCCACTTTTCTTAGCACTCGCAAACCGGTTGGAAGCCAGCTGTATATACCAGATGCGAGCTGCCGAATCATACCAGCTCTCAACATCAGCCGATGGCTGACGATTTCCACATCCGCCGGCACCTGCCTCACTGTCGCTAGCAAATTTTCTGTTGACCTCAAAAATTCCTCCTGTTCGGTTTCCGCTTACCAGCGCTCCTTGTCCCATCTTTCCGGGTTAGCCCAATTCTTCGCATTCAACCACTGTGGAACCGGCTTGTATGACTCAAGACTAAACTCATACCACTGAGGTTGGCCGGACCCGAATTGCTGCGGGCTGATCATTCGCATTCCTTGCGCTATCGCATTAGTATGGTTGTATCGCAGCAGCATTTTCTGAGGTACCATCACCCAAAGCATCCTAGCATGTAAGTCGCGCAATATACACACCAATTGCTCAGCCAGCTCGACATTCATGCGGTTCAGCAAATCTGCAACAACTACAAATTCATATCGCCCCAAAGGCAAAATCGATTTCTCAATACTCTCAAAGTCTGTGTGCTCAAACTCAATTTCTGGAGTACTGTCCAGGCAATTTGCTAAACCGGGTGGGACTTCCGGGGATATCAGCAACAAGGAAGCTGGCTTTTTAGCGACGAGCCGGTCGATCAAAGTCTGTTCAAGTTCCACTTCCACGAGTCAAAACGACCGCTCAGGATTTCAGATAATCGCTCGCAGC
Organism: Arenicellales bacterium; assembly: GCA_965220665.1. GTDB lineage: Bacteria > Pseudomonadota > Gammaproteobacteria > Arenicellales > JAJDZL01 > JAJDZL01. Next base: position 112,919 of record CBDCQQ010000005.1, read on the forward strand.
ATATCAGTCAGCACGGGAATTGACTAGCCTTCTTCTCTGGTACCGGAAATTTTTGCATAGGCGGAATGATTGTGAATTGATTCGAAGTTTTCCGATTCAACTGCATACGAAACAACTCGTTCATCCTGAATGAGTTCACCGGCAATATCACGCACCATATCCTCTACAAACTTTGGATTGTCGTAAGCCTCCTCAGTTACATACTTTTCGTCAGGCCGTTTCAAAAGTCCATAGAGTTGCGAGCTTGCATTGGACTCTGCAATATCAATCAATTCTTCAATCCAGACAAATTCTTCTGCAAGTACTGTAATCGTCACATGAGAACGCTGATTGTGAGCGCCATAGCTTGAAATTTCTTTCGAGCATGGACATAGGCTAGTAACTGGAACAATGACCCGGGTCGTGATTTGCACTGCGTCGTCCGTCAATTCACCAAACAGCGTAACTTCGTAATCCACCAAGCTCCTTACTCCCGTCACTGGTGCGCTCTTTTCACGAAAATACGGAAAAGTCATCTCGATTCTACTCGTCTTGGATGCCAGTTTATCGGCAACCTGCTTGACAATTTCTTTAAACGAATGCACCGAAATCACATTTTCGTGGTCATTCAAAACCTCAACGAATCTGGACATGTGAGTGCCCTTGAAGTTATGGGGTAATCCCACATACATATTGAAAGTGGCAACGGTGTATTGATCGCCATGCGCGCGATCACGTACCTTTACCGGATGACGGATTTCACGGATACCGACCTGGTCAATGGCGAGCTTCCGGGTATCCTGCTTCGCCTGAATATCTGGAATTGAACTTTCAGCTGGTTCTACGGGAACCGGAACCAATTGTGGAAACTTCATATGCAATTCTCCTTGACGACTATGCCAGATCCAGAGATTTTATCTGTTCTATGATTGAATCGGGGTCTATCCCAGCTTCGGCAAACACATCTTTGGGATTACCGTGATCAAAAATTTTGTCGGGAATTCCTAAATTGATCATTTTCGTAGGCAATTTATGCCTGTTTAGAACTTCATTCACTGCAGACCCCGCTCCTCCTGCGATGACATGCTCTTCCACTGTTAACAGCCATTCATGCGACTTCGCCATTTTCAAAACTGTTTCTTCATCGATAGGTTTGACGAATCGCATGTTGACCACAGTAACATCAACCTGCTCAGCTACGGCTTTAGCAGTGGCCAGCATACTGCCGAACGCCAGAATCGCAACACCTTTTTTCTTCGAGTCACTTCGTTCACGAACAACTTCGGCGACTCCAATCGGAATTTCCTGCATTTCTTCCTGTTGTTCTGCACCGATTCCGGCGCCGCGCGGATAACGTACCGATGCAGGACCCTCGTGCATATAGGCTGTAAACAGCATATTACGCGTTTCCGCCTCATCCGAAGGAGCCATCACAACCATGTTAGGAATGCAGCGAAGGTAAGCGTAATCATAGTGTCCTGCATGGGTAGCTCCATCACCTCCGATGTAACCGGCCCGGTCAAGGGCAAAAGTGACATCAAGGTTTTGAATGCATACATCATGAATCAGTTGATCATAGGCACGCTGCAAAAAGGTCGAGTAAATGGCAACGACGGGTTTTGCTTTTTCGCAGGCAAGCCCTGCTGCGAAGGTTACTGAATGCTGTTCTGCAATTCCAACATCAAAGTAACGTTCGGGAAACCTGGTTTGAAATTCAACCAGTCCCGAGCCTTCACGCATGGCTGGTGTAATGCCAAACAATCGGTGGTCTTTTTCCGCCATATCACAGAGCCATTTACCAAACACCTGGGTGTACGAAACAGCGCTGGCGGTTTTTTTCTGCATCTCTCCGGTCGCAGGTTCAAACGGCGACACACCATGATAACGAAGCGGGTCGGATTCTGCAGGTTCGTACCCCTTACCTTTCCTGGTGACAATATGTAAGAATCTGGGCCCCGAAATCCTCGACAGGTTCTTGAGCGTTTTCAGAAGAGTTGGAATATCGTGCCCATCAATTGGGCCAATGTAGTAGAACCCCAATTCCTCAAACAGAGAACTCGGTAGAATTAATCCTTTGGCATGTGATTCTATCCGGTTTGAAAGCTCCTGCACTCCCCGCGGCATTACACCGAGAACTGATTTTCCACCTTCCCGGATTGACATGTACGTTCTGCCCGACATAAGTCGGGCCAGGTAATTGGAAACAGCACCCACGTTGGGTGAAATTGACATTTCGTTATCGTTCAGAATAACCAGCAGGTCCGATGATGAAGCGCCCGCATTATTGAGAGCTTCGTAGGCGAGGCCGGCAGTCATTGCGCCATCCCCAATTATGGCGACAACATGTCGCTTTTCTCCCTGTGCTGCCAGAGCTACCGACATTCCAAGAGCAGCAGAAATTGAGGTGCTTGAGTGACCGGCACCAAAAGTGTCATATTCACTTTCATCCCGTTTCAGAAAACCGCTCAGTCCTCCAGGCTTTCGAATGGTGTGCATCAACTCCTTGCGACCCGTAAGAATCTTGTGAGGATAGGCCTGGTGTCCTATATCCCAGACTAATCTGTCTATTGGCGTGTCGTACAGATAATGCAGTACCACGGTCAATTCAACTGTACCGAGTCCTGCAGCCAAGTGGCCTCCGGTTTTTGAAGTTACCTCTACCAGAAAGTCGCGTACTTCTGATGCGAGTTGCGGCAGCTGACTTTCAGACAGATTTTTAATGTCTGAAGGAGAATCTATTTGACTTAAGAGTTCGTAGTTGTTCACACCAATTACTTCCATATGTGCTATGGCCTTGATTGCAGTAAATCACGTTTTAGCATTGCAGAGTATTCCAATTACATTTCACGTGAAACTACAAAATTAGCCAGTTTTTCCAAATTTTCAATATCCCTATTGACAGTGTGAAGATATCCAATTGCTCGGTCGCGCATTTCAATTGCCTTATCCAGCGGATTTTCAACCAAAGCATCATCATCAAGCTGATCATCTTTAAATTGAAACGCCAAACCGACACACTCTCCGTAATCGCTGAGCGCCTGAAACTCATCCTCAGAAACGGAATCACTCACCTGTGCGCCCAATTGAACACTAGCCCGTATCAAACGCGAGGTCTTTAACTGATGAATAGTGATTGGATCGATTTCCCCTGTCGATGAATTTTCAAACTGGATATCCAAAACCTGACCGCCAACCATACCGTTTGACCCGGCCGCTTTCGCTAAAGTTGATACAAGAGTTCCTCTTCTTTCCTGTAAGTTTATCAAACTTTTATCTGACGCTAATATTTCGAACGCCAATGTCTGCAGTGCATCACCCACCAACACTGCAGTCGCTTCATCATACTTCCTGTGGCATGAGGGCATTCCACGACGAAAATCATCATCATCCATGCACGGCAAATCATCATGAACCAGGGAATAGGCATGAATGCACTCAATGGCCGCAGCCGGTGCCATCAATCGTTCCAAACTTGTACCAAATATTTTCCCGGTCATCATCACCAGTACAGCTCTGAAGCGCTTGCCTCCATTTAGAGTCGCATAGCGCATTGCCTCGTGCAATTGCTTTGGAGATTGAGTAACCGGAGGAAGTCTATCTTCCAGTGCTTGAACAGCGGCTTCCTGCAGCTGACGCCACTCCAGGTCAAATCCCATTCATTTCCCTATTCAGAATCAAACGATTTTGTCTGTACTTGCCCATCAGCAGCTTTAGTCAGCGATTCGACTCGCTGCTCGGCATCACTCAGCATTTTTTGGCACTCGCGGACGATATTGATGCCTTTTTCAAATTCGGCAATCGAAGTTTCCAATGACTGAGTACCGCCAGACATTCGCTGAATGATCGCTTCAAGTTCCTGAACAGCATCTTCGAAAGATACCTCTTTCGAGGTTTCTGGCTGGTGGTCTGCTGATTCAGTATTACTCATCAATTGAGAACTCTTGCGAAGTCGAAATTTTCATTATATTCCTGAATTTGCCTGAAAATAATTCGTGGCAAGTCGAATTGACCAACTACACAATTAAACTTCTGAAGCAGAATATCACCAGAAAACTTTCGATACCTGGAGATGAAGCGATTTCTTGTGAATTACACCATTTGACTCTTGAAAACAGAAATCCAAACCTTATCTGTAATTTCACGGATATTCATTAAAATATTCGCTTTGATATCCAACTCATCAACCTAACTACCGGGAGACAGTTGAATGGAACTAAAAGGTTCGAAAACTGAACAGAATTTAAAGGATGCATTTGCCGGCGAATCTCAGGCAAATCGACGTTACCTTTACTTTGCTGCTAAAGCAGATGTCGAAGGTTACAACGATGTTTCAGCGGTGTTTCGCTCTACTGCGGAAGGTGAAACCGGCCACGCCCACGGCCATCTTGAATATCTCGAAGCCGTTGGAGACCCAGCAACCGGTCTGCCAATCGGACATACAGCCGAAAATCTTAAAGCAGCAATCGCGGGAGAGACCCACGAGTACACCGACATGTACCCGGGAATGGCTTCTTCAGCTCGTGATGAAGGCTTTGACGAAATCGCTGACTGGTTTGAAACACTCGCAAAAGCGGAGCGTTCTCACGCCAATCGTTTTCAGAAGGCGCTCGATAACCTCGACGCTTAATTAATCGAATCAGCTCTACAACAGGCGGAATCGCGGCTTCGCGGTTCCGCCTGTTTTTTCAATGACTGAATGACGCATCAAAACTGATATGAGAGAAGGGTCCCTGGAAGCACCGGAACGCCATGCGCTAGACTGGCAGTCCGAAGAGTTCAACAATGAAACCAGCCTGTTTCAGGAACTTGAAAGAGTCTATGACATTTGTCACGGCTGTCGACGGTGCTTTAGCCTTTGTAACGCGTTCCCCACCCTGTTTGATGCGATCGACGAATCAGACACGATGGAGCTTGACGGTGTTCCAAAAGAAAAATACTGGGACGTCGTCGACAATTGCTATCTTTGCGATCTGTGCTTCATGACCAAGTGTCCTTATGTCCCGCCTCATGATTGGCAGGTAGATTTTCCTCATTTGATGCTACGAGCAAAAATTGTTGGTAACCGCAAAGGACGACCTACTTTACGCGATCGTGTACTCTCATCGACCGACTCAATCGGCAAACTTGGCAGCATTCCAGTGGCGTTTAATGCCGTCAACTCGGTCAATCGCAATGCACTCGCCCGCAAAGCCATGGAACAGGTGATTGGTGTGCATCAGAATGCCAAGCTTCCTCAATTCTGCAGCAGTGGCGTACACAGCAAAATATCCAACCACCGTCCGCTTGAGGCTGAGCCGGTTAAAGCCGGTCCAACGAACGGCAAGGTTGTCTTGTTCGCCACTTGCTACGGCAAATACAACAGCCCGACGATGAATGAAGATCTGATCAGAGTTTTTGAGTATAACGGCATCCCGGTAAGAGTCGTCAAAAACGATCAATGCTGCGGTATGCCAAAACTCGAAATTGGAGACATGAAGTCGGTATCGCGACTGAAAGATCAGAATATAAGGCAACTCGCAAGTTTTGTCGAAGACGGGTGGGATGTCATCACACCCATTCCATCGTGCACGCTCATGTTCCGGCAGGAATTGCCATTGCTGTTCAAAGATGATTCAAAGGTCCAGATGGTTAAGGAAGCAGTTTACGATCCCTTTGAATACCTGATGCTGCGCCATAAACATAAACTTTTGACTACCGAATTTAAAAATACGCTGGGCAAAGTTTTGTACCACGCCGCTTGTCATCAACGTGTCCAGAATGTTGGTGCTAAGACTCGTCAGACGCTTGAACTGATTCCTGACACTGATATCACAACGGTGGAACGCTGCTCCGGGCACGACGGGACATATGCAGTGAAGAAAGAGTTTTACGAGTTTTCGAAAAAAATTGTCCGTCCGATTGCCAACCAGGTTAAGAAAGTTGATCCGGAACACATTGCCAGTGATTGTGTACTGGCCGTTTCGCACATTGCGGCCAATTCCGGGGAACATTCTGCCCAACCAGAACACCCAATTTCTCTACTCCGTACCGCATATGGGATCTAACTCATGGAACAACTAAAGAGAGAAGACCTCCTGTCACTTGAAGACTACTCTGTAAAGCGAGATGAATTTCGCACTTCGGTCCTGGATCACAAGAAAAATCGGCGCCTTCAGATTGGACCTGCCGCAAACCTTTACTTTGAAGACCGTCTCACGATTCACTACCAAATTCAGGAAATGCTTCGCATTGAAAAAACGTTTGAAGCAGCAGGCATCGAAGATGAACTCGATGCCTACAATCCACTGATCCCTACGGGTCAAAACTGGAAGGCAACATTTATGCTTGAGTACCCTGATGTCGAAGAGCGACGGCGAATGCTGGCCAACCTAGTTGGAATCGAAGACCGGGTCTGGGTGGAAACTGAAGGCCAGTCCAAAGTTTATGCGATTGCCGATGAAGATCTTGATCGATCAACTGACGATAAGACATCAGCGGTACATTTTCTGAGGTTTGAGCTTCCTGCCTCATTTATCGAAACAGTGAAGTCTGGTAGTGCCATTTCAGTTGGTATTGACCACGAGAATTACTCGTATACGATTGATGCGGTGCCAAATGGAGTTCAGCAATCTCTGGTTCAGGACTTGAACTGAATTCTTTTGGTTTTTTATGTAGTGCTGGATGTTGTGAAGATCGCAATTGATAGGTTCAACTACAGTTCGAACTCCCCTCAGACATGTGAACAATCTATTTAGCTACTTTCACACGAAAGTGGTTGTATGGTTTTGAGGCATTTTCGATCAGTATTTTTGGTTGTAACTTTTTGACATCGTGCGTGATTTGAAAGGCCTTCTTTTTTCTTTTCCCACAAAACCGCCCAGCAACAGGGACTCTGACCATATTCGAGTGAATTCGCGCAGTTTGCACCCCATCGGTCAAGCAGAACTGTCAAGGGGTTGTGCGCAGCTTCAATTTGCTCGGGGTCTGAATTTGCCGCTATTTAAATATCGCAATCATCGCCTGAAACGGAGTTGGCAGATATAAAAAGCCGCACTAGCCGACATTCGGGCACTCAAAGTTTCGTCGGTTACCAGGAATTTGGGCTAACGCAAAGCCCTCAGTTTAATGATTGATTGACTTGACACCAAAGATGGAATATTATAACTATCGTTATAAAAGAGGTGAATTATGCATCGGATGAAGGTAACTACCGTAGGAAATTCCATAGGAATCGTTCTGGGTAAAGAAGTCCTTGCCAAATTACGAGTGAGGAAAGGCGATGTGCTTTATGCAACAGAAACTTCAAACGGTATCGAACTAAGCCCCTATGATCCCGAATTTGCGCGTCAGATGGATGTGGCGGAAAACATAATGCGTGAAGACCGCAATGTGCTCAAAAAATTGAGTGAATAGTGGCTGAACCTATCTGGATTCTGGAAAATGTTGTGTATGCAATTCACCGCAGACAAATTGCAGAACATGGTGGCGCAGAGGGTGTGCGAGATCATGGACTGTTGGAATCAGCCTTAACCCGACCCCAAAACCTCTATTACTTCAAACAGCCAACTCCGGACATTGCTGAACTAGGGGCTGCTTATGCTTATGGAATAGTGAGCAATCACCCATTCATTGATGGAAATAAGCGCACAGCCTTTGTTGTCTGTCGCCTGTTTCTGATGCTAAATGGAGTGGATCTGTTCGCGTTAGAATCTGAAAAATACCGAATTTTTATGAAATTGGCTGCGGGAGAAATTTCGGAGAAGGAATTGGCAATCTGGATTGCCTGCCATTCTTAACCGAACTTTAACATTAAATGACTTAAGTAATTGATACCATTCACGACTAAAAAATGGAGTGGCACTACCAATTGCTCTTGCAGGAAATGAATCACCGCAATCAAGATATTCGCTTGGGGATTACCTTTCGGTCCGAACATGCGCATGAGACTCTTGCCCGATATATCAAACCTCTAGGAGAGTTGCTCGAAACCGATCATCGCATTGATATAGTCGCGTAGCAATGCCTTGCCGGCATTAATATCGCCTGCAAGCAAACATTCGACACTTTCTTGCAATAGGGCCTTGCGAAACGCGGGATCCCTTCGGGCGCGTGCCTGTATGGTTTCCTTAAATTGTTTCGTCAGGGCCATCAATTCATCTCTTGCTGCCTCCAGCGATTATGTTGCAACAATCTTGTTGCTGGATATCATCGGATTAGTAAATTTTAATTGAATTGAAGCCGAGTCGACCTGAACCCAGATACATTTGCCGGGTAGGTTAAAACCACGGAAAAGCGTCGCTGTCGAGATGGATTCATACTGTTTCTGCCGTAGTATTCCAGCAACGCTATCTTGTTAACGGGTACAATCCGTCAATGTTTACGAGCAGAATATCAGGCAAGCTATGGATGCGACTATCGAGGTTTGAAACCGTTTATGAATTCCCCCACTATTGAAGATCACATGGCTGTCAGTCCCTTAAGGCGGATTAAACCTACGCCGACTCCACCGATACATCCAGTGCCTGAAATCGAGGCTCAAGGGGCGTTGTTGGAAACCTACCAGGACACAAAGCAGGTGCTCCAAGTTCCGTGGATGGGTGTCGTCACAATGGCATTCGCCCACTACACCCATTTCTATTCGGTGTTGTGGCATGGGTTACACCCGCTTTGTGCTTCCCAACAATTCGACGAAACCTGCAGCACACTGCGCCATGAAGTTGAGCAACTCGTCAGCACCTTACCCCATCGAACGTTGGAGAGGGAGTTGCTATCTGCGGGATACGCTACTGGGGAAATCGACCAGATACGGGATATGATCGAAGTTTTTTCCACCGGCAACATGCCCTATATCATGCTGGCAACTCTGGCGCGCCTACTGCTGGAAAACCATAGCCTCTCCAGTAATCAATCGACACACCTCGTGAAGAAGTTACCAGTGAATGGCCCCATTCCGTTATTGATGTTGATTGAACCTCACCATGGCAATACTCAATTGCAAGAGTTATATGAAGATATCAAAACCACGCTTGGCCTGCCCTTCGTCAATACCGATTATCGCGCCCTGGCAAGATGGCCCAGTTATTTCGATAGGGCGTGGCAGAATCTGAAACCGAATATCGCAACAGACGAATATGCTTCTGTGGTTACAAAGGTCCATAAAAAAGCGGTTCAACTGGCACTGGATTTACCTAATCCTGGTGCTCTCACCAGCGATCAACTGCAGACCGCCGCGAAACGAGATGCTTCGCTGGACGAAGTTCTGGACGTTGTGCGTTTGTTTCAATACCTGCTTCCTGGGCTTGCGGTCAATGTTGGTTTTTTCCGAGCACAACTGCTGCAACCTGACACGGATCAAAATTAAACCGGCAATATAGACCGAGGCGCTCTGTGAAAGAGCAAGAGCTAACTACCCTCCCGAAGCCTCCGCAGAGCAAATGCTCGCTATTACCGAGAATCGTTAGCGTATCCTACCAACCGCTAATCAAGTATTTGAATCTACAAGAGATGCCTGCAGGTGTCAACGACTGCCATACATGCCGTCACTCCCACTCAATCGTTGCTGGTGGCTTGCTGGAAATGTCATAGGTGACTCGACTAATTCCAGGAATTTCGTTAACAATACGACTGGCAATTGCTTCGAGTATTTCAAACGGAATGCGCATGCATCTAGCAGTCATAAAGTCCTGTGTCTGAACTGCCCGCAAACTCACCACATAATCGTACGCCCGATTATCTCCAACCACACCTACAGACTTGATCGGTAAAAACACGGCAAATGCCTGGCTTGCTTCATAATACAAATCATTTCTGATCAGCTCTTCGATGAAAATTGCGTCAGCCAGACGTAATAAATCTGCATACTGTCTTTTAACTTCCCCAAGAATGCGAACTCCAAGACCTGGTCCTGGAAACGGATGTCGATAAACGATGTCCGGTGGTAGTCCAAGTTCCACGCCAACCTCTCGAACCTCATCCTTAAACAACTCCCGAAGCGGCTCCAGCAGATGCAGATGCATTGAGTCCGGCAGACCGCCTACGTTGTGATGAGACTTGATAACTTTGGCTTTTTGTGTATGCGCACCCGCCGATTCGATGACGTCCGGATAAATCGTACCCTGAGCCAGCCACTTTACCCCCTGTAGCTCTCTTGATTTTTCCTGAAATATTTCAATAAATTCCCGACCAATGATCTTGCGCTTTTCTTCAGGATCAGTCACACCTGACAACGCGGAAAAGAATCGGTCCTCTGCTTTAACGGTCACGACATCCACACCGAGTTTTTCGACCATACTCTTACGCACTATTTGCGCTTCATTCAAGCGTAGCAAGCCGTTGTCGACAAAAATGCAAGTTAACTGATCTCCAATCGCCCGATGTAGCAAAGCTGCACATACTGATGAATCCACTCCTCCAGAAAGAGCCAAAATCACGTTGTCAGTTCCTACAGTCTGTTTGATGCTGTCAATTTGTGCATCAATGATAGATCCTGTCTGCCAGTCAGATGAACACCCGCATATGACATGGAGAAATCGCTGGAGAATTTCTTTTCCACCCTCTGTATGTGTAACCTCCGGATGGAATTGAAGTCCGTAGAAGTGTCGGCTTGTATCCGCTATAGCCGCATAGGGAGAGGCAGCAGATTCAGCAATGGATTCAAAGCCCGGTGGCATTTTGATCACTCGGTCTCCATGACTCATCCACACATTCATCGCGGAAGATGTCTTACTAACCGCCCCGCTATCGGTATCAGTCAACAACTCCGATGTGCCAATTAGATTCATTTCGGTATGACCGTACTCACGCACCAATGCATTTTCAACCTGACCACCCAGTTGCGCCACTATGGTCTGCATTCCGTAGCAGATGCCAAGCACAGGTACCCCCAGTTTCAGTACTTCTGGTGCAACCCGAGCAGTGAATTTTTCAGTTACTGTGGCTGGACCGCCTGAAAGGATGATGCCGGTCGGCTTGAACTCGAAAATTGAATCGACGGGTACATCGTAGGAATAGATCGCACTGTAAACGCCACACTCGCGCACGCGTCGCGCGATGAGCTGTGTGTACTGGGAACCAAAATCCAGAACCAGAATGCGTTCTGTAGGCAACTCGAGTGTGTAAGTGTCTGCAACCAATTCTACGGATTGGAATGAATTGCCTTGCTCTTTACAACAGCAACAAATGGATTTTCAGATTGAATCGGTACAAGTCGAACACTTCGCTTTACACCATTCGGAAGAATTCGATCGCAAACTCAGTATCGCTGGTAGTTTGGCGACTCTTTAACGATTTCAACATCGTGAACATGGCTTTCACGGATTCCCGAATTTGTAATGCGCAAAAACCGACCATGTGTACGCAATGCATCAATATCCGCACTTCCGGTATATCCCATACTGGAACGAAGTCCACCCATCAGGTGATGGACAACAGTTTGCATTGATCCACGATATGGTACCCGGGCTTCGATGCCTTCTGGAACCAGTTTCACGCTGTTGGTTTCTGTCTCCTGAAAATAACGATCTTTCGAACCATCTTCCATCGCACCCAACGACCCCATGCCACGATAGGACTTGTAAGTTCGACCTTCGTAGACCTCAATTTCACCAGGAGCTTCATCAGTACCACCCAAAAGGCTACCGACCATGATTGAATGTGCACCTGCCGCAATGGCCTTGGCCAAATCTCCAGAATAACGAATTCCACCATCTGCGACCACTTTTACTGGTGTGTCTTTCAGTGCTCGGGACACATTGATAACAGCGGTTAGCTGTGGCACCCCTACCCCTGCGACCACACGGGTGGTACAGATCGAACCCGGTCCGACTCCAACTTTCACGGCATCAGCCCCCTGTTCGGCCAGGTCCAAAGCCGCTTCACCGGTTGCAACGTTGCCCGCAATTACATCAATTTTGGAGAACTGACGTTTGATTTCACCAATCTGTTCCAATACCCGTTCAGCATGACCATGTGCAGTATCAACCACGATAACATCAACCCCTGCATCGACCAGCATACCAACGCGTTCTACATCAACCGCTGTCGTTCCAACCGCTGCACCAACCATTAAGCGTCCATCCTCGTCCTTACAGGAGTTGGGATAAACCTGTGATTTCATAATGTCCTTGACAGTGATCAGTCCCTCCAGTTGAAAATCCTTATTAACGAGCAGTAGTTTTTCAATTCGATTGGAGTGGAGCAGGTCGAGAATCTTTTGTTTCCTGGCACCTTTTCTCACAGTAACCAGTCGGTTCTTCGGGGTCATCACGGAGGTGATCAAGGCATTAGTACGACTCTCGAACCGAAGGTCTCGATTGGTAACAATACCTGTGAGCTTTCCATCATCAAGAACCGGAACTCCCGATACCTGATGTTTTGCCATCAAATCCATCACTTCTGAAATTGTTCTGTCAGCGGTGGTGGTGATAGGATCGGTTACGATTCCGCTCTCGTGCTTCTTGACACGCCTAACTTCCTCGCTCTGTCGCTCTGGTGAGAGATTCCGATGAATCACTCCCAAACCTCCCAGCTGCGCCAATGTGATCGCCATGCTGGACTCGGTTACGGTGTCCATGGCCGCTGACAGCAACGGCAGATTGAGTGCGATATTTTGGGTGAGGTGAGTTTTTAGACTGACTTCTTTGGGCAGGACTGAGGAACGAGCCGGCACCAAAAGAACGTCATCAAAAGTGAGGGCCTGATCGATGGTTTCCATTTGTGCATTATACAGAATCAGGTGTGATGTTCATGCGTAGAACGACGCTTTTTTTATGAAAATCACCGATCGTGCAACTGGTCGCTGTCCCATTTTTTCGCTGAAAACTTTGACTGAATTAAAATGGGCAAGTAAACTTGATCCTCTCTTTCACAAAAGGAAAATTTCTCGTCTTTTGCGAGTCATTCAAATCACTTTCGACGCCTAAAGTGCAACTTACTTGAGGAAAAATCATGGACCAGTTTCAGCAGTATATTGACGGCGACTTTCAAAACGGCAGCGACACGTTTGAAACGATTAACCCGGCGAACGGTGAACCATGGGCTTTGATGCCCGAAGCGCGTAGAGAGGACGTCAATAATGCTGTCGCCTCTGCAGCAAAAGCCCTTAGAGATCCGAAGTGGGCAGGACTAAGCGCTACGCAACGCGGCAAACTGCTTTACCGACTCGCAGAACTACTGGAAAAGAATGCCAAGGCAATTGCAGAGATCGAAACTCGCGATACTGGAAAAATAATCCGAGAAACAAGTGCACAGATCAACTATGTCGCAGATTTTTACCGCTACTACGCGGGTCTTGCTGACAAAATGGAAGGAGCTCATGTGCCAATCGATCGACCCAACATGGAGGTATGGCTCAAACGAGAACCCGTTGGTGTCGTTGCAGCAATTGTTCCATGGAACAGTCAGTTATTTTTGTCCGCTGTCAAACTTGGCCCTGCATTGGCTGCAGGTTGTACAGTTGTCCTCAAAGCCTCGGAAGACGGTGCGGCTCCGGTTTTGACATTCGCGCGGCTGATTGATGAGGCCGGGTTTCCACCTGGTGTCGTCAATATCATTACCGGCTTTGGACCGGAATGCGGTTCCGTTCTGGCATCCCATCCCCAGGTCTCCCGCGTCGCATTTACGGGCGGACCTGAAACAGCTCGACACATCGTGAGACATTGTGCGGAAAATCTCGCGAGTTCCTCTCTGGAACTGGGAGGCAAGTCACCCTTTGTTGTGTTTGAGGACGCGGATATTGAAAGTGCCACCAACACACAAATTTCTGCTATTTTTGCAGCTAGTGGACAAAGCTGTGTCGCCGGCTCACGATTGATCATACAACGGTCAATAAAGGATGCCTTTATAGATAGACTGAAGCACACTGCTAAGAATGTAATCGTCAATGATCCATCTGACTTCAGTACGGAAGTCGGACCGCTTTGTACCCTAAGACAGCGAAATTGGATCAATGAAGTAGTGGAATCCACCATTGATGCAGGTGCCAAGCTAGTTGCAGGTGGTGCCAATATCGACCGGCCGGGATTTTTCTTTCAGCCAACCATCCTGGACTGTTCCGAGCATCCCGATGCACCTTCCGTTAGAAAGGAACTTTTCGGACCGGTGCTTTCGGTCCTCACTTTTGACACCGAAGAACAGGCTGTCGAAATGGCCAACGATACTGAGTATGGACTTGCTGCCGGTGTGTTTACCCGCAATCTTGCCAAGGCGCATCGCATGATCAATCAGATTGATGCGGGAGTCGTCTGGGTCAACTCCTACCGCTCTGTCTCTCCAATCGTACCATTCGGCGGACACGGTCTCTCGGGATATGGCCGAGAGGGTGGAATTGAAGCGGCACTGGAATATACAAAGGTAAAGAGTGTCTGGCTAAATACTTCGGAAGATACTATTCCGGACCCCTTTCTAATGCGCTAATTCATCAGTGCTTCCTTTACCTAAATCCCTGAATCTCCTCTGAACCGGAATCGAACTGTTGCCAGAAAACACAATCTACTCTGTCAGTGAGTTGAATGCTCAGGCAAAGGAACTACTGGAAAACAGTTTCAGTCAGATTAGTTTGTGCGGCGAGGTTTCAAGCATCACGAAGTCAAAGTCTGGTCATTACTATTTTTCGCTGAAGGATAAGACTGCCGAGATTAGCTGCGTACTATTCGCCGGTACTGTCTACCGAAACAAAATTCGGCAGATTCCTGATCATGGTAGTGAGGTTGTTGTTGAAGGCTACCTTACGATTTTCACCCAAAGGGGGAACTACCAGTTTACTGTTGAAAATGTGCAGGTCGGAAGTTCAAAGGAAGGTGAACTGTACCAACAATACTTACGGCTCAAAAAGGAGCTTGATGAGCTGGGATACTTTGATCAAGAGAAAAAAAAGAGTTTACCCGCACATCCACGTCGAGTCGGAATCATTACATCTCCAACTGGCGCAGCTGTACATGACATCATTCATGCATTCAAGCGAAGAAACCCAACAATTCATTTGACGATTTATCCAACCTCTGTCCAAGGTGAAAATGCACCAAAAGAAATCACGGCGGCGATTGAGCTTGCGAATCAGCTAATGGATGTTGACGTGTTGCTCATCAGCCGGGGTGGCGGCTCACTTGAAGACCTTTCGGTGTTCAATGCTCGATCCGTAGCAGACGCAGTTTTCTTGAGTAGTATTCCGATAGTGAGCGGGATAGGACATGATACTGATGTGAGTATTGTTGACTGGGTGGCTGACAAACCAATGCCGACACCAACTGCTGCGGCTGAGATGATCAGTACACCCTCTATAGATGAAATGATTCTGAAACTCTCAACGTTCGAAACAAATTTGCACAATAGAATTGTTTCCAGATTGCGAGAATTCACTCAACAGATCGATCTGGCGGAGGCAAACCTTGTACACCCGAAAGAGAGAATTTCTAATCTGAAAAATCAGTTCAGTGCTTACAGCAAAAGACTTGCTACGGAGATCAATCGCACATTTGATACGCAAAGCGGAACAGTCAAAGTCAACTACCAAAGACTGTTGAATCGATCACCGGCACCAAAAATTGATCAGTTTTCCAAAGATCTCTTTTCAGCTGCTGATAGCCTTAAGCAATCAACTGCAAATTTACAGGAAAAATTCGCCGCACGGGTTGAATCGCTTGCAACGCAACTCGAAACCATGAATCCGCAGGCTACACTCAATCGCGGCTATGCGATTGTTCGAAGCAAAAAGGATGACACCATCCTGACAGACGCAAATTCTGTTTTTCCCGGCGACAAAGTCAATGCACAACTTGCTAAGGGCACGCTTGATCTTGATGTTGAATCAGTCAGTTCCTGAAAAAGATTCAGCGCTTCGAATCAAAGGGATTCTTGCCGGAACGAAAGACAACGCGTACATCGCTGCCGAATAGCTTAAATCTCTCCCTAAAGTACTTTTCCAGATAGCGTCGGTAGTGATCTGCGACGGTTTCGACATTGTTGCCGTGGATTACCACGACAGGCGGATTTCGCCCGCCCTGGTGTGCGTATTTGAGTTTAACGGGTCGTCGGCCTGACATAGGTGGCGGTGTCTGAGTAACCGCATCTTGAAGCATGCGATTGAGTACTGCTGTCGGCATTTCAATCATGGCAGAGCGGTATGCTTTTCCGACTGCCTGCAACAACTTCTTTAGCCCCTGACGCTTCAGACCGGATACAAAGAAGGCTTCATGATGTGCAGCAAAAGCGAGCTTTCTTTGAAGTGTTTTGAAAACTTCTGATCGTTGTACTGCTCGTATTCTGTCAGATTTATTCACCACAATTACAACCGGCCGACCGGCACGGCGCACCAACCCAGCTAATGTCGCATCCTGGTCAGAAACGGGTTCGGTTCCATCTACGACCAATATAACAACGTGTGCAGCTTCAATTGCCTGTAGAGTCTTTACGACGGAAAGTTTTTCCAGTGTTTCATTCACCCTCGACCGTCGCCTGACTCCGGCGGTATCAAGAAAACGGAATCGAGCTTCTCCAATCTGAAGCGGCACAGTTACCGTATCTCGAGTCGTTCCTGGTGTATCACTGACGATCAATCGATCGTTTTGACAAAGTGCATTGATGAGAGTAGATTTGCCAACATTGGGTTTACCGACTACTGCAACCTTCGGGCCCGGATCGAGCCAGAGCGGGTCTTCAATCTTGGGTAGAGTCTGAACAATCGGCTCGATCATTCTCGCAACACCGCTACCCCGCTTGGCAGATATCGGGAGTGGATCACTGAATCCAAGTGCCTGAAAATCGGCTGTCACCAACTCTGGTGCCAAGCCCTCGCTCTTGTTGACTACGATCGAAATCGGAGAATTGGTTTTGCCTAACCGACTCGCAATCTGTTCATCAGCGACTGTCAGTCCTTCAGTCGCATCCAGCAAAAATATGATTGCATCGGATTCCTCGAGTACCGCTTCGACCTGTTCACTGATGAGTTCAGAGAAGGTTCCGTCATCGTCGATTAGTCCTCCTGTATCAACGATCAGGAAATTACGGTCACCTGAGGTAGCCAATCCATACATACGGTCCCGAGTTACTCCGGGAACATCGTCAACCAGAGCGTTCCGGCTTCGGGTCAGACGGTTGAAGAGAGTCGATTTTCCGACATTGGGACGTCCGACGATACTGACGACGGGGAGCATGGCAACTGCAGCACTTGAAGCAAAATTGAAATGGTACGACGCATCTGAAACTGATGACGGGACAACAACCGATCCCGAAGCGTCCAATTATCGATAGGAAAACACTGCTGGCTATTTCGCTGAAGTTAGAGTGAAGGCTTCGATATCTCCAGAGCGATAATATACGTACAGACTAGTTCCTGAACCCAAGAATCCTCCCGAAGCGACTCGTCCGCGTGCTCGGTGGCGGCCGATAATTTCACCACTACTCTGATCAAAAATGTGAAAATAACTCAGCCTGTCACCTACGATTAGTCGCCCATCTACCAGCGCCAAGTCGTCTATACCACGATAAAGCAACGCGCTCTGCTGCCAACGAGGTGACCCATTTCTTTGGCTGAAAGCCAATATAAGGTCATCCGTTCTATGTCCATAAACTGTATTGTTATCAGCATCGGTGTTGCGTCCCGCATCCAGACGAGTTTCCCACAGCACATTCCCCGTTGAGAGGTTATAGACAACAATTGCTCTCGACAGATCAGACAGAATCAAGTAGTCCTGAAACAAAACTGGACGGGATTCTCGACTTCTCAATTGCCCTACGCTGCGCTCTGAACCGAGAAAAACACTCCAGGCCTCAAATCCGCTCGTCAAATCCGTGGCAATCACCCGACCCAAGGCGTTACTAAATATGACGACGTTCTGATATCCAACTGGGGACGCTGAGCCGAATTCCAAGAATTCCGGCTGATCGTAAATCGCATCCCATAAAAATTCACCGCTAGCTGCTGACAGTACAATCAGGTTTCCATCAATGGTTCGTAATACGACCTGGTTTCTATAAATCAGCGGTGGCGAGAAAACCAGTTCGCCAAGTTGATACTCCCAAAGTTTTGCACCGTCTCTGATGTCCAAACCATAGGCCGTACCCGTATCACTGACAACGACTACTATGCCATCACCTGCTCCAGTACCTGCAGAAATGTTCTGGTTCAATTCAGTTGCCCAGACCGTTGCCCCGGAATTCGAGTTGAAAGCAAAGACTTCTCCTTCCGGTGCCGCAGCTATCAACAGTCCGGATTCCAAACTCGGGCGTAAAGATAGAAATGCCTGTTCTTTTCGAGATGAAACTCTTACATCATTACTACTCCATCTGGATTTCAGTTCCACAGATTCCTGAATGTCGCTGAGAGGTGTGGGATCAGGAGCAGGTATCTTTGGCGTGCCACAGGCGGTGAGCAACAATACCGCTAGAACGGCTGGAATTGTTCGAATCATTGCGATTTTCCTGAGGAGGAACAAGTAGTTGTCAATAGTTGAATGAAGAAAAGACTGACAGGTGGTTTCTTACGCATACTTGAGAATTCTTTTTGAACCCGCACTATCAAATGAACGAAATAAGTACCATAAAACTTACTCTGCGATCAGTGTGTCGTTCAACTTCAATGTAAGAATTGTTCGATAACCGGAGTTGAAAGCTAGACGATCAAGACTTGCCTCGTACGCTTTTTTTGCTTCCGAGTATCGGTTCATAGCGCGATACGCATCACCTTTCAATTCTTCATAGTGTGACGCGAACTCACCCGGATCCACCGAACCCAAAAGATCCACAGCCTCCTGGTATTGCGCACTTTCAATCAATAATTGTGCAAGGCGGATTCGGGCTGCATGTACAGTCGACTCGTCAGATGACAGATCAACAGCATCTTCCAGCAATCGTCTGGCATCAGCCTCCTCGCCAACTTCATAAGCTGTGCGTGCCAACAGCAATCTCGCCCTTTCTGCATAAGCGGTGCCAGAATAGTCTTCAAAAAGTTCATCAAATGCCCGGCGTGCACCGGTAGCATCCGCCTGAACAACAGCAACAGACAACTCCTGAAATAGCGCCGAAGCCGATTCCTGTTGAACTCGCGTATATTCAGTCCAACCAGTCCAGCCACCCACTCCGATTACGCCAGCCGAAATTCCGCCGATCACAGTCCAGCGGTACTCTTTCCACCACTTTTTTACCTGATCTAGCCGTTCTTCATCGGGTGTCATCAGAAACTCTCTTATCGGTTTACTACTTTTGTTTCGCTATTGCTTCGTGTGAAGCATTCCTTGAATTGTTTCAACAATTTCGCTTCGAACAATAGACTGCTGCTCTGCATCAGTACGAAGCGATTTGACTATTGCGGTACGGGACGTCATTTCGTCCGCACCGATTATAACGCCAAGCACAGCACTTGCTCGGTCAGCGTTTTTCAGTTGCTGCGAGAGTTTGCCGCCACCACAGTGAACAGTAGTTCGAATACCCTCAGCGCGAAGTTCCTGAGCTACATTTAAACCTTCAACCTCAGCATCAGATCCTAAAGTACAGACGTAAACTTGAGGTCTTGCAAGAGCAGAATCGTAGTCACTCTGTCGAAGCACTTCAATCAACCGCTCCAAACCCATCGCGAATCCAGCTCCGGGAATTGGTCCGCCTCCCAAGAGCTCAACCAGCCCATCATAACGCCCGCCACCACAAATTGCGTTTTGCGCACCAAGAAGATTTGTTGTCCATTCGAAGACGGTGTCGGTATAGTAATCAAGACCCCGAACCAGGCGATGGTTGATCGTAAATCCAATGTCTTGAGAAGCCAACAAATTGCACAGCCTGTCAAATCTGGATGCAGATTCCGAATCCAGATAGTTTGTCATGACAGGCGCTTCTTCAATAATGTCCTGCATATCAGGATTCTTGCTATCAAGAATTCGAAGTGGATTGGTTTCCAACCGTCGCTGGCTGTCTCCATCCAGTGAGTCCTGATAATTGCCAAAGTACGTTACCAAGTCTGCCCGAAATCTCTGTCTGGCTTTTGGTGTACCGATGGAGTTGATTTCAAGTTGAGCATGATCAGCGATATTCAGCTGCTGCCACAGCGCATGCGCAACCAAAATGATTTCGGCATCGATATCTGGTGTTGTCCAGCCAAAGGCTTCAATTCCAAACTGATGGAACTGGCGATAGCGGCCCTTCTGTGGACGTTCATAGCGAAACATCGGACCCATATACCACAATCTTGCTTTACTGCGGTTAATGAGTCCATGCTGAATACAGGCGCGAACGCAACTGGCGGTTGCCTCAGGTCGAAGTGTCAGGCTATCTCCCCGGTTGTCGAGGAAGGTGTACATTTCCTTTTCGACGATATCTGTCTCTTCACCGATTGAGCGCTTGAAAAGCTCTGTACGCTCAAGAAGTGGCAATCGAATTTCCTCATAACCATAAAGCGCTACGACGTCGTGAATGGCACGTTCAATAGCCTGCCACCAATGAGTTTCAGATGGCAGAAGATCATTCATGCCTCGAATCGATTGAACCTTGATGCTCACGAGTTTTGAACCTGCACTGATTCCAAGGAGTCAACCAGCGATTCAAACGGCACTGCTGCGGCTGCTAGCTTTGCAGAACGCTGGGTCCGGTCGGTAAACTTTCCCTTGAGTTGACCGCATGCCGCATCGACATCATCACCGCGGGTTTTCCGGGTGATGGTCATGATGTGCTGCGACAACAGGACATCTCTGAATCGATCAATGTCGTCCTGATCTGAACGTTCGTATTGCAACCCATCGACATTGTTGTAGGGAATCAGGTTGACTTTAGCGGGCACCTCTCTCAGAATCCGTGCGAGCTGTCGAGCTTGAGAAACCGAATCGTTGATACCTTTTAGCATGATGTACTCAAATGTCACACGCCAGCGGCGATCGAATGCCGCATACTGTCGGCAGGCATTCATCAGCTCTGCTATTGGATACTTTTTGTTCAGTGGCACCAACTGGTTTCTAAGTTCATCATTCGGCGCATGCAATGACACAGCAAGACTGACGGGACAGTCAGTAAGGAGTCGTTCAATGCCAGGGACGATGCCAGCAGTACTGAGAGTAACCCGACGACGGGAGAAACCGTAGGCATTGTCGTCCAGCATCAACAGCATCGCCGCAACGACAGCCTCATAATTGAGTAAAGGCTCTCCCATACCCATCAACACGATATTCGTAATCGGACGGCGATTGTCATCACTTCTCAGTTCATGGTGGACATGCCACAACTGGGAAATGATTTCAGCTGAACTCAAATTACGATTGAATCCCTGTCGACCTGTTGCACAAAAAGTGCAATTCAAGGAACAACCCACTTGTGAAGAAATACAGAGCGTTCCACGACTATCTTCAGGGATAAATACCGTTTCTATGCAATTCCCATCTGGCAGTGCAAGAAGCCATTTACGGGTGCCATCCGCTGAAACGTTTTCAGTCATTGGTTTCAGTCCTTCGACGACTGCGATTTCAGCAAGTTTGGCTCGAAGCAACTTGCTAAGGTCAGTCATCTCCTCGAATTTGATAACACCACGCTGGTGAATCCACTTAAGAACCTGGCTCGCGCGAAAACCCGGTTCACCAAGTTCGGCGAAGAATTCAATCAGTTGATTTTTGGGGTACCCGAGGAGGTTGACTTTCATAGCCATTTCATCCCGTCAGCTGAATTCAACAGCCAAACAGATTTAGCGTGAATGAATCTGGTCGTCAGAAAAGAAAAAAGTGATTTCAATTTTTGCGTTCTCCGGTGAATCTGAACCATGCACCGAATTTCTCTCTAACGACTCGGCGAGGTCCGCACGGATAGTGCCCGGAGCGGCGTCAGCTGGATTGGTTGCACCCATAATTTCACGATTTGCGACAACTGCATTTTTACCTTCCAGAACCTGCACGACAACCGGACCGGACTGCATATACTCAACTAGGCTGGAAAAAAATGGTCGCTCTTTGTGCACCGCGTAAAATCCCTCTGCCTGCTCCTGGTCCAAATGAACCATTCTACAGCCCACAATTGAAAGTCCACCGGCTTCGAATCGGCGATTGATTTCGCCTATCAGGTTTCTTCGTACTGCGTCGGGTTTGATAATGGATAAAGTTCGTTCTACAGCCATATTAGCGTGCACCTTAATATCTGAGTCAGAATTTGGAATGTTTTCGGTTTGAATGGCGGTCTACTTTGAGAGCATCCGCGGCTTGCGTCAGACTGAATATTTTACGAATTATCGCCGGTATGATTGGCGCTAATCACGTGAAATTCTGGCTTAAAACTGCCTAATTTACTCAGATCTTGTGTAATTGTCCAAGCAATCCGTCATGATGCAGGCCGGTCAGTTTGAGTTCCATAAATCGGTCAGATACGTCATGCTCACTTTCAAAGTAAACCGGCAGGTAATTGGATAAACGGGCACGATACAACATCGAGTTTGTATGCCTGATTCTGCATTCCGTCAGGACTTCGGCAGATTTCCCAACGTAGCGTGAGAGAACCTTTTGGCGTACCGTATCGCCCGCATGTCGCAACAGTCTTGCGCGCGTTTTTCGAACCTCGGGTGGAACCTGCTTCGGAATTCTTGCAGCGGGAGTCCCGTCCCTTTCCGAGTAAGCGAAAACGTGAGGATAAGCAATCTCCAGATCGAAAATTGCAGACTTAGTCATTTCAAAATCGGACTCAGTTTCAGTGGGAAAACCAGCCATGATGTCAGCTGACAGGACCAAATCCGATCGGACGGTCCGAAGCGCGGCAACAGCAGCATATACATCATCTGGCTGATAACGTCTTTTCATACGTTTCAGAATAATCGGTGATGCACTCTGTAATGAAAGATGGATGTGCGGGCAAATGTTATCGAAACGTTCAATGACATTGACGAGTTTGGAAGTGATGTGGGCCGGATCAATGGAACTTAATCGAAATCGAGTATCAGGATGTCTTTCAGCTAACTCACTCGTCAATACCGCTAAATTCATATTGAAATTACCGTCATTTTCAAGATCGTTGCCATAGGAACCCAAGTCAATGCCGCACACTACGATTTCCGCAAATCCCTGTTCGACAAAGCTTTCCACCTGACGTAGAACAGTTGTCGGTACAATCGACCGACTAGGGCCCCTTGCTTTGTGAATGATGCAAAAAGTACAACCGTTATCACACCCCTGCTGTACTTGCAAGTTAGCCCGAGTTCGCGAATCAAAACCAGTAACTGCCAGTTCCGGTAAGAGATTGGAATCTCTGTTCTTTGAAGATGAAGCCAAGTCATCTAAATCTACCTCACCTGAAATCAGTTGTGGAATCTGCAATTTCCTGCTACCGGGCACAACGTAGTCAACACCCGGGATGCTCGCACATTCATCAGCATGCATTTCGGCATAGCAGCCGGTCACAATGATGGTTGAATCGGGATTTTTACGAATGACGCGGCGTATTGCCTGACGCGATTGTCTGTCAGCTTCGCGCGTAACGGTGCAGGTATTGACAATGCATACGTCTTTCCCGTGAGAGTTTATCTTCGCCCGAGGAAAAGACTGCAGTTGACTCGAAATGTATTCTGATTCGAAGAGATTGACCTTGCAACCAAGTGTCTCAATTGAGACTGAAGAGCGTTCGAATTGGGATTGAACTGACGACGGCGTTGACATAGGTCTGGATGAAATTTGGCGCGTCAGGATACCTACGTCGCCAGGAGGATAGTTTAATCAGTCAACGGTGAAACTTTCACCGCAACCGCATTCAGCACTGACGTTTGGATTTTTGAAGATGAACGATTCAGCCAGTTCCTGCTTTTCAAAATGGATTGTGGTTCCATCTACCAGTTCGAGACTTTTGGGATCGACAAAGACATCGATGCCACGGCTTTGGAAAATATGATCGTCCAAATTTGCTTCGGGTGCGATGTCAACAACATATGCAAAACCGGAACAGCCGGTTTTTCGCACACCAAACCTTAATCCCTGACCATCTGATCCGTCGAGGTAAGATCGGACCCGGTCTGCCGCAGATTCTGTCAATGTAATGGCCATTCTCGCTTTACTTCCGTTGCTACTAGACAAAAGATAGTTCGAAACAGTCGAAATTTCAAGTGTCATGAAATTTTACTTCAAGCGGTGTAATTGGTTGTGAACTTCTTCAGTTAACGGCCTTGTGCTGGTCTACTTTAGGGAACTCGTAGAAATGTCACATCTGCCCGAAACGACTGTAGAAAAAAGTAACGTTTTTTTCCTTCTCCTACTTTAGGTAGGTTTCAGTAATATCAGTTTCACTTTCCCACCGCGTATCCAAACTCACCGTTTCAGAATAAACATTGCATGGAATTATTATCTCGATGGCAACGGTAACTGTCAGAGTTAAATGCTCGAGTTTCGGAGCAAAAAATCCATGAATTGACATATCTTGCAATTTGGGAATATAATTCCCAAATTGCAGAAACTGATTGTAAAAGTGTTGGTAACTGCGCCAGCAGTTTTGTTTTTTGGACGCAACTAATCTGCAAAACAACACTCAGACACGAAGTTGCAGAACTTTAAACCATTGGTTTCATAGCGGAAAATTCAATGAATTAACGTGTTTTGCAATCTGGGAATTGTATTCCCAGATTACAACAATGATTTCTCGATCACTGCAAAATCGAATTGTAAAAGCGCTGGCAACTGTGCCAGTAATTGCTATTTTGGGGCCGCGCCAAGTCGGCAAGACAACGCTCTCGCGAGAAATTGCAAACCGATTTCTGGAAAAAGAGTCGTTTTATTTGGACTTGGAACGCGATTCCGACCTCGTGAAACTCGAAGAACCGGAAGATTATCTCTCCGGTTTCAACAACAAACTTTTAATCATTGACGAGGTGCAAAGGAAGACTGACCTATTTACGACTTTGCGCAGTCTGATTGACGAGAGATTACGTAACGGAGAAAGAGGCGGACACTTCATTTTGCTGGGTTCCGCGTCCAGGGACTTGATTCAACATTCGACTGAAACATTGGCAGGACGAATACAGTATTTGGAACTAAGTCCTTTTTCAATTCCTGAAATCTATCAACCCAACCCTCAACAGTTTGATATCAATAAACTCTGGTTAAGAGGTGGTTTCCCAGTCAGTTTCTTGGCTCAGAACAACGATGAAAGTTGGGACTGGCGAACAAATTTCATTGCTTCCTATGTGGAACGCGATATTCCATTAATGGGGCCGAGAGTTTCGAGCGTACGAATGCGACGAATATGGAGCATGCTCGCTCATTTGAATGGTCAGCAAGTTAACCTCTCGAACTTGGGCAAAAGCCTTGAGGTCGATCATAAAACAATTCGCTCCTATATTGATCTGCTCTCGGATTTTTACATGGTAAGGTATTTGCCTCCCTGGTCCGGAAACACAAAGAAACGGTTAGTTAAGTCGCCGAAGGTGTATCTGCGTGACAGCGGCATGCTTCATCGTCTGTTGAATATTTCGAACTTAGAAACGCTATTGGGACACCCGGGTATGGGTGCCAGTTGGGAGGGGTTCGTCGTAGAAAACATCATCAGGCATCTGCCCGACACATGGCGGTTTAGCTACTACAGGTCTTCCGCTGGCTCTGAAATTGATTTGGTGATTGAGGGTCCTAGCAATTCAATTGTTGCAATTGAAATCAAACGTTCGTCTTCACCCAGAGTTTCTAGAGAGTTTCACTCGGCCTGTGAAGATATGAAGGCTACTCGGAAGCTAGTCATTCACTCTGGAATCGACAGATTTTCACTGCGCGACAACACGGAGGCAATTGGGCTTACTCGGTTCCTCTCCGAATTTGCTCAATTGACCTGATGGGACTTTGTAGAAACAAAACTTCAATAGCGCCTCACAATCCCGAAGCTACGTTCACACAACTACTTGATTATGAAAACAAAGGTTATCTTGAATAAATGGAAGTGCCCGAAAACCGTTTATTTGGATTCCGAAACTTGAATTACACGTATCTTCTAGTGGTAACCATCCGCGGAAAGTATGCCAATACCTGGTAATCGCAAGGCAAGATCAAGTGGATCGACTCCGATGTGTGCACCAGCTATATTGAATTCGAGTCCCTCTTCAACACCAACTGTAACGCCTAGCACACCCAATAGCGAAACCTGAAATCCAGTTGAACTTGGTGCCGGCCCCCAAAACTTACCCGAACCGAGCCAATCCTTACCGATTGCGGTGGGCGGTAAATCTGCTCGAAGTTCCGGCACCCGTCGGAGTACCCAAGCTGTAAACGAGTTGCTGTTGGGCCCCGGCCAAAGCCTGTATTCGTTAGCATGTGGATATGTCATCGCAGCGCTGTGAATCTTATCAATCACCGCATCCACGTGCTCTCCGCGTAGATCAGCGAGTAGCCAGGGTTCATTGCCATACCAATGTCGGTCGGGAACGTCTTCTCGAAATGACATGGCAGAATTTCTGTATCGCAAACGCCAGCCAATCTTCTGATAAACCGTATAGGCTGATGCATTAGTGGGTTTGACTGAAATCCAGGTATGAACAGCAACTGCACCCCGCGCACCCCACGTTCGAGCTGCATAGACTTGCACTACCGCTTCACTGAACTCGGAAGGATGTGGAGCAATGCCCGCGGACCCGTTTTCTGCTTGTGACCAATGCCTACCCATGAAATCTCCAGTGGCCAACATATAGATTGGACCTGCAAATATCACGAACAACAAAATCAGAATTCGAATCACCCATCGCATCACAATTCAGCTTCATTTCATTGAGACTGTTGAGTCGTTCAAGTTTTGGTCTTCTTTTCTATAGCTGTCAAGATTCCGCGCAGAATATTAACTTCATCAACGGTTAAGTCTGGACGCAGGAAGATTCGGCGAATCTTTCTCATCAATACTTCCCGAGGACTCTCCGCGATAAACTCAACGTCTTCCAACACTGAATGAAGATGTTCAAAAAATCCTTCAACCTGAGCATGGTTCGCCATGATTTCGGAGTCATCAAATTCTGAGCCTGAACGGCTAATCGTTTTATTGGCTCCCCCGTTGTCTGTTGCCAAACGCAACTCATAAAGGAGGATGATCACTGCAGCTGCCAGATTGATGGAAGGAGATTGATCATCAACGGGTATTCGAACCAAAAGATCGCACTGATCAATGTGTCGATTGGACAGTCCTGTTCTCTCAGGTCCAAACAAAATTGCGACCTTTTGAGACTGGCCTAACACATCTGCTACATTTTGCATCGCCTGTCGAGGTGCTTGGCTAGGCCATCCAATTGTGCGAACCCTCGCACTGGTACCGACTACAAATGAGCAATCATCAATCGCGTCGGCCAGTGATTCTGAAACTTTTGCATTTACCAAGATCCCCTCATTGCCAGAGGCGCGCACCCGCGCTTCTTCAACCAAGTGATCAACAGGACGAACCAGACAAAGATTTTCAAACCCCATGTTGCCCATTGCGCGGGCGACTGACCCAATATTTCCGGGATGGGACGGCTCAACCAATACAACTCGAACAGTCATGAAATTGTAAGGTGACCAATTGAGTCAAAGAGCTATCTCAAAATAAATGGATTTGGCATCTCCGTTGCCGTTGAAAGCCAGACGCTCTTCACTTGCAGATAATCGCGTATCGCTGCCATTCCACTTTCTCGACCTAAGCCACTTCGTTTCATACCACCAAACGGCATCATGTAGCTGAAAGCTCGGTAGGTGTTAACCCAGACCGTCCCTGCTTTGAGTGCTTTGGTGAATCGCATAGCTCGTCTAATATCTTTAGTCCAAACTCCGGCCGCCAGTCCATAAACAACATCGTTGCCAATTTTGATTGCCTCTTCTTCATCTTTGAATTTCAGCACTGAAAGTACTGGACCAAAGATTTCTTCCTGAGCAATACGCATGTCGTTAGAAACATTGGTAAAGATAGTCGGCTCCACAAACTGATTTGCATCTGCACCCGGAACCTTACAGGCTGAGCCGCCAAAAACCAACTCTGCGCCTTCTTGCTTAGCAATGTCAATATAGGAAAGTACCTTTTGGTATTGCTGAGGGGTTGTCACTGGTCCGATGTGTGTACCCGAATCCATTGGATTCCCTAGTCTTGCAGATTTGGCCAAATCAAGCAGTCGTTCCATGAACTCGTCGTGAATGCTTTCCTGAACCAAAAGCCGTGAACCCGCAACACAAGTTTGGCCGGTTGCCCCGAAAATTCCCGCTACAGCACCTTTCGCCGCCATGTCAAGATCAGCGTCTTCAAAGACAATGTTCGGAGATTTTCCACCTAACTCCAACGAAACATGTTTGATGTTTTTTGCGGCGCTTTCATAAATTTTTTGCCCGGATAAATCTGATCCAGTGAAAGTTATTTTCGAAACATCAGGGTGACTCACCAGACTCGCGCCGACATCCGCTCCGTATCCACTTATGACATTGAATACTCCGTCTGGAAAGCCAGCTTCCTTAACAAGACTTGCGTATTCAAGTGAACTTGCCGAGGTGAACTCTGAGGGTTTAACTACGACGGTGTTTCCAGCCGCCAGTGCAGGTGCGCACTTCCAGGCAATGAACAGCAGCGGTGAATTCCAGGCAGTAATAGCGGCAACTACACCCAGTGGCTCATACATGGTATAGGAAAAAGCGTCTTTTTTGTCGATAGGAACAATTGAGCCTTCAATTTTGTCTGCCAGACCCCCGAAGTAGTACCACCACTCGGGGTGGTATACCATCTGTGCTTTCATTTCAGAGAAGAGCTTACCGTTGTCTTTGACCTCAAGCGCTGCCAATCGATCGGCATTATCTGCCACGAGATCACCAAGTTTTCGCATGAGTTTACCGCGGGCACTAGCACTAAGATCTGTCCAATCGGAATTTTCAAATGCCGCTTTGGCCGCAGCGACTGCCAGATTGACGTCTTCCTCGTTTCCTTTAGGAGCGCGTGCCCAAACTTCACCAGAAAATGGATCGATGCTTTCAATCCACTCGCCACTGGTAGAGTCAACGTATTGTCCATTGATGAAATGTTGGTAGGTTTTCATACTGATGATCTCGTTTCATGGTTTTTGTGGCTGCTGCTCAGACAAGTCTGCTGAAACACCACGGATCTGTCGGAATATTTGGTCAGTTAGACCTTATTTCTTGACCTGTTTCCCACAGCGTTGGGTGTGCAAATTTAGTGTTGTATCTAACGAACACACCGGGGGAACAAGCATGGAAAATTATAGCGACCAATGTCATGCATCCGTGTTGAACTCGATGTACACAATGAAAGTATTGCACGTTACCGTCGCTTTTTACGCTTATCGCACCAATGCTGTTGAGTTGATTGATTACATTTCAATTGCGAACTGTAAAGTCAAGGTCTCCATCGCCACTCAGTGGACTTTCGATGCCTCCAGCGGGGAAGCGTACGCTCAGCATATTACTTGGCTCCAGCCTACCTGGTGCACCACTCACATCTTTGAATAATCTCAATGCAATTAAAATCGTTATTTGCTAAATCCAATTCAATCGTTGTGTTATCTTATGTGTCTCTCATAACTTCCTCTCACTTCTCGTCAGTCGACGATTGTTCAACTTGTTCCAACTGCGAGGATGAGAGGATTTAATATCATCTATCCATATCAAATTATTCTGCCGACACCTTCACAATAGACAGTATGCATCCTTTAGTCAACATTGCAGTTACCGCTGCCCGACGCGCTGGAAAAACCATAGTGCGTAAGTCCTATCGTGTCGACCAATTGAAATTCAGCTTGAAAGAAGCAAGAGATTACGTTTCCAGTGTGGATGTAGAAGCAGAGGAGCAAATTGTTGAGACAATCCTTGAGGCCTACCCCAACCATGGGATTATTGCCGAAGAGAATCATACTATTACGGGCAAGGATTATGAATGGATTATTGATCCTTTGGATGGTACGACTAATTTTCTGCATGGCGTTCCACAATATTGCGTTTCAATCGCGGTCCGCCACCATGGAAAATTGGCACATGCGGTCATTTATGATCCGGTACATGAAGAACTGTTTACTGCATCTAACGGTTCAGGAGCTCATCTCAACGATAGACGAATTCGCGCCAGTGCAATTCAAAAACTCGATTTCGCTCTAATCGGAACTGGTTTTCCCTTTCGTGAACGCGATAGCGTCGATCTATGGATTGATATTTTTCGAGAACTCTCAAAAACAACCTCAGGAGTCAGACGTCCGGGTTCAGCTGCTCTCGATCTTGCCTATGTTGCTTGCGGTCGCTTCGACGGATTCTGGGAAACAGGCCTGAAAGTCTGGGATATTGCCGCGGGTGCCTTGCTAATTCGTGAAGCAGGCGGCATCATTACAGACTTTGCTGGTGAGCAGAATTTTTTGGAAACTGGAATGGTCGTTGCTGGTAATTCACACCTTTACGATGATCTTGCCCGAATAGTTGAACGAAAATACAAGGTACACAGTTCCCAGAAACGTAGCGCATGACAGAAAGTTCAAAGAGTCCTCTTACCCCCATGATGCAGCAGTATCTGCGCATTAAGGCAGACTACCCGAACACACTACTCTTTTACCGCATGGGAGATTTCTACGAACTCTTCTATGAAGATGCTGAAAAAGCTTCAAACTTGCTGGGCATTACTCTGACCAGCAGAAGCAAATCAAGTCCCAACCCAATCAAGATGGCTGGTGTGCCATTCCACAGCGTTGATACATACATCCGAAAGCTGATTAATCTTTCCGAATCTGTTGCTATTTGCGAACAAATCGGTGACCCGGCAAATTCGAAAGGACCTGTAGAGCGCAAAGTCACCCGAGTGATTACACCCGGTACACTTACCGATGAAAACCTGCTGGATGAACGCTCCGAAAGTCTGTTGTGTTCCTTTGCCAGACTGGAAGACACATGGACACTTGCCACTCTTGATGTTGCAAGTGGCAGATTTACCGCCAGAGAAATGCCGACTGCTGAATCGCTTCAATCAGAGATTGATCGAATCAAACCGGCGGAAATTCTTCATTCTGATGTGGCAGACTACTTGAATGAGTTTCAGTTCAAGCATGCTCAAGAAGTCCCAGGCTGGTATTTCAACTTTGACCGAGCCAAATCACTTTTGGAAAAACAATTTCAAGTGAAAAACTTGACTGCTTTCGAATGCGAACAACATCCGGAAGCATCCGCTACCGCAGGAGCGTTGCTACAGTATGCGATTGATGTATGGGGAAAGGAACTAACTCATATACATAGTCTGAAGATCGAGCGTTCCGATGAATTTGTCCAAATTGATTCCCATAGCTGGCGAAATCTTGAAATTGAGACAACACTTATGGGAGACGAAAAATACTGCCTCATCAATCTGTTCGACAAATGCTCAACCGCAATGGGTTCCAGGCAAATTCGCAGATGGTTTCGCTATCCGGTTCGTGATCATGAAGAAATTAAAAGACGACATCAGATTGTTGAACACATTCTAGAGAACACTGACTGTGGACGCATTGCCACGGCACTGCGCCATATTGGTGATATTGAGCGAATCGCTTCCAGAATAGCGACACGAACAGCCAAACCGATAGATTTGGTACGCTTGAAAGACGCATTGCGTTCAGTTCCCACTCTGGTTGAATTGCTAACCCCGGAAGAATGTTCCGAAATGCAGGCGCTTTGCAACCGTATGGACCCACTTCCTGAATTAACTGATCTGCTGAGTCGCGCAATACTTGACGAGCCTGCATCAGTTTTGCGAGATGGTGGTGTCATTCGGAAAGGCTACGATGCGCAGCTTGACGAGCTGAACCAACTTCGGGATGATTCGGGCCAGTCTCTCATCGACCTCGAAACCCGAGAAAGAGAAAGAACTGGAATTAAGAATTTAAAGGTTCACTACAACCGGGTTCACGGATACTACATTGAAGTCTCAAGGCTTGCTGCCGACCAGATCCCCGAAGAATACAAACGTCGCCAGACTCTGAAATCATCCGAGCGATACATCACCCCGGAACTCGATTCATTTGAGCGTCGCATACTGAATGCTAAAGAGAAGGCGCTTGGCAGAGAAAAAGAACTTTATGAGGCTCTTATTGAGCATTTACAACAGTTTGTATCCACCATACAAATGACCTCTCAGGCTTTAGCGGAAATTGATGTCCTGAATAATTTTGCGATTCTGTCAGAGGAGCTAGATCTAAACCGTCCTGAACTTGTGACGACCCCGGGAATCTCTATCGATCATGGCAGACACCCCGTGGTTGAGGCCGTATTGACCAAACCCTTTGTTTCAAACAGTGCCGAACTTAGTCCACACAAACGCCTGTTGCTGATTACCGGGCCGAACATGGGTGGTAAAAGCACCTATATGCGCCAAACAGCATTAATTGTCATGCTCAGCCACACTGGTTCTTTCGTTCCGGCGAACGCTGCAAGTATAGGCCCCATTGATCGAATTTTTACTCGCATTGGTGCAGCCGACGACCTGGTTGCTGGAAACTCGACTTTTATGGTCGAAATGACAGAAATGGCCGCCATCTTGCATAGTGCAACTGAAAACAGCCTAGTTCTCGTTGATGAAATCGGCCGAGGCACAAGCACGTACGATGGACTTGCTCTCGCTTGGGCTTGTGCGGTAAGTTTACTGAATGAAGTACGGGCGATGACTATGTTTTCCACACACTACTTCGAAATTACCGAGTTGGCCAATGAGTATCCAAGCGCAATAAACCTGCATCTAGATGCAGTAAAACACAAAGGCGACATTGTGTTCATGTACGATGTCAAAGAAGGTGCAGCAAGCCAAAGTTATGGAATTGAAGTTGCCAAACTCGCCGGAATTCCAGGTAAAGTCATTGGCAATGCGAAAAATCGCTTAGCGAGACTTTCAAGCAGAGCAGTCGAAAGTGAACTTGTACGGGTTCAGGGTTCGGTGCAGACTTCATTGTTTAGTGGACCCTCTTCACCTGTTCTTGAGCGGCTCAAACAGGTTCAGCCCGAAGAGCTAAATCCGCTAGAAGCACTGCAATTGATATTCGAGCTGAAAGAACTGGAAAAGGAGTAAAAAAAACTGATTGAACGCTCTTTCAAATTTCCCCAGTTGTAGTTTTCTGATGTTCAGAGTTCCCGCGCTAGGTCGAATTGGAGACATCTTCCGATTCAGTTGGCACGCGAATTAACACCCCGTTCTGATAAGCGATTCCGGCTGCGAGCTTTTCGCTTAAATTGAGAAATTCGAATAATGGTTCCAGACAGTCCAAATGATACTGCCACGGACTGCTCGTAGTGTACATCCCAGAGCGCTTGTTTGTCCATATCTCGACATACTCTTCCAGAAAAGAAAAAGTATCTTTCAGTAATTTGATCGGACGGTTGGAAGGGTCGCGAGGTACGAGACTCTCCTCTGAACTGATTGATGCAATAAGTTTGACTCGGTTATGTCGATTTACCCGTTGGTAAATTTCTTCCAGTTCATTCGATGTTTGAGTCTGATAGATGTTCAATTTGTCGTAAAGTTGAGTCAGCCTATGTCCATACACTAGGTCAATTCGATGCAAGGACAAAAAGCACTTCAATCTCAGTAAGAGAGCAAGAGCGAGATTATGGTGACTGACTGATTTGAGAGACACCCAAACATGATGGGAACGCCAACCGGTTTTTTCACCGATTGGAGAAGTCTCACCTGCCTTGGCGTTCAAACGGCGAAGTTCACGTTCGATCAATTCCGCTGATAGCTGAAATCCCCTAGATTCACCCATTAGCTTCAAGTATGTCACGCTGTCCATATAACTTATCTCGGTTATTCAGAATTTCGTTAGACAGTCTTGGAGGTACGTGATTTGATGAGTGTCTGAGAACTCGAACTCTCAGAACAAACAAATAGGTAAATGTCACTAGTAGAGTTAGGTGAGTCGCGTTCCCAAGAAACAATTTCGTCAACAGCTGAAGATGTTGCCGATGAACATTCTGATGGCTGTAGCTTAAGTCCTAACGAGCGTAGAACACTGAGTATTGTCGATAAACTCGGATTGCCTGTATGTGAAAGGGCTTTGTATAAGCTTTCACGGCCTAGCCCGGATTCAGCTGCGACAGCAGTCATCCCTTTTGATCTGGCAACTTCACCAAGAGTGGCCGAAATCAATTGTGGAGACCCGGATTCAAAAGCTTCCTCCAAATAATCAATGACTTCTTGGATTGAATTGAACTGATCAACGACGTTTTGAGGTCGATTTTTCTCTTTGTATTTCATCAACTTACATAATTTGAACGTTCAATATTTGCAGTATTGTATCCTATAGGATACAATCAATTGATGAAAATTTCTGAGTGAAGGAATCAATACGGATAGCAACTGCCCATCGATTTCATTGAGTTAGAAAAGGCTCTTAGGCGTCCCCTACTCTTTCATCTCAAACAGAATTGATGTCACTTTGAAACGTAGATTGATACGCGTCGAGTGAAAGTTTTGAACGCGTTGATTTCTTAAAAATCCCCAATCAGTTAATCAAAATCCGATTTAATATAGGGCTTTGCGGTCCTCTCTTCGCGTTTTACTTGGAGCCAAGTCAACTGGCAGAGGCTTTGAGCGCGTGCCTGGAGTTTATTTCATCGAAATGAACCCGTCCCGAAATCGAGTCAAATTTTTTGACAACTATTGATTTCGGAATTGTTGACCCAATTTAATTTAGTGAATTTTCGAATTGACCTTTTAATTTACTGAGCCTATGACCTACGTCGTCACGGAAGTTTGCATTAAATGCAAGTACACCGATTGTGTGGAAGTTTGCCCAGTGGACTGCTTTCACGAAGGGCCAAACATGCTGGTTATTGATCCTGAAGAGTGCATTGATTGCAGTCTTTGTGAACCAGAGTGCCCAATAACCGCGATTTATGCAGAAGATGACCTTCCAGAAGAACATAACGAATTTTTGGAATTGAATGCAGAGTTGAGTCTGATTTGGCCAGTAATTTCTTCTATGATTCCGGCACCACCCGATGCCGCTGAATGGGAGGAAGTTGAAGGTAAGAGAAAATACCTAGAGCGATAGAAACCCTTTGATCATTAAGGTATTCTGATATGCCTGAGAATCGTTCCCGTCAAGCTGCAGCAACACTCTGGGCATTGCAATGTGCCGGTGAAACCATCAACGCTCTCCCAGCGCACTGCAATCCTAGAAATGAAACGGAAGGCAGGGAGGCACAACTTTACTTCGCCGAACTCGCTAATTCCTCTGTCGCCGGATGGAAAATTGCTGCGACTAGCGCGGGTGGACAGAACCATATTGGAGTTACCGCTCCACTTGAAGGCCCGTATCTCGAATCTCGAATCCACTTCGATGGTGCGGTATTGTCAATGGCAGGCAATCACATGGCTGTTGCTGAGGCTGAATTTGCATTCCAATTTGGTCGAAGTCTAGATTCTCGATCTGAATCCTACAAAATTGAAGAAATATTGGAAGCTGTCGACAGCCTCCATCCAAGTCTTGAGTTTCCTGATTCCAGAATTTCCGAATTTGCAACAGTCGGTGCAGCAACATTGCTGGCGGATTGTGCTTGTGGACGAGATTGGGTGTTGGGTGCAGCGACGACAGCTGACTGGGCCACCGCTAGTCTTCAAACGGCACCAGCCAGACTCATTGTTAATGACGAAGTGGTATCCGAGGGTACTGGTGAAGATGCTCTAGGTGATCCGCTAATCGCACTAAACTGGGTCGTCAACCAACTTCGTATACGCGGTATTACGATCGAATCAGGTCAGTACATCACCACTGGAGTGTGCGGTCTTCCCAAACCCATCCGATCTGGTGATCGGGTCATTTGTGACTTGGGGGAGTTGGGTTCAGTCTCTGCGACTTTGGTTGATTAACCTGAACCTCCAGAAGAGGCAATCAGTTTGTACTGTGAGCCTTTGTGACTCAGAACGGAGCGGACCAGATAGACCTTTTCTACTCGCCATTCAATTGGTGTCAGTTCACATTGCACGCGGCGCCTGACTTTTCTAGCAAGTGTTACGTGTGGTGTAAATCTTCGTCGATCCGACACATATATCTTTAGTCCGATTCGAATCTGATTCGACAAGTCTTCCAACTCTACACTTAAATCCTCTGGTCCCGCCCAAACAATTTTGTTGTGCGGCCAAAATCCAATCTTGCTGATACTAAAGGCGAACGGCGTCAGTTCTATTGAATTCACAAATCTTTTAATTTCTGGAATTTCATTGAGTGGCACATCTCCCAGAAAGAGCAATGTGATGTGAAGGTTTGCGGCTGGAATCAGGCGACCATAATCGCCAAGTTTCAATTCGAGTTGCTTGTTTAGCAGCTTCGCCCGGACATCATCCTCAGGCCACAAAGCAACAAATAGTCGCTGAGATTGAGTTTCAGTCACACGCTGTTTAGAAATTCTATCGCTCCAACAAATGCGTGTTGAGCAGAAGCTAGACGAACCTGCTGCCTGTCGCCGGAAAGCAGATATCCTTGATCGATTACCTTTCCGTTGCGGTCTGCCCAAGCGATCCAGACGGTACCCACTGGCTTTTCTTCACTTCCACCGTCAGGTCCTGCTACACCTGTAACTGATACAGCAAGGTCCGCACGACTTGACTGAATTCCACCCGTGGCCATTTCGCGCGCTACAGCGCTGGATACAGCACCATGATCGCGAAGCGATTCAGAACTCACACCAACCAACTCTTGCTTTGCATCATTGCTGTAAGTCACAAACCCCCGCTCAAACCAATCAGAACTTCCCGCTTTTCGCGTAATCGACTCAGAGATCATACCACCCGTACAGGACTCGACTGTTGCTATCATCCAACCGCGTTCAATGAGTAATTCACTTAACTGCTGAACAAGTTGATCAATCGTATCATTCAATTTGAACTAACCCTGTGGGAACAGTTCCAATCCCTGCTTGAAACTATCGAGATCTGTGATCGTAAGCCCGGCACTCGAAACCTGGTCAACAGGCAGTCCATGGCTCTCGCCATAGCCCAATACGACTAAACGATGATCAGACTTTCCGATTAGCAGATTTTGTACAAACTGATCAAATGATTGCCGATCAATCTTCTCGATTTCCTGAGCCAAGACCTCTCGACTGTCAAAGTTAAACTCCTTTTGATCAATTGCTGTCCAATAGACTTCGGACTTTTCAGCAAGTGAGTCGTACTTCTTCAACAACTGCCCCGTAATACCGCTTTTGTATGCTTCAAATTCATCGCGGTTAACCCGCTCTGCCAACCAGTCTGGGAAATTTTCAAGGAATACTTCAACCGCAGCGTTCATGTCGTCTGGAACAACATCAGGAGATTGAATGACGAACATGATTCCAGGCACCCTTCCAACCGGAATGTAGTGCGAGAATACCACATATCCCATTTGTTGTACAGTACGCAAATCGGAGAAAAAGGGTGTCTGAATAATTTGAGACAAGAGACTCATATATGCCCGTTCTCGAAGTGACTTGTCAGCACCTTGAAGGTAAAGCGAAATCGCTGAATCTGCATTCTCAATTTCAATGAGTCGACGATATGGGCCTTCACCAGGAAGAACAATAACATCGGATTTATGCACCTCAACTACGTTCTCGGGATCGACAAGAGTTGCAACCATCTTTCCCATTGATTTTGAGGTTTGGTACTCAACATTGCCGTGCGAAAGCGCTACAACGTTGATCCGATCTAAAACTTCGCTACCGAATGCCAGTAGGTCGTCGAAGTCGACTTTATCCAACGCACTTAGCTGTTCTTTTTCACTCCAATTGGGAACTAGAATTGTCGAATAGAAATCCGAAATGGTACGACGATAGGCTGTATCTCTGCGACTGTTTTCAATGTCGCGAATCATCTCCTGCCGGTGAATCTCAAACCGGTCTGGATCAAATTCAGCAGACCTTAGCGTCTCAAGTATTCGCTCCAGTAAAGCTGACTGATTGTCGTTGAATCCGGAAATTCGAAAACTGAAGCCGCGCGAATGGGGATAGAGACTGAAGTCTAGTCCGGCAATCAGTGCTGGGTAAACATACTCGTTTAACTGATCATTAAGCGCATCGATATACAAGGACAGCAGAATAGAGTTTTCCGCGGATGACTTTGTTATTGGGCTTCGCACAGTTACAAAGAAACTTGCGCGCGGAACATCAAACGAGGTATCGGTCTGATGCCACAACTCGAATCCGGGACTGCTGTAAATTCGTTCCGGTACGGCCGTTTCTTTGCCCTCTACCAAATCTAGACTTTCTGGTAGAAATTCGTTCCTTTGTGGTAGCCAATTCGAGGCGTCTGCAACATCCGAATTCCAATCTGCAACCATTTCTGGTTCAATTTTTGTGATTGAGAATTCAGATCGCAGATAGGGTGTCATTTGGTCTGTTTCTACGGTTGCACCAGCGAGAATTACTAGGGCGTTCTCGGGTGTCATTCGATCAAGAACATCGGCGATCAGATCTGGATCGTATTTCTCGACCAGGTATAGAGCTGGAATCAACTCGTTCCGAGGGTATTTGTGAAGTAGAGAAGCCAAGCTAGTTACTGCACTTGCGGGATCATCTATCTCAGCAAATCGAAATCCAATTTCAGCTAGAATCTGGTTCTCCTTAAATCGCCAGTCCTCAATTCCGCGATTTCGAACTTCTCGGATGTATTGAAAAACATATTCCGTAACTTGATTCCAGTTCTGATATCCCTCCTCAGTCAGAGAGATATGCACGTTGAATGCTGAAGTTGTAATTCCAGTGTCACTTGTCGAAGCAAATAGTCCAAGTGCCAATCCCTGATCCTTTAGCTCAGACAGAAGGCTACCCTGCCCTTCGTGCCCAAGTAGATGAGCTATGTAAGATCCAGGGCGTTCACGCCAGTACGGTTCGAGATTTTGCAGCGGAAACATGAGAGCCAAAGTTGGATCATGTTTCAATGTTTTGAACTTCAGTAATGCTGGCAAACTACCTGGACTAAACAGTGGTTCTGTGATTTCCCGTTCAGCGTACTGATTGTTCCTGATATCGGAAAATTGATTCTCCACCCACATCTGAAGTTGATCCAACGGTTCACGTCCCAAAACTACCAGGTTCATTAGATTCGCACTGTACTTTTCTTCGAAAAACTGAATCAGTTCATCGCGGATATCTCCGGCTAGCGTATCTTTGGTTCCGGATGCAAAACGAGATGCCGGGTGATTTTGATTGTAGGCCTGTCGCATCGCTGACCAGCGTCGCACTGAGTCGCGCTGAGTGCGCATTTCGTATTCAGCATGAACAACCGCTCTTTCCCGGTCAATTTGCTGCTCTGGAAACAGCGGTGCGACGAAAAACTGAGCAAATTGGTCCAATGCAGGTTGAAGTTTATTGGCATCAATTCGAAAGTTGTAGTTGGTGAGATCAATCGCTGTAAACGCATTCGATGACCCACCATTCTGGTCGATATACCTTCGGTAACTGTCCAACTCAGGATATTTTTCGGTCCCAAGAAACATCATGTGTTCGAGGTAGTGGGCCAGACCTGCTCGGTCCAGCGGATCATCTCCTGCACCGATTCGGACCGCCAGTGAAGCTGCTGCTTGAGATGTTTCAGGATCTGATATGACCAGCACCTGCAACTGGTTGTCGAGTTGAAATGCGCGATATTCGCGATGATCATTTGGACTTTTCTGAAACTCCGCCGCAACTGCAACTGATAGGAAGAGTCCAAGAAGTAGACTCAACACGCGAAAGCCGATGTGAAATTTATTCATTGCCATAATTCAAAGTGTTTTCTACATTTGACTCGAATGATGCGAAAAAGTGCTAACTGCTCGTCACAACAAATGGGCAGTTATAGAGGGCATGAATGTTGATACTTTTCTGGAAAGCGTGGTTTTCAACATTTAAGTTGCTGAATCGAATCTTTTAAATGTAATGGCGTCCCCAGGGGGATTCGAACCCCCGTCGCCAGCGTGAAAGGCTGGTGTCCTAGACCTGACTAGACGATGGGGACGACGACACTCACTCAATGTGTACTGGACACAAACTGTAATTGATTTGCACTATGTGTAGTGCGCCAATTGCAGTTGAAATCACCGATCCAATAAAAGAAACCCAAGCACCAGCAACAGAATAACTTAGCAGCTTGGGAATCAAGGGACTTATTATTTTAACATATAGTTCGTATACCCTACGCGAAAATTTGGGGTAAATTCTCAACCAGCCACACACTAGCTACCCGAATGTCATACGTGTAGTGAACTAGAGCATCGTCATGAGGCCATCTGGAATCTATTAGTAGACTGTCTCGGGTCAAGAAACGCTAATTCTTCATTTTGAGCCAAAACTCGCAACGTAATTCTGACAATGTCAAAAGTTCTGAATTTATTCGGCTAATTTTTCTTTTTTCTTTCCTCCGTGGCAACAATATTGCAGGCGAGACCAATTGAAGTCTGTAATCGGTCCAAATTCCCAACGTAGCTTTTCATGGCTTCCTCTGCCCTTTTGCGCAACGCATTGCTATTGATTAACCCTCGTTTCGCCAACGCACCAATATCTCGTCGATCACGGTCTGCTAACCGGCTGATCTTGCTAACAGCAAGATCAAGAGCGCTAAGCAAACGAATATCCAATACTTGGGAATCGATTTCGCTCAGCTCAAGGGTACAGAATCGCGATACGCATCTTCATGCACAAGTGTGAAACTTTCATTGAATTAGCGGTCGAAATAAAGCAACTTGGCAGCTCCGTCTGGAGCTCTATAGGAAACTTCAAGGTTATCAGGCAATGCTATGCGGTGAGAGAATTTAGCATTGATGTCTATAGAAACTCGATCACCAGTATAAAAGTGTGCTGCTCCACCACCGAAGATATACATGCTCACAGGTAGAGCCGTTGCGGGTGTTTCTGTCAAAAATTCAGCAATGCGGCCGGTGATTCGCTGAAACGCAGTCAAAAAATCTGGCTGAGCTTACGAATCAAGTTGCATGGTGTGTCGTAGTTTCCAGCATTGGCAGAAACCGCGATGGTCTCAGTGGACTACGCTTTAGCCATCGTTCAAAAATGTCTGGTTTGCTGGCTCCAGGGCTTATGTTTTCAGCCAGTAGTAGTAGACCACAGCGATCAAATTTATCCACACTGGCAAGCATTACAGCCAATCCAGCCATAAAGAAGTGTGGCCCCATTGCTACCCACTGCGCCAAATTCAGTGAACCAGATGCACATAAACGAAGCAAAGATTCTTCGTAATCTCGACCAATATCGACTGGAAAATGACCGTCTCGTGTCAGCAGTGGCAGTGTCGTATCCACAGTGCCGAGGCGCATATTAACAGCATTCGCTAGTGAGGCAAGTGTACTGAAGTCACAATTGTCTCGGCGACGCAACCTGGAAAGCGTTTCTTTTGGCAGGCCGGCTCGCGCTGCCCATTGACTATCGTTAATACTACGCTGGCGCGCAGAAAAGCTGAGTTCTTTAACGATAATCTGTAAATTACTTGTTGATTCTAGCATCAATAATATTTTAGTTTACGTTGATTTACATATCAACCATAGCAGATAAAGAGGGTTTTGCGTTAGCAACAATTTTAGGGTCAGAAAATTCTGTCACGGAGAAAAATTCGGTCAATTTCGCGAAACAAAATCCCGCCCGCCGCTGATTTCCGAGTCATCAAGGCGCCCAGTGCCGCGAAAACCGCCATTGCCGGCGACGCGGGCGAATTGCAGCCGCGCCGAATCTGCCGCACCCGCAGCATCGTGTTCGATCTGGGTTTTCCGAGCCCCGGGAACCGGGGCGCCAGTCAGGCCGCCAGCGAGGACGCCCAGCTGCGCATCTTTTCCGGCTGTCCGGCCTTGACCGCCACACACGCCCGCGCCAGCATCACCGCATAGCCAACGGTGAACTTCAGCGTCAGGCGCGCTTTGCCGCGCAGGAAATGATCGTGCGCCAGATGCGCCTGATCGACTCTTGAATAAATCCGCTCCATCGCCGACCTCTGATCGTAATGCCGCCGCCACTTGTATGAATTCGGCGGCAAAGGGCCGTAATTGCGAAGATGATCCGGGTCCATCTTCACCCGCACCACCCGGCTCTTCGACCCCGGTTTCACCTGACCCATGCGGTAACAGGCCGCCTGGCCTTTACAGGTGAAATCATAACTGGCCGCCGGACAGGCCCACTTGAGCGTACCGCGCTTCTGCTCCCGTCCCTGATAGTGCATCCGTCGAAGTTCCCGGCTCTGAGGACACTGACAGTACAGACTGCCGTTCTCCGTGCGAAGAATCGTATCCACCTTCGACTCATCCAGCGGCCGGGTCGGCACCTTCAGCTGCTGCGGATGCAGATTGACGTCCTGCCACATCCGGCGGGTGTCAATCACCGGCAGGATATCGTTCTTAAACAGGCGCTTTCTGATCTGGTTGCTGTCAAGCCCCCGGTCGGCCACGAAACTCCTGCACCGGTCAAAGAACCACAGCTTCTCATGCTCTTCAATCAACCCCTCACAGTGACGGTATTCGGACTCGCGGGCCGTTTCCAGCCGAAACCGAATCGGCAGCTCGTAAGTCACGTCCCCGTGCGTGTGCAGCGTGTAACCAAACCATTTCTTGGTTTTCCTGACTTCCCGGCCGTTCTGATCAGTCCCGTACTGCTCATGCACGCCCCAGCTGGCATCCGGATCCGAGGTGGGATGCCGGCCGGTGGTTTTGTCGATTGCCTTATGCTTGAGCGGCCGGCCGGTCGAATGCGATTCGACGGCTTTGCCGTCGTAGCCGACACTTTTTCCAAAGTCCGGCAGCAGTGCCGCGATCTCATCGACCTGCGCCTCAAACACCCGCATCAGTGCACCG
Source organism: Arenicellales bacterium (assembly GCA_965220665.1). GTDB lineage: Bacteria > Pseudomonadota > Gammaproteobacteria > Arenicellales > JAJDZL01 > JAJDZL01. Next base: position 155,556 of record CBDCQQ010000005.1, read on the forward strand.
GTACCGCGTTCAATCTCGGTCAGCAGTCGGATGAACCGGCAAAAGGCCGAATCACTCGGCACCGCATAACCGCCAAAGGCCGGGTCGGTGTGAAACCCACGCCGCATCGGAAAGCCCAGCACATGCATCAGCGCGGGGTTGCGTTTCAGCTCCCGGACGAATCCGGACACGCTGCGGTGCTGCAGAATGTCGATCGCGAACACGGCATTGAGCATCGCTTCGATGGGCCAGTCCCGCCGGCCTCTGCCTTTGCGGCGGATGAGAATCTCATTGATGAGCTCTGAGAAGTCGAGCTGTTCGAGCAGTGCGGTCAGGTTTTTCAGCTCACAATTGTCTGCAGAGTCAGACGCGAAAAGGTCATAATTGATGAGTGCCATGCGTGAATCTCCCGTGGGTTGGTTTTTGTTTCTTTTATGGAGTCAATTATACACGATTGGGATTCGCTCATGGCATTATTTGTCAATTAAAACAAATCATTAGATGATTTTCGTTGGATTCGGCCAGGTGCCCGCAGAGGGCTCAGCGGCGCGCTGAACGGTTGGGGTGGAAATTCGGGATTTTGCCCTGACAGGCCGCAAATGGCGCCTGATTGGCGGTTTTTGTGGGGTAAACGAAAATTCAGACCCGCTGAATCGCGCGTCTATTCAAGGGGTTACCGATCTAAAAATTCCCTCATAAAGAACGCTGTCGTATTCGCACGGAAAGGGGAGCCTAAAACTTCTCAACGTTGAGGCGTTCTGCAGTCTCAGAGTTGCACCATCACAACAACGAGGTGGCCTCGGTGTTACGGCGACTGGCGGTGACTCGATTTAGGACCAAAACAAGCGTAGCGTGCGCAATACGTGTTCCTGTAACGTCTTCGGTATATCGAGCTCTTTTGCCATTTGGTGCCATGATGAGAACGCATCGACAGTTTGCTCAAGGACGATCTTTTCGCGATTGCGCGGCAGTCGGGCATATCTTGCAAGGCTTTTTAAGTCTTGCATAGTAAAGTCATTTGTCTTACCGTTAATACTCAACTGGTGGAATCTCGTGTAGTCACTACCTTCAGCGTGACAAAGATCGTAGGCTGGCGTGATATTCCAGTTACCCTGGCGATTCATCATGAAACCAAAATTCTTTACATGGTCGTCCTGATTGCACCCAACCACATTGAAGACAACTCGGCGAAATTGTTCTTCAATAGCACTCTGCGGCATATCCAGCTGGCGCATAGTCATGAAGAGTTGCTCATAAGAATGAATGCCGCTTTCATAGTAATCATAATGCGCAATTGCTGCAAATGTCTGGACAAAACTTTTACCACCCTGTTCGTTGCGATCAAAGCGTCTTGTCATGAAATGGTTGCGACCATTCTCGCTGAATATGCGACTGTCCATCATATCGATGCCGCAAGCCTTTGCCATCCGATGATAGCTATACTCCAAAAGACCATAGCCAGAAGGATCAGCCATTCCCCAATCTCCACTGAACGCAACGCCATCAAATTTAATCAACCAATGTTCAAACTTGGGCAGAAGATCTATCTGCCCCGACCGAACTTCTTTTGTCTCCGGCTTGTAGGCAATGACAGCCTTGGCGCGGGCACCGCCCGCTGATGTCCCAACGCTCAGAATATCAAGCAACGCACTTTGCTCATTACCAGGTGTAAGTTTGGTCTTGAGTGTCTTTTTATCGGCAAAGGCCAATGAAGCTAGTTCAACTAGTTGACTGATTTCAACGCGTTTATCCTTTGCTGTTTCACTGCCAATCGAAGGCTCAAATTCCAGCGCTCCCATGCCGCGCGTTCCTGTGTAACAGAGGCGATCTACAGCATTGAACTGTGTTGGCTTCCTTCCGATTTGGGCAAGCCAGACATCAATGAGTTGGTTACCATATTTGTCTGGCAGACTGTCGGCAATCATACCAGGCAACCCATGAAACGATCTGGTATGTAATTCTCGAAACTGATAAATGTGACCTTTACGAAGAGGCATACATATTGGAGCTGGCTCTATACCAAAATTCACAAACTCTGGATCATATTGAAACCGAGCATGCCGTTCCGTTTGATCCATTGAGACGTATCCGATTGTGGTACCCCATAATTTGACAGTCGCTGTACTCATCAGGCCTCATCTCCCCAAACGATGCCAGACGAGGGAGAGAGATTTGTGCGTTTCCGGCGTTTTCCGGCGAGGACTTCGACCATTGGAGAATTGAATTTCTCTGGCAATAGTGTATCAATGGCGGGTGCCATATCCAATGCCTTAAGAAGTTTCAGCCATGTTTCAAGCTGGCTGTCTCGTCCGCTTTCGATTCGGCGGAGTGTGGCAACGCCTATGCCAGCTTCTTTTGCCAATTCAGTTTGCGAGAAACCTTGCGCCTTGCGAATTATCGCGAGACGTTTGGCAAATTCCTGGAGAATTTCAGTCTCTGGCGTATATTTGGTTATTTTCATAATATCATTAGCGATAGTTTTGTTTGCCAATTGTCAATAATATATCACTAATGATATTTATTTTATGGTATTTCAACCATCTCGATATACATATGCAATCATTTGTGATACTATTTCTAACTTATTTAATATAATTATATCATTTATGATATTTTTATTGACAATACCTATTGGGTTGAGCATGGAATAATGCAATACACGCGGATATTTATCGTCCATACCGTCCGTTTACTAGTCAATCAAGCATATTGAACCAATTTGCATATCCATTTCAATCGTCCGACTTAGAGTGCTATTGTTTCTCAGGTGACATCAACAACCATCGAAGATGGTTTGATTAAACCCGAACATCATAACGGCAGGTCCCGCAGGCGTGTGAGCTATCTGCCATTTGGAACCTAATCTTATTTAAGCGCAACCCTTCGAATTGGGGGTAATATAAATTTATGTCAATAATATCAACAAGTTCTTATTTAATCCTTTCCCTGCAAATCAGCTCCAATCCTTTCATCTTTCCCATAAATTTCAGAAAACACCAAATAGATTAAGAAACAACTCGGTTTCTTTGAATGGAAAATGGAGCACCTGTAAAACAAGCAAGCCAGAAGATGTGTCCGATAGCATAAAATCGAATTCGACCCGAAATGAATAACCATAGATAGAATCTCGAATCATATGGTAACAACACCGAACATGATAGACATTTGGCGTCAGAGCTATTCTGAGAACAGGTCTTTGGAATTCAAAGAAGCAAAAACTCAGTTCAGTAACCAAAGGCTGATGAAGTACTGTGTCGCGATTGCTAATGATGGTGGCGGACAACTTTTACTTGGAATCGCTGATCAACCACCGAGACCTGTTGTTGGAACGCAAGCCTTTCAAAACCCTGTGGGTATTGAAGAAAAGATTTTTCAGAAAATTGGTTTTCGGGTCGATGTTGAAGAAGTTGACCATCCAGATGGTCGTGTTTTAGTCTTCCACATTCCATCCCGGCCCAAAGGCACAGCCTATCATCTAGACGGTGTTTATCTGATGCGCGTCGGACAGGCATTGAATCCGATGAGCGAAGACCAGTTGCGTAAAATTTTTTCAGAAGGTGCACCAAATTGGCTTGAAAATCCGTCAAAGACTAGACTGAGCAGTCAACAAATCGTAGAACTTTTGGATACGCAGACATACTTCGAATTGCTCGGGTTGCCTTATCCTACGGAACAGAATGGTGTGATTGAGAGATTGGTTAATGATCGACTGATTGATCATCATCAGAACTCAGGTTACTCGATTCGTCGACTAGGTGCGTTACTTCTAGCTAAACGGCTAACGGATTTCCCTGACTTAGCTCGCAAGGCCCCAAGAGTGGTAGCATATACAGGAACATCAAAACTGGATACTCGACTTGATCAAACCGGAACCAAGGGCTATGCGGTAGGCTTTCGTGGTGTAGTTCATTTTGTAATGTCGCAACTGCCTCAGAATGAGGTTGTTGAAGCAGCAATTAGAAGAGAAGTTAAATTAATCCCGGAAATCGCAGTTCGTGAGTTAGTAGCGAATGCACTCATCCATCAGGATTTCACAATTAGCGGTACATCGATGATGGTTGAAATTTATTCAGACCGAGTAGACATTTCAAATCCAGGAGAGCCTGTTGTTCCTATAGAACGTTTCATTGATGGTTCCATCTCTCGAAATGAGGATATGGCCAGGATTATGCGAAAGATGGGGATATGTGAGGAGAAAAGTAGCGGTATCGACCGGGTTATTCACGAGGTGGAAGCATTTCAACTGCCAGCCCCAGATTTTCGTACTGTATACAAGCGCACTCTGGTCACAATTTTTGGTCACAAGGAATTCAATCAAATGACCTCAGGTGAACGGATTAGGGCGTGTTATCAACACTGCGCATTGAAGTGGGTTATGTCGGAGCATATGACAAACCAGTCCTTGCGTAAGCGTTTTGGACTATCGGACAGCAAGAGTGCTATTGTTTCTCAGCTGATTTCGACAACTATAGAAGAGGGTTTGATTAAACCTGATCATCGTAACGGTAGTTCCCGCAAGTTTGCGAGTTATCTACCTTTTTGGGCCTAATCTTATTTAAGCGCAACCCTTTGAATTTGGGGTAAAATAATTTTATATCAATTAAAACAACAAGTTGTTATTTAAGCCTTTCCCTGCAATCCAGCTCTGACTCCTGCCATTTCCCCTTAAAACTTTAGAAATCACCAGACAGTTTGAGAAACTAACCATTTTCGTTGAATTGAAAATGAGGTGCAATTGGAAAATTTTGTGGAACGCATTGAATGGAAACGGAGATGGAGAATTGTTGCATTCTGCACAACCATCTACTGGTAACGATTGACCATGTCAAGACGCCCTGCAATGCACTATGTTCGACATTTCTTTGCAAGCAGCGTTAGAAAACTCCTCAACCCCATCGCGGTCACCGTATCTGAAATAGGGTAGTTTTCGTCTCCCGTATAAACAACATATGCGCGGTCTGGCTCAATGTCTTCAATTGCATTGTAAAATCCACGACTCAGGCTAGGAGCAGAACCCGACTTTATTTCTATAGCCCACTTTTCCATCATTCCGGGAAATTCCAAAATCAAATCAATTTCCGCACCCGCTGACGTGCGGTAAAAACTTGGCAATACCCTCTCCGAAACTACTGCCTGAATGTTATCCAAAACATATCCCTCCCAGCTGGCTCCCCGTATCGGGTGTCGAAACAGCGCATCTCTATTCGAAATATCGAGCAACGCATGAACAATTCCGCTATCACGTACGTAGTATTTTGGAGTTCTCACCAACCGTTTCAGGACATTCGCGTGTAACGGTGGTAGTCGCCTTATCAGTAGCAAATCAACCATTAGATCGAGATATCTCGCTATTGTCTTGCCCGACACAGATAGACTGCGAGCGAGTTGCGCTGCATTGAGCATTCCACCCTGATTGTGGGCTAACATTGTCCAGAAACGATATAGTGTTTCTGCCGGAATACGTGGTCCCAGATCAGGAATATCTCGCTCCATGTATGTTCGAATGAAGTTGTTTCGCCATAGCAAACTTTGCTTTTCTGATCGTGCCAGAAAACTGTCCGGAAATCCTCCGAGAATCCATAGCTTTTCCATATCGCGGGAATCCACCTCCATTAATCCAAACGGTGATAATTCGACGTAAGCCACTCGACCAGCTAGGCTCTCACCGGTTTGTTTCAAGAGAGCCAGTGAAGCAGACCCCAGCAACAAGAATCGACCCGCCTTGAATCCTCTTTCCCGCCCCCTATCAATCGATCCACGCAAGGACTGAAACAAGCCTGGAATTCGATGAACTTCATCCAATATCACGAGTTTATCGACATGCGCTTCTAGATACTGATTGGGATCTGAAAGTTTGCGTCGGTCTTTAGGGTCTTCCAAGTCCAGATATATGCTCTTCTGATCTTTGGCTACTTGTATCGCCAGAGTTGTTTTACCAACCTGCCGAGCCCCTAACAATACGACAGCAGGAAATTGAGCTAAGCGTTCTCGTATTTCGTTGTATATGTATCTCTTTATCATCCAGTGTTTTCCAATTGCAAAATGAGTCTGAAATTAACCACGGAGCGGAAATAAATCTTGCCAAAATTGAGTTTTTCTCTGCCATCCCATCTCAACCCTGCAGGCGTTGCTGCCGGGCAACCTCACTGAATAATTTCGTCCGCTCATCCTGCAGCCACTGTGCCGCTTCATTATCACTCATCCTCGCAGCCAGCGCATCAAGTTGTTCGAAACTCACCCCCGGTTTCAGATACTGCCATGCCTCCGGCAACGACTTGAGTTTCTCATACGGCGTCTGCACCCGTTCATACGGATAAAGTTTCTTCTGCCGGCCGCGTTCGTCAACCTCTCGTTTGGCAAACAGACACGGCCGATGATAGTTGACATAGACAAACAGACAGCTGCGATTGAATTCGTTCACCGCACCGGCACAATCCTGTGGGATATGCGCATGACCGAGCAGTTTTCGAATCACGTGCCCATTCTTGCACTCGACCAGCGCATTGTCATTGCTGTGCCGGGTGCGCGACTTGGTGAACTCAATGTGCAGTTTGTTCAAAAGCTCTGCCACTTTGTAGTTGATGTATTCACTGCCATTGTCGGTATGGAATCCAAGGATCTCAAACGGAAAGCCGTCAATCAGCATCTGCAGTGCCGGTATCAGATGCCGTTCAGTGATTTTCTCAACTGAAACAACACATTCGAACTGCGTGACCTGATCAACTGCGTTGATGTGATAAAGCCCCTTGCGACCATCCTGATCGCCCTGGTGGACCGTGTCAACGCGCAGATAGCCGGGCTTGCCATCCGGCTGCGGCCGTTTCCGGGTGCCAATGTCAATCTGCCGAGACTGCGTCTTCGCACGCCAGGTGCGCTGACGCTGGTAGCTGGCAGACTTTCTCAGATTGTAAATGTGCGACACCGAAATGGTGGCCAGGCGCCGAAAGCGCTCATCGCCGTACTCGACCCAGGCCCGTTCAAATATTTTCTTCACCGCCAGACCATTGGGCACATCATGCAGCCGGTCCGTTTCCACCAACAGCGCAATGTCCTGCTCCGTGTACCGGCGGGCAAATCGAACGCCGCCGACACGGCCACAACTGACCCGACCCTTGGTTCGATAGCACTTGACCAATCGGGCAACCTGCTGGCGCGAATAGCCGCTGACCTTCATCAGCAAACGAATCACCAGACCGCGCTGCTTCTTCGACAGCTTCGAATAATTGAAACGAATCAAAACACGCTCAATCCATCGATAGCGAGCCGCTTTGCTGTCGATCACCTCAAACACCACTGCCTGAGTACCTTCCAAAAACGCCTGCACGTCTTCCAGAGTCCTGATTTCTTCCAGTTTCATGATCGTCTTCATCCGCCTATGATGAACCCGATCACCTCGGTTTTTCAGACTCATTTCTCGTTGGAAACGGAATCCTGCTTCAGACTCATTTCTCGTTGGACAACATACATCCTTGTAATTATGATATAATATGTCATAATTACAAGGTTTTCTTTAGATGAGGGTTTTGCGTTAGCAACAATTTTAGGGTCAGAAAATTCTGTCACGGAGAAAAATTCGGTCAATTTCGCGAAACAAAATCCCGCCCGCCGCTGATTTCCGAGTCATCAAGGCGCCCAGTGCCGCGAAAACCGCCATTGCCGGCGACGCGGGCGAATTGCAGCCGCGCCGAATCTGCCGCACCCGCAGCATCGTGTTCGGTTTGGATTTTCCGAGCCCCGGGAACCGGGGCGCCAGTCAGGCCGCCAGCGAGGACGCCCAGCTGCGCATCTTTTCCGGCTGTCCGGCCTTGACCGCCACACACGCCCGCGCCAGCATCACCGCATAGCCAACGGTGAACTTCAGCGTCAGGCGCGCTTTGCCGCGCAGGAAATGATCGTGCGCCAGATGCGCCTGATCGACTCTTGAATAAATCCGCTCCATCGCCGACCTCTGATCGTAATGCCGCCGCCACTTGTATGAATTCGGCGGCAAAGGGCCGTAATTGCGAAGATGATCCGGGTCCATCTTCACCCGCACCACCCGGCTCTTCGACCCCGGTTTCACCTGACCCATGCGGTAACAGGCCGCCTGGCCTGCGTATTCTACTTAATCCGAACGCCGAATAAAGTTATCCGAACATGGAATAAACAGTTATCTGAACGCGGCACCTGTTTTCGGAACCGGCAGTGTCTTTCTCAGTGTCTTTTTCAGTCTCTTATTTAACGATGAAACACCTCCCGATGTCAAGTCAGAATCAGCGTTCAATATGCCAAGGAGCGTAAATAAGTCGGTTGGCAACCCTGTTAAAAAACCCGTAGGCAAGCGTGCCTGCACGCTTGAACTTGCCGTAGGGAATTTTTCACAGGGTTGGTAATGGACTTATTATGCGGGGCCTGGCTCATGCGTCGCCGCCGGTTCCAGTGCGTTTCGTTTTCTCATCGACTCGCCCTGCAGCGCAATGCGGTGGGCATTGTGAATCAGCCGGTCCAAGATGGCATCGGCCAGCGTCGGGTCGCCGATGGCTGAATGCCAGCTGTCGACCGGCAGCTGGCTGACCATGGCGACCGAGCGGCGTCCGTAGCGCACATCCATCAGTTCCATCAGGTCGCGCCGGTCGGCCGCCGTCAGCGGCTGCAGGCCCCAGTCGTCGATGATCACCAGCGACACCTGGCCGAGGCGCTGGATGAACTGATGATACGAACCGGTGGCTCTGGCCTGGTCGAACTGCGACAGCAGCGACGGCAGACGCAGGTAGCGCACGTCGTGATTGAGCAGGCACGCCGAGCGTCCGAGTGCGCAGGCCACATGCGATTTTCCCGAACCGCACGGTCCGGTGATCAGCAGGTTCTGGGCTTTTTCGATCCAGCCGCAATGGCCCAGCTCGGCGATCTGCTGGCGGCTGAGGCCGCGCGACGCGCGGTAGTCAATGTCGTCGAGGCTTGCGGCGAGGCGGAAACCGGCGCCTTTGATCAGCCGCTGCAGGCGGCGCTGATGTCGGCACTGCAGTTCGTGATCGACCAGCAGACCCAGCCGTTCAGTGAACCCGAGATCCTCATAAGTGCCGGGCTGCTCAAGCTGGTGTTCCAGCGCCTGCGACATCGATCCCAGCGACAGCTTCCTCAGATTGGTCAGTACCTGTCTGTTCATCATGCACCCCTCACTTGAACTGGTCTGCGCCGCGCAGGTTTTCGTGATCCTGCGGCAGCTGCAGATCCAGCTCGGCGGACTGGCATCGCAGGTCGGCGCCATTTGTCAGAATCTCCCGAATCTGTGCGAGACGGCTCAGTCCCTGCTGGTTGGCGATGCGGCAGGCCGCATTGAGGCGCACATTGTCGTATTCGCGGCTCAGCGACAGCAGCCCCAGCGCCTTGCGGCTGACCTGCTGGACATGCCGCGCCTCGCTGATTCTTGCCTGCACGAACGCGCGGCAGTCCTCGCCCACCTCGGCGGCCCAGCCCTCGATGCGCTCGGCCGTCCATTTGTGCATGAACTCATGCGCCCTGGGCATGTGCGAATCCACAGTCGAGTGCCCATGCTGCGGCTGTCTGACATGCATGCACACCTGCCGGCCCTTGAAAAACACCGTCACCACATCGGCATCGGCGCGGATCTCAACCGCTTTGCCGACCAGCTCGTGGGGCACCGAATACCAGTGCCGGGCATACTGGACGTGATAGTCGCAACCGACTTTTGCGGTTCTGATGTCAAGTGCATGAAACGGTGCCAGCGGCAGCGGCCGCAGAGCCGGCCGGTCAACCGACTCGAAGATCTCCCGGCGGCTGCCCGGACGATCCGAAAACGGCCGCTCGTTGAGCTGCTCGATCCGGCCGCGGACCGCCTGGTTCAGCTGCGAAAGTCTCTCGAAGCGCTGATTGCGAAGCGGCGCCAGAACCCACCGCTGAACCTGCTGCACCGCATTTTCCACAATCGCCTTGTCCTTTGGACGATACGGCCGCGCCGGCATCACCGCCACATCGTAGTGTGCCGCCCACTGCTGGTAGACGCCGTTGGCATCCGGATCGTAACGGCAGGCTTTGCTGACCGCACTTTTCAGGTTGTCCGGCACGATCAGGTTCGGCGCCCCGCCAAAATATTCCAGCATCTGCGTGTTGCACGCAAGCCAGTCCTCAAGACCCTGCGTCCACGCCGCACGCGCATAGGTGTAATGCGACACCCCCAGCGCACCGACGAAAATCTGCGCCCTGCGCACGCCAACCGCAGCAGTCAGGCCCGAGTAATCCACATAGGCCATGTCGCCCGGCACATGATCCATGCGCATCGAGCGCCGCCCCTCTTTCGCCCATGCATTGTAGCAGCGGCAGAACCAGGCGTAGCTGTGGGCGTAGCCCTGCCGTTCGCAAAGCTCCTGCCACAAAAGCTTCAACGTCACCGACTTCAGACCCAGCTGACCGCGCACCCAGGCATAATCCACCTCATCGGCGCGCCCGGCGCACCCGGACCTCGGATATAAAATCCGCATCAGCTCAGCCTCATCCATGCCCTCGGCCTGCGGCCAGCTCACACCGGCCCGCCGGGCCTGGGCCAGCACGTTGTGAACCGTCGCGGTACCCGCATCAAGCACCTCGGCAATGCGCCGCATCGGCCAGCCGTTTTCGTGATGCAGCCTGAGTATCTGTTTATGTTTTCTCATCGGAATTCTCCTTCTCGTCATCTGACGCCTCCCTGACTTCAATCGCCACTTAAAACTGCGATTGATACGAAAAACGCCTGCAATAGTCAAATTGCACTGACAGAAACCGCCGCCGAAAAACCGACCTCCAGCATCCTGCAGATCAGCCGTACTGCGCGTTCGGATTAGGTTTATTCCGCGTTCGGATAAGTGTTTATTCCGTGTTCGGATTAGGTTTATTCCGCGTTCGGATAAGTGTTTACTACGCGTTCGGATAAGTGTTTATTACGCACCTGGCCTTTACAGGTGAAATCATAACTGGCCGCCGGACAGGCCCACTTGAGCGTACCGCGCTTCTGCTCCCGTCCCTGATAGTGCATCCGTCGAAGTTCCCGGCTCTGAGGACACTGACAGTACAGACTGCCGTTCTCCGTGCGAAGAATCGTATCCACCTTCGACTCATCCAGCGGCCGGGTCGGCACCTTCAGCTGCTGCGGATGCAGATTGACGTCCTGCCACATCCGGCGGGTGTCAATCACCGGCAGGATATCGTTCTTAAACAGGCGCTTTCTGATCTGGTTGCTGTCAAGCCCCCGGTCGGCCACGAAACTCCTGCACCGGTCAAAGAACCACAGCTTCTCATGCTCTTCAATCAACCCCTCACAGTGACGGTATTCGGACTCGCGGGCCGTTTCCAGCCGAAACCGAATCGGCAGCTCGTAAGTCACGTCCCCGTGCGTGTGCAGCGTGTAACCAAACCATTTCTTGGTTTTCCTGACTTCCCGGCCGTTCTGATCAGTCCCGTACTGCTCATGCACGCCCCAGCTGGCATCCGGATCCGAGGTGGGATGCCGGCCGGTGGTTTTGTCGATTGCCTTATGCTTGAGCGGCCGGCCGGTCGAATGCGATTCGACGGCTTTGCCGTCGTAGCCGACACTTTTTCCAAAGTCCGGCAGCAGTGCCGCGATCTCATCGACCTGCGCCTCAAACACCCGCATCAGTGCACCGGTACCGCGTTCAATCTCGGTCAGCAGTCGGATGAACCGGCAAAAGGCCGAATCACTCGGCACCGCATAACCGCCAAAGGCCGGGTCGGTGTGAAACCCACGCCGCATCGGAAAGCCCAGCACATGCATCAGCGCGGGGTTGCGTTTCAGCTCCCGGACGAATCCGGACACGCTGCGGTGCTGCAGAATGTCGATCGCGAACACGGCATTGAGCATCGCTTCGATGGGCCAGTCCCGCCGGCCTCTGCCTTTGCGGCGGATGAGAATCTCATTGATGAGCTCTGAGAAGTCGAGCTGTTCGAGCAGTGCGGTCAGGTTTTTCAGCTCACAATTGTCTGCAGAGTCAGACGCGAAAAGGTCATAATTGATGAGTGCCATGCGTGAATCTCCCGTGGGTTGGTTTTTGTTTCTTTTATGGAGTCAATTATACACGATTGGGATTCGCTCATGGCATTATTTGTCAATTAAAACAAATCATTAGATGATTTTCGTTGGATTCGGCCAGGTGCCCGCAGAGGGCTCAGCGGCGCGCTGAACGGTTGGGGTGGAAATTCGGGATTTTGCCCTGACAGGCCGCAAATGGCGCCTGATTGGCGGTTTTTGTGGGGTAAACGAAAATTCAGACCCGCTGAATCGCGCGTCTATTCAAGGGGTTACCGATCTAAAAATTCCCTCTAGATGTGAGGTGTTTTCGTTTAAGCCTTTTTGCGATGTTCTTTGCAGCAGATATTGGCTCCGATGGAGTCTACTACTGCGAAACTTTCAGCATCAACTTCATGAAAATGCACGAATTTAAAGGTCACCCAAAACCAACGGATGAGTGGATTGAGGAAAGACAAAACCAAATTTAAAGACTTCTCGAACGGAGAACTGAGCGATCGACCATGGTACTGCGCAATGTACTTGGACCTATCGAGTTGGAATCAGTTTTACCAGAGCGCAAGGAATCACCAATGAATTTGATAGCAGAGATACACAAAATTCCTGATTGGTTAAACAAGTCATTCAAAGTAGGTAGTGTAAATTTTAAGTTTATCCTTTCTAGAAACAAAACTTCGACTCACCACCCGAAACCTCAACAATCATCATGCAACTGCCTGTTTTAGTGGAACATCATCGATGTCATCTTCAACAAAGCGCAACCCAAACTGCTCTGCCTGTCGGATGACTCGTTGAATCTTAATCAACTGACGGTTTTCCTCTGATTTGATCAGCAGGCGTTTGTCGTACTGCTGTTGGCCGGTGACCATTGCGTAAATCATCCGCGCCAACTGGTAAGCGGTCGCTTTAATTGCCCGCGGTGGATCCATCCGTGCACAACGACGCCGGTGTACGTCTCCGAGTCTGCTGCGACTGCGCCGCAGCGTCATGGCCGACAGGCGCAATGCCTGCCCGGAAACCTGGCAGCCGCGCCCTTTGGCGCCACCGAGCCGCTTGCCGCCGCTGATGTTCGTCCCCGGCGCCAGACCCAGTCACTGGCCAAAATGGCGGGAACTTGGAAAACCCGACAGATCCGTCCCCACTTCCGACAGCAGCGTCAGCACCGTCTCAAATCCAACCGATGGAATCTCCATCAGGTCCACACCATACATCTGTTTCATCAAATCACGCATCTTCACCTGCCACCGCTTTGAACCAGCCGGCTGGACCGCCTGCGACTGAACGCCCCCATCGCCGCAGTCGTTTTCATCATCACTTCCGTCAGCCGCCAACCGGTCGGCCACCTGTGCAATGCGCTCCTCCAGGCGCCGAATCTGCCCATCGTAATGACGGTAACTCTCCAGCGCCTGCGCCAGGGTGAACAGATGCTCTTCGCGCCAGTTGCCCTCAAGTGCCGCAGCAATCGTCTCCCCGCTCGCCTTGATCCGACCGTGACGAAACCGCGCCAGCCTCTCACCATCCCGCTCACCGGCGACAATCGCCTCAATGATCGCCATCCCTGTCTGCCCGGCAATGTCGCTGACCACCGAATCCAGCTTCAGATTCATCTGCTGCATCGCCTTTTGCATGTGCTGCACACAACGCGCCCGGTCTGAAATCGCCCGACGACGGTTGCGCACGTAGCTTCGCAGCTCACAAATCTCATCCGCCGGACGGTGCGAACGCTTCAGCATGCCCAAACTCATCAACTGCTGAATCCACTGACAGTCCAACACATCAGACTTGCGACGGTCCGGCCGCTGCAGCCCGGTCGGATTCACCAGCCACACTTCAAACCCCCGTGCATCCAACAGCTCGTATACCGGAATCCAATACACCCCGGTCGCTTCCAATGCCACCTGCTCAATCGAATGTTCCTTCAACCATGCCGCCATCTCCTCCAAATCCCGGGTAAATCCGCCAAACATCCGCACCGGCTGCTCACCGGCTTCATCCGCCGGCAGCGCCACCGCATGGATGTCTTTGGCAATGTCAATGCCGGCACTGTTCGGATAAACCACCGGCAATAACTTTCTTGATTGACTGTTCATGCTACAATCTCCAGAGTCAACGTTGATGCAAAGACTGCGCCGAAGGCTTCGCTCGACTTGCCGTTCAATCTTTCTAACGGGGTCACCCAATGGTGCCGCCAGTGATAAGCGACGAAAGCGAAGCGGACCAGACTTACATTCGGGATCAATGTCCCCATAGGTTACACGGTCTTGACTTCGGCGCAGCGCTGTTAGAATACCCTTGATCTGAATCTCAGACCGGAGTATTTTGCCCAACCTGTTTCTTCGGTGATGGCGTCCCCGCCACGCGGGGTTGGAGACTTACAAGGCAAGCCTAGGTACCTTGCGATTTCTCCGGCCGGTTTCTATCACTTTTCGAGATGGGACTCGAATTGGGTACGGGCCACCGGGTGCAGTCCAATTTAGGTACTAGGGTGGGGATCACTAGCTACTGCTTGAACAGTTACATTCAACGCTTTACCGAGCTTGGCAATTCGCGCACCTACCTGGAACTGTTGTCTGCTCGTCGAAACGCCCTTCACTGTCTTCTCCAGAGAACGTGGATAGAATTACCGAGATACTGACGGCTGGGGGTTACGATACCGATTAGCGGCATTAGGAACTTCGAATTGGGTTGGTGGTATAACGATACTGGAGAGATTCGGACCGATACGGACGACATTGGCATCGTGCGAGGCCGTAAGGACGGTAATCGTAGAGTAGTTCTGGACCCGATCAACGAAGCCTCAGTCGACTACCGGAATCACTCAGTGCAAGTGACACTCTACCTCGATCTGTAGCCCTTCAAGGGTCTTAGATTCGTTGTGGTACCGCAGTGAAACTCGCTGCCACCGTCCGAAGTAGGCGTACCTCCTCGTCCTGGCTAGCAGTTCGTAGTACCGGGTCTCGATTTCGTGAATTGAATATTTCACCCATTCGTGCCTGTTTTCAAATTTATCACTAGCTTCAATATCAGTCGATTTGCGTTTCCATGGTGGATACATCCTCCATGGAAATGTGAGGAAAATGTAATGAGTAGAAGGAAGATAACAATATTTTATGGGGATTTACAACTTCGAGCAAATTCCAGTCCAGTTCCACTAATTATCCAAACAAGGTTGATAAAACTAATCGCAACGCGAAGAAAGTGCTTTCGACCGAAAAAATCCATCAAGGAGGCTTCCATTTATAATTACAACCAATCGCATCGCAACTCAGATTTGAGAACTTTACGTCGTAAATTTTGAGTACTTACGAACCGGAAGTAACACCGATATAGAATAACTAAGGCAAGGAACGAAGTAAAAGATAACATGTCCCAAATGGTTGATATCGAAGGAATTGAGAAACGCCTTTGGAGCAGCGCCGACAACTTGCGTGCGAACAGTAACTTCTCGTCCAACGAATACTTCTTACCAGTCATGGGGCTGATTTTTTTGCGTCATGCCTATAGTCGCTACCTGCAAATCAAACCCCAAATCGAGGCTACGCTTCCCAGAAGGGGTGGCAAAACCCGTCCTCCTACTAAAGAAGATTTTTCGGGACGTGGAGCGATCTACCTGCGTAAAGAAGCCCAGTATGACTACCTAGTGAACCTCTCCGATGCGGATGATCGGGCAGAGGCGATCATGCATGCCATGGAGGTCATCGAGGAAGATTATGAGAGCCTCAACGGCGTTCTACCAAAAGGTGAGTATCAGGAACTCGACAACGACGTATTGAGTACCCTGCTTAGAACGTTTAACGATCCAGCATTGAGGACTGTAACCGGCGATGTGTTTGGCCGCATTTACGAATACTTCTTGACTGGATTTGCGGATCAGAAAGCACATGACGGAGGTGAATTCTTTACGCCAGTCTCCTTAGTTCAGATGATCGTTAACGTCATCGAGCCACATCACGGCAAGGTAATCGATCCAGCCTGTGGGTCGGGCGGTATGTTCGTGCAGTCTGCTCACTTCATCGAAAGAGTACACCAGAACCCCCAAGAGGTCGTAACTTTCTACGGGATGGAGAAAAATCAGACGACCATTCGGCTGGCAAAAATGAATCTTGCGGTTCATGGGCTCGAAGGTAATATAGTCAAGGCCATTAGCTACTACGATGATCCGCACGAACTGGTAAGTAAGTGTGATTTTGTAATGGCTAACCCGCCGTTCAATGTAGATGAGATTGATGCATCCAAAATCAAGAACGACTCGCGTCTGCCTTTTGATCTTCCGAGTGTGAACAAGAAGGGACAGGTGTCCAACGGAAACTATGTTTGGATATCGTTCTTCTACTCGTATCTAAACGATGCGGGCCGAGCCGGGTTTGTAATGTCGTCTCAAGCGTCCTCGGCAGGAGGTGAGGACGCTAAGATCCGTCGCAATGTTATCGAGACAGGCCATGTGGATGCGATGATTGCGATCAGGGGTAATTTCTTCTACACTCGATCGGTTCCCTGTGAACTTTGGTTTTTCAACAAAGAAAAGCCTGAGCAACACAAGGACAAAGTGCTCATGGTGGATGCCCGAAACACGTACCGAAAAGTCACACGGAAGATTTATGATTTCTCACTCGAACAGACTCAGAACCTAACGGCTATCTTCTGGCTCTATAGAGGGCAGAGGGATCGATTTCTGAAGCTAGTGGAGTGCTACCTTCAATCCACCGTAGATGCCGCCAAAAAGGTCTTTGATCCTATGTCTGACTTTTTTGGTGCCTATGACACACTGGCTGAGATAATTGCGGACTTTGGCAATGAGCAAAAGCAGGCTCATGATGTACTGAAGTTAAATGTCGCAGAGTTTTTTGCCACATTGGCAGTGCAGGTGGAATCATGGACCAATACTGCACGAGACAATACCGGGTTGCAAATTGGTGCCGAGGAGTTGGTTCCGATAGCGGAAACTAGCCGTGACCTGACCAAGCAAATAGACCAGGTGTTTAAGCTGCTTGAGCAGCAGGCTAAAAGTTCGAAAGTACGAGGGCGGGGGCTGAATCGCCTGACCAAAGATGCTAACGAGGCACGGAAGGCGGCCATTGAGGCACTGCGACAAGTACGATATTTCCACAATCATGCTCGCTGGCTACAAGAGCGATTCCCCGAAGCCAAGCTTCGTGACATTGAAGGATTGGTCAAACTGGTGAGCCATGCTGACTTGGAAGTAAACGACTGGAGTTTGACACCCGGTCGTTATGTAGGAGTGGTTCCCGAAGAAGACCAGGATTCTAATTTCGAAGAGACTCTAAGGGACATCCACTTGGAACTGACAAGTCTAAATGAAGAAGCTGCTGACTTGGCCGCCCACATTCAGAAGACATTTGAGGGGTTGGGAGTGTGAGTCTAGAGACGATAAAACAAGTTGCACTTGGGAAGATTTGCGTGAAGATCGGTAGTGGTGTTACCCCTCGCGGGGGAGCATCCGTCTACGTTGACAATGGGACAGCGTTGATCCGAAGTCAAAACGTACACAACTCCATGTTTACAACTTCCGGCCTCGCATACATCTCTCACTCTATCGCAGAGAAGATGAAGGGTGTGACCGTCGAAGAGAATGATGTTCTGCTGAACATTACAGGTGACTCTGTTGCTCGAAGCTGCCGGGTGCCTACGGATGTATTACCCGCAAGAGTCAATCAGCACGTGGCGATCATTAGGACGGATAAGGATCGACTCGATTCATCTTATCTCGCTCATTACCTTGTGTCGCCCCGCATGCAGGCTACGATGCTGTCGTGGTCTGGATCAGGTGGAACTCGAAAGGCCTTAACAAAAGGTATGATTGAAGGCTTTGAAATTCCACTTCCACCATTGAAGACCCAAAAGAGGATCGCGACAATTCTCTCCACCTATGACAAACTGATCGAAAACAACCGACGGCGTATTGCTCTGCTAGAGGACGCTACACAGCAACTTTATAAGGAATGGTTTGTTCGCTTCCGCTACCCCAACCACAATAATGTCCCCATCGTTGATGGCGTGCCGGATGGGTGGAAACTAAACGCACTTGGAGATTTGGCAGTAATTAATAAAGGACGATACATCACCAAGGACACGGCAGAAGAAGGTGACATTCCAGTTGTCGCCGGAGGTCTGAAGCCAGCCTATTACCATAGTGCTTCGAACACCGAAGCACCCGTAATAACTGTGAGTGCGTCGGGTGCAAACGCGGGCTACGTCGCAATTTATCTGGAAGATATCTGGGCATCAGATTGTTCTTACCTGAGCGTAAGAGACAACCCAGATGTTTGGTATTGGTATGCAACGTTAAAGTCCCGTCAGACCGAGATTACCTCTATGCAGCAAGGTGCAGCCCAGCCCCACGTCTATCCCAAACACCTGAAAAGGATTAAGGTTATTGTGCCCCCTGCTCGACTAGTCGCTGAATTCTCGAACTTTGCCAAGCATAATTTTTTGCAGGTGGCTAATCTCCAACTGCAAATCAAACAATTGACCAAAGCTCGGGATATTCTAATCCCCAAACTCATGAATAGGGAAATCACGGTATGAGTCCGCAGCTGAACGAAGACACACTCGTCCAGCAAACCACAGCGGATTACCTTCAGCAAAAGCTCGATTGGGACGAGAGTATCTATGCCATGCAAGAATTACTTGGTCCCGAAGGTACCCTTGGCCGGAAATCTGAAAAGGATATCGTTCTGACACGCTACCTGAGTGAAGCATTGGTCCGGCTGAATCCCGATTTGCCCGATACCGCCTACCAAGACGCCTTTCGGCAAATCACCGAAGTACCAATAACTCATGGAACGCTCCAGATCAACCGCGAGAAGTACGAGTTGATCAAGAATGGAATTCAGGTTCAATACCGCGATTCCAAAAACGAGTTGGTAAAAAAGCGACTGCGGGTGATCGACTTTGACACCCCTGACAACAATCACTTTCTCTGTGTGCGGGAGATGTGGATTAAGGGCCACCTCTATCGTCGTAGAGCCGACATCATGGGGTTCGTCAACGGGCTACCGCTGCTCTTTGTAGAGTGTAAAGCGTTGCACAAAGACATCCGCCGCGCCTACGACGAAAACCTCGCTGACTACAAGGACACAATCCCGCATCTGTTTCACCACAATGCTTTCATCGTGCTGGGAAATGGAGTGGAGGCAAAGATCGGATCCTTGTCCAGCAGTTGGGAACATTTCAGCGACTGGAAACGACTGCATGAAAGCGATCCCGGTGTCGTCGATATGGAGACCATGCTGAAGGGTGTTTGTGACAAACAAAACTTCTTGGACCTCTTTGAGAACTTCATCGTGTTCGATGAAAGCACACATGGCTTGACCAAGATTGTGGCTCGGAATCATCAGTTCCTTGGTGTGAACCAAGCTATTGTAGCGACGCAGGAGCGCGAGCTCCGTAACGGAAAGCTGGGTGTATTTTGGCATACCCAAGGTTCAGGAAAGTCTTACTCCATGGTGTTCTACACTCGGAAAATCCATCGAAAGATGGGAGCAAACTACACTTTCGTTATTTGTACTGACCGGACGGACCTAGATGGTCAGGTGTACAAGACCTTTGCGGGTTGTGGATTGGTCGATAATGACAAGGATCCATGCCGGGCTGACTCAGGGCGCGGGTTGCGGGATATGCTCGCTCAGCACAAGTCCTACATATTCACATTGATCCAGAAGTTCAACGAGAAGCTCGGTGAAGACGAATTCTACTCGGATCGAAAAGACATTATCATCATCACGGACGAGGCACATCGGACCCAGTACGGCACGCTATCTTTGAACCTGAAGAGTGCATTGCCCAACGCGAGCCGAATCGGGTTTACGGGCACGCCGCTTTTCGTGAACGATGAGATAACTCGGCAGGTATTCGGGGAGTATGTCTCGAAATACGATTTCCAGCGGGCGGTTGAGGATGGGACCACAGTTCCTCTTTACTATGATGCCCGCGGGGAAGCTTTACAGGTAGTAACAAATGACCTGAATGAAAAGATCGCGGTAAAACTCGAAGAGTTGGAGATTGAAGATCAGGATGTATCTGAGAGGTTGGAGAAAGAACTCAAGCGTGACTACCACGTGATTACCAATCCAGATCGTTTAGATAAAATCGCTCAAGACTTCGTTATTCATTATTCGACCCAGTGGGAAACAGGAAAAGCGATGCTGGTTTGCATTGACAAAATCACTGCCGTGACGATGCATGGACTGCTTAAGGACCATTGGAAGCAACAAATCATCGCTCTTGAAGTTGAATTGGCGCATTGCGATGAACAGGAAAAGGTTGACAGGGAACGCCAGTTGGAGTGGATGCGTGAGACTCTGATGGCTGTTGTGATTAGTGAAGAGCAGGGCGAAGTCGCCAAGTTTGCCAATTGGGATGTGGATATCAAGCCTCATCGAAAGCTGATTAAAGACGGCTTTGAATCAGAAGATGGCAAGTGCCTTGATGTCGAGTCAGCATTCAAGAAGGAGGAGCATCCGTTTCGTGTGGCGATTATATGTGCCATGTGGCTGACAGGTTTTGATGTACCGAGTATGTCCACACTGTATCTAGATAAGCCGCTCCAGGCACACACACTTATGCAGGCAATTGCGAGGGCCAACCGTGTCCATGAGGGTAAGAACAACGGGTTGATTGTCGACTATTGCGGTATTCTGAAGAGTCTACGAAAGGCACTTGCAACATTCGCCGGTCACACCGGCGCCGACAGCGAGGAGGACCCACAACCTGAAACTGAACCGGTCAGGCCCGACACTGAGCTTCTCAACGATCTTGAAGAAGCTATCGAAGCTGTCAAATCATTCTTGGACGCACGAGGATTTGCCCTTTCTGATATTCTAGCCAAAGCTGGATTTGAGCGGAACAAAGCAATTATCGATGCCAAAGAAGTGGTCAATGAGAACGACGAAAGTCGGAAGCGATTTCAGATTATGTGCCGCGAGGTGTTCAAAAAGTTTAAAGCTTGCTTGAACCTCCGGCAAGTAAACAATTACCGGTCCGACCGAGACGTCATAAACGTCATCTACAAGAGCTTGGAAGAGGATGTGAAGAAGGCTGACATTTCTGACATTATCAAGGAACTACATGCTATCGTAGGCGATGCAGTAGAGGTATCCAGAAGCGATGGTGAAGATGGGAAACTCTTTGACATCAGCCAGATTGATTTCAAACGACTGCGGATAGAGTTTGCTCATGTGTCACAGAAAAATACAACGGTTCAAAGTCTAAAGGAGGTCATTGAGCGTAGCCTCAAAGCGCTGTTGCAAGCTAACCCAACTCGTACAAACTTCCAGCAGCATTATGAAAATATTGTTGCTGAATACAATGACGAGAAGAACAGATTGACTATCGAACAAACATTTGATGCTCTGCTGAATTTGGTTGAGGATTTAAGCGTCGAGAAACAACGGTCCGTTCGAGAAGGTTTGAACGACGATGAAACACTAGCCCTGTACGATCTTCTAATCAAGCCTGATCTAACCGCCAAGGACATAAAAAAGTTGAAAAAAGTAGCAACGGGACTCCATCAAGTCCTTTCCGCAGAAGTTTCACGTGTTCAGGACTTTTACGCAAAGCAAGCAACTCGTGACGCCATGAAAACCTGCATTCATAATTACTTGTATAACGAGGAAAGCGGTCTGCCGGAATGCTTCGAGTTCCACGAGATTGAGGAAAAAACCGAAGTTGTATTTTCTCATCTAATGCAAGGCGCACTGCAATCGTCCACGGCACTTGCACATTCGCACTCGCCACAATTGTAAAATGACCAAGTACGAGTTCCGACCAGCCCTAAATTGAAGCCACTACCGGTAATAGTGGTGTCAAAGATTATGACTGTGTTCTTGACCGCTTTCTCAATTGCATCGAATTCCACTGAATTTAGTAGAATGACAATTCAATCTAATGTATATGTGCGTCAGTGGAGATTTGGTGATTACACGAACAATAGTACAACGCCGAGACAAACCTCCTGAGCTTTCAGAAAAACAGCAAGGAGAATTGAACTGGATCCATTCGACCGAAGATTATTTTCTTGGTGATCTTTCGGAAAAATCTACTGTTGCAAGAGCTACCATCTATAGGATGCTGAAAATTAAGACAATGCTTTTGCGACATTTCCATTACGTACTGTCAAACGCCCAATCAAGATGAGAGAAATTTCATTCAAGGTGTCTGCAAAGGCTGCTAGGCTTATCGGACGGGAGAGTATTGCAAATTCAGAAGGCGCAATTGCTGAATTGGTAAAGAATGCCTATGATGCAGATGCCAAGGTGTGTCTTGTGTTTTTCGATCAGAAGTATACCGAAGCTCCTCTCGAGATAACCTACTCGGAATTTCAATGGTTTTCTCATCGAGATTTCGGTATTGAGAAATTTTATTACTCAAATGGAGCTAGCTACCGTCTTCGTGACCAATTAAGCGACGAAGAAGAAAACTCTGTGAACGATATCACTGCACAAATGACTGATATTTGGATTGCAGATGACGGCGATGGCATGGATGCAGAAACGATCGAAGATCACTGGATGGTAATCGGAACTAATTTCAAGGAAACCAACACGCTATCGCAATCTGGAAGGGTAAGGACTGGCTCGAAAGGTATAGGTCGTTTCGCGTTAGATCGATTGGGTAGCACTTGTCAGCTCCGTTCAACAGTCAAGCATTCCTCAAAGGAATCAACATCAATCATCTGGAATGTAGATTGGAGTTCGTTCGACAAAGAAGACAAAGTGCTTGAAGATATCAAAGCCAAAATCACGGAGACGGATAAACCGGTTTCTGAAGTGTTGGAGTGTCAACGATTCAATGAAGCAATGACAACAATAAATTCTGAATTTCCGGATAGCCAAAATTGGACCTCCGGCACGCTGATTCATATTGGTTGTTTGCGAGACGACTGGCCTAAATCGGACATTAAGCATCTTGATAATTATCTTGGAACATTAGTTCCGCCGCTTGGACAAAAAGAATTTGTTTTGTATTTTCACGATACCCGGAACGAAGGTATCCAAGGTTCCGTATCGTCAAGCGTAGAGAACGATTATGACTACAGAATTGATGTAGCTGTTCAGGAATCCGGGAACGTTGAGTTCATTATCAATAGAAATGAGCTGGACCACAGAAGATTGCCAAAGACTCTATTCGAATTCAATGACATGTCGACCTTCCCATTTGATGAGAGATCTTTTGAAAATAAAGAAATCAAATATACCAAGTCGTTTAATGATCTATTCCCGGGTGGCAAAGACGACTTTATAGCTGGACTTAGAGGTATTGGTCCCTTCAGTATCAGTTTGATGTATTTCAAGAAAGCACGTCCAGGCAAACGTGACATAAAAATTTATCCGTACAGAAATTTCGACCCAGCGCCAAGAAAAAAATGGCTGGAAGAGTTCGGGGGTATCAAGGCATATAGAGATAATTTTTTTGTTCGTCCTTACGGTGAGATTGGAGGGAAGTCATTTGATTGGCTCACGCTTGGACAACGGGTTGCTGAAAATCCAGCTGCTCCTTCCCGAAAGGGTTGGATGGTGACTCCGCAAAATTTAGTCGGTACAATTCGGATTTCAAGACAGCACAATCCAGGACTTCAAGATCAAGCAAATCGTGAGGGAATAATTGAAAATATAACTTTTCGTCACTTCAAAACTTTGGTGCTTCGAATCATTAAAGAGTTTGAAGATGATCGGAGCCATATTTTTCACAATCTAAAGAAGTTATATGACAAGGAGCACAAAAAAGAACAGACGAAAAAGCAAAGCCATACAATTGCCTCCAAAGTATTGGGAGAGCATTTAAAAGATTTACCATCTGAAGAAGCTCAAACTCTTGCATTGGGATTTCAGGCCCTACAGGAAGAAATTGGAGAATTGCAAGATGAACAAGCCATGCTTAGGTCGTTGGCTACACTTGGGACCGTCTTAGTATCGTTTTCCCACGAGATGGCACAATTGAGAACAACGATGGGGGCTCGCGCATCACGGCTCGAAAAAATTTTGACTCAGTTCCTTTGCCCTAATGAAATCAACACCAAAGACGCATTTAATCCATTCAAAATTTTGGAGCAATGGAAGCAGAATGACAAAAAAATTGAACATTGGTTTACGTTTGCAATGTCTTCGGTCAAATCTTACAGACGACGAAGGAAATGGATTTATTTATGTAAATATTTACTAGGAGTCAAAAAGAACTGGCAAGGCTTTCTTGAGCCTAGGCAGGTAGAACTGGATATCAAGTTTAATGGTACAAATCCCCAGATTATGGCTTTTGAAATTGATCTTGACAGCATATTCAACAATCTCATACTAAATTCTGTAGAGGCCATGTTGTTGCAAAGCTCTCATGGCTCCAGAACGATTTGTATTGATGTCTCGGAAACCGAGAATAATGAAACATTAATTGACTACAGAGACAATGGGCCAGGGTTGCACGAGTCAATAAAGAATCCAAATGAAATTTTTGAATTCTCATTTACCACCAAGACTGATATTACTGGTAACCCAATCGGTTCCGGTTTAGGACTTTGGATTTTAGACTCAGTTGTTAACAGTTATCACGGAGATACTGTGGCGTATCCTTCCGGTGAAAATTATGGCTTTCGAATTGAAATCAGATTACCAATAAAGCCAAATTAGCGGAATTATCCATGCATAAATTTATCTACATTGATGAACAGAAGGACCAGAGAGATCAATTTCTTCAAGCTGCCTTTACTTCTTCCGTTTTTTCTCAAAATGATGGGGAGGCAATAGGCCCAAAGAGTGACATAGATCAAATGATTGAAGTAATTCTTGAATTTAAACCCAAGGCATTGATCGCCGATCATCTTCTAAATGAATTTGATCCTGATATTCAATTCAATGGCGTCGAACTAATCAAGAAATTTCAGAATCAATTTATTGATTTCCCCTGTTTTGTTGTCACCTCATTTTCAGAACAAGCAGCTAAAGTCAACTACGATGTTAACCTGATTTTTTCAAAAAATTATGTTCTTGGAAATGAACCAAATTCCCAGCCAACACTTTCGTTTTTCCAAAGAGTAGACTACAAGATCAAGGAGTATGAGAAGTTGGTTAACGATATGGAAGTAGAGATCATTAATCTAGTGAACAAAAAAGAACAACTTACCGCCCAAGAAGTCGATAAATTAATTGAACTTGACGACAGAGTTGAAAAAATGCTTGGGGCCGAATCCAAAATTACGACACAACAAAAAAAGGCTGCTATAGAGGAATTTCCCATCTTGATCAGTTCTGTCAAGGATCTGATAGCTAATATTAAGCAGGAGATTGGAGACAGTGAACAAAACAAATAATCATAGTTTCCGACTTCAACAACCAGTCCGCTCCCAAAATGTCCAAGAACAACGCCGTTATCAAAGTTATAAATCGCAACTCAGGAAAGACTTCAATAGCAAATGCGGCTATTGCGATGACCATGATAAGTTTTGCGGAGGAATGCGTGGTTATCATATTGATCACTTTGCACCAAAATCCAAGTTTCCAGAATGGAAGAACAGTTACCAAAATCTGGTTTACAGTTGCCCGTATTGTAACGGGGCAAAGTCCAACAAATGGCTGGGAGATAAAATCTTTCCCTCTCACAATGGTAATGAAGGGTTCATAGACCCTTGTGATCAGGAATATGATCAACACTTGTTCCGTGACTTCCGGGGCCACATATCTGGACACGATTGTCTTGGTGAATATATGGTTCAGAATCTGCGCCTTTATCTATTGAGGCATGTATGGACTTGGCAAGTTGAGGAACTTAGTCGAATTCGCGATGGCATTGACGCATTGATCCCCTATACATCTGGTTCAAAAAGGAAGGAGTTGCTGGAAGAATTCCGCCACCTCACTCATTTGATTGATGATTACAGAAACCGCGTAAATGAATCGTGACCCATCCGAGCCTCGCTTGAAAGGTGCTGTATATACTCCTTATGAAATCGCACAGGCCCTCGTAAAGAAAGCATTAGGAACCAATGATGTGAATCCTTCTCGAGTCCTTGAACCAGGTGCAGGACACGGTGTTTTTCTCAAAGTTCTCAAAGAATCGAATGTCAACGAACACGACATAACAGCCATCGATATTAACGAAGATGCTATAGCGAACCTGTTTTCCAATTTCCCAAATGCCGAGATCTTTTCCGAAGATTTTCTTTGTTATGCATCAAAAAATTTTGGGATTACCTATGATCTTATTATTGGTAACCCTCCTTACATCAAAAGGCGAAACTTCAACGAGACATTTGTTGAAGAAGTACGAAAGCTCAGTAAAGAGTTGTCTTATCCGTCAATGCACCTACAAAATGCTTGGGTTGCCTTTATCCTGGCCGCCAGTAGATTATTGAATGATGACGGCACAATGGCTTTTGTTGTGCCTCATGAATTAATGACTGTGAACTATGGTCAATATCTTCAGTCAGTTATCTTTCGTAAATTCACTCGTGTTGATATCTTTATTCCAGATAGGAAAGCATTCGATTCAATAGAACAGGATGCTGTAGCATTTGTAGCTACTAAATCGAAATGTGCTTCGGGCGGCATTTATGTCAATCGCGTGAAAAGTCTTGATAAACTCGACGCAACTTCGACTCACGCTGTTAGTCACTCCACGACAAGAAAGTTTGCAATCGACTTGAAATCCTTTCTGCTGGATTCCGATACAGTCGAACTATTGCATAGACTAAGGGATAAACTGGATGTAATAGAGGACTATTGCAGTAGCACTCCAGGTATTGTAACGGGAGCAAATCAATTCTTTATTCTCAGTGAAGAGGATGTCATCAATTACAAATTAATGCCTTGGACTCATCCGATTCTCAAGAAATGTAGTTATCTACCATCCAGTCTGGTGTTTGGCGAAAGTGATTTTAAAGCCTTGTTAGGTAGGGAGCCATGTTTTCTAATTGATTTTTCGAACTCGAATGGAAATAAGCTGACAACCAGCGCAAAGAAATACATTGAATTTGGCGAAAGCCAAGGCTTCAACAACGGATTTAAGTGCCGACACCGAAATCCATGGTACAAGATTCAAAATTACTCAGTACCAGAAGGAATGTTTTTTAAAAGGTGCCATATTTGGCCAAGAATTTGTATTAACGAAGCCAATGTCCTAATCACTGATACAGCCTATCAGATTAAGATGAATTCGGAATATTCGATTCAGGGGCTATGCTATTCATTCTACAATTCTCTGACAATGCTATTTGCTGAAATTGATGGTAGGTTTTACGGAGGTGGGGTGCTCGAACTTACTCCAAGTGAGTTCAAGAATCTTCCTATAGCCTACCAAGAACCTTCAGAACAGGAATTCGCAATCTTCGCAAAAAAAATTTTGAAAAGTGAAAATTTCACTGATCTACCAATTCAATTTGGCGACCGTTGGATGGGGCAGAAATTAAATTTATCAGATCAAGACATGAAAAGAATTCAGGAGGCACTTCGCACAACTCGGAATTATCGCCTCAGGCACACAACTCCCAATGTTACTGATTGACAAAGAGACTAGGGTGCTCCAGAAAAAAGGTAATTCATGTCAAGCCTAAAGTCAAAGGGATTGTAGTCCGAGCAAAGACCACTGATGTTTGACAAATTCGTTGGAAATCCGAATTTTATGAACCCTTTTTCTGGACTAGTAGCATTGACAGCAGCGTCTTGATCATGATTGAGTTTAGCCCGTTTGTCATTTACCATACAACTGAGGTGGATCCTACACCTTTTTTACAACACCGCCACTAACGGTGGAAATTTAATTGAAATCAACTTGATTTTTTTCAGTTGTTTATTGTTCGTAATTCCATCGTTAACAGTAAATATTGTGGAATTACAATAATTTATTGTAAATTGCAAAAATGTTTTCTGCTGTTTCAAGAGTACGATCAACTGCATCGGATTTTTTTGACAAAATTGTTCCGTTTCTAATGAGCCACTCAGCGGGTCGATAATGATTAAATTCAGGAATATGATCCGGTAGAGTATTAAAGTGTTTTTCGATTCTCTTAGCCTGTCGAATTGATTTTGAATATTGGTTCAGTTTTTCTGGCGTAATCTTATGTTCTGCATTTAATTCGTATGCATTATTTATGATTATGCAAAATAACTCAGGCTCAAACACATCCTCAATTTCTCCCTCGCCTTTATCGAGCAACTCAGCAAACGTATGAAACCGTTCTCGAGAAAGTATTTCGCTCTGTCTAATCCTTTCAATTTTGCTTTTATCTCCTTGCACTTTATCGGTAAGTACTGCGATATTTAGTTCGTTTCCGACAAACAAAGAAAGAAACGGTTTTATGTTATCGATACCACCAGCGGGACAAAGTGTCCATTTAGGGTTAAGCGAAGTTCCACCACGTTTCTCAATTTCATTCGAAAGTGCACTTAAATACAAGATGTCGGAAGGACCTTCAACAAGTAAAGTATTTTCGCCAACGAACAAAGACTGTGTGACTGAATATCCAAGTGCGCCTTGCAGTGGAAACAACGTATCCTTATCCGTGCTCAAAACATCTTCAGAAATTCTTGTACCTTCGGAATAGACTCGACTGTTCGTTCCACGCATTTGAATATCTTCAACGATACGACAATCGACTAATCGACTCGTTGGTACCATGAATGGGGAGTGGGCAGTATAGATAATTTGATATTTCGGTAAAAGTTCAGCTTCAATATAGTGAAGTAAGTCCGCTTGAGCCTTCCCGTGAAGCGTCAAGCCAGGTTCGTCCAGCAGTAAGATTACATTACTTGCATCACGTCGCATCATCGTAAATTGAACGAGAAAGGAGAAAAACCAAACGAAGCCTGCACTGCGCTCCGAGAACGCTACACTGACTTGATGCAAATTGTTGAAAATCCGAGCTCGCGCAACTGCACCGGAATGAAATGGTGGAGGGTCTTCTTTCCTCCCCTCGCTTAACCTAACTTCAACTTTCAAATGATCATTCTGTGACCAGTATTCAAATATTTGTTCTGTAATATCAGCCGAAGCAGCTTCGCATTTAGCGTTGAGTTCCTCATATCGTGGCGATTGATTTAGTTCGTCCAATGAGGTACCGGCGAGACGCAGAAAATCTAAGAATATTTTGTCCTCGGGTTTAAAGTTTCCAATGTTTTGTTGTTCTGCGATTGCTTTTGCGGAAAGTTGGCCGCTCATTCTGTCATAGTGTGACGTATAAAAGAATTTTGGAACAAGGTCATCTATCAGTTCTCCTGGAGTTATGCCCAAAAGTAGTGCGTGACGGGGGTTGAAAAAAAAGCGGCGTATCTGGTTAAATGTAGAAAGCATTTTTACAACCAACCAGAGAGGTACGCCACTATGAGTAACGATAACGTAATTGGATTTGAAAGTCGAGACATTTCACCCGATGTTGTGACCGAATTGGTGCGCACCGGTGCCAGACGGATTCTCGCCCAGGCCCTGCAGCTTGAGGTGGAGGAATTTCTCGCTCAGTATGACGGACAGTATGCTGGCAACGGGCTTCGGGCGGTGGTTCGAAGCGGCAGCCAGCCTGAGCGTGACATTCAGACCGGTATCGGGCCGGTTTCGGTTCGGATTCCGAAGGTCCGCTCGAATACCGGCGAGCCGGTGTCGTTCCGCTCGGCACTGATCCCGCCGTATGTGAGAAAGACGGCGACGGTTGAGGCGTTTGTGCCGTGGCTTTATCTGAAGGGGGTGTCAAGCGGTGAGATGGCTGATACCCTGAAGGTTCTGCTGGGCAGTAAGGCGCAGGGTTTTTCTGCCTCATCGGTCTCCCGCCTGGCGCAGCAGTGGAATGAGGAGATGAGGCGGTGGCAGACGCGCGGCATCACCGGGAAGATCGTTTATGTATGGGCCGATGGGGTGTACTGCGGGCTTCGGGCCGAGGATGCAAAGCTGTGTGCGCTGGTGCTGATCGGGGTTGATGAGTGTGGCCGCAAGCAGTTGCTGGCGATTGAGGACGGGGTGCGCGAATCGACCGAGAGCTGGAAGGGGATGCTGCTGGATCTGAAGTCCAGGGGCATGGATGCACCGAAGCTGGCGGTTGGAGACGGGGCGATGGGGTTCTGGTCGGCATTGGACCAGGTTTACCCTGAAACCCAGGATCAGCGCTGCTGGGTGCATAAGACGGCGAATGTGCTCAACCGGCTGCCGAAGATGCTGCACGGACAGGCGAAAAAGGCGCTTCACCAGATCTGGATGGCAGACACGCGCGAGGCGGCGCATGAGGCGTTTGATCGGTTTGTGGAAACCTATCAGGACAAGTATCCGAAAGTGGTTGAATGCCTGATCGGGGATCGTGAGGAGCTGCTGGCGTTTTACGATTTTCCGGCATCGCACTGGCAATCTCTGCGTACCACTAATCCAATCGAGTCGACCTTCGCGACGATCCGTCACCGCACCAAGCGCTCGAAGGGCTGTCTGAGCAGAACGACGATGCTGGGCATGATGTACAGGCTGGGGATGTGTGCGGAGAAAAAATGGCGACGGCTGCGCGGGTTCAGGCAGCTGGGCAAAGTGATCGAGGGAGTGAAATTCAAGAATGGAGTCGAACTGAATTACAATGACACCGACCAGGTAGCCGCTTAGTGATGAATCCCGTCACGCACTACTTTTGGGCATAACTCGTTCTCCTGCTTTGCAGGAGGTTGACGAATTCGGAAAATTCTGTAGAAAACCAGCGAATTCTTGTTGTTTTGCTGTTGGACGCTCAATGCCTTTAAATGCATCTATAGCTTCTGCAATAGACAAGCATTGTTTGAAACTAGCTTGCTCCGAGGCATTTAGTCTGTGAGACTTTATTGCGCTAGCTAGTACAGCATGATCATCAATATCGAATTCCCAAAAAGGGGCCTGATTGTAGTTCTTACAAATCATAAATTCTCTGGACCCAATTGCGTCCTCGCCAAATTCGGCACAGAGTTTGTCATAGCCATCGTCATTCATTTGCCACCAAGTTTTCACAATAGGTGCATCCAAATTTTCATGCCTTTCTTGGTATCTTGTAACAAAGCGACGAGGATAATCTTCTGTCAAATCAAACCTCGTCTGCGGATTGCCGAAAGGCCGAACGGATTGTATGGCCACAAGTGTTGCAGTTTTACCTGCCTCATTTTTTCCAACAAGGCAACAAAGATCACTTATGGAAAATTTTCCTGTGTCTAGAATACATCGAAAATTCTGAACTTGAACATGTGTTAATTTCATACTAGTGTAGTGTCCTAAATATAACATTAATTATAAGCATCATCTGTAGTACAATTAGCATACACCAACTTGGAGGCGGATGTATGCGTGTCGCGTCAGTCATCGAACTATCGGAACAAGAGTGCAGGGAATTAAAGCGTCTTTGCTCGTCGCGCAGTATTTCAGTCGGATTTCATCAGCGCGTTCGTATTGTGCTTTTGTCATCGGAGGGGAAAACCAACAAACAGATTGCTGCTGAGCTGGGACTATCCCAACCCACCGTCAGTCAGTGGCGCAATCGATTTGCCGAGGAAAGGATGGAGGGCATCAGGAAAGAACGTCCTCGGGGCGGCAATCATGGCGGAAAAAACACCCAGGCGCAGGATGAATTGCGCACCAGGATCATTGCTGCGACCACCCAGAGCACTCCTTCTGATGCGACGCACTGGTCCTGCCGCTCCATGGCAAGAGCCATGGGGACCACTCACAGTTTTGTCAACCGGGTGTGGCTTGCCAATGGCTTGAAGCCGCATTTGATCAAGACGTTCAAGCTCAGCAACGATCCACAGTTTGAACACAAGCTGGTGGATGTGGTGGGTTTGTATCTGGATCCGCCGGACAATGCGGTGGTGTTCAGTTTTGACGGGAAAAGCTCGATTCAGGCGCTGGATAGGACGCAGCCGGGACTGCCACTGAAAAAGGGGCGTTGCGGCACCGTGACCCATGATTACAAGCGTCATGGAACGACGTCGTTGTTTGCGGCACTGAACATCGCATCGGGGGAAGTGATCGGGCAATGCTATCGCCGGCATCGCCATCAGGAGGTGTTGAAGTTTTTCAAGGCGGTGGAAAAGACAGTCGACAAGGGGCTTGAGATTCATATCATCCTGGACAATTACAGCACTCATAAGCACAAAGATGTGTTGCAATGGATTGACAGGAAAAAGCGGGTTTATCTGCACTTCATACCGACGGGTTCTTCTTGGTTGAATTTGGTTGAGCGGTTTTTTTCGAAGCTGACGGAAAAGCAGATCCGTCGCGGGGTGTTCACCTCAGTTGCGCATTTGGAAGAGTGCCTGAAAAACTACTTGGACACCTACAATGAGAATCCCAGACCGTTGGTCTGGACGAAGTCTGTAAAGCAGATCACCGATAAAGTAGCGAGAGGCCGAAACGCTCTTGCTACCAATATTAATTAAAAGATTATTTAGGACACCACACTAGTACCTGACTAACAAATTCATATCATCATTAGACAACAATTTTGTACTTCACAACTGAGTAGAGTTGACACCTAGCACTATGGACTTTAGGAAAGTGGCTGAGCACAATTTCTACCGTAAAAAATATGACCTGAAATATATCACGCAGAAGCGCTGAATGTGCGTACCTGATCTATCTGAGGTATGTGTCAGTACCGGTTCAATAATGAACAAATTTCCGTCAATTGGTGGTCAGCCGGATTATAGACAAGGTGATATTTTTGAATTTCTCGGTCGTCCTCGTTTTCTTTCAGTAGCGAACTTGGCTAGTAGCGATTGTGCGCTGAGTAGCACCAGATACACACGGGTACGTAACCATCTCAACCTACTCACTAAACACCTTGGTTCGCATAATTTGAACTTCGGGTGCAAAACGGAGCTCAAATTTTTAGCTTTGTGCGTCAAGAGAAGGACCGCTCAGATTCTGGGTCCACACCGCACAGGCGAAAGTGTAGCTCGATGGCCCAATGCGGCAACAAAGACCTCGGCTTTGCGATTGGCGACTTCGATGCTCAAACCGGAAAAATCCACGAATCCGAACTCACCGGGTTCATAGTGACGGCGCATGGACAGCTTGTGACGTTTGCGCCAGGCACGGAAGTTGCGGCAAAACTGTGAATAGCTGTAGCCATAACCCTGTTGTCGGTACTCCTGCCACAGCAGTTTGAGAGTTACGCCCTTGTGACACAGCTGCTCATTGACAGCCGCCCAATCAACCGATTAGTCCGAACCACCGGCCGACGGCTGTGGATGCAGGCATTGCATCAGCCTCTGCCGTTCGGCGTCCGTCTTAATCGGCCAGCTCAGGTTCGCCTGCCCGGCCGCATGCAACGCTTTCTGGACCGTGCCGGTACTGACACCGCGCGCGTCGGTAACCTGACTGACCGAACGACCGCAGTCGTGCCTCAGTCTGAGTATTTCCAGGTATTTGTTCATCGTAATTCTTCTCCGACTCATTGAATTGACCTCCTACTTCAATCGCTCAAAGGTGCGATTGAAATAAGAAACCGGCAAAAGGTCAAATGATGCGGGAAAACGCTCGACTGCGAACGTTCAATTGAATGAATCCGACAGCGTGCCAATTCGTGCGATTCGGTGTGTCTCTTTACGTGCGGTTATGCATCTACAAAATTGGGATAGGTTCTAAGTCATTAAGAAATTTCAATGAATCAGTTTGCGGTCCC
The DNA here is from genome assembly GCA_965220665.1 of Arenicellales bacterium. Classification (GTDB taxonomy): domain Bacteria; phylum Pseudomonadota; class Gammaproteobacteria; order Arenicellales; family JAJDZL01; genus JAJDZL01. The sequence continues at coordinate 189,167 of CBDCQQ010000005.1, forward strand.
TACATGTCCATAATGAATGTCAAAATAGGAACAATAGAAACATCTGCACTACAAGTTGATCAGCAAATCTGTCGAATAACATAGAATCGAAGTTAACTCGAAAGGAATATCCATAGACCGAACCTTGAATACTATGGAAACAGCACTAAAAACCATAGATTTTTGGCGACAGAGTTATTCCGAGAAAAGATCTCTGGAATTCAAATAAGCGAAAACACAGTTCAATAACAAGGATCTGTTCAGATACTGTGTCGCGATCGCCAATGAAGGTGGTGGAAAACTTGTACTGGGGATTGGAGATGAACCACCGAGACTAGTTGTTGGAACGAAGACGTTCCGAAATCCCGTCGAAATGGAAGAGAAGATTTTTCAGAAAATTCGGTTTCGAGTCGATATCGAAGAAGTTAGACATCCAGACGGCCGTGTTTTAATCTTCCATATCCCATCTCGTCCCCAAGGAACTGCATATCATCTAGAAGGCGTTTATCTGATGCGCGTCGGACAGGCATTGAATTCGATGAGCGAAGACCAACTGCGTAGAATTTTTTCAGAAAGCACACCTGACTGGCTGGAGAAACCATCAAAGACTGAACTGAGCGGTCAGGAGATCGTGGAACTTTTGGATACGCAGACGTACTTCGAATTACTCGGGTTACCTTATCCTACAGAACAGGCAGGTGCAATTGATAGGCTGATTAATGATCAACTAATTGACCGTCATAAGAACTCAAGTTACTCAATCAATCGAATAGGTGCATTGCTGCTGGCTAAACGGCTAGAGAATTTTCCTGACGTTGCTCGCAAGGCCGCAAGAGTCGTGGTATATACAGGAAAATCAAAATTAGAAACGCGACTTGATCAAACTGGAGTTAAGGGCTACGCGGTTGGCTTTCACGGGCCTGGTTCATTTTGTAATGTCGCAACTGCCGCAGAATGAAATTGTTGAGGAAGCAATTCGAAAAGAAGTTCAATTGGTCCCCGAAATCGTGATTCGAGAGTTGTTAGCGAACGCACTCATCCATCAAGATTTCACAATAAGCGGTACATCAATGATGGTTGAGATCTATTCAAACCGGGTGGAAATTTCAAATCCAGGAGAACCCCTTGTTCCAATAGAACGTTTTATTGATGGTTCCAATTCTCGAAATGAGGGTATGGCCCAAATTATGCGAAAATTGAGGATATGTGAGGAGAAAAGCAGTGGAATCGACAGAGTAATACATGAGGTGGAAGCATTTCAATTGCCGGCTCCAGATTTTCGCAGTGGGCATGAACGCACCATCGTTACAATTTTTGGTCACAAGGAATTCAATCAAATGACCTCAGGTGAACGAGTTAGAGCATGCTATCAACACTGTGCGTTAAAGTGGGTCATGGCAGAGCATATGACCAACCAGTCGTTGCGTGCACGTTTTGGACTGTCGTTGCGTGCACGTTTTGGACTGTCGTTGCGTGCACGTTTTGGACTATCGGATAGCAAGAGCGCTATTGTTTCACAGGTGATTTCTACAACTATTGAAGAGAAATTGATTAAACCCGACAATCGTAACGGTCATTCTCGAAAGTTTGCTCGCTATTTGCCATTTTGGGCTTAATCTTATTTAAGCCTAACCCTTAGAAATGGGGATATATGATAATTTCATCAACAATAACAAATAGTTGTTACTCAAGTTTCGGGGTTCAAATTCGGTGAATCAGCCGCCTGAAGGCGTATCCAGGCAGTGTTCATGCTGAATAATCTTTGCGTCCAGCTGGAGCGCGGTGACAAAGAACATCTCCATTTGTCGGTCGATTGCATCCATCACGCTGTGTGCCGAACATCCCAGGGCTGAACCCATGCCCGAGAGCGCATTGTGAATGATTGAGCGGAACATCTGCCACAGCTTTTGGGCATAGTTGAGCACTCTGACCTGTTCGACCAGCTCATCTCTGGCCTGTCCGAGCCTGGAATACTGATCATCTTCCAGCGTCAGGTGCACCAAGACCAGATAACACACCGCCGACAAATGCAGCGATGCACTATGGGAGGCAAACGAGCGGGTCTGCTCGCCCAGCCATTTAAGATGCTGCTTGCTTTCCTTGAAGTAGACCTCAATGGACCATCTCATGGCATACGCCTCAAGCATCTCAAGTGCATCAATCCGGGCATCGGTGCTCAGGAATAATGCCCACCTGTTCGATTCTCCCGCATCCAGATTCAACCCCCTGACAAACAGCAGCTTCACCTCGTGCCAGCACTCGAGCTTTGCATTCGAGTGTTCCAGATTGATCTTCACGGTCGTCGCGGCCATCTGCCACTTACTGTTGTAAACCTCAACCTTTTCCCACCTGCCTCTGGCAACGTGCCGGTAAATCTGTTGAGCGTTCAAGTCCCGAGTCCTGCCACCGAACGCCGTGCGATACTTCAAATTGCCGTTTTTCATGCGCAGTATCGACGTCAGTCCACTGTCAATGCCCAACTGCATCATCGCCTTGTTGCCGTACCAGCTGTCAGCCACCAGGTACGCAGCGCTGATGCCGGCGCGAAGCGCCCGTTTCACCATCGCAGCAACCAACTCGATCTTCGACCAGTCACAGGCCTGTCGATATCTTTTCGATGCCCGGCTTCTGCCATCCGGCAAAGCACCGTCTTTCTGCTGGCGCTTCGAGTTGGAAACCGATATCTCCGAGTCGATTGGAATAAACCCATCATCACAGCACAGCCCCAGCGTCACCACCTGCTGACCGATCACATACTGACCGGTGACATGATCGTAATGACTCGACACCGCATCCATCTTCTTTGAACGGCGCGCCTTGATCGAATCATCAACCACCAGCACAGCGCGCCCTGTGGCATTCAGGCTGCAGACCCTTTTCGCCACCAATAACTGCCAGCGCCGCCAGTTCAGATCGGTGCGCTTCATAAAGTCATACAGCACATCTTTTTTCACCTGGCAAAACCACTGGATCGGGGCTTTGCAGAACATGGCAACACTCGGCGAGCCCAGCCAGCGCCACATCAGCAGCATGAACACCACCTGCTGTGCCTCGCAGCCACTTCGTTTGGCAATCCCGGCACGGGCTGCTAAGGCACCGATCTTCAGACTGCGCCAGGCCTCTGCAAACAGGTTGTCGATCGGTTGGTGAGCGTCTTCCAAAGTCGGTTCAATCAATTTCGGCAAGGGTGGCTGGTTGGCTTTATAATGCATTTTCAGGCCTTCTTTCGGTGTGTTGAAAACGTTTGTGGAACGTTTTTTATGTTTTCGACCCAGTATGGATCTTTGATACCTGTATTATAACCGAAAGAAGGCCTTTTTGTTATTTATATCAATGCTTTAGATTGTTATTTCGAGCGTTTTTGAACCCCGAAACTTGAGTTGTTATTTAAGCTTAACCCTGCGATCCGGTTCTGCACCTGTAATCCATCTGTAAAATTTCAGAAAACACCAAACCGTTTTATAAACACTTCGGTTCTATCGAATTGCAGATAGATTAACTTTTTTAATCCTTTAAACCACTGAATAGATCTGCTGCATAAGAACTTCTGATTCACGCAGAAGACATCTAGTCTTACGGCGATACATCCCAGAAACTCGCTTTCTTGGGCGTCAGGGAAATGTCCTCGAATTCGAGTTCATGTTAGTCCCCTGCAGGCCAAATTTTGTGCAAAATTCACACAGTTATTGAAATTTTGATTCTGGCTCTATCAGATTAGGATGAATCGGAAAGCCGTCGTTATTCAGTTTGAGCGGTTGAAATAATCGGCAACAGAAATTGAAAATTTGGTGGAGCCAGGCGGGATCGAACCGCCGACCTCTACAATGCCATTGTAGCGCTCTCCCAACTGAGCTATGGCCCCGCTCGCCGTCGAAACGCAACATTATATTGATTGTCGCAGCAATTTCTTTTTGGATACGCTGGGTAAGCTGATTACTCAACTGGATCGTATTTCGATCCATTCCATTGCAGAATCAAGTCGCTGCAGTACCATTTCCCGGCCGATTAATTCGATTGTAACATCAATTCCCGGTGAAACCGTACTACCGGTCAGAGCAACGCGGACCGGCTGTGCAATGGCGCCAAACCCGATTTCTCGCACTTGAACAATTTCAGTTATTATTGCGTGAATTGCCATACTCTTCCAGTCGGAAAGTCCCTCTAGCGACTGACGCAACTCTGCCAAAAGCGGTCGCGATTTCAAAGTTAAATGCTTTGCCGCTGCTTTTTCATCGTATTCTTTGACATCACTAAAGAAATAGATGCTCTTTTCCACAAACTCAAGCAATGTATGAGAACGTGATTGCTGGGCTTCAAATATTTGCTGACTTCGTTGCGAATCATCCACTTCGATTCCTCTCTCCTTGAAAAAAGGCTCTGCCATTTTGATTGCTTTGGCTGGAGACAGTTTCATCATGTGCTGATGATTAATCCACTGAAACTTTTTGTGGTCCAGAGAAGCTGGTGATCGGTGAATTTTATTCATATCAAACTTCTCAATCATCTCACCGACGGAAAATAGTTCGTCATCTCCATGTGACCACCCGAGACGCACAAGATAATTGAGTACCGCTTCAGGTAAGTAGCCTTCCGAACGCCATTCCAGGACACTCGCTTCGTTCTCTCTCTTCGAAAGTTTCCGTCCCTCGGGGGACAAAATCATTGGGACATGCCCAAAAACTGGCACTGGTTTACCGAACGCGTGAAATAAGTTAATTTGCCGCGGTGTATTGTTCAGATGGTCATCACCGCGAATGACATGTGTGCATCCCATGTCAATTTCATCAACGACAACGGCAAAGTTATAAGTTGGTGTACCGTCAGTTCGAATTATGATCAGATCATCCAGTTCGGCGTTCTGATACTCAACCCGACCTTGAACCATATCGTCTACCGCAACAGTGCCATCCATTGGACTTCGAAAACGTATCGTACAAGGTGTACCTACAGTCGGCTTCAAGCCTAGATCACGACATTTGTTGTCATATCTCGGCTTCAATTTTTTGGCAATTGCATCTGCTCTTAATGCGTCCAGTCTCTCTTTAGAACAGGTACAGTAATAGGCCTTACCCGCTTCGATCAGTTCAGAGGCTTTAGCGCGATAACTTTCCAGTCGCTGCGACTGAAATACTGGCTCACGGTCGTAATCCAGCCCAAGCCAGTTCATTGATTCGAAGATCAATTGCGTCGCTTCCTCAGTTGATCGTTGGCGGTCTGTGTCTTCAACTCGCAACAGAAATTCTCCGTTATGCCTACGCGCATACAACCAGGAAAATAGTGCGGTACGCACCGAGCCTATATGAAGCTTGCCGGTGGGACTTGGTGCGAATCGGGTTACAACTGACATGCTGCAGAGAAGGAAATGAATTCGGAGTTTAGTTGTGTCACTTGGTGTTGCATGAATTTGCAAATTGAAGTTAATGAACTTGATGTGTCTGATTTCGCTGCTATCGAATTGATTGAAGAACAGTGAATCTTCACTAGTTCGATGTGCTAATTTGAAAGCTCTTCTAGTTGTTGAATGATATTGTGGTGGTGTGCAATACCAGAAAATTGGCATAGTTCCTGCAGGCAAGTTGGACTGGTTACATTCACTTCGATCAGTTTGCCACCAATTACATCAATTCCGCAAAAGAATATCCCCTGCTCAATTAGTCCAGGTTTAATCGCTTCGCAAATTTCATAGTCTCGATCTTCCAGCTCATCTGGAACTGCTTCCCCGCCCTGATCCAGATTGTTCAATTCCTGTCCTTCAGCATGCACCCTGAGCACTGCACCTATTGGCTCACCATTAACCAACAATATTCGCTTATCACCTCTCTTTGCATCTGACAAGTATTCCTGCGCAATGACCCAATGGCTGCCATTTCTTGTTAGCTGTTTAATCTTTTCCGTTTGATCTTTACTGTCAGTTCGGAGAAAGATGATGCCTTTCCCACCATGGCCATCAACCGGTTTAAGTGTAATGTGTTCGTACTTAGAAAGAAATTTCAAAATTGAATCAACATCGCGAGACACCAGGGTTTCGGGCGTAAGTTCCGGATAATGGAGCGCTGCCAGCTTTTCATTCCAATTGCGGATACCTGAAGGACGGTTAACAACCAGTGTATTCGGTAAAACTCGGTCCAGCATCAAAGTCGAATACATATAACTTCGATCAAACGGCGGGTCCGTACGTATCACAACGACGTTCATATCGCCAATATTTTCTGTGCGACGTTCCAGGATCGAGAATGGTTTAGCGACCGAGTTGTGAACGTCAAGGTGATCAACCGTCGCCGAAAGTCCTTCGTTTCCGAGTTGCATCGAAGATTGATTAAAATAAAATACAGCGTTGCCACGCTCCCTTGCAGCCAGCATCAAGTAATATGTCGTGTCCTTGTAGGCCTTGACAGTTTCCAGCGGATCCATCAAAAAAGCTATTTTCATTTATTCTGCCTAATTTGTCCCAAATTGGATTGGCTGCAATAACATCGTGTCTGCTTCACATGCGGTGCCAAAATGGCCTGATTGACTCTTCCCAACGCAGAAAATTTTTGTAAAGATTGAAAACATCTAATTTTATCAGGCAAATCATCGACAGAGATATTGCCAATAACAAACATAACGGACGCGTGGTCACCCGTTTTCCGCCAGAGCCAAATGGTTACCTGCACATTGGGCACGCCAAGTCAATCTGTCTTAACTTCGGAATCGCGGAAGACTACAACGGTGTGTGCAACTTTCGCTTTGATGATACCAATCCAAGTAAGGAAAACATTGACTATGTCAATTCAATCATTAATGACGTGCAGTGGTTGGGTTACGCGAAAGATGGCAATATCCTACACGCATCCGACTATTTTGACCAGCTTTACAAGTTTGCAATCGAGTTGATCGAAAATGGAAAAGCCTATGTCGACAGCCTGACCCCAGATGAAATTCGTGAATATCGCGGCACTCTGACGGAACCTGGGAAGAACAGCCCCTATCGGGACCGTTCGATAGAGGAAAATCTCGACCTGTTTACCCGTATGAAAGATGGGGAATTTCCCGAAAACACTCATGTACTGCGAGCCAAGATCGACATGAGTTCCGGAAACATCAACATGCGAGATCCGGTGCTTTACCGAATTAAGCACGAATCTCATCCCATCGCTGGCGATAAGTGGTGCATCTATCCACTTTACGATTTTGCCCACAGCCTGTCAGATGCCATTGAGGGAGTGACACATTCGCTGTGTACCATGGAGTTTGAGGATCACCGACCTCTCTATGACTGGTGTGTCGAAAACGTCAGCGCACCATCACGGCCGGAACAAACTGAATTTTCCCGCCTGTCGCTTGAGTACACCGTTTTGAGTAAGCGATGGCTGACGAGGCTCGTTGAAGATGAGTTGGTAGCAGGATGGGATGATCCTCGCATGCCAACGCTATCTGGCCTTCGAAACCGAGGCTATACACCCGCTTCCATACTAGATTTTTGCGAACGTGTAGGTATCACCAAGAACTTCAATGAAATAGAAATGAGTGTTCTGGAAATCTGTATTCGCGAGAACCTGGACTATTCAGCACCTCGGGTAATGGCTGTACTAGACCCTTTGCCCGTTACGATCGAAAACTATCCTGAAGATGAAGTCGAATGGTTAACCGCTCAAAATCATCCAAAACGTCCTGAACTAGGGAATAGAAAAGTGCCCTTTTCCAAGCGTATCTTTGTCGAACGAAGTGATTTTCTGGAAAATCCACCGAGGAAGTTCTTTAGACTGGCACCAGGTGCCGAAGTTCGACTGCGATACGCCTACCTGGTCACCTGCACCGAGGTTATCAAGGATCAGGATGGCAATGTTGTGGAACTTCGGTGTCGTTATGATCCCGAAAGCCGCGGAGGATTTGCACCAGACGGACGCAAAGTGCGCGGAACGATTCACTGGGTCTCACAGGCAAACGCCATAGAATCAGAAGTGAATTTATATGATCGACTGTTTACTGTTCCGAACCCCGCCGGAATGAAAGATACTGATTTTGCTGATTTGATCAATCCAGAGTCGCTGAAAGTGGTTAATGCCATGATTGAGCCGCAGACCGAATCCGCAACTCCAGGAACGCGCTACCAGTTCGAAAGAAGCGGGTATTTTGTACTGGCCTCGCAAAATGGCGAAAACGGGAAACCTGTGTTCCATCGAACAGTTACTCTGCGAGACTCTTGGGCCAAAAGAAACTGATCAGAATCTGAAAGATGAATTATGAAACTCCGTGAAGACGACGCCTGGATGCCAGCGCCCGAGTATGGACGCTCACTCAAAGCTCTCACCATCAATTTGCTGGTACAGAATATAGAAACAGCAGTTGAATTTCAAACAAGGGTGCTTGGCGCCTCTGTTGTATACGCTGATCCTGATATTGCAGTATTGCAAGCCTGTGGAGCCGAGTGGATGTTGCATGCAGATCACACTTACCTTGAAAATCCACTGTATGACCTCATTTCACAGACAGATAAACGGGGAATAGGTGCAGAAATTCGATTACACGGCTGTGACCCCGACTTGGCTTCTGAAAAAGCGCATAAGTATGGATACACTGTCTTTGCAGAAGCTAAGGACAAACCACATGGACTTCGCGAGTGTTATCTGATTGATCCGGACGGCTACATGTGGGTACCGGATGTACCTTGTGACGACCCGGAATGATGTCAACTAGCCGTCATTGAGTTCAAAGTTTCCAAAATAAGCTACGATACTTCCCGAAAGTCTGATTTGAATCTCCATCACTGAAAAAAAATAACTATGGAATACCTCATCGAATTCTTACTGTTCTTCGCAAAAACCCTGATCGTGATTATTGCGGTCATTATTCCGATCATTCTGGTCGCATCACTCGCATCTAGACAGCGTCAACACCAAAAAGAGCATTTGGAGATTAACCATATCAACAGACGCTACGAGACCATGTCCAATACCATCAATTCGGCTTATCTTTCCAAGAAAGAATTCAAAGATAAGGTTAAGAAACAGAAAAAGGAACGTAAAGCGATTGCCAAAGGGAAAGTAGAACCCGACGAAGACAAAAACCGCATATTTGTTCTCAAATTCAAAGGTGATATCGAAGCATCTGAAATTGATCGCCTGCGCGAAGAAATTACGGCGGTTCTAACCGTTTCTGAACCTGGCGATGAAGTTGTCGTCAACGTCGAAAGCCGGGGTGGTGTTATTCATGGATATGGATTAGCGGCATCACAACTGAAACGCATCAAGGATAAAGGGATTTCGCTGACCATCGCTGTTGACAAGGTGGCTGCAAGTGGAGGCTACATGATGGCTTGCGTTGCCGACAAAATTATTGCGGCACCCTTCGCCGTGGTTGGTTCAGTGGGAGTGCTTGCACAGTTCCCCAATTTTCACAAGGTACTCGAAAAAAACGACATTGACTTTCACCAGTACACTGCTGGTGAATACAAACGTACTGTCGGATTATTTGCTGAACCCACCGAGCAGGGTAAAGCAAAGTTTGTAGAAGAACTGAATGAAGTACATGATCTGTTTAAGGACTTTGTTCAAGAAAATCGTCCTCAGTTGGAAATAGACAAGATTTCAACTGGAGAGCACTGGTATGGCACACGAGCACTTGAGTTGAACCTGGTTGACGAATTGCGTACCAGTGACGACTACCTGCTTGAATCGAGTGAAAAGTCTGAAATCTATGAAGTGAAATATGTCATCAAGACGCCCTTCTCTGAACGCCTCAATCCGGCAATGGCGACACTTTTGAAGGCCCTTCTGTTTAGGAATCGGAATCTTCCAGACACTCTCTCCCCTTCCTTAAATGATCATATATTCCCTCGATAACGGTACACCGCAGTGCGGTGAAAACGTCTATATCGCACCGGGAGCATCTGTGATTGGAGATGTTGTACTCGGTAGTAATGTCGGCATTTGGTTTGGTGCAGTGCTGCGAGGTGACAACGAACGCATCACGGTTGGAGACGGCACCAATATTCAGGACTGCTGCGTAATGCACACTGACCCGGGATGTCCGTTGAGCATCGGCTCCAATGTAACGGTGGGTCATCAGGCAATGCTTCACGGTTGCACAATTGGTGATGGAGCATTGATCGGAATCAATGCTGTTGTGCTAAACAATGCCAGTATTGGTAAAAACTGTCTGATCGGTGCCAGTGCCCTGATCGCAGACGGAAAGGTCATTCCGGACAACAGTCTCGTTGTCGGAGCACCGGGTCGCGTAATCAGGCAGTTGAATCAGAAAGAGGTGGATATGCTCAGACAATTCAACCGTTCCTACATCGACAAAATTGCGAGATACAAGTCAAATCTGAAGGCCGTTTCCTATGAATAACAAGACAATGCGAGTCGTCGAAATCACAGAGCCCGGCGGTGCCGAAGTGCTTGAAATAGGCACCCGTCAAATACCGGACCCAACGGACCACGAAGTGTTGATCAAGGTGGCGGCGACTGGTCTGAATCGCGCTGACGTGATGCAACGAAATGGAAACTATCCACCACCGCCTGGAGCGTCTGACATCCTGGGGCTTGAGGTTTCAGGGATCATCGCCAAAGTTGGACCTGAGGTCAGTGATCATTCTGTAGGTGATGAAGTCTGTGCGCTGCTCGCTGGAGGTGGATATGCAGAATACTGTGTGGCACCAGCATCTTCCTGTTTACCAGTTCCGACTGGTATGTCTCTTGTAGAAGCGGGTGCACTGCCTGAAACGTTCTTTACCGTGTGGGCCAATCTGTTTATGCGAGGAAAGTTAAAAGCGGGAGAGAGGTGCCTGATTCATGGAGGAACCAGCGGCATTGGGTCAACCGCGATCCAACTGGCCAAAGCATTTGGTGCGGAAGTTTATACCACTGCAGGTTCCGATGAGAAATGCGCTGCCTGCATTGATTTCGGTGCAACCGCAGCAATCAATTACAGAACTACTGATTTTGTAGACGAAATCAAGACACTGACAGGCGGTAAAGGCGTCAATCTCATCTTGGACATAATCTCTGGAGAGTATGTCGCAAAAAATATCAAGTGTCTCACCGATGAAGGCCGTATGGTAATCATTGCCACCCAAGGTGGATTCAGAGCGCAAATTAATGTCTTGCCAATTATGACAAAGAGATTGACGATAACCGGTTCAACGCTTCGACCGAGGACTATCGAACAGAAGGCGGAAATAGCTGACGAACTCCGCACGCTTGCATGGCCACTGCTCAATGAAAGCAAAATCAAACCCATAATTGATTCGGTATTTCCCATGGATGAGGTGCGCGCGGCTCATAAACGAATTGATTCAGGTTCTCACATCGGAAAGATCCTATTGACTATGAACTGACCCTGGCTCTACAGCTGGGAACACTCCAGTGCTGACCGTTCTGCAAGATCCGGCTTCTGCGACCCAGTGGTGTCGTGAACAGCGCGAACTTAATCAAACGATTGGATTTGTTCCGACGATGGGTGCGCTGCATCAGGGTCATCTTTCCCTAGTCAGGCGAGCCATTGAAGAAAACGATGTCACCTGCGTCAGCATTTTTGTCAATCCTCTGCAATTTAACGAGGCCGTCGATTACTCCAACTATCCCCGCGACATTGATTTGGATTACCGCCTGTTGGATGAGGTCGGTTGCGACATGGTCTTCGGTGGCACGAATCGAGACATGTTCCCAGAAGCTGAATCTATCAAAGAGGTTACACTACTAGAACCGGGTCGATTTGCAACTGGGCTTGAAGGCGAATTCAGACCCGGACATCTGGAAGGAGTCTGTACGGTAGTTGAACGGCTGTTTAAAATTACCGGAGGCTGTCGAGCGTATTTCGGGCTCAAGGATTATCAGCAAACTCTGGTTGTCAGAGACCTCGCTAAAAATTTAGGATATCCGGAAATTCGAACCTGTGAAACCGTACGAGATGAACATGGTCTGGCGCTATCGTCAAGAAACAATTTGCTTTCCAAATCAGAGTTAACACTTGCCACAAACATCTCAAAGGCACTGTATTCAGCGAAAGCTCTATGGGATAGCGGCTGTCGAGAATGCAATCAGTTAAGGATGGTGATGCGAGACAATCTGCCGGCCCCACTTCGGGTTGATTACGCAGATGTTCGCGATCCAGAGAATTGGCAGGCGAATTCGCCAGTAGGAACAATTAACCACGCAATCGCATTAATCGCTGCCAGAGTTGGAGAAGTCCGCTTGATTGACAACCTGCAGCTTGATTCCAGACTATAGGACGTCCCGAATCTATTGAGTATGCCAGACTGTCCTGACAACAGTCTGACATCGAGTATTCAACGACTTGAATTTAGTTGTCTTCGCTACCGCGTTTGAAATGAAACTTGGCGCCTGATTCAATTGCCTCCGGCCACCTGGCTGTAACAGTTTTCATTCGCGTATAGAAACGAACCCCTTCAGGTCCGTGCATATAGTGATCACCAAAAAGTGAACGCTTCCAGCCGCCGAAACTATGGTAGGCAACTGGAACTGGAATTGGTACATTAACACCAACCATTCCGATTCGAACATTCGAAATGAAGTGCTGTGCGCGACCGCCATCCCGCGTAAATATAGCTGCACCATTACCATATTCGTGATCGCTAACCAGGCGAACGGCTTCATCATAACTGTCGGCTCTTACGACACTCAACACCGGTCCGAAAATCTCATCGGTGTAGATCTTCATGTCAGGTTTCACGTTATCGAACAGACATCCACCAAGAAAAGCACCGTCCTCATAACCCTCAAGAGAAAATTCTCGTCCATCCACGACAAGATCCGCACCTTCTGACACACCTAGGTCAACATAAGACCTGACCTTTGCACAGTGATCAGGAGTGACGAGAGGACCCATCTCCGCTCCAGCATCGGTATACGGTCCTACTACCAGATCTTTAACGCGCGGTTTTAACCGTTCGACCAGTTCATCAGCGGTGTCGTCACCAACCGCAACGATGACTGATATTGCCATACAGCGTTCTCCAGCCGAACCGTAACCTGCTCCAATGGCGGCATCAACGACTTGATCCATATCTGCATCCGACATAACCACCATGTGGTTTTTCGCACCACACAGAGCTTGCACGCGCTTTCCGTGCTTGCACCCGGTCTGATAGATATACTCACCGACCGCAGTTGAACCAACAAAACTGATGGCGTCCACTTTAGGATGGGAGAGCAGAGTATCTACCGCCTCCTTGTCACCATTGACTACGTTAAGTACGCCGTCCGGAAGTCCCGCTTCCTGCATCATTTGTGCGAGCATCAATGGGCATGTTGGATCTTTTTCAGATGGCTTGAGTATGAAGGTGTTACCACAGGCGATTGCAATGGGAAACATCCACATCGGTACCATAGCCGGGAAATTGAATGGCGTTATTCCAGCACACACACCAACTGGCTGCCGGATTGAATAGCTCTCGACACCTTTCGCAACCCGTTCAGACATCTCGCCCTTGAGCAGCTGTGGAATACCGCAGGCAAACTCAACAACCTCAAGTCCGCGGCCGATCGATCCCTTAGCATCTTCCAGTGTTTTGCCATGTTCTGCAGACAGACCTGCTGCCAGCTCTTCAATGTTGTTTTTAATGATTTCGCGGAACGCGAACATAACCTGCGCCCGACTTGCTGGTGGGGTCGCTGACCAGGCTGGCAATGCGGTTGCAGCAACTTCAATCGCGGCACTGACTTCTGCCGAACTGGCCAATGGAACCTGTTTGACCACCTGACCGATAGCCGGGTTATACACATCTCCTGTGCGGCCGCTGTTACCTTCAACCTTCTGGCCATTGACAAAATGATAAAGAGTTTCTTGTACTTGCATATCCATGAGTCTTTTGGCCTCCGTAATGGCCTAGGATAAACCTCAATAGTAAAAGTATAGCAAAGGAGGGCGTATGCTGTTGTACGCCATCATCAGTTATTGGCAGCTACCGAATTCAGCAGTAGACTGCGAAATCATTGTCACTATTTAGACAACTCTTTGTTGCTTAATTTGTCGGGAAATAACGAGCGACCAAAAACGACAAGTTTCTGCGGGCGATGCGTCGCTCACCGGCACAGACGGTTTTCAATCATCTCCGTCGGCGCATTGATTCGTATTAGAAAAAATTGGCTTCCCACCTGAAGATGCTACTGGCACCGCATCATTCAATTAGATTTTCTTAATAACGGGTATTTGCACCATTTGCATTCAAGGCGCCGGCTGAATCTCATGCGCCTCCTCAATGCGCTGCAGCGCATCCCAAGTGAAACCGTAATGTAGCTGCGGTGGCGCGTCGCGCAATGAATGTCCGGCGTCATCCGTTGAACCGGTACCAGTGACCGGTTTGGACAACTCAATCAGAAACTGGCGGAAACTCGGAATCGGACAGACCACCTCCCCGTCATCGCGCTCCTGCAGTGCACCGCTATGAATCAGATCGTTATAGTAATCATCCGCGCTCATGCCGGGTGGCAATTTATTAGTCCGGCTCCGGTTGCTGGCATTGTCATCTGCAATCCGTTGAATCATGTCCAGAATTTTCACTCGCTTCTCACTTCCCGTCAGCTGCACCATCAGCAGTCCCAGCAGTCCCTCAGAGTCTTTCATCGCATTGCTTCTGCGAGCATGATAGTAGCGCATGCGTGATCCCTGGCTCAGCTGTTCGACCCTCGCAAAGTCCACCGCCTCAATCCTGCATTGCGCCTCCAGATACACCTTGCTGAATGCCCGCAGACAGTTCTGCAGATGCGCCGCCCATCCGTCCGTCCGCTGCAGCAGCGCATCGAAGTCATCGGAATATCTGCCCAGATCAATCTCAAAATGGGCGCAGAACCCCGCCTTCAGTTCCGCTACCTCAGCTGCATCCAAACCATTCAGTGAATTGGCGTTTCCATCTGAAAGTCGGGACAGCCCCAGTTTCCTGACCCGCATCTGCGTGTCCGACAGCCCCGCCAGCAGCACAATCACCGGTAGATTGGCATGGCTTTCGTGAAACGCCTGAAGCAGCAAACCCACTGGCGAGTTCTCATCGCCAGGCATATTCTGCGCTTCATCAATGGCGACCACCACAGGTCGCTTCCACTTACTGGGTGGCAGCGCCTTCGCCACCGCCGCCAAAGTGGCTCTGACAGCATCATGGTGTTTCGTCGTCTCATGCTCAATGCCGCCTTTAACCAACAACGCATCCCCGCCGCCGCTGACGCGCAGGGTCTCGCTGATTTGGGCAAACACGTCCTTTGTCTGGCCCTGCGTTACTACATCCACCAGTTTTTCAAAGAACTCTTCGAGCAAATAGGCTTCGGCGCTGCCGAAGTACATCAGCGACGGAGTCGGTCCCGGCCGCTCGCGTCCGGCCGCATCCAGCGTCATGTATGCGCCTTGCTCCCAGATGTACCGCAGATACTCCAGAATAGATGACTTGCCCGCACCGGGCGCACCGTAAACCATCCGGGTCAAACCCTTGTCCTGCGTCAGCCTGTTTTCATGACAGTGCCAAACATTCATGCAGGCATCCTCAATGTCCGACAGAAGCCGCTTGCGTCCCGCAAAATAAGGTGGCGCATTGCGATCTTTTGTTTGAATAAACCTCGCAAGGCCCTCTTGCCCAGCCGGAATCTGCAGTGGATTGTCTCTGACTGTCGGCATGTCGTTTCTCCTCCTATCGGCTTTCTGCAGCTGAGTTCCGCACCAGCAAAATACTGTCTGAAATGCAGCCAGCGTTATCTATTTTCCCAGGCTAACAGCCTGTAATCTTTCTAGTATGATAATCTATGCACTTTCCCTCTTCGTTCAAGGTTTGTCTTGAAAAATACTGATACAAACAAAGAAAAATGACAAAGGATTATCCTATGAAAACTGAGGATTCATTCCGTCAACTTCGCTTGTGCCAATGCAACAAATCGACACTCGGGCGAGCTTCACAAATTGCCATCTTCGGACGTGATAGACGCAGTTTCGATAAACAGTCAGTTTCCAGCAGGTCGGTGCGCGGTGAAATTAATCGCTTATTGGGTAGTGTCAACATCCGATTAGTCTGAATTGAAAAATTCTGATCAGAACTGGACACGAGAAAAATATGGTATGCAGGGTGCTCATGTATGATGATTCACAACGATGTCTGGAACTCGCACAGAACACTATCATGGCTTGGGGAAATTCTTACAGATGGGCCAAAAGAACTGATCAACCCTCGGATGACTCCTGATTCATTGAAGGATATCCCTAATTTTCTGCTCTTGATATTCCTTAAACTCTTGGTCTATAAGATAACGCATCGTGTGGTCAAAGTAACTCAATCCCAAAGTTTCCGTTCCTAAGTATTGGTCCTGATCACAACTCAAATAAACACCTCGTCCGTTGTAGCGATAAGCCGCCAGCGACGTCAAATTTCCTCCACTAATGATTTCAAGAGCGGCAATTAGTTTTTTCTCATCTACTCTGTCTGATACCAGATATTTGGAGTCAAGCAAAGACTTCAACGATGCAAAGTCAACTAAACACAAACTGTTATGCAATTCGTAAATTTTGGATGCATCTATTGAAAACACCTTTTTCGAAATTGCACTTACGCCTATAGCATAAATGTCGAAAAACCCATCAGCAACATTCGGTTCAAATAGATAACCTTCCGATTTTCTGAAGGAGTCACCAAAAAAATCCTCGTATTCTTTGATTTCGCGTAATACACCAGCCATGGCTATATCAGTAACGTAACCACTTCTATCAATTTCGAAAGTTACAATAATATTATCGAATAGTTTAAGTTCTTCAAAATCGTCAAGTCCCTGATTCGACATCAAATCTGGTTTTAGAGTAATTGAAATTTGTGACGGATAGTACTCTCTATCAAATACCAAAACCATTTCACCATTTCGAAATAATTCCAATTCATGGTCAACATAACCCAATTCGTTTCTAGCCACTTCCTCGTTAATAAACCATTTATAGTCTGAAGCCATGATAGGTCCCAAAGATCGAAATTCACTTATGGTTTGACTATCAAAAATTGGTTCGTATCGATTAATGCCTATAAAATCTGATACCAGTCTGGAATTTGCATCAAGCTCAAATACTCCGCCAGGTTCAATAATTTTTCCATGTTGAACACATTTATTGACTGGCCAAGACTAATTCCGAATGCTCCTGTTATCGGACCTGAATATGCATTCGAAACAATAAAGGATAACAGGCATCCTAGCATTATTTTTTTCATTCTTATCACCGCAAAAAATTGGTTTCTGGCAGAAAGCGTTTAGATTTAACCCAACTTCATCGACTGACCTTTGGTGTTGCCAGACATTCTCATGCAAATCAGTTATTTACGTTGCCGCTTAACTTTTAATTGGCTTTGGTCTATGGTATGACCACCTATTGAATGACTGTAGCACACCATGGGCAAAGCCTACTGCCGATAAGCATTTCCCCAAGCCGTGACACTTCTAAATCTGGTGTGCAGCTTCACACATGTTTTTTAACTTTGCCCGAGTCAGTTCACGGCCAAGCAGACCTAGCCCGCAGTCTGGAGCCGCAATCAGACGGTCGCTGTCAATATGATCTAGCGCGGTCTTTAGCCGATCAACAATTTCTTCAACCGATTCGACTCTGCTGAGTGCAATCGCAACAACTCCCAAAATTACTGTTGTGTTTTGAATTCGGTCTAAGAGACTTAAATCATTGTGCCTGTGGGCATCTTCGATCGATACAACCTGAACCGAACTTTGATCGACTGCTTCAATGATTTGGAAGTAAGCGTGTGGATCAGCTTTGGGATAGTCCAGCCGATCTAACCTGTCTGGGTAACCGCAGCACATATGCATCGTCCTTACGACGTGATCAGGCGCCCCATGAAAAACCCGTTCAAGGTTTTCAACCCCAAAATCCAGTGCGTTTTCAGGTTTTCTAGCGAATACTGGTTCATCAACTTGAATATGGATGCAACCTGCGTCAGCTAAAGCCAGCACTTCCTTGTTGAGTGCGTCAGCAATATCTGCTCCGAGTTCCTTATCTGATGCGTAGAACTCATTAGCATTGGTGTCGGTTACTGTCATCGGTCCAGGCATGGTAATTTTGACTGGGCGATTCGTGAATGACTGAGCGAGCTTCCAGTCTTCAGCCAGAAAGCCAGTGTCGCGGACCTTGATTGGTGCATTAATCGTCGGGAGTTCTGCAGAATACGTGCCGCCACGCAACTCGCGCACAGTCAGGTGAGAAAAGTCAATGCCTTCCAGGTGTCGGCAGTGGTAGTGGATGTAGTTTTCCCGCTTGACCTCTCCATCCGTTGGGATATCAATGCCCGCTTCGACCTGGTCGGCTATCACCTGTTTTGAAGCCTCCCTTATCGTTTCTTCTGCTGAATCTCCCAAGGCCGCGAGGGCTGCTTCCCAGCTCTTGGTTGGTTCTGAAGAATCGGGCCCATCAGGAATGTTGAACCAGTCAGGAAGTTCTAGAAAGTCGGGCTTGGGAAATGCACCAATACAGGTAGTCAACATAGGATATACAACCTAAATTTCAATAGTAGATCAATTGCCAGAATTTTCCACAGGAACTTGATCAGTCAGATTTTCTGGAGCAAACACATTTTGGTAACCCTCTGTGCCTTTCACCGGCTTTTCCTCCTCGGACTCATCACTGGAAGGGCTCACCAAATTTCCTGGCGAGAATACGTTCTGGTAGCCCTCTGTTCCTTTCACCGGCTGCTCTTCTTCAGCCTGAGATTCTGTCTCACCCTGCAAATTACCGGGAGAGAATACACTTTGATAACCTTCCGTACCTTTGGCAGTCACCTTTGAAGCTTCTTGAGTTTCCTCTTGATCACTCGAAGATTGATTTTGTGCCTCAACTGCTGATTGAAACATGTGCTGTTGCTGACGTCTTTCGACTTTTCGTTTAATTTCAGCCTGACGTTGTTCCTTCACGGCAATCTTACACTCTTCAACACCGACCGTACCAGAAAAGTAAACGGTCCCCAGACCTGCGACTACAATCAGTGCGAACAAAATGAATGCCGGTTCTGTCAAAAAAGGTCGCTGTTTTCTTACTTCTGTTGCCTCTCCCCGCGCAACCGCCATCTGAGCCCTGGCCCGTCGCGTTTCTCGCCGTTTGGAGATCTCATAAAGAACCGCCCCAACCAACGTCAAAAAAACAATCGATACTGCCAACGCACTGATCGAAGGGTCAATTCCGTAGCGAACCTTGCTAGCCAACACTGTGGTCAGAGTACTGCTAGATACGATCGTAAATATGGTAGTGTTGTAGTTCTCGAATGAAGCCAGAAATGCGAGTACCGCAGCAGAACCAATGGCTGGTCGCAAGAACGGTAGAAGGATTTTGCGGAACGTCTGGGTGTGCGAGGCGCCAAGGTCCAGAGCTGCCTCTTCCAACGCGGGATCAAATCTCTGTAGACGCGCAATAAAAATTAGCATCGCGTAAGCTGAGATGAATGTTGCCTGTCCTACAATCGTCAGAAAAACGCCATCATAAAAGATCGTATCTTCCCCGGCACCAAACATCAGCCCTATTCGGTCCCAAAAAAGCAGAGTTGATATTCCCAATACCACACCAGGAACCAAGATAGGTGAAATGGTAATTGTGTACAGCCAGGGGCGAAGTCTTGGTCCAATTTGCATCAGCATCAAGGCGCCAGCCAAACCGATGGGAACCGCCAAAATTACAACGCCGATGCCGATCAATAGACTATTTCTGACCCCGGTTACTAAGCGGGTGTCTTGCATCAGAACGTCAAACCACTCCACCGTGAAGCATTCCCACGGCGACACTCTGGGAAATCCAGACGTGTTGAAAGCGGTCAGGCCCATCACGATCAACGGGCCGAACAGATAAACAAAGAACAGGGCGACGAATCCAATCACCAGGAAATTTTGTATGCGTCCCTGGATCATTTCATCATTTCACCAAACTTCACCTTGGCTATCTTCATCATTACTAAAACCAGCACAATGCAGGAAACAAGCAAGATTATTGCGTAGGCTGAACCTCTTGCCCAGTTGCCGGCCTGGTTGAATCCCTGGTAAATTATCTGGGTAAACCAAAGGCTGCTTGGTCCACCCAGAATCTGGGGCGCTGCCAAGGCACCTGCTGTCAGCATGAACACCATTGTGCAGCCGGAAGATATGCCCGGTTTTGCATGGGGAACAACAATCCGCCAGTGAATTCTCCACCAGGATGCACCCAGATCACGCGCCGCTTCAATCTGATTCTTGTCGAGGCTTTCAATGGCGTTGAAAATTGGAAAAATCATTAGCAGGATGAATGCATAACTCAGTCCTGCCCACAGTGCAATATCGTTTCGAATGAAATCGTAAGGCTGATCCAATATCCCAATCGAAACGAGCAAGTTGTTGATAACGCCAGTTGAACCGAAAATGATCTTGAACGCAAACGCCCTAAGAATCTCGTTAATCCAAAATGGCACGATCAACGATAGTACCATGAGTCGACTCCAACCTCCAGTTGCAACATGTGCAAGGTAGTAGGCAATTGGATAACACAAGGCAACATCGATCAGTGTAACGAAGATTGCTGCACCAATTGTGCGGAAAAATACCGTCACATCAATGATGTTGAATGAGTCAGTCGATAAAGCACTGCCAAATATCATGTATTTGTAGTGCTCGAGTGTGTAGTAGTGCTCTTCTGTTCCGAATTTCGGCGGAGGGACATTGGCCCTGATGGAAAAGTCCAACATGAACAGTTGCGGCAGTATGATCATCATGAACAGCCACATACCCACTGCGAGGATCAAAAACAGCGCAAGCGCCGCGCCGTTTTTTTGGAAGAACGCTCGCCAGTAATTTGAAAAGCTCATGGCAAGATCGAAAATGCTATTCGGCGGCAAGCGGTCCCTGTGGCAACGCTATTGCCGCTTCGCTGGAAAATCCGACCGGCAATTCATTTTCTCCGCTATGTGAACGGATGGAACCATCGTTCACATAAGACATCTTTACCCTTTTTCGAGTTGAACTGATATCAAGAAAAACTTGCCACATATTGCCTTCAAATTCTTCATGATAGACACTTGCTTTCATCTGATTGTCTATTGACTTACCACTCACAAAGCGAAGTGATTCAGGACGAACGAAAACATAGACATCGTCGCCGGTCTTTACTTTTGTATCTGGATTTTTACTGCAGCGTGCCCGAATTGAGCCTTCAGGTGTGCTGACCTGCGCAAAGCCACCCGCAACATTTGTAACTTTTCCGGCAAACCGGTTGTTCTCGCCGACAAATGAAGCCACAAATGCAGTGTCGGGCTCATCGTAAATCGTTGTGCCATCACTAACCTGTTCAATAATGCCTTCCCGCATCACTGCAACATGATCTGACATGGTTAGCGCTTCACCCTGGTCATGGGTGATGTAGATGAAGGTTATTCCAACCTGCTGTTGGATAGAGCGTAGTTCAGTACGCATATGTTGGCGAAGTTTAAGATCAAGCGCGCTGAGTGGTTCATCCAGCAGAAGCACTTCCGGTTGTGCGCAGAGTGCCCGAGCAATGGCCACCCGTTGTTTCTGCCCACCTGACAGTTCGCTAACCATCTTCTCGCCCTGTCCCGGCAGTGCAATCAATTCAAGCAATTCATCCGCACGTTTTTTTCGCTGAGCTTTCCTGGCCCCTCTCACTTCAAGCGAAAAAGTGATATTTTCCCAGATCGTCATCAAGGGAAACAGGGCCAGATTTTGAAAGATCAAGGCGGTAGGACGGCGATTCGCCGCGATTCCGGCCATATTCTTACCACCGATCAATACACTGCCTTCCGAGGGGGTCAGAAAGCCGGAAACGGCACGCAGCAAAGTGGTTTTGCCGCAGCCCGAAGGACCAAGAATGGTGAAGAATTCACCACCCTTGATATGCAGATTGACATCCCGAGCAGCAATAAAATCACCAAATCGAATCCAGACGGATTCAAGTTTCACATCGGCACTCATCACCCATACCTCCTTTATCAGGGGGATTGTTGGATTTCGACACCCGACTGAGCAGGTGTCGAATTATCAGGATGATTCAAAAATCAGGCGTTCACAAATTTATTGCGATACTCCGTGCGTACATCGGCATACCACTGAGGTTCTGCCGGCCAAGGATTGAGATTAGCCAACGCTGTACCCGGATAGGCTTCTGCGAAATTCTTCTTGTAACTGTCGCCAGCAAAAGCATCGGCGCCGATCACTGCAGAATTGTAGCCATGCGTGTCAATGGCCCGACCTGCCGGCTCTCTTCTAAAGCAGAACTCAACAAACGCATAAGCCTGATCAATATTTGCGGCTGACTTGGAAAGTGACATTCCATCAACCCATGCCAGCGCACCTTCTTTCGGGGCCTGATAGTGCACAGGTTCACCGTCGGTTTTCATTGCCAACGGCGGTCCATCCCACGTCTGTCCAACCAGCACACCGTCGTTAAGGAAACCGTTTTTCTGGGTATCGGCATCATTCCAAAAAAGCTTGATTTGCGATTTGTTGGCAATACAGAACTGCGTAATCTTCTGCCAGATGGGGCGCATGATACCTTCGTCGACGTACGCTCGCCATACATCCCCGGGTTCCAGTTCGCCAATGGTTTCCATATAAAGTCCGGCACCCAGCATACCAGAATGTGGCCGAATCATGGTATTGCCTTCTGCTGATCCGTCCCAGATATTCCCATAACTAGGTTCACCACCCGGCGGTGTATAGAGATCGGTTCGCCAGGATATGGCTTCGGTGCCCCAGATATGCGGCAGCCAATGTGAACCGGCATCGCCAAAGTTCCACTCGCGGTCACCGACCGAAAGCATCGCTGGATTCGCGTTTCCTAGATTGGAGATTCGTCCATAATCCCAAGCCTGCAGCAAATCAAGATCAACCCACTGTCCGGAACGAACATTGGTTGGGCTGCAGATATCAAATCCTTTACCCTTTGTCGCCTTCATCTTGTTGATGATTTCTTCGTTCGATCCTATCCCGGTGTAGTTTACCGTAATGCCAGACTCTTCATTAAATAGGCCTAAAAAATCTTCCGGAAGATAATCAGACCACATTAATACATTGAGTTCGCCGGATGAGGCAAGAACATTTGAACTGATAACCCATGGACCAGTCGCAACCACACTGGCAGCTGCACCTGTTTTCAGAAACTGTCGGCGACTTAAGTTGCCTTTTTCATTTATTGACATACTACAAACACCTCTCGATATAGGTAAATTAATTTTTATGAGGTTAATGCTTACTGCAATAATTCCAGTGCGCCAAGCACTTGGTGTCCTTCATGGAATTTGATAGATCTTTCCATCACACAAATCATAATCGAAACTCAAGCATAGTTGGCGAAATTTGTCAAACTATGTTGAGCTTTGCAGAACCTTTTTCAGTTTATCACTAATTTCATCAATGTTCGCTTCAGTCGAAATTAGCGGCGGTGCGACAATCAACGCATCGCCCGTTGCCTTGACGTGTAGCCCTGCATGAAACAGATTTTTCTGTACCGTAATGCCAACATTGCCTGGCCCGCCTGAAGGCGCGAGATCTATTCCGGCGATCATTCCGTAGCCGCGGATATCCGTAACAATATCGAACTCCTTAAGGGCGAAAATTGATTCCTGGAAGTAAGCCGATAAGGACTTACCGCGCTTGAACAACTTTTCATCCCGGTAGATATCCAAAGTTGCAAGGCCGGCGGCACAAGCTGCAGGATGCCCAGAATAAGTATAGCCATGAAACAATTCAATCACCCGATCTGGTGCGGCATTGACGATGCTATCGTAGACATGTTGGCCTACGACAATTGCACCCATCGGCTGGGCGGCATTGGTCAACGCTTTTGCCAGCGTCATGATGTCGGGTGTTACGCCAAAAGTTTGTGAACCAAAGGGTTCACCGGTTCTTCCAAACCCACAAATTACTTCATCAAACACAAGTAGAATGCCGTGTTGATCACAGATTTCCCGCAACCTTTCCAGATAACCAACTGGCGGCACCAGACAGCCCGTTGAACCGGCAATGGGTTCGACAAAGCAGGCAGCTATTGAGTCAGCCCCAAAGTTCTGTACAATTTTTTCAAGATCGTCTGCCAGTTCAGCACCATCAGTTGGCTGGTTGCGCTGGTAGCGATTCTCTGGCAGCCAGGTATGCCGAATATGTGCAACTCCCGCAAGCCCCAAACCAAATGCCTGACGATTTTTCACCATTCCGCTTAAGCTGGTGCCGCCAAGGTTTACTCCGTGATACGCTCGCTCTCGGGAAACCAGCCGTTGACGCTGCCCTTCTCCTCGTGCGTAGTGATAAGCCAAAGCAACCTTGATCGCAGTATCGACAGCCTCCGATCCAGAATTGACAAAGAAAACCCGATTCATTCCTTCTGGTGTTAACTCAGCAAGTCGGTGAGCGAGTTCAAACGACAATTCATGTCCCAATTGGAACGGTGCGGTGTAAGCCAGGGTGGCAAGTTGTCGATGTACCGCGTCCGCAATTTCGGGCCGGCTGTGTCCGGCCGCACAACAAAAAAGTCCAGACGAGGCATCGATGATTGGCATTCCTTCAGGTGTGTAAAGATATACGCCTTTGCCTCGCGCAACAATTCTCGGGTCTGCTTTGAAATCACGATTGCTCGTGAACGGCATCCACAAGTTTTCCATTGACTGATGATCCAGTCGCATCGTCTCCACTCCTCCCAGTCAAATCAGAGTAAGTTCGGTCAAATGATAATTGTGTAATCGAACTTTCAATTTTACAATCTTGATAACCTTCCATTTTATGGTATCCTCAAAATTTCCAGTTAGACACGGTAAGTAACGGTATCTATCCACCAAAACATGACATTGTCACCGCTGTTTGTGGCGTGTTGTAACAGTGAGCGGATTGGACAGTGCATTACGATAAAGAAAACCGATTGGATACTTGTTGAAGTGTGAACTGACATCAACGAGTGAAGCCCGCAGTTAATTCTTAATCTGTATCAGGTAATCCTTAAGAAAAGCCGAATGAAAACTAACCAAAATCTATTGGATTATTTCAGAACCTGCCAACGAAAATCTTGAGCCTCTAAACTATCATAATGGCATCATTTTTTCGACAATCATTTTGAAAATCATGGGAGCATTTCACTATGCGAATTGGAGTCCCGAAAGAAACTAAAACAGACGAATTTCGAGTCGGGCTAGTACCCGAAAGTGTTCGAGAACTCACCGAAATGGGGCACGACGTTGCTGTCGAAACCAATGCCGGTATTGGAATTAGTGCGAGCGACGACGACTACAGAAAATTTGGCGCAACTGTTCTGGGTACTGCACTAGAAGTCTTCGAACATGCAGAAATGATCGTTAAAGTCAAAGAACCGCTGGCACCTGAGCGGGCCTTGCTACGCGAAAATCAGATTCTATTCACTTACTTACATTTGGCCCCAGACCCGGAACAAACTCTTGATTTGGTCAACAGTGGTGCAGTATGTATTGCCTATGAAACTGTCACTGACGACAGCGGTGCCTTACCGATTCTCGCACCAATGTCTAAAGTCGCCGGACGGATGGCAGTGCAGGAAGGTGCCTGGTGCCTTGAACGACCTCACGGGGGCACCGGGATGCTACTAGGCGGTGTACCTGGCGTTGAACCGGCCAAAGTCGTCATCATCGGCGGCGGCGTTGTTGGGACGCATGCGACTCACATCGCTGTTGGCATGGGTGCCGATGTGTGGGTGCTTGACCGAAATGTACAGGTGCTCGACAATCACTGGGTACAGTTTGGTCGCTCCACCAATGGGGTTTATTCCACTCGCAGCATGCTCGAAAAACACGTCGTTGATGCTGATCTCGTAATTGGTGCCGTGCTTGTACCAGGCGCAACCGCACCTAAATTGGTGAGTAAGGAAATGATTCGTCAAATGCAGCCGAACTCAGTTGTAGTAGACGTTGCCATTGATCAGGGAGGCTGTTTTGAAACGTCCCGTGCGACCACTCATTCTGATCCGACCTACCGGGTCCACGACGTGACACACTATTGTGTAGCCAATATGCCAGGCGCAGTTCCGAAAACTTCAACGTATGCCCTGAACAATGTCGTACTACCATTCTGCGCAAATATTGCCAATTTAGGATATAAAAAGGCACTCCAGCAAGACTCCAATCTTAGGGCGGGACTGAATGTCTGTCACGGTAAGGTCACCTACCGTGAAGTTGCCGAAAGTCTTGGCTATGACTACGTTTCCGCCGAATCTGCGCTGGCCGCAGCGTAACCGTCTGCTGCATCAAACCACCCGAAATTATTGAAACAGGAGAAAGTCATGCCAAAAATGACGTCAAGTGAGGCTTTTGTCGAGACTCTGGCATCCTACGGCGTTACCGATGTATTCGGAATCGTCGGATCCGCATATATGGATGCACTGGATATCTTTCCAGCCGCGGGAATTCGGTTTATTCCAACTGTCCATGAACAAGGTTCCGCGCACATGGCGGATGGGTATGCCCGTGTGAGCGGCAGGCATGGCGTATGTATTGGTCAAAACGGACCAGGCATTACAAATTTCGTTACTGCCGTTGCAGCCGCCTACTGGGCGCATTCTCCGGTTGTGGCGATTACTCCTGAAACCGGTAGCGGTACAATCGGCCTTGGTGGATTTCAGGAAACCGAACAGTTACCGATTTTTTCCAAAATCACCAAATATCAGGCTCATGTTAGTGGTCCTGGACGCATGGCAGAACTAACCGGCCGATGCTTCGACATGGCGATGGCAGAGCGAGGACCAACACAACTGAATATTCCACGTGATCATTTTTATGGCGATGTGGAAGTCGACATACCTGAGCCCCAAGTAATTGAACGAGGTGCTGGCGGATCATCGTCACTTGACGATGCTGCACGAATTCTTGCCGAAGCTGAATTTCCAGTGATTCTATCTGGTGGCGGTGTCATCATGGACGACGCGGTGGACTCTTGCACAGAACTGGCTGAATATTTATCCGCACCAGTCGTGAACAGCTACCTGCACAATGATTCGTTTCCAGCTAGCCACAAGCTGTGGTGTGGCCCACTTGGATATCAAGGTTCAAAAGCTGGCATGCGACTCATCTCGAAAGCGGATGTTGTTGTCGCACTTGGCACCCGGCTTGGTCCATTCGGCACTTTGCCACAACACGGAATGGACTACTGGCCAAAAGATGCAAAAATCATTCAAATCGATGTCGATTACCGCAAAATTGGATTGGTCAAGAAAATCGCAGTAGGAATCTGCGGTCAGGCTGGTGAATCTGCATCTGCCATTCTTGAGCGGCTGAAAAATCGAGAAAAGATTGCCTGCATGCAGAACCGAGATGAACGGGAACAGGAAATCGCCCAAGAAAAACAGGCTTGGGAGAATGAACTGAATGGGTGGACTGAGGAACGCGACGACTGGAGCCAATTGGTCTCTGCTGAAGACGCAAGCTACTTACACCCTCGTCAGGTTCTCAGGGAACTTGAAAAAGCGACACCATCCAATGCTGCGATTTCAACCGACATCGGAAACATCTGCTCAGTATCGAACAGCTACCTCAGATTTGAGAAATCGCGTAGCTTTTTTGCAGCGATGAGTTTTGGAAACTGTGGTTATGCCTTTCCGACCATTATGGGTGTCAAGGTCGCTGAGCCTCGACGCGCTGCAATTGCATACGTTGGTGACGGCGCCTGGGCAATGAGCATGGGTGAAATCTTGACTTGTGTTAGAGAAAATATTCCAGTAACTCCCGTCGTATTCAATAACCGGCAATGGGGAGCAGAAAAGAAAAACCAGGTAGACTTCTACGGTCACCGATTTGAAGGCGTCAATCTAGACAATCCAAGCTGGGCTGGAATTGCAAAGGCCATGGGTGCTGAAGGAATTGTCGTTGACAATCTGGATATGGTAGGCGATGCATTGAGAGAAGCCTGCGCAGCTCAAAGTGAAGGCAAAACAACAGTAGTCGAGATTATGTGCACACGAGAACTCGGCGACCCGTTCCGACGAGATGCACTGAGCAAACCTGTTCGCCACCTCGAAAAATATAAAGCCTACGTATAGCGACCTAAGATTGTGAGCGACCTCGTTGATCTACTACAGCTCGCTCTAGGTAAACAGCACATTGTCGTGCTGGCTGAAGCAGCGGATGAGCGCATGATCCGCGCTGCACGGATTTTGGCGGAGCAAGAAATTGCTTCGCCAATTCTTACTGGGGATGAAGAAAAGATTCGCTCCATCGCAAACAGCTCGAATGTTTCACTTGACAATATTCGCGTCGTGGATCCCACTTCCGACACCCTCAATATGGGCCGATACATCGATCTTTGCACCAACGGTCCGCGACCACTAACACCCACCATTGCGCAGCGTTTAATGCGAAGAACGTTGATGTACAGCGCTATGATGGTGCAAAGCGGTGATGCTCATGCCATGATTGCTGGCTCTTCGGTTCCGACAGCTCGTGTGATCGAAGCCGGAATGATGATTATCGGTACCGAAGAGAATGCTGCGACTACATCAAGCTACTTTCTCATGACTCTATCGGGCTTAGATTCCACTGAATCGCGGCATCTCATCTTTGCTGATTGTGCAGTTAATGTCAACCCAACCGCAGAGCAACTGGCTGACATTGCATGCAGTACCGCCCTGAATGCAAAATTTCTTCTAAATGATGACCCTCGTATTGCGTTCCTGTCATTTTCTTCTAAAGGCAGTGCTCGTCACGAAATGGTCAGTAAGGTTGCTTTAGCCGTTGATCTGACCAGGGAACGTCTTCCGGATATGCTGATCGATGGTGAATTTCAATTCGATACAGCATTCGACGAACGAACCGCAGCATTAAAGCTGAAAGAACCAGGCCCGGTAGCAGGTCGAGCCAATGTGTTTATCTTCCCAGATCTTAACGCTGGCAATATTGGCTACAAGCTGACCCAATATCTGGCAGGAGCGCAGGCGATCGGCCCAATATTGCAAGGCTTTGCCAAACCCGTCAGCGACCTTTCGCGTGGTGCTACGGTTGACGATATCGTCAAAGCGACAGTAGTACTTCTGACTACTATTGAGTAATCACAAGAGATCTGAACATTCTCACAATCTACGCCTTACATCTGCGGTCGATTGTAATTGGAAATATTTGATTTAATTGCGAACATCCGCCGTGATTCAAACCGGCTTCGGCAATTTCATTGACCTTTTGCGGTAAAAGTCTTTATGTACACAGTTAATCCTTCACCCAGAGTCCGTGCATCTCCATACTACGATGCTACCGTCGCAGAGGGTGTGAGTGGCTTTACCTCATACAATCAAATGCTTCTCCCGACCAGTTATGGCAACCCAGAAGGTGAGTACTGGCGACTGCTCAATGGAGTTTCTATGTGGGATGTCGCCGCTCAGCGCCAGGTGCAGTTGAGTGGAACTGATGCATCCCAGCTCGCTCAAATACTCACTGTCAGAGACTTAACCGACCTGTCAATCGGAAGAGCAAAGTATGCTCCAACCTGTAATCATTCTGGAACGCTTATCAATGATCCGGTCGTCAACAGAGTCGATGAAGATCTCTATTGGTTTTCCATTGCGGACTCCAATATCCTTTTCTTTGCCAGAGCAATTGCAGCTGAACGCAATCTGAATGTTGAAGTAACAGAACCTGATGTTTCTCCGCTGGCCATTCAGGGACCAAAGGCAATCAATGTCGTTTCAGCAATTTTTGGAGAGTGGGTTAGAAACTTGCGCCATTTTGAATTTCGCAATACATTTATCGAAGGAATTCCAGTGCTGGTGTCACGCTCTGGATGGTCCAAGCAGGGTGGTTTTGAACTGTATCTGCAAGACAGTTCAAAGGGGGTAAGTCTTTGGAATCTCGTAAAAGAAGCCGGTCAACCATGGGGCATCAAACCAGGCACTCCAAATCACTCTGAACGAATAGAATCCGGATTACTCAGTTTTGGAGCAGACACCGATGATTCAACAAACCCATTTGAAGTTCGACTAGGTCATTATGTGAATCTTGATCTGCCAGAATCGGTGATTGGCATCTCAGCTTTGCGACGCATAATACAAAACGGTGTGAAAAGGCAACAACTCGGCATCAGACTTTTGTCTGACTCGCCGAGACTGCTTAATCGAAATTGGTTTGAAATTCGTAATGGTAAAGAAAGAATTGGCCATGTAACCAGTCTTTGCTTTTCCTATCGCTTCGAATGCAATATTGGGTTTGCTCTGGTCAAATCAACGCTGCATCCTGGAGACGAAGTTACAGTCAGAATTGATGAACAAAATTCATACTCCGGTAGGCTAATCAATTTACCCTTTGTCGAAAAGGACATGAGCAAACAACACACTTGAGATTGACGAGGAGTTGAAACAGTTCAAACAATACTCTTCACACTGCTAAATTGAGTTCAAAACAAATGGTGGATGCCAAAAATTTTCATTCAAGCTCAATGAAAATTCTCACGTCTTACTGTAGCGATGAGATTGCTTACGAAAAGGGAGTTTAATGAATACAGTCTGGGCTGAAATTGCTTTACTTTCAACAGGTTGGCAAAAAAACGTACAGATCGACATTGAGCAAGACGGAAGTATCTCTTCCGTAACGCCCAATGCTACTCCTAAAGGTTATCGCGTAGATATTCTTCTGCCGGCCCCATCCAATGTTCACAGCCATGGTTTTCATCGAGCATTGGCTGGGTTGTCAGAGCATCGAACCGGTGGGTCGGAAGATGATTTTTGGAGTTGGCGATGGGTCGTCTACCGATTTTTAGACCTATTGAAACCGGAAGACATTCAAGCAATCACTGCTTTCGCCCAGATGGAAATGCTGGAAAGCGGATTTGCCGCTGTTGCAGAATTTCATTATGTACATCATCATCCAGGCGGCTTGCAGTTTCAGAATATTGCTGAGAACTCATTTCGAATCACCGCAGCGAGTGAAGAATCAGGTATTGGATTGGCATTGCTACCTGTGTTTTATCAGTACGGAGGTTGCGACAAACGAGAACTTGTTCGCGAACAGAAGACGTTCGGAAACAGCCCAGCAGAATTTGAAAAGCTATTTAAGCTTGCTGGCGACGCAGTTGCAAGTTTGCCTTCCGATAGTAGTCTGGGAGTAGCCGCCCATTCGCTAAGGGCTGTAGACCCTGAGGGGTTGAGATTCGCTGAGTCTCTGGTTCCGAATTCAGTGATTCACATCCATGTTGCTGAACAGCCGAAAGAAATTGAAGAATTCAAGTCAACGTTTGGAGTCCGTCCGGTGGATTGGCTTATTGACAACATGAACATTAATGAAAGGTGGACTATTGTTCATGCGACTCACATGACGGAAAGCGAAACCGAAAAACTGGCAAGAAGCAAGTCAATTGCTGGCATATGCCCAATTACCGAAGCCAATCTGGGGGATGGCACTTTCAATGGCGGAACCTATTTTAGAAATAGCGGTCGATTTGGGGTCGGTAGTGATGCCAATATCTTGATTTCCCTCTGTGAGGAGTTGAGAACACTGGAATATTCACAGAGACTCAAGACTGGATCCAGAAACGTTTTCGCGAATCCAAACTCATCTTGTGGAAGACATCTTTTCGACAGCGTGACAACTGGTGGCGCACAATCGTTGAATCGAAATTGCGGAGCCATTGAAGAAGGAAAGTTGGCTGACCTGCTCGCTCTCGATTCAGATCACGTATTGTTAGCCGACAAGTCAGATGACTTGATATTGGACAGCTTTATTTTCTGCGGTACCAACAGTCTGGTGAGGGATGTATGGTCGGCCGGACGACATGTTGTATCGGAAGGGCGACACATCAATCGAGATGAGTTAGCTGCTCGTTTTCTCAGTACAGTGAAAAGACTGAGAGAAAATTTGTGAAGATGTAATTTGTCTGTCTTTGCAGACTATTGAACTCCAACCATTTGCTTTTAAACTTTTTGGCAGCTTGGCTGGTGAATTGATTTAGTACATTGAAATAGCAGTCAAGAGATTCCGCTTAGAATCGGCTTTCAGATCAATATCCCATACGACCATGCTCAACTGCGTTCATCAATTGGAATGTATTCCCTAGGCTCAGAGCCGTTATAGAGAGTGAGCGGCCGAATTAATATATTTTTTTCCAACTGCTCCAGAATTTGCACGATCCAGCCCGGTGTTCGCCCAATTGCAAATATTGGTACGAACAAGTCGACAGCAATTCCGTGCAGGTGATATACAACACCGGAATAAAAATCTAC
The DNA here is from genome assembly GCA_965220665.1 of Arenicellales bacterium. Lineage (GTDB taxonomy): Bacteria > Pseudomonadota > Gammaproteobacteria > Arenicellales > JAJDZL01 > JAJDZL01. Next base: position 221,288 of record CBDCQQ010000005.1, read on the forward strand.
ATTGACATTGACACCGTGACGCGACCATGGTTTCATTGCTTCAACCAGCGCCTGGAGAATCTCGTACCAGTATGGCTGTCCCATTTGTTCGGAAAGACGTTTCACACCTTCTTTCATATGTCTGGCACGCGGGTCTTCGGCACGATAGACCCGGTGCCCGAATCCCATAATGGGGAGTCGATTTCTACGTCGTTCTTTCACGTATTCAACTGCATTTTCGGGTTGACCGACTTCCTGGGCCATAACCATCACATTTTCTGCAGCACCACCATGTGCAGGCCCGGATAGGGCGGCGACCGCCGCAGTTACCGAAGCATAAACATTGGCATCGGTTCCGGTAACGACACGAGCTGTAAATGCAGAGGCATTGGAACCGTGCTCGGCGTGCAATACCAAATCTTTGTCAAAGAGTTCAATTGCCTCTTCACTTGGCTGCTTTCCAGTTAACTGGTAAAGAAAGTGAGCTGCGTGACTCATAGACTCATTGGGTTGGATTGGGTCTTTGCCATTTCTGATCCGATCGTGAGTTGCGACAATCATCGGTACCTGAGAAGTCAGGCGAATTCCCTTTTCAATTATCGCTTCACGTGAAGAATCACCCGGTGACTCGTCAAAGGACCCTAGTGCAGATACACAGGTCCTCAGAACTTCCATTGGATGTGCATTCTGCATCACACTGATCATGTCGAATATTGGTGCGGGTAAAGAACGTTCCGCCTTCAGTCGGCTGTCAAATTGACTCAACTGTTCACTCGTGGGCAACTCACCATAAACCAGCAGGTAAGACGTCTCCTCAAACGAGGAATTCTCAGCCAGTTCATGAATCGAATAACCACGGTAGCGCAAATCTCCAGCTCTGCCATCAATTGATGAAACGGCAGAGCGTTCAAAATAAACACCCTTAAGCCCGCGGTTTAATTGAGGTTTCTTATCTGTCATTTATCTAACTGTCTATGTACTTGACTAGGTTTTCAATAAATTACCACTCAGGGCTTTGCGGTAAATCATCGGTGATTTCGTACCAGTCTGGCTTGTGACTGACCCAGATATGTCCAATCGCCTTGATACCGAGGTCTCCGTCCAAAGCTCCCAGCCTTAGAATCACGCAATTGGCGTCGCGATCGCAACGTGCATAAACGTGCGTACCGCAGTTCTTACAAAAGTAACGAATCTTACCGCGTGAAGACTCATACTGAGAAATTGATTCTTCACCGCTTAAGATTTGAAATTTTGTTTCATCAACCAATGCACTAGAACCATACACGGTTGCGTGAGCCTTGCGACAGGTTCGGCAGTGACAGTGATGAAATCTGCGAATTTCTCCATCAAATTCAAATCTTACTGTTCCGCACAAACAGCTTCCAGTATGCATTTCAGACCTCCTTTGCTTCAGTAGTTGGGTTCAACGGCCGTATCAACAAGCGAAATTGAAACCCGCCTGTTGCGTTTCCCCTTGCTTTCGACTTTGTCCACTTTGACTTCACCAATCTCCATGGTATTGGCAACGTGAGTTCCTCCACAGGGCTGAATGTCTAGATTCTCAAAGTGTACCAGTTTTATCACATCCACTCCTTCAGGTAGCGGGACCGAAAGGTTTTTCATCAACGATGGACTTGCTTCAATCTCTTCACGTGTACAGACTCGACTAATTCGACGAGCCTCCTTTTGAATCAGTGCGTTCAGAGTTTCAGCTATATAGTGCTTTTCCTGTGGGTAACGCACATCAAAGTCAACTCGACCGCGACCCGCATAAACCTGTGCACCAGTAATTTTACCCGGCACTGTAGCGCTCAAAAGGTGTAGACAACTGTGTACGCGCATGTGCAAGTACCGTCGCTCCCAGTTAATCTCTAGGTGAAGTTCCGTACCGGATTCTGGTAGTTCGGCCACTTCATCAACAAAATGAAGAATTTTCCCCGTGTCACGTGCCCGGCGGGTATCCTCAATTGCAAATTCAGCATCATTCTTGTGAAACGCTACACCAGTGTCCCCCGGCTGACCACCACCCAACGGATAAAACACAGTCTGATCAACCGTAAACCACTTTTCCTTGGGGTTAGACTCGACTACAACCGCATCGCAGGCCCTCAAGTACGGATCATTCTGAAAAAGTTCTCTGGACATTGGTTCAATCACTACCGGAAATTTACAGAGACTGATTCAAAACCAGGCTGGAAAGCCTATTGAAACTTAGAAATTGATCTCGGAATATTTCGAGCATTTTCGAGCCCTGTGTCAAAGTTCAACCAACCTGATCAAGTGCGTCATCAACACAATTCAATATCCAGTCAATTTCTTCTTCAGTTACGACTAACGGAGGGACGATCCAAATCCCAAATTTGTCACTTGGCGTATAAATGTTGTGTTGATCAAGCAGGTATTTTGAAATGGATGCCACTAAATTTTCTTCATATTTTTCTGTTGCACGACGAACAGGTGCATTAGCACTCTCACCCGCAATATGGACAGTCCAGAACAGTCCCAAACCCTGAATATGCGATACAAAGTCATACCTTTTTGCCATTTCATGCAGTCGATTTTCTATCAACCGTCCCATAGATTGTGCATGCTCAAGCAGGTGATCCTCGAAAAGCACATCAATAGAAGCTAATGCAGCGGCGGCCCCCAATGCATGTCCAGAATAACTCTGCCCATGTCCAAAGTAATTCTCATCAAACGAGTTTGCAATTTTGCTGCTGAATATAACTGCTGCCATTGGACAATAGGCACCAAGCGCTTTCCCCATAATGATCACATCTGGCTCTATACCGTAGTGTTCACAAGCAAACATCTTACCAGTGCGTCCCATGCCCGTCATGGTCTCATCAACAATCAGAAGCAGTTCCCATTTCGCACATAAGTTCTGCAACTTTTCCAGATATCCGGTTGGCGGCAGCAGAATACCGTTGCTTCCAACGATCGGCTCAACGAGCACACCAACGACTGCGTTACTACCCCCTTCCTGTTCAATTAAATAATCAAGATATTGGAGGTTTTTGTCGACTTCGTCAGCACCAAATGGTGAGTGTGGGCCACCCGCATCAGGCGCAAAGATGAATCCTGGTGCAGTTAAAGGCTCGGTAAACCATCTTCTGGGATCACCACTAGCTGAGGTTGCAGCATTTGTCGCACCATGCCACGATCGATAGCGACTTATGATTTTGTAAGGATAAGGGTACTGTTGTGGGGCATCCGGAATGAATTTTTTATCGAGAACGACCTGGTTGTACTTGTGAAGCCGTGCGCCATGAATGGCTGCTTCAACTGCTGCCGCGCCACTTTGGCAAAAATACACTTTCTTTTCTGAACTACCAGGGGCTAGTTCTGACAGTCTTTGTGCGAGCTTCGCGGTTGATGGTGAGGCAAAATCATCGGTGACGTAAACGACACTCTCCATTTGTTGTTGCATCGCTTGTAACACCTTTGGGTGTCGGAACCCAATATTGATGCATTCATGCGCACTGCGAAGATCAAAAATTTTTCGCTCATCCGTTGTGTATATCCAGCAACCCTCTGTACTTCTAACCTCGATGGGTTCATAGTTATTTTGCTTGGCCCAACACTGCAGCATGTATTGGGCCTGTAGTTTTGCGTAGTCAGTTTTGCTCAAGGTAGAAGGTTTGTTTTAGTTTGATGGTGTCCGTCAGCAACCGAACATCGGAGCGCTAAGTTTACGAGCGATATACGTTATGCTTTAGGCCGCTCAGATCTGGGGTCATACATAGGTCGCAGTGATGCCTTGACCGGAAATCGTTCACAGGCAACTTCGATTTCGAACTGCCCGGAACTGATGAATTCAGGTGTCACGCCGTCCTGGCAATTGACGTAACCAAGCCCGACGCAAGAACCAATAGTGTGACCAAACATTGCAGAGGTAGTCCGACCCACCAAGTCGCCATCCCGGTAAATGGGTTCTTCGTGATAGATCAGGGGTTGCGGGTTCTCAAATGCAAACTGTACGAGTCTTCGCTGCAACGGCTTGCCGCGTTGAGGTTCGATAGCTTCCCTACCAATGAATCCACCGGGTTTGTCCCACGAAACGGCAAATCCCAACCCGGCTTCCAGCGGAGAGTCTTCGTCGGCAATGTCATGACCAAAGTGCCGATAAGCCTTTTCGATACGCAGTGAATTCAACGTAAGATATCCGCAATGCGTCAGTCCCAGACTTTCACCTGCAGCAACAATTTCGTCATAAACGTGCTGGACAAAGTCGGTACTGATGTAGAGTTCCCAGCCAAGCTCACCAACAAATGTAATTCTGGATGCTCGTCCATAGGCCATTCCAAGCTCAATTTCCTTTGACGAAAGGAATGGAAATCTCTCGTTAGAAAGATCTGCTGAAGTCACTCGGGAAAGCAGTTCGCGGGCATTCGGACCCATGATTGAGAGCACCGAATAACCAGAAGTAACATCCGTCACTACGACATGCAAATCATCGCTTATATGTCTTTTCAACCATGACAGGTCACGAAGATGAACCGCGGCACCGGTCACAACCAGATAGCGGTTTTCTGCAAGACGTGTGACAGTGAGGTCTGCTTCGATGCCGCCTCGCTCATTCAGCCATTGTGTATAGACCACCCTGCCGGGTTCGACAGCGACGTTGTTGGCACAGATTCGATTCAGGTAGCGCTCGGCATCTCGCCCCTCTACCATAAACTTTGCAAATGAGGTTTGATCAAAAATACCAACGTTGGTACGGACCGCTTCATGTTCTACGCGATTATTCTCAAACCAGTTTTGTCTGCCATAGGAATATTCGTACTGCGGCGACTCGACGCCAGGTGCATACCAGTCGGCTCGCTCCCAACCGTATGTTTCCCCGAAACACGCACCGCGTGCGGCGAGCCGGTCATGCAAAGGCGACTTTCGAACATTACGGGAGGATTCCGGCTGACGGAAAGGCCAGTGCATATCGTAGAGTAATCCGAGAGTCTCGGAAATCCGCTCTTTCAGGTATTGGCTGTTGTTCTGAAATGGAGCAATTCTGCGAATATCAATTTCCCAGTAATCGTTCGCAGGATGGCCTTTCGAAATCCATTCGGACATTACCTTGCCGGCACCACCTGATGACTGGATGCCAATAGAATTGAATCCAGCCGCAATATAGAAATTCTTTAAGTTTGGCGCTTCTCCCAAATAGTATCGGTTGTCGGGAGTGAAACTCTCCGGCCCACAGAAAAATGTATGAATTCCGACATTGTTGAGAAGCGGAACCCGATGCAAGGCATTGTTGAGCGCAGGTTCAAAATGATCCCAGTCCTCCTTCAACTGATCAAAGCTAAAATCATCTGGGATGCCGTCCATTCCCCATGGCTTTGCGCAAGGCTCAAAGGCGCCAACCAGTAATTTCCCGGCATCTTCCTTGTAATAAGTAAATCCGGTTGGATCGCGCATGACCGGGAGATTGCCGGGCAATTCATCAATCGGTTCGGTTACCACGTAGAAATGTTCGGCGGCATGCAAGGGAATTTCGACTCCACACATCAAACCAACTTCCCTAGCCCACATTCCAGCACAATTCACCACGATGTCGGCCATGATGTTACCCTGATCCGTTGAAACGCCACGGACTGCTCCACCATCCGTCAGGATGCCAGTTACCTTAATGTTTTCCAGTATTCGAGCACCGTTTGCTCTGGCGCCTTTGGCATAAGCCTGAACAACATCAAGCGGGTTAATTTGACCATCTTTATCAATAAAGACCGCACCAACCAAGTCGTCAATATTCAATATTGGGTAAAGTTCCTTAGCTTCGGCGGGCGAAATCACCGACGCTTCGAGTCCAAATGCCCGAGCCATGGTTACTGAACGCTTCAGTTCTTCGAAGCGATGTTCATCGGATGCTACAGAAATTGAGCCATTTTGTCGAAATCCGGTTGGCTGACCAGTTTCTGCTTCAAGGCCTTCAAAAAGTTCGGCTGTATACTGAGCAAGTTTGGTCAAATTGAGATTATTGCGCAACTGGCCGACTAAACCCGCTGCATGCCAGGTCGTACCGCAGCCGAGTTCTCGACGCTCTAGAAGAACCAGGTCTTCCCAACCGGCTTTGGCGAGATGATAGAGTACGCTTGTACCAACCGCACCGCCACCAATGACAACCACTCGAGCGCTTTCAGGCAAGGAATTACTCATGTTTAGTTGTGTGTTTTGTGCTGGTAATCAGGATTATGAAATCAGGTGAAATCGCATTTTATAGCAAGAATCGGATTGAAAGACGCCAACAAAACAGCAACAATATAGCCTGATGTCATTCTTACCAGTAAGTTAGCGGATAAAGAGTTTTATGGACAACTACAAACGGATTGAACGAGCCATTGAATTTATCGAGGACAATGCTTTAGATCAGCCATCGCTACAGGATATTGCATCTCACGTGGGACTCAGTGAATTCCATTTTCAACGGCTTTTCAAACAATGGGCGGGTATTTCACCGAAAAGATATGTGCAATACCTGACTGCCAAGGTATGCGGGGATTTACTCAGAAGTCAAGCTTCTGTGTTTGATGTTGCACTTGATGCCGGGTTATCCGGCTCCGGGCGGCTGCACGAACTAATGGTCAATGTTTATGCGATGTCAGCAATTGAGTATCGAAAATATGGCCATTCTCTGCAAATTGAATACGGCTGGCATCACACGCCATTCGGAATCTGCCTATTGGCCCGCACAGACAAAGGGGTTTGCTGGCTAAGTTTTCATGATCGAGAAGAAGGTCTGGATGAATTGAAAAAACAGTGGCAAGCTGCATCATTTGTGGAAAACAGAAAGTCGACTGAATCTATCGTCAAACAAATTTTCGAACATGTTTTCGATGAGCCTCAGTCGATCATGGTGCATGTCAGAGGCACCAATCTGCAGATTCGCGTGTGGGAGGCGCTTGTCAATATTCCACCAGCAGAACACGTCTCCTATAGTCAGGTTGCGACGAACGTCGATCACCCAAATGCTGTTCGAGCGGTTGCGTCTGCAGTTGGACGAAACCCGGTCTCCTATATTATTCCCTGTCACCGCGTGATTCGACGATCCGGTGGGCTAGGAGGCTATCGCTGGGGATTGCCCAGAAAAAAAGTGATGCAGGCTTGGGAAAGCGCACAAATGATTGATGCACGACTCTAGCGGAGTCGAATCAGTCGGGTGAGGCAGCCTTTTTGCGTACCTCTTTGGCGAAGAATTCGATTTCGTCTTCAGTGTTGTAGTAGTGAACCGGACTACGAATTAGTGCGTCTACTCCCCAATCATCAAAGTCAATCAGTGCACAGTTTCGTTTTGACACGCCGATGTTTATATTTTTCTCACGCATCAGCATCTGAAAGTTTTCTGCATCCGTTCCTTCAATTGAGAACGTTACAATACCGCACTTTTCGACACCTTTGTCCCAAACGGTTACACCGTCAATTTCACTCAAATGTTCACGCAATCGATCAGCCAGAAATCGAATTCGAGAATATATCTCCCGCAATCCCAATGACATCGCATAGTCGACTGCAACACCGAGCCCGATTCTACCTGCAATATTGGATTCAAAGAGTTCATAGCGGCGAGCTCCGGATTGCAACTCGTACCTGTCGCGCTCAACCCAGGTTGCTGAATGCAGATCCAAAACTGGTGGCGGAAATTTATCCAGAGACTGCTCCCGTATATATAAAAAACCCGTTCCGCGAGGGCCTCTCAAAAATTTCCTGCCCGTCGCCGAAAGCGCATCGCAACCCATCTGAACGACATCCAAAGGCATTTGGCCAACTGATTGACAGGCGTCAACCAAATAAGGAATCTGATAATCGTTTGCCATCTGCCCAATATTGTTGACAGGATTCACCAGTCCGTTGTATGTTGGAACATGGGTTACTGCGATCAGTTTAACTTTCCGGTCGATCAACGATTCAAGCGCCCGACAATCCAATTGTCCATCCCCGTCGTCAGGAACCACAGAAACCTTAATCCCAGTACGCTCCGCGACCTGTTGATAGGCAATCATATTAGACACATACTCGGCGCGGGATGTGAGTACTCTGTCGCCTTTACGAAACGTCTGTGCGATACCGTAAAATGCACTATTCCACGAGACTGATGCACTTTCGCTCAGCGCGATTTCCGACTCTTTACAGTTAAGCATACGCGCGATAGACTTATAGGTATTGTTAAGCTTTTCACGCGCGTAGTCTTCAGCCTCATACCCACCTCGAAAGATTTCGAGGTCCAGATGCGAACGCACTGCATCAACTACCGGGTTCGGCATCAGCGCTGATCCTGAATGGTGCAGATGCACCAGTCCGAAACAACCTGGCGTTTCTCGCCTCGCTTTATCAACATCCAATGCCATAGTTGTCAGTTCCCGTTTAATCAAACGCCAATTTTCAGGAAGTAAACACCCTTCAAACTACCGTTTGTAACCTGTTGTCCAGAGTTAGACCAAATCATTGAGGAAATGGAGATGCAAATCAGAATCGATGGTGAAGCCGTATCTTCTCCGCACTCAGGTGTTTAGTCTAATATACCAACTACCAAGAATTTAGTTTCGAGATAATTTCGAGTGGGTGGCGATCCTATCAGTTCGACACACGTAACAAACAAGCCCTCACCTGTTCCAATAGGGGCATGCAAGTTGGTCTTCGACAATTTGAGAATGCGGGTATTGAGTAGTTCAGCTCGGTGGTGTCGAAATCGGATGCTGGCCGTTAGGGTTTAGCCAAGAAGCTTTGCCAGCGCGTTGGGTGTGCTCCCTTTTTTGATTGTTATGTCGGGTCATTTGTATCCGATGGCGGCAGTAGTGCACATTCCACATTGAATGAACGTGAATCCAGGTAATGGGAAAGATAAATGGGCATTATCCAGTCTTGGAAAGCGGAAACTTGCGGCTCATACGAATTTCGAACAAGATCACGACAAGTCCGCTGCCAATGATCAGCGCGCTGCCAATATAGTCTCTCAACCCTGGTAAATCCCCCCAAACTATATATCCCGCAAAAATTGCTAGGGGCAGCGATACATACTCAAAAGGTACAACGACTGAAGCTTCACCAATACGGTAAGACTGGGACAGCAGGTATACTCCCACTGCGGATACAACCCCACAGATGATCAGCAGCTGATATACGCTAAGACTGGGCCACTGCCAAGCCCGGAGCAGAAACTCCAATGCGACCTGGTTAATCACGTTGAATTGACCGTCTCCAATTAGGATTCCACTCACTATGCTCAGCAATATGAATGAAATCAGAATGTAAACGCTCATCGTACCTGCAGAATCGCTGATCGCAAGTTTTCGCGTCATTATGATCATCAACGCATACGTCACAGCTGACAACACAGGAAAGATTACATTCCAGTTGGAATCGACACCACTCGGTAGAGCGATAACAAGCACGCCAGCCATCCCCACGGATATTGCCAACCACCTTTGAAGTCCAACTGGCTCGCGCAGAAAGATCTTTGCCATCAGGCATACAAAAAACGGTGCACAGAAAAAGAGGGTTATCGTCGTCGCCATCGGCATGGCTGCCAGCCCTAGGAAATAGAGCGCATCTGAAAGAACAAGCATAATTCCACGCAACAAATGCAGCCACGGACGCTTTGTTTTTAGTTGAGATAACCCGCCAAAAATATGGGTAAACACCAAAATCAGCACCAATGCAATTGCCGCTTTAATTAGTGTCAGTTCATGCAGCGGATAATATGGACTTAGCCACTTGATAATTGCATCGCTGACTGTTAAAAACATCAATGCAACAAGGAGACACAGAATGCCTTGGACATTTCGGCTGGCAAGTCCTAAAAATTGCATGTGAACCGTTTTGACTTAGAGTTTCGTACTTTCAGAACGCGGTTTTCTGGTGTCGGGGGCACGATCGCCGACTGATCAAACGAAAGAATTATCCGCTAGGGTAAATTAGTGCAGATTTTAGAATGAGCGTTGCGTGGATGGTTTATCTGCCTGAATGCGGGTTGATTGTGGTTATCAACCTATGAAAGATCAGTAATATATCTTTCAAGTCCATCGCTCGTGCTACCAAAAGTAAGGTCACTCCTTTTCATATTCCTATTATCAAATGAAACTCGCTAGTGGCATTGTCGAAAATTCTGATACGGGCAAGCAAGTACAATTGCACTGAAATTTTACCCAACGGTCTCGCTGTCAGAAGTTGGAGCCCGTCGACATTCCGCATCTGTCAAATGAACAAGAACCTGTACGCTACTTCAATTTTTGATCAACTGAAACGTGCCTGTGCCGATGAGTGGGAAGACTACTGTCATCACGAGTTCGTCAACGAAGTAGGCGCCGGCACTTTGCCTATTGAGTCGTTTCGCTACTACCTGGAGCAGGACTACATATTTCTGATTCAATTTTCAAGGGCATGGGCCTTAGCGGTGTACAAATCGAGTAGTGTGTCGGATATGCAGTGGGCAACAGAAATTCTTCATTCAACTCTGAACACAGAGATGAACCTGCATGTACTGTTCAGCGAACGTTTCGGTGTGTCGCAGGCACAGCTTGAAAATTCACTGGAAGAACAAGCCAATCTTGCCTATACCCGGTATGTACTGGATAAAGGACTGGCTGGAGATGTACTAGACCTCTACGTCGCCCTGATGCCTTGTGTGGTTGGGTACGCCGAAATTGGCAACCGGCTTGCCTTGGATTATGAGTCGATGCTTGAGGAAAACCCCTACCGAGAATGGATCGAAATGTACAGTTCTGAAGAATACCAGGAACTGGCCATAAAAACGATCAGTGTACTGGAACGCATCAGCCGCGAACGAGGCGGCATGGCGCGCATTGAAGAATTAAAGGAAACTTTTCGCGCAGCAACCGTCTTGGAGGAGGGCTTCTGGACTCTGTGCTACAACCCCAGTCAATAATCAGCTTAGCTCACTTTTCTGATACTCGGCACTTTCAAGCCAATCCGGATTGATCTCAACTCCCCAGCCGGGTTCGGAAGGAACAGTGACGTGACCATCAGCAACGTCAAAAGGCGGATTGAGAAACAGACCCTGTTGCCAGGGATAGACGTCCTCTCCTTCGATTGCAAGTTCAAGATATTTCCCCGCGTTTTCTATAGCTTTTAGAAAGTGCATGGTGAATATTGTGACCATAGACAAATTGGCTGCATGCGGAGTAACCGGTAATCCAGCTGGTTTCGCCATTTCCGAGACGCGGAGCGCTCTTGAAATTCCGCCGACGTAGCAAATATCTGGCTGCACGATATCAACCACTCGCATTTCGATCATACGATGCCATGTTGGCAAAAAGCAATCCTGTTCCCCTCCCGTCACATCAATGTTCAGCGCATCGGTTACCTGCTTGGTCTGTTCTTGTTCCCAATAAGGACAGGGCTCCTCAAAATGTGAAATACCATTGTCCTCCAGCATCCGTCCGACTTCGATCGCCCGCGGTGGCGAAAATCCGCTGTTGGCATCAACGAGCAGATCAACCTGATCATCAAGTCCCTTTCGAATACAAGGCACAATCGCCTCAGTTCGACCTGGCCAATGATCCACATCACGCCCACATTCATCACCCACACGAAACTTGAACGCATCAAATCCATAAGTATCGCGAAGCATCTGGAATCGCTTCAATTCCTGCTCGGGTGTAATATCTCGCTTCATGGAAGAACCGTAAACTCTAAGTCGACCAGGTGTTCCACCTAGAATTTCAACGACCGGTTTTCCTCGCCTCTTTCCGCGAAGATCCCAGATTGCCGTGTCGAGTCCAGCCAATGCGCGGCACATGTAACTTCCGGGAAACTTATGTTCACGTTCATAGATTGTGTCAAGAAGCAAATCTAATTCATCGGTACCTTCACCCAGTGCCCAAGGAGCAACCTGGCGGTGCAGAATTTGACAGGTGATATCAGCGTTATAGGTTGACACCTGTCCCCAGCCTTCATCACCTGTATCAGCAACAACGCGAACAAATCCAACCTTCAGCTTGGCGAATGTCTCTATGCGTGCGATTTTCAAATTTTCCAATTGCGGCACCTCTGTCATGTATTGCTCGCGCGATAAAAAATTCAGTCGAGAATGATAGCCGAATTCACAGCGACTTTAGATGTTTAGCGGAAGAGAACTAGGTAAGATGAAAGGGATTGATAATTCCCAAAATTAAACAAATTTAGTGCTGAATTGAGTATTTTCTCAGTTCTCTGCTATCATCAAAGTTGAAGCAATCTGACTAATAACTTTTATCGAATCCATCAGCAAAAAATGTCTTCCAAATTCAACACTCGCCGACGCATTCTGAACAGCATCGCAGCTGCGTGCCTGACGATACCCCTTACTAAAAGTGCATACAGTAAATCCATCGGTTATACGTTCTCAGGACCCGCGGCTGATCGCGGTCTCGGACTTCAGCCTCTCAAACCTTGTACGTCGGGTACCCGCTCCTCGACAGCGGGTCCGTTTTATACGCCTTCAACACCGCTTCGTAGTGATTTGAGAGAACCTGATACCACAGGTACAACACTGGTACTCGAAGGTTTGGTATTGACTTCCGATTGTCGCCCTGTCGCTGGCGCAGTCATAGACATCTGGCATAGTGACGAAAATGGTCGATATGACAACAATGGTTATCGCTATCGCGGGCATCAGTACACAGATGCTGCAGGCAGCTATCAATTTATCACGATTCGACCAACAATCTATAGCGGACGAACAGAACATATCCATGTCAAGGTACAGGGGGAAGGCACGCGTCTTTTGACCACACAAATTTATTTTCCAGACCAACAGACTCAAAATTCACAAGACTGGATTTATCATGACGAACTGCTAATGAACTTGAAAAAAACCGATCAGGGCTGGTACGGCCGATTCGATTTCATTCTTTAGCCAGCGAAATTTAAGAAATTCTGAAACACACGGCAACGTGATGCCAGGCCGGAAATAGCCAGACTTTTGTTGGGCGATTGCAGCCCTCTGTAATCGGAATTTACCCCTTTAACATCTTTGACAGTCGAGCTGCTCTTTTGCCAATGCGAGAACCTAATGCCTGGATATCAGGAAATTCTCCAATTGTGGCAGATAGGGTATCTCTAACGTTTCCGGCTACCTCGGTAATCAGATATTTGAATCCGGCAACACTAATTTCCGATGCAATTGCAAATCGCTCGAAATCTTTGCTTCTCAAGTGATCAAATTGATTCGACTTACCAACTTTCATCGCCAATACTTTCGTAAGCTCGTCATAGTAATCAGTTGACAGCACATCATACGCCGGAGCCAATCGGGTCGAAATTGATCCTCCCTGCTCGGTAAACAGCAAAGAAAAATTTTTTCCGTGTGCGTCACAATTGCCAATGATCAAATTGAAAATTACAAGTTTCAGAAAATTCTGAATGTCAATCGCCGGTAAGCTGGAGACTGCTCGTAGCAATTTGACACAGTCAGCTAATCCCGGACCACCCTCACTTTGATATTTCCGTTCAGGCGGAATGCCCAACGCTTGGCAAAAATCCTCCTGATGCAGTCTCACAGGAAATTCTTTGCCGAATACAATTTTTCGGTCGTAGCGTTTTACAAGTATGAACTCTAGGTTTTGAATCCGTTTAACAGAGGCATCAACAGTAGGAATTCCTATCGCCCTTGCGAGGGACAAGTTAAATGACTCGTTACTAACGATGTTGGGATATCGATCAATGGAAGGTTTCAAAATATGTGTACTAGGAGCGCCATGGAGAGGAAGTGAATAATGTCCGTTCTGATCAACGCGCAAAGCGATTTTCTCCTGTGCACCAGCTAGTGAAATTCGAACCCCTGATTGACCAGCAAGCAACGGCCGTGTTGGTAGGCGTCTCAAGATATCAACCAAGTCTGATTCGTCTAATGATTGATATTTGTAATTGGTTTCCGAAGGTAGCATTCCTTTCGGTAAAAGCGTCAGAGCTCCTGCGCATTCTCCCCCAATTTTTTCAAGCATCGCAAAGTCGTTTTGCGCACTTATGCCAAGAATACGAGCAATAAGTCTCCGGTTGTATTCTTCCGGTAGAATGCCCGCAAAAAAACTTCTGCATTCTTTCTGATTGAATTCTGCATTTCCAAGAGGTAAAGATGTCGATATAGCAAATGAGTTTGTGTCATCCAACCAACGCTCGGCATATTTGAAGGTGATCTGTCCGGACTTCTTCTGGATTAGATACCCAACCAGTTTGTTGGATAAGTAAATGTCAAGGGTGCGACTCATTCAAGATCATATGTAGAAGGCGGAATCAGTTGAATTTCAATTCCAAGCGTCTGTAGGGTGTTGAGCACCTTGGCGAATTCACACGTAGACTTACCTTTCTCCAAGTCAACAATAAACCTTTTCCCAGTACCACAAACGAGCGCAAGATCACTCTGCGTAAGACCTTGTAGCTTTCTTGTTTCTCGAACAAGCAAACCAATGGAGTTTGTTGAATGCTTCATTTGTAAGGTTACCGTACGGTAATATTTATTGAGATTGTCATTTCGAAAAAATTATATGATACCGTACGGTAATATTTAATAGTAAATCAAGATATTTGTTAATCATATTACCCGTTCGGGAACATTGGAATTTGAAACAAGTTGTCATTTAATTTACACCCCACCGGCGAAACGCTGTGATTTAAAAGACTCACTGAAGGCCGAAAAAACATTGACTAGCAGCCTAACTGTCGGTTACGATCGCACAATTGCCCTTAAATATGACTGAATTCGGAACTTAGTTGAATGGAACCCACTCGGGAAAGCACTGGAGTATAGTTCCAAGTCGGAAGCTTTCAGTCAACTGACGACACAGACTGAGTATTCGGATGAAGATTGCACAAAACGTCTGCATTATGACGAACACTGTGACCGGAGTTTCAGCTTTGCCAAAAGCACTCACAAGTCAAATGCCAGTGCTACAATATGTAAAACATCTTGACGGGGTGCCCATGAGGGCTGAGAAATAGGATTTTACCAACCCGTTGAACCTGATCCAGTTAGTGCTGGCGTAGGGAATCAGGATGCATTCAGATTCTGCTTACCGATCATTCTCTTTCCCTCGCTGCAATGAATTGCAACCAACCGCGAGCGGAGTTTGATGACTGAAATCGAAGAAATCAGAGAGGAATTGGAATCCATCCAATCCTTCGTTGAAGTATTCCACGCCAATCCTAGAGTACACTGCATCATCAACGATGTTGCAGTAACCATCGCAGCAAACGCATTGCTTGCAGTTGGTGCACAGCCTTCGATGACCAATGACCCCTTTGAAGTGACCGAATTCACCGAATCAGCAAATGCACTCAGTATCAATCTTGGCATGCTCAACAACGAAAGACGACGGTCAATCCGAATCGCTGCAAAGTGCGCCAATACAAAATCAATTCCCTGGGTGCTGGATGCTACCCTCATAGAACGCTCCAATCTTCGCTTGGACTTTTGCGAAGAACTAATGGAACACCATCCAGCGGTAATCCGTGGAAATCATGCTGAAATTAATGCCCTTTGCCAGCATCTGGGTAAAGACAAGACCGAACTATGCAGTTCATATAACACTGTCCTGATTACCACGGGGGAAATTGATTGGGTAGATTCAGCCCGAAGGAGTTGTCAGCTGAAGAAACTCGGGCATCCTTGGATGAGTCAGGTCTCGGGGATGGGTTGTACACTGTCAGTTTTAGTGGCGGCTATGCTGACTGTATTTAAGGACCCGTTCAGTGCAGCATTGAAAACCTTGTATCTTTACGGAATTTTTGGTGAAAGAGCATCCAAATTGGCCAAAGGTCCGGGGACCTTTTTGGCTACTTTCCTGGATTGCTTGAGTAATTTAAAACTTGAAACCGATGCAAGTCCATTAGAGTCTGATACCCCCGGAATATTCGATGCGGGAGATTGATCCATCTCTATATCTGGTAATCAATCCGGAACAGTGCCAATTCCAAAATCCAGTCGATATTGCAAGAAACGCGGTTGCCGGTGGTGTGTCAACGGTCCAGATCAGAACCAAAGTGATGTGTGATCAAAGCTACACTGAGCTCGCGGCGCAAGTCGATCAGGCACTCCGTCCCCTTCATGTGCCAGTGTTTGTAAACGATCGGCTTGAAGTTGCGGCTGCCGCCGGCATAAACTGCATTCATCTCGGCCAGGACGATGCCTCGGTGCACGAAGCTCGGCAAGCACTCGGACCCGACGCCCGAATAGGTCTGACCGTGCGATCAATGGAAGAAGCTGAGAACGCACCCACTGAGGAACTGAGTTACTTAAGTGTCGGCGGTGTCTTTGCGACTCGAAGCAAAGCCAACTCCGACACTCCAATTGGTCTCTCAGGACTGAAAGACATCGTCAGACACTTAAGGTCTCGCGGAGCAAGCTGTCCAATAATCGCTATCAGCGGTATTAACCAGACTAATCTAGAATCTGTACTTTCAACTGAAGTTGATGGTGTGGCGGTGGTTTCGGCAATCTGCGAATCCGATAATCCCGAAGCTGTTGCGCGTGAACTCAGACGCACGATCCATTCATATCGAGCGATGGGAGATTAATTCCATGAGTTATCCCCCTATTGCGCTGACTATTGCCGGATCCGACAGCGGTGGCGGTGCCGGAATTCAGGCTGATCTGAAGACGTTTTCAGCACTGGGTGTATACGGTGCGAGTGTCATCACAGCTCTGACTGCTCAAAATACCTGTGGCGTTACAGGAATTTATGAGGTTTCACCTGAATTCATCGTTCAGCAAATTGATACCGTCGCATCCGATCTGAATGTCGATGCTGTCAAAATTGGAATGCTGCACCGTTCTGAAATTATTGAATACGTCGCTAAAACTTTGAACAGGCACGAAATCGGCCACATTGTTCTAGATCCAGTCATGGTAGCCAAAAGCGGTGATCCGCTCCTTCAGGATGAAGCAATTGAGGCACTGAAGTCCATCCTGATTCCTATGGCTTCAGTTATTACTCCCAACATACCTGAAGCAGCCCGGCTGCTTCGACGCAAACCTGCCTATGTTGAATCGAATATGCATGATGCAGCACAGCGGCTTTTATCACTAGGTTGCGGTTCCGTACTTCTAAAGGGCGGACATAGCTGCTCAGACTCCGCAAGTACGGATATTTTTCACGATGGCAACAACGCAATTGCACTGAGTTATCCCAGATTCACTACTGGGAACACGCATGGAACAGGCTGCACTCTGTCTTCCGCTGTCTGTGCATTTCTGGCAAGAAAATGCGGATTGAACTTGTCCGTTGAATTAGCGAAGCAGTTCATCAGCGCAGCAATAGAAGATGCTGACAAATTAAATATCGGGTCTGGTCATGGTCCGGTTCACCACTTTCATCGGTTTTGGGACCAGGAGAGTACCAAGTGAAAAGAAGAAATTTTCTTAAAGCTACAGGAGTTGGTGCCTCAGCGCTTGCACTGACTCCTGCCTATGCCTCCGATCAACTGAAACTAAGTATGACAATGTCCTGGATCAAGAACAGTCCTGGAACCGGTACAACAGCCGCCCGGCTAGCAGAGCGAATCGAGCAGTTGAGCGGCGGAAAGATCAAAATCAGAATTTACGCCGCAGGTGAACTGGTATCTGCCTTTGATGTGCTGGACGCCGTCGGCAGTGGTACCGCAGACCTGGGACACACAGCTTCATTTTTCTGGCAGGGGAAAATGCGCGCCAGTGCTATGTTCACCGCAGTTCCCTTTGGCTTGACACCGCAGGAACATATGGTCTGGATTTATCACAATGGTGGGCAAGCTTTGTGGGACGAACTCTACGCGCCGTTTGGTGTTAAGCCGTTCCTTGCATCGAATACAGGCATTGGCATGGGTGGCTGGTTCAAAAAAGAGATTCACTCGCTAGAAGACTTGAAGGGACTGAAATATCGAATGCCTGGACTAGGCGGGGAAGTATTTCGACGCCTTGGTGCACTGACAGTCAACATTCCGCCGCCTGATATCGCCACATCACTGCACTCTGGAGTGGTTGATGCAGCCGAATGGCTCGGTCCCTGGTCAGACCTCGCTATGGGTTTCTACAAAAGTACACCGTACTACTATGCTCCCGGATTTCACGAACCAAATGGTGCTGCAGAGTTTCTGGTTAATCGGGAACTATGGGATAGTCTTCCTGAAGACGTTCGAAACATCATCGAAATCGCCTGCCTTGCAGAGCACAGTTTTGCACTTACCGAAATTGACTGGGCCAATCCACCGGCACTGAAAAAACTGGTTGAGAAGCACGGCGTACAAGTACGTCAGTTTCCCGATGACGTACTTACGGCTGCACAGCAAGTATCAGAAGATGTACTGGATGACCTTGCCGGAATTGATGACATCACAGCAAGAATCGTAGCATCGTTTAGGCAAACAAAGAATACACAGATCGAATGGTCTAAGATTTCGCGTCTGCCTTTTCTGCGAGCACGGGCAAGTTAAAAAAATTCAATGACTTCCGTCGCGTTGAAGCTTAGTCTCAGCTATGGAAAAGAATGCATATTTGAGGACTTTTCGCTGGAACTGGAATCTGGCAAAATGGTCTGTCTTCTTGGTAAAAGTGGTTCTGGAAAGTCGACACTACTGCATTTCATTGCTGGACTTCTACCGTCAAACGTCGCGCGTGGCTCAGTTATCGCTGATGACGAATTACCTCTAGGCGGACGAATCGCATGGATGGCTCAGCAGGACCTACTGCTACCATGGCTGAAGATCATTGACAATATCAATCTTGGTTCTCTGCTACGTGGCAATCGTACTAAACAAGATCGAGATCAGGCACGACAACTTCTAAGGGATGTAGAACTTGAAGGGGTCGAGAACCGCTATCCGCATGAACTCTCTGGTGGAATGCGGCAACGCGTAGCACTTGCCCGCACTTTAGCGGAACAGCGACCTGTGAATCTGCTCGACGAACCATTTTCAGGTCTTGACGCGAGCACTCGCTATCAACTTCAAGGTCTAGCTAGCCGTTTGCTGGCCAATCGTACAACACTGCTCGTAACACACGACCCTCTCGAAGCGCTTCGCATGGCAGATCAGATTTTTGTTCTCGATGGACGTCCGGCTCAGGTTGCAAGCCCAGTTACACCTCCCGGGAACCCACCGCGCCAACTGGCAGACAGTCGAGTAGGTGAATCTTATACTCAACTGATGCACCAGCTCAATCATCCGGAAGTCAATCAGCATGCTGCGTAGATTTGCTGTTATTTTTGCTGTTTTGATCATTCTTTGGCAGCTGCTTGTCTGGTTGACACAGGCACCCGCGTTCATATTGCCACCGCCTTATGATGTCGGCGAAGCACTCGTTCGACACTTTGATGAGATCATGTTCCACGCAGGTGTAACAATGGTTGAAATCGTACTCGGATTATTCCTGGGATGTGCCATCGGTGCCATCAGTGCCTGGGCAATCCTGCGGTTTCGGCCCATACGGAGCTGGTTTTTGCCCGTACTGGTCGCAAGTCAGGCGTTGCCTGTATTTGCGATTGCACCAGTATTGATGCTATGGCTTGGATTTGGAATGGGGTCTAAAATTGCAATGGCCACTCTCATTATTTACTTCCCAGTAACTGCCGCGCTTTACGATGGATTGCGGAACACAGACTCTGGCTGGATCAACCTCGCCAGAATTATGGGTGCTTCCAATCACACCGCACTCAAGTACATTCGATTGCCTGCAGCCTTACCTTCCCTGGGGTCAGGTCTTCGAATTGCTGCTGCGATCGCACCTATCGGTGCTGTAGTTGGGGAATGGGTGGGGTCGAGTACTGGACTCGGCTTTTTAATGCTGCATGCCAATGCTCGAACTCAGGTTGATCTGATGTTCGCAGCACTGCTGGTACTCGCAGCTTTTGCAATTTTTCTTTATTTTGGAATTGACTATCTGGTGAAACGAACAGTTTTTTGGCAATCAGAAACAAATCTGGAAACTACTTAATTTAACTATGAAAAATATACTCAAACTGATGACTGTCCTCTGGTGTCTGGCCGCAATCAACACCAGCCATGCGGAGGAAAAGTTCACTGTACTGCTTGACTGGTACGTGAATCCCGATCATGGTCCGTTATACGTTGCGGATGCACAAGGCTTCTTTGAAGAAGTTGGGCTGGATGTGGAGTTGATTGTGCCGGCCAATCCGAACGACCCACCAAAACTCGTGGCCGCCAAAAAAGCGCAGGTTGCAATTTCCTACCAGCCGCAATTGCACCTGCAAGTTGATCAGGGTCTGCCACTGGTGAGAATTGGTACCTTGGTGGCGACACCTCTCAATTGCATCGTCGTTCTGGCAGATTCGGAAATCAATCAGATAAGCGATCTGAAAGACCGTAAAGTTGGCTACTCAGTAGCCGGGTTTGAAGATGCGCTGCTGGCATCCGTACTTGAGGAGAACGGCCTGACGATTGACGAAGTAACGCTGATCAACGTCAATTTTTCGTTGTCACCCGCACTGATGTCCAAACAGGTCGATGCGGTAATTGGAGCTTATCGAAATTTTGAACTCAATCAGATGGATATTCACGGTGTTCCTGGGCGAGCCTTCTATCTGGAAGAAGAAGGCATTCCTGCATACGATGAACTGATCATCGTAGCCCATCAGGACAATGTCGCAGACCCTCGCATGCGAAAATTCATCGACGCATTGGAAAGAGGTGTCCAGTACATGATCAATCACCCGGAACTGGCCTGGGAAGATTTCATCAGTTACGATCGTCAGCTGGATGACGAACTAAACCGACGCGCCTGGCGCGACACTTTACCCCGATTTGCACTTCGCCCTGGTGCGATCGACCGGTCCCGCTACGAGAGATTTGCCAAGTTCCTGTTGGATCGACAGTTAATTGGGAAAATTCCTCCGCTCAGTCAATACGCGATTGAACTTGACTGAACTTGCAAATTATTCGAGCGCGATGCTGTCTTCAATGGTGTGGTTTACATCAATGCCATCGACCGTAAGCTGAACTTTTGCGTTAAGCGTTTCGGAACCAGTCAACTGACCGGAATCAATCGCGTCTCGAACCGCTAGTTCAATCTGTCGCTGCGACTGGATGCCAACTCTCTTTAGAAATTTTCGAATTTGTAGGTTAAAAGTATCTTCGTTCATACTGCATTCTTCTGCTGTTGTGACTTTTCAAATAAAATTTTAAGCGAATTCGACTATTTGCGATTGCTCTGCAATAGATACGCAAGTCTTTACCGCTTCCTTATTAATGAGAGTGCTGGCTATCGGAGCGAGTCAAAGTGAAACAACAATCCCAAAATTTGAATGACTGTTTCGACCCAAGGTCGGGTTTGGTACCCATTGCCCAAGCTGAAAAACAGGTTTTTGATCAAATCAGTCCTCTCAGCACCACGGAAGTTGTCTCACTATCCAAAGGGCTGGGACGCGTTCTTGCAAATGCTGCAACTTCTTCCATCGACGTTCCGCCGCATGCAAATTCTGCCATGGATGGCTTTGCAATTGCAGGAGAGGCACTGCCGGGCACAGACACCAAATCATTCAAAATCGTAGGGGAAGCCCTAGCCGGTAAACCGTGGCATGGAAATTGTGGAGAAAATCAGACAGTACGTGTAACGACTGGAGCCATGATGCCAAAAGGGACTGATTCGGTCATCATTCAGGAAGATGTCACAGTCGAAGGTGATCAGGCGATCATCAGTGCCGGACACAAGGCGTTTGCCAATGTCAGACAGGCCGGGGAAGATCTCAAGCGAGGTGAGGTCACAGTTGAATCCGGTACCAAACTCAGTCCTGCTGAATTGGGCGTACTGGCATCGACTGGAATTGGACGAGTTGAAGTGATCAGAAAACCGATTGCCGCGGTTTTCTCCACTGGAGACGAACTCATGAATGCTGGAGATACACTGACCGCGGGTTCAATTTACGACAGCAACCGATATGTTCTGATGGGCTTACTGCAGAATTCAGGCGCGGATGTTATCAATCTTGGTGTCATTCCAGACGACTACGACAAGACTCTTGAAGCAATCTCAAGTGCCAGCAAAAAGGCGGATTTGATTATCACTTCAGGTGGTGTATCAACTGGCAGTGCTGACTTCGTCATCAAAGCACTTGAACACCTGGGGTCCATCGACCTTTGGCGAATTGCCATCCGACCGGGCCGACCTTTCGCATTTGGCAGAATAGGAGATGCTTTATTTTTTGGATTGCCCGGCAATCCCGTGGCAGTCATGGTAACGTTCTACCGCCTGCTGCAGCCGGCACTTCGCAAATTAAGGGGTGAGCGTAATCTACACCCAACGCCTGTTTTGAAGGCTAAGGCGACCACGCCATTCAGGAAGAAACCAAATCGAGCTGAAGTCTACCGCGCAATTCTGGGTCGCGATGAACTCGGCAATCCAGTCGTGTGCAGTACTGGCCAACAAGGATCAGGACTGCTTAGCAGCATGTCACAAGCGAACTGCTTTGTATTGCTAGATGACAATGACACGACTGTGAGTCCTGGAGACATGGTTGATGTTCAGCCCTTCCATGGGCTGATTTGATCACTGCCTCAGACTTGAAAAACAGTTGCACCTTGAGTCTTGCGGGATTCCAGATCAGTATGCGCCTGTACAGCATCGGATAACGCATAGCGCTGATTGATCGGAATCGTCACATCCCCGGATGTGATTACTGAAATCAGTTCTTCTGACATAGAAACCAGATCTTCGCGCTCAGCAGTATAGGTCATCAGCGTCGGACGAGTTAAATACAGCGAGCCCTTCACTCGAAGCAAAACTGGATTGAAACTCTCGATTTCTCCTGAAGATTGACCAAAACTGACCAGCAGGCCCTTTGGACGCAGACAATCAAGCGACCCTTCAAACGTAGTGAGTCCAACAGAGTCGTATACCACAGGTACGCCCTTTCCGTCGGTAATCTCCTGAACGCGCTGAACGAAATTTTCCTGTGTATATAAAATTGGAAAATCACAACCGTAAGCCGCGGCTTTTTCAGCTTTCTCTTCAGTACCGACGGTTCCAATGACCGTTGCTCCTAAGTGTTTTGCCCATTGACAGGCGATCAGGCCCACACCACCCGCAGCTGCGTGGAAGAGAATCGTATCGCCGGATTGAACTTTGTATACCTGACGCAGTAGGTATTGAGCGGTCAGACCTTTCAGCATCATCGCGGCAGCTGTTTCGTCGTCGATATCGTCAGGAACTTTCACCACCCGGTCGGCTGGCATGCAGCGTACCTCGGCATAGGCGCCAAGCGGGGGCGACGCGTACGCTATTCGGTCACCCACTGAGAGGTCTGTGACATCTGGTCCTATTGCTTCAACAACTCCAGCACCTTCAAGGCCTGGGGTAAATGGAAATCCTGGAGCTGGATAAACACCTGCACGAAAGTAAACATCAATGAAGTTCAGACCGACGGCAGTATGTCGCACCAGTACCTCACCAGATCCGGGACTAGCAGGGTCGACATCCTCCCATTTCATCACAGATGCTTCTCCGATCTCATAGACTCGCATTGCCTTAGGCATAGTTGTCTCCTTTTACTTGCGTTAAATTGAATTAAACCAGCGATACTACTCGCTACATTGGCTAGTGGACAGAAGCCCCAGCCTTTAGATTATTTTGAATTCTGTCGTATGCTGCCCGGAACTGTTTGGTTTTTTCCGTGGCGATGTCCATCATTTCCTCGGGCAATCCTTTTGCAACCAGCTTATCCGGGTGGTATTGACTCATTTTTCGGCGATATGCTCGCTTGACTTCTTCGCTGGTGGCGCTTTCAGACAAACCGAGCAGTTTATAGTCTTCCGCAAGAGACTTGATTTCACCGACAGAAGAGCCTGCTGAACCGCTAGAAATACTCTCGAGAATGCCAGGAAACTCTCGGCTGAGTCCCAGTACATCAGCAATTGTTCGTAGGACATCAATCTCAATATCGTCCAGCCTTCCATCCGCCATAGCGCCAGAGATTTGAATCTCAAGAAACATCCTCTTCACACTACGTCGATTACCACACTCTTTGGCGAACTGCTGCAGTACCGGCATCAATTCAAAATTGTCTTTCTTGCCCTCCCTAAAAAGTTTGATGGCAAATTCACGCTGCTCTTCTTTGAGCGACATCCGCTCCATAACGAACTCGGCAAACTTAATTTCATGAGGACTGACATACCCATCAATTTTGGAAATATAGCCGAGCACCGAAAATGTGGACGCATAGAACGCGACCTGACGTCGGTCATTTGGACTGAAACCTTCTTCTAAATTTTTCTTTAATCCCTTATCGAAAAATCCGCCAACGACATATCCCAATATTGCGCCAATCGGGCCGCCAAAAGCAAACCCCATCGTGCCACCTAAAGCTCGTCCCCACCAGGCCATATTTTCAGTCCACTGTCACCATTGTTTTGCAAACAAGTTAATCCGCAAAAATTCCCGCATCACTAGAAACACAAACCCAACTAGAACTTTGACAGTCCACACTTGTCGGAAATGAATTTGATTCTCCATCTTCAACTACGGGTTGCTTACTGCCCTATCGCACTGCTCAGGATTAGCAAAAATTCTTCAATTAATCAACGATTGAAGAAATGTTAACCTAGCTCGTTCGAATTGAATACATTCAATTCCTGAGTATGTTATTTCTTAACCTGAGCGTTATTTTACGAAATGGAAAGCGCGATTGAATAACGGACCTCACTTCTACCCAATCCCCACGCGAATCACTATGAGGGGCTGCGAATCGTATAGAAAGCCTGCCCGGCAATAGACGAAAGAACGACAAACCCGCCGATTACCGTCAGTAGACCCGGAACTTCGCCTACCACCAGCCAAACCCAAAGCGGGCCCAGTACGATTTCCGTCAACGACAGTAGTGTGATTTCTGCAGCTGGAAGATAACGTGCACCTCGAGTAAAGATGATGAGTCCCAATCCGACTTGAAACACACCCATCAGTGCACAGTAAAGCATATCGTTAGCTGTAATTTCAAACTCGGTAGATGAAAAGAAGATGACTGTTGCTGAAATTGCAATTGCCCAGAATCCAGCCCAAAATACTGCGGGCACCAAATCACTTGAACGACCCCTGCGCAACAAAACCGCAAAAAGTCCAAATCCGATGGCAGCGATGATCCCCATAATCGTGCCAAACAATGTCCCGAGTTGATAGCCTTCCATCACCATAATTGCGACGCCAAAAATCGCCAGTGCAATAAACCAGAAAAGTGCCACGGATACTTTTTCGCCCAGTATCCACCGTCCTAGCAGGGCAGCGAAAAACGGCGAAGTGGACAATAGAAACAAGGCATTCGCTACCGTCGTGTGAGTAAGTGCATGGATCCATGCACAAAAGGCGGAACCAAGAGCTAAGCCTGCAAAAAATCCGGCCCAGCCACATTCCTTGAAGACCTGAATGGTCTTTCCGCGACGAATGACTATAAAGTAAAGACTAAGGAAAGCGATCAGAGAGACGGAACGAAAAAATAGAATCTGCCATTCGTTAGCATCTTCAATCAGTCGTACAGCAAGCCCGGCAAAGCTCCAGAATACGCCCGCTGTCAGTACGAGAGTGACGCCTCTTGCACGGTCGCTGAGTCCGAGAAACGGGGCTAGTGGTGTATTCAATCTGAATGCCCGCTGTTAGGGTACGAATTAATCACAATGTGTGTGATTCGGCGAAATTTTAATAAAATTTGCTGAAATACAAATTTAAGATTTTGTCTTCTCATGAAAATAGCTATTATCTTGGGAGCCTGACAATATCACCGATTGTCGCCAAAAATTCATACGCCATATGATTGAAAAAATTGAAAAAACCGACCAGGAATGGCAAGCCATTCTAGGTCCAGCAGAATTCCGAATTTTACGTAGAGAAGGTACTGAACAGCCATTTAGCAGTAGTCTGAATAGCGAACATCGCAAAGGCATTTATCAGTGTAAGGGGTGCGGGCTGCCGCTTTTTCATTCGAATACCAAGTTTAGCAGTGGGACGGGCTGGCCTAGCTTTCATTCTGCAATTGAAGGTAATCTTGAAACCAAAACAGATTTCAAATTGATTTTGCCGCGAACGGAGTATCACTGCGCTCGATGTGGTGGACACCACGGGCATGTGTTTAATGACGGCCCGAAGCCTACAGGGAAGCGCTACTGCAGTAATGGACTTGCGCTGGTTTTTGTTCCTGAAGAAGACGAGTAAGGGAGTTAGTTCCTGTTCGGACTAAGGCCGCCAAATAGGAATCATACAAACCGCAGCCTCAATTTTTCTTCCCGTTTTGATCGGTAATGTACGCGCGACTCCTGCAACATCCTTGGATAGTTCGGGCAGTACCGGTATGCATCCTGCTATTGCTGGGCTTGTTGTGGGGCGGAGTACCTAGCATAGCGAAATATGTAATCGCAACAGGCGTCCACCCCTTAAGCTATTCATTCTGGATTTTGAGCATCGCAGCATCGGTGCTGATCATCATCAATTTTGTTTCCGGTCGCAGGCTCCCGCCAAGACGACATATTTTCTTCTATGTTGTTTGCGGAGTGTCAGGCTCTGCTCTTCCCACAACGATCATGTACTACGCAGTTTCCTGGATTCCAGCTGGGTTGATGGCGATTCTGATTGCAGTTGCTCCCATCTTTACGTATCTGTCTGGCATGGTGGTCAGGGTGGAAAAATACCATCCACTCAAGACATTAGGACTGCTGCTTGCATTCATTGGAATTCTGCTTATTCTGATGCCCGATTCTGTGGCGCAGATGAAAGCTCCGGTATGGGCGATACTTCTAGGACTTTTGACACCTGCTTTATACGCAGTCAATATTGTGTACGCTGCGCTTCGTCGCCCCCATTCGCTACACACTCTGGACATGTCGGTGGCTATGATCATCGCTGCCGCAACTACGATGCTTTGTGTCAATATCCTTTTTGCACCATTCTTCGAGTTATGGAACGCAGAACCGCTGATTGCGCTGTTGGTTTTGTACCATGGAGTCTTAACGGCAATTGCATTTTCTTTGTTCTACTACCTGATAAAAATTTCAGGTGCTCTGTTTTCTAGCCAGGTTTCTTACTCTGCCACGATCTTTGGAATATTGATTGGCGCATACGCGCATGGTGAGGTTCTACCCCTGTTCGTTTGGTTAGCGACGATCGCGATGTTCGCGGGTATCTGGTTTATCCAGAGAGCAAGACAGTTGACCGAAGAAAGCCAGTCTCGCAATCGGTAGTCTCGACCTGAATCAATCAGATTGGGAGTTGGCGATCAGTGTGCCAACACCTTTATCGGTAAAAATTTCTAGCAATGCAGAGTGAGGAATGCGCCCGTCGATGATTTGTACTGTGTGAACTCCGCCTTCAAGTGCGTGCTGAGCGCACCGCACTTTCGGAAGCATTCCATCAGAAATGATTTGATTGCGGGCCAGCGAATCCAGTTCATCAGTGGTCAGATAAGAAATCAATTGACCCGCTTGGTCCAAAATTCCTGGCATGTTTGTCAATATGACAAGTTTTTCGGCTTGAACGGCCTCAGCCACCGCACCGGCGACTGTGTCAGCATTAATGTTGTAGCTTTGCCCGCTACTATCAATACCGATTGGCGCGATCACAGGTATCTCGCTATCGGCCGAATCGAGTCCTAACTTCTCAGTCATTACGTTTTCAACCTCACCGACAAATCCAAAATCAACAGGCATTAACGATTCGGGATCAACAACCGTGAGGCTGAGCTTTCGGGCTCGAATCAAACCACCCTTCAACCCAGCTCCCAACCCAAACGCCGGCCAGCCTTGATCGGATATCATCTGAACCAAATCATGATTGATTTCATCAATCACTACCCTTTCGACAATATCCATAGTCGGTCGATCAGTAATTCTCAACCCCTGAACGAATTTAGATTGAAGGCCAGCTTGTTCGATTGCTTTGCTGATTTGAGGTCCGCCTCCATGCACAATGATCGGGTTCAGACCAACACTTTTCATCATAACAATATCGCGGCAGAATGCTTCTTGCAGCTCCCTTGACTGCATTGCATTACCCCCATACTTGACAACGATGATCTTTCCCTGAAATTGGAGAATGTACGGCAGACCTTCAAGCAGTACATCTGCAGATTTTTTTCCTTTGGGCCTTTGAGTTGGAATCATTTTCAGTTGCTGGCATTTCTGAATCAAATCAGAAATATGATGCGCGTGTCAGGAAGTTGGAAATCTTAGTCAGAAATAAATTCTGACTCGTTGATTGGATTGATTTTACAGAAAAAATTAGCGGTCGACTTTGCGCCGACCGCTAAATACCACAAATCAACAATTAGAAGGAGTAGACTTTTAGTAATCAGTGAATGGCAACTTCAATTTTTCTGGGTTGCACCGGTTCCTTTTTCGGAACAGAAATGCTCAAAACACCATCCTTGTAAGCTGCCTGAATTTTTTCATCGTCAACCAGATCGTTCAACTTGAAAGAACGCATGAAGGTTCCCTGGTATCTTTCCTGGCGGATGACGCGTCCTTCAGATTCTTCCGATTTTTCATCGTCCGAACGGACGGTCAAGCTCAAAACATCTTCTTTCACCGAAACCTCAATATTCTCTTTGGGAATTCCGGGAAGATCTGCAACAACCTGATACTCAGCATCGGTTTCCTTGATGTCAACTGCCGGAACTCGGCCGACAGAATTCATCGAAGGTCCTTGGTACGCACTGGGCAAAAAATCATTCCAATTTTGCATCACTGAAGAAATCAGGCTGTCATTAAAACTTCTAATTCCATTGTTGCGAATTAATGAATTCATAACGTAAGTTACCTCGATATATTTGGTTGCAAAATTAACTTCTTTAAGTGAATTTCTAATCTCAATATGGAGACTGTTTTTAACCTTTTCAAGTCCTGTTCGACCAATTCAGCGAACCAGAATATGACAAAAGATTCACCTTCGGCCTATCTGTTCCAAATCCATTCGATACATCGAATTGGAAATCGAACTGCGCAATTCAGCCAGAACCGCAACTCGAAAACTGCGCCGTGGCATTGCACCAACCGTCAAAGAGTTTCTATAAATAATGACGAACTCATAGGTTTCAAGTCACCGAATGCCGCTTATTCGTGAGACTGTGAAACGGCACTTTTAGCAGCAGTTCCAAACGTTCAAAAAATATTTGAACCAGCAGGAAAGTCAATCTCTGGATAAACATGCAGTAAGGTGCCGACAGCGTTCTTTTTGACTAACGCAGGATTCAGCAAGCTGCCGCACAATGCAGCAAAGGTACTGGGGGGTGAGTTTGGTTCTAACTCTGTTTCAGAACCGAATCAGAGAATGTAGCGGGAAAGTTCTTCGTCTTCCACCAAGCCTTTCAGTTCGTTGTCAACAAAATCCTGATCGACAACAACTGATTCGCCGCTTCGGTCTGCAGCTTCAAAGGATGTCTTTTCCAACAACCGTTCCATTACTGTGTGCAGTCGACGGGCACCAATGTTTTCCGTTGACTCATTTACTCGCCATGAGTATTCAGCGATGGTCTCCACGCCAGACTGTTCAAATGAAAGGTCAAGGCCTTCTGTCTTCATCAGTTCTGTGTACTGTTCAGTGAGCGAACTGTCGGTTTCAGTCAATATCCGTACAAAATCTTCCGTGGTCAGCGCGTCTAGTTCCACTCGAATGGGTAACCGACCTTGCAACTCGGGAATCAGGTCTGCTGGTTTGGAAACCTGAAACGCACCTGACGCAATAAACAGTATGTGATCTGATTTGACCATACCATGTCTGGTGCTGACAGTTGATCCCTCAATCAGCGGCAGAAGATCACGCTGCACCCCTTCACGCGAAACATCAGGGCCGTGACTGTGGGAACGTCCCACGATTTTGTCAATTTCATCCAGAAATACAATACCGTTCTCCTCTACACTTCGGATCGCTTCCAACTTGATATCCTCATCGTTGATCATCCGCTCAGCTTCTTCATCGGTTAGCAATTTCATGGCCTGATTAACGGTAACCCTGCGCGTACGACTCTTCTGACCACCCATATTCTGCATCATGCTCTGCAACTGATTAGTCATTTCTTCGAGCCCTGGGGGTCCAAAAATTTCAACACCGACAGTGGCATTAAAATCAATGTCAATCTCCTGCTTGTCAAGTGTGCCTTCACGAAGCATTTGACGCAATTTCTTACGGCCTGGGCCATCTTCCCGCTCTTCATTCAGGTCATCATCTGATTTTTTTCTGGGTGGTGGAAGTAATGCATCCAGAACGCGTTCTTCGGCTGCAGCTTCCGCTTGCACTTTGACTTTCTCAACACACTCCTCGCGTACAAGCTTAATTGACATATCCAGCAAGTCCCGAATAATTGAATCGACTTCTCGTCCAACGTAACCGACCTCGGTAAACTTCGATGCCTCTACTTTGATAAACGGCGCATTCGCCAATCTGGCCAAGCGGCGGGCGATTTCCGTTTTACCCACACCGGTTGGACCAATCATCAGAATGTTCTTCGGTGTTATTTCGGTTCTCAAATCCTCATTGGGTACATTCATTCGTCGCCAACGATTTCGAAGGGCGTTAGCAACTGCGCGCTTGGCATCCACCTGACCAATGATATGTTTGTCAAGCTCTTGCACAATCTCCCGTGGTGTCATGGTAATGTCCGACACTGGATTTACCCCTCCAATTCCTCTATGACTAATTTGTTATTGGTATAAACGCAAATCTCGCTGGCAATTTTGAGACTTCTTTCAACGATTTCGCGAGCACCAAGATCCGTCGACTCCAATAGCGCCTGGGCCGCGGCTTTAGCGTAATTGCCACCGGAACCAATTGCCATCAACCCGTGTTCGGGATCAATTACATCTCCATTGCCTGAAATCATTAACGATTTATCACGATCACAGACAATCAGCAATGCTTCCAATCTCCGCAAATAGCGGTCAGATCGCCAGTCCTTGGCCAACTCATACGCAGCTCGGACAAGATTACCTGATCTTTCTTGAAGTTTGCCCTCAAAGCGATCAGTCAATGTCAGTGCATCTGCCGTGCTGCCTGCGAACCCTGCAAGAACTCGATTGTTGTAGAGACGTCGAACCTTGCTGGTGTTTGACTTAATAATGGTGTCTCCCATTGACACCTGACCGTCTCCACCTAAAACGACCTTGCCACCCCTTCGAACGGACAAAATTGTGGTACTTCGAATCCTAAAACGATCATCTTGAGAGTGGTTCGTACTCAATTACTTGACCAGTGTAAGGTGTGGTTTTCCTGGAGGGGAGGTCGATTTAGCGGCTGGTTCTTCGCTTTCGTCGACCTCGGTACTGACTTCTGCCTGAGAAAGCGCCAGTAGATGCAGTCCTTCATGTGTTTCGCGGGTAAATATGGCAATCACTGCATTGAAAGGAATTGCAACGTCAAATGATCGACCAGAAAATCGAGTTTTGAATACTACGAATTCATCTTCATAGGAAAACCCGTCAACTGCCTGATCATGCACGTTCAATACCAACTCACCATCTTGAGTCTGAATTTGCTCTAGGGGTAACGAAATTTCGGGACTGTCAGCGTTAATCAACAACTGCGGTGTCATTCCCGAATCCATCGACCAGAATCGAATGGCATCGATCAGGTATGGAATTTTGGATTTCACGTCGATTCTAAGTTGGTTGCAACTCTCGCTCATAAGGGCTCAGGCTCCTGGCAAACGATACTCGTTTGAACAGCCGGTGAGAATAAGTATTCAACACCCGAGCCTGTGATGGTATTTCAATACCATAGTGCGGTAAACGCCAAAGCAACGGTGCAAAAAAGCAATCAACCAGCGTAAATTCATCTTCCAGCCAGAATTGCTGAGAACTGAAATAATGAGCCATCACGCACAAATCTCGAAGAATTCTGTCGCGCAGCGGTTTAGGCGGTCTTTGTTTTTTCTCCTCATACTGTCGCAGCTTGGTAAACCAGTCGCGTTGCGCCCGATAGACCATCATTCGCACGCGGCTTCGGTTTACGGGATCTGGTGGCATTAACGGTGGATGAGGCAGACGATCATCCAGGTACTCAGCAATAATATGCGAACCGTACAACACTAACTCGCGATCAATTAAAGTCGGACTTTCTCCGTAGGGATTGTTTTCAGTTATCCAATTGGGATTATCTGAAAGGTCGACATACTCTACATCGCACTCAACTTCCTTTTCATGGAGAACCATTCGACAGGCATGCCCTTCTATGCATGAAGCAGTCGAATAGAGCGTCATCCCCGCCCGACGCGTCTGAAAGGCATCATTCATTTAGCACCCTTGAAATAATGGGGTTACCTATTCTTCCGATATAAGAATGTGAGGATTGAGGCAGTATTTTAAGTGCTAATGGATGTCTTTCCAATATTCCTTCTTGAGATAGTAAGCGATGACGGTAAACACAGCCGTAAAAATCAATACCCAAATTCCAATGTTGTAGCGAACCAGTTTGGCCGGTTCCGCAACATACACCAGGAAATTGGTCAGGTCTCGCACAACCCTGTCATACTCTTCGCGTGTCGAATTTTCCTGCACGCGGTACAGTGCGTGAGGCATTGCAACATCCGCAAACAGGTCATTGTCCCAGCCAGTGTTGGAACTTTCGTCAACTCTGAAACTCCGCAGGAAGGTATAAACCCAGTCCGGGCTTCGAGACCGTGCAATCAGACTCAGGTCTGGTGGTGCTGTACCAAACCACCGCTTTGCATCTTCCTCCGACATATTGACATCCATCACATCGCCGGGTTTTTGAGAAGGCTGCAGAAAATTGCTGCGCAGCACATCGTCGCTTATGCCAAGATCTTCAGCCATGCGGTTATAGCGCATGTATTTGATGCCATGGCACGACAGGCAATAACTGGCGAAAGTCGCGGCTCCCTTTTGCAAAGATGCTCTGTCACTCAGATTGATGTGCACTGAATCCAAATTTTCGTCACCGCCACCCGCAGCATAACTACCGCTAGCGACTGCCAGAAGTAAAACAGCAAATACTAGTCTAATCATCATTTCATCGTCACCCGATCAGGCACCGGCTTCACGGGATCAAGCCGCGAATAGATCGGCATCAACAAAAAGAAAGCAAAGTAGAGAAAGTAGCAAATCTGCGCCCAAGTCACATTCGTAAACAGAAATAGATCTATTGACTGTGGATTTTTTGTTCCCAAATATCCAAGCAGCACAAAGGCGATCACGAATACCGTCAGTGCCGTCTTAAACATCCAGCCCCGATAACGAATTGATTTAACTGGTGATCGGTCAAGCCACGGCAATAGAAAAAGAAGAAATATCGCAAGTCCCATGGAAATCACACCCCATAGTTTGGCATCGACACCAAACAAGGGATACGTTACCGCACGCAAAATTGAATAATACGGAGTGAGATACCAAAGCGGAATGATGTCTGGAGGAGTTTGCAGAGCATTCGCTGGCTCAAAGTTTGCCCGTTCAATAAACCAGCCGCCAACCTCTGGAACGATGAATGCAATGCCAAAAAATATGAAAAGAAAAACACCCAGTACAAAAAGGTCTTTCACCGTGTAGTAGGGGTGAAAAGGAATTCCATCTTTTGGCTTCCCTGATTCGTCCTTGACATTTTTGATTTCAATGCCATCCGGATTATTTGACCCGGTCTTGTGCAAGGCCACCAGGTGTATGAACACCAGACCGCACAGCATTAAAGGAACCAGAATGACATGGAATGCGAAGAATCGGGTCAAGGTTGCATCTGATACGACGAAATCGCCTCGAATCCACTCAGCCAGACCTTCACCGATAAACGGGATCGCACCAAACAGCGAAATAATCACTTGGGCACCCCAGTAAGACATGTTACCCCAGGGCAACAGGTATCCAAAGAACGCTTCGGCCATCAGCGTAAGATAGATCACCATACCGATAATCCAGAGCAGTTCTCGTGGTCCTTTATAGGATCCATAGAGTAAGCCCCGGAACATGTGCAGGTAGATCACGACAAAGAACAAAGATGCGCCGGTTGAATGCAGGTAACGCATCAGCCAACCCCATGACACATCCCGCATGATGTGTTCGACAGAGTCAAACGCAAGTTCCGTATCAGGTTTGTAGTGCATGGTGAGAAAGATACCGGTAATAATCTGCATCACCAGTACAACAATAGCAAGCGAGCCAAAAAAGTACCAAACATTGAAGTTCTTCGGCGCGTAATATTTCGAGAGGTTTTGTTCCCAGAACGAGATGATTGGATAACGGTCATCAAACCATTTGAGAATTCTGTTCATTACGCCAAATCTTCCGGGTCGGTGTCTATACCAACTTCGACTAGGTTTTCGGACAAAAATCTGTGGGGCGGAACTTCAAGATTCGTCGGTGCTGGGACACCTTTGTACACCCGGCCTGCGAGGTCAAATTTAGAGCCATGACACGGGCAGAAAAATCCACCTTCCCATTCCGCATCCACTTCCCCTGGACTGAGTTTTTCCAACGGCGAGCAGCCTAGGTGCGTACAAAGCCCGACCAGAACCAAAACTTCTGGATTAATGGATCGCGCTTCATTCTGTGCATAAACGGGCTGCTGCGCTTCTTCTGAATCCGGATCCGCCAGTTCCCCGGCAACTTTAGCGAGTGTTTCCAGCATTTCGGGGGTTCGCCGAACCACCCAGACTGGTTTACCACGCCATTCAAATTTCAGAAGTTTCCCCGGCTCCAAGCCGCTGATATCTACCTGGACTGGTGCGCCGGCCGCACGGGCTTTGGCGGAAGGTGTCATGCTGGCTACGAAAGGCACCGCAGCCAAGACCGCACCAGCCGCACCGACACCGGTGGTCACGCCAGTCAAGAATCTTCTGCGATTTTTGTCGACTTGCTCGTCAACCATTCTTTTCCCTCTACTTGTTTTTTTCAATCAAAAATGCCCCAAATCTTGCGAGAATCAATTGGAGGGCGACATGCTGGCCGCATAGTGGGATTGGGGCAATTCGGCGGAAAATTATAGCAAAATGAAATGGATTTGATATTTTTGTATGCAAATTTTTGCTCTAAATTCCTCTTTGACTAAATGGAGAATTCATTCCTGATTTTTTGACTGGCTTCATACTTCAATCGCGTCATTTGACTGACAATATCAATCGAATGAAGTCAAGGTTCGTAGTCTTCCGTAATCACCTGATCAGCGCCTGGTTCCCGCGCTTTACAAATTCAATCGTCGGAAAAATTGTCGTAGCAAGCTGCAAGTTCCGGCGAGACTCCCTGTATTAATTTTCGATCAGGAAAAACAGAGCTTTTGAATCTTTCACCAAACACCGGGTCAGAAACGCACCGCTCAAGGACACTGACCAGCGCCATCGCACAATCAATGACAGGTTTTTTCACCGCAAGTTCTGATACCAATCCTGCAAAAGCCGTTGCAAGCATTATGACTGAATCACAGTCTGAATCCAGAATAGTTTCCGCTACTGCGAGTTCAGCGTGCATTTTCAGTTGCACTGGATCCTTAAGAATTTCTGATGGCAACCCTGGAATGCAGTTCACCACCGCCAACTGACTCGGTTTTGCGTATTGCTGCATCAGTTCGGTGTAGAGTGGCTGGGTACGCTTTGCGAAAGATACAACCGCAAATCGATCGCCAATTTCAAGTGCCTTCTGTACGCATGCTTCAGCCAAACCAACCACCGGCACATCAAGAATTTCCCGAACAGCACCGAGCCCACAGTCGAATGAAACAGCGAGACCCACTGCGTCATAACCGCGGGCATGCCTGGCAGCAAGTTCCAGTGTGCTGTAAGCACCAATTGCAAGATCGGCTTTGCTGTTGATGATCGGTGCACCGAAAGTGCCTGTCACACCATCAATCTCCGTAGTCGGCGTCGCCACAGATAGCGACGCTTCGACCGCCCTGTCGGTTACAAAAGGACTGGTGTTTGGATTGATCAAGAGCAGCTTCATTTTTTCAGTCAAAAAACTATCATTGTGGAGGAATTATTCTAAAGCAAGAGAATCATGATCGGACGAGATTATCCAGAACACAGAAAATCGGTAGACGGCCACAACCAAAACGAGGCTCACCGCGGCTGGGATTCGGATTTCGCGAAGTTTAGCGCAACCTCGAAGTCCGTGATTTTGCAACATTTGAGGGATCGCTATCCCGACTCATCAGCATCCGAAACTAACTCGTGGCAAAGAACTGTTCCGGATCTTCAGCGCGAAATAGGAGAGGTCATTGAAGTTGATTTAGGATCCTCTCAATTCACTGCGGTGTTGGAATATGAACTGCCCATGGAGTCGCGGCGAGCGGATGCCGTATTGCTACTCCATGACAACAT
This sequence comes from Arenicellales bacterium, assembly GCA_965220665.1. Lineage (GTDB taxonomy): Bacteria > Pseudomonadota > Gammaproteobacteria > Arenicellales > JAJDZL01 > JAJDZL01. Next base: position 257,467 of record CBDCQQ010000005.1, read on the forward strand.
TGTTGTCATTGAACTCAAAGGCAAATCTCATTCGACTGACGCCGATATTGATCAGGCACATGCCTATGCGCGTGATCTTCGATGTTATCACCGGGACTGTCACGATCGGGAGGTCATTCCGATTTTGGTTCCTCAACTGCTGCGAAATCATGTCTCGGAAAGTCGCAATGTGAAAGTCTGTAGTCCAGATCGGCTGGATGAACTGGTAACAGCATTGGGTACTCGGCATCAATCTGAACCTGTCGATGCGAAACTGTTTCTGAAAGCTGAAGCGTACAAACCTCTTCCTTCGCTGGTCAGAGCAGCGCGCGAATTATTTAACAGGAAAAAACCTCCACAGCTATGGCGATCGGTTGCAAACACGGATCAAGCAGTAGTGGCAGTAAGGAACATTGTTGCGGACGCTTATTCTTCGCAAAAGCGTAAACTCGTATTGCTAATGGGTGTTCCAGGCGCTGGTAAAACCTTGGTCGGATTGCGAATCGTGCATGAAGCAGATCTGGATACAGTTGCTGTTCGTGACACTGGCCCGTCAGCAATTTTCTTGTCAGGAAATGGTCCATTGGTCGAAGTTCTTCAATACGTTTTGAGAACAGAGCAGGAGTCAGGCAGCACATTTGTTCGCCCCATAAAAGAATATGTCAGACGGTTTACTCGCAGTCATCAACTCATTCCCAACGAACACGTAATGATTTTTGATGAAGCACAAAGGGCACACGATAAGGAGAGAGTCGCAGAAGTTCATAAAATCGATGTCAGCAAAGCAGCAAGCGAACCGGAAAACTTCATTAATTTCGCAGAACGAGTTCCAGACTGGTCAGTTGTAGTCGGCCTGGTAGGACATGGCCAGGAAATTCATATTGGTGAAGAAGGCGGACTGAATCTATGGGCTGACGCAATCAAAAACAGTCTCAACAGTACAGATTGGGATATACACGGCCCGAAAGAAACAGCCAGCGCATTTCAGGGGCTCAACTATGAGATTAATCTCGACTTGAGTCTGAATGAGAACATTCGGTCTCACTTCGCATCTCATCTACATGAATTTGTCTCCAAACTGGTTGCAAATCGACCTAATGCAGAAGAACTGCATAATGCTTCACTTGAGTTAGAGCGACAGGGACATGACCTCAGAATTACTCGCAATCTTGAAACAGCGAAACAATATCTCAGACAAAGGTATAGAAACTGGCCACAGGCCAGATTTGGAATGGTAGCATCCAGTCGCGACAAGGAATTAGAGAGTTTTGGCGTTCCCAACGGATTCCAGGATACGAAGCGAATTAAAGTTGGGCCCTGGTATAACGATGATGAGGATCTGCCAACCCGACTTTCCTGTAGACATCTGGAAATTTGTATAACTGAGTTCGCTGCGCAGGGGCTCGAACTTGACGCGGTATTATTGGCTTGGGGAACAGACTTTCAGTTACAAAATGGTCGATGGTCAATTGCAAAAGCGCGGAAATACCGAAGCCCTTCACAGGTCAAAAATCCACTTCAAATTCGCTCCAATGCATACCGAGTACTACTAACACGGGGTCGGGATGCTCATGTCGTTTTTGTACCAGATCTGCGCGAATTGGATGAAACATGGGAACTGTTAATCCTCAGTGGCTTTCGTGAATTGATGGAATAGTTTTGATGCTCGAATTTCGTACAACCAACGCTATTGTTTTCTTTGCCTGTGTTGGTCTCTTAGCAACCGCGTACTATATGGAATACGTGATGTACCTGGAACCATGCCCCTTGTGCATGGTTCAAAGAATCGCATTCGTACTGGTGGGTTTAACGTGTCTCGCGGGTTTCCTGCACAATCCTGGTAGACGCGGGCGAATAAGTTATTCGATTGTTCAATTGACATTCTGTGTGATTGGCGCTGCTAGTGCGGGAAGGCATATTTGGCTACAGAATGCACCCGTGGACAAGATTCCGGAATGTTTTCCTGGAATCTCGACGATTTTTGCCCGCAACCCCCTGTTCGATGCAGTTGCAATTGTTTTCAGTGGAACGGGTGAATGTGCAGAGATATCGTGGGCGTTTTTAGGGCTGACTATTCCTGGCTGGGCTATGGTCGCTTTCGTCTGTTTCGCTTGTACTGCAATCTATCAGTTAGCTCGAATCAGGAAAACCCATCCCAAAACTGCTTAGTCGGTCATATTTGTTCAGCTTGTTCAGACTTAACCCTGGGGCGTGAGCGGCTAGTGTTAATCCCCTCCCGCTGGTAAGGCAAACCGACTGATAAACGACCGACGTTTGCCACAAATCGACCGATCGGCCATAAGGGGCCGGTCAGTGGAATGACTAAACTAATGATCCAACTTTCAGCCGCGTTATGAGAGCAGTTCACTGAAGTTGATCAACTTGAAACCAGCAAGACAAGGAAATTGGAGGTGTTCGTTTATGGCGAGTGATTGGTAACCTTGATCACATTCTATTGAACCGCCCTCTATCCCGAGACGCTGAAGGTCTGCCTTTCCGTTCGGCTGTGTTCAACACCCAGCCGGAGACGCGCCGCGATTTTCAGCGCCTGATGATCTACTCACCCCCTAATCATGCGACTGCTTCATCCGTCTGAAATCAACAGTGTAAATTCGCAGCATTCATGAGGTAGAACGTTGTTCCGGCCAGAGCTCTTCCAATTTACTTCCGCGCTGCCAAAACCTCGATAACTGCTTCTTTCGCTTCACCTGACGAGCCCTGCCACGCAATGACTTTGTGAGAACTTTCCATAACTTCAACCCATGAACAAATACATCATCAGCAGAATAAAGCGCCCGGTCCAAATCTTCCAATAGTGGCATCAATTCCTCGCTCTGCATCCGTCGACCCAACTCGATCAGATTTTTCGGTGGACGATCAGTCCAGTAGTTTTCAGCCCAAACCAGCAACACCTGACTGATTTTCGTCGTATCGCCATTTTCGCATGCCTGCTTGATCTTACCGAGCAGCTGACGTTCAGACGCCGCTTTCTGAACCTGGTCCGACTCCACTTCCTTCAGTTGCCCGCGCCTGTACCTGCCGCTCAGCAGCCACAAAAGCAACGTCAGAAACCAGATTCCCAACAGCACCAGACTGATCAGTTTCCATTGCTGATCTTGGGAAACAATCACCTCACTGGTCTGCAGCGTCTCAATACCATCAGGGTTGGCGCCAACCCGATTTTCTTCCATTGATTGGGAAACGGGTTTACCCATCGAAACTGAAATAGCGGGCAATGCTGCAACCTTTTCGCGATCTTCATTGACATCCCACCAAACGACTTCCACTTTCGGCACTTCCAAATTCGAATCATTCTTCGGCACAATTGCAAATTCATCTGTTCGACTTGAGGTGAGCCAGTCAGCGCCTGGTGAGGTTTTTTGATCTGACTGCGATCCAGCATAGATTCTGGCAGTGCTGTTTTCCTCAAAATTAACGAGTGGCAACTGTATCGCCCTTAGGCCAATTGCATTGATTGAAATCGCTCTAGACTCCGGCCTGCCAACTTCAAAATCTGGAACTCGACCGTTCCATGAATCAGCCAGCTGCAAATCCTGGGCTGGCAGCCAGGTCGAACCGGAATAGGAACGGGGAATCGGCTTGACTTCAAGCTGCACTGAATTGGAACTGTAACGTTCTCTGTAATATTTTCTCAAATTTGTCGCCGGATCAAGCCGTTCGATCACACAGGCAAACTCAATAGGAGCGATGGTAAATGAGCCGCTTTGTTCCGGAAAAATTGCGTACTGCCTCTCAATAACCCGATAGTCAACGCCAGCGCGTCTGGAACTGTAACGCTTTTCCTGGGCAGAACCCTCGACCGTCGCAAACGGAATTTGAGGGTCGGACAACGTTCCGTTCACAATTGGAATCGAGTAATACAGCCGCGTCGTAAAGTTCAGCTGTGATTGAACGTACGGCTTGTTTGATGTGACATCGACCTCCAGAAAAATCTCAGCACCTTCAGTCGCAACATTGCTCACATACTTTTGCACTTCCAATTGAATGGGCTGAGTCTGTGCACCCGCAATCATGAGGGCAGGAATTTCTATGACGCCCAGCCGCTTTGGTTGAATTTCAATCACCCAACTCTGAACAACATTGGGCACACTGTTAACAATATTGATGTTGGTTTGAGTGGATTGGCTCAAAATTTCAAAGTCCGCCCGCAGCGGTTCAAGGTCTGGGGCAGAGACATTGGTTGATTGGTCCTCTGCCGTCAGTACGAGTGTGACCGACTCATCCAGGTAAATGGGATTCCGGTCAACGGAGGCAGATACTTCAACTGCATTCGCCACAGGTATGGAATGCAAAAGTCCAATCAATATTGCAAAACCAATGCACAGTCTGCTTTCCGAATACCTCATGCGCATCTCATCACCATGCGACCGCGGGTCGCTCAGCACGTTCTCGTGCCTGATATTCATAATGAAATCTGCGACGCAGCAATCCCGTTGGATCATCTTGAATCTGCTGCAGCCACTGCTCCATTAACTGGTCCTGTTCCCTGTCGACGCTATCATCCATGGATGCCAGCTGATTTTCTTCATCTCTCGGCTCGTCTCTTTTTTCAAACTCTTCCTCTTCGCCCTGACCACTGTTTGACGAAGAGCGTTCAAGCTGATCACTGGATGCTTCGTTTTTTTGAGAATTACTGTCCTGGCTCTCTCTCGAATCATCCTGCTGCCCACGCTGTCGCTGCTGTTGTTCCTGAAGCAGTTTTTTGACGAGGTCGAGATTAAACTGGGCGTCTTCAAATTCAGGATCAATTTCAATTGCAGCCTCGTAATTCTCAATCGCCCCCTGCAAATCACCATCTTTGGCCTTGGCGTTTCCAGTATTGAAATTCGAAACTTTATCACTGGCTTTACTAAATTCCGCACTCGCCTCTTCAAATTTGTTTTGACGATAAAGGGCTATTCCATTCCAATCGGGATGTTCAGCGATGCGGGAATTGTCAAAGTCTTCCTTTCGAACTGCAGCTGCAGCTTGCTGGTCCGAGCGAAGCCATATATCTTCCCACTTGAACGCATAAGCATCCTGAGATGTGACAGGCAAAAATATAAGAATTGACAGAATCCATCCGCGTCTGAAAATCAGCGCCACCAATGGAAGCAAGCCTAACAGAATCCAAGGGCCTCGATCATTCCAACCGACACTTGAGTCATCATGAGTCGCCAGTTCAACTGAATCACGACCAAAGTCAATGGTATGAAGCATTGATTCCGTGAAGGGTTCTGAAACGAACGAGAACAGGCCACCCCCTTGTTTTGCCAATTTCGCCAGATTTTTAACGTCGATTGGAGCCACAATAAAATTACCAGCCCCATCTTTCAGAAAATCTCCATTATCAAGACTAATGGGTGCCCCCGCCTCAGTTCCTACTGCAACTACTGATAGTCGAAAACCGTCATCTGTCAGGTTATTGGCAGCCGAAAATGCATCCTCATCGACTCCGTCGGTCAGGAGTACGACTGTGCCCCTCCTGAATCCAGAATTATTCAGCAACTGGTGTGCGCGGTATAGTCCTGAACTAGCCAGACTCCCCTGCACTGGCATCATTTGAATTTGCAGGGAGTGGAGTAAGTGAGACACAGTTCCTATATCGTCAGATATGGGTGTCACGTCGAATGCGTCGCCAGCAAATGCAACAAGGCCCACAGATTTATCTTGCTGCGCCTCGATCACCTCCAGAGCTTTGTAACGTGCTCGCTCCAACCTGGATGGCAGGAGGTCGGTTGAATTCATGGAACGTGATAGATCAAACACGACAACCATGGCGTCCACACTCTGATACAGTGCGTTCTTGTCCCGGTCCCAAGCCGGGCCCGCTAACGCAATCACTGCAAGAAGCCACCCAACAACAATTGAAAGTCCCACCATTCGTTCAGAAACACGGTCGCCAATCAGGGTTAACTTAGAAAAAAGCTCACTGTCGCAGATTCGTCTCCAACTGTTACGATGTCTGCGAGTGACTGCAAATGCCAGAACAAAACCTACTGGAATGAGCAATAACCACCATGGTCTTAAGAAAATCAGCTCAATGGGCATCTGCTCCCCTTTCTCTGATGTTGATAAGACGCAACAGTAACCCTGAATATGTATGTTGTGTAAACATCAACGCTACCAGAACCATTGCCAGAGCTAACGGCCATGGATAGAGTTCCTTAACCAGAAGCCGAGCATGTGAATCTGCCTCAATTGGTTCGAACTCATCAATTGCCGTGTAGATCTCCTCCAGCGCTTTTGCATTAGACGCATGAAAATAAACGCCGCCGGTGGTTTGTGCGATTTTCGGCAGCTCGTTGGTCCGTCTGCGATTTGAAGCCACAGCACTGGTGTGATCAATTCCTATTCCGATCACAAATATTCTGACCCCGTGTTCAATCGCAAGCCGCATGCCTTCCAATGGTTCAATGTCTCCTGCAGAGTTGTCACCGTCTGTTAACAGGATCAGTATTCTGTTCTCAGCAGATCGCTCCCGCAAAACCTTGACAGCCAAGCCAATGGTGTCGCCAATTGCGGTCTGCTGTCCGGCAAATCCCACCCTGGCATGACTCAAAAACTCCACAACCGAATCCAGATCGAAAGTTAAAGGCGTGTACAGATATGGCAGACTGCCAAACAGTATCAGGCCAACACGATCACCGGTTCTTCTCGCAACAAATTCGCTGGCGATTTCCTGCACCGCGCTGAATCGTGAGCGATTTCCCGCAGAAAAGTCCTGCTGTTGCATGCTTCCTGAAATATCAAGGGCAATAAGCAGGTCTCGACCAGTCACGGGAACCTGTACGTTCTCCTCAATCCATAAAGGTCGAGCAACCGCGCAGATGAGAGCAACCCAGACGAGAGCGGCCAGGCTGACCATCACTTTCGATGGCGCACTGACCGCAAATGCCCGGTCGTTTACGTCTCGAAAAAAGGGCACTTTGAGAGATGGTGGTCTAGATTCCCGTTTCGGCAAATACCTGTGAATCAGATACGGCACAGGTAAGGCAAGAAAAACAAAAATCCACTGAAATTTGAACATGACCAGGCCTTATGCGGTGACAGACTTGGCCCAGTCACGGCAGATTTTGATCAATGGACCGAGATTTTCAGGTGTCAGAGCTGTATAGGGCGCACTCACCAATACGCGGCCCGGGCCAGTCGTAAACTGATCTGTATGACCGCTTTGATCGAGAAACTGCAGCCAGTCCTCACCGCTCAAGCCGGCAACAGAGTCCCTTGGAAAACTCGTGATTGCGATGCGGCGCATCAGGATGGATAGCTCAACCACTGCCTCCCGCGGCTGCAATTGAACCAGCGCATCGAATTCCTTCACGAATGAGGTTTCTGACAGTCGCAGGTAAACCAGGTGGAGGAGATACACCGCTCCAATCAAACACAGAATGACAAGAACCAGTGCGATCCACCATCCAATAGCGGGCGGCCAGAATCCTGGATCGACCGGATAAATGACATCTCGAAGCTCTAAGAGTGGGTCAGTTTCCATCGTCAGTCAAGCACGGGCTGTCGCAGAAGATCTGGAGAAACCGACGGGCGGTGATAAGCCGTTGCGACCATTAGGATGTGATGATCGATGAAATGCTCGATGCAGCACCTTGACAATTTCATCACCGCACTTCATCTGCACATTTGTTGAACCAAGCCGCTTGAGCGTTTCATGAATCGCCTGGTTGCGTTGATCCAGCAGCGTTTGAAGTTTCTTTCGACGACCGGTTGAGGACAGATGCAGCGTTGTATATTGCAATCCGTCCGTAACTGGATAGTGTCCAACCGGTAAAGACTCCTGCTCAATGGGGTCCTGAATCCAGCACACGATCAGCGACTGCCGTCGACTCAAATACGCCAGAGCCTTACCGCTGAGATCGGTCAGGTTGGCCAGGTCACTGAATATCACTGCCAGGTCGCCAGTTCGCACTTTTGGAGCTACAACTGAAAGCGCTTTTGCAAATGCCGAGGGAGACTCATTCTCCGAGGGTAGCGTCTGGCTCAACTTGGCCAACATATTCAGCTGTTTCATGAGCGATGCCGAACTGGATGCCAGTTTGCCTTGCCTGACACCCTGATCGGTTACACCAACGATACTAATCAGATCGCCCTGCGAATGTGCCGCCCAGGCAAGCAGTGCTGCCGCTTCAGCCGCCACGACAGATTTGAAAGCTGACTGGGTTCCGAATCTCATTGTCGATGTCAGGTCAGCAATGAGATACACGGCCTTTTGACGATCTTCCTGAAACACCTTGGTGTGCGCAGTTCCGGTCCGTGCTGTCACACGCCAATCAATCATTCGCACATCGTCTCCTGCCTCGTATCTACGGGACTTCTCATACTCCATCCCACGTCCCAGGATCTTTGATCGAAAACCGCCAGTCCGATAGACTGCGGGATTGACGGGCAACATTAATCCTTGAGTACGCCCACGAAGGCGTACCAGGTCCTGAGTCGTTACGTATGTGCCACGCAACATTATTGTTTTTCTAAATTAAGGAATAGCGACGACTGAGATGAGTTCACGAATGACCTCATCAACGTCAACACTCTCTGCGTCGGCTTCATAGGTTAGAAGTATCCGGTGACGCAATGTATCAAGTGCAACCTGCTGAACATCTTCCGGTGAAACATAGTCCCGTCCTTCTATCCAGGCGCGGGCGCGGGCACACACGTCAAGCGCAATTGTGCCACGGGGGCTGGCACCCACCGCAATCCAACTGTCAAGTTCTGATGAGTATCGATGACTGTTTCGCGACGCATCAACCAGTTCAATGATGTATTGCTCAACTGTCGGTGCCATGTGGATGGAAAATATTTCCCTGCGTGCTGCCGCGATGGTGTCATATGTGATCTGTGCGTCTTCAGACTTCGGATCCAATGCCTCGCCGGTCGCTTCGGCGCGCACGATTTTCAGTATCTCGTGTTCCTGTGATTTTTCGGGGTATGCCACACGAACGTGCATCAGAAATCGATCTCTTTGGGCTTCAGGAAGCGGGTACGTCCCTTCATGCTCGATCGGGTTTTGGGTTGCCATCACCATAAACAGCTTTGGGAGTTGATAGGTTTTGCTGCCTACTGTGATCTGACGCTCTTCCATCGCTTCAAGAAGAGCTGACTGAACCTTAGCCGGGGCCCGATTGATTTCATCAGCAAGAACAATTTCATGAAACAGTGGTCCTGGTCTGAATTCAAAAGTCCCCAGTTCCGGACGATAAACCTCAGTTCCGGTGAGATCTGCCGGTAACAGATCGGGTGTAAACTGAATGCGATGAAACTCGCCGGCAATCAGGTTCGCCAGGGCTTTGACCGAACGCGTCTTGGCAAGTCCCGGAAAACCCTCAAGCAATAGGTGACCACCGCACAGAAGTGCGATGAGTAATCGATCTATCAGTGCTGACTGGCCAACAATTTCTTTCGAGAGTTGCTCCGGCAATTCGCGAAGCTGCGAAATTGACGATGATGCTTTGTCAGCTTTCCAGACGATGTCCCCGATTCCAGTCCGCATATCACTCGCTTCAAAACTAAAGAAATTTATGTAATGTGTTTGTTGAAAAAATCCAAAGTTCGCGACCAGGCTAGCATGGCATCTTCAGCATCATGCCGGGCAGTCGTAGGATTAGCAAACCCGTGATCGGCCTCATACCAAAAGTTGGCATATGTTTTACCAGCCGCATCCATGGACTTCTCGAAGACTGAAACCATATCCCGATTGATAAATTGGTCGGCGGTTGCAAAGTGCCCCATCACCGGACCCTGCAAGCTGCTCACCTCCTCAGCACTCTTTTCGCAGCGACCATAATAGATTACTGTCGCATCAACAGGGGTTGCCAGCGACGCGTTCAACGACCAGCCACCACCAAAACACCAGCCGACAGTACCGACCTTCCCATTCGATTTGGGATGGTTTCGCAGCCAGTCGATCCAGGTCACGAGGGCTTCTGTCGCTACATCTGGTTGGACATTCTGCATTAGCTGTCGAGCCTTGTCTGGCGATTCAGCAACTTGTTTTTGATACAAATCAACTGCAAGCGATAAAAAACCGGCTTCGGCAAATTTGGGAACCACGCTTCGAATTTGATCATTCAGTCCCCACCATTCGTGAATCAGTAAAACAGCACCGGCAGGTTCTGTCTCCGGTTCCAGAAAGTAGCCGGTCAGTGGTTCATCTGACGTCCATGTTTCAACAGAAACATTGTCCTGATTTGCAGAACTAACGGAAACTTTTCCAACTGTTGCAACAGCTAGCGGGACTCCGCCGATCACCTTGAGTGCACTTCTTCTATTCGTCATGACTTCCTCCAAATATTAGATGGTATAACAGATTTAATATTGTGGTCAATTCTTCGAATTAATGAAATTGGTATATAAGCGTGCTATGTATCACACCAATTGGCTTTCGCCAACGGGCAGGACTACGAACTTAACAGGCTAAATTTTTGTCACTTGGATTGTGAATCGACTTTTTACTTAATCTGGCGATTGATGAGTTGAAACCGCGGTATGAGTTCCTCTGTCTCATTTTTAAGGCACAGCATGTCAAGTTGATTAAATCAATTGAGCCGAACGACCATGCCTGATGCTCGACACAAACACTCATTTTTTAAAATTTAGATGGATTCATGCACCAAAATGGTACATTTCCACGGTGTTCGCCCGGCGAACAGTACTACTCAATGCACCATTTTGATACATAACAGTCTCATCAGGAATATCAGGATGAGTTCGAATTTCCGGATTTCAGTCCCTCGTTAACGCCTTTACCGTTGAATACTTCTTCCAAAGAATTCGCGCCAATGATCCGGTTGGTCCACTTATCAAGCTGCTCAAATTGAGCTGAATCAATACGCTTCAAATCCGCGGCTGGCACAGTGCCAAACTTTTGCGCTAACAGATTCTGCAGGGTGCGTCGAATTCCTTCTTCCAGACCTAATTTGCGTCCTTCCTGTTTCGTGTTCTCTTCCCAACTGTTTATGGATTTTCTGAACTGCTCACCCATGTAATCCATCTCTATGCCCTCCATTAATTTGGCAAATTGTCGAAAATTTGTGCTGACGTGAATGACAAAAAAATCAATAAACACCTGCTTTAATTCCCGATCCTCCGGTGTATCCGACAGCCATCTTTGCACTGCCTGCACGGCTGTCCAGGCCTGAGTGCCTGTGCGACTGTGGATTATACCGAGCAGTGCCAGGTAAAGCGAGCGCTGTGTGGGCAGCTACTCCACCACCTGCTGCGGTTCCTCGATCAGCTGATAGCCGATTGATGGCAGGTGCGCCTGTAATTCAGCATCGTCAAGCTGGTCAAACATCCGGTGAACATTGCGCTGCACGTTCCAGCGCCGTTCGCCGTGATAGCACACCGTGGCGAGCACTGGCGGCAGGCAGTATTTATTATGAAACTCGCACTCTTTGGTCAGGGATTCGAGTAGCAGTGCGCTATACACCAGGATGCGTAGTGGCATATTGGGGTCTGGCCGGCTCTGGAACTCGAACGGGAAGCAGATCAGATCAGTTGAGTGTTTGAGCGTGCACAGCCACACGGTGTCGGTATAGCGCACTTTGAAGTCTTTTGAGATGAGCTCGGCGGGTGCGTGTTTGAGGGTTGCGAAGTCGAGCTGACTGATGAGGTGTGGGTGGCTGCGGAAGATTTCCCGAAGTGCATCCTCAACGAACTTTCGGTAGGAGAAGAAGTCCTTGTACTTGGGGTCTTTTCGATCAACACTCATCAGGTCACCGGCTAATGGATCAGGCATAAATGTCTTTGGCTGCTGTACCTTGACCTGGTCAACACAATTGCCTGACGAGGACTTGATATACAACGGCCCAGGTTAATAATGAACCATGAAGCATTAACTGGCAACGATTAATTCAATTTCCAATAGCAACAGTTTTTTCGAGATGAGAACATGGACATTCCGACTGCCACGATAACAGTCTGAAAAGGTGGCATGGAAAGCAAGCGGCACAAGAAATTCAATCGCACCGTCGAATGCGATGATAATGAGTTGCGGTACAGGTTAGGGGGTGAGTTCCGACATTCTAAGTTCACACCGATTGCAGTGGTGAAACAGGCATATATTGTCGTTAAACTGAACAACAGGCAACAGCCAAGACGCGGCTAGATTCTAGGCGAAATTCTGTAAAGAAGACTCGACAAATCTGCATGAAAGCACTATAATGATTTACATATATATCATAAAGTTATTTCATGGTTCATGTGTAAACCATTTTATATCGATGCCCAAGTCTATAACACGCACCTACTCACGCTATACTCAAACGGCGACTACCCTTCTCGGACAGTTGATTCGTGTAGCGCGAAATAAACATAAATTCACTGCGCAGGAAGTGGCAGACCGCGCTGGAATCTCCAGAGGACTGTTACGGCGCATTGAGAAAGGTAATCTCAAATGTGATATTGGCGTAGTATTTGAAGTCGCGGCCATAGTCGGAGTAAAACTGTTTGATGCCGATCAGAGAACACTGACGAAGCATCTACACCGTACCGAAGAGCAGCTGGAATTGTTGCCGAAATCTGTTCGCAACAAAACTAAAGCGGTACACGATGACTTCTAGTAGCAGGAAAGAAGCATTCGTCTGGATTTGGTTGCCAAACGCAACAGAACCTGTTGTAGCCGGACGGCTGGAAGCTGACAATGGCAATGTCCAGTTCAACTACGGCAAGAGTTATCTTGAACGGATTGGTGATAGCAACCCTGCAATTTCGATTTATGAACCGGAATTGCCCTTGCAAACTGGGATATTACCCCTATCAGAAGGTTTGACTATGCCCGGCTGTATCCGGGATGCTGCACCTGATGCATGGGGACGACGTGTCATTATCAATAAACTATTGGGACGCAAGGGGCCGAACACAGACACTGATGAGTTGGATGAATTGACGTATCTACTGGAATCCGGTTCAGATCGGGCCGGTGCACTCGACTTTCAACACTCACCAACTGAATACGTGCAGCGTGCTGTGCAAAACGCAAGCATAGAAGAACTGATTGAATCCTCCGATCGAGTTGAAAAAGGGGTTCTTCTCACGCCTGAGTTGGATGAAGCTTTGTTCCATGGCAGTTCGATCGGCGGAGCGCGTCCAAAAGCCTTAATTCAAGATCAAAATAAGAAGTACATTGCAAAGTTTTCCTCTAGTACTGATCTCTACAGTGTCATCAAAGCTGAGTTTATCGCAATGCGGCTAGCAGCGTTGGCAGATCTATATGTTGCACCGGTCCAGCTGACCAAGGCAGCTGGTAAAGACGTGCTCCTGATCGAGAGATTTGATCGCATTCCAAAACACAATGCCTGGCTGCGTAAGGCAATGGTCTCTGCATTAACATTGCTCGGCCTTGATGAAATGATGGCGCGTTATGCTAGTTACGAAACCTTCGCTGAAATCATCCGTCACCGCTTCGCAAACCCTAGACAAACCCTTCGGGAAGTGTTCTCCCGGCTCGTTTTCAACATTCTTTGCGGTAATACTGATGATCACGCACGCAACCACGCAGCTTTTTGGGATGGCAAAGATTTGACACTCACACCTGCCTATGACATATGTCCACAAAACCGCACAGGTAACGAAGCCTCACAAGCGATGTTGATCTGCGGTAACAACAACCTCAGCTGGCTAAAAGCCTGTCTTGAAACAGCACATAACTTCTTGCTGTCTGAGGAGGAAGCCCGCAAGATTTTTGAAAAGCTCATAACCGCTATTGAACAACATTGGGACACCGCATGCGAAGAAGCCGAACTTACCGATGCGGACAAGAAACTTCTATGGGGGAGACAGTTTCTAAACACTTTTTCAATTGAACAATAGGAGCACAATAACGATTGCCCAGTCGTATTCAGCCTATTTCAATAGTCGAGAAATTAAATCTCCAAATGAAACGAAGATTCTGAAATAGAGGAAAACAGTGCCAATCGTAACAATCTTCGTCAATGGGAGGCAAGTAAATACTTTAAAGGAGTATCTCCGACCTTGCCTTCGAGCTGTGTTCATCGGCTTCAACCCATCTCCAAAATCGGTTGATGTGGGGCACTATTAACAAGGGCGACAGAGTGTTTGGTTTTAGAATCAGTTGCAAGAATACAAAATTGTCCCCAAGCTCCCTTTTGGGAGGCAGGACGTTGCTGCTTTTGAGCAGGGTTTTGGATTTGCTGACCTGGTTCGAATTCCTACCAGAAATTCGCAAGTTCTTTTTCCAAATGGAATTCGAAATGGTAAGTTATCCTTGATAGAGAGACTCAATACACTAGGTGACCCACATCCGATGATTGTTTTCCGGTACCCAGATATAGCAAATAGATGCGACGAATCTATATTTGAGCAGGCGGGATTTTCAATATCAAAAATGCCGAGCCAATTCGAGGCGCCAGAGAAAAAACGGTATGCCATGAAATTGCTCGCTAAGCAATTGTCAAATAATGGATGAGTCGTTACAAAATGAGAGTTCGTCAGGATCAAGCAGGTTTCGAATGGTTAGACAAACGAGAACTGATGTGACGCAGCATGTGCGATTGACAATATCTCCGATTTTGGTGTTTGTTTCCATTAGTGTATGTAGGCGTTAGATGAAAAAAGACACACCTTCAACTACGTTGAGTTTTCTCCCTGAAATCCTACCTCGACCTTGGCCTCTAGATCCGCAATATGGCGCACGTCCAATTGCTCTGTTTACCGGTAATGGGGCCATGGCATTAGAAGTGGCAGTCGCGCAAGCGAATCGTTTACCAAACCGTCCCACCCTAATAAGAATGTGGAGGGCCCGCAAAACAGGACGTTCCGCACCCTTACTTTTGGTTGTTCTGCACTCAAATGGTGCTTCGGTCATTGGAGCAACAGGCGAGGTTCCACCTGTATATGATGAAATGGATGTCGGACAGGTTGAACGGCTGTGCCGCGAAGTCCTTAGCCAGCCTGATCGGCACTCAGCACTTCATTTGCTTTCTCAGGCCTTACCTACTTTGGAAACAGCACTTCCCGGAATAACAAATGAAGGCTTGCTTGCTCTCCACGAACTGGAACATGGCGTTCCAAAACGCTCAGACTGGGTCCAAGCTGGAAAAAAAGCACAAGTTGCATCAATCAAGCGTGGCGACGATATGTTGAGTGCATTGGGTTTTAGAGTCGAGCCTCTGGATAAACTGACCAACCTTTTGCGTAGTGGAGAAAGGAGTGTCGCACTTGCAGTGATGCTGCGTGAAAATGAAACGGCAGAAACCGGATCTGAGCGGTTTAGCAGCCTATCACCCATCAGTTATGCGTTGAAAAAAGCAGACGACAACAATCTTGGTTGGGTAATTCTGACTCAAGGCAACAGAATTCGTCTTTACTCGACATCTGTTGATTCAGGAGTAGGTCGCCGCGGCCGTACCGAAACATACATTGAATGCCAGCCTACTTTGTTATCTGATGAACACTTGGCATATCTTTGGCTGATCTTTTCAGCGGAAGCATTGGTGCCGAATGGCAGTCTGTATGAAATCTTGGGTGAATCGCAACGGTTTGCGGGAGATCTGGCTGTACGTTTACGCGAACGCATTTACAACCATGTTGTGCCAGAACTTGCGCAGGGCATTGCTGCTGCACGAAGCATCGATCATACGAGCACCGAAGATATCAGTCTTACGTATGAAATGGCCCTGACAGTTCTGTTCCGTCTGCTGTTCATTGCGTATGCAGAAGACCGGGATCTTCTTCCCTATCGATTCAATGATGCTTATCGAACACGTTCGCTGAAACAGAAGGCGCAAGAACTGTCAGAATTTGTTGCGCAAGATACTCCGATTGCGGCGGGAGATTTTCATTGGCAAGAAACCTCTGTGTTGTGGCAGGCAGTAGCTGAAGGCAACCCCGAATGGGGAGTGCCTGCTTATGACGGCGGATTGTTTTCAACTGACGAAGCGGTTTCGAAAGCGGGTGCGGAATTGGCAGATATTACATTGACCAACGAGTGTTTTGAGACAGCACTCCGTCACCTTCTCGTAATAGAAACCCCAGAGGGTGTACCTGGGCCAGTCGATTTTCGCTCACTGGGCGTACGTGAATTTGGCACCGTTTATGAAGGTCTCTTGGAATCGGAGCTGGCGATTGCGACAAGCAACCTGATCGTTAAAGAGAAAAAGAAAAAGGGGCAGACAGAGTCAGTGTATGTACCCGCAGAGAAAGGAGAAACTCCCGACGTGGCAGTCGGAGAAGTTTATTTGCATAACCGTTCGGGAGTTCGCAAGTCCACAGGGAGTTACTACACCAAGCCATTTGCTGTAGATCATCTTTTGAATGGGTCGCTTGAACCAGCGATAACGGATCATTTTGCCCGTATTGCTGAATTGGATGATACAGACGCAGCTGAAGCATTCTTTGATTTTCGAGTAGCTGATATTGCAATGGGCTCAGGCCACTTCCTGATTAGTGCAATCGATCGAATTGAGAAGCGTATGGCAGATCATCTTGCGGAAAGAAGACTGCCGGGCGTTCACCGTGACCTAGAAAAACTTCGTACTGTTGCCGTTCGCGAGCTGGGAGAACTTGGTGAAAGTACGACGATAGAAGACAGTCAACTGCTGCGGCGAATGATCGCTCGGCACTGCATTTACGGCGTTGATCTCAACGGCCTTGCGGTGCAGCTCGCGCGTTTGTCAGTCTGGGTTCATACTTTCGTACCGGGGCTGCCACTTTCCTTCCTGGATCACAATCTCGTACATGGTAATGCGCTGGTTGGTGTTGGCACTCTCAACGAAATCAAGGAACGTTTTGAAGAACTTACTTTGTCAATATTTCAAGTTGATGTAGAAAGCTTACTGGGCAAAGCGATACCCCCGCTGAGGCGACTTGCAAACATCAACGATTCATCGTTGCAAGACATCGCTGTTGCCCGAGAGGCAGCGGTAGAAGCGCGCACAGCGATCAGTGACACGGAAGCGCTTTGTGACCTGATTACTGCCCAGTCTGTTTCGGAAAACCAAAAGGTAATTGGATTCCAATTCGATAAATGGAAGGACCACGAATATAAGGATTGTCAAGTGGAAGCTGTCCAAATTGCCCGTCAGGATCTGACTGAATTCAAAGTCCTTCATTTTCCGGTGGCTTTTCCGGAAGTTTTCCTTCGCGACCGCCAAGGATTTGACGTCATTCTGGGCAATCCGCCCTGGCAAGAAGCGACCATTGAAGAAGATGCATTTTGGGCGCGTCAATTTCCCGGCCTGCGCTCACTTCCGCAACGGGCACAGGAAGTGGAGAAAAAGCGTTTACGGGGAGAGCGATCAGATTTGGTATCGCAATATGAAGACGAACTGAGAGAAAACCAACAGTTACGCAGGGTATTGGCGGGAGGGGCATTTCCTGGCATGGGAACTGGGGATCCCGATCTTTACAAGGCGTTCTGCTGGCGATTCTGGCACTTGACGGCCGCAGAAGCGGGACGAATTGGTGTTGTATTACCGCGTAGCGCGCTTGCTGCCAAA
Organism: Arenicellales bacterium; assembly: GCA_965220665.1. GTDB lineage: Bacteria > Pseudomonadota > Gammaproteobacteria > Arenicellales > JAJDZL01 > JAJDZL01. Next base: position 274,914 of record CBDCQQ010000005.1, read on the forward strand.
GGTTCGGAAGAGTTTCGACAAACAGTTTTCGCCAATGCAGCAGAGGTTGATGTGACTATGTTGCTTAATCGAGCAGGATGGGTGTTTGATGACGCTGAGCATCGGTACACGATTGGACTCGTATGTATAAAACACGGAATGCCCGAGAAAGAATCCATTTATCTGCAGGGTCCTTACACATCGGAAGTAAAGTTTGTAGAAGGGATTGCCAACAAAGCGACTGCGTTTCATAGCTCTGATGTACTCAATTGGAACGACAGCGCCTCATTGCCGTTACTTCCAAATGAAGAATCGCTGGAAGTGTTCGCGCAGTTGCGGAAAGCACCCCGACTTGATCTGAAGGAAGATAGTGCTTGGCGCGCACGTCCGGACAGCGAACTTCATGCTACTAACGAAAAACCGCTACTGGATTTTCAAAGTGCGGAGTGTCCCGAAGGCTTCTGGCCTGTTTACAAGGGCGAGTCATTTAACTCATGGAATCCTGACACCGGTAAATACTACGCTTGGGCTGATCCAGAATCTGTTTGCGAGCGGTTGCGACGTAAGCGATTACGCGGGGGCAGCAACAGACGAAGCGCTCATTCAGAATTCAAAGCAGATCATCTAATTGATTTGAATACTCTGCCATGCTTCGCACCAAGAGTAGCATTTCGAGATGTCGCGAGAGCAACAGATTCCCGAACAGTTATCGCCTGTCTCGTGCCGCCTAACGTATTCATTACGAATAAAGGACCATATTTTCTCTGGCCAAGAGGTGATGAGACGGACCAAGCCTATTTACTCGGCATTTTGTCTTCAATCCCACTCGACTGGTATGCAAGACGGTTTGTGGAGTTAAACGTTAATTTCTTCATTATCAACCCATTCCCAGTCCCACGCCCTGCACGTGACAATGTACTCTATCAACGTGTTGTGCAGCTTTCGGGACGCCTTGCATGTCCAGACGAACGCTTTTCATCTTGGGCAGATGCAGTTGGAGTGGAGTATGGACCTCTTGAAACAGACAAAAAAGAGGACATGATCCACGAACTGGACGCTGTAGTCGCTCACCTGTATGGACTCAGTAAATCGCAACTTGTCCATATATATGAGACGTTTCACGAAGGCTGGGACTATCAAACGCGGCTTGATAACGTTTTGCGTCACTATCACTCGTGGAATGGAAGAGAGTGAAATGCGCCATCTTTCCTTTATCGATAATCGCAGCGGTAACACACTTGCGCAGGCATTGAATTCAGCGTTGGGAATGCCCGAACAACAACTCGGGGAATTGATCGAGAGACCTGATCAGGTAAGTATCGCCAGCGCATTTTTCAGTCCGACGGGATTCGCTCATATCGCTGATCACTTGAAAGATATCCAAGATGTCCGCCTTTTACTGGGAACTGATCTGACAATAGGTGCTCCGGAAATTCATAAACGTCTTGATGAAACTTCCGCGAACTATGAACGCCGACGAATCGAGACAGGCTTAAATCGTCTAACAAAAAGTCTGGAGCGGGAGCGCGATCATCTGCCGTTCAATCGCACTAACGGGGCAGCATTGGCTAAGCTGATTTCTGCACTTCGAGCCGGCAATTTGGAGGTGCGGCGTTACGAAAAAGCTTTTCTCCACGCTAAAGCGTATATCTTCACCAATTTGGATGCCTCCGATCGTAAACCACAAGGAATCATTGTCGGTTCGTCGAATCTGACGGGTGCTGGACTTACGCAGAACCTGGAACTGAATCTTGGACATTTCGATGATCCTATCGCCCAGGAAGCAAGACAGTGGTTCGACGAACTCTGGGAAGAAAGCGTGGACTACGATTTGGCGGAACTTTTTGAGGTGGTGATTCAGCCGCGTCAGCCTTGGGATATTTTTCTTCGAGTGTTGTGGCAGCTGTACGGCGACGAAGTCACAGAGGACGTAAAAGCGGAAGGTAATCTCCCGTTGACGAGTTTCCAAAAACATGGCGTCGCTCGAGCGTTGCGGTTAATTCGCGAGACTGGCGGTGTAATTGTTGCCGATGAAGTAGGGCTTGGCAAAACATTCATTGCCGGTGAAATTCTTCAAATCTATCTTGAACGGCGACAACGCGCACTACTCATTTGTCCAGCATCTCTTCGTGATAGCACATGGAGCCAATTTCTCACCCACTATCAGCTTTTTATTGAATGCTTATCCTTTGAACAATTGGCGAATGACAAACAGCTAAAGGACAACCTGCGACCAAATGCTGACCAGCAGCATCTGAATCGTCCGCTCAACGAATATCAGCTTGTCATTGTCGATGAAGCGCACAATTATCGAAACCCGGACGCACCGACTCGCGCTGCCGCACTGCGAAGTCTTCTTTTTGGGAAAAGGCGCGATCTGCTTCTACTGACCGCGACTCCGGTAAACAACTCCCTTTGGGACCTCTACCATTTGTTGAGGTTTTTCCTCCGACAGGATGCGCATTTTGCCGATCGGGGAATTCTCTCAATTCGACAGGTTTTCAAAGAGGCCATGCGCGAAGACCCGTCCGAACTGAATCCTGATCATCTTTTTCCCATCATTGACGCCACAACAGTAAAGCGTACTCGACAGTTCGTAAAAAAGCACTACGCTGGAGATAGCATACCTGGTCCTGACGGACGTTTGCAACCGATAGTATTTCCAAAGCCTAAAGCCATAAGTCTCAGGTATGAATTGGAAGATCGACTGCCTGGATTTTTTGACCGCTTGGAAGCCGCCCTTGACCCCGAAAGAGAAAACGCTCTGCAGTTTGCGCGCTATACGCCCGACCGCTATCGCCGCAGCGATGCGGAATCAGAAGAGATTATTTATACCGGCGCGATGATTGGACTATTGCGGTCAGGTCTTCTGAAACGATTTGAATCCTCAGCATTTGCTTTCTATAAGACCGTTAACAAAATGGCGGAAGAGCATGACCTGTTTCTTGAAGCCCTGGACTCCGGATATGTAGTAAATACAGCCTTCCTGAAAGAAGTTTCCGCTGATGATGAAACAGTATTCGAAGACTTGCTGACAGAAACACAAAATAGAAATGAGTCATCTCTTTACCATGTAAATCAATTGCGTTCAGTTGTTGAAAGCGACCGTGATTTGCTGAGAGGGCTTGCTGATGAGGCACGATTGATTACCCCGGCTCAAGATAGCAAACTCAAAATACTATCAGACGCTCTGGCAGAGATAGCTCAGCAAGCGGTGAGCGAAGCGATCGATGCAACTGACGAAGCGCAGAGACGAAAAGTAATAATATTCTCTTACTTTGAAGACACCGTACGATGGATCCTAGATTTTCTCAATAACGAAATTACCGAACGACCTGAACTCGCACCTTACCGGAACCGCATGGTTGTCGTGAGCGGTTCAGGGGACCTCTCAGAGGATTCGCGCACTAAAGCGGTTCAGGGGTTTGCGCCAGTATCAATGGAGGCGCCCATTGGTCATGATGACGATCTATATGACCTTATGATTGCCACTGATGTGTTAGCTGAAGGTGTGAATCTTCAACAGTGTCGTCATATCATCAATTTTGATATGCCATGGAATCCAATGCGATTGGTACAAAGACATGGTCGTATTGATCGAATCGGCAGCCCCCATAATCGAGTGTTCATGCGCACTATCTTCCCGGTCGACCGCCTGGATGATCTTCTGAATCTGGAACAGCGGATTCTCGGTAAGCTGGCACAGGCTGCGGCAAGTATCGGTGTTGCAGCTCCAATTGAGGGGGCTGCACATGGGACCCAGGTGTTCACGGAAGCGCGCGAACAGATTGAGAAATTGATAAAGGAAGATGCATCGCTCTATGAACGTGGTGGAACTGCTGGAGCTGCTCAGACAGGTGAAGAGTATCGACAGACACTGCGTAAAGCAATGGAGCAAGATGAACATTTTCTACCACGGCTACCTTGGAAGATCGGATCAGGCATGATCAAGGGAAAACGCTCAGGAGTATTCTTCTGTGCGGTGGTAGGTTCAGGCACAAGCCATGAACGAACGTATCTGCGCTTTATTCCAGCGGATAGTGATTGGCAGCCGATTTCTGATGACAATGAAATAGAGCACGAGCTGGGGACTTGCTTACGTTTGATCGAATGCGAGGAAAGCTCAGAGCTTTGGTACCCGGAAATGCTAAGCACAAAGGTCTATGATTTTTGGGAAGTTGCACGGAACAATATCTGGCTCTCATGGATGCATGAAACGGACCCCGCAAATTTGCAACCACAGGTACGCCCCCTCAATCATCGTGTGGCGGAATTCATCCGCAATCAAACTTTATCTAACACGGCGGCCGACCGTATACATAAAGCACTTGATATTTTGGAATCCCCTTGGCCAAGACGTGAAGAAATAATGTTGCGTGATTGGTTCAAATCCGAAGAGCTCCATCAAGCTGAACTTGCAAAATTTTTAGTTGACCGAATTATTGACACCGGTATTGAATCAATACCTGAGCCACCGGTGCTTCCTCCAATCAACGAAGAGGATGTAGAGCTATTGTGTTGGATAGGTATCGAATCGGAAAATATTGAGTCCCTTTCAAATGGTGGGTGCGTTTTGTGATACCTTTCCGTCGTCTCCGGATTAGTCGTATGGCTTCACCAGCATTTGCTCAAGATTTCGTGACGTTTCACTGAACACCATTGCCATCAGGTGCATCTTTTGTCCGCGGCGCCGATACTTGTCTGCATAACCCTGTTCAAGAATCTGCCTGATGGCTCCTTCGGCAGCCGCAACAGGATCATTCCCACCCCTTAACATCTTGCACTCAATGACAAATACCTGTTTGTTGTGAATGAAAACGATATCCGAACGGCCCCTGCTTGATGACTCCTCGGCCCTGAGCTCACCGCCGGAGAAACGAAGACACATGAATATGATCGATGCATACCACCCCTCATAGCGCGCCATCTTGCTGTTCGTCTGCCATTCATTCGGTATGTCTGAGAATATCACTTTGAGCATCTTTTCCGTTTCATCGAAATCATTCGCCACCAGTGGCTGCCACAACTCCTCGACCTGCTCAGGTACATTGTTGCCCGGACCCCAAAGATAACTCAAGTAATCGTCGTTGATACACATCTGCACCTCGTAATTCGGATAGTACAGATGGTATTTGAAACCACCGATTGCGCGCTTTTCCTTCCCGGTGATAGTCAGATAGCCGGTCTGGAACATCAATGCCTCGGCACTGATGTCATCCACATCGAATTTTGACAGCATTTTTGAATCGACACTCAGATTCTCCACATCCAGTGGCGTAAACTGCCGTTGCATCATCACTTGGTACAGTAGATTAGACTGGCTGGTCACAAACCAGTGTGAGTCGAAGATTTGCGTATCGAATAACGACAGAATGTCATAGGGATTGTAGAGTTTCTCGTCACCAAGCCAGTTGTAGCCGTTGTACCATTCGCGAATCTTATCCCGGTCAAATCCCTCAAGCTCAGGCGCAAACACGGCATCCAGGTCGGCATCGGTATACCCACAAATCGCAGCATATCTTGAGTCAATGCTGATGTCTCTCAAATTATTGAGTCCTGAGAACAGACTAACCCTGCTGAACATGCTGATGCCAGTCACAAAGACAAAGCGAACATGCTTTGCACTGGTTTTGATCACACCATAAAATCCGCGCAGGTAATCCCGGTTCTCTCTTGCCAAATCCGGCTTGTCAAGCACATCAAGAATCGGCTTGTCATACTCATCCACCAGCACCACCACCTGTTCTCCCGTTTTTTGGTGTAATTCCTCCAGCAAACGTCGTAATCGGTCTGGTGCGTTTTCCGACTCGGAAGCTGCATCAAGCTTCACACCATGGTACTTTTCAATGGAATGAAGCTGGGATATGAGGTTAGATGCCAAAAACCCAGATTCATTGAACAGCCCTGAGAAATTAAGTCGCACGACAGGATTCTTCACCGACCAGTCCCAATGATCATAGATGTCAAGCCCCTTGAATAAGGACTCGTTGCTTTCGAAGAGGTTTTCCAGCGTACTGATCAGCATGCTCTTGCCAAAGCGGCGTGGGCGAGACAAGAAATAGTGTTCACCCTGATCGATCAGCTGCCTTAGGTGCGGTGTCTTGTCAACGTAATAACAGCCTCTTTCCCGGGCTTTCTTAAAATCCTCAATACCAAGTGGATTTCTAAGTCGATTCATCGGTGGATTTCAGGGAGGAATTAATTCAATGATTGTACTATACCCAAATTGAAAGAAGCCGCTGCGCGGCAGAGTGTTGAATGCAATTCAGTGGTTGAAATGTAGCCATAAATAATTGCCGGACAGCAGTCAATGTGGTTGCTTCACATACTCGATTACGCAGCAGCCGCATTTCAAATTCAACTGTTTTTCGATCATAAGGACCATCAACAAATAAAATATCGTTGGGAATTTCATCACCACAAACATTTCGAAATTTAACGGGTTCCGTTAGGTGGTGAAATTGGTAACAATTTGACCGAAGATGGCCAGATTAACTCAAATCGGGTTAATTGTTTGAAACAATTCAGTTTCTCACGATTTTTCCCAAAATCTACAAACATTATTTTCAATTCAACAGTATGACACGTAAAAATGGGCGAAGCCAGGACGAATTGCGTCCTGCTCAAATCACTCGAAACTATACCAAGAACGCACTCGGATCAGTGTTGATGGAAGCTGGTGATACCATCGTTTTGTGCACAGCCAGTTCTGATGACCGTGTTCCCTTTCATCTTCGAGGTAAAAATCAAGGTTGGATTACAGGTGAATACAGCATGTTGCCCGGCTCAACTCAGACTCGAAGCTCTCGAGAAGCTGCCCGCGGACGGCAAGGTGGCCGCACACTCGAAATTCAGCGACTGATCGGCAGAAGTCTTCGGTCCTGCATTGCACTCGACCAGCTAGGCGAGCGGACCATAACGGTTGACTGCGATGTATTGCAGGCAGACGGTGGCACCCGCTGCGCTTCGATCACAGGTGGTTATGTGGCGCTTATCGATGCCATCAATCAATTGATGGTACAAGGTGAAATCAAGCACAACCCTGTGCTTCATCAGGTTGCAGCGGTATCAGTCGGCATTGTCGATAATGAAATCTGTCTGGATATCGATTACAGCGAAGATCAGTTCGCCCAGACAGACATGAATTTTGTGATGACAAACCATGGAGAGATTGTCGAAGTTCAGGGTACTGCAGAAGGAAAAGTCTTTACGCTGGATCAATTGAATGAAATGGCCAATATTGCCCAGTCTGGCGTTTTGCAACTTACCGAACTGCAAAAACAGGCACTCTCAGCGTGAAAAAGAGAATTGTCCTCGCCAGCGACAACCCTGGCAAGATTGATGAAATCAGCCGAATGCTGGCAGCCTCATCAATTGAAATCATTGCCCAATCGGAATTTAACATCGGCTCAGCAGTCGAAGACAAACCAACTTTTATTGAAAATGCCCTGATTAAAGCCCGTCATGCGACCGCAAACTGCGGGCTGCCTGCCATCGCTGATGATTCAGGATTGGAGGTGGATGTTCTTGGCGGCGAGCCCGGGGTGATCTCTTCTCGGTATTCTGATCCGGATGCAAACGACAAAAAGAACATTGAGAAACTTCTGGGCAAACTGGAGGGAGTCGAGGGAACGGACCGCAGCTGTCGGTTTCGCTGCACAATGGTGTACCTTCGGCATGAATTCGACCCTGCCCCTGTCATTGCTCAAGGTACGTTGGATGGTGTGATTCATCACAGGGTACAAGGCTCTTTTGGGTTTGGTTATGACCCAGTGGTTTGGCTGCCGGATAAGCAGTGCACACTGGCAGATTTGCCACCTGAAGAGAAAAACGAAATCAGCCATCGGGGAAATGCTTTGCGTAATCTGGTTGAAAAACTCATGCATTTGGTGGAGACCGATGTCACATAGACTCGTACTTCTGCGACACGGACAAAGTCAGTGGAATCTGGAAAACCGATTCACCGGCTGGGTTGATGTCGATCTTTCCCAACTTGGCATTGAGGAAGCGCGATCAGCGGGTAAAGCACTGGCTGAAGGTGGATATCAATTTGATATTGCGCTGACTTCTTTACTTAAACGATCCATTCATACCTTATGGATTGCGTTGCACGAACTTGACCAGGTTTGGATTCCAGTTGAGAAACACTGGCATCTCAATGAACGACACTATGGTGCACTTCAAGGACTGAACAAGAGCGAAATGACGCAGCTGCACGGCGAAGAACAGGTTCTGCGCTGGCGACGCGGGTACGAAGTTCGACCACCCGAGATGGAATTGTCCGATCAGGAATGCTTGCGAGCAGATGCCAGGTATCAGGCACTGGACAAACTTCCAGCAACCGAATCCTTAGCAGATACATTCAAAAGAGTGACTTGCTATTGGGAGTCATCAGTGCGGCCTTTGATTCTCAGCGGCAAGCGGGTTTTCATCGTTGCTCACGGCAATAGTTTGAGAGCCCTGGTCAAGTATCTGGATGATGTGTCAGATGAGGACATTACGTCGTTGAACATCCCAACCGGTATCCCGCTCGTTTATAGGCTGGATGGTAATTTGAAGCCCGTTGAACACTTCTACCTGGCAAGTCAGGACGCGCTCGATAAAGCGGTGTCAGAAGTAAAGAACCAGGCTGCTGCAAACGGCTGATTTCAAATTGGCGGCAAGGCTGGCAACCGCGACTCTTTCATCCATTCAGTTTCTGAGTACGACGCTTGCGCAGTCACACTGATGTTGTCGTAGTTGGCGCAGGTGCAGCGGGGCTTTCTGCTGCCAGCACCTTGATTGGAAAGGGTCTGGGTCTCGTCGTTGTCGAAGCGACTGAACGGATTGGCGGCCGCTGCTGGACAGATCTTGAAACATTTGGTGTTCCGTATGATGTTGGCGCACACTGGCTGCATTATGGAGACAGAAACTTTTTTCTTTCATATGGTCAGAACAATGGGTTTGATCTTTACCCAGATGCCAGGAACTTCAGCCTCTACCGGCAAAACCAGAGACAGCCGAATGGGTTATCAACGATTCAAGACTCCCACAATGAATATTGGGCTGCCATTCAGCAGGCAATTGACAGCATTCACGATATTTCAGTTGCCGAGGCGACAGCTTCGCTGTCCTCTGAAAGAATTTCCGATTTCATTTATGGCCCGTGGATCATTGGGAAGGAAATTCACGAGTTCTCTGTTTTCGAATTTTCTGGACCATCGGGTGATACAGACTGGTTTTGTCGACAGGGATTTGGAACGATCGTTGCGCACTTTGGTGCCAAAGTGCCAGTTTCGCTCAAGACTAAGGTCAATGTAATTGACTGGTCGGGAGATCGCCTGAAAGTCAAAACGAATCAGGGCGACATTGGAGCCCGTGCAGTGATTGTCACCGTGTCGACAGGGGTCTTATCCAGCGGCGGAATTCACTTCTCTCCCAATCTTCCAATCGCCAAACAGGAAGCATTCGATGCAGTTTCGATGGGTTTTTATGAACATGTCGTTCTCCAATTCAACGAACACAGCAGCCTCAGACAGACAGATGAATACATCATCCGCATGCCAGATGGCACGCGAGAAGGATTTGGTGCCTTGGCCAACATCAGCAACTCAGGCCTGACATTCTGTGATATCGGCGGCATTCTTGCACGAGAGCTCATTCCCCGTGGTGAGGAAGCCTGCATCGATTATGCGCTGGGTGAGATGGTTCAGATATTTGGCAGTTCAATCAGAAAGAACTTCATCAAAGGCACAGCTTCGGCTTGGCTGGAATACCCACATACACTCGGATCTTATGCAAGTGCACAACCTGGCGCGTTTCAAAAGAGAGCGACTTTAAATGAGCCTGTCGCAGAAAGGATTTTCTTTGCCGGCGAGGCGTGTCATTCTCCAATGTGGGCGACGGTTGCTGGTGCCGTTGCCTCCGGGCAAGAGGTTGCAATCAAAGTCAGCCAGTTACTCCGCTGACCCAGTTGTCATCACTCTGAATGACAAATCCGAGTCTGGAAAGCTCACCAGAATAGCCGCCCATACTGGCGAAACGGCTACCCTGCATTCAATCCGCTTCCCTACAGGCAATCAATCCCTGCCTTGGATGGGGATACTGCAACTCAATTGAAAAACTCTCAAGCACTTTTCGATTGACAATTTTTCTGGATTCGCGCAGATACGATCGCATGGTTGGACTGATGGTCTCGCGGGATTCATGCTCACCATCCTGCGCTGCCTTGGGCAAGCCCCAGACCTCCGCCACCAGATCAAAGTAATCGCTATAGCGTAGCGGATGGCCATCCGACACATTGAACGCACCAGTCGCATCGCCAGCCAATCCGGCCGCGCAAATCGCTGCCAGATCGTCTACATGAATTCTGTTTGAAAAACCACCTGATTGACTCTTTGGCAATACAAACCCCTGCCGAAGCCGTTCAGTCGGGACTCGCCCGGGTCCATAAATTCCCGCCACGCGAAGTATTGCTAGACTGACACCATGGCTTTGCGCCCAACTACGGCAGTACCTCTCCACAATGGACCGCCGCAATGCCCGGTCTGTCTGCGGATTCAATGGCCGTCTTTCATCAACCCACTCACCATTACAATCGCCATAGACGCCGGTTGTACTGATGAGCACCACCCGAGCAGGAAGACTGTCCAACACTTTCGAAAAAAATCGCTCTACTCTTGCCTCAGGTGCACCGTCACTAGCTGGAGGTACAAAGTAGCACACGCGCGCATTGTCTCCAACTTCAATTGTGGCGGGGAAGTTTGTGTCGAAGTCGATTTGCATGGAATCAACGCCGGACAACGTCAAATTCGACGCTCTGGACAGTGCAACAATTCGCGAAGACTGACCGGTGAGCCATTTCAACAGCCGTAGGCCAGTGTAGCCGGCACCAGCAATGACGATGGACTCGGTACCGTTAGAGTTGTCGGGCATCGATATTGAGTGAGTTCAGTCGCGCCTTAACCGGTCAGAAACCGCGACTGGTGACGGGTAGCGAAACACAATGAGATACGAGGAGCCAACAAACGTCAACACAGTTGCAACTAGCAGAAAATCAGCAACCATAGCACTGATTACACCGGAAGCACTCGCAATGAAGACAATCAAAATGGAAAATTCACTCAATTGTCCCAACCGAAATCCACACTCCCATCCGGTCTTGCTTTGCTCCCCAATAAACCCAAAAAAGTAGCGATAGGCAACCGGCTTGACCGCCAGTACCAACAACGCCAAAACCAGAGATGGAATAACTACATCAGCAAATGCGCCACTATCAAAATGCGCACCTACGGCGACAAAAAACAGCACGAGAAAGAAATCTCGAATTGCATGCAGACGCTCTGCAATGAAACGAGCAATCGGTGATGCCGCCAAGGCTACACCAGCAACAAACGCGCCAATTTCATGAGACAGTCCAAATAGTGTTGCGAGGTAGCCCATACCAAGGCACCAGGCAATGGTCATTAAAAACAGATACTCATGAATTTGATCAAATTTTTGAAGCAAAATTCGAATGACAAATCGTTCGAGCAGAAAGGCCAACCAAATGTAGAACGGTAGAGTAACCAGCGGGCGAAGCACTGTCAATCCGAATTCTGCGTGTTGCCCAAGTTCCTCAATGGCGATCAACGCCATGATCGCAAGCAGATCCTGTAACAGGAGGACCCCGATCATTAACTCGCCGATATGCCGATGATGTAAAACTGTCGTCGGTAGCAGTTTAATTCCAATAATTGTGCTGGAAAGACCCGTCGCGACACCCGTCACAACTGCCTCGACGATTGTGAAACCGAAGAGAAAGGCGACCGCAAACCCCAATCCGAAGAAAATTACAGAGGTTGCCGCAGTAACTACAGTAACAGACTGAAAAATTTTGAATAGTTTTTGCGGGTACAAATCCATACCCAGCAGGAACAGCAGGAAAATGATTCCAATGTTGGCTAACTCGTCGACAATCGCCAAATCAGGAATCAGTTTGAATCCACCTGGACCGATCAAAGCGCCCAAAAAGATATAGACAACAGGCAATACCTGACGGGCAATCAGTGCGATAGTACCCAAAATCGCGGCACCCCCATAAACAAGTACCAGCGAATGCTCAATGGAAATAGCGTGCGTTGCGCTTTCCAGTGCCATGACCTTTCGATTATTTCCGTATGGTTAAAACTTTGCCAGCTCTTTAATCAATGAACCAGAATCCATATCAAGTGATTCATACTTTCCACTTGATGCTGCAACCGAGGCTGGCGATCTGAATTTGCGATACCGGTTGACCTGTTAGAAGAGCATCAGCAGCCATGCGAAGATCAACACCAGTCACCGCAACATCATTACCTGGCCGACTGCTATCAAACTGTCCCCGATACACCAGTTTATTCTCGGAATCGAATAGGTAAAAGTCTGGCGTACATTGTGCATCGTAAGCGCGGGCAACAGCCTGAGATTCATCATATAGATAGGGAAAGCTGTACCCAAAGTGTAAAGCATCTGCCGTCATTTTCTCTGGTCCATCAGCGGGATGCGTAGAAACGTCATTGGAACTGATCGCAAAGACGGCAATTCCTTTTTTCTGATATTCCCTGGCGAACTCGGCAAAGCCTGACTTTATCTGAACAACGTAGGGACAATGGTTACAAATAAATGCGATAAGAATACCCTTTGACTCTACAAAATCTGAAAGCGAAACCGATTGGTCAGGATAGTTTGAATTGGTATTGGGTAAAGTAAACTCTGGAGCGATTGTTCCGAGTTCAATCATTTTCGATTCGACAGAAGGCATTGAATTCTCCTTGTTTAGGATTGAATTGAGCGACTACGTTGCTGCTCGCAGCATATGGGATGCGTTTCCACAGACCGGGCAGAATGGGTCTTTGTGAATTCGTACTTCCTGCCATTCTGTTCGAGCAGCATCAAACAGCACAAGTCTGCCATAGGTTGCGGGACCGAGATTCGCAATGATTTTTAGTACTTCCGTTGCTTGCAGCGAACCGATTGTTCCGCATAGAGACCCCAACACTCCTGTCTCACTGCAGCGTTCCTGTGGTTCATCTTCCGGGCTGTACAGACAACGAAAGCAAGCACTGTCATCAAGATCTGCCCGATAAACAATCAAGTGCCCTTCCATGCGAATCGCTGCACCCGAAACCAACGCAGTTCCAGTTTTGACACAGGCCTCGTTGATCGCAAATCGTACATCGAAATTATCTGTGGCATCAACCACAACATCCGCACTGGAAACCTGTTCGAATATTTCTTCGCGATTGAGTTTCCTATTGAGCCCCGTTAACCTGATTTCTGGATTTAAAGCCCTCAGAGTTTCAATCGCTGACTCCACTTTCGGCTTTCCAACTGAAGGGGTTTTATGGACAATCTGTCGTTGAAGGTTGGAAAGGTCAACCTCATCAAAATCATTGAGCACCAGATGTCCAACGCCACTTGATGCCAGATACATTGCAACGGGTGATCCAAGACCTCCGAGTCCCACGATTAGCACCGTGGAATCCATAATTTTCTGCTGACCTTCGATGCCAACTGGAGGCATCATAATCTGCCGGTTGTAGCGCAAGAGCGTGGAATCGTCCATACCGTAAAGTTATATCATTTATAAGATTTATCAGACATTGCTAAGACACCTGACTTTCCCTTTGAACGAATTTACACATTTCAGTGAACAGGGCGATGCCCACATGGTTGACGTCGGTGCCAAACAGGAAACCGAACGAAAGGCTATTGCAGACGGGTATATCCGCATGTCAGAAGAAACACTGGCTCAGATAACTTCCAGCCAGAACAAGAAAGGCGATGTTCTTGCGGTAGCCCAACTCGCTGGCATTATGGCTGCAAAACGAACTGCGGATCTTGTTCCCCTATGCCATCCGCTATCTTTGACTCACGTAGCAGTAAATTTGGAGTGCCAGCCCGATCACTCAGTCGTCCACTGCCGTGCGACCGTCAAGACAAAGGACAAAACAGGAGTTGAGATGGAAGCGCTGACTGCTGTTCAAGTGGCACTCTTAACTGTTTACGATATGTGTAAAGCAGTAGACCGGGGCATGGTGATCGAAAAGGTTCGACTAATCGAAAAATCTGGTGGTCAGTCCGGGCACTGGAAACGTGAGTCAGACTGAAATAGTTCAACCCTCCGTTACGGTTGATGCGTGTGATTTGCCATCAACCCCCTATGATATTGCGCTGGCCGAAATCCTGTCGAACATCGAACCGATCAGTCAATTTGAACGCGTATCGATTCGACAAGCACTTCACAGAGTGGCAGCGGAGGACATCACTGCAAGTTTGGATGTTCCAGGCCATCGAAACTCGGCGATGGACGGCTATGCCTGTCAGTTCGCCGACCTTCCTGTTAAAGGAGACCCTTCACGATTAAAGTTAGTCGGCACTTCAGCAGCTGGTAGTCCTTACCTAGGGAATCTCCAATCAGGTGAATGCATCCGAATTTTTACGGGCGGCGTGGTTCCAGATCAACTTGACACTGTAATCATGCAAGAGGACTGCGAGAAGGAAAACGAATACGTAGTTACTCGACGCATTCACAAAAAAGGTCAACATGTTCGAAACGCAGGTGAAGATATTTCGTCAGGTGAAATTGCCGTCCATGAGGGACAGGCAATTGGCATGGCCGAGTTAGGCCTTCTGGCTTCGGTTGGCTGCGAGAACATCCTGGTCAAGCGAACACCAAAAGTTGCATTCTTTTCAACAGGCGACGAACTTCGCGGTGTAGGTGAGTCACTTCGCGTCGGCGATGTTTACGACAGCAATCGCTATACACTGTTCGCACTGCTTGATAGAGCCCATGTCCAGTCAATTGATCTGGGTGTGGTGCGCGACAAGCTGGATGACACGATTGCAACTCTGGCAAAGGGTGCAGAAGAAGCAGATGTCATTATCACCACGGCCGGCGCATCTGTTGGGGATTCAGATTTTGTCAGACAGGCGCTTGAGACTCTAGGTGAATTGAAACTTTGGAAAGTTGCCATGCGCCCTGGCCGTCCGCTGGCTTTTGGCAAAATCAAAGACAGTTGGTTTTTTGGTTTGCCAGGCAATCCCGTTTCTGTAGTCGTTACCTTTGACAAATTTGTCAAACCGGCGCTTAGAAAACTTAAGGGAGAAAATCAAGTCAAGCCTCTGGAAATTTCAGCGCGATGTGCAAATCCGATATTCAAAACGCCTGGAAGACTTGAATTTCAACGAGGGGTTCTGTCCTACAACCAGAACGGACAGGCAGTTGTAGAGACAACCGGGAACCAGAACTCCAGTGTATTGACATCGATGAGCAAAGCAAATTGCTATATCGTGCTGCCACTCGAGTGTGCAAATGTCGATGCGGGCCAAACAGTAACCGTCCAGCCATTCAAAACCGAATTCTGAGGTTGTCCGGTGTCTGATGATGCCATTCGCTGGGACGACAAGTATCGCAAGCGAGAAATCACGGAAGTACCAAAACCAGACCCGTTTCTGATTGATTATTTGGAACTGTTCAAGCCTGGTCAGCGGGTTGTCGATCTGGCGAGTGGGCGGGGTCGTCACTCACTGCTACTTGCTGCTCAGGGCTGCTATGTGATACCGGTTGACTGCAGTCGAGTTGCGTTGCATCGCAGTAACAGTGAAGCGAAAGTCAGAGGTTTGTCAATTCACCCAATCGTCGCTGATTTAACAGACTTTCGACTGCCGTCACATAGTCTGGATGCGATCATCTGCTTTAACTACCTGAATCGAGATTTGTCTGAAAACATCTGCGATGCGCTAGTGCCGGGTGGGCATTTTCTGATGAAAACTTTTAACAGAAACTTTTTGCAAAATCACCCGAATTTCAACCCGGATTATGTTCTGGCACCGGGTGAACTGAAAACCATGTTTGGTCGCCTGGACATGATTTTCTTGAGAGACGACTGCGTTGATTCATCTCAGACTTCAAGTGCGATTGTCGCCACCAAAGCATGATTTACCCGAATGAGTGCCGCTTAGGAGAAGGTTCTTGGATGCAATCGTTATCAATACCGATGTTAATGGAAGCATTGACGATCAATAAATGGCAGTCAATTCAGTCAATCGCTTCGCAGGCTGGGTTCAAAACAAAATTGTGAGGCTTCGTCAATCATAGTGAGCGAAATAAGCATCTATCGAGTTGCAGTTTTTCAATTCATCAACTCTCCGGCGTTTGAATGTTCGACAGCGGCACATAATCTGACGAATACTTCATCAACTTCGTACGGTTTTTCTGCACCATCAATTATTCTGATCAATGTTTTCATATGTTTGACATCATTTGAATATTCTTCCAATCTGCGCTTATAGGTTGCTCTGTTCTTCGTGCAGACCAACGTGAACGGACGTCCTTTCCTCTCAGTTACGTGATCAAGGTCCAACCGATTTTTTTCGATCAATTGGTGCACATGTGCTCGCAATTCCTTTTTCAGCGGAAATCTCGCAACACGCTGTTCGGGGTTCTTGCAAAACTTTCGAAGCGCATTGCATTGCGGGGTATTGCAGGAAAAATCAGCAGCGATCCTCCAATCTTGCGGTTCCTCTGGAGGGATTTCACTGCGGTCTAGAAGGTGACTTGCAGATACGCGCCACAGCGATAAATACGCTTCGGAACGAAACACTTCCCGGTTTTCACGCAGTTTGGCAAGGGCTTTCGGAACTTCGCGGTCAAGCGATACCACCTTGGGGAATTGATCAAATATTTCAGGCACGAAATTTGCAATGTCCATCGCATCCGCAAACCAGAACAGCAAAAACAAATTTTCTATCGCTTTCCTGCGAAATGTGGTTTGCTTGGTTCGGTATCGATACTCTTCTTTATTTTCACTGCTAGACAGCGTTTTAGGGAGCATTCGAAATATCTCGTTTACGCATTCTTTAAAGACACGCTGTCTGCTGCTGACCGAATAGTCGATTTTCCGGTCTAGCAGCATGAACAGCTGAAGAAGTTCACTGGAATAGTTGGAGAACTTTTTCTCTATCAACACAAGCACAGTTTCCTTGGTGTCAGCCGCACCGAGCGTGGACAGAAGGGTCGCGAACTCATCATTTTCATCACCTGTGTACTCTCGGCTTGCAATATCGCACAAAAATTCCTTGGATAGCCGTTGGTCACCCAGTTTGAGGAGCAGTTGAAACATTTCCGAAATACCGTCAGTACGACGATGGTAGTATGGTTTGCGCTCAGGCCATACCTTGATCAGATTCTGAGCCAATTCAACGATGTGGTTATCGGCGATGCCATCGTTTTGCTTTAATTCTTCCGCGATCCAACTCACAGCGGACATCGTGCTGTTTTTGACCAGTTCATCCAGCATGGCCGTTTTCCTGAACAACACCAAAGCAGCATAATGATAGGCGCGCTCCAGCGTTGCTCCACCATTGCCCATTGCCTCTTCGATCTGTTCGTCATCAGGCAACGCGTCATCCAGGCTACCGGCCGGCATCAACTCGAAGTCATTGATTCGCAGTTCCCCGAAATCCAGGTTGCGCCGGTCTGGAGAACTCCAACTGTCCAGCCAAATATTGCTTTCAACCAACTCACCGACTTCATAATCAGTTGGATCATCGTCTGCAAATGAATCGTAGTAATCGTAGTAGTTGAAACCACCGCCAGAATACCAAGCATCGAATACTTCGCTGATATGCACAATCGACGTGAACAGTTCGCAATCGGCCTGTTCAGTTGCAAGAGCGAGCGCCCCAGCGACGGCGCGGTCACCATTCTTGAGAGCTTCGAAAGACAGTCCTGCCTCACTATACTCATGTTCGAGAATCCAAATCAGCTTGTTGGTTGCGTTTTCACTCTTGCACCAGGTCTGAAGTTCTGTGCAAATCGCATCAACCTCATTTGTATAGTCGGGCGCGGCAAGAAGCTTCTCATTGCCTTCCGGCTCAATAAGCAGATTGAAGACAAGCGCGATGCGATGGCCTGACCGAACTTTCTTTACTTCATGCTCGCAGTCTGCGTAGAACGCTGCGTAAGCCAGCTCTGAGGGGTCATCAACGTTCATCCCAATATTCAATTTTTTATCTTTGTGCCGCACGACAAGCTCACCGCCTGTGCCATTCACCGGAAGAGAGACTGTCAACGTGGCGATCATGCCGTCGGATTTTTCCGTGTCCCGATGCGGAATGAAAAATCCCCCAGTTTGATAAATGAGCAGCTTGTAAAGCTCCGCTTTGAGTTGCTCGGGCGGGCAACCCAATCCATGCGCGGCCAATTGCAATAGCTTGCGAACCGTTTTTTTCCAAGAACTTCCGCCCAAACTCAATTGGTCCGCACCGACCTGCATACAGTTCCGCACCGTGGTGTCAACCAAAGTTTTCGAGCCTTTGCCGTAAGGCGCCTGTTCCGCCATCCTGATCAATTGTTCAATCTGCGACTCGGGCACCGGGAACGACAAGATTCCGATATCCTCTACTTCCAGTCTGGGCATCGGTACGGCAAGCCGGCCAAATGTGCAGAAATCTCCCGGCCGATCGATGGATTGAAGAATTTTTTCAAGTCCGGGATTAGTTTTCTGATAGGTGACTTTTATTGACATAACGTTTCATTTGCTGGTTGCGGGTTAAGGATTCAGACTCTGCTGATTCGAATCAAGTTCATTCGAAAGGCCGTTGATCCATGCACAAAACAATTAGATGAATCTATTCAACGGCCTGATTAATGTTCCAGGGCATATTTCAGACAGAGACTGACAATTAAAACTTTCTGATATGAAATTCAGATTGAAAATGGGACAGGATTTGCGTCCAAATTCACTCTGCAGCTTCAAACTTCAACTTGAGCCCCTTCAAAGGGAAGCTAGTCCGCGACGCTGTCAGTGCACTTGACAGGCAGAAATTCCGTTTTAATTTGATAGCGAGACAACACGTCCAAAACCCACTATAAATTCTTTTGACCAGGAATTCGGGGCTTACGACAAATCAAAAAATGATTTTCTCTAAATCGCAAACGGCTATTGCTACTTGTCAACGTTCAATTCTTCCCACATCCAAGTCATGTTGTAGGGTTCTGCACCATTGCGCCTGGCGTTTCGATACTCATAGTTTTCCAGAGCCTTTAGCCATTCGATCACTTCGCTTCGCCCCTTTTTGGTCAATGCGGCCTTTCTCGGGGTTTTGTACCTCAGCATTGGTACAGGCTCATCAAGGACGCGTCGATAGTGATCTTCCACATGAGCATGCTGCAATTCCAAAATTTCCTCTTTCATAACTGGAAGGAAGTCGTTTGGTGAATCCAATTCTTCATCCATTGCTTTGTTCAGATCCTGGTACGAAGTCAAAGATGGTCCCGCCAGATTCCCCAAGCAGGACTCCAGAAGCATTTTTCCTCTATCCGCACGTTCTGCCGAATTGACACTCAGCACCAACTCCTTCGGACGAAGCCTGATGAAACCAAGCGCAGTGCTTCCAATTTCGCCTTTGTCAAATTTGGAGATCTTTTTCGATTCTGGCAGTTCTTCTCGATGTTGTGCGAGCCGAGTTGACGGACTCCCTAACTCGTGCCAATTCCATGTATTCCCTTCTTCCAAATTCACAAATTCTTCAACTTCATCGAGTAATGCGGCCACATCGGTTGGATCACCTCGAATTGGGAACCGTACTTCGCAAAGAATGACTTTCTCATTGTCCGTATTGTAGAGTTCTGGTAAAGGCGCCTCAGCAATTTCAACAGCCTCTGTCAGCCATGCATCAATGAGCAGGACCGCAACAGGTGCAGCTGCGCGAAAAACTTCTCGTGGCATGGATGGAATCTCTGCTGGATTTTTGTACGTTTTCCTCGCTTGCTTAATGATTCTTCTTTCAACTTCTCTTGCAAATGTTTCTACCGAATCGACAAGTTCCTTCGATAATCGGCGGCTCAAATGCAAAACGCCACTCGTGAAATAGTGTTTTCCGCTCATGGAGACGACTCGCGCCCCTAAGCAATCCCAAATCGCCCAATCGTCTATATCCGAACCCATCTGTATGGTTAGCTTAGTGTCTTCCTGCAGCAAGTCCCGCACCTTCACAGTCCGTTCTTTAGGATTAAGTTCAACAACTTCATAAAAAGACAACGAGGAATCCAGCAACTCCCTTAAATATTGCCGGGCAACAGACGGTTCGCGCGAACCACGTCGCTTAAGGTAGTCGTTGATCACGTTCAATTCACCGTTTTCACCAAAAAAATTTGTGAAAAAATTCTCAAATATAGCGGTGTTCAGCGAAACTACGGCTTCAGGACTGAGGAGGTCTACAAGTTCATCTTCCAACATGTCAAATTCATCGAGGGTAGAATTCAAGTGTAAGAAATAGGTTTGGTACAGAAAATCTTCCCATTGAGGCTTTTCCGACCACTTCGTGAGCCTGTTCAAACACTGATCAATCTTTCTATTTGCTATCATTTCTCACTGCTGTATCAATATTTTCGAAAATTAGTGTCAGTCAGAAACCCCCGTTTTACGTGATTTTTCATCAACAATCGACCAACCATGCCACCGAGGGTCTGCGTCAAATATTTAAATTCTCATTATGACAAGATTTGCAGTAAGCAATGGCGGTTAATCTGTAATGAATAATTTACATTCCACAAATTGATGCCCAATGGTATGCCTATGGACCCAATCAAACTCCGCGAATCTCAACGAAACACCGTTTTGCAGCAAATCACTGAAATCCGAGATTTACGACTAGGCAACCTGTCCGCCTTTCACCGCATGTGTTGCGAACCCAATTGTCATTGTGAATCAAGTGGTGCGCAGGTGACGCGCACCGAAATTTAATTCAAAAACCTTCCGTGTCAACTCCTGCAACAGAAAAACTGTGTCTTGACCTCAGCAGAGGTTCGATTTACGCTGTCGCCAACCCTTTCAGGTCCAGGTTGATCGGTAAAATCGCATTGACGGAGTCAGGAAACACGCCGGATTCGATCAGGTCTACGCCTCATTCTTACAAGTCTGATGACGGAAACAACGAAATCATCGAACAAAAATC
The DNA here is from genome assembly GCA_965220665.1 of Arenicellales bacterium. Taxonomy (GTDB): domain Bacteria; phylum Pseudomonadota; class Gammaproteobacteria; order Arenicellales; family JAJDZL01; genus JAJDZL01. Next base: position 295,854 of record CBDCQQ010000005.1, read on the forward strand.
TGCCGTGTCAGTCGGGACGCATTCGCAATAATCTACTCATCAACTCGCGTTCAATGTAGAATTGTTACCACAGCGAAGTGGGAAATTGTTAGCCAATTTCGTAATAGCTTATCTGAAGTACTGCGTTGGTTGAAAAGGGACTCGCAGACCTGATGCAGTGGAAATGTGGGTCGAGAAACCGACACCCACTTTTGTTTTCTATGTCTTCGAAAAGCTGAGACTTAAGCCGATCGGAGGCGGCTGATGAACTGACTGGCAGATCAAGTAATGCGACGATTCATAGAGCAACACACCTTTTGGTCGATTGTAATTCTACTTTTTGCAGTCATCCTTCTTTGGCTGATTTTCGCGGTGTGGCCGCAATGGCTCATTGAAATCTTCGGACGCAAGAAAACTTTCGTCAACACACTCCTCAACGGCCTCACACTTGGCGGACTCTACTTTCTGGTTGCCAGTGGATTTACACTGATATTCGGTTTGATGCGCAACGTTAATCTCGCGCACGGATCGATGTATCTGCTCGGCGCCTACATTGGTTACGAAGTTGCAGATACAACCGGTAGCTGGTTTTTGGGGTTGGCAATAGCTTTCGTAGTCGTCGCTCTGAGCGGAATGCTGATGCAAACGCTGGTGTTTCGAAGAATGGAAGGTGATGACATTCGTCAAACACTGGTCACGATTGCAATTTCGATCATTGTCGCAGACCTGATGCTTGCGATATGGACTGGTGCGACCTACCAGTTCACGCCGCCAGACTGGCTGTTCGGTGCCACACAACTGCCAGTTGTGTCCACCATTCGTTCCTCGGGTGATGCCGTTTACATCAAGTACCCCATCTACCGGCTCGCAGTCTTTTTCGTCGCCGTTGCGGTAGGCGCTACACTTTGGCTGTTTTTGAATCGTACGAAAATCGGCATGATGATTCGTGCAGGTGTCAATGATCGCGACATGCTGTCTGCATCTGGTGTGAACGTTCAACTGGTATTTGTACTGGTTTTCGGCATTGGGGCTGGACTCGCCGGATTCGCAGGTGTTGTTGGTGGAACGGCACTTTCGATATCCCCTGGTGAAGACATCCGTTACCTGCTCGCTTCGCTGATTGTTGTGATCGTCGGCGGACTCGGTTCCGTCCCAGGTGCAGCAATAGGCGCGCTGCTTATCGGACTTGCGGAGCAGTTCGGACTGGCATACTTTCCCACATATGGCGTGGTGGTAACATTTTTGATCATGGTGATTGTTCTCGCAGTCAGACCGCAGGGCCTGATGGGAGGAAGCTGGTCAAGACAATGAGCAAGCAACGTTGGTTTTCCAATTCCTTATCCGATACCGGTTTACACCCCGGAATCATAGTCGTTGCTGTTTTCCTGATCGCTTATCCCTGGTTTACCAGCGATTTTTTCACCTTTCAGATCGGTGCGTACTCGTTAATTCTTGCCACCATTGCACTATCGCTAATGATGCTGGCCGGGTACGGAGGAATGATCAGTCTCGCACAATTGACGGCGGCAGGACTTGCCGGATACACAGTCGCTATTCTAGGTGAAAACAGTGTGGGCGTTATGGGGCTGGGCTGGCCCTGGTGGCTGACGGTGATCATCGCCATTTCTTTTGCAGCAATATTCAGCTCTTTCGTCGGTGCAATTTCTGTTCGTACCGAGGGCATTTACACCATCATGATCACTCTGGCGATTGCTGTAGCATTCTTCTTCTTTGTCCGGCAGAACTATGTAATCTTCAATGGATTTACTGGCTTTGCCGGGGTGGAACCGCCAACACTATTTGGAATCTACTGGCGTAACCCAACGCCATTCTACTACCTCACCCTTGTTATCGCAGCACTGTCAATGGCGGCGGTTTTCTATATCTCGCGCTCTACATTCGGATTGAGTTTACAGGCCATACGCGACAATCCGAGGCGCATGCGGTCACTTGGCTTTAACGTTCCCTTTCATCGTATTTTTGCCTACTTTCTATCCGGCATCATTGCAGGCTCTGCCGGCGTGCTGCTGGTTTGGTTCAACGGACGCATCTCTCCCGGGTCTATTGGGGTGGATGTTGTCATTGACATCTTGGTTATTGCCGTCGTTGGTGGTCTTCGCCACCCGATCGGCCCGTTTTTAGGTGCCATTGCATTCGTGCTACTGGAAAATTTTGCGATCGATCTGATTGACCGCGAACGATTCAATACCGTCATCGGATTAGCATTTTTGCTGATTGTGCTATTTTCACCTGATGGAATGCTTGGCCTTTGGCATCGATTACGAAATAAATTTCGCACCGCCCGGGAAAACCGCCTGGCGATGAATGGCGTAAACCAGATTGACTCGCATTCACAGGAATCATTTGATAACCCCTAACTTTTTTCAATTAACTTTACGGAGATTAAATATGCTGAAAATATTGAAAAAATTTTCTCTTGTAGTCGCGTTGATTGCCTTTTCAACGGGTGCTATGGCACAAGACACCATCAAAATGGGGGCCTTGGCCACTCTGGAAGGCGCTTTTGCTGTGCTTGGTGAAGACAGCATGCGCGGCGTACAAATGGCGCTCGCAGAATTCGGAAACTCCGCCGGTGGAAAGAATATTGAACTGATCACCGGATCTTCGGATGCTTCGCCGGACAGTGCGATTCGCGCCGCTCGAAAGCTCGTCGAACAGGATGGGATACAGGTTCTGGTGGGTCCGTTGTCAGGTTCGGAGGGACTGGCCATCAAGGACTATGCCAAAACTCAGCCCAATGTAACTTTTCTGAATGGTTCATCGGCCGCACAAGACACAACTTTGCGTGAGCCGGCGGAGAACTTTTTCCGCTTCAGCACCGAAGGTGCTCAGTGGATGGCAGGACTTGGTGAGTACGCTTACAACGAAAAAGGCTACCGTACAGTTGCAGTGCTGGCAGAGGATTATTCCTTTCCGTATACGCAGGTGTTCGGGTTTCTGGAGCCATTCTGCCGACTGGGCGGAAAGGCGCCACTCGACGCTCGATTTTGGGTACCAATTGGTAACAAAGACTACTCATCTGTCATTGCCGCGCTGCCCGATGATGTTGATGCGATATACGTTGCTCTCGGTGGAGCGGATGCGATCAACTTCTTGACCCAGTATGAGCAGGCTGGTGGAGATGCACCGCTTATCGGCGGTTCCATTACAGTAGACCAAAGCGTTCTAGGGTCCAAGGGTCCGACTCGTAAATTCGTGGTCGGTACACCTTCAGCGGGTCCAATTTCCGATACCTGGGACAACCCAAACTGGAATGCCTTCGTTGCTGCCTATCAGGAACAGTTTCCAGATGGTTTCCCGTCACCTTCCTTGTTCGCACATGCATACTACATCAACACGAAAGCAGCTCTGCTCGGGCTTGAAGCAGTGGGTGGAGATTTGTCCGACGGTGGTGCCGCTTTAAGGGCTGCATTGTCCGCTCTGGAGTTTGATACACCAACTGGAATGGTTAAGCTCGATGAGCGGCGTAATGCCATTGCCGATATTTTCCTGACTGAGGTCATTGAAGGTCCTGAAGGAAATTTGGTGAACAAAACCATCTCGGTTACCAAAGGCATCAGCCAGACATTTGGTTTACCGTATGAAGAGTTCCTGAAATACGGACAAGTCAGTCGCGAAAATCCAAGTTGTGAGTAACGCTTAAATGGCGGATTCCCGCACATCTGCATTAGAGCGTCTGCAGAGCTCCGGGCAAAATGCCCTGGAACTTGAGGCTATAAGCCGCCACTTCGGCGCGCTGGTGGCACTTGCAGACATCAACATGACCGTGAGGGCCGGAGAACGGCGCGCGGTGTTGGGTTCCAATGGTGCGGGAAAGACGACGCTGTTTAACGTCGTAACTGGAGACTTTGCTCCGACAACCGGTCGCGTAAGGCTGTTTGGTGAGGACGTGGCGGACATGCCAAGTTTCGAGCGTGCCCGCCGCGGACTCAGACGGACTTACCAGATATCTCTTTTGTTTGGCGGTTTGAACGTACTGGACAATGTTTTTCTGGCCTGCAGTGGAGTAAAGCGCGGCCGTTACTCACTGCTCCGGCCAGGTCAGGAAGACCTGACCATGGCGGCGGCAGAAAATTTGATCAGCGCGGTACATCTGGAATCAGAAATGCTGACTCAGGTTGCTACACTCAGCCATGGACAGCAGAGACAGCTTGAAATAGCGCTCGCTTTGGCTGGTGCTCCAAGACTGATTCTATTTGATGAACCGGCTGCCGGACTTTCCCCAACGGAGCGTTCGGAACTGGTTGAAATTCTGCAGTCACTGCCCGAACACATCAGTTACATCATCATTGAACATGACATGGATGTCGCGTTGAGAGTGGCAGAAACAGTAACAATGCTGCATAACGGCCGTATTTTCAAGGAAGGAACGCCTTCGGAAATAGAAAACGACCTTGAAGTTCAAGAACTGTATTTGGGACATGCGGCGTAGACTTACAAACGGACATAGAAGAGTCACAGCTGAAAACCTGCTACAGGTGCGCAGCTTGCATGTCTATTACGGCCAATCACATGCCTTGCAAGGTGTCGACTTGTCGCTCGAAAAGGGCATACAGGCGGTAGTCGGCCGGAATGGCATGGGGAAAACGACCCTTTGCAATACGATTATGGGCCTGGTCCGGGCACACAGCGGATCAGTTACATTTCAGGGACAGGAAATCAGTGGCCTGCCAGCGTATCGCATTGCTTCGCTTGGGATAGGCTACGTACCTCAAGGCAGACGTCTTTGGCCATCCCTTTCAGTTGATGAACACTTGCGTCTGGTTGAGTCTGGTGGGTCCTGGTCAGTTCAAAGGATTTACGACACCTTTCCACGACTCGCACAGCGTCGACGTAGCGGAGCTGGTCAACTGTCAGGTGGCGAGCAGCAGATGCTAACGATCTCACGCGCGCTGCTGCAAGACCCGGAATTACTCGTGATGGACGAGCCCACCGAAGGACTCGCTCCTGTTATCGTTGATCAGGTTGTGCAGCTCCTCACGGAACTTGCATCGGATCAGAGTGTGTCAGTGCTATTGATTGAACAGAACATTTCGGTCGCAACTGCAATCGCACAGGATGTTGCCATCATGGTCAATGGACGTATCGGCCGAATAATCCCTGCCAGCGAACTTGCTGGCGACCGAATTTTACAGGAGCGGCTACTCGGTGTCGGCCGTCACTCGCACGAAGACATTGACATCCCTGTATCGACAGAGCCATTAACATCCCAGTCGAAACCAGAATCTGACAGTCTGGTGACTGAAACTCAGCCTATGGACACTGTTGGGAAACTTGATGACCCTGTTCCAGCAAATAAGCCAGGCTACATTCCGCCGACGCGCTGGTCAAGCGCCGTGTGGAACGAAAAGTCAAATCAAACATCGCAGCCCGACCAATCAGCCAATCAGACCCCTGCGCGACCGTTTGATGCAAAGCCCGAGCCTTTACACCGAGTCCCGATGAGTCTTTCCACCGCGGGTCAAAACCCATCCATTTACGTCGCAGGCACCTACGACACAAAAGGTGAAGAACTGAACTTCATGAGAAGGTGCATCGCAGACCACGGTCTTTCTGTTAAGTCGGTCGATCTTTCTACGTCGGGAAAAACATCAACAGCTGACATTCCACCACATGTCATCGCTGCCTATCACCCGAACGGTGCCGGAGCGATAGACCGCAACGACCGCGGATCTTCCGTTCGCGAAATGGCGGTGGCATTTGAACGTTTTATTCGACAGTGTCAGGACATTGCAGGAATCATTTCTGCCGGAGGCTCCGGGGGCACTTCACTGGTGACACCAGCCATGCGCTCACTGCCAGTTGGCGTTCCAAAAGTGATGATTTCAACCGTTGCGTCCGGTGACGTCGGAAATTACGTTGGCGCATCAGACATTATGATGATGTACTCAGTTGCTGATATCCAGGGACTCAACCGCATTTCAAAGCGGGTGCTGTCTAACGGGGCAAAAGCCATTGTGGGTATGGTTAAGGAAAGTCAGAGCGACAGTCAATCGCAGGCTACCGATACAAACAAACCGGGTCTTGCTTTAACGATGTTCGGAGTGACAACACCGGCGGTCCAGCAGATTGTCGATCTACTGAAGGATCAGTACGACTGTCTTGTGATGCATGCAACCGGAACCGGCGGACGATCGATGGAGAAACTCGCGGATAGCCACTTGATTGTCGCCGCCATAGATTTAACGACAACTGAAGTCTGTGACATGATGATGGGCGGTGTCTTTCCGGCGAACGAGGATCGTTTTGGCGCATTCATTCGAACTGAAATTCCATGGGTCGGCTCAGTAGGAGCATTGGATATGGTCAACTTTGGCAGGCGGGACACGGTACCAGCTCAATACAAGAACCGAACCTTCGTCGAACACAATCCTCAGGTGACGCTGATGCGAACTACTCCATCGGAAAATCGCCAAATGGGAGAGTGGATTGCAAATCGCATGAATCTCATGCAGGGGCCTGTGCGATTCATCATTCCAGAGGGCGGTGTATCAGCGCTGGATGCACCGGGTCAGCCGTTCCACGACCCCGAGGCGGATCAGGCGCTTTTTGAAGCCATTACCGGACGAGTTCGGGAAACAGCCAAACGTCGACTAATTCGCACACCCTTACATATCAATGACCCGGCCTTCGCTGAACTCGCGGTCAGAACACTGGCTGAGATCAATCCATTACCAACCGAACGAGTAGTGAACTATGGCACAATTTGAACGACGGAAACTGCTGGACAAATTCCAAGACATGAAGCGTAAAGGAGTACCGATCATTGGTGGCGGTGCTGGTACGGGACTTTCGGCGAAATGTGAGGAAGAGGGTGGAATTGATTTAATTGTCATCTACAACTCCGGTCGCTACCGAATGGCCGGTCGCGGTTCCCTGTCAGGGCTCATGGCCTACGGCAATGCAAATGAAATTGTGATGGAAATGGCACATGAAGTATTACCCGTCGTTAGCGATACGCCTGTGCTGGCCGGAGTGAACGGAACCGACCCCTTTTGTGTATTCGATCATTATCTCGACCAAGTCAAGGCGGTTGGATTCGCAGGGGTTCAGAATTTTCCAACTGTAGGGCTGATTGATGGTACTTTCCGCATCAATCTTGAGGCAACCGGGATGTCTTACAGTCAGGAGATTGACGTAATTCGCCTCGCCCACGAAAAGGACATGTTGACGACACCTTATGTTTTCAACGAATCTGAAGCGCAGGCCATGGCTGAAGCAGGCGCTGACATTGTCGTCTGTCACCTGGGGTTAACTACCGGCGGATCAATTGGCGCAGCGGCCGCTTTGAAGCTTGAAGACTGTCCGGCACTGGTTGACGCCTGGGCCGAAGCGGCGCTCAAAGTGAATCCCGATGTGCTGATACTTGTACACGGCGGTCCCGTATCCATGCCGGATGACGCTGAATTCGTACTGAAGAACACGGAGAACTGTCACGGATTCTACGGTGCCTCATCTATGGAGAGGCTGCCGACTGAAATTGCCCTTACCGAACAAACCAAAGCCTTTAAGGCGATCAAATTTAACTAAGAGGAATCACACCATGAGTGCTGGATTTATTGGTTCATTGATTTTGTGGCTCATCGTCGCAATTGTTGTCATTGCGGTGGTCGTTTATCTGCTGCACTGGCTATACCACCGTTCAACAAAGGAACTCGCCTTTGTTCGTACCGGTCTTGGAGGAGAGAAAATCGTAATAAACGGCGGAGCCCTCGTCTTACCGATCGTACATGAAGTAACCCCCGTGAATCTCAACGTCGTCAGAATAGCAGTCTCTCGAACAAAAGAGGATGCAGTGATTACCAAGGACCGTATGAGAGTTGATGTGGAAACCGAGTTTTTCGTACGTGTTATGCAGGAAAAGAGCGCGGTCTCAGCCGCAGCCTCAACTCTTGGTCGAAGAACTTTGGATTCCGGACATTTGGCAGAGCTACTGTCAGGTAAATTTGTAGGCGCACTTCGATCTGTGGCCGCTGAAATGAGTCTCGACGAAATGCACGAGCACCGCAGTGATCTTGTCGCTAATGTTGAGGAACGCGCCAAAATTGCTTTGGCGCAGAACGGACTTGAACTTGAATCCGTCGCAATCACCGATCTCGATCAAACCAGCCTGGAATACTTCGACCCTGCCAATCGGTTCGATGCCGAAGGTATGACGCAATTGATCGAAGAGATTGAAACACGGCGGAAACTTCGTAATGACGTTGAACAGGCTTCAATGGTTGCCATTCGCAGTCGAAATTTAGAGGCCGAAAAAGAAACTCTGAAACTGGAACAGGAAAGCGAGAGTTCAAGACTCGACCAGACACTCGCACTGGAGTCCATGCGCGCTCAACAGCAAACTGCTGTACAGCAGACACGTTCGGCCAAAGAAGCAGAAGCAAACCAATCTCTCATAGAAAACGAGCAAAGCACCCGTCAGCGGGAAATTATTCGACAACGCGTTTTGGATGCTGCTGAAATTGAGGCACGGGAAGAGGTGGAAAAAGTCCGCATTGCTCATGAACGTGCTTTGGAAGAAGCTCGAATTGATCGAGAGCACAAAGTGCGCATTCACGAAATCAAGCAGCAACACGAAATCGAGCATGCCGACATTCTGGCAAAAGAGGATCTCGAACGTGCCAAGATTGTCTCTGAACGTCAGCTTAGAGAAGCGAAGATCGTCGCAGAAGAAGAAATGGAGTCACGTGAAATTGCGCGTACCCGAGAAATCGATATTGCAAAACTTTCCGCAAACCAGCTTGTGGAAGAAGCGCGTATCGAACAGGAAAGAACATTGGATTCCTCAAGAATTGAACGAGATCGTCTAGTGCGGACTGAACAGATAACACAGCGACAGTCACTTGAGGAAGCTGAAATCAGCGCAAGAGATGAAGTTGAACGCGCGAGAATCGCTTCAGATCGTGGACTGGACGAAGTTCGAATTCTTAAGGATCGCGATATGAAGCGTCTTGAAGTCGAACGGGAAATGGCTCTAGAGCTTGCTGAAATCGAACGACAGATCAATGTGTTGAGCAAGCAGTCAGAAGAAGCTGTCACAAGGGCTGAGACAGAGTCGGCAAGAGCCAAGGCAGTCGAAGCGGAGGAGCACGTCAGGACGGTGCGTGAGACTGAAGTTGCTGAACGTCTGGCTTCTGTTGATCGCCTAATGGCGCAGAAAGATGCGGACACTATGAGGATTGCCGCGGAAGCTGAGAAAGTGACGGCCGCAGTCGCTGCAGAAGCACAAAGACTTAGAAACGAAGCTGAAAATATTCTTTCGAATGATGCTCGCACCGGCCTGTTGCGAATGAAGATCATCGAACGCCTCGAAGGTATCGTACGTGAAAGCGTCAAACCGATGGAAAACATCGAAGGTATTAAGATTTTGCATGTCGATGGTTTAGGTGGTGGTGGAGACGGTCATCGTTCGCCAACTGATGAAGTCATCGAAAGCGCCCTTCGCTATCGTGCACAGGCTCCGCTGATCGACGAGTTGATGAAAGATATTGGTGTTTCCGGATCAAATGTGTCCGGCATGGGTGATATCTTCAGATCGGCCAGAGATGCGCAAACCCTTCAGCAGAACCTGAAGTCTGCAAAGAAGGACGATAAAAAGTCAGACAGTTAATGCCATGCCAACCGCATACGCTTCTGCCGTCATCAATGCACCCGCAACACGGGTGTGGAGTACTATTCGGGACTTCAACGCCTTACCGGCGTGGCATCCCCTAATTGCCGACAGTCGGATCGAAGGCGGTGCACCATCAGATCAAGTCGGATGCGTACGCGCTTTCAATCTGAAGGATGGCGGATTCATTCGCGAGCGCCTGCTCGCGTTGTCTGATTACGACTACTGCTGTGTCTACTCCATTTTGGAAAGTCCGATGGGTGTAGAAAACTATGTCGCTACACTCAAACTGACTCCAATTACCGATGGCGATCGAACATTCGGCGAGTGGACAGCTGAGTTTGAGTGTGATCCAGAGCGCACACAGGCACTTGTCGATCAGATCAGTCAGGGAGTCTTTCAGACGGGCTTTGATGCATTGAACGAACGACTGAGATACTGACATGGTCCGGGTGATGCGCAGCACCGTCATTGATGCGCCGGTATCAGCGGTGTGGAACGTGTTGCGCGACTATAACGGTCACGACCGCTGGCACCCTGCTGTCAGTACAAGCCAAGTCGAAAATGGCCTGTATGCAGATCAGGTCGGTAACGTTCGAAACTTTTTACTGACAGGCGGTGAGCGTGTTCGGGAGCAGTTACTGTCATTTTCCGATCGGGATCACAGCTTTCGTTATCGAATCGTTGAAGCTGATGTTCCGCTAGAAAACTATGTTGCCGAAGTCTCTCTACGACCCGTAACTGACAAAAATCGTACTTTCTGGTTGTGGACATCGAGATTTGACACACCTCCAGGTCTGGAACAGGAAATGCAGCAACTGGTTGCGGAAGGAGTTTACGAAGCTGGATTTGAAGCGGTACGATCACTGGTTGAATCACCTGGGGATGTCATTACAGTCGATTCGACAGTAGCGGTGCCAGAAGAAATGGAAAGCGGCTCTGCTATGGTATTTACTCGATATGGGGAGCCCGAAGTATTCCAGATAAAACCAATCTCTGCACCACCTCCAGGCGCAGGTCAGGTCCGAATTCGACAGCGGGCCATTGGAATCAATTTCATCGACATCTATTGCCGCACTGGGTATTTTCGATTTGTAGAACCACCAGGAATAATTGGACTGGAAGCTGCTGGTGAGGTCATTGATGTCGGAGACGGGGTGACACATCTAGTTCCTGGACAGCGCATTGCGTACGCCTGTCTGCCCTTTGGTGCCTACACAACTGTGCGAACGATGGATGCGGCGCTGGTTGTGCCTCTACCCGAATCCATTGATTTTGCAACTGCAGCTGGTTGTCTGCTGAAGGGAATTACCGCTCAGTTTCTGTTGCACCAGGTTCACCCGGTGCGTGCAGGGGAAACACTGCTTGTTTTTGCGCCAGCAGGCGGTGTCGGAAATCTGCTATGCCAGTGGGCGAGACATTTGGGAGCGACAGTAATTGGAGCAACTACCAGTCCCGATAAAGTCCAGACTGCACTCGATGCAGGCGCTCACCATGTCATCACACCCGGACAGTTGAGCCTCGCAGAACAGGTACGAGACTTGACTGGAGGTCGAGGTGCCGATGTCATTTATGACGCGGTCGGTCGAGACAGTTTTGCACAATCTGTCGATGCACTCGCAAATTGCGGGCATCTGGTCAGTTATGGGCAAGCATCAGGCGATATTGGAAATTGGGACATTAGCTCACTTGCTTCGAATTCTGCGACAGTGTCACGACCGAACTATGCACATTACACCGATACACATGAAAAAATTTCTTCAGTTACCTCTCAGCTTTTCGATGTCATCCAACGGGGTATTCTGAAAGTGAAAGTTCAGCACCAATATCGGTTTGAGCAGGTTGCGCAAGCGCATCGTGCACTACAAAATCGCCAAACGACCGGTTCGATCGTGCTGATGCCAGAGTGAGTGAATCAGAAAATGAAAATCGCTGTCTCCAATTGGAATGGCAGTTGCTGTCTAGGATTTGTTGACGAGGCGAATGGCGTAATGAGCCGTCTTGATGTTCCCACGATCATCGCCGCGATCTCCAACAGTATTAAACCGAAGTTCCAGCGGTTTTCAGTCTGAAAAGCGACATTATCGATTGATATTCAACGGTTTTCGTTGAATTTTTTTGCGTCAAGACCTACCCATGTAATATAATGACTACAATCAATTTATTAACTTATTACTCTTATTTATGAGATATAATAATACCCATGTATGTAGAAACCGTCAAAAACAGAAACTCGCCACCCGCCATCCTCGTGCGCGAATCCTACTGGCAGGACGGCAAATGTAAGAAAAGAACCCTCGCCAACCTCTCCAAACTGCCCGCTCACGTCATCGGCGCCGTGCGCGCAGAGCTGAAAAACTCCTCAGGCGCCATGCCCGAACAGTTCGATGTCGTGCGCACCATCCCCCATGGCCATGTCGCGGCCGTGCTCGGCACCCTGAAAAACCTGGGCCTTGACCGCATCATCGATGCCAGACCCTCCCGGCAGCGCCAGCTGTGCCTGGCGATGATCGCCGCCAGAATCATCGCACCGCAATCCAAACTTGCCACCTGCAGGGGTTTCTGGGACGAAACCAGCACCGATACCCTGGGCCAGTGCCTCGATGTGACCGACGCGGACTGGAACGATCTTTATGCCGCAATGGACTGGCTCTGCACGCGCCAGAACAGGATTGAAAGGCAGCTGGCGCACAAACATCTCGCTGAAGGCGCACTGGTGATGTATGACCTGACCTCGACGTGGGTGTGCGGGGAACACTGTGACCTGGCCAGCTACGGCCATTCACGGGACAGGAAAAAAGGCACGAAGCAGATTGAGTTCGGTCTTCTGTGTGATGCCGAGGGACGGCCGGTTGCGATCGAGGCGTTTGAAGGCAACACCGCGGATCCGAAAACCGTCATCAGCCAGGTCAACCGGTTAAGGGCGCGATTCAAACTGTCGCAGGTCGTGATGGTCGGTGACCGGGGCATGCTGACGGCTGCCCGCATTGAAGAGGATCTGAAGCCGGCGCAGTATGACTGGATTACGACGCTCAGGTCCGATGCCATCCGCCGGCTGGTGGCCGATGGCGCCCTGCAGCCCACCCTGTTTGATGAGCGCGGTCTGGGCGAGATCCGCTGTGAGCGGCTGTATCCCGGCGAGCGGCTGGTGGCGTGTCGAAATCCGCTGCTGGCGGAGCGGCGGCGGCAGAACCGAATCGACCTTCTGGCAGCCGCCGAAAAGCGGCTCGATGAGATTGTGGCCGCCACCCGAAGGCCAAAGTACCGGTTGAAAAAACAAAGTGCGATTTACAAACGCGTCACCCGGGCGCTGGACAAATATAAGATGGGCAAGCATTTTCACGTTCAGATTGAAGATGAATCGTTCAGTTATCAGCGCAATGAAGACGGCATCGCTGCTGAAGCGGCGCTTGATGGGTTTTATGTCATCCGCACCAGTGTGGATGAAACGAAGCTCAGCGCCTGCGAGGTGGTCGACCGCTACAAGCGGCTGTCAAAAGTCGAGCGGGCGTTTCGGTCGATGAAGACCGTCGATCTGAAAGTGCGGCCCATTCATCATCGCCGCGAGCGGCGGGTGCGCGCACACCTGCTGCTTTGCATGCTGGCTTATTATGTTGAGTTCGAGATGCGAAGCAGACTGGCGCCGGTTCTGTTTGATGACGAAAGCGAAAAGCTGCTGCAGGTCACAGCAGCGCACAAATCACCGTCTGCACGGCGCAAGTCGCATACCAGGCGCACCGCTGCCGGCGAGCCGGTGCACAGTTTTCAGACACTGATGAAAGACCTGGCGACACTGAGCCGGGTTCGGGTGCGTCCCATGAAAATGAAAAAAGCCGAATACTGGATGATCACGACACCGACGGATTATCAGCAGAAGGCGTTGGATTTACTGGGGGTGAAAGTCAATATCATCTGATCCTGCCCAGTAATGGAAATCTGAAATCACTGATATGCTGTATATTATCAGATACATACGTTATATTCCTTTCTGGAACTTAGGATTAAATTGATGCCGGGAGATATCATCGCAACGGGGACACCAGCGGGTGTTGGATTTGGGTTTGAGCCACCCAAATATCTGGTGCCAGGTGACAAACTTTGATTGGAAATTGATGGCATCGGCACACTGGAAAACCCAGACGAGGCATGGTAATGGCTGACCTTAGAATAGGTAGCATGGTCATTGAAGACCAAAATGAAGGTCAGGCAGTGGTATTGATTCATGGACTGGGTGGCACCTCAAATAGCTTTCAGACTTTGATACCCGCCCTTGATGGATATCGAATATTGCGTGTTGATCTACCCGGTGCCGGACGTTCGGAGTATCGACCTGGAAAGCCTGGCATGGCTGGTCTAGTATCAGCCGTAAAGAATGCGATGCAGGTCGCTAATGTTGACCGTGCACATTTCGTTGGACATTCGATGGGTACGTTGGTCTGTCAGCACCTGGCAGTTGAGTCACCAACACTGGTTGCAAGCCTCACCCTATTCGGTGCAATCGTTGAGCCTCTCCCAGTAGTGCGAGACGCGCTTAGGGAAAGGGCGGCTACTGCACGGGAACAGGGTATGACGGGTATTGCAGAGGCAGTATCAACTGGCAGCACAGCCGAGTCGTCTCGGCGCGAAAATCCCGTTATCCAGGCATTCGTTCGCGAATCTCTGATGCGGCAAAACCCAACAACGTACGCGATCCATTGCGAAGCGTTGAGTGAAGCCATAGCAGCCCGCCACAACAGCATCGAATGCTCAACGCTGTTGATCGCAGGGGAGTATGATAGTGTTGCACCAGTATCGATGAGTGAACATCTAGCTCAACATATTCCAAATGCGAAACTGCACGTCATTCCGAACATCGGACATTGGATAATGGTTGAAGCCCCGCGACGATCCGCCGAATGTGTACGGAAACATCTAGATGAACTAAACGTATAAGCGTTCAGAAGTTAGGAGATAGAAAAATGGCAGATAACAACTTCAGTTGGAGCGGTAACGGTACCGCTCACTCTCAGCCGGACATCGTATTTACAAATGTCCGGATATTGGATGCCAGTGGTGAACCACCGTACAGTGGTGAAGTTACGGTATCCGGCAATCGTATCAGATCAGTCAACCGATCTGATTCAACCCGATATTCCTGGAACAATGGTGGCGGCATGCGAATTGACGGACGCGGTATGACATTGATGCCTGGAATGATTGATGCACACTTACATCTGTCTTGGAATAATGCCCCGGGCATTGCTGCAATTCAGATGATGCCCGTTGAAGAACATGTAATTAATTGTGTTGAAATGGCAAAGGTATTGATTGATGCTGGATTCACGGCAGGATGCGGTGCCGCAGCGGCGAAACCGAGGCTGGACGTTGTCATTCGGGACGCCATCAACTCGGGTAAATGTGTCGGACCGCGCTATACTGCAGCCGGACCAGAGATTACATCAGTGGGTGGTCTTGGTGACACGAGTTTGCCACATATCCCTCATGAAGCCCTTAATCTCGGTATTGTTGTTTCCGGACCAGAAGAGATCCGGCGAAAGGTACGTGAGTTGATTAAATGGGGTGTTGATACCATCAAGATCAACCTCTCTGGCGAGGAGATTACGGAGATGCCAGCCAAGGTAAACCAGTTCGATGACGACGAAATTTCAATGGCAGTTAGAGAAGCCAAGGCGCGTGACAAAAATCTCGCAGCACATGCACGGTCCAAGGAATCTGTTGCAAAGTGTGTGGAATACGGCATTGATTTCATCTATCACGCATCATTCACAGATGAAGAAACGTTGGATAAGCTCGAAGCAGCCAAAGACAGACACTTTGTTGCACCCGGACTTGCCTGGCTGATCAACACCTCACGAAACGCAGGAGACTATGGAATCAAGCCAGGCACACCAATTACGGAAGCCTACGAACGCGAACTGGAAGCCGCGGTCGACAGCATGAGCAAGATGCACAAACGTGGCATTAAAGTTCTAGTCGGTGGCGACTATGGATTTGCGTGGACACCACATGGCACCAATGCAAAGGACATTGAGTACTTTGTGGACATGGTTGGAATGACTCCGATGGAAGCCATCCAGGCTGCAACCCGTTATGGCGGTGAAATCATGGGAATGGGCCACGAACTTGGAATGGTTCGGGAAGGCTACCTGGCTGACCTGCTTCTGGTTGATGGAGACCCTCTACAGAATGTTCGTATTCTTCAGGACAAACAGCGCATAAAGATGATCATGAAGGACGGCAAATTCCATAAAGAACCGGACCTGTCCGAAATGCACGTAGCTCGAGAGTTGCGCTACAGCGTTTAATTCTTCAAGTTCCGGAACTGAGTCAGCTCTACCATCCGTCGTGATTAGTACCTAAACGCTAGAGATTTTTCTGGTATTGAAAGGCATCGCGTGTAATCGCCGCGATGCCTACCTTGCGCAGTAATGTCGCTTTACGCTCTGAGTCTTGTGCACAATTACAACACCCTTCATTTCAAGAGTGTGTCGTATCTCCCCTGTAGACCAAGTCATCGACTGCAACGTTCAAAACAGTTGAAATTTGACAATACAGGTTGAGCGAGCCAGGCTTTCGGTTGTTTTCGATTTGAGAAAGATAACTTTTCGACACACCGACACGATTAGCCAACGAATCCAGTGTAAAACCTCGACTTTGTCGCCATGCTCGCAATGGCGACACCCCATTCAAAATGGAGTTTACCACTTCTCCAGGAACAGTTGTGCCTTCCTGATAGTCGAGTAACGCTTGATCGACTGCAGAACGGTCTTCAATTTCTTCTAACAACGAAATTATTTCAAGGTAATCCTCTATCGGTAATACAACGTACTCTGGTTCTTCACCTTTGTTGATATATTGCACTTTCAACTCATTCATCGCTTATACACTTGTCCTCTCTGATCAATCTTGGCTACCAAAAGCAAGTTTTGCTCTTTGTCCAAAGCATAGATAATTCGCCAATCTCCTAACCTGAGCCGGAAAGAATTTTCTTGTCCTCGCAAACGAGTATCATTCGGATGCCGTTGATAGGGATTGGTTGCGATAATTTCTATTCTGTCGCGAATCTTACGTGCAAGTTTGAGCGGCATACGGACGAGTCTACGAGCAGCGTACTTCTGATAGTGAACAGTATACATCAATTAAGTTTACTAATATTAAACATCAGAGTCAACTCTTAGTGATTTGTAATTTGCAATTCGAACTTGGAAATAACAACTGGACACATCAGTTATTACAAATTAGGCTGAATTTTGGGGGACGGTCGCATTGCAGGTACTTACGCACCGCCTTGCAATCAATTCCTAGCCATCGACTAATCTAGCTGATCGAAAGGTCATCAGATCTCAGTTCATTAATCATCAGATATCACCTTCGTGTTTTCATCGCTATACCCTGTGCGGCACTTTGGAATATCCAAATCATAGCGCAATTTTTCGGTTTTTACCTTTCTGCAAAAAGGCAAACCTTCACTGATCCCAAGTGGTGAGCCACAGCACTTGTGCAAGTATGATGTATTACTCCGGTCGGGGTTCGTAATTTATCTCGAGGAGCTTTCAACATCTGTGCCAGCACGATAGCGCTCGCCAGTCGATGGGTTCGGTAGGGGATAGCTATGTTAATTCAGTGGTGGAATCGTTCTTTTCAACACTGAAGTCTGAGTGGTTACAGGACCATCACTTCGATTCACTTCGTGAATTGCGTTCATATCTTGGAGACTCGTCACATTAACTATTGGGCAGCGTCCATCATCTGGATCAACTGAATAAGGTTCCCACAGGTGTCGTCGAAGACCGCCATGCGGACAAGCCCTGCATCCATCGGCTCAACAGTAAACTCTACTCCCAGATCGCCCAAACTTTTTCGCTCCGCATCAAGGTCTTGCACCTGAAAAGAGTGTGCGGGGATTCCATCAGAAACCAGTGCTTCTTTATAGGGATTCACAGCAGGATGGTCGCTTGGCTCAAGCAGTAGTTCCGTTCCCTCAGGGTCTTCACTCGATACGACTGTCAGCCAACGGTTTTCACCTAAAGGAATATTGTTCTTCACCTTGAATCCAAGGACACCAGTGTAGAATTTCTCTGCTTTGTCCTGGTCATCGACAAAGACGTTGGTCAGGTAAATTCTCATGATGTCTCTCCGTTCTGTTTGTACTTCATGAGCCATGGTGCAGTCGCAATGTAATCTTCGTTGATGCTCAACGAATGGGCTTTCGTCCGTCCCTTCCATGATGTTTTGATCAACCCTGCTTTCTCCAAAACAGAGAGATGCTAGGAAACCATCTGACAGGACAAAGCAATGCCATCCTCTGCAACCGAAGCGGCGTATACCTCGAACAAAGACTGAGCAGGTTGTTTGTGTTTGCTCAGATGGTCGATGATCCGGCAACGTGTGCTGTCAGAATGGTCCGCTCGTTCCGTGAATCATTAATTTTTCACGGTCAATCTCATCAGCGAGAAAAGAAAAGAGCAAGAATTGCAATCACTGCTGAAGAATCGATGACCATCAGCTTGGCAATCCATCTTCATTGTAACCCATAATTTCATCTTCGCTTCTATCGTCAAGCACTGACAATGAAGCACAGCGCAACGCTATTTCGTTTAATTCATCAACTGAAATTCTTCCGGAGCGTTCACGTTGAATTCGCTCCAAACGCTCTTCCAGCGCCACCGTGACAGCCATTATTTTTGTCTCACCGGTCAGTTCCGCTACGGTTTCTGCCAACTGTTCAGTTTTTGAATTGCGAATGTTTAGCGCTATAGCTTTTCACGCGTGTAGATATCTATCTGAGCTGTTGCTACATATTGTGCGTCGGTGAGGTGGAAAAAATGGGCAGGGCTCCAATATTTGCTTCCCTTACTCCTCACCCTGTTGCTTGCTACCAACCAATCTTTGGAACAACAATTTCAGTGTTTACCCTGCGCTGCCTGCCTTGCCTGATAAGCTGCTTGCTGTTCCGCAGTCGCTTCGACCTGGTACTTGTCTTTCCACTCTGAATACGGAACTCCATAAACAATCTCACGAGCGTCTTCATAACTCAGTTCGTGGCCACGATCTTCGGCGGCTGATCGATACCACTTTGACAGGCAATTGCGGCAGAAATTTGCGAGGTTCATTAAATCAATGTTCTGCACCTCGGTATGCGTACGAAAGTGCTCTACCAAGCGTCTGTAAGTTGCGGCCTCGATTTCTATCCTCGTTTTATCGTCCATATCTTATTTACCTCTTAAGCAGTTGTACGCGGACCCGCAGTGTTGTGTTCAACCCAACGACTTTCTCCTTTCACTAGCATTTCCTTTTTCCAAAAGGGTGCTTTCGACTTTAAGTCTTCCACCATCGCTTCACACGCTTCGAAAGCCGCGGCTCGGTGTGCGGACCAGACAGCGACGAGAACAATTGCTTCACCCGGATGAATCTCACCAACGCGATGGATCATCAGCAAATCCGTAAGTTTATGCTCATCTGCGACAATCTGAGCAAGGTCAAGCAAATGTTGCTGCGTCATTTCAGGGTAATGTTCAAGAACCATGGAGGTCACGGTATCACCTTCATTGAAATCCCGCATTGTTCCTACAAAAACAGCCATTGCGCCGAACTGCCCAGCAAGTAGCGATTCCTGGTGTTTGGCTACCTCATGCAAGGGATTAAACGGAGATTCCGAAATTTCGACTCGCATACTCAACCGCCAGTTACTGGTGGGAAAAATGCGACCTCATCACCTTGCTTGACAGGATCAGCGAAGTCAGCATATTGCTGGTTGATGGCAACTCGGGCGTTGCCCGGAATCTCGATTCCATCTACACAGGCCTTCCAGGCATCTTCAGCGGTTTTGACATCATCGCTGTCAACTGTTGTCTCTCTGATGCCAACGCGATCCGCCAAACTAGCAAAAAATCGAATTTTGATTGACATATCTGCGATGTGAATCGAGTTTAGGCGTTGACGGCTTCCTCAAACTGCCCCTGTGAAGCAAGCGCATTAACTTCAGCGCGTTGCATTATTTTCTGATGAACTTCGACGGTCTTGCTGTTGTCGCCGCTCCAAGCTTTCATTGGAGCCTGTTGCAGTGCACGTCCATAGGAGAACGTCAGATACCATGGCAAGTTGAGGCCTAACTGATTCATCTTGTTCAAGTGCTGCGTCGCCTGCTCGTCGGTCTGGCCTCCTGAAAGAAAAGCAACACCGGGAACTGATGCAGGGACACAATCCAAAAAGCAGTCAACCGTCTGTCTGGCAACCTCTTCAACGCTAGCCTGTTCGGTACATTCCTTACCAGATAAAACCATGTTCGGTTTAAGGACAATTCCACTCAGCGCAACACCCTGATTATCAAGTTGATGAAAGACTGTTTTGAGGGTGCGGTGCGTTACATCTCGACATTGTTCAATGGGGTGCCCGCCATCCATCAACACTTCAGGTTCTACGATTGGCACAACATCCGCTTCCTGGCACAGAGCAGCATAGCGGGCCAGTCCATGAGCATTAGCCATCAGACACGCATCACTTGGAATACCATCGCCGATGGTAATCACTGAACGCCATTTTGCAAATCTTGCTCCTAGAGATACATACTCTTGTAGACGTTCTCGAAGGCCATCCAATCCCTCAGTTACTTTCTCGCCGGGGTAACCGGCTAGAGCCTTGGCACCGGTATCGACTTTGATGCCTGGCACTATACCTGCATCATTTAGATAGGTGGCAAATGGAGTATCTCTATTTACACTCTGCCTTATAGTTTCATCAAACAGAATCGCTCCACTGATAAACTCGGACAGGCCCTCTGCAGTTACCAGCATGGAGCGATAACTTAAGCGATTTTCTTCAGTGGACGGCACACCAAGTTTCTCAAACCTGGAAGTACAAGTACCGGTGCTTTCATCCATTGCCAGAATGCCGCGCCCTCCAGATACCATTTCACGGGCAGTTGACTCTAGCTTTGCCAAATTCATCACAAAATCTCCGTATTATTTTTAAACAGTCAGAATCTTCATCGTATTCGTTCCACCCTGTACTCCTGCCTGGTCTCCACGAGTAACTAGAAGCAGATCGCCCTTTTTTACAATTTTACGCCGTCGTAGCTCCTTGACAGCCTGCAACTCAATTGGTACTTCTGACTTCAAATCGACCACAAAATCAATTGGAAACACTCCCCTGAACAGCGTCACTCGTCGATGTGTTCTGGCATGCGGTGAAATCGCATATATCGGAATTCCGGACAGTTGCTGCGAGAGCCATTTAGCTGTAGAACCCGATTCCGTCAGTGCCAGTATTGCTGCGACATTATAGTGTCGGGCGGTATACATGGTAGCCATGGCCACGGCTTCTTCCGTACTATAAAACTGCTCAGCACCGCGTTCAATTCGATCCATACCGAGATTGGTTGATTCCGAACCGCGACAAATCCGATCTACCGCTGCAACAACTTTGGCTGGGTGTTTGCCAACCGCAGATTCTTGTGACAGCATGATTGCATCAGTACCATCCAGGACTGCATTCGCCACATCTAGTACTTCAGCGCGAGTTGGCATTAGGTTTTCGATCATGGAAGTCATCATTTGTGTCGCTGTAATCACGAATCGATTACGGCTGCGTGCAACAGCCACCAACTTTTTCTGTACACCCGGCAATTTCGCATCCCCAATTTCCACTGCCAGATCACCACGGGCGATCATGATTCCATCAGACGCATCTACGATCTCTTCGATATTTTCAACCGCTTCAACCCGTTCAATTTTGGACACAATGCCACCCTGACATCCAGTTACCTGGAGTAACTCACGGGCAAAGCTGACATCTACCGCATTTCGAACAAATGACACCGCCATGTAGTCAATTTCCATATCACCTGCAAGACGAATGTCCTGGTGGTCTTTTGGCGTCAGAGACGCTGCGGTCAACCCGCCACCCTTGCGGTTTATCCCTTTGGAATCTGATAACTCTCCACCTATCAGCACTTTGGTTTTGACAATGGGGTCTAGAACTTCGGTCACTTCAAGTACGATGTTCCCATCATCTACGATCAAAATGTCGCCGAGTTTGACGTCTTTGGGAAGATTCTTGTAGGTAACACCAACTCTTTCTTTATCACCAGCGCCTTCATCCAACTCCACGTCCAGAGTGAAATAAGCACCTTGTTCCAAGTGTATCTTCTTGTCCTTGAACCTGCTTATCCGAATCTTGGGACCTTGTAAATCTGCCAATATTCCAATGGCTCGTTTGTGTTCAACAGCATGCTTGCGCACCAGTTCAATTCGCTTTTGATGGTCTTCCGCCTTTCCATGTGAAAGATTCACCCGTGCGACATTCAATCCCTTTTGCATAAGGCGCGCCATTTCATGGTCACTATCTGTCGACGGGCCTAGGGTGGCAACAATTTTGGTGTGCCTCAATGCCATCATCTACACCACTTTAGCACCGTGCGTGAAAGCACGTTCGGCATGCTGTTGCAGGGCTGTGAATCCCGGAAGTAAATTACCTTGGACATATTCGAGAAAAGCCCCTCCCCCTGTAGATACGTAAGAAATTTTGTCGATGCTTCCGAACCGCTCAAGAGCAGCTAGTGTATCACCACCGCCAGCAACCGAAAAGGCATCACTTTCCATCACTGAGGAAGCAACTACCCTGGTCCCAGCATCAAAGGGCGGAAACTCAAATGCACCAACCGGTCCATTCCAAATGATGGTTTCAGACTGATCTATTTTTTGGTGATAGACCTCACGCGTTTCTAAACCAATATCCAGAATCATATCTTCATTAGATACATCTGCTACTGATTTTGATTCAGAATGTCGGCCGTCATTCAATGAAGGTGCGACAACCACATCAAGCGGAAGTGGGATCTCGCAGCCATTCTGCTCCGCAGAATCCAAAATGTTTTGTGCAGCGGGAACTAGTTCCGCATCATAAAGGGAATTTCCGACATTGAATCCCTGAGCCGCCAAAAACGTATTGGCAATGCCACCGCCAACAATCAGAGTCTGTGCCAATTGCGATAACCTCTTAAGCGCCTGGAGTTTCCCGTCCACTTTTGCACCACCAACAATCGCCACCAGTGGTTCAGCTGGCTGATGGAGTGCAGCATTCAATGAATCTAATTCTTTCTGGCATTGCAATCCAAGACATGCAACCGGTGCAAATTCCACCACACCTGAAATTGATGCATGAGCACGATGGGCGGCACCAAATGCGTCCATCACAAATACATCACATAATCGCGCCATTTTTTGACTCAACTGAGGATCACAAGTCACCTCACCTTCCAAAAATCGGACATTTTCTGCGAGTGCAATCTCTCCCGGTTTGATTTCAAATTCGTTGATCCAGTCTGAAATAAATCTGACCTTTCGGCCAAGGCAGTTTTGAACAGCCTCTCTGACCTGTACTAGTGAGTAGCGACCATCATATTCACCAGCCTTAGGTCTGCCAAAGTGCGAAATGATCAGTACCGCAGCATTATTTTCAATGGCGTACCTGACAGAATCGAGCGAGGCGAGGATTCTTTGCTCTGATGTAATTTCGCCGTCTTCAACAGATACATTCAAGTCGGCTCGCAATAAAACTCGTTTACAGCGTAAGTCTACCTGCTGGAGTTTTATCATGTCCACCACAGTTAATTCGCGTTCATAAATGCGACTGCGGTGTCCAGCATACGATTCGAGAATGCCCACTCATTGTCATACCAGCAGCAAACTTTGGCCGCATGACTACCAACTACGCGAGTGGTTGAAGCCTCATAAACTGACGAAATTGAACAATGATTGAAATCAATCGATACCAGTGGCTTGTCGTTGAAAGCCAATATTCCTTCAAGCGGACCTGCTGCCGCATTTTTTACCGCATCATGAATGGCATCGACCGAAACTTCGGACTCTGTTTCAATCGTAAGATCAACTAATGAGACATTAGTGGTAGGCACTCGCACTGCGAATCCATCCAACTTACCATCCAGTTCCGGCAAGACCAGCCCGATCGCTTTGGCTGCACCGGTGCTGGTTGGAATCATTGACTGCGTCGCCGATCGGGCGCGCCTGAGATCGGAGTGAAATACATCAGTCAATACCTGGTCATTGGTAAATGCGTGTACGGTGGTCATGAGACCAGACTGGATGCCAAATTCATCATGCAATACCTTGGCAATGGGTGCGAGGCAGTTTGTGGTGCATGAGGCGTTCGAAATAACTGTGTGGGATGCACTCAGAATGTCGTGATTGACACCGTATACAACGGTTGCGTCGACACCACCCCCCGGTGCAGAAAGGAGCACTTTTTTAGCCCCACCTTCAAGATGTGCTGAAGCCTTTTCCTTGCTGGCAAAAAAGCCTGTACATTCCATAACCAGATCAACACCAAGTTCTCCCCACGGCAACGCTACCGGATTGCGCTCAGACAGGGTTTTGACCAGATTTCCATTGACGAGAAAACCGTCATCAACACATTCGACGGCTGCACCAAATTTTCCATGCACAGAATCGTACTGCAGCAAGTGTGCATTAGTCTCCTTATCCGCCAGATCGTTGATTGCCACAACTTCAAGCTCATGCTGTTTGGGCGATTCGTAAAGTGCCCGCATGATGTTCCGACCGATCCGACCAAATCCGTTAATTGCTACTCTAATTGACATTCGCTATCCACCTTTGCGAAATGAAGTGGGTTGAAGTTGACTTAATGAAGAGCTAACCGAGCAGACCGCGTGCTGCGCGCTCGACACTATCGACAGTTAATCCGAAGTATTCGTAAAGTGCTTTACCAGGGGCAGATTCACCAAACTGATCGACCCCCATAACGACACCCTGCGTACTGGCATATTTGGCCCAAAGTGCCGTTACTCCTGCCTCTACAATCACCCGTTTGGTGATTTGGGGTGGAAGTACTGCATCGCGGTACTCCTGTGTCTGTGCTTCGAAAACGTCTACGCTCGGCATTGATACGACTCGCACTTTGGCACCGGTCTCAGTGAGACGCTGAGCCGCACCAGTTGCGAGTTCTACCTCTGATCCTGTCGCAATTATGATTATGTCGGGTTCGCCATTACTGTCCAACAGAACATAGCCGCCTTTTGGTATGTGTTCGATCTGAGTTTCAGTACGACTATTCTGAGAAACACCCTGCCTGGAAAACAAAAGACAGGTTGGACCCTCGGTTCTTTCGATTGCAGACTTCCATGCAACCATCGATTCCTGGGTATCACATGGCCGCCAAAGGGACATGTTGGGGATCAATCGCAACGTCGCTGCCTGTTCAACAGCCTGATGAGTCGGCCCATCTTCACCAAGTCCGATGGAATCATGGGTATAGACAAAAATTGATTGGATGCCCATTAATGCCGACATTCGCACAGCATTTCTGGCATATTCGGAGAACATCAGAAATGTTGCACCATAGGGAATAAATCCACCATGCAACGCGAGTCCATTGATAATGGCACTCATTCCGAATTCCCGGACCCCAAAGTAGATGTAACTCCCGTCTGAGGTTTCCTCATTAAGAGGTTTTGAACCATCCCAAAGTGTCAGATTCGATCCTGTGAGATCGGCTGAACCTCCAATCAGTTCCGGCAGAATCGGACCGTAGGCATCAAGCGCGACCTTAGAAGACTGGCGCGTCGCCATGGCTTTGTCGGGGACAGACGAAATTTGTTCGCTAGTGAATTCCAGCCAGCATTCTGGCAACCGACCGTCTATCCGTCGACTGAGTTCAGCAGCTAACTCTGGATATTCATTCGCGTACTCAATGAACATTTCGTTCCACTGCTTCTCCTGTTCAGAACCACGAACACGGCAGTCAAATTCAGCTCGGATGGAGTCTGGTATGTGAAATGCGGGATGATGCCAGCCAATCTGGTCTCGAGTCAGCGCCACCTCCTCATCACCCAAGGGTGCTCCATGAGCTCCGGCTGTACCCTCCTTGTTCGGCGCACCCCATCCAATGATCGTCTTGCAGCAAATCAGACTGGGACGGCCGGTCTCCGATTGAGCAGTCTGAATTGCTGCTTCAATCTCTTCAGCATTGTGTCCGTCCACATTCTCGACTACGTGCCAGCCATAGGCCTGAAAGCGCCGCGGTGTGTCCTCAGTAAACCAGCCTGAAACTTCGCCATCTATTGAAACATTGTTGTCATCGTAAAACGCAATCAGTTTATTAAGTCGATGTGTCCCAGAAAACGAAGCCGCTTCGTGGGAGATGCCTTCCATGAGACATCCATCACCTAGAAATACATACGTGTAGTGATCGATGATTCTGTGGCCGGGTCGATTAAATCGGGCTGCTAGCGTCTTTTCTGCCAAAGCCAAACCAACCGCATTCGCGAATCCTTGTCCTAACGGTCCGGTAGTCGTTTCAACGCCGGGTGTGAGTCCATATTCCGGATGTCCAGCGGTTTTTGAGTGCAACTGACGAAAATTCTTTATCTCTTCTAATGGCAGTTCATAACCGGTCAGATGCAAAAGCGAATAGATCAGCATTGAACCATGTCCGTTCGACAGGACAAATCGGTCCCGATCGAACCAGTCAGGATTCTGCGGATTGTGTTTGAGATGGTCGAGCCACAGCGACACCGCAAGATCTGCCATTCCCATTGGCATTCCAGGATGCCCGGATTTAGCTGCCTGAACGGCGTCCATGGAGAGTGCGCGAATTGCATTCGCCATCTCAAGGCGTGTTGGATTATTACTACGTTTTGTGGTTACAGAGGCTGTTGCTGTGTCGTTCAACTGCTTTAGTCCGCGCGTGGAGAAACGTGAGTTCAGTAAGGTAATTGATTAAAGGCTGGATGCAATCGGGCATTACACTTCAATTATACAAATAGGCTTGAAATTCCGATTGCCCCAACCGTCAGTAATGCGTGAATAACCGCGAGGATTCGACAGCACCCGCGTCTCACCAATCTGGTAATCAACCGATTCATGCGTATGTCCATGAATCCAAAGATCTGGTGAATGTTCAATCATCAACATATCAAGTGAAGATGCGTAGGCTGCACCGCTATCCTTAGAAACTCGTTCGCAGAGCAGCGAGCGTGCAGATGGAGCATGATGAGTGACAACCACCGTCTTTTGCGGCTTTTCTTTGGATTCTGTCAACTCACGCTCCAGAAATCGTCGCGAAGCATGGTGCATCCGCTCAGTATCATGCGGTTCGAGAACACGATCACCCAGCTCAATCAATCGATAATCATTCATCCAGTTGCCAGCTAGAATCATGTTCAGTTCTTTGTTCCCGTTGACGCAAAAATCTGTCCAAAGCGTTGAACAGATAAATTGGACGTCATCAATACAGGTCGATTCGTTTTCGAAAAAGTACACATTTGACCCAAATGCAGCAGCGCGAATTCTGTCTTGTACGTACCCAATCTCACCCCCATAAAATTCGTGATTGCCGCAAATGTAAATGACTGGAACGTCGTCAAAATTGCGATGTGCCCATCGAACTGCCCTATCCCCCACATGAATGTCACCTGCCAGTACTACAGCGTCAAACCCACTTGTCGGTACAGTAAAGTCAGAAAACTCGAGATGAAGATCTGAATAAACAAGAATTTTCATTGTCAACAATTAGTGAAACAGGTGCAATGTATCGAAAATGCGCATAGGATAATGCCAAGACAATAATCGGCAACAATCATAAAGGTTTATATGTCTCAAGACGTTGACAGATGTTCAGCAGATTCGATGTAAAGTCAAGGCCAATTGATGGGGTCTACACACAAACCCATTTAGGAATTAACCGATTAATTATTCGTTTGGAATATGTACAATTGTGCGTATATCGAGGTAATAGTTAAGAATTAATGCAATTTTATGAGTTTCTACGGATGACAACTTCATGACTTGGCTCACAAATCAATTCCTCGTCGCTATGCCGTCCATGTCCGACTCCATTTTTGAACGTACCGTCGTACTGATATGCATGCATGATGAAGACGGGGCACTTGGAATTGTCGTCAATCGAATTACTGAGTTGCTGCTTGAGGATATTCTAAAGGAACTTGACCTTGATTCCAACGAGCACCCTGAAACGAAATTACCAGTCCATTTTGGCGGTCCCTGCCAGGTAGAGCGCGGCTTGGTTTTGCATGATACCAGTAAATCATGGGCATCGACAATTCAAGTGGGTAATGATCTAGGGCTCACCATGTCAAAGGATGTACTTGAAGCAATTTCTGAAAACCGTGGTCCAGATTTCTTCCTGCCGGTTCTGGGATTTGCCGGCTGGGAGAGTGAGCAACTGGAAACTGAGATGCAGAACAATATGTGGTTGTCTGCCCCAGCTGATTCCTCAATCATTTTTAAAACTCCAATCCAGGACAGGTGGCACAAAGCCGCTTCGCTGGTAGGCATCGACATTGACACAATCTCCTCTGTTGCGGGGCATGCCTGATCCTTTGAACAAAGGAACTTTCACTTCTTGAACGGCCAAATGAGGCGGTTGCTAATTTTCCAACTGCCTGCCAAGATTTTCTTATCCAGATTGGGATGAATTAGTGCACAGTCCCATGGAACCACCGAACCTAGACCCCACATATTTTGAATCTAAAAGCTTCAATCATATAGATTGCATGGTAGATTCAACACCTAGTATCGATTACGCACAGATTGGATAGTTTAATATGTCTGCTAACATCATGGCATTCGATTTTGGCATTCGCCGAATTGGAGTTGCGGTCGGTCATCCAAGTATCGGCCGTGGTCAGGGTATAGGAATTGTGCAGGCCAAAGACGGTCAACCGGATTTTGTGGCGTTAGAGAAACTGGTTAGCGAGTGGCGCCCAGAGGGGTTTGTATTGGGTATGCCGGGCTTGAATTCGGAATCTGCCACAGGTTTAAAGAAAAAAATCATTAAATTCGGAGAAACACTCAGCCAGAGGTTCAAAATCCCTGTTTCATATGTCGACGAAACCCTCAGCACGGAAGAATCGATCTTCAGAATGCACCAGCCAGGTGAACGAATACCTAAAGCCAAGAAAACCGATGAACGAAATAAAATTTCTGCCGGAATAATTTTGGAGACTTATTTCTCGCAATTATTGAATGAAGAGCAAATGCTCGAAACCGCTATTGACCGGAATGACCGACTTGAATAACAGATGAGTCACCAACTGCCAGAGCAACTTCCTGTCAATGAAATACTTTCAGGGATGGTCGACACTATCAAGCCAATGCTTGACGAAACGCCCCTTTTGGTAGCGATATGCAGCGGTGGCGTTTGGATCGCTGATCAACTGCATCAAAAACTCGGCTTAAGCGAACCTGTGGGTCTTTTGGATATTACTTTTTATCGCGATGACTTCAGTCGAGTTGGCCTCAATCCAAGTGTTCACAGTTCATCTTTACCCGTCCCAATCGAAGATCGCCACATCATTCTGATTGACGATATTTTGCATACGGGACGGACCGTCAGAGCCGCACTAAACGAACTTTTTGCCTGGGGCCGTCCTGCTTCCGTTGTACTTGCTGTTCTGCTGGACCGCGGTGATCGGGAACTGCCTTTTCAGGCTGAAATAATTGGTTATAGAATTTCACTCGACAAACATCAGTTTGTAAAAATTTACCCAGACGGCCGTTTAACGTATATCGATCGGCATGCGGAGTGTGAGTGATGCCTGAAGACATCCAAATAGGAGCTGATGGCCGTCTGAATCACTTTATTTCTCTGGAAGAGTTGCCACGAGAACTGATCGAGGAATTACTCACAACTGCGGAATCATTTATCGATTTTGCGACCCGCGACACCAAGAAAGTGCCCCTACTACGCGGCAAAACCGTCGTCAATCTGTTTTTTGAGCCGAGTACCCGAACCCGAACAACTTTCGAAATAGCTGCCAAGCGACTTTCCGCAGACGTCATCACCATGCAGTCCGATGGCATGTCAACAACAAAGGGGGAGACAATTCTTGATACCGTGTCAACTCTGCAAGCCATGCATACGGATACCTTTGTCGTGCGTCACAGCTTCAGCGGCACGGCTAACCTCATTGCTCGCCATGTTCCGCAACATGTTCACATCATCAACGCGGGTGATGGACGTTATTCACATCCTACACAGGCGCTGCTTGACATGCTCACAATCCGCCAGCGAAAGCCGAATTTCAACGATCTTACCGTTGTGATTGTGGGTGATGTACTACATTCCCGAGTTGCTCGATCTGAAATAAGCGCACTCAAGAAACTGGGAGCTGGAGAAATTCGAATCGTTTCGCCTCGAACGCTGATTCCTACTGGACTCGAAGCGTTGGGAGTGAGGATCTTTACCGATTTGGATGAGGGGCTTAAGGACGCGGATGTCATTGTCATGCTGCGACTACAGCTGGAAAGAATGGAAGGACAATGGGTTCCAAGTGAACGTGAATACTATCGTTGTTATGGCCTTACTGAAGAGCGGCTTAAAAATGCCAAACCGGATGTGATGGTCATGCATCCTGGTCCCATTAACCGTGGACTGGAAATAGCCTCTTCAGTCGCTGACGGCAGCCATTCGGTGATCCTATCCCAAGTATCAAATGGAGTCGCGGTTCGAATGGCGGTCATGTCAAAAATAATGGGCGGATTACGGCAGTCTGGGTAGATTGGAGCACAATGGTTAGTGTCATTCGAAACGGACGGATTATAGATCCGGCAAACAGTCGAGATGAAATTGCTGATCTTTATTTTGATCAGGGACAGATTCTAAATTCCGAAGCGGCTGCAAATTTACCCATTGACCGCACAATTGATGCCTCGGGTTTGATTGTGTGTCCCGGACTGATTGACCTCAATGCGAAAATCGGTGAGTTGAATTCGAAAGGACACCTAACGATTTACAGTGAATATCGGGCGGCGCTGAACGGAGGAATTACAACCGTTTGCATTCAGCCCAATACCGTTCCGGTCATTGATGAGCCAGCAATGGCACACATGATTAGAGAGAGCGTAAGACAACAGGAGAGTATCCGGGTCGTACCGTTGGGAGCTCTGACGATGGGCCTTCAGGGCGAGTCGCTGACGAACATGGCTTCACTTAAAAAAGCTGGTTGTATGGGTGTCAGCAATGCCAGAGTTCCAATACATAGTACCCTGCTGATGCGTCGAGCCATGCAATATGCCGCAACCTTCGATTTGACGGTATTCATACATTCTCAGGACCCCTGGCTGACCGGTAATGGCTGTGTACACGAAGGAGAGATGAGCACGCGTCTGGGACTGTCGGCCATTCCCGAAGCTGCGGAAACTGTTGCGGTTGCCCGCGACTTGGCCTTGGTTTCAACAACAGGTGTGCGGGCACATTTCAATCAGTTGTCCTGTGCCAGATCCGTTGATATGATCGCTGAATCAAAGGCTAGAGGACTGAATATCAGTGCGGATGTTGCCATCCATAACCTGCACCTGACAGAGCTTGATATTCAGGGGTTTAACACCTTGTGTCACGTTATGCCTCCACTACGACAGGAGTCTGACATGATTGGACTGCGGGAAGGTGTGAAAAAAGGTACCATTCAGGTAATCTGCTCTGATCATCAGCCCTGCAGCAAAGACGACAAACTCGCTCCATTCATACAAAGCGTACCAGGCATATCTGGACTTGAAACTTTACTCCCGCTAACTTTGAAATTGGTTGACGACGTCGGGCTTTCACTGCAGCAGGCAATTGCATGTCTAACCTGCAATCCTGCAAAGACATTAGGTCTGAATTTAGGTACGCTCTCAGAAAGCGCTCCAGCGGACATCTGTATTTTCGATCCTAACGAGTCGTGGGAGTTTGATCCAGACGAAATGCTGAGCAATGGCAAGAACAATCCATTCGGCGGCATGCAGATGCGGGGCAGAGTTGCCCATACCATCATCGGCGGAGTGGTCGCGACAGATTTAATCTAGCGGTGCCGTAAAGTCGCAGATTCGGTTGCCTGCAAGTCGCCGCAGACTTTCGCTCGATATGGGAAACAGGGAATTGGCAGTTCCACCCGCCGCCCAGACTGTTTCATGATTGAATAAGTCGCGGTCAAATACTGTTTCAATAGGATTGGCTAATCCAACAGGTGCTACACCGCCAATAGCAAAACCCGTCATTTCTCGCACAAAATCAGCATCTGCCTTGCCAACTTTCTCACCAATGATGTCGGAAAGAAGACTGAGCACAACCCGATTGCTGCCACTGGTTATTGCGAGAACCGGACGTTTCGATTTGGCAGAGAAAACAAGTGATTTTGCGATTTGAGATACTGAACAGCCAAGTGTCTCAGCGGCTTCCTTGGAGGTCCGTGTTTCGTGATTGAGAATTTGTAACTCGCATTCGATATTCATTGCGCTCAAGGCATCAATTACCCGTTGGTTTGCCGGTTTGAGCTTCATCGAATGAAATGGAGGGCTGCTCTACTTGAAAACTGACGATTCTACTTTTTGATTTGTTTGATAATCTTCTAAAGAATATTGCGCTCATTATGTGTCACAGCAATGATTGATCTCGCAGAAAACTATCGAAAGGTTAACGATAGAATTCGCGCGGCTGAAGTAGACGCCGGTCGTGAACCTGGCTCGGTTCAGCTCGTTGCAGTCGGTAAAGTTCATCCCGCGTCGTCGATTCGCGAACTTGCAGCGTGTGGACAGCGCGCTTTTGCAGAAAACTTTGTTCAGGAGGCAATCGGCAAGCAGCATGAACTGGAAGACCTGCAGATTGAATGGCATTTCATCGGCAGCATCCAAAGCAACAAGACCCGACTGATTGCTTCAAATTTTGCCTGGGTGCACAGTGTTGATCGCTTCAAGACTGCCGCTCGGTTCAATGAACAGCGGCCGGCAGAATTCCCACCCCTCAATATCTGTTTGCAACTTAATTTGCAGGCAGAGGAAACCAAGTCTGGTCTGAGTGCTAAGTCAGCAATTGAACTTCTAGACCAGATTCATGATTTTGAACGTATTCGAGTGAGAGGTTTCATGATCGTACCGAAACCCGTTTCCGACCCGAGTGAACAGCAGGCAATTTTCGCTGAGGTTAAAAATTTGCTTGAACAGGCAAATAGCCTGGGACATACTCTAGATACGCTGTCGATGGGCATGACCGACGACCTTGAGCAGGCAGTAGCTGAAGGCGCAACTCATGTCCGAATCGGTACTGCATTATTTGGTTCCCGTCCGCCTAAAAAGACGATGTAAGCTAAGGACTTTCTGATTATCGGCTCAGAAATTTATTCGTCATACAAAGAACGATGGACTTAATCCCAGCTTGTCAAGCAGAAAAAATCTTCCCGACCTCGTAATGTTGACCGAGCGATCATTTCGGGATCTGGCTATAAATTCAGACTCAACCATCTTTGCGGCAATCGCCGCACCGACCGCGCCAGCAACATGCGGAAGCCTCTCCGTCCAGTCTAAGCAACGAGGGCAAAGTTGACGCCTGCTCTTTCGAATCTCGCCCAGATCAACACCGATTGTCCGGTAAATTGAGTGTTCTGTCTCTGGAAGATGGAAACTGTCTTGATACAGAACTAAAGCCTCAATTTTGACGAGAATTCGAGAAATTTCCACACCCAGCTCCCCCGCCAGATGATCGTAACAGAATCGAGCTTTTTTCAATTCGGGTTTCACATTTCGTCGGAAATCTCGACTGTCCTTCACGGGAATACCAGACGCAATTTTTTCGATAGTAGATGCAACCGAGTCGCCGTTGATTTCATAGTAATGGAATCGCCCGCACTTCCGTCTGTACAGTAAATTCGCATTTACTAGTTCATTGAGGTGACTGGTTGCGGTCTGGTTAGTCACCCCGGCATGCCAGGCCAATTCGCTTGCTGACAGAGCTATACCACCCATCAATGCCTGAAGCATTGCCACGCGACTCTCGTGACCAATGACCCGTCCGAATTCTGCAATACTCATTTCTCACTATCCCTGCTTAAACATTGTGGGGCAGAAACACCGTATATCTATAAGATTTCGATTCCAATTCTTCCATCAAATCACTGTCCGCTTTTGATACATATTTCTTTGTTAGTAAAGACTGTTTAACCGACAGAAATATTAAGAAATTATCGCGAATGCCTATTTGTATCTGCCCCATCTCGTTTATTAATCAAGCAGATAAAACTGCACAATTCTAGAAGAAGGTTTCTTGCCTCCGATTGTACATACCAAGACGCTGCTTGCGACCGAATTTGTTTCGACGTTCATCGAAATTTCTCTAACGGTCATTCCCTTTTGTGACTCGAGCATCAGGTACTTTCTCCCGCTTACCAGCACTTGTAATGTATATCACCGCGGCAATAACTATCACCGACCCACCGAGCAACACAGATATTTCCATCCGTTCCCCGAACAACAACCACGCCCAGATTGGTGCTAGCGGAATTTCGGTCAGTCCGACAAGGGCGGCAACCAGTGCGGATACACGCTTTACGCCAATCAGGTACACTCCAAAACCCACACCCACGTTCACAATACCGTAAACAATCAGCCAAAAGTAGTCAGCAGAACTGGTGTTGCCAAAAGTCGCAAACGGAGCCATCACCAATGCGCCCAAGAAGGCGGAAAGATAAGTAGCCTTACTACTGTCAGCATCTGGAAAGAACTTTGCAGCGACAGTTAGAGAGGCCATAAAAATCGTCATCCCGAACGCCAGTCCTATACCTAAGTAATCCGACGGCAGACTATTACCGGATGTCATAATGACTACTCCTGCGGCTGATAATCCGCAGCATCCGAGAGACATCGCATCTGCGCGCGCCTTCAGCAAAATCAAGGAGAAGATAAATGTTAAGAGCGGCATTGTGCCGTAGACAAATGCCACGTTCGCGATGGTTGTGTAGAAAAATGCAGAAATGAAGCAGATCATTCCTGCTGCGGAGAGTATTGCAATTACCGTTTCCCCTAAGGTGAAACGAAACGCAGTTCGAATATCGGAGGACTTGTGTATAGCCAGAACGATTCCGAGCACACAGAGCCCGCCAAACAATGACCGCCAGAACAGTGTGGTTGGAATATCAGTAGTAACGACGCGGGTGAACAATCCTGCCGTGCTCCATGAAACCGCTGCAACAAGTATGCACAGTACACCCACGTCGTTGGTTTTCCGCATTACTTCGAGTTTATGTCTGTTGCGAAAGAAGACTCAAGGGAGTCGAGTGGCGAATTCATGAGACTCTTTTTCTATGGATTGTCTCAAATTAGCTAGATACTCCACCGACTTGACAGTTCACGTCTTCCTCTCCTGCCTGACACTTCGTCCACTCTCCATCACATTCCATCTCCCTCTCAATGAATTGTTTTTGGCACGACCAAGCCCAAGACTGGCACATACGTATGTAGTACCATAATTTGCCTCGGTTTAAAAGCGTCGTTGTGAAGGATTTCCAGATTTCAATCGGATAACTTTAGCGTCATATCAATTCTGCAATGTCGTAAGAATTACGAGATGACTGCATCACTCAGAGCAATTTTCCGCCGTGTATTTTACCTTCCGAGATGCTTCGATCAATCGAAATCGTTTCGACGTTCATCGAAAGATTTCTAGTTCTTATCCCTTTTGTCCTTGATCAGATGTTCCGGTATTTTCTACCGTTGATCAGAGCTTACAATGTGAATCATCTCGGTGATAAGAATCACTGATCCACCAAGCGATCGAGAAAGGTTCATCCGCTTCTTGAAAAGCGGTCAGAATTGGTCGAGGTTAAATTCGCTTAAGCAGGTCAACAGTCTGGGACATACCATAGAAATGCTGTTGTTTATGGGTATGACCGATAATCTTTAACTAGCAGTGGCTGAGGGGACGACTCATGCCGATCATACTAGCCGTCCTCAGAGCGAAACTTCGCAATACTTTCCTCGTAGCGCCTCTGGCGCTTGCAGCCTCGTTCAATCCGGTTAGTGATGATGCTTGCGCGGTCATTACTATCCTTAATACTACGGATTTGTGTATAAGGACAGTCAGTTGACTTGAGTGCGGGTCGAGGTGTTGCTGATAAAGTGAGTAGAATGTGATACGTCGTGATAGTTATTCATAGTGAGACCACAGACGTAGTACTTTTACAGACTTGTCTTTTTCGAGAACCTGATAAACCAATCGGTGTTGGATGTTGATACGTCGAGAGTATGCGCCTTCCAAATCACCTACGAGTTTCTCAAACGGGGGTGGCGATTGAAATGGGTTGTTCTGAATTATTGCAATTAAGCTCTCAGCCTTATTTTTTAAACCAGCACTGGCTAGTTTCTTTGCATCTTTCTTTGCTTGGTTGGTGAAATATAGTTTCCACACTACCAATCAAGTTCCTGGTCACATTCTTCAAGGTTAGTATTAATGCCGTCTACAATAGACTCACGCATTCCAGGAATCGATAACAAGTACAAAGTCTCGTTGATGGAATTCCAGTCTTCCTCAGCAAGGAGCACCGCATTTCCTCGTTTCCCTGCAATTACCACCGGCTTATGCGTTTGTACTGCTTCATCAACCAGGCGATACAGATTCGTCCGCGCATTAGTTATGCTAATCATCGTCATTTCATTTCGGGTTACCTGTACTCATATCGTACGCAATAACGTACGATATGTCAAGTACTTGACCAGATTCACCACATGATTTGTCATGTTCTTTACGCAACATTGTGGATAGAAGTAGTAACTGGAATTGGTGATCGAATATCTTGGACGTGGTTTGATGGCGGCCTTGGTATGAAAGAATTTTCGAAGAAATTTTGGTAGTTGATTGTGACGTATTGGATTTGACTAGGAATTTGCTCAGGTAGCGGTGTTGTAAATGATGTAAGTGCGGAATATTGTATCGGTGGCTACGAGGAGGATTTCCCGATAGTTATCTTGCGAAGAGCGATGAACGGAGTATGAATTGGTTACTAGATTTAGTCGAAACTTACCTTGAGCGCGACATACCAAATTTGGCATTTCCGATTCCCGCGACAAGGCTACGACGATTATGGACCATGCTGGCTCACCTGCAAGGTGAACCAGTCAACCAATCAAAACTCGGAAGTAATTTGGAAATTGATGGCAAAACTGTCAGTCGATACATCGATGTTCTGACTGACCTCTTGCTTGTGCGAAGATTAGCACCCTGGCACGAAAATGTAAAAAAGCGACTGGTGAAGTCTCCACGATATTACGTGCGCGATAGCGGCCTGTTGCACCATTTGCTTGGTGTCCATGATTTCAACTCACTTTTGTCTCACCCTGTACTTGGGAAAAATTGGGAGGGATTCGTTATTGAAAATATTCACTCGGTTCTTCCCCGTCTCGCAAAAACTTATTACTATCGGACGACGAATGGAGCAGAAATTGACTTAATCATCAGGTTTGGATTCAATAATATCTGGGCTGTCGAGATCAAATATGGTGTTGCGCCGAAAGTGAGTAAAGTTTTTGGCCAAACCTGCGATGACGTAGAAGCAAATAAAAAATTTGTCGTTTATGGCGGAGATGAAGAGTTCTCTCTTGGCGATGGCCTAACTATGATTTCTCTCCCCGCACTAATGAAAAAAATACAAAATGAGAATTGATCTAAATTGAGATTCGACATATGAATTGCATCTGTTCAACGCAGGCGAAGATTCTATGACAATAGTTACAAGTCTACTTCCGCCAGTTGAAGTGGACTTCTATTTGTCAATTGTCTCTTTCTCAGATTCAGCCAATCTGTACGATTGCGCATATCACCAGCAGCTTTGGTTTATCAATAACCTAGCAACAAAAGCCGCACCATATTAGTATGGTTTTCGTCGCTCGCCAAATCTAGAGGTGTCAGGTTTCTATCTGTAGTAGCAGAGAGATCCGCTCCTCTTACAATCAGCACTCTAGCCGCTTCCCTTGAATCTGCCCACGCCGCTATGTGAAGCGGGGTCCAATCGCGCCGAGTTAGCGCCTCAATATTCGCACCATTATCAAGCAACAGAATCAGTGCGTCAGCCGAGTTTCTATAAGCTGACATATGCAATGGCGAAAAGCCGTAAAAGTCATTTAGATTGATGTCGGCATTATGGGCAATTAAATTTTGTGCGACCTCAATCGACACGCCAGAAATGGCATTGAACAGCGGTGACTCATTCATTATGGTTGTCTGATTGACGCGGGCACCTTGGTCAATGAGCATTTTTGCCGCTTCTTGAGAGTTCATCAAAGCCGCAATGTGTAGCGGAGAAGCACCTACTCTGCCAACTTCTTGAATATGCTGAGCGATGTATTCAGCCGAATTAACCTGCGCTAGTTTTTGACGCAACACGTTGCTGAACTGTTTCTGATCCGCTTTCATGCTTAAATTGACGGACATGCCTGCCTGCACCAGCTTCTTGACAGTTGCCGGCAAGTTTAAAGCCGCCGCCCAGTGCAGATCGGTCCAACCGTTTTCATCTTCGGCGGTAGTCGATGGCGCTCGTCCCAAAAAGTTTTCAAATTTGCTTTCTTCCTGAATCGATTGCGCAGTAGTCTCCAAGCTTTCTCCCGTAATCAGAGAAATGATAGTCATCAAAGTTTGAGCAGCGTCTGTCTGATCGACTTCGACGGGACTTGATTGCTCCGTACTCACAGCGGCTTCGGTTTCTTGACTGCTGCTACCAAAGATAAAGCTTGGCAAATCTCCTGATTCGTCTTGCTGAGTGGACAGCTGACCGCTGACTGGTGTGGACACCCCTGACAGACCTGCAACTTCTCTTATCGCAAGAATTGAATCTGTAGTTAGAACATCAGCAATTGGCAGGTTGTTGTCCCTTAGGAAAGACTGGAATGCACGAACAGAATTCGGTCCCCATGCTCCATCTGCTGGGCCAGGGTTGTAACCCAATAATGCTAATAGTGTCTGCACTTCCCGAATCGTGGCACTCGAGATTTGCTGAAGCGCTGGTGCAGGTATCTGACCGTTATAAGAAGTGATTTCTGTTGGACGTTCAGCAGTTTCCCTTAAAGCTGAAAGTGATGCTTCTGTCAGGACATCAGATTCAGGCAGATTCTGGTCAACAAGAAAAGACTGGTACGCAATTCCGGTTTTTGGCCCCCAGAGACCGTCAGCCGGTCCAGGCTGATAACCCAATTCTGCCAGCAGTGACTGTGCCTCCCGAATCGCTGCGCGAGAAGTCAGTTCGACCTCAGTTGATTCAACGGTCGATTCTTCTGGTGGTGTCTCGGATGCAGGTGGGCTGCCAAAATCTGTCTGTGCCTGCTGCCATTGACTTGCGAGTTCTTCCGCTCTAGCGCGATCATCGCCAGTCATTTTCGTCTCTAGAGCATCGCGTTCATCTGCTGCTTCCGCTATTCCGCGGCTCGCTGCAAGGTTGTACCACTTATGCGCCTCTGTCAAGTTTCGTAGCACACCCAGTCCGCGTGCATACGCTTTGCCAAGCGCCAGCATGGATCTCCCATCTCCTGATTCCGCTGATTCCATCCATTCGGAAACCGCATCTTGGAAGCGATTCTCGTTCCACGCCTGCATGCCATCCTCGTAATCGCCGTATGCCACCTGCGTAATTAGTGCAAATGCAGTAAACATTGAGGTAAGAATTATTGAAAATTTCTTTTCGTACTTCATATCACTACCTCAATCCGATTTAATTCGACGTTGCATTTCATTCTATCATAGCCCCTTACGAATGAAACCTGTGCCTATAGCAACAACATTCAGGTCAGCCTCCGGCTTAGCAGTGTCTAAGTTGAATACTTAATTTCGCACTAAAAGTGCGCTACTTGATCGATCGCGATAGAGCGACTATTAAGTTGATATATCAACGGAATAGATTAATTTGCAAATCAGACCACACTGTCAAGATTGCACCTATCCATCAATTGAAGCTTCAGGGACTTGTCCGTAGTTCCGAGGTCAGATCTGAACTTTCAATTGCCCGCGCGGAGTCCCCCATGAACTCTTCCGAAAGTGACAATTTCATTGCATTAAATCTTAACGCTGGAGCAACTTGACTCTAAAAAACAGCATTCATACAGAGAATATAATTTGCTGGAAACTTCCCATACACTTTAGAAATCCGTGCCTTCATCGGAAAATCAATTCAGTCACTCAACCATCGGTTTTATCGGCGGCGGCAACATGGCCCGCAGCCTAGTTGGCGGACTCATTGCCAATGGTTACAGTCGAGACGCCATAGTCGTATCTGACTTGTCTGAAGACGCTCGCAAATACGTTGCCGAAAATTTTTCAGTTCGCGTTGAAGAATCCAATCGCGCAGTTGTTGCAGCTTCCTCAACTGTTGTACTTGCCCTTAAGCCACAAGTTATGCAAGGTGCCCTTTCAAGCGTTGCAAGTTCTCTTCAGTCTTCCAGTCCACTGTTAATATCAATCGCGGCAGGGATTCGACTGGATGACCTCGATTCCTGGTCCGGCGGAAACCTTAGTATCGTGCGCGTGATGCCGAATACTCCAGCATTGATTCAGAAAGGCGTTTCGGCGATGTATGCCAACCCAGAGGTATCTGACGAGGAAAAATCAGTTGTTGAAAAGATCATGTCCGCAGTCGGAAAAACTGTCTGGCTACCTGATGAGCGCCTGTTGGATGTCGTTACAGCAGTATCCGGAAGTGGTCCGGCATATTTCTTTTACCTGATTGAATGCATTGAAGAGGCCGCAATCGAACTTGGCCTCCAACCTGAAACTGCGCATTTACTGGCCACTGAAACAGCGGTCGGTGCTGCGCTTCTCTCTGTTGCCAGTAGCGAAAGTCCGGCAATATTGCGGCAGCGTGTAACCTCACCAGGCGGAACAACAGCGGCAGCACTCAATGTGCTCAACGAAGCCGAAGTTAAACAAAGTATTATTTCAGCGATTCGAGCTGCAGAAAAAAGATCAATTGAAATGTCTCAACCCGCTAGCGCTAACTAACAGGTATGGAAATCCCCATTTCTTTAGAGCTGATGCGTACGCTGGTTGAAATCTACGCGGTCATTACAGTATTGCGCGCCTTGATGCAATACACGGATGCTGATTTTCATAACCCGGTTTCGCAAATCATTGATCGCCTGACTCGGGTACCGATTCGTATTCTTCGACTATTCGTGCCCCGAATTTCAGGTGCTGATATTGGTTCGCCCTTTGTCCTGGCATTCATTATCACAGCTGTTGAACGCTTTCTTTTTGTCACTCTTCAAGGCGTCAGTGTCAACATTTTTGCCCTCCTTATTCTGACGCCTGCCAGACTGCTTGATTACGCCATAACTATTTTTATTGCCGCCATTCTGATACGTGTTGTAATGAGTTGGGTTGCTCGGCGCATTACACCCCTTACCCGCTTGGTATTAACATTTACCGAACCGATCATGCGACCGGCTCGACGTATCCTTCCAACTTTTGGCGGACTCGATTTTTCTCCAATTCTGGTTCTGATATTTTTGAATCTTGTGGATTCTTTCGGCGTCAGATTTCTGGAAGAACTTGGTTATCAGATGCTCGGCTAACAGCGTTCTAGTGTGACACCACTGGGCTGAGAAACTAACTTAATATCAGGGAAGGTATCTAGACATCGGTTCAAATTCAACGACGTATAACTGGAAAGAAGCGACCAAAGGGCTTTTTCACCCGCGTGCAATCTGCATGCTGTTTCTGGGATTTTCGGCTGGTCTGCCGCTATTGCTGGTTTTCGGTACCCTGTCCGTGTGGCTTCGTGAGGCAGGTATTGAAAGGGCGACAATTACCTTTCTTAGCTGGGCGGCACTAGGATACTCATTCAAATTTGTCTGGGCACCGATTGTGGACAGGATGCCACTCCCCTATCTGACCCGTAAATTAGGGCGTCGTCGTGCCTGGCTACTGGTTTCCCAGTTTGCAATCATCAGCAGCATATTTTGGACATCATTTTTCGATCCGAAGACTGACCTGCTGATAATGACAGTCATCGGTGCGGTCTGCATCGGGTTTTCGTCCGCAACGCAAGACATCGTGATCG
The DNA here is from genome assembly GCA_965220665.1 of Arenicellales bacterium. GTDB lineage: Bacteria > Pseudomonadota > Gammaproteobacteria > Arenicellales > JAJDZL01 > JAJDZL01. Next base: position 337,307 of record CBDCQQ010000005.1, read on the forward strand.
ATGCCTATCGTATTGAATCCGCGCCGCCGGACTTACAAACGATGCTATCTGGAATGTACATTGCCGGATACAGGGTTGCATTGATTGTTTCCGGTGCCGGAGCACTTTGGATGGCTGACATCATCGGCGGTGGTGAGTACAGTTTCAGAGCCTGGTCTTCCGTTTATCAGCTGATGGCTGGCTTTATGCTAGTGGGCGTCGTCACGACCTTGCTGAATCCTGAACCTAAGCACAGTCTCATTGAAAACACTGCGTTTAAGGGTGCTCGAGATTACCTTCGATTTTTGCTGGTTTTCGTATTGGCAATCGCTGCTTTTGTACTGGGATTCTATCTAACTGGCGATTTCGTAAAGGCGGCAAAGACTGTCATCGTTGAAGAATGGGGAGTTAATTCCGCACCGACACGACTACTTCTCGAAACCTGTCGAATGGCGTTTTCGGTATCGCTAGCGGGTGTCGTTGCATGGTTGCTAATCAGAGCCCGTGTAGTTGAGATGCAACACATTCACGAAACCTACCTCAACCCGATATCCGATTTTTTTGTCCGCTATGGCCGTCTGGCACTCATCATTCTGCTGTTGGTCGGTACCTATCGAATTTCTGATATTGTGCTTGGAGTCATTGCAAATGTGTTTTACATCGACATCGGGTTCACTAAAACTCAAATCGCACAATACTCAAAACTGTATGGACTGATCGCTTCGATAGCAGGCGGTTTGATTGGCGGAGTACTTTCGCTTCGTTTTGGTGTACTTCGCATACTGTTGCTTGGTGCAGTTCTCTCAGCGGCATCCAATCTATTATTTATGGCTCTAGCGGTAAATCCTAGTACAAACATGCTCTTATTTGTAATCGTCGTCGACAGTACCAGTGCTGGTTTAGCGTCAGCAGCATTCGTCGCTTATCTCTCAAGTCTGACCAGTATTCGCTTCACTGCAATGCAGTATGCGATTTTCACCTCGATCATGCTACTATTGCCGAAAGTCGTGGCAGGCTACTCGGGCTCTATAGTCGATGGTGTTGGATATCACACCTTTTTCCTTATCACTGCGCTCATTGGAATTCCAGTTATCGGGATTATCCTCTGGGTTCAGAAGCTGGTAGCAGCACAACCGGTTGACCAACCCGTTGAGGGTACGACCTAAGATTACTTCTGCACGGAATTAATCGGAGCGCTGTAGTTTCCGATGACTGGTGCGTGGTCGGAAAATTTGATTTCGCGGTAGACGGAGAATGAATCGATCTGCTCTTTGAGTCCAGCTGAGACGATCTGGTAGTCCAGCCGCCAACCGACATTTTTCTCGTATGCTCCACCGCGATTGGACCACCAAGTGTATTGTCCGGGACGGGTGTCAACAATGCGAAAAGCGTCAATGTAGCCTGCTGCACCAAACAGCCAATCCATCCATTCTCGCTCTTGCGGCAGAAAGCCTGAATTCTTTAGGTTGCCTTTCCAATTTCGGATGTCTGCAGGGCGATGAGCGATATTGATGTCACCACAAATTATGAAATTCCGAGGCTCGCTCTGAAAACCCATCAGCACGGTTTTTAGTCTTTCAAGTATGACTTCCTTGAACTCCTGGCGTATATCAGAACTGGTTCCCGAAGGCAGGTAGATTGAAATAATCGTGAACGAATTAAAATCGACCCTTACGCAACGCCCTTCTGAATCAAAGTCATCCCAGCCCAATCCGTAGCTGACTTCAACTGGTGAGTGTTTGGAATAGATGGCGGTACCACTATAGCCCTTCTTTTCAGCGCAATGAAAGTACCCGATATAGTTTCCGGGATTAACCATGTCGGAAGTGAGTTGGTCTTGTTGTGCCTTAAGTTCCTGAATGCAGACAAAATCTGCATCCAGGGCAAGCATCCATTCATAAAATCCCTTACGTGCAGCAGAACGAATTCCGTTGGCGTTGAAGGTTACGACTTTCATAATTTGATATTGACTGCGTTAATTTTCATTTTGGTGTAATTGGGCATAGGGAACGGATGAATGAAACCCTCTGAATGTTTTGATGATTTTAGTCAATTGCTACTTAACTGGCGCAACCCTTTGCCAGGTCGCAATCTGCCTTGGGCTTTTGAGTCGGACCCCTACAAGGTATGGATTTCCGAGATTATGCTGCAGCAGACCCAGGCGGCGACAGTAGTACCCTATTACTTGAGATTCATTGAAATGTTCCCGAACCTAACCATTCTGACAAATGCCTCAATTGATGAAGTGCTAAATCTCTGGAGTGGGCTTGGGTACTATTCCCGGGCTCGCAACCTGCATCGCTCCGCTCAACTGATTGATGATCAACATAATGGGCAATTTCCTGCCAACTTTGACGAGATTCTGGCACTGCCAGGAATCGGGCGTTCGACAGCGGGCGCTATTTGTGCGCTGGCTTACGGGCAAAAAGCCCCAATCCTTGATGGCAACGCAAAACGGGTTTATGCCCGCAGTTTTTGTGTTGAGGACGAGAAAGATTCACAGCGAATTCGAAGGCTTTGGAAAATTGCCGACGCGTGTACTCCAGCAGAAGAATGCCAAAAATATACGCAACACATTATGGACCTCGGTGCCACCGTCTGTACGCCCCGTCACCCCAAGTGTGAACTTTGTCCAGTTCGTTCGCTCTGTTGCGCAAAAAGCGCAAATCTAATCGAAAAATTTCCGCTTGGCAAGCAACGCGCTATTCGTAAGATTAAAGCAGTCACTTTGGTAATTGCCTTGGATCAATGTCACCAACTGCTGTTAGAACGACGACCACCTTCTGGAATTTGGGGTGGTTTGTGGAGTTTTCCAGAATATCCCGGCCTTGTGGAAAATGTGCAGAAATGGTTCCGACAAAATTACGCCATGAATATTTCGATAGTTCAAACGTGGGAACCATTTCATCATGATTTCACACACTTCCGCTTGGATATTACTCCACTAATCGTTCAAATTACAGACTCTGAATCAATTCAATTCCGTCAATCAGATATTGAATTGGTTTCTCTAGATAAGTCGCTAAACCGGGGTATACCTGCACCTGTTTTGGAACTCATTTCAAGAATCAAGTCAACTCAGTTCAATACGCAATAATGAGTTAATACTGAACAGGTAAAATTGTCCGTAGTTTCAACCTTTAGATTCAATTTATCATGCCAAATACTGTCAAATGTGTCTTGCTGAAGAAGGAACTGCCTGGTTTGGCGATGCAACCATTACCGGGACCGCTCGGCACAAAAATCTATCAGAACGTATCTGCTGAAGCATGGCAACAATGGCTCAGTCACCAAACCATGCTGATCAATGAGAAGCGACTCAGTATGGGAAAGGCTGAAGATCGAAAATACCTGAGCGAGCAGGTTGAAAAATTCTTTTTTGGCGGTGATGTGGATATGCCGGTAGGCTATACGCCACCTGAATAATGAGAAATTGAATTGAGATTCGTTCAGCTCTCAGAACGAATCAATAAATAAAAATAATCGTTCAAGACCTCCAAATCTACTGAACGATTTTCTATAATTTTGCTTTCTGTCAGACGGTTCCACTACGGCTTTTTGTCAATTTCTCAGAAGAATTTGGCAAATTTCAGCTTTTCAATTCACTCGAATAGGGGCAATCGCTCAATTCTGGCCAGGTAGCTCAGTCGGTAGAGCAGGGGACTGAAAATCCCCGTGTCGGCAGTTCGATTCTGCCCCTGGCCACCTTGTACTTCAGTAAGCGTTCGAAGGACCTATATTGGCCTTGAACTCCCAGTGAAATTAAACCGTTGCTCCAGATTGTTGTCTGAGGCGAAAGAGTTGGGAGCGTTTGACATCAACACAGTGACTACTTGCGGATAGAAGTTTCTCAATCTCATCCACTAATCGGCCGGAACCTGAAGTTAGAAACTGACTCATTGTCAACGATTCAGTCGTTAAAAAGGCCAAGAGCAGAAAGAACGAGGCCAGCAGTCTCACTCGGAAACTGAATTCAGCACTGAATTGATGTGTCATATCAATAGTGATATTCACCATTGCCCCGTTAAGGAGAGCACAAAGTCATATATTTGATTGATAAAAATAAAATAATAGCTGTATTGAAGTGTCAGCGATTGAATTGCTTCAAACAAGAGGATGATTTGTACAGTAGAAACTAGAAGAGTTCTAACCAGTTTCTTTTCTTGATGAAAGGCATCGCTGCAACAGAACTACAAACTCAATATGTAAAATAGGTGAGTCATGAGTTTATCTTCACTTGAATCCCATTGTATTGCGGTTATCGGGGCTGGGTCCTGGGGCACCGCATTGGGAACCTTGCTCACCAATAACGGTCACACGGTTCGAATTTGGGATGTCGACCAAAAGGTCATCGAAGACATCAATCATCATCACCGAAATTCAAAATACTTTCAAGATTTTGCAGTGCCCAATGGCCTTCAGGGCTGCAATACTCTGGAATCAGCAATTGAATCGTGCAGTGTTGTGGTCGTAGCCGTACCCAGCCGGGTATTCAACCTGGCGATCAGTTCAGTCTCAGATCATCTGCATTTGATGGATTCGAGCACTAAACCAATCGTCATCTGGGGAACCAAAGGATTCGATTCTGAAACTGGCGGTCTGCTAAGTGAAGTCACAGCTCGCATACTCAAGAGTCGTGCCACTACGGCAACACTAGCCGGACCAAGTTTTGCCTATGAAGTCATCAGAGGTCTGCCATCCGGGTTTGATCTCGCTTCTACAAATGCTGAAGACATTGAATCGATCGCCAATATCTTTCGAAATACAACTTCGCTAGTGTATACAACGGACGATATCGTCGGAGTTCAGGTTGGTGGTGCAACAAAAAACGTAATTGCGATTGCCGCTGGAATCTCGGATGGGCTTGGATTCGGAATTAATACTAGAGCGCTGTTGATCAGTAGAGGCTTCGCTGAAATTAACCGGCTCAACATCGCTTTAGGCGGCAGAACCGAAACGTTGACGGGTCTATCTGGGATGGGAGATTTACTGTTAACATGCAGTGGAGACCTCTCCCGAAATCGAAGACTGGGACTTGGGCTTGGAAGCGGCAAGCAACTTGATTCAATCCTGGAAGAAATTGGTCAGGAAGTGGAAGGTCTGCAGTCAGCCCGAGAAACCTACCACGTTGGCAAAAAACTCGACGTGTTCATGCCAATGACCGAACGGGTATACAGGATCTTGTATGAGCAATTGCCTCCCATGCAAGCAGCGATGGAACTCTTGGCAATCGGTCCCAGCATTCCTGATCGAAACCGATGATGCAAACCGAACAATTCACACCCGCATAGTGCGGTGTGCGTTTCGACTGTCCGAAGTGTCCCAAAATGATTTCGCGTATTTTCGCGACAACGATGTCAGGACGGTGACTTAGCATAGAAACATTTTCAAGTCTCGGGAGTTCGTGGAAAACACCGTATGGAACAAGATCAGCAACTACCTTGCACATGGCAGGGGGAATCTGAACGTCTTCCGAAAAACTGATGACGTGAAAAGGAACCGGGCGAGTCTATAGCCCTTCGCGAAAATCAAATTCTAAACACGCCTCCCATTGATCGATCAGATCTTTGGCTTCACGGTCGGTAAATCGTCTCGTATAACGCGACTTGAAATCAGCCTAGAATTCAGGTCATGCTGTACTTTGACTGGGAAGGCAAAAGGAGCGTAGTAAAGCGCCAGATAGTAGTCAGAGAACAGGTGATCGCATCAGAATCAAATCCGGGAAATGCACTTATACCAAGTCTCTGTCAATACTATCAGACCAGGATTTTTGGACTACTATGCCGTCAGCATCCCTAGCCTTCAGCGACGCTTCAATATTCCACACGTTCTGCAGTGCACGAACAGTAATGACAGCTTCTAAATCGGCACTCCACTCATCTCTGGCATAGTGTTTGGTCCAGGCACAAGTGCCAACTGCAGAGTTCGGATCATCAGGATGAATCTTGTAGGTTTCGCGGCCGGTCTCCCGATATTCAATACCGGTCCGCAGATGGCGTGCTAACCCTGAGTCGTTGTATATCTCATAGGTCTCATGCCCCGAGATGTAATCAATGGAACGTCGCCGTTCGTAACCTCCGGATGCTAAATTTTCGACTGCCAGAGGCTCTGCGCCTTCGGGTTCCTGAAAGCAGCTTTGAGCGATTTTTCCTCTGGAAAGAGGTAAATCAAGCGCTACATTTGTCAACTTCAACTGGGCCTTCGACTGAGATGGCCAAATGATTGGCCAGTAGGCATTGGATAATGCCAGCCGTAGCCTATTCCCTTTACCGATTCGCTGGCCGCAGGCGTTTAACTTTATACGGACCGGAAAACTTCCTGCAGGCAAAGGTTCTGGATGCGCGCGACTGTTTCTATGTGTCAGATTCAGTACCCCGTAACTGATACGAGTAGCCTTACCATCCTCAAGAACTTCGGAAAGCACCGCAACCAAATTGGCCTGAGAAACGTCACTCGAAACCTCTGCCGTTAGGATCGGAAAGCCTAAAAGGTCTACTTCTTCGTCAAATGGTTCCGATTCGAAGCAAACCATACCGGCTTCTTCGGACTGATTAATTGGACCATCGGGTACCTGACCGTATCCACACCAATTGCCTGACGTGTGTCCGGTACTTTCTGGCGCACAAACAATAACCGGTTCATTCGCTTTTCCTCCCGGCAACTGATTGTCGGAAAACATGGATTGCATTGAAACAGCATCATCGCACCATGTCGGTACCGTAACCCAATGTCCAGGGCGTGTTTCAAATTGTGAATTTGGAGGTACAGAATGCTGAATCCAAGCGCGAAGCTCCGGTTCCGCCATGATGCCAGTTTCAATTCCCTTGAGATGTTGATCCCACCAGCGCAAACACTCTTGCAGAAAACCAATTCGGGGACCCGGCATAGCAAAATGCGGATACTTGTGTGCCCAAGGTCCAACCAATCCTTTTTTAGCACAACTTAATTTTTCCAGCATTCGAAAGATCGTGTTGGTGTAGCCATCAGCCCAACCACCAACCAGATACACAGGAACCTGCACATCTTCGTAGCTTTCGCAAATTGAACCATGCGAATAAAATTCATTTCGACGCTGATGCCTAAACCAGTCAAGCAGCCATAGACTGTTGTTATCCAGTCGTTCTATCCACATGTCGCGCCATCGTTCACCCACAATTGCTGGATCGGGAGGAGTATGGGCAATGGCAAAGGCAGTCGCTCCCCAGCCAAGTTTTTCCGCAAGAAGAGCTCCACCCATGAAGTGAATGTCATCCGCGTAACGATCATCCGTTGAGCAGAGCGAAATGACGGCTCCCAGCGCGTTCGGGCGCCGCGCCGCGACTTGAAGTCCGTTAAAACCTCCCCACGATATGCCAATCATCCCGACTTTCCCTGAACACCATGACTGCTCTGCCAGCCACTCAATGACCGCCAGACAATCATCCTGTTCCTGTCGCAGATACTCTCCGAGGCATACGCCCTCACTGTCCCCTGTTCCCCGCATATCGACGCGTACCCCAGCATAGCCATGTCCCGCAAAATATGGATGCGTTATTTGGTCGCGTTCCACTGTACCATCGCGTTTTCGATAGGGAAGGTATTCGAGAATTGCTGGGACCGGATTAACTTCCGAATCCTCCGGCAACCAGATTCGAGCGGCGAGTCGGGTACCGTCCGGCATTGGAATCCAGGTGTTTTCGATTTCCCGAACTACACGCGGAAATTCAGTGCGAATCGATATATTGGGCATCATTGGCGACTCCTTTGTGAATGATTCGGTTATGTTTTGATCCAGTTTGGCAGCAGAATAGCTACTATCGTTCAAGTTAAAGGTTGTTTTTTCAGCAGTTTAGCACCTGGTGAAAGTAGGTAGTGACATGCAATACTGTGTACCTCGCTATTCGCAAATGTTTGATCAGACTTGCAGTGGGATTGTGCATAAGCGTCAAAGTTCCGTGTGAAACTTTATATGTATAAAGGTTCTACTAAAGTCCGGGTTCACTAGCTTCAATTGTTGAGTACCCTCTGCAATACTCAATCAATTTTATCAAGCAATTGTTGCCTGATTTTAAGCCAGGACAATGCCTTTACGAGGAGCGTAACAGCGAATAAAATCTTGATGTGATAAGAAGTTTCAGGAACCGAAATACACAAAGATATTTCGAGGGTTATCGCTTACGGGAATTTCAGCGCTTTCACACTCAGGCTACACGCCGTTTGACGATTCTAGATAACGCTGAAACACTTGGTGACCTAGCTGAATTGTCCAGCAATCGGCTGAAAGTTTAACGTGGTGACCGAGTCGGTCAATATAGCATTTGCTTTCGTTGGACTGAGGACAGACCAGTGGATGTGGGAATAGTGGAATATCACTAAAGGGTAAGTCAAAGTGGCTGTGAAAAACGCAATGATGCCAGTTCATCCAGGGGAGATTCTCCGCGAAGAGATGGAAGTGCGCGACCTATCGGCGAATGCGCTATCGAAAGCGTTGAATGTGCCTGTAAATCGAATTACGTTGATCATAAACGGTCAGCGCGGAGTGAGCGCGGATACGGCATTGCGGTTATCCCGCTTATTTGGCACAACGCCGAACCTGTGGATCAATTTGCAGAAAACATGGGAATTACGGCAGGCAGAGATAGCTAAAGGTGCAGAGATTGCTGAACAGGTAACTCCCCTCAAATCGGCAATATAGGGAAACGTGCAAATCTGTTCCGCACAAGTTTGGGGCATTTAATGATAACAATGTCCAGACTTGTTGCCTGTGAGGCGCTTTCGCGCTGAAAATTAAGCCAAAAGTAATTTACTCACAACAATCTGGAACTTCAGACTTGCTGCAATTACACCGTAATTGCGTTTACTCTAAAGGACGTGTCACCGTTAGCTTTGTGTCCGTTCGGACTTCCCGGGAGAAATTCAGTAGAACACGCTTCAATGACTGAATTTTCCTTTGACTCAGCAGGTTTCTCGATATATTCGCATGAATTTGACACCACTATGAATATTGTGGTTGTTTGGCGGGGATTTTCCCCGCCAAACATGTCTAAGTTCCCAAGTCAAACTGATTGACTTGGTAAACCAGCTGAATCAGGCGGGAGTGAAATACCGAAGCAGCGGAAGTCCGTCAGGACGAAACGCCGGATTGACGGTGTTTCGGTAAATCACAGGCGTCGCCTCATGCGTGATGAATCGGTATGCTCCGCTTTCCTCCATCAGGTCCTGCAGTCGCTGATACATTTCACCCCGTTTCATGGTATCAGTTTCCGCTTTCGCCATCGATTCAAGGCTGTCAAACTCTTCGTTGCTGAATCGTTCCCAATTCCAGATTCCTTTCTGACTGGTTACGAACCAAGCGGTCGCATAGGACGGGTCCGGTCCCATCGAGTATCGATTCAGAATCAACTGAATGTTCTTGTATTGCTCGCCGGCGCTTTGATCTCCAAGTGACCAGAATGCGCCCGATTCGTGAAGGTTGACTTCAACGTCAATACCGGCCTGAGCACAGGTTGCCTGGATGACCTGTGCCGTCGTCACATTGGCTGACTTGTTCAGAATATCCAGCGTAACGCTGGCGCCTCCTTCCATTCCAGCCATCGCCAGAAGTTCCTTCGCTTTCTCGATGTTCGCCTGTGGTGGCACCATGCTTTCCGGACGATGTCCTAACAGCCCTGGCGCAATAATGCCGGTTGCCGCTTCGGCAGCACCGAAATAGGAGGCCTCGAGGATGGATGGAACGTCAATACAATGCTGAATGGCTTTTCTTAAGTTCTCATTCGACATCTTTTCGTTTTCCACGTTCATGCCGACCCATACATAGTAAAGCGATGGATACTCAGAGACCGTTGAGTTTTCAGGTGGTGAATCCTTCAGGCTCGCGACAGAACTCAGTGATACTCTTGTGTAATCTATATCACCGGACTCGAATGCGATCTGAGCGGTATTTTCGTCATCAATCGGGAAAATATGTATTTCATCGAAAGCAGCGGTCCCGCCGTGCCAATCCGGATTGCGAACAAGTATGGTTTTCTGTTTCGGTTGCCATTCGTGATGACTGTAAGGTCCCGAACCACACGGCGTTGTGGTGTCCACCTTGCCACCCATCTCTTCCCAAGCCTGTTTAGAGACGATATTTCCGACGATGTACGGCATCGCAATGGTCCATGCCGGCGGGTAAGGTTCATCGAAAACGATCACTCCTTCGTACTTGCCATCTACGACCACTTCCTTCAAGGTTCCCCAATCAGGAGTGTTGGTGGATGCCACGTCTGGATCAAGTATTCGCTCATACGAATACTTCACATCCTCTGCGGTCATTTCCCCATAACCGTTGGTGAACATGATCCCTGGTTTCAGCTTGAAAGCAATGCTCGTATCGTCAACTTGAGTAATCGATTCAGCTGCATCCAGTTGCCATCCCCACTCGCGTCCCGGCTTGTATTGGATCAGTTTGCTGTAGATACTGCTATGAATTTCCTCGTCCACGACACCGACGGAGTGAGCCGGGTCCAGACTTCTCATGTCGGAGTATGCGCGCACCTTGAGAATGGTTTTATCCTGAGCATAGACGATCTGACTCATGCTGCCAGCAGCACTGGCAACCCCCAAAGCGCCGGTAGTTTTAAGAAAGTCCCTTCTACTAAGCGAACCTTTAAAGTAACGTTTTTTCATACCTCTGTCTACCATTTACAGTTAGTGAGTAAGAATTGATTTTTATATCACCAATTCAAGCCACATTCATTGATTGTTATCAAGGCAAGTCAATACACTGATCGCCCTTAATCCATCTCCAGATGACAAGCCATCTGTCCGTTGCATTTCCGGATTCTACATACGCGAAAATGTTACCTTTCCGTTTTCCCTAACCTCCAGAGAACCCCGCAAGCGATAAATCTCTGCAGTGGAAATCAATTCCGCTTTGCCGATGATTTCTACCACCCAATCGTCCTGACAGAACTACAAACGATGTATCAATGCGCTTCGTGGACTCGTGGTTTCATTTTCGATACGGGATATATTCAAGAATCGCTGCTTTGGGAGCAGTTTCAGCATCACTTGGAAGCCAGATGCGCGCAGAAAGTCGGGTGCCGTCCGACATACTCATCGGGATAAGTTCAATGTTTTTTATGTTGTATAAACAATAGTCTTTATTCACATTGATCTGTCGGCCAGATAGAGCATTCGTGCACTAATTTATACCGTGCAGTTCATCACCGGATATACAGAGAGGTCTCTTTGCTTCTGTACATAGTCAAACGCACTGCCTTGGGAGTCATCATCGTCCTACTGGCAGTGGCGCTGCTGTTCTGTATGATACATTTGATACCTGGTGATCCTGCACGAATACTCCTAGGGCCGAGAGCCACACCAGAGCTGATAACTGCCATGTCGGTACGACTTGGCTTGGATTTGCCATTTCCGGTACAAATCGCCCGCTTTTTCGCAAATCTGCTGCGTGGTGACCTCGGGATGGATGTCATCACCAATCGTCCGGTAGTGGAAATCGTCATAGGACAGTTGCCGTACACCTTGTGGCTGATCTTTCTTGCGATATTGTTTGCGGCACTGATCGGCATTCCGTTAGGATGCTATTCGGCGTTGCATCGAAATACTCTATTTGACCGCATCAGCGGTTTTGTCTCCGTCTCGTTCATCACGACGCCGTCTTTCGTGGTTGCACTGTACGCGTTGTTGATATTTGCAGTGGCACTGAAATGGTTTCCGGCAGTTGGTGCCGGTGACAAAGGCGATCTGTTGGACCAGGCGGTCCATCTCGTTCTGCCGGTTCTCTCGATTGGTCTTGCATGGGTGGGTTATCTCGCGCGATTGGTGCGCGCCTCAATGCTTGAAGTCATGCAGGAAAGTCATATTCGAACCGCGCGTGCATTTGGTCTCTCTGAACGAAGGATCATCTATCACTACGCTTTGAAATTGGCGATCTTACCAACAGTTTCGGTGATTGGAGTCGGAATGGGATTCCTTTTGTCCTCGGCACTTCTTACTGAAATCGTCTTCGCCCGCCCAGGAATCGGCAAATTGATCTATGATTCAGTCATCACAAGAAATTATCCCGTAGTGATGGGATCGGTACTGGTCAGCACGATCCTCTTTGTCGCGAGTACGACAATGTCTGATCTGATCAATGCCTGGCTAGACCCAAGGACCCGGACGACGTTGTGATTGCTATACTTCGACAGGTAATTAAAGAGCCGACTGGATTGTTCGGGTTGTTGCTGGTTACGCTTATTGTAGTCAGCGCGATTTTGGCCGGAGTAGTCGCTCCGTACGATCCGATCGCACTCAACATTCCAGACCGCTTGCAAGCGCCGTCTCAAGCCCATCTGCTCGGTACCGACCAACTGGGGCGCGACCTCTTTTCCCGGGTGTTGTATGGTGGAAGAGTGGCACTAGGTGTTGCATTGACAGCGATCGGTGTGGCATTAGCCGCGGGGATCGTGCTCGGTATGCTGGCAGGATTTGGCCCGCGTTGGCTGGACAAGGCAATTTTGCTGTTATTTGATACCATCCGCTCTTTCCCGACCGTAATGTTCGCGCTCGCGACAGTTGCGCTGGTCGGACCATCTCTCCAGACTGTCATCGCCGTCATCATTGTGACCACGATTCCGACCTACGGACGCGTTGTACGAACGCAGACACTGTCCATCAAGTCCAACGAATTCATCAAGGCTGAACAGGTGATGGGTGCAAAAACAACGCGTATTCTCGGTTTGCACATACTACCAAACATTGTCGGGCCGCTGATGATACTCGCATCGATGGATATTCCCACGGTCATCGCGCTGGAAGCGGGCTTGAGTTTCCTGGGAATGGGAGTGAAGCCACCAACCCCATCCTGGGGCAGCATACTCAATGACGGTTTCGCACTGATACGCGTGACCCCCTGGCCGATTATCGCTGGCAGCGTACCGCTAATTTTGATAACACTGGGTTTTACCTATCTTGGTGAATCGCTCAGAGATTTTATCGATCCGAAGTTGAGAAAAAGTTTTTGACAGAACCTCTTCTCAGGATCCGGAATTTATCGGTCGACTATCGAATCGAATCAGGCCACTTGCAGGCATTGCGTCAAATCAATATCGATGTGCCGAAAGGATCAATTGTCGGAGTCGTCGGCGAAAGCGGCTGCGGCAAATCGACACTGATCTCATCAATTATCCGACTGCTGCCTCATAACGCGTCGATCAATGATGGAACAATTGAATTCGAAGGTGCCAATCTGCTTGACCTCAGTGAAAAGGAAATGCGAACCATGCGAGGAACCCAAATCAGCATCGTATTTCAGGATCCGATGACCAGCCTTAATCCAGTGCTGTCAATTGAGCAGCAGATGACACACATTCAGTATCGCGACCAGACTCCCAGATCTGAAAAACTCAAAAAATCCCTCGCTATGCTCGAAAGTGTCGGGATCGCGGACCCGCACAAGCGCATCACACAGTTTCCGCATGAGTATTCGGGCGGTATGCTGCAGCGAATATCGATCGCGATGGCATTGCAGGCACAACCCTCACTACTAATTGCCGACGAACCCACAACTGCGCTTGATGCGACACTGGAGGTGCAGATCATTCATCTGCTGAAGGACATTCAGGCAGAAGTCGGTTGTTCAATCTTGTTCATCTCGCATCATTTGGGCGTCATCGCGGAACTTTGCGATTATGTAGTCGTCATGTATGCTGGGGAAGTGGTCGAACAAGGAACAGTGCGGGATGTTTTCCATAATCCCGCTCACCCCTACACACAAAAACTGCTTGAATGTGATCCGGCCGGCATCCAAACGAAAACCAGAATTTTGCCTGTCATTCCTGGCGAGATTCCAAATCTCGTCAACCTATCCGGTGGGTGCATTTTTCGCAGTCGCTGCCATTGTGTCCTACCAGTTTGTGAGACTCACATACCGCAAAGACGGCAAGTTACATCAGGTCATTCAGCCAATTGCCATCTGTTGCCAGCATGACCGAGATATTGCAGCTCAGGAACGTACGCGTTCAATTCCGCGTCAAGTCTACCATGAGCACATTATTCGATCGAACCAGCCCTTCCAGCTTTGACGCGGTTCGCGACGCCAGTTTTTCCTTAGAAGAAGGACAAACGTTGGCACTGGTGGGAGAAAGCGGTGCCGGCAAATCGACTCTCGCTCTGGCGATAACCGGGCTTGAGCGAATCGCGGAAGGTTCCATTCAGTTTGAGGGGCGGGAAGTCTCGCAGATGCAGGCAGACGAGATTAGGGAATATCGACGTGGAATCGGCTATATGTGGCAAAATGCGATCGGGTCGCTCAGTCCTAGGATGACGGTACGTTCGTTGATTACGGAACCTGCGAGAATACACAAATTGCCAAATTTTGATCCACGCAAATTGAGCGGTAAACTTCTAGATCTTGTCGGCCTATCGGAAGAATTTGGAGATCGATACCCCCATCAGTTAAGCGGCGGGCAAGCGCGACGAGTTGGGGTGGCGCGTGCGTTAGCGCTGAATCCTCGGCTGATCGTGGCAGATGAACCCACGGCCGGGCTGGATGTTTCCGTGCAGGGAGAGATTCTCAATCTGTTAAACCAATTGCAGGATGAACTCAAAATCAGCATGCTAGTCATTACACATAACTTGAATGTTGTGCGACATACGTCCGACAAAATTGCGATTATGTATTTGGGACGAATTGTAGAGCAAGGTGATACTGCAGAAATATTCTCCAGGCCGCGGCATCCATACACCTTGGCCTTGCTGTCAGCAAGCCCTAGCCCTGATCCTGACATGCAAGCCGACAGAATCGAACTGAAAGGAGAGATACCCAGTCCGATCAATCGACCGTCAGGATGCGAATTTCATACAAGATGCCCATTTGCGAAAGATACGTGTACCGAATCTCCTCCACCGTTTGAGGCGGTGAGTGAAAGCCAGGCATTGAGTTGCTATTTCCCAAGGTGACCAGTCTAACCTGGTACGTGTGAGAATAAAGATGAAGCTAAACGTTACCGATACATGGATCCCGATGCAAGACGGAGCGCGGCTTGGTGCTCGAATATGGATGCCTGATTACGACGAATCGCAAACGCTGCCAGTCGTACTTGAATACATCCCGTATCGCAAAGATGATTTCACCGCGATCAGAGATTCCACAACCATTGCATGGTTTGCCACCCAGGGTTATGTGAGTGTACGTGTTGATATGCGCGGTTCGGGAAGTTCAGACGGCGTAATGTACGATGAATACTCCGATATCGAGATTCAGGATGGGGTAGAAGTCGTCAATTGGCTGGCAAAACAACCTTGGTGTGACGGAAATGTCGGCATGATCGGGATTTCCTGGGGAGGTGTGACCGGACTACAGCTCGCAAGCCGCAATCCTGAACCCTTGAAAACAGTCATCGCATTGGGAGCCAGCGAATTTCGTTATTACGATGACGCCGGGTACTATCTGGGATGCATGATCGGCCAAACAATCGGTTGGGGAGCGATCATGTTCGGCTACAACACTCGCCCTCCCGATCCAGCATTGATCGGAGAACGATGGCGGAAATTGTGGCTGGAGCGCATCCGTACCACACCGCATTATCTGACCCATTGGTTGGAGCACCAGCGCGAAGACAGCTATTGGCTGCGAGGCACGGTGGGTGCCGATTATTCCGCAATCAAAATTCCGATTTATGCAGTCAGTGGTCACGCCGATTGCTGGCCGAACACGGTGAGCCGATTACTGGAAAACTTAAAGTGCAGTAAACGTGGATTACAGGGCCAATGGTGTCATCGGTACCCACACTTGGGAATTCCAGGTCCGCAGGTAGGCTTTCTGCAAGATGCCAAGCGATGGTTTGACGAGTGGCTAAAAGGTGAGGACACCGGCATCATGCGAGAGGATGCCTATCAAGTCTACATACAAGACAGTGTTCGTCCAAAGAAATACTATGACGTTCGTCCCGGGAGATGGGTTAGTGAACCCGCCTGGCCGTCTCCTTTCGTGAAGTACAAGCGGTTCCACCTCGGAAACGGAAGTCTAATGACCTCAAGTGCCCAGGCAGTGGAACTTTCAATCACATCACCCCAAACCGTCGGATTGGAATCAGGTGAATACATGCCATGGTTCGCATTTGGAGTTGCTGATGAACTACCGGGTGATCAAAAAATCGAAGATCAAGGATCCCTTTGCTTTGATACTGACATTCTCGAAGAACCATTGGAAATTCTGGGAAATCCAGAAGTTGGATTCAGGCTGACGTGTGATAAACCTGCGGCATTGCTGGCAGTTCGTCTATGTGATGTCTGGCCGAATGGTGAAAGCACACTCATTACCCGCGGATTACTGAATCTTTGCTATAGAGAATCAAAAAGTAAACCGCAAGAATTAGTTGCAGATCAAAGTTACAAAGTAAATATCAGCCTGAATCACACAGGATATGTCGTACCCGTTGGGCACAAACTTCGCCTTGCTGTCTCCACAAGTTATTGGCCTATAGCTTGGCCCACTCCTTGGGTAGCAAAAGTCGTGGTTTCGACAGAAGACAGCCACTTGAATCTTCCTTTACGGCAAGAAAGCAAAAGCGTGAGAATACTGACTGATTTTGCAGACCCGGTTGTTTGCGAAGAGCTACCGACGAGTCAACTTAGAGAATTCGAGCAGGAGCGGTCTGTGAATGTAGACCCCGATACACAGATGTATCAACTCAAGATATTTACTGATAACGGTAAGGTCAGGTTTCAAGAGAATGGGGTTGAAATGGCATCAAGATGTTGGCAGACCTACGCGATTAAAGCTGATGATCCACTATCTGCAAACGCAAAATACGAATGGGAATGGGAATTCGGTCGAGGTGACACCTGGCAGGTGAGAACTCTGACAAGCACTACGCTCTATTCGGACACGGAGAATTTTTATCTTGAATCCGAGGTGACGGCTTGGGAACAGGAGAATCAGGTTTATCACAGGTCCGAACTTCAGAGGTTTGGCAGAGACCACTATTGACGATCAGTTGCCAATTAAACTGATTCAAGCAACCATTGGTCATATCCTCAATTCAGCTCTAGACTCAATCACCTGCAGAGTAATGTAATTGAATTCAAAGAGATTAATTTTCAACTTATCGAAGCCATTCTTTCACTTTCGGATAACTGAGATTTTTTGGAATTTAACGGATACCTGCTTCTGTAATTTGGAATGGGCAAGCCACTTGATGTCCTGTTCGGTAGAGTTCAGGTTTTGGTTGGATAGAAGCGCATTCTTTGCGTGCTTCGGGACATCGACTTTCAAATACACACCCTTTGGGAATTTCAAGCGGCGACGGCAGGTCGCCACTTAGGATCACACGTGGTCGCGCACGTTCTTCTATTGGATCTGGAATCGGAACCGATGCAATGAGTGCTCGGGTGTAGGGATGAATTGGGTGGCTCAGTAATTCTTTTGCTGGTGCGAATTCCATGATCTTTCCAAGGTAGATGACCATAATCTGAGTGGATATGTGTTTAATCACACTCAAATCATGAGCAATGAAAATCATAGCCATTCCGAGTTCACGTTGAAGTTCCTTCAATAAGTTGACGACCTGCGCGCGTACCGAAACATCTAGTGCTGCGACCGGTTCATCGCAAATTACTAGTTTTGGATTGAGAATCAGTGCCCGAGCAATCCCGATTCTCTGACACTGTCCCCCAGAGAATTCATGTGGATAACGATTGGCAAGACTGGGTAACAAACCAACCTTTTCCATAATCTCACCAACTTTGGTTACTATTTGAGCTTTACTTACCTCGGGCATGTGTGTCCGAATAGGTTCCGCGATAATTTGTCCAGCTGTCATGCGCGGGTTCAATGCAGCAAGAGGGTCTTGAAAGATCATCGCCATTTCTTTCCGTAGCTGGCGTCTCGAGTGACGGTCAAAATGTGTAAGATCATTGCCTTCCCATAGAATACGTCCGCTGCTGAGTGGAACTGTTCCTGCAATCGCTCGAATCAGTGTGGTTTTGCCAGAACCACTTTCGCCAACCAACCCCAAAGTTTCCTGACTGCCAACTTCAAAGGAAACATCTCTGACAGCCGTCAGTTTACGTTTCAGAGTCCATGGCCAATTTCCATCCGTGGCGACATCAAAATCAACCGATAGCTTTTCTACTGTCAGAATGGATGTCATTTGCCAATCAAGTTGCGGTCTACGTGACACGCACGGCTTCGTTCGTTTACTGTTTCAATTGGAGGACGTGTTTGCAAACACATCGGCAAGCGAAACTCGCAGCGGGGTCCGAACGGACAACCTTTCCACTGGTCTC
The DNA here is from genome assembly GCA_965220665.1 of Arenicellales bacterium. Lineage (GTDB taxonomy): Bacteria > Pseudomonadota > Gammaproteobacteria > Arenicellales > JAJDZL01 > JAJDZL01. The sequence continues at coordinate 355,541 of CBDCQQ010000005.1, forward strand.
TTACGTCTAATGGATCTCCAGCGATGACCGATAACGAATCAGAGTCTCGATCGAGACGTGGAACAGCATCAAGCAAAGCGGCTGTATAGGGATGATCAGGTGAAGAGAAAATGGATTCCGTTGTCCCGGATTCCATGACCTGTCCACCATACATCACGACAATACGATCAGACATACCGGCGACCAAAGCTAAATCATGTGTAATGAGAATAATTGCTGTTCCAAATTCCTGACGGATGTTCTTGAGAAGTTCAACGATCTGTGCTTGAACCGTGACGTCAAGTGCGGTTGTTGGTTCATCTGCGATCAGAACCCTAGGCTGACACAATAATGCCATAGCAATTAACACACGCTGACGCATGCCGCCTGAAAATTCGTGAGGATACATTCTCAAACGATTTTTAGCATCTGGAATTTGAACAGCATCAAGCATATGGATGCAGTGCTCCAATGCTTGAGACCTCGACATGCCTTTATGGAAAGTTAGTATTTCCGCCATCTGATCTGATATGCGCAGATATGGGTTGAGTGCAGTCATCGGATTTTGAAAAATCATTGCAATCTGGGTGGCTCGGATATGCTCAAGATCCCCTTCTTTCAACTTGAGGAGGTCTACGCCTTCGAAAAAAGCCTGTCCCGACACCTTGGCGTTTTTTGAATGCAACCCAACCATTGCGAAAGTCATCTGACTCTTACCTGAACCACTTTCTCCAACGACACCCAGTATTTCACCAGCGTCGAGATGAAAGTTGACCCCGTTAACCGCATGGACTGGCTTCGTTGTGGTTTTGAACACCACCTCAAGATTGCGAATCTCGAGAAGTTTCATCTACAACCGGTCTTTTGGATCGAGAGCATCGCGCATCCCGTCTCCCGCAAAGAAAAATCCAAACAGCGTGATCACAAAGAAAAACAGAGGAAACGCCAATTGCCATAACGTTCCGTATTGCATTTGAGACGAGCCACTGCTGATTAATGCTCCGAGTGATGTGTTTGGTTCCTGAACACCAAGTCCAAGAAAGCTGATGAAACTCTCATATAGGATGATATTTGGCACCAACAGTGTGGCATAGACGATAACAATGCCCAACAGATTCGGGACAATATGCCGCAGTATGATGAAAAAAGGCAGTACGCCACTAACCACTGCGTTTTCGACGAACTCCCTAGTTTTTATGCTGAGCGTCTGCCCTCTCACGATACGCGCCATATCAAGCCATGAAACCAATCCTATTCCGATAAAGAGAAGCACGATAGACCGTCCAAACACAACCAACATCAGAATGAGAACAAACATATATGGGATGGACATTGCGACATCCACAAATCGCATCATGACGTTGTCTAATTTGCCACCGAAATATCCTGCGATCGCGCCGTAAAGGGTACCGACGAAAACAGCAATGAGAGCTCCGATCAAGCCCACGATAAGCGATATTCGAGTCCCGATAGCGGTGCGTGTGAAGAGATCCCTACCAAGTTCATCAGTTCCGAAGTAATGCATTTCAGATGGCTTACCCTTTGTTTCTACTGATCCAATTACGCTCCAATCTATCTCTTCCGCTGTCCACCCTGAAAGTGTTGGCCCGAATATCGAAAAGATTGTGATCAAGGCAAGTACGAGGACACTAGCTGAAGCTGCCCGATTCTGGCGAAATCGAATGACAGCGTCCTGCCAAAGTGAACGGTGATCTTCATCCTTTGCAGAGAAGTCAAAGTTGGTTTTAAGAATCAAGTTCATACCGATTGACTAGTAACGAATTCGAGGATCAATCCATGCATAAGCGATATCAACCAGTAGGTTGAATACCACAGTGAGTGTACCAGTTAATATTGTGATCCCCATGATCAGCGAATAATCACGGTTGATCGCCGCGTTCACAAAGTATTGGCCAATGCCACCGGTGGAAAAATAGATGTCAATCACCACTGAACCGGTAATCAAACCGACAAATGTTGGCCCAAGATATGAAATGACCGGCAACATCGCCGGTTTCAGTGCATGACGCAACACCCAGCGTCGTTTAGGGAGTCCCTTGGCGCGGACTGTGAAAATGAAATCTGCGTTCAACACTTCCAACATTGATGATCGTGTAATTCTGGCGATTGATGCCATGAAACTTGTGGAAAGCGCAATGACAGGTAAGATTAGATAGGGGAGTTCACCACCTTGCCATCCTCCACCAGGTAACCAACCGAGCCACAGTGTGAATGTCAATACGAGAATTGGCGCCATAACAAAGTTTGGCAATACCTGAGCACCGATGGAGATGCCAACCGCGAGATAGTCAAGCCATGTATTCTGACGGAGTGCAGCAATTACTCCAAGCACAACACCCACACTGACAGCAACAATAAATGAAAGAAATCCATACGTCAACGTGACTGGAAACCCTTGCGCAATGATTTCGCTGACTGAACGGTCGCGATAAATCAATGAGGGTCCGAAATCAAAGTGCGCCACGATATTCCATACGTAGCGAAAAACCTGTTCGTAAAACGGGCGATTCAGGCCGTACAGGGCCTCGATGTTGGCCAATGTCGCTTCTGGTAATGGGCGCTCTCCGGCAAAAGGACTGCCAGGAGCAAAGTACATGATGATGAACGAAAAGACGATCAGTGCCAGGATCGTCGGTACGGCAACTAATATCCTTCGGGCGATGTAGAATGCCATAAAGACAGAATCGAATTACATTAGTTCGTTATGCGATAGAGATCTTTCGAGTACCAGTTTTTTTGAACATTTTCATATGGCCATCCCTTGATCTGTGAATTAAGCATAAACACACTGGTGTAGTGGTAGATCGGTATCAACGCCATTTCATCAGCCAGGATCAGTTCTACTGCTGTGTAGTTGTCCTGTGGGTCTTCCTGGGTTTTCGATTCCGACATGAGCCGGTCAACTTCCGGATTGGAGAATCGTCCGGCATTAGAGGTTGAGGCAGACGTCATCAAATCGAGAAATGTGGACGCTTCGTTATAGTCTCCGCACCAGGCCGCACGTGCAACGTCAAACTCCTGCGTTTGACGGATTTGAAGATAGGTTTTCCACTCGTAGTTTACGAGCTCGGTCTGCACCCCCAACTTTTGTTTCCATAACTGCGAGACAACGGTGGCAATCTGCTTATGTGATTCAGAAGTGTTGTAGATCAACTTCAGTGTCAACGGATTTTGAGGACCGTATCCGGCAGCGATCATAAGATCTTTTGCTTTCGCATCAAGTTCGTTCTGGGGGATAGATGAATAATCAATTACCGGCATTTCGAAGCCAGCTGTTGCTCGGTGAACAAAATTGTATGCGGGGTATTGCCCACCCTTCAGCACTTGATCGACCAGCAAATTTCGATCTATGGCATATGACAATGCTTTTCGTACTCTGACATCATGCAATCCAGGGTTAGCGCTCTCGGTGTGATTAATTGCATAGTAGTAGGTACATAGATTTGGCACTGATGTCGCCTCATCCGGATACTTCTTGACCAAATTAGGATACTGTCCAGGTGGCGTTTCGGTGTAATCGACCTCACCTGCGAAATAACGGGTAAGTGCTTGATTCACATCGTTGATGACGCGTCCAATTACAGTATCTATGACCGTTGCTTCATTATTCCAGTACATGGTGTTGCGCTTTCTCATGTGATATTCATTTGGAACATGTTCAGTCAGTACGTAGGCACCGTTTGAGACAATGTTTTCAGGTCTTGTCCACTTGATTCCATGGTTTTCGACAGTCGCTTTGTGTACGGGAAAGAGTGTTGCATAGGTAGTCATTTCCGGGAAATACGGCAACGACTGATCAAGTTGAACCTCAAGAGTAAGATCGTCAACAGCTATTACTCCGAGTTCTTTCGGCGGTTTATTTCCGGCGATGATGTCATCCGCGTTTCTGACTGTCGCAAGCGATATGTACCAAGAGTACGGCGATGCAGTGTTTGGGTCGACAGCGCGACGCCAGGCATAAACAAAATCGTGAGCGGTAACCGGGTCACCGTTCGACCATCGCGCATCATTCCGAAGGAGGAATGTAAATGTTTGGTTGTTGTTTGTCGACTGAAATTCCTTGGCAACACCAGGTGCCAGTTTGCCTGTTGAATCTTGATTGAGCAAACCTTCAAAAAGATCGCGTAGTACATCGTACCCTTCTGAATCCTCGTTTAGTTGGGGATCAAGTGTAGGAATTTCAGCAGACATTCTGTAGGTGAATGTCTGCTCAGCTGCCAGATTTTCCTGATCGGTTGATGGAACATCCGCTGCAGCGCAAGTGAGCGTAAAGATCAAACTGATCAACAGGGTGAAAATTCGAGTGAGGGGAATTGGTTGCATAAAATGTCTCCGGTTCGTAATTCAGATGGAAACGGTTGATATAAATAACCGCCAATTCAACGAATCATTCAATCTCGTATTACCGAATTCCAAATAGTCAATGACACCATTTGTCACCACAATTACATGGATTTACATCAGCTTGGTGAACTCGTCGCAGACGTAATTTGCTGACTCCAAGAAGAGTTAAAAAATTAAATGCCTCTACATATGAATAAGTATTGTAGCATAACCATTACACCTATCTTATTGAAAATGCAGAGGAAATCAGTCAATGAAACAACCACCTACGAACTTTCTCGAGTAGTGCGCAAACAAAGGCATATTAAATTATGAAGATTTAGAAATTAATTTATTGCTTATTTCTTGCAAAATTATGGGCAAATCGATTGATCAAATCCTCAACAGACTGGATCTAATGTCCGACAAGCATCATCGCAGTGAGCCAAATGCATTCAAGGTAACAGAGCATCTCTGGATTGAAATGCCCGACGGCGTCAGATTGTCTGCCCGGATTTGGTGGCCGAAGGGAGCCGGACCCTTTCCTTCAATTCTGGAGTACATTCCATATCGAAAACGCGACATGGTCCGTGCCCGAGATGAACGCAACCATCCCTTTTTTGCTTCGCACGGTTACGTTTGTTTGCGCGTGGATATGCGAGGATCAGGTGACAGTGAGGGGCACATGCCGGATATGTACTCGGATGATGAACTGACTGATGCACGACATGTCATAGACTGGATCGCTGCTCAGAGTTGGTGTACAGGTCGTGTAGGAATGTTTGGAACATCTTGGGGCGGAACAGCAGCCCTGCAGGCAGCAGTAGATGCTCCGGGCCCATTGAAAGCAATTGTGGCCAATTGTGCGACAATCAATCGATTTGATGATGACATTCACTGGATGGGAGGCTGTTTACTCACCGACAGTTTCGAATGGGGCGCTACTTTACCCGCCATTCTCGCTTCCCCGCCAGATCTCGCAACGGTCGGTAAAGAATGGTTTGATCTGTGGAAAAAAAGACTGCACAAGCTCGCCTTTCCGCTCAATGAATGGATTCGAAACTCTATTCGAGGCGAGTATTGGCGGCGCGGTTCAGTTGCTTTCAGTTCGAAACAGCTCTCCTGTCCAATTCTTGCAATTGGCGGCTGGTCAGACCGATATTCCAACATGGTGATGGACTTGGTCAAATTGCGACCCGATATTTGCTGGGGTATTGTGGGGGCTTGGGGACATCACTATCCCGACCAGGGTGAACCCGGCCCTGCGATCAGTTTTCAGGACCTTTCACTCGAATGGTGGGACCATTGGCTGAAGAATGAACCGGGAAAAGACTTAGACTGGCCTCACCTGCGGATATGGCAACGTGAATTCGATTCACCTCAAGACCGGCTGAGGAAACGAAATGGAAAATGGATCGAGATCGATGATTTTGAACAATTGGATCTCACTACACTATATCTTGACCGTGACAAGTTGACCGATCAGCCTTCTGCAGAAATTCAGGTTTTCGATGTGCCGAACAATCTACGGCATGGCGAATGTGCAGGGGATACCGGCTATTTTGGCCGAGTGGGCGGACTCCCGCTTAATCAGCGTATAGACGACGAACGCACTCTTTGCTTCGACTCCGAACCGCTTGCCCAAGATCTGATTCTGAACGGTCACGCGGAGTTGTCAATTGATGTAATTAGAGATAAGCGCGAAGCTCAGCTGATCTGCCGATTCTGCGAAGTGTCTCGCGATGGCGACTCCAATCTGGTTAACAGACAGATTCTAAATCTCGCGCTTGACGAATCACTGGATGAAATTTCACACTTTTCTCCCAGCAAACCGATTCGCTATCGCATCCAACTGCCGTCAACAGCCTATCGATTCACTCGCGGAAATCGAATTCGGCTGGCTTTCGGCACATCCTATTGGCCTCTTGTCTGGGCTACTACACGGCCTGCTTGCATTAGAATCTCATCAGAGCAATCAAGTCTGAAACTGCCGCGTTTTGATACTGGAACTGAATTGTCGACACCGTTCCCTAGCGCTAAAAAACTGCCAATTCAACCAAGTTGGACATTCGAATCTGAGGGTGAACTGCAAAGGGAACGAGAAGAGTTAGGTGCTGGTCAGTTCGAGTATTCCTGGAAAATGCCGCAATGTACATTCCGATTTGGTGATGAAGAAATTGCCATTTCACTTGAAACCTCGATGCACTTCCGCGCAATCACAAATGAGGCAGTTTCGTTAAGTTGCACAGTTGAACACAAAATCAATATCTTTCGCAGTGATGGAATTGCCAGAATCAAAAGCTCACTTTACTCCGAAGCAAAGGACACTGGATTAATGATCCTTGCGAATTTGTCCGTAGTCTGGAATGACGAAGAAATTGCAACGATGACTCGTCACTTTGATTATCCAACAATGCGTGCAAGTTATTCTTGATGCCTTATGTGGCTAGCATGCTACATAAGCCATCGTAGCCGATATTCTCGCCGAGGTCTTCAATCTCTGCTAGTGCCTGACCGCACAACTGTTCAAACAAGCCGCGCACCGAGAACGGCTACTAAGCAATGCTACGGATGCCATTTGAGCATTTGGATTCGAGGGACGGGATGAGTGAGAAGACATGGTTGCGGTAGAAAACACAGCCGGAGTTCGCTATCAGGAAATTTCAAAGCGACCTGAAAGCACCGAAAAACTGACCTAAGCAGAACTTCTGCAGAGTTTTGAGGGGCTGGAACCCGACCACGAGTTAAATTGGTAGGTTAATCCTCGAATTTTTGCAGAAATAGTAGTGCAAGGACCGAAGGGGTAGCGCTAAATTTTCAGATATACTGAGGTTCGAAACAGTATTCCTGCACGAACCGGGATCGTTATGATTATCGAGAAGTTCGAGAATCTTTTGACACCCTCGACTGGATGGTTTGTACCAACCCAAACGATTCGGTTCGCTTGCAGACGATAACTTGTAACAGAATTATTGACCACAGAACTTATCATTGATACGCACCAAGTTTTTCTATATGAACCCGCAACTGTCAATTCCGAAGAGCGAACTGGCTCATTTCTGTCAAGCGCATGGCATTCGGCATCTCACAATTTTTGGTTCAGCGTTGCGAGCGGACTTTGATTCAGAAAGTGATGTAGATGTTCTGGTCGAATTTGCATCAGGTCGCATCCCGGGTCTGATGGGTATCGCTGGAATGGAAATCGAGCTCTCAGCAATGTTCGGTGGACGAAAGGTGGACCTGCGTACCCCTGACGATCTGAGCCGCTATTTCCGCCAAGACGTTCTCGATACGGCGGAAGTCCAGTATGCTCAGTGATGACGATATTCGTTTACGACATATGCTGGATGCCGCACGCGAAGCAACTTCCTTCGTACGAGACTGCACACGGGACGACTTGAACACAGATCGCCAATTAGTCCTTGCACTGATAAAGAATATCGAGATTGTCGGGGAAGCAGCGAATCGGATCACCGAACCCACACGCCGGAATTTGCCAGAGTTGCCGTAGGAGCAGATTATTGGAATGCGCCATCGACTCGTCCACGATTATTTTGACATCAATCTTGATATTGTTTGGAACACCGCTCGAGAAGAACTACCAGAATTGATAGTTCTGCTCGAATCAGTTTTCTCGCCGAAACCTAAACCCTGAAAGGACGGTTAGTAGAACACGCAACTGTGTTGCCGCTAATTTCCTCGCCAAGGTAGCGAAATTAGTTCTTTCATTTAACCCGGTAGTTGAAACTTCCGTTTTCTTGTTTTTTGTATTACTATTCTTTATAAATACTATAATTTTAATACTTATGTATTATTTATTCTGATAAGTAATCACATTATGCTATTTATGACTGTTTCACATGCGCAGAAAGAATTGCGTGCGCACTTAATGGAAAGGCGGGTAGCTCAAGGACTGACTCAAAAAGGGTTAGCGCTTCGGGCAGGAGTAAGCATCCATACTTTACGTCGGTTTGAACAGCAGGGCTCAATTTCGTTGGAATCCTTCCTCAAGATTCTGATGGTTCTGGACTCGCTGGAAGCTGTTGTCAATGCTGTCAAACCACCTGAAGAAACGTATTCGTCTATCGATGAGGTGCTTAAGTCATCCCCGCCGAAAGAGCGCAAACGAGGCTGGCGGACATGAATTTTCTGTCTGTAAGTGAGGTTAAGATCGAATTGTCTTTCGGCGACACAGTTTTGTCCGTGGGTCGATTGGCGTCACGACAAAACAAGAATTATTTCCAATATGACGATGAGTTTCTTGACCACGGGTATGAAATTTCTCCATTTAGGTGTCCTCTATCCCCCGGTCTGAAGACATTCGATTCCAACCTGTTTGACGGTTTGCCTGGCGTGTTCTATGACAGCCTCCCTGATGGGTGGGGGCGTTTGCTGCTTGATCGAAAAATGCGCTCCTTGGGAGTTTTACCACAACAGTTGTCAGCACTTGACCGATTACGCTATGTCGGAGAATCAGGCATGGGTGCACTGGTATATACCCCCAGTGAAACTGAATATGCCATGCAAGATGAATTGATCTTGGATTCGCTTGCAAGTGCTGTGGAACAAATTCTTGAAGGCGAAGCCAGTGAAGTCATCGAAAAACTCATCTCATTGAACGGGTCTTCCGCTGGCACTCGTCCAAAAGCCATGATAGGTGTCGATACACATAAACAGAAAATTGTCCACGGAGTACAAAACTTGGGACACGATTACGACCCGTGGCTGGTTAAATTCCCAAATACCAGCGACGGCAAGGATGCTGGCGTAATCGAATTTGTTTATGCGAAAATGGCAATTGATGCAGGCGTTGAGATGGAAAATGTGTATCTATTTCCTTCTCAAACAGGCCCAGGTTACTTTGCAACAAAGCGCTTCGACCGGAACGTCGACAAACGAGTCCACTGCCACAGTGCTTGCGGTCTGCTGCATTCGGATTTCCGCATACCTTCGCTTGACTACGAGCACCTGATTGAACTAACGATGGTGTTGACTAAAGATATCCGTGAAGCGGAAAAAATGTTCCGCTTAGCTGTGTTCAACGTGCTGGCACACAACCGCGATGATCATTCAAAAAACTTCAGTTTTGTGATGGATTCAACAGGAAGCTGGAAACTTTCGCCGGCTTACGATTTGACGTTTGCCTCAGGCCCAAATGGCGAACAAAGTACGATGGTATTTGGTAAAGGCAGAAATATCGAAATATCAGATTTAATTGAACTTGGGATCGAATCAAAACTTTCTCATTCTCTTGTAGATTCCGTGATCGAACAAACCAGGTCTGCACTCAATCGATGGCGAGTACTCGCATCAAACTATGGTGTCCGTTCAACTAACGTCAACCTCATTCAAACAAGAATAGACCAAGCACACGTGTAATCGAATTGATTTTGGTTCGCAATGTGCTTAGGTAACAATGCAACACGCTACTCGATTTTGATGATGTGAACCACTACACTCCACTTCCAGATTGTCGATCTTTCTTCAGTCATTCAATCAAACAACTCGAGACGCTAATTTATCGAGTGAGCATCTGAAGTAAAGTAATCTTTGATGCTGGAGATTTTTCTGTGTTTGATTGTGTTGTAAAATCGCTACTTAAACAATTGAGTCATTGATCAGCACTCATTTTACAATTGAATTCAAACTGCAATACCGTCGAAGGTTCAAGGCACAATGATAAAAAAACAGGCGGCAAAATTTGATTCAGATTCAGTTCGGGCAACCTATCAAGACGTGCTGAATGCACCACCACATAAGGTTGCAGAAATTGTCGGCGGCAAACTATACACTCATCCCAGACCAGCACCTGTTCATGCAATAGCCAGTACGGGACTTGGGAGTCGTCTCGGTATTCCTTTTCACTTTGGCGAAGGTGGACCTGGCGGTTGGTGGATCATCGTCGAACCTGAACTCCATCTGGGTGAGGACATTGTAGTACCAGACATTGCAGGATGGCGACGCGTAAGAATGCCCAGCATTCCGACTACTGCCTACTTCACCTTAGTGCCGGATTGGGTGTGTGAGGTGCTTTCTCCGTCGACCCGTAAACTTGATCTGGGCGGAAAAAGTGCGGTCTACGCCCGCGAAGGCGTTAGTTATTTTTGGTTGGTGGACCCAATTGACCGCTCATTAGAGGCATTCAGGCTACACGAAACGCAGTGGGTGTTGATTGACAAACTGTTTGATGATGCACCAGTTTCGCTGCCGCCGTTTGAGGCAATCACTTTCAGTCTCGCTGATTTATGGCCACCGCATTCTGTGCATAGAGATTTACCGAGAAAAGAACGACCACGCAGGCCAAAGTCTCATTCTGAGCCAGAGTTTGCTGAGAGTGCGAAGTGAAGTTCATCGACTCAATCAGGCATCCTCTGAGAGAGGCATTACATTTTTCACGTTGACACCGAACCGCAGCGGTAAAGCTTCGTCTCCGATTTCTCTAAACATCACTTCTTCATCGAGTCTGTTGTCACCAAGTCTGGCAACGTGAAACAAAATTCAACCGGCTGTTGAGTTTCAATGCGATTTATCGTAATGACGACTTATGCGTTGGATCGAGTGTACGGATGTGTGCTATTGCAAATTCGTCAACGCGCTCCGCCTAGCACACTCGATTGCAGTGAAAATCTGCAGTTAGTGCGCATCAGTGCAGGTAAATGTCCATCATTGCACCGCTCTTTGCAATGATGACGACACTGATCTGTTACAACAGTTCAAGGCACTATGGCACTCGAACTGAGTTCATCAGTACATCTTGGTGCGTTGGGCTAATAAATGTGGCAGAAGCTCAACTCAGCGACATAACGAGACTGTGCCTTAATTGTCAGACAAATTCAATGCAGCGCCATATCGGATAAGGTGACTGCATGGCAAATGAGTACAGAGAAAGCCAATACCAAAGAGAAGTGGTAGTTTTTAACTCAGGTTGCTCTCAGCAAATTGAAACACTTTCATACGACACTAGACCATCGACAATATGCCTGTCGCTCGTGACTTATGGCCTTTCTCCACGTGCCAGTCTTGCATTCACGTCATCAATGATGGCAGGCAGTTCTGTGAACTCGTTAATGACATAGTGAGAACCACACTTCTCAAGCATATCCCTGGAATGAGCAAGCCTTCGAGCATACTCTTTTTCAGACATTGATTCCCATTCCTCTATGGTATTGATGTTCATGTAGTTGCTGTATCCTGCAATCCCAACAGACCAGCAGCCCGCTGCCAGACCTTCACCTACGCCGCCTACTGTATCGTCGACTTTAACGACCGCCTCGATTGGCCATACATCAAGCATATCGAGATTTCGATAGATCATGAAAGGTCTAGGGCGAGCACCATGAAATACTTCATCACCGGCGACGGTAACGTCCGGTTTGTAACCCTGTTTGGCTGCATCTGCAGCCAGAATTTCGACCATACTCTTTGTAAATCCCGTAGTCGAGCCGATTTTGATTCCATCTTTTTGAAACTGTTGGGTTAATTCTGCGACCCCTGGGAGTAGTTTCGTATATCGACTTAAACAGGAGAGTTGCATCGGAACAAAATCAGCAAAAACTGCATCAACATCTTTTTGAGACGGCTCGGCATCGTATATCTTTGTCCATCTGTCTCTGATCTCTGGCACTTCCATCAGTGCGGCGATATGCAAGTCCTTCCTAAGTCCCATTGGACCGCGCGCTTCTTCCATAGAGATATCCACGCCGTGTTTTGCAAAAGCTTCAACAAATACAATCGCTGGTGCGATCACGAATGCATCTGCTGTTGTTCCGCTCCAATCAAGAATCAGGCCCTTAACCTTGCCCTGATATGTTCTTTTATAAACGTACTCTGATTTCATGTGCTGCTGCCTCTAACGAGTTCGAATACTACTCAAATGTCTTAAAAAATTTCCAACCGACCGCAGAAAAGCAAAAAATCCCTGTTGGGTATCCGCAAGAAGTTCCAAGGGGGTATCGATTAGAGTGGCAATTTTAATTTATCGATGGGGAATTTTTATAGATTTATAGACTCAGCCGCCATTTGTTCCCATTGTTGCATGATAAATATATCAATGGGTATACAACTTGAACTTGATCAAGAGTTCTGTGCTCTCGCAGAAATAACCCCAATCGCTTTGATCAATATGTCTAACGCCCTGTCCAAATCTTTTTGAGAAATGTTTAGTGGCGGAGCTAGCGTCAACACAGTTCCCATCGATACCTTGAAACTCAAGCCCGATTGCAAGCAGGCGTACAGAACTTCACTGGCCAATTTTTTACCATCGTATTGCTCGTCATCCAACTCAATACCAAGCAGCAATCCAAGCCCACGAATATCCGAAACACAATTGAATTTGTGTAGATTTGCTTGAAGATGACGCCGGACTTCTCGTCCGAGAATATTGGAACGTTCCGCTAGATTTTCCTCAACGATGATTTCTAATGTAGCCAATCCTGCGGCACAGGCGACCGGATTTTTCTCATGGGTATAGTGCCCAATAGAACGGTCTTGAACAACGTTAAATTCCTCTTTTGCAATGACAGCAGCCAATGGGAATACTCCTCCACCAAGCCCTTTTCCCAAAACCAGCAGATCAGGAGTAATTTCATAATGCTCAAAAGCAAACAAGGTTCCAGTTCGTCCGAGCGAATGCGGAATTTCATCCAGAATCAGCAGGGCATTGTGCTTATCGCACGCCTCTCGAACCCGATGCCAGTATTCAACCGGCGGAAAGTACGGCACACTGGAAACAGTTTCGGACACAACTGCCGCGACATCGCCTTCCTTTCCCAGTACATAGTCCACATAATCCGCACACTGCAGATTGCAACTCCCGTTACATTTGAAAGGACAAGTGGCAGGATTGGGTGGTGGCACATGCTCAGTACCCGGCAATAAGGGACCGGCGTTTTTTCGAAAATCGGCTTCTCCTCCAATTGAAATGGCATCAAGAGACGCACCATGAAATGAATCCCACATGGATATTGTTTTGAATCTACTAGTCACCATACGGGCAATTTTCAAAGCCATGCCAATTGCGCTGGTACCGCCAGGGGCAAATAGCACCCGACCTAAATCAGAAGGTGTAAGGTCAATGAGTTTTTGGGCCAGTTCAATGGCCGGAACATTGGTAAAACGACGTGGGCAGAACGGCAATGTATCCAACTGATTTCGAATTGCTTCAAGAATCTTCGGATGCTGATATCCAATTTGATGCACACTGTTTCCGTGAAAGTCGATGTACCGACCCCCTCGAATATTTGTAACTTCAGACCCTTTAGCACCAACTAGAACATCAAGACATGGCGTTGATAGTGATTGATGCAAGAACAATTTCTCATCTCTTTCCAGCCAGTCCAACGTGCCAGGATCATCAATCTGCTGACGCCAGGAGGCTCTTTCCAGAGACAGGTTGGTATCCCCTTCAGAGTGCAGTGTGTCAGATTTTTCATTGATATTCACGGTGTAATTCTCTCGACGTTTTCAGTGCTTCTGTTTATATGCAATGAAGAATAAGCGTACACAGCAATATTGAAATTAACAGAGTAGATTCACGATGGGACAAGCTTATTCTTCCAAAAAGCTTTTGCACCCTCTTCCTTCAAAATCAGACAAATTATTCAATTTATACAAATAGCTTTAATCAGTTGCATTACACCTAACTAGCTGATTTTATTTAACATCACTATTCATAAAATAAAATTTTGCGATTTGCGAAATGTGTGGATAATTGGAAGTTGACAATATGTTTTCTAAATTAAGTTAATATTAGGTTCCCGAATCGAAGTATAAAGTTTGATTCACCCTATACAGAATGGAGGTAGCTTTTATGAACTACTATCTCAGACTAAGGACCATCATAACCTCTTTGGTTGCAATGGTTGCTCTGATAGGTACTGCCGTTGCGCAGGATGAGTTAATTGTCTACACGGCAATTGAAGCGGATGAACTTGCCATGTTTGAGCAAGAATTTGAAGCTGACAACCCCAACATTGATTTGAAATGGGGAGCTAGGGACTCGACAGGTATTATTACTGCCAAACTTCTAGCTGAAAAAGACAATCCTCAAGCCGATATCGTTTGGGGACTGGCTGCAACCAGCCTGGTGTTTCTCGCCAATGAAGATTACTTTGAAGGTTATTCTCCAAAGGGTGTAGAAATGCTGGATCCTAAGTACGTTGATCCGACTATGGACCCACCGCTGTGGGTTGGCCAAAGAGCCTGGATCGCGTCAATCTGCTACAACACCGTTGAAGGTGAAAAGAATGGGGTTCCTCAACCTTCATCGTGGCAGGATCTGACCAAACCTGAGTATCAGGGCCATGTTGTCATGCCGAATCCAAATTCTTCCGGTACAGGTTTTCTCGATGTGTCGAGTTGGCTCCAAATCTGGGGTGAAGAAGACGGTTGGGCATTCATGGATTCCTTGCATGAAAATATTGCTTGGTACACACACTCTGGCTCCAAGCCGTGCAAGCAGGCTGCTGCCGGAGAAATTACTGTCGGAGTTTCCTTCGCATACCGTGGTGCAAAACTGAAAAATCAAGGCGCACCGGTTGAAGTGATTGCTCCAGCAGAAGGTGTTGGCTGGGACTTGGAAGCCTTTGGAATTGTCAAGGGTGCCAAAAACATGGCAGCTGCAAAAGTACTTGCAGATTGGTCAGTTACCAAAAAGGCGAATGAGATTTACAACCGTGAATATGCAGTCGTCGCAATGCCTGGTGTCGCTCAAGAAGTCGAGAACTTTCCGCCGATGATTCTTGAGAAGATGATCAATAACGATTTTGCATGGGCCGCTGGAAATCGCCAAAGGATTCTGTCCGAATGGCAAAACCGGTACGGCGCAAAATCGGAACCAAAATCCTAGAGCAATCCAGGACCTAGTTGTCGATTATTCGACAATCTACAATTATTGGATAAATTCCGGGGGCAGTGATATTCACTGACCCTCGGAATTATCTCTTGACACACCGGATCAATGGGATGTCAAGTTCCGATTCATATCTGCTTATTCAAAATTTGACGAAACGCTTTGGGGAGTTTGAAGCGTTAAGTCAGGTTTCTCTCGAGGTCGATCAAAGCGAACTCATTTGTTTGTTAGGCCCGTCGGGGTGTGGCAAAACAACAGTCTTGCGTTGCATCGCTGGCCTGGAAACCCCAACTGTAGGCACTATCGTACAAAACGGAGTGGACATCACATCGCTGCCGCCAGAGGACCGAGACTTTGGAATCGTCTTTCAGTCCTACGCCTTATTCCCGAATTTAACCGTCAATGAAAATCTTGGATTTGGTCTGGCAAATCGTAAACTGCCGAAACAGAAAATCCAGGAAAGAGTCCAGCAAT
Source organism: Arenicellales bacterium (assembly GCA_965220665.1). Taxonomy (GTDB): domain Bacteria; phylum Pseudomonadota; class Gammaproteobacteria; order Arenicellales; family JAJDZL01; genus JAJDZL01. The sequence goes on from CBDCQQ010000005.1 coordinate 371,187, forward strand.
TGATTGCTACGGTGGGACTTGAGGGCCATAGTGATAAATATCCCGGACAACTGTCAGGAGGCCAGCAGCAGCGAGTCGCCTTGGCAAGAGCGCTTGCGACATCACCCGGATTGCTGCTGCTCGATGAACCGCTTTCAGCGCTTGATGCAAAAGTTCGACAACGACTGCGTCGAGAGATCCTTGATCTGCAGCGAAAGATTGGTATTACCACTGTACTCGTTACCCACGACCAGGAAGAAGCGCTGACGATGGGCGACCGGATCGTTGTGATGGACCACGGAGTGATCGCACAGACCGGCACTCCACAGGAGATATATAGCAACCCGACAACTCCTTTTGTAGCAAACTTCATTGGAAAAATGAATTTTCTTGATGGTATTGCGTCGGGCAACGGTGAAGTCGCAGTCAATCAGTTCAGTTTCGACTGTGCCCAAGCCACTGCAACATTGTCTTTGGGCGATCGCGTACTGTTATGCATCCGCCCTGAAGACATCGTTATTTATAACTCGGATTTCGATAACAATGAAATCAACTGCAATAATGCGATTGTTATCGATACTGAATTTCTCGGATCTGTTTTTCGGGTTCGCCTCGCCTTTGAAGAGAGCAGTTCGACAGAATTCATTGCTGAGTTACCGCCTTCCGATATGCGTTCACTGGAAATTGAGAGTGGTACAAATGTATCCATCAAGTTTCCACCCGAGAGGCTGCACGTCTATCTAGCCTAGTACCTGAAATGGCTACTGCATCGGCAATCGTCACCAAGTACAGCCGTGACGACAAGTTTCAAGGTGGAATTCTTGTATTGATCGCGCTGGTGGTTGCAGTTGCGGTGCTACTGCCACTTTTTACGATTTTTCTTAAGAGTGTCGAAAACAGAGATGGACAATTTGTCGGAATACTGAACTATGTTGAATATTTCCAAACTCCGGCACTCGTTGCTTCCATCTACAACACCATCATAATCGGGGTTGTCACAATGGTCATCGTCATTACTCTGGCATTCATCTATGCCTATGCCTTGACACGAAGCTGCATGCCCTACAAGAACCTGTTTCGGTCGATTTCGCTCATTCCTCTATTAGCGCCGTCTCTGCTGCCGGCAATTGCACTCATCTACATGTTTGGCAATCAGGGTTACATGAAAGAGTTGATGTTTGGCTATGAAATCAGGGGGCCGATTGGAATCGTTATTTCCCTGGTATTTTGGATTTTTCCGCACGTCGTCATTCTGTTGTCAACAGCACTATCGACTGCGGATGGACGGCTCTACGAGGCTGCAAAAGTTCTTCGTACGAAGAGTATTCGAACCTTTTTTAAGATCACACTGCCAGCCGCAAAATACGGTGTGATGAGTGCTTGTTTTGTCGCGTTTCTGTATGCAATTACGGATTTTGGAGCCTGCAAGGTAATCGGCGGATGGTTTACCGTCCTGTCGCTTGACATTTACAAGCAGGTTGTTGGCCAGCAGAACTTTCAACTTGGATCTGTCGTCAGCGTCATTCTGCTTCTTCCAGTTGTCGTGACATTCATTGCACAGCGGCAAGTGCAGCGTAAGCAAACCGCTCAAATCACACCGGGTTCTGTACCCTACCAGCCAAAACCGAATCGACGGTTTGACTTATTGATGCTGCTCTACTGTATTGCTGTGAGCATCATTTTGTTTGCTATTCTGGGAACAGCCGCTTATGCATCCTTCGTCAAGTTCTGGCCATATAACCTGAGTCTATCCCTCACCAACTATCAGTTCAATCTGATGGATGGTGGCAGTTGGCAGGCATATCGCAACAGTGTGGTCATGTCGTTGTATACCGCATTCATAGGAACAGCAGTCATATTCTGCAGCGCTTATTTCATCGAAAAAACAAGAAGGTACAGAGGACTACGTTCATCCCTGAACTTTCTTTCCATTGTCCCGCTGGCCACACCGGGAATGGTTTTGGGATTGGCTTATCTATTCTTTTTCAATGATCCTTTGAATCCACTGAACTTCATTTACAAGACCATGATTATTCTGGTTCTAGCTAATATCGTGCATTACTATACAGTGCCCCATTTGACTGCAACAACTGCCCTAAAGCAGCTAGACGTTGAATTTGAATCGGTATCTGCTTCCCTTAAGGTTCCGTTCTACAAGACTTTCTGGCATGTGACCCTGCCGATATGTATTCCGGCACTATCAAACATTTGGATTTATCTGTTTGTGACGGCAATTACAACAGTTTCTGCTGTTGTATTTCTTTACGGACACGACACCAATATCGCAGCTGTGGCTGTAGTCAATATGGATGATGCTGGTGACGTTGCACCAGCTGCCGCAATGGCCATGATGATTGTGTATACAGCAATGGGCGTACGAATTGTTCACTGGCTGCTGACACACTTCATTGAAAAGCACACCCAAAAATGGAGGCAGCAGAAACTGACCTCAGATTAGCGGTCAGCAAATCGGCTTTGACCAGACTGTCGTAATCTCAAATTGAATTTTTCCTGTGAGTGATTACGCGATGCCAGTTGTTGCAAAACCCAGAATCATTCACAATAATTTCCAGACAACTTAATGGAGAACCTTATGTACTGCATTCATAGACTATCAATGAATTAGTTGTCCCTAAATAAATTGAATTTCTGTTGATTTTTGAAGTGATGAAAGTCAAGTCATCGGAAGTGAAAATCGCGCCCGGCTGCGTTTAACGCGCCGATACCGAAATTTGCCCCCAACAGTACCAGTTTCCAGCAAACTGCTGAGCGAAAAAAAACGGGCACAACTGTCCCTCAGGTGTTTCAGAATCAGCCGCAGATTGTGTGCGGCACAGCTCAGCAGCACATTCATGCAGTCGCCTTCGGCACCCTAGAGATGGTTACGCCCCAGCCAGCCATCGGTATTCAGATGACCAATGATCGGTTCAATCCCTTTGAAACTAGGGAATTGAAAAAAATGCGCGAAATCATCACCAATTGCGTCTGGTTTGTATGTGCGCAAATTCAGGCTAAGCACGCTGTAATTGATTTCAAATGTACTTGATAACTTTTTTCGTGAAATAAGTAATCAGGTTCCAGATAGGTCGGAATCGAATTGACGATCGCTTGGGTTTTCAGGCAACAATGCTGGGAGCTACATAGCAGCGCCCGTTTCGCTAGTAGATGCTGAAAGGAAAGTAACGATCGTTTATTTCTCTATAGCCACCGTCGGCAAGAATTGCGCTTAGTGCCTGATTCAATTTCAGAAGCAGTTCATGGTCACTTTGGCGAACTGCAATTCCTATACCTTCATCAATACGAAGGCCATCTCCTACAAACTTGAAATCAATGCCATCTGGTCCCTGTAGCCAGTGCCAAAAACCAAGACTATCCCCAAAGATTGCATCGACCTCACCTTTTTTCAGTGCTTCATAAATCGACCCGTGCTTGGTGAACTTTTTGATAATTGCAATCTCGGAGACATTTCTTTCAAGCCATTCCGAAGAAACCGTATCTGGAGCGACACCGATTGTTCGTCCGGTCAGTTCACTTGGGTCAAAATTCGAGTCCTTGTGCGCTACGAATCGCACAATATTGCTGTAGTAGCGATCGGTAAATGCAACTTTCCTACGCCTCTCCTCCGTGATCGACATGCTCGAAACAATCGCATCGAACATTCCGGCTCGCAGCTGGGGAATCAATCCCTTCCACTCCATTTGGACGAATGTACATTCAACGTTCATTCTGTCACAAAGTGCCTGCGCAATTTCAATATCAAATCCTGTGAGTTTACCCGTATCATCCACCTTGCTGAAAGGTGGGTAGCCCGGGTCAACTCCGATTCGGACCAGCTCTTGTTCTGCGTCTGCGACCTGGGCTGCTGCCAAGGAAAGCACTGCGAAAATCAGCATGCCAGCAAATAGTTTCCTGATTTGGTAAATGCAGAAACAGTTTTTCAAAAGTGTGTGCATTCTTTTTTTGGCTGCTAAGGTCGATTTGCTCCTACCAATGATTTATATCATCAAACTAGCTCACGCGATGCTAGTTGTCGCAGATCTCACAATCATTCACTATAACTTCCAGACAACTTTCACCCATTCATGGCAAATTTGTCAGTAACCATTCCGAACCTGGTTGTATCAGCACCACTGAACGGTAATCTTCGCCCAAATCGCAGGTTTTTCGGAATTTTTGGCACAAAGTCCAAGAATAAATTGCTATATTATCCGCTTACAAACAAGCCGGTATCTTATACCGGCTTCAAATTAATAGTCTCGTCAATACCCTATTACTTTTGCTCGGCAAATTACTCCGAACTTGGCTGAATTTATTCATAATTCTGGTTTGGCACATCTGAAACTTCCGTTTGAGGCAAACACTGGGCGCATCCTGGTTACCCAAACGGTTGTTACCGCTGTAGGCGCCATCGCATGTACAGTTTTTGGATTTGTTGCGTTTTATTCAGCTTTACTGGGTGGACTCGCCTGTATCATTCCAAATGCCTATGCAATCTGGCGAGTCTTTGGAAAAAACCGCGCGGTTCACCCCAATGATCCGCGGATATTCGGTATCATGCTTCGGGCCGAAATGATCAAGTTTGCTACCACTGCCTGCGTTTTTGCAGCAATTTTCTGGTTAGTCAGTTCCATCAATCCAATCGCCATGTTTTCCGTATTTACCGTGGTAACATTTGCTGGCTGGATTGAGGCGGGCCTTCGTATTCGCTGACAACCTCTGTTAACTTTCACCGGAACATTCGAAGTCAATGGCTAGCGGCGAACCCTTAACAGCTTCAGGCTACATTAAGCATCACTTGCAGAACCTGACTTTCGGAAATCATCCGGAAAACGGCTGGTCAATCGCTCACAGTGCTCAAGAAGCCAGTGAAATGGGATTTATAGCATTTCACCTCGACAGCCTGTTTTGGTCCATCGTATTGGGTGCCCTGTTCCTGCTCGTTTTTCGCATAGCGGCAGTGCGTGCAACCAGCGACACACCAGGCTCATTCCAGAATTTCATTGAATGGATCATTGACTTTATCGAAGACAACGTCAGAGGCTCTTTTTCCGCGAAAAACGATCTGATCGCACCGCTAGCACTGACATTGTTTGTCTGGGTCCTGCTGATGAATCTGATGGATCTGGTACCGGTCGACTGGATACCCGAGTTTGCCAAGCTGATTGGTGTCGAATACATGAAAGTCGTGCCAACGACCGACCCCAATATCACATTCGGACTGTCGCTTTCGGTTTTCGCCCTGATGATTTACTACAGTATCAAGATCAAGGGACTTGGTGGTTTTCTCGGCGAACTGACATTGCAACCATTTGGCAAGTACATGATGCCAGTCAACCTATTTCTTGAAGGCATCGCCCTGATTGCCAAACCGTTATCACATTCGCTTCGGTTGTTTGGCAATCTGTATGCTGGCGAAATGATTTTTATCCTGATCGCTCTTTTATACAGCACCAATATTGTGCTGGGAGCGTTGGGTGGTGTATTGCAGTGGGCCTGGGCGGTTTTTCACGTGCTGATCGTGCTGCTGCAGGCGTTTATTTTCATGGTGCTGACCATCGTCTACCTTGACATGGCTCACCAAAAACATTAATCTATGATTTCAACTATATAAGGCTGTCAAAACGGAGATTACATTATGGAAGCAGCACTGTATTTTATCGCGGGTGCCGTACTGCTCGGCATGGGCGCAGTTGGTGCCGCGGTTGGCATTGGAATTCTCGCCGCGAGATTCATTGAGGCCATCGCGCGACAACCTGAACTGCTGCCAATGCTGCGAGTTCAATTTTTCATTATGATGGGGCTCGTGGACGCGGTTCCGATGATTGGAGTCGGTATCGCATTCTATATTCTGTTCGCGGTTGCCTAACGAGTACCGGTCGATTATTCGATCGGTTCAAATCAATTGTTTTAGAGCATAGCAATGAATATTAATCTGACGCTAATTGGGCAGACGATCACGTTCATCATTTTCGTCTGGTTTTGCATGAAGTTCATTTGGCCGCCGATTATGAAAGCGCTGAATGAAAGACGTAAATCCATCGCAGACGGCCTGGCCGCAGCAGCAGAAGGACAGCGTGAACGCGAGCGCGGTCACCAGGATGCGGAACAGCTGATCGAGCAAGCCAAATCACAAGCCCAGGAAATTATCGCCAAAGCTGAAAAGCGCGGGGCCGAAGTTGTAGCCGAAGCCAAGAACGAAGCGCGCACTGAAGGTGAGCGTATTATTACAGCCGCACGCGGTGAAGTCGAAATGGAAACCAATCGGGCCAGAGAACAGTTGCGGGTTCAGGTCGCTACACTCGCGATTGCCGGGGCGGAACAGATTCTGTCTCAAGAAGTAGATGCCAAAGCACATGAGCAAATGCTCTCTGACCTTGCTGGTAATCTTTGAAAACCGACCTGATTCAAAATGAGTGATCTTTCCAGCATCGCACGACCCTACGCACAGGCTGTCTTTGAACTGGCCAAAGAAACCGGACGATTTGAAGACTGGAGCAATCAATTAGAGATGCTGTCGGAGATAGCCGAACATCCGGACTTCAATTCTCTGGTCAGCGATCCGAGAATTACGCGCGAGCAGGTGTTGAGTGTGGTACTAGAAATCACCGGTAAGCATCTGGACGAGCAGGCCCAGAACTTTATCAAAATCCTGAGTCATTACCGCCGGCTGTCTGCACTACCGTTGATCGCCAGACAGTTCGAGTCGTTGAGAGCTGAGGATGAAGGCGTGATCGAAGCGGAACTTGAAGCTGCTTATGAATTGGATAGCGAGCAGCTGGCACAATTGATCGAAGCACTGCAACAGCGAATGGGCCGAAAGGTCCGGCTGACAAGCAAGATCAACAAAGATCTGATCGGTGGCGTTGTGGTACGTGCCGGTGACTGGGTCATTGACGGCTCCATTCGAGCCCGACTGGATAAACTCGCCAGTTCACTTGGTGTGTAATTCAGTGAATCGAGCGAACTGCCATTATTGAACAAAGAGGAACGAACCAAATGGCGATGCAATTAAACCCGTCCGAAATCAGTGAGCTGATCAAGGCTCGGATTACGGACTTTGATGCAACCCCACAAGCGAGAAGCGAAGGTACTGTCGTATTGCTGACGGACGGTATCGTCCGAATTCACGGATTGGCCGATGCACTACAAGGCGAGATGTTGGAATTTCCAGGTGATACATTCGGTCTTGCACTGAACCTTGAACAAGATTCCGTCGGAGCGGTGATTCTTGGCGACTATGAACATATCACCGAAGGCGATACGGTTCGCTGCACCGGACGAATTTTAGAAGTACCGATCGGTGAAGGCTTGCTTGGACGCGTAGTTGACTCACTTGGCCGGCCGCTGGATGGCAAAGGCCCGATTGAATCGAAGGGTTCTGCACCGATCGAAAAAGTCGCACCTGGCGTGATTACTCGGCAGTCAGTGTCGGAACCCGTTCAGACCGGTCTCAAAGCAATTGATTCAATGGTACCAATCGGCCGCGGACAGCGCGAACTAATCATCGGTGATCGGCAGACCGGTAAAACCGCAGTGGCTTTGGATACGATCATCAATCAGAAAGGCACCGGTATTAAGTGCATTTACGTGGCAATTGGTCAAAAAGTCTCGAGCATCGCGAACGTGGTTCGAAAGCTTGAAGAGCACGACGCCATGGAACACACCGTCGTAGTGTCGGCTTCTGCAGCAGAGAGTGCTGCCATGCAGTACATCGCTCCCTACTCCGGCTGCACCATGGGTGAGTATTTTCGAGATCGTGGCGAAGACGCGCTGATTATCTTCGATGATCTAACCAAGCAGGCCTGGGCTTATCGACAGGTTTCTTTGCTGCTCAGACGACCACCGGGTCGTGAAGCCTATCCGGGGGATGTGTTTTATCTGCATTCACGATTATTGGAGCGCGCTTCAAGAATTAACCCTGAATACGTAGAAAGTATCACAAATGGGGAAGTCAAGGGCAGAACCGGATCGCTCACAGCGTTGCCCATTATTGAAACACAGGCAGGTGATGTGTCCGCATTTGTTCCGACCAATGTGATTTCAATAACTGACGGTCAGATTTACCTTGAAAGTGATTTGTTCAATGCCAATATCCGACCAGCTATTAATGCGGGTCTTTCGGTTTCCCGGGTTGGCGGCGCCGCTCAAACACCGATCGTTAAGAAACTCGGCGGGGGAATCAGACTCGCACTCGCTCAATATCGCGAGCTGGCGGCATTCTCTCAGTTTGCATCAGACCTTGATGAAGCAACCCGTAAACAGCTCGAACGGGGGCAGCGAGTGACCGAAATGATGAAGCAGCCTCAGTATGAACCGCTATCAGTTGCCGAGATGTCATTTTCTCTATTTGCTGCTAACGAAGGGTATTTAGACAACATGGAAGTTCCACAGGTTGTACCATTCGAACTGGCAATGCAGGCGTATATGCGATCCAATTACGCAGACCTGCTTGCCAGTATCAACGATGACCCTGAATTTAACGACGAGGTCGCGGCATCAATGAAAAATGCACTTGACGACTTTGTGAAAAACGGCTCCTGGTAAGGCTGATATTCTGAAACTGATCAAGCGGATTTGATACATGGCTGGCGCTAAAGAAATTCGGACGAAGATTAAAAGTATTCAAAATACTCAAAAGATTACTTCGGCTATGGAAATGGTCGCTGCCAGCAAAATGCGGCGCGCTCAGGAGCGAATGCGAGCCGCTCGACCTTATGCTGAATCAGTCAGACGGGTGATGGCTCACGTCAGACTCGCCAGGCTGGAATACAGGCACGTCTACTCAATCGAAAGAGAGGTATCATCAGTTGGATACATCATCATTAGTTCTGACCGTGGTCTGTGCGGTGGTTTAAACATCAACCTGTTTCGATCAGCATTGGAATCAATATCGGAGTGGGATGAAAAGGGAGTATCTACTAAATTTGGCATCATTGGAAACAAGGGGCTTGGTTTTTTTCGGCGTTTTGGAGGCAATATCCTGTGCCAGGCGACTCACCTGGGGGATGCACCGCAAATTTCCGAACTGATCGGAGCAATCAAGGTCATGCTAGATGCTTATGAAGAAGAAAAAATCGACCGTCTTTATCTGGTTAGCAACAGCTTTGTCAATACCATGACTCAAAGCCCGCAAATTGAGCAGATCCTGCCGATCAAAGGCGTAGAATTGGAAGAGAAACTGCCGGAATATTGGGATTATCTTTATGAACCTGAATCCCATGTAGTTGTTGATGCACTGATGCTCCGCTACATCGAGTCGATCATTTACCAAGCTGTCGTTGAGAATATTGCGTGCGAGCAATCTGCAAGAATGGTCGCAATGAAGTCTGCGACGGATAATGCCGGCAACCTGATTGACGAATTGCAACTGATTTACAACAAGGCGCGCCAGGCCGCCATTACACAGGAAATCTCTGAAATTGTTGGCGGTGCGGCTGCAGTGTAGTCAGTTGCACATGCATTAGAATTTTGCAGAAAAATTACGATTCATTCCCAGTAAATAAGAGGACATCATGACACAGGGGAAAATTGTTGAAATTATCGGAGCCGTCGTTGATGTGGAATTTCCACGCGCGGAAGTTCCAAAAGTATACGATGCACTCAAAGTTGACCAGACAGATTTAACGCTGGAAGTTCAGCAACAGATGGGAGACGGTATTGTGCGTACGATTGCGATGGGGTCTAGCGACGGTTTGCAGCGCGGACTGTCGGTAACCAATACTGGTCAACCCATTTTGGTACCAGTTGGTGAGCCGACTCTCGGCAGAATTATGAACGTGCTCGGCGAACCGGTTGATGAGGCGGGACCCGTCGAATCTGAAAACCACTGGCCAATTCACCGCAAGGCACCTGGCTTCACTGATCAGGCAACCGCTGTTGAAATTCTCGAAACTGGAATTAAGGTGATCGACCTGATCATGCCGATCGCCAAGGGTGGTAAGATTGGACTGTTCGGCGGTGCTGGTGTTGGTAAGACCGTGACACTGATGGAACTGATTCGTAACATTGCGATCGAACACGCCGGTTTTTCCGTGTTCGCAGGTGTAGGTGAGCGAACCCGTGAAGGCAATGACTTCTACCACGAAATGCGAGAAGCCGATGTCCTCAATAAAGTGGCTCTCGTTTATGGTCAGATGAATGAACCACCTGGAAACCGTCTGCGGGTAGGTCTGGCAGGTTTGACCATTTCTGAATATTTTCGGGATGAAGGCCGCGACGTACTACTCTTTATCGACAACATCTATCGCTATACATTAGCGGGCGTGGAAGTGTCAGCACTACTTGGGCGTATGCCATCTGCAGTGGGTTATCAGCCCACTCTTGCAGCGGAAATGGGTATCTTGCAGGAACGCATTACATCCACTCGAACCGGCTCGATTACTTCGTTCCAGGCTGTCTATGTCCCGGCAGACGACCTGACCGACCCTTCGCCAGCGACCACATTTGCTCACCTTGATGCAACGCTGGTGCTGTCTCGACAGATTGCTGAACTTGGAATATACCCTGCGGTTGATCCGTTAGACTCAACCAGCCGACAGTTGGATCCATTGGTTGTCGGGCAGGAGCACTATGACACAGCTCGTGCAGTACAGGGGACCTTGCAGCGGTATAAGGAACTTCGCGACATCATTGCGATTTTGGGAATGGATGAGTTGTCCGAAGAGGATAAACAGACTGTCTCGCGCGCACGCAAAATTCAGCGTTTCCTGTCTCAACCATTCTTCGTTGCAGAAACATTTACTGGCAGTGCTGGAAAGTACGTTTCATTGGCAGACACCATCAAAGGTTTCCAGGGCATTGTTGATGGTGAATACGATCAAATTCCTGAACAGGCTTTTTACATGGTCGGTCCAATTGAAGAAGTCGTTGAAGCGCATCAGAAGGCTGCATAGTCAGTCAGTACAAATTGATTGGATAGAGAAATGTCAACAATCGCAGTAGAAATAGTCAGCGCAGAAGAGGCCATATGGTCCGGGAGCGGTACTATGGTCTATGCGCCCGCTGAAATGGGTGAAGTGGGAATTGCACCCCAGCATGCACCACTTTTGACTCGACTAAAGCCCGGAGAAGTCCGGGTACAGCAGGAAAATGGAGAAGAACAGTTTTTCTACGTTTCCGGTGGCTTGCTCGAAATTCAGCCACATGTCGTGACAGTCCTTTCCGATACTGCTCTTCGCGCAGCTGACCTTGACGAAGCAAAAGCGCAGGAAGCCATAAAGCAGGCAGAACGAGACCTGCAGGAAAAAACTTCGGAAATGGAGTTGGCAAAAGCCAAAGCAGAACTGGTCCAAGCAGTTGCGCAATTGCGGGCTGTAGAGAAGCTTCGAAAAACTGCTCGTTAGCGGCCGTAGATCACCTCGGGTCAGAGTGTTTGTCATTGTTCAAACCTTTGGCGACTTGGAGTCCTGATTGACATCGACTGAAGTCATCATTCTTGCAGGCGGTCAGGGAGTGCGGATGCACTCCAATCGACCAAAATCTCTTCAGGAATTGGGTGGACAACCCATGATTCGGTATATCGTCAACAGCGTAAAAAACGCAGGTGTCGACAAAATTCATATCGTGTATGGGGAGAACGGCCACCAAATTCGGGAGAGTGTTCCTGACAACTGCATAAACTGGGTACTGCAGTCAGCACCGCTTGGCACCGGACACGCCGTTCAACAGGCCATCCCTCATATCGACATTGAGTCTACGGTTTGCGTTCTGTACGGTGACATCCCTCTAGTTCAAGCTAATACTGTAAGTCGGCTCATTGAACTGGCAAACACGCACTCGCTATCCGTACTAACAGTAGAACTCGACAATCCGACAGGCTACGGACGTATCAAGCGCGATGACGCGGGTGTGCTACAGCGAATTGTTGAAGAGAAAGATACAGCACCAGAGGAACGGCAGATTAGGGAAGTCAATGCTGGACCTCTAGCTGTTAAAGCGAAGTTACTAGCGCGTTGGCTGAAATTGCTGGATAACAAAAACGCACAAAGCGAGTATTATTTGACAGACATTATCAAACATGCGGTTTCCGAAGGTATCGTTGTTGCATTATGTCAGGCTAATGACTTGCTTGAAACTGTTGGTGTAAATAGCAGGTTGGACCAGGCTCAACTCGAACGAGCATTGCAAATGAGAAACGCTGAACAACTCATGAAAGAAGGCGTGCATGTTGTCGATCCCGCCAGATTCGACCTGCGCGGAAACTGCACTGCCGGGAAAGACTGCCGTATTGATGCAAATGTCCTACTGGAAGGTGATGTGACGCTGGACGACGACGTCAGTATTGCATCAAACTGTGTGGTTCGAGACAGCAAGTTAGGGCCTGGGGTGGAAATAAAACCATTCTCTTCAGTTGAAGGCGCTGAGATTAGTGAAGGCTGTACCGTTGGCCCATTTGCTCGAATTCGTCCAGGTACAGTCATCGGCAAGAACTCCAGAGTCGGAAATTATGTCGAAATTAAGGCATCGATCATTGGTGAAGATACCAAAATCAATCACCTTGCCTACATTGGAGATGCACACATCGGAAATCATGTAAATATTGGCGCCGGTGTAATAACCTGTAATTTCGATGGAAAAAGAAAACATCAAACATATATTGGTGATCATGCGTTTGTCGGATCAAATTCCACACTGGTTGCACCGCTTGAAGTTCAGGAATATGCGTTTATCGGTGCCGGTTCGACAATTTCAAGGAATGTCAACTCGGGTGAACTGGTTGTTGAGCGCGGTGAAGTTCGAAGAATCAAGAACAGACATGCACCAAAAAATGGGCGTAAGTCCCGAATATCTGGAAAATCAGCAGGTTAACTGGGGAGATTAATCAGCAAATGTGCGGAATAATTGGAGCAATTTCCAATTCCAATGTTGTACCAACCCTGGTCAACAGCATGCGGTTAATGGAGTATCGAGGATACGATTCTTCGGGCATTGCAGTCATAAACCCTGAAGGTGACCTGGACCGGCGTCGATGTGTTGGTAAAGTTGAGAAACTTGCCGAGTCGCTAAGCAACGGCAGTCAACTGAGTGGATCAATTGGGATTGGACACACGCGCTGGGCAACACATGGCGCAGCCGAAGAGCGAAATGCTCATCCTATCGCGTGTAGAGATGAAATTGCCGTCGTCTGCAATGGCATTATTGAAAACTACGAAGTATTGAAGGATCAGCACCAGACCGATGGAGTCGTTTACGACTCCGAAACTGACACCGAGGTGATTGTCCACGAAATTCTAGGTGGCATCAACAGCGGACTTGATCTTCATGCTGCAGTCTCTGGTACAGTGGCGAAACTGGAAGGCTCATTTGCTTTCGCTGCGCTGTCTGTTGCAGACCCTGAAAAAATAGTGGTTGCCAAGCGCGGCAGCCCGCTTCTAATCGGTCTTGGTAACGATGAAGTCTTCATTGCGTCTGATGCCATCGCACTAGCAAAAATTGCAAAGACGATCATTGTGCTGGAAAATGGTGAAACAGCAGTTGTTTCGAGGACGTCCGGGCCAGTCATTTTTGACAAGGACGGAAATGAGGTCCATCGAGTAGACCAATTAATTCCAATTCGGGCGGAATTGATTGATTTAGCTCATCACTCTCATTACATGCATAAGGAGATATTTGAACAGGGCTCGGTGGTAGCGAACACCCTTTCTGAACGAATCACCGATGATCGGATCAATGAAATCGCTACGTTTGGAGATATGGCACCTGCAATATTTGAGAAAGTCAGAGCCGTTCGCATCCTCGCCTGCGGTACCAGTTACTATGCTGGTATGATCGGTAAAATTTGGCTGGAATCACTAAATATACCTTGCGAAGCTGAAATCGCCAGCGAATTTCGATATCGAAAACCTTTCGTTCCGGATGAGTGTCTGGTAGTACTCCTCTCTCAATCCGGTGAAACTGCCGATACTCTCGCCGCTCAGGAACACGCGGCAAATTTGGGTTACAAGTATTCCCTATCAATCTGCAACTCACCTGCAAGTTCACTTACCCGGGTGACTGACCTTGTGTTGCATACAAAAGCCGGACCTGAAATTTCTGTTGCGTCAACTAAAGCATTTACAGCTCAACTGGTTTCATTGATGCTGCTGACGATCGCCCTTGCCAAACGCAGAGGATTCACTGCTGAGCAGGAGGCGGAAATTGTTCATGAGCTTCGTGCGTTGCCTGCTCGAATTGAAGCAGTGCTGCAAATGGACAGTCAGATTGCCAGACTTGCAGAAAATTTCGCGAATAAAGATCACGTGCTGCTACTGGGACGCGGCACCCATTTTCCAATTGCTCTAGAAGGCGCATTGAAGCTGAAGGAGATATCATACATCCATGCAGATGCTTATCCCGCGGGTGAGTTAAAACATGGACCATTGGCATTAATTGATGAAAAAATGCCGACCATAGCGGTGGCGCCGAATAATCATCTGCTGAGCAAGCTCAAATCCAATATTCAGGAGGTAAGAGCCCGGGGCGGAAAACTCTATGTGTTTACCGATTCTGGCACTGAAATGAAAAGTGATGAGCTGATTGAGGTGTTTGAGGTCGTTCGAGCGGGTCCTTATACTTCACCCATCGTTCACGCAATTGCATTGCAACTTCTCGCTTATCACGTTGCAATCATCAAGGGTACTGACGTCGACAACCCCAGAAATTTAGCCAAGTCTGTTACCGTAGAATAACTTTGGCGTGCCAATAATTGTCGTGCCACACAGCAGCATTCCATTTCTTTGATTCGATCAGTAGGGTATCCATAGATCGCACTAGAGTTTCCACCGACCGAGTTCGACAAGCTACACCAGTGTCATTGGCTGTTGAATGCAGAACACCAGAAAGCATGGCTTTCATTGCGATCTGTATCGTGTTTCCAGTTTCTACAATTTGCATGATTGATCAGTACAAATTCGACCACTTGCAAGTTACTCTTGAGCCTTCCTGACTAATTTTTAGATTCCGATGAATAAAGTGCCTGACGGTTTTGAATCTTTGCCAGATGATCTGCCCATTCCGATCGATGACGGCGCTTGTGATCATCTGCTCAATATGAAACTTCCAGACTTGCCACTCAGGTCAACATCCCGGGAAAAGGTAAACCTCGCATCAATAATCAATAGAGTGGTGCTTTACTGTTACCCAATGACTGGAGTACCCGGCATTGCACTTCCTGATGGATGGGATGACATTCCAGGAGCTAGGGGGTGTACCCCTCAAAGCCTGGCGTACCGGGAACATCATGATGAAATTGAAACACTTGGAGCAAATGTATTTGGCATCAGCACCCAATCGACGGATTACCAATTTGAAATGGTGGGAAGACTCCGCTTACCCTATCAGGTTTTGAGCGATCATCAGCTTGAATTTGCTTCGGCGCTGAATATTCCGACATTCTCAGTTGAGGGGAAAACGCTGATGAAGAGGGTTACATTAATTGCCAATGATGGATCAATTGAAGCGGTTCACTATCCCATCTTTCCAAGTGACACCGACCCCCACTGGGTGATACAGTTTCTCACCAATAACCCGCTTGTGAAGTAACGATCTCTAGCGAATTGAGCAATCGTTATTGAAAGAGGAATCCCCTGCCGAGCAATCCTTGACAGGGGATTCTTTACTTGTGTTAAACCGTCAGTTCACAAAAACTGACGGTTCCTGTCAGCCAATTTAGCTGTACTTGTCGTCCTCCTCCCTAAGGCGATTAGCCTCGCTACGCAACTGGGCTATGTGCCAGGCAACCCAGAAAACGACGCCAGCGATTACTAACAGGAACTCAGTCCCTACAAAGGGATAAACCGGACCGATTTCAGCAATAGTGCCTGCCCAGTCCGTAAAATCACCTGTGGTCATATCAGTGTACCTCCAATGATAAGGTTAGCTGCTCTTGGCAGCGTTTTCTGCTTCGATGATTGCCGCTTCTTCGGCATCCATCAATTCCTGCGTTGCGGTATCCAATCCAGCAATTTCAACAGATGGTGGAATCCGCAGTATGCCCAGACCATTCAAAATCTTGGCGATAACCCAACCTGGCAAGAATCCGAGCACACCAAACATGATGATTGCACCAAGAATCTGTCCAATTGGATTGATCGTCGCAAAACTCGGGTCGGGAGATGATGGATAACCCCAGAGCATGAAACCGCAAACCACCACACCGAAGAATCCGGCATAGCCGTGAACGGCAACCGCACCGACTGCATCATCAATCTTGAACCTACGCTCAACATAGTAGTGCATCTTGTACATGAAGATCACGCCCACGATTGCGATGAACATGGCTTGGATTGGGTGATACAAGTCGTTTCCGGCAGATGCCGCGATAATACCTGCGAGACCTGATGAATAAGTCCAAAAGGCATCACCTTTTGAGACCCAATATCCAGCCAACAGTCCGCCTGACAGAGACATCAGGAAGTTAAGCGTAATCGCACTCAGTGTTGTTGGGGCAAGATAGATGTTGGTCGCGGAGAAGAATTCACCGTCACCTGCCTGAATATCCCAGATCGGTACATTACAGGCAACGTAAAAACCCCAGAATCCGGTATAGATGAGAAACAGTCCGATTGCAACCAACCACGGATTTCTTGGGTTAATGTTGCGAGGCGTCCCATCTGCAGCAAACTTGCCGATTCGTGGACCGAGTACAAACAGCACACCCAAGGCGAAACCACCTGCAATTGCATGAATCACTCCAGACGCATAGGCATCGTGATAACCCAGCAACTGAACCATCCAGCCACCAGAATGCCATCCCCAGGCAGCATCAATAATCCAGAATACAGACCCGATAGCCACCGCCAAAATCCAGAATCCGCCCGATTGAATTCGTTCAATTACCGAACCAGACACAATCGAAGCCGCTGTCCATGAGAAGAGCAAAAATGCTGCCCAGAACACACCGTTAATGCGCTCCCAGCCATCAGCACCTGCACCCATATGGGTTCCCATCAGCTGACTCCAGGGCTCAGCATGCGGAGATTCAACGATGCCACCGGTGATCCAAGGCCCGTTGGGAAAGGCAAAATAAATCCACCAGCCGAAAAAGAAAAATGTAATTGTCACCAGCGGAATCAGCATTGTGTTCTTCATCAATGTATGAATGTGGTTTTTTCGGCGAGACGCGCCGACTTCATACATACAGAAGCCAATGTGAATCAAGAACATGATGACAACCGTAAGCCAATAGTAAAACTCAGTAAATATTACTATCAGTGCTCCTAATTGGTCATCCATAGTCTACTACCTCCTCAAGTGTTCGACATGAACCTCCCTGCGTTATTTATTAATTATCTCGGAGGCGTCAGGGATCCACCCCGATTTAACTCATCAGATTCAATTGTACACCAAATTTTTTCGATACCTCGTAACCCGGCTGAGCAGGAAATCAGTCGATATGCTCGTATTCCACATCGCTCGTTTCAAGGTCCATCGCAGCACTGATCAGTGCTCTCGTGTACGGTTCCTGCGGGTTGTTGTAGATATTTTCTGTTGCACCCTGTTCAACAACCCGCCCGAATTGCATAACCACCACAGAACTCGACATTGCGCGCACTACCGAAAGGTCGTGACTGATGAATAGATAAGCCAGTGCGTGGGTTTCCTGAAGATTTCTCAATAATTCAATGATTTGTGACTGAACTGATCGGTCGAGTGCAGATGTCGGCTCGTCCAATACAACAAACCTGGGCTTTAGAATCATCGCCCTCGCAATCGCTATCCGTTGTCGCTGGCCACCTGAAAATTCATGGGGATATCGATGCCGGGTGTCCACATCCAGTTCAACTTCCCTTAGAACTTCAACAACGCGATCATCACGATCGGATTTTGTCATCTCCCGATGATGTACTTTCAGTCCCTCTGCGATAATATCGGCGACTGTCATTCTGGGACTCAGACTGCTGTATGGGTCCTGAAATACTATCTGCATGCTTTTTCTCATATCTCGCAGTTCTTTTGTCGTTCGGCCCTGAATTTCATTACCCAGAAATCGAATACTTCCGCGGCTTGAAATCAGTCGCAACATCGCCAATGCCAATGAGGTTTTCCCAGAACCCGATTCACCTACAACACCCACGGTTTCTCCGGCCCGAATGGTAATGTTGACATCATCCACTGCCTTGACG
The DNA here is from genome assembly GCA_965220665.1 of Arenicellales bacterium. Taxonomy (GTDB): domain Bacteria; phylum Pseudomonadota; class Gammaproteobacteria; order Arenicellales; family JAJDZL01; genus JAJDZL01. The sequence goes on from CBDCQQ010000005.1 coordinate 389,267, forward strand.
TAGTCTACCACCTTTCGCAACACTCCCTTACGAATCGGGTACCAGACTCTCAATGAGTCGAGCTCAGCAACAACTGATGCCGATTCGGCAGGTTGTCCTCCACGACCGGATGGCTCTGCCGCCAGTAACATCTTGGTATAGTCATGCTCAGGGGAGTCAAAGATTTGATTCTTGGTTCCTGTCTCCACGAATTTACCGTTCCGCATGACGCAGATTCTATCGGCAAGTTTGCGCACAATATTCAGGTCATGACTGATGAGCAGCATCGACATGCCCAACTGCTGCTGTATATCTAGCAGCAGTTCCAGAATTTCCGCCTGAATGGTGACATCCAGCGCGGTGGTCGGTTCGTCAGCGATCAGCAATCCCGGTTCATTTGCCAGCGCCATCGCAATCATCACGCGCTGGCGCTGTCCGCCCGAAAGTTGATGTGGATAAGCATCCAATCGCTGTCTGGCATTACGGATCTTGACCAATTCAAGCAACTCCAATGACCGGTCTCGGGCATCCGTCTTGCTCATGCCGCGATGAAGAATCAGCGACTCACTGATTTGCTTGGAGATGGTATGCAGAGGATTGAGTGATGTTTGTGGCTCTTGAAAAATCATCCCAATCTTATCACCTCGATAGGTTTCAAGAACATTGCGCTCAGCACCTATAAGCTCCTCACCGTCATAGGTGATGCTTCCGCTAGGATGGTATGCAGTTGGATAGGGCAAAAGTTGAATGATTGATAGTGCTGAAACTGATTTTCCAGAACCGCTTTCACCAACAATTGCTACAGTCTCGCCGTGATGGATATCAAACGAAACTTTTTTTACAGCATGGGTAACGCTGGCGACCGTTTTGAACGATACCGATAGATTGCTCACCCGTACCAGACAGGCGGACTGATTCGGACTAGTTGAATTCTCTCTCATTCAAACGATTTTCTGGGATCGAATGCGTCGCGAATGGCTTCGCCGATAAACATCAGCAGGCTAAGCATAATCAATATGACAAAAAATCCGGTCAAGCCTAACCATGGTGCCTGCAGGTTTGCTTTACCCTGTGCCAGCAATTCGCCTAATGAAGCTGAACCCGGCGGTAGGCCTATTCCGAGAAAGTCTAATGAAGTGAGCACTGTCACTGAACCCGCCAATGTGAACGGCATGAATGTAATCGTGGCTACCAAAGCATTCGGCAACACATGTTTGAACATGATTCGTGTGTTCGAGACACCTAATGCGCGTGCCGCAGTGATGTAGTCGAAATTCCGAGCTCTCAAAAATTCTGCTCGAACGACACCAACAAATCCCATCCAGGAGAATAGCAGCAGTAGTCCCAGTAACCACCAAAAGTTCGGCTCTACCACGCTCGCCAGGATGATCAGCAGATACAGTGTTGGTAATCCAGCCCACACTTCAATGAAACGCTGAAAAAGCAGATCGGCCCACCCGCCGAAAAAGCCCTGAACCGCACCGGCGGCTACTCCAATGATGGCACTGATCACTGTCAGTGTGAATCCGAACAGCACTGATATTCGAAATCCATACAGCAGCCTTGCTACGACATCCCGTGCCTGATCATCCGTACCAAGCCAATGCTCACCATCCGGTGGTGATGGCGCCGGCGATGGCAAGTCCCAGGCGACCGTTCGGTGATTGTAAGAAACGAGTGGCCACAGCATCCAACCATCCTCTTCGATCAGTTCACCGACGTATGGATCCTTATAGTCCGCTTCAGTAGAAAATTCACCGCCAAATACCGTTTCCGGATACGACTGAAGAATGGGGTAATAGAACTCACCTGCATAGCTAATCAGATAGGGCTTGTCGTTGGCAACGAATTCAGAAAATAGCGAAATGACAAACAGAAAAATGAAAATCCACAAAGACCAGTAACCTCGCCGATTCGCGCGGAAACTGTCAATTCGCCGACGAGTTAGAGGCGAAACTTCCATTCCCAGAAATCTGGATGATTGCAACGAATCCTGCAGTTCTGCCATACTACGTTTCCCGGGATTCGAAGTCAATGCGAGGATCAACAATTGTGTACATCAAATCACCAAGCAAGTTCATCAGCAGACCCAGCAGCGAAAAAAAGTACAGTGTTGCAAACATGACCGGATAATCCCTGTTGAATGCAGCCTCAAAACCCAGCAACCCTAATCCGTCAAGCGAGAAAATGATTTCGATCAGGAGCGATCCAGTAAACAGTATCCCGACAAATGCGCCAGGAAATCCGGCTATTACAATAAGCATGGCATTGCGAAACACGTGACCGTAAAGCACTCGCCGCTCGGGAAGCCCCTTCGATCGTGCAGTCAATACATACTGCTGATTGATCTGATCAAGAAAGGAGTTCTTTGTCAGCATTGCGAGGCCGGCAAACCCGCCAATAACCATGGCAATGACAGGTAGTGTAATGTGCCAGAAATAGTCAAGAATTCTGTCGAACCAGGACAGCTCAGCCCAATTGTCGGATGTCAATCCGGATAATGGAAACCAATCCAGATAACTTCCACCGGCAAAAATGACCAAAAGAAATACTGCAAACAAAAATCCGGGAATCGCGGTTCCGATTATCAGAACCACAGTCGTCCAGCCATCGAATGGTGTACCATCCCGAGTGGCCTTGATGACACCCAAGGGAATTGAGATCAGGTAAACCAAAAACGTTGTCCAAAGCCCCAGCGAGATGGATACCGGCATCTTGTCCAGCACCAGATCGGTTACACTTTGATCTCGGAAAAAGCTTTCTCCAAAATCGAAAAACAGGTAGTTTTTCATGGTCTGGAAAAAACGTACGTGCAATGGTTTGTCGAACCCAAAGCGCTGCTCCAGTTCCTCAATAAACTCCGGATCCAATCCTTGCGCGCCGCGATATTTGCTAGAAATCGCACCGGTATCGACGCCCAACTGTTGGTCGCTAAGCTGATCGATAACCTCACCAGTCCCCGTTCGGGTGACTCGCTCAGTAATGTCACCCCCTACTCCGCTCAATGTTGCAATCACCTGCTCCACAGGCCCACCTGGAGCCACATGAATGACTACAAAATTGATCACCATGATCGCGAAAAGCGTGGGGATCATCAGTAACAACCGACGTATGATGTAGGTGGTCATGACTACTGCTTCATCAGGTTCGCTGCATCCGATTCATCAAAAGAACAACACTAAACCGCATGCGCTGAGTTGCATTTGGTCTAACTGTCAGAGGCTCCCGACAGGTTGGCTTCGAGAACATTAGCTTTGTCTTCGTCAAACCACCAGCGAGCAGGCATCGCCCCGGATTTGGTTGGTGTGTCTGGGCGCGAAAACTTGTCCCAGTACAGAATTCTGTCACTTCGAATGTGCCAGTTTGGAATAACGTAATATCCTGCTCGCAGTACTCTATCGAGTACCCGCGTCCGCGCAATTAATGATTCTCGATCAGGTGCCTGAATAATCAATTCGATTATCTCATCGATTACCGGATCTTTAATGCCTGCAAAATTCCTGCTACCGGGCACATCCGCAGTATATGAGCCCCAAAAAGAGCGTTGCTCGTTGCCCGGAGAGTCTGACTGGCCCCAGCCGCTGATAATCATATCGAAGTCAAAGGCCCTGATTCGGTTGATATATTGGCTCTGATCGACCAAACGCACCTTGGCATCAATTCCGAGCCGTGACAGATTACGGGTAAACGGTAGAACAATCCGTTCAAATGCCTGGCTTACGAGCAGAATTTCAAACTTCATCTGTTCTCCAGTCTCACTGTTCACCAGCTTCAGGTCCTCAACGGTCCATCCTGCGTCAGCCAACAGGTTCAAAGCGGTACGCAAATTGCGGCGGGCATGTCCACTTCCATCGGTTGAAGGTGGACGATAAGGCTCATCAAAGACTTCGTGGGGCAGCCTATCCTGATATTTGCTGAGAATTTCGAGTTCTTCTCCCTCAGGGACTCCCGTTGCCGCCAACTCGGAATTTGAAAAATAACTCTCCGTCCGGGTGTACTGACTGTAAAACAGCTGCTTATTGGTCCATTCAAAATCAAATGCATATCCAAGAGCTTTGCGGACCCTTGGATCGGAAAATTTAGGAAGTCGTGTATTGAAAATAAATGCCTGCATCCCCGTAGGTAAACGGTGTCGAATCGACTCTTTCTTCAGGAACCCTTTCTCAACTGAAGGAACGTTGTAATCCGATGCCCATGCTTTTGCCTGGTTTTCACTCCGAAAATCAATATCTTGTGCTTTCAATGCCAATCGAATTGCAGTATCGTCCAGATAAAAATCAATGCGCTCGATATCGAAGTTGTACAAACCGCGATTTACAGGCAGATCAGCGCCCCAATAGCCCTCAACCCGTTCGTAAACCACAAAACGTCCAGCTTCAAAGTCCTTAACACGGTAAGGTCCGCTGCCGAGCGGTGGCTCCAACGTCGTGCTTGCAAAGTCCCTAGATTCCCAATAGTGTTTTGGCAAAATTGGCATTTGTCCAACAATCAGGGGCATTTCCCGATTTTCTTCTTCGTCAAAAGTGAATTTAACGCGTCGGTCAGCCAGTTTTTCCACCTTGGCCACGCTGGCGTAATACCGACGGAAAAAATCCCTGCCTTGAGTTGTCAACGTCTCGAAAGACCAAACGACATCATCTGCAGTAATTGGCTCATCATCATGCCAACGGGCTTCTGGCCGGATGTTGAAAATTACCCAGGAACGGTCCTCTGGAACCTCCAACGACTCTGCGATCAAACCATACTCGGAAAATGCTTCATCATCACTGGTGGTCAGTAAAGTTTCAATTGATCGCGTGGACACTGCGTTACCCTTGGGTATATGTCCATGGAAGCTGTCAAACGTACCTCGTGCAGCGGTTCGAAGCATGCCACCTTTCGGGGCATTGGGGTTCACATAATCAAAGTGCTGAAAATCGGGGCCGTATTTCAACTCACCGTGCATCGCAAGTCCGTGTACCGGCTGTGGCGACTCGGCATAAACCACCCAACTTGCAATGATGAGAAGCGCAGCCAGACTATTGGCGAGTAAAGTTCTGCAAGATGGCAGTGGGAGTCTAGGTTTAACCATGCAATTCTCCAGTGACCGAAATTAGAACAGGTGAGGTTTGATGTTGAAATTCTAACATTGCACAGATTTAATCGCATTAATTTTTGTTCATGTTGAATTCTTGGTAAATGATAGTGGTAATTCAAGCCGTTCCCATTCTAGCGAATGTCAATGTGGAACTAAGGATTGTAATGGAGAGTCTAGGTCACTCCACTGGCACACGATTGAGTGCTTCTTGCAGAGGATGTCTCAGACGATGAGATACTCCCTGATCGAGAAGTACCTTCATACGCAGTCAGGCACTAACGTCCGGTCGCTGATCATCTGGCAAAGAAGCAGGACTGGCACAAATAGAACTGCCGGCATAGCGTAGCACTGTAACAACAGCTTCCCGATCAATCTGAAATTCGCGGACGAATTCGTCAAGTGATACTCCGTCTGCAAGCCAATCAAACAACTGCTGGACAGGAAGACGACTGCCGCGGAAGCAGGGAGTGCCACTCATCCGTACAGGATCCACCCAAACCGCCTGATCAAGTGTCATCAACCTGTCAGGTTCCGATTTGGCAATAGTTTTCATTTTGACGCTCCGATAGTCAAGCCAGCATAGTAATCTGCCAACGATAGATTATAGGATTTGGTTTGGATGCGCACCTTGTATGCGCCAGGATAATCCCAATTTACTGTATTCGATTTTGGGGTGTGGCATCATCAATGATGATGAAACCAGATTTCATTGGCTTCGGAGGGCACTAAAGGAAATTATTCGAACCTCTGCGAAACTCTACTTCAAAACACGAAGTCTAATTGCAACAGAAAATTTGAAGGCCAGCCGCTCACCCCTTGCAATTGAAGGAATGTCAGATTTTACCACCACGATTGAGCGACAATTTCTATCGAATTGAATTTTATGTTTTAGCTGTTTTAAGTGAGTTTCTTCGCCGCATCACGAGCGTTCATAACCGGTATTCCCTGAACCTCGCCGAGTACAAGCATGTGTTTTTTGTCACCAGACACGATCATATCAACATTTCCAGCTATAGCAGCAGCCACAATTGGATTGTCATCAGGGTCGGAAGATATTTCTACTTCCGGAACATCAGCAAGTATATGAGCATATCCGTCAATGTGTTGAAGCATTGTGGCCACTTCCTCGGCACGTATAAACCTTTTCAGTTTAGGTCGTGCCAATACGCGCCTGAGTTCAGCAATCTGCACATTTGTGGTTACAACTTCTATCTCACCGTTCAACCACGCTTGATACAAACTGTCAGGCGAAGTTCCCATAGTGATTAAGGCACTGATGAGGATGTTCGTATCAAGAACGAGTCTCACTGACGGTGCGAACCTCCTCGTCAATCAATGCCTGAATTTCGTTCTGATCAAAATTAGCATTTCTTTCTTTGATTTTTGAAACTGTTAATTCAAAAACCCGGCGGCGCACAGCGGCATTAACAAATTCGGACAGATTCTGAGCACCTTCACCATTGCGATCAAGAAAGTCCCGGACTGCACGATCAGTCGTTTCTGGTATCGTTATTTCCCATATAGTCATGGCAAAAAAAATAATCAATGACGAGCAAGTGGGTTCGTTTTGACTACTTGCTACAGATAAATATTGGTCTGGTTGGATGCAGCAAAATTCTAAAAGTTACAGGAACGATCAATCTACATCTGTAATTATTTTAACCCCAAATGTCTTCCTGTTCGAATTTGTGCCTTAGTTCACCTACACATTCGTTGGTCGCAAAAATTTGAACCATGGGTTATAGTCAATATCACACATTTACCTATGTAGCTTAACTTTCATGAAATTGATTAGCGGGCACGGTCGAATCGTATCCGAACCTTTGCAATCTTCAATTTTCTATTCAAAGTCCGACCGTCACAAAAGACAACACAGTAGTTCTATTGTTTGCTACCACATACTTGTCGATTGAGCACTAGATCGTTATCATCCATAGCACTAATGCCATCTTGGAACAGCTAACCCGTAATTCGCTTGCCGCCAATACATCTTACTCACCTTATTTCGACTATGGCGGGGTCATTTTGTTCTGACACAAATTTCTTTTGCCTCGATAAATTGGTTTGAAGCAACATATAGCTTATGCAGTAGGAGATAGTATCTGGTGGGCCTGGTCTGAGTGTATTTGAACCCTGTCGACTATCCAATAACGCGTTAATTTAACCTCCACACCTCCCCAGGTTCCCAAACCTAATCGGAGTTTTTATTTGCAACGATTGATCTGACAGGCGGCAACATGAATTGACCCAATTGCTGTTGCAGCTGTTCTAGCGAATCAGGCACAGAGCCGTCTTCTGATTTCCGCAGAAATCCTTGCTACTGCGTGCGCTTCAGTGGATCGTCTGCGAACTCCCGTGGCAAAGCCAGCGGAATGTCTGTCGGTATCAGCATATTTCGTGAGTTGAAACGCCGCTCCGATTTAGAAACCGCTCATTCGCACAGTGAATCATTGTCGACTGGACATCTTTGCTGGAATCGTTAGCCAATCGAACTAGTGTGGTGTCCTAAATAATCTTTTAATTAATATTGGTAGCAAGAGCGTTTCGGCCTCTCGCTACTTTATCGGTGATCTGCTTTACAGACTTCGTCCAGACCAACAGTCTGGGATTCTCATTGTAGGTGTCCAAGTAGTTTTTCAGGCACTCTTCCAAATGCGCAACTGAGGTGAACACCCCGCGACGGATCTGCTTTTCCGTCAGCTTCGAAAAAAACCGCTCAACCAAATTCAACCAAGAAGAACCCGTCGGTATGAAGTGCAGATAAACCCGCTTTTTCCTGTCAATCCATTGCAACACATCTTTGTGCTTATGAGTGCTGTAATTGTCCAGGATGATATGAATCTCAAGCCCCTTGTCGACTGTCTTTTCCACCGCCTTGAAAAACTTCAACACCTCCTGATGGCGATGCCGGCGATAGCATTGCCCGATCACTTCCCCCGATGCGATGTTCAGTGCCGCAAACAACGACGTCGTTCCATGACGCTTGTAATCATGGGTCACGGTGCCGCAACGCCCCTTTTTCAGTGGCAGTCCCGGCTGCGTCCTATCCAGCGCCTGAATCGAGCTTTTCCCGTCAAAACTGAACACCACCGCATTGTCCGGCGGATCCAGATACAAACCCACCACATCCACCAGCTTGTGTTCAAACTGTGGATCGTTGCTGAGCTTGAACGTCTTGATCAAATGCGGCTTCAAGCCATTGGCAAGCCACACCCGGTTGACAAAACTGTGAGTGGTCCCCATGGCTCTTGCCATGGAGCGGCAGGACCAGTGCGTCGCATCAGAAGGAGTGCTCTGGGTGGTCGCAGCAATGATCCTGGTGCGCAATTCATCCTGCGCCTGGGTGTTTTTTCCGCCATGATTGCCGCCCCGAGGACGTTCTTTCCTGATGCCCTCCATCCTTTCCTCGGCAAATCGATTGCGCCACTGACTGACGGTGGGTTGGGATAGTCCCAGCTCAGCAGCAATCTGTTTGTTGGTTTTCCCCTCCGATGACAAAAGCACAATACGAACGCGCTGATGAAATCCGACTGAAATACTGCGCGACGAGCAAAGACGCTTTAATTCCCTGCACTCTTGTTCCGATAGTTCGATGACTGACGCGACACGCATACATCCGCCTCCAAGTTGGTGTATGCTAATTGTACTACAGATGATGCTTATAATTAATGTTATATTTAGGACACTACACTAGTTGGTTCCTAACAACCCACTCACTATCGTTCTTGTTTGAACCTTTCATACGATGGCTTCGAAATACGGTCTCATAACACTGGCTACCCGATTGATTTCCGCGAACCGCCAGATTTCGTCGACAGTGGCTTGTTTACGAGATAGACATTCCTTCAGTGCTTCAATCGCAACATCAGTCCCCACCTTGTTTCGATGCTTGAAACAATCGGCAACCGTTTTGGCTGGAATTGTAATTGGCACCGATACCCCTTCGATCCTATGGCGCTCCAAACCTGCCGAAAGTGATTCAGAACTGGAACGAATGACCCGCAACGACACGGGTGAACTCAGAGGAGTCCATCTGCCATGTTCAATAAACACCCAAACCTGGTGTGGCAGTTGAGTGGTCAACACGTGGAACTGGAGTGCTGACAGAAGGCAGATTACACCGTGTGGAATCACTTTCGACACCATTGCCAGACTGTGTGAAGCGGTAATTTCTGCTTCTGTGTATTGATAGATACCGCGTCCTATTCGCAATATCACGCCCTCATCCTGAAGCCGCCGCAGATACGTATGCGGCACACCTGCAGCATAAAAGTCTTTAGCCCGCAGTATCTCACCGCTACGAACTAATTCCAAAGCCCGATCTCGCAATGCATCTCGTTTCAAAAGACTTGATGTTCTTTCTACTATATATTAGTTATCTATTATATAGTATTCCTAACATATCAGGAAACTTCAAGTGATCAGAATCCAGAAATCAAAAATACGACGGATGATTGAATAGTTGACTCTTCAATTAGTAGCAAACTTGAAGAACTGGTGGGTACGGTCGCAACATATCAGAACCTCTACAATCCTCAAATTTAAATTCGAAATTCGCCTGCTTCTAAAGGCATAGGGGTTCCTGTTTGAGATTACAAGTATTTTGAATCGCTAGGGGTGTGTCTCACTTTCAATTTGCCGCACGCAGACCCTTACTCGCATCAAGCGTCGGCAACTGGATAATTTCTGCTCCAATTTTTTCCTGTGCCAAACGCAATTCGTAGAGTTTTTGGAGGTTGAGCCAAAACTCTCCAGAAGTTCCAAAGTATCGTCCTAATCTCAAAGCCGTATCACCGGTAATAGAACGCCGACCGTTGAGAATCTCAGTGATGCGGTTCACTGGAACCTCAATCTGACGCGCCAATTCGGCCGCACTCATACCGAGCTCGTCAAGGTCCTCTCGCAACGTCTCGCCGGGATGGATGGGTTCACGCATAGCAAGCTTCCTCAATTCTAATGATAGTCCACAATTTCAACATCCGTCGGCCCTGAGCTGTCTTCGGACCACCTGAAACAAAGCCTCCACTGATCATTAATGCGAATGCTCCATTGTCCTTTACGATTCCCTTTGAGTAACTTAAGATGATTACCTGGCCTATCGAGGTCGTTAATACTGATCGCGGAATCCAATTGATCCAGTTTGCGTGAAGCAGTTCGTGCGAAACCAGAGTACGCTGCAACGCGCATGCCGTCGTAAAAGACCTTCGTTTTCTTGTTTGCAAAGCTGACAATCACCCCTTCGTTTCGCTCTCATGGAATTCACGACTTCTCAATTATAGATAGCATTATGCATTACGTCATGCGTATTCGCAGTCCGTTGCAACCTACGAAAGGGTAGCCCACAATCACTACTCCGACAGATTCGACTGTGCTTAATGTACTGGGGATTTCGATTCATGTTGTGTCTTGGTGGGCGCGAAAGGAGTCGCGGTAGGGAAGCATGTTGCCACACTCCCCCCGCACAGATCCGTACGTGCGCGTTAACGCATACGGCTCCTACCTTGAGTGATTGACGGCAAACCGAGTATTCGGCCATGGGTGCAGAATCTCGACAGGTGGCCAACAGGCATGCACAATCTGATCGAGACGAGATCCGCGGAAACAGTCTTTTTGCGACCGCATCAGCTTCAAATTCGTTCGAATCGTATTGTTTTGAGAATTTTCGAGCAAGAAGTCATTGGTTTCCAGCCAGTGGACGAGATTGGTGTCGGATTTCAATAGAACCCCTCATAGATAGCGGAGATATTGTCAAATGTAGTGCGAAGTACGTCTTCCAGTTGTCGTTGCCAGTCTTGGTCACCCCGCAATCTAAACACGTCTGCCTAAACTTCGTATCCGGCCGCGGTCAGTCGCAAACTCAACCATATAGCAAATGTATTGTCCTCCGGATTTGCGTGGTTGATGAAAATCGGGTCGCGAATAGGCGTAGTCACTCTACAGGACTCCAATCATCATCGTATAAACGACAGACTGGAATGCCGCCATCATCTATGGGTGCAATGATTAAATGCATAAAGAAATCACTAACCCCGTAGATTACACTATGGGATTCAGTTCGCCGTTCACAAGAAAACCGTTAGGAAGCTGACATTGACGGAAAATTCAAGAACTTTCGGTTAACCCCAGCACCGCTCATATTCATTTATACGAAAACTACTCAGATTCATCAGTGAATTGGTTATAACCTCGACCTCGTACGTGCGGCTCGTCATTTAACAGTGTTCGCAAATTTGCCAATTCTTGTAAGTCCAAATTTAGTACGGTAGCAACCGCTTCATCCCATAGCTGACGTACTTCACATTCACCATCTCGAAATTGAGGTACCTTCAAATCCTTTGTTAGTTCCCAACAGTTTAGCAATAAACGTCGGATGCGATCATTTCTGATATCGGGAATCTTAAGGTTTCCAACTTCAGTTGTACTGTATGTTGGGAACGACAATTTTTTCCCAGGATAACGCATAAGTTGCAGACGGCCAATTGTTGAATTGATGAAGACTGCTAATGCTTTTGCTTCATCGGCTGTCAAACCTTCGACCGGAATCCAACCATTGCCGACATATTTTTCATCACTCGCTGTGGCAGTTAATCTCGCTGTGCTATTGTCTTGCCCAGCTGTGACCAAAAGATGACTGGCCTTTTCCAAGATCTTGTCATTTTCAGGAGTTGATTTGTTCAGGCCATATAAGTATTCATTTTCCTCTTGCTCAATTTTGGGTTTAGGCATCCAAAATTCATCTGGCCGACTCTCGATAAATGTTTGGCCTTCTGCGCCTTTAGACTTTAATATTGGAAAACTACCTGAGGTCCCAGCATCCACATGTTGATAAGACCCACGCAGCGTTCGACCAGTTGCTGCAGGTGAGAATCCAGATTCGGAGATTGATTTCAATTTATATTCATTCGCAAACCTCGCGGCTACTTCAGCCAATTTTGGCGAGCGCCATATTGCTGCAGACCAGTCGCCGACATTAATCCGCTCAGCAGGCCATTCCGAAATTTCTCCCCAACCATTAGCAATAGCACCTACACCACAATGAAGAATACAATTGTGTAAGTCGGTAACTTCTTTTTCATCGATTGGAAAACGGTCGAGATTAACGATCCTGGTTGGAGTTGAATCGTTTTTTGTAGTTCTCTTAGCAATGACAATACTCTCATTGATATTGGTATTTTGACTCATGTTTATTTGACCTGGCAAATGACAGGTAACAATACTGTGAATGTGGTACCGTTGAGCCAACAACACCCTTTCGTGTAGTCCAGATGGCGCTGAGAGTGCAGTAGTCGGAATTACCATCGTTAAAATTCCATTGAATTTATCGAGGCACCTATCAGCTAATGCCACGAAAAGCGGCCCAATGGAGTTCTTATCTACAAATTTTTCCATCTGTGAATCGTTATCCACCAAAACATTTTCCATAGCGTCTGCTCGAGAACGCAACTGCTTTTGAACGCCTTTTGGAAATTTTTCACCCATACTCGTTCGGTTAGTAAAAGGTGGGTTCATGATTACGATTTGAGCATTGCTGACAGCATCCACTGCATCTTCCAATTCTGCGTCCCGATTTACCTCCCAAATGTGTTGCGATTCGATTTGTTCGTCCGAAAGGTTGACTTCTCCAACTCTGGGTACTATTGCCTTTTGTCCCAGTAACTCCAGTGTGCCAGCTGACACGACAGCAGTATTGTCTTTTGAAGGACCGTAAGGCATCAGATGTAATCCCATTGACCGATAGCGAATATCTTGATTTCCCGCGGTCAGTTGCGATGCAGCTAACTGTAGTGAAACCGGATTGATATCGAGCCCTTTGATGCTGTCTTCAACTGCAATTTTCTGAAGACCAGCAATCTCAAATTCGTCAACTTTCTTTTCCCTTGCACGGTGTTTCATTTGAGTCAAGATAGCAGCCAGCAATGTCCCACTGCCGCAAGCAAGATCAACAATCTTACAATTTCGCCAAACATTTGAATCGGTCCAATCGACATTACCATAAGCATCAAGTGTCAGACGCGCAGCTATGGATGCTGCAGTGGGTCTAGTGAAGTAAGCTCCATCGCTAGCCTGATTGCCCATTACTCGGTTAAACAGTGGACCTGCGTGGTCAGCACCCATATCAGCGTAGGTCTCGGCTATTCGTTCTGCCTCAGATGCAATATGACGAAGTGCTCGCTCCATTCCCGCTAGTTTCCCAGTATCCTCTACTGTTTCGATGATTCCAACTGCTGGCTCTAAAACTGGCCGAAAATCATGCCGCATTATCCGTTCCCACTCCCGGCGCAATTTTGTTACCACATTGACATCGTTCTTTATGGAAGATAAATCGCTAACTCCACTTAACCAGTGACCATGCGCGATTCGCTGATGTAGCATCGCTGCGTTCATCATCAATAATGAGGAAATTGTGACACCATCGGCCTGCTTTTTTTGTGCCGCTGATTTTAAGTTTGTCAACCCGAAGTGTCGGTTTAATGTCGGCGCAAGTTCGTCTCCCCGCAGATGCAGGGCAGCTTCCTTGATGCTGTCTTCCAAAATGTTGAGGTCTCTGACTATTCGGTTGTGAATCAGTCCCGATTTCGACAGTAAATTCATCTTAATGGAATCCCCAAATTTATCAAGACGAGTCATCTTTAGCATTTGCTGGGCGGAATCTTCTACAATTTCCTGGTGAGTCCTGCGTTTCCTTTTTTCCTTCTTTTCTCCAGTTGGTAATCGCGTACCGGTGCCTTTGTTGATCATATCCCTGGCTTTCTTCTTGGTTTTATCCATGTCTACTTTACCCGGCATACCATCAGATGAGGGTTTGTCTCTTGCGACACTATCCATTCTTACTTCGATACTCTTGTCTTCATTACTCTTGCCTGCAACAACCAATGTTGGTTCAAGGATGGCAGTCTGTACTCCAGAGGGTTTTGGTAACGAATTCACTTCTGAAATCGGCAGAAATTCTTCATCTACTGTAGTTTGACCCGTCAACACGCGTTCCACCGCGATTTGTGAATCACCCGGCGCTCCAACATGCAAGCGGTATTTGATTCGTTTCTTTTCGTGCTCAGCGATCGCGATAATGGTGTGTATCTCCTCTGGCGATGCTGGGAGATAGAGTTGCATCAATTCAGTCAGTTCATCTTCAATACGACTGTCATGAGCACGTAGAGCTCGCAATATCTGTCCCAATTCCTGCCAACCTTCCTCAGGAGCACTGGAGCTTATCCAATCTTCCGGAACTACATTTGGTGGGATAAGAATAGGACAAATAATGTAGCCAAATTGCTTACCTGGAGCGGTTCGCATTGCACGACCTACTGCCTGTACGACATCAACTGGACTCCTCCTAGATTCAAGAAAGGCTACCGCATTTAATGACGGAGAGTCAGTTCCTTCCCCGAAAATGCCGACATTAATTATTCCATACGGTTTGTCTGGGTGAGCTTCTCCTAGACGACGTATTGCATTTTTTCGTGCCACTACATTGCTAGTAGCATCAAGATGCTCAAGTGAGAACTGCAATGCCTGCTTCCCACTCTGATTTTCGTCCATCCAATTCTGAAGCCAATTTCGCACTACATCTGTTTGCAGGTCTTCCGCCATATTCTTTGATTTGTCTACCGTATTCATAAATGCAATGCAAGATTGAATGTGAACATCATCCTCTTTTTGATTCTGGGTGGCGCCACCCATGGCCAAGGTGAATGCAAGTCCTCGGAGGTAGTCAGCGGAAGTTAGGCGGCGTCGACCTTTACTTTGTGTGCTTATAGCTAGCTTATAGGCAGCTTTGTAAGTAGTCGGGTCATTAGTACCCAGCGCAATAATTCGATAGTCAGATAGCCAACCGTTTTCAACAGCCTCTACATAACTCTTGCGATAAAGTTCAACACCAAATATGTTTTCATCATCCATCGTTCGGACAATCCAAGCGCTTTCTTTATCAGCTGTAACTTTACTAGTGTCAAATATGCGAGGAGTTGCCGTTTGATAAATTCGAAATTTAGCTGGAAAGGCTTTGTTGTCGTGGCACAGCGTGAAGTCACGAATACGTTCTTCCTCTTCTGTAAGTTTTGCACTAATAGTCCGTCGTTTCCGTCTTATTCCGGCTGTCCTATGTGCTTCATCCGCCACAAGAACGTCAATCGATTCACCACATTTTTCGAGTGAATTTGCAATCGCTCTTCCACTTTGATAAGTTCCGAAAACTACGCTAACTTGATTTGTACCAATTCCTTGCTTGATCCACTGTGCAATTTCATATGAATCTGTCGTAACTTTACCTTTTACATCCGACGCACTGACGTTGCTGTTGTCCAATGTAGGATCTTTTGCCGTATTCCGAGAACTTTCTTTTTGGGGGTCGTATCCTGCAGTTTTATCTGAGCATACAGCAAGTGCACGAATACTAACTTCAGCATTCTGTAGATACTCACTCCTGATTTGAGCAACAAGTGCGATTGAGGGACACATAACAATTGACAAGCCCCCTTGAGGTGTCAATTGCTCAATTATGCGTAATGAAATTCGAGTTTTTCCTGTGCCGCATGGAAGAATAATCTTGCCACGTGCCTGACCAACCGGAAGGCCTCCACTTTTTGACTGAGCATGTTTCCTAAGCAGGCGTACGCTCGTGTCGATAGCCTCTGACTGCATACAGGTTTTTGTTTGTTTCGCAAATTCTTCTCCTTCAGTGTGAGGCTCACAATGAGCGCATACTTCGACTGTATATGGAGTTTGTTGTTGCAAAAGATCATTTACGATGTTGACTAGTTTGATTGGTTTGTCAGTCATTGAGCTAACATGTTTTAGGTTGTCACCAAATCGACAGTTCCCATTTGTGACAACCCAGCGTTCAGCCCAAAAATCCGTCGCGGACAATCCAATAAAAGTACTTAATTCATCAAAGCTAATCGAACTCCCACTGTTTGATTCGTCTAGCTGACGAGATTTACTCTGAATAGCTATGAATTCACCGTCGCTACGACGGACTGCCACTAGATCAATGCCCAAGTCCTTTTCAGTCGATTCTGGAAAGTGGCGCTTGCGGTCGTCCCAGTTTGCCCACGGCTGGCATTTCGCTATATCCCAGTCCTTAATCAATTCTGCCGTGTCTTCAATAAGTTTCTCCAACCACTCTCCATCGGTCTGCTGCGGTCCCATTTCAGCCGCCAATTCAATTGCTTGTGAAATTACTTCTCGATTAGTTTGGTTTTGTTTCATAAATTTTGTTTGCGTAGAATATCTGTCGGATGATTGGGCTTGATTGGGACAAGCAACCACTCGAGTTGAAATAACAGCAGAATTTACCGAAAAATTGCAGGGGTTCGAAATGCAGTATTATTTGTAACGAATATAACTAAATCAACATGTTATCAATACGAATCGATAAACTCAGGAAATTCTAATGTCCTTCAATCTCCAGAAACCAAAATTGACCACATTGAACCCAATTGAATTCATATGATTTTTCAAGTCTAATATCGATCTTTTTTCCGCCTATCGGAGTCTCCAGGTGTATATCTCCTACTTTAGTACCATGTGAAATGTCATAGTCCCAACACTTCCCACTCTTTTGCTTGGGATGCACATGCCTTATAAAATCATTCATGACGAGAGAAACACCTCGATCAAACTCTCCATAATTGCAATACTCTTCAAGTAAGTGTAGATCGCCATAGACGTCTTTCATGAAAATATCTGATGCTTCACGCTGCCCACCTGACGAAGTTTTTTGCCGATAGCACTTCATCTCAACAGCAACATTGTGGTAAAGACCGTGAGAGTTCTTTCCTTTCAATACCAGATCAATTACACGGTAATTGTCATTAACCCTCACACCTGTCTCCAATTCGAATTTCACATTTTCATCCTCATGAAAACAAATAAGAGGAATCACCTGTTGCAAGATATAGGTGTAATGAAGCTGCATTGATGCTTCTTTGTTGATTGGTAACAGCTTGGCGCCTGTTTTTTCCCTGAAAATTTGCCATGCAAACGAAATACTTTTTCTAAGCCTTTTTTCGAAGGTGCCCGTTAGTAAGTTCAAGTTAATTTCTCCATCAATTATTCAGCTAGCTACAATTTATCCTTAGGCCAGAAGCATTTCGAGCTTAGATGGTAAGTTCGCATGCATGGGCAACTATTAGAACTCTTGTAGATTCTCAATATGTAGTGCTTCGGCGTTTTGCCTATGAATCTGATTCTAAATCCTGTCCATCGGGTTCTTCGCCATTATTACTTCCGATAAACAGTAGTGCTTCCCGTACCTGGTCATCTGCGAAACGGATATCCCAGCGCTTCTCCATGAATCTAATCAGCCGAATGCCTCGCTCAAGAATCTCATTGGGTCCCCAAGTTTCGCAACGGGAGACTTCGATTTCCGAATGCGACCCATCTGCATAACCGTTACGAGCTTTAGTGCCATCACGGTTTAATTTGGGGTTCTTTTTTTCAGCGAATTCGTCATTCTGCAACGAAGCGTTAATCGCAAGAGAAAGGAGTAACAGGTTACCAAGGCTATTGCAGTACTTCACCCTCTCTTGCTCACGGATACTTTCGAAGGTCAACCGCCACGCCGCCGTCTCGGTTTGCGGATAAACGTGCTCAATGGAAATTTTGTCATTCGGTGTCTTGAGCAAATCCGACCAGTAGACTTTCTTAGGGCGACCGCTAGGCAGCAACTCCAGTTCGTACTCGTAGAGGAAATAGCGCAAGCCGGACCAGCCATAGTAGCCCTGACCGTTCTCGAACTTCTTCTGAAGCAACAGATAAAAGTCGTCGTGTGCAAAATGACCATCATCCGTGAACGCGTAACTCATCCGGCGTCGCAGTCGCTCCTTTAGTTCCGTCAAACCTAACTCGCCACGGTCTATTGCGCGGACAGCATTGCTGAACTCCGAACTGCGATAATTCGAACGGGCTTGGGTTAACCGAAACAAAACGAAGACAAACCGTTCTATCTCCTTGAAGATACCAATACGCTGGCACGGATCTTCAAAATTCTTTAGAATCGCCATTAATAGTGGGCGAAAATACGCCATACCTAACCGATTCAGACGTTGAATCCATTCAATTTCTTTCGACGTCAAATCGTCAGACATCGATGGGTAGAACGTGCGGAACCAATGAACCGAAGATGCTTTGAGGCTTTTGACGTAGTCGCGAATGTCGTTCGGACGCAACTCAGCCTCAATCACCGGCCTACTGCTTTCGACCTCGTCCAATCCGTTCTCGTCGTCCACTTCTAGGTCCGAATCAGATGTCTGCTCTTCGGCTTCCTCTAGTTCCACCCGTTGAACAATCTTGCGATGAACACGCTGTGGAGTGAACTGCTCCTCCAGCAGGAACTTGATGTAGTCTCGTCCCGTCTGCCGCGAAAACTTGAAATACATCATCCAGTGAGCTCGCAGAAAGTCGTTGTCGTTCAGCGGCTTCGACTTGTTGCGCCCCAACTGAAAATAAACTTCCTTCCAAGCGTCGTTGATTGAGTCTCGGAGATCTTTGTATTCCGCAGGATCCAACTCCGCATCAGTATAGAGCGTCGTAAGATAAATCAAACGATTCTTGAGCAACTCGAGATTTGATAGCGTCTTACCGCGGTTGTTCATCGTCTCGAAGGCGACGAAAACATCGAATTCGTCTTTGATAATGTACTCGTTGAGCAGAAACCGTTTGGTCAGCGTACGGTATATGCTTCGGAGCCCTGAGCTTCCTTTTTCTTCGTGCCAGGCTCGCAGTCGCTCTTCAAAATATTGCTTCCCATTGCTAAGGTTGAGTGTATAGAACGTCTCACACACTGTACCACTATCCGACTCACCCAAAATGCGGTACCGCATGTACTCGTAGCTAGGATTGTCAACCGTGTAGCCGAATTTGTAAGTTCGAAAGGCATCCCCAGCCGGCTTCACTTTGAACAGAAACTTCTTTTCAACATCCGCGATGCTCAGCGTGTCCGCCAGGTAGATCTCCTCGTCCACCTGACCCTCGTTTTCGGGCAAGCTGCGAATCAACTCGACGAATGCTTGCAAAAACAGCGTGAAGGTCGTTAGCCGTTGCTGGCCGTCGACAATGTGGTACAGTTTGTAGGAATGGTCATCGACCAGCCAGAACTCCTTGTCATCCTGTCGAACTTCCGTGGTCGGAATATTTTTCAGAGTGAGCACGCCGGTATAGTGGGAGCGACCGTCTGGCAGGTTTGTAAGATCCTCCCAGAAGGCATCCAACTGCTCGCGTCCCCACGCGTAACCGCGCTGGTAGTCGGGAATTCGGAACAGCTTTTTTTCGAAGCAACTATCAAGTGGTTTAGGTTCTTCCATCGCAATACTCGCTGATTAGTGTGGCTCGACGGACTCAAGTATTGGCATATAGTGGGCAAATTTCACTTCAACTCTCTTTGTATTTTTATCTGCAACAATGACACGTCCTTTGGTGAAATAGGCCTCCTCTCGAATCTGTGTGCCCCTATTCCGATCAACTGGGAGGAAAGCGGAATTAATAAACTCAATCCAGATAGCTGAAAAACCCCTCACCTGATATCTCAGTTCTCAAAATGGAACACAAGTGACTTGGTCAATCTTGCTGTGAAGAATTACTGGATGGCAAAACAAGTCAGAGTCTATTCGAATTTCTGAGAATTCCATCGAGCAACAAATCCCCTACCTGCTGGTGAAGGAAGATCTCGAGTCTTTGTCCAGCCAGTGGCCAACGGTAGACTTCGAATTGAACCCCTGCGACGGCCCAGTTGACTCAAAAACCAGGAAGCCATACCGATTGACAACCGGAACAGTTTCGGATGCCTGGCTACCAATCCCCACATCGCAAGTCCGCTACGTGACGGCCAGTCTGACAGACCTCGTTCAAAAATTTGGTTTCTCAGTGTTCGCAATAATTTCGGCAGTGGAATTCTGACCGGGCATACAGCCTCGCAGCGCCCGTTCAGCGAACATGCGTTGGGTAGATTCGCTGCATTCTGCAAACCGACTAGCAAT
Organism: Arenicellales bacterium; assembly: GCA_965220665.1. Lineage (GTDB taxonomy): Bacteria > Pseudomonadota > Gammaproteobacteria > Arenicellales > JAJDZL01 > JAJDZL01. Next base: position 409,298 of record CBDCQQ010000005.1, read on the forward strand.
GGGGTCCAGACTGAACCCATGGGCCCGGGATAGACCCAACCATAAGCATGCCCTCCGATAGATTGGTAAACTGGGCAGTGATTCATACAAGCTCCGCACCGAATGCAACGTAGCATCTCCCAAAACTCACCCTGCAACATTTTTGAGCGTCCGTGATCAAGTAAAACAACATGATACTCAGCCGGACCATCCATGTCACATGACTGTGCTGGGCCACTGTAAATACTGGTATATGAGGATATTTCCTGGCCAGTGGCACTTCGTGCAAGAATTCGTACAAAAACTGAGAGGTCTTTGTGCGAGGGAATTACTTTTTCGATCGAAGCGGTAACGATATGCACACGTGGCAAAGTACTGGTCAAATCACCATTGCCTTCATTCGTCACCAATACCGAAGCCCCAGAATCTGCCAGCAAAAAGTTTGCTCCAGTTATGCCAACATCGGCACTGACAAAGTGCTCCCTCAATACTGTTCGCGCTTCATTGACAATCGTCTCTACTTCTTCCACCCTTTCCGTCAATCCGTACTTCCCGTGATGTTCGTGAAAAAGGTCAGTAATCTCAGCACGCGTCTTGTGAATGGCGGGCGCGATGATGTGGCTTGGATTTTCCTTGGCTAGCTGGATGATATATTCACCAAGATCAGTTTCAATGACCTCCATACCCTGACTCTCTAGTGCATCGTTGAGGGCCATCTCTTCACCAATCATCGATTTTCCTTTTGCAACGCGCTTTGCACCCGCCTGTTTGCAAATATCGATGATTGTTTCAACACCATCCTCAGGTGTTGCCGCAAAGTGAACCTGTCCTCCGACGGCCTCAACCTGATCGGCAAACTGGCCAAGATAGTAATCAAGATTGATCAGAACATGATTTTTGATACCAACAGCTCGGTCTCGCAATTCGTCAAATTGCGGGAAATCTTCAACAGCTGCCAATCGCTTGTCGACAAAACCACCGCGTGAATTCTTTAAAGCGCCTTGCAGGCTTTCATTCAAAAGCGCTTCGCGGGCACTTGACTTGAATTTCGGTGATGCAACTTCCACAACTGCCCCAGATAATTAATTCCTCGGCTTGCCTATCGCTGAATTATCTCCGCAACCCGCCAATACTTCTGCAACATGTAATACGCGAATGTCACTGCCTTTCCGACTGAGGAAACCGGCAATATTCATCAGGCAACCAAGGTCACCACCCAATACCGTTTGAGCTCCAGTTTCCTGAATGTTTTGGACTTTTTCCGAAACAATCTGCGTTGAGATCTCTGGATATTTCACACAAAACGTACCGCCAAACCCACAGCAGGCAGTTGATTCCCGGCACTCGGTCAGTGTCATGCCCTCAACCTTTCCGAGAAGTTCACGTGGCGAAGTATGAATGCCCAACTCTCGAAACCCTGAACACGAATCATGGTAGGTGCATGCGCCTTTATAAGATGCCACAATATCTGAGCTTCCAAACGCAACTAAGAATTCAGTCAGCTCATAAGTCTTGTCAGCGATAGCCTTCGCTTTGTTATAAAGATGGTCCGCTTCTTCAGAAAATAATTCGGGAAAGTGAATCTTGATCATCGCGGCACAGGATCCGGATGGTGCGACGATAAAATCATATCCAGAAAATGTTTCGATTAATTGGCGGGCAATATTTCGAGTGCCCTGAAAGTCTCCATTGTTATAAAGTGGTTGACCGCAGCAGGTTTGGGAACGGGGAACGTCAATCTCAAAACCTGCATCTTCAATCAGTTTTGCAGAGGCAAATCCAACCTCAGGTCTCATGAGATCGACCAGGCACGTTGCAAACAGCCCAACCGATTTTCCGGATGATTTGACTGTTTCAGCCACTTTAGATTGAATTTTGGTGAAGAGCTAGTTTAGCAACTTACTAGGCAACCACAACGCGATCTCAGGAAACGCAATCACGAGTGTCAGTCCAACAACCTGCAGTAAAACGAAAGGAACAATACCCCGATATATCTGCTGAATCTTGACTTCAGGCGGAGCTACCCCTTTCATATAGAAAAGCGCGAATCCGAAGGGCGGTGTCAGAAAGCTGGTCTGCAGGTTAACGGCAACCAGGATTGCAAACCAATAGACCAAGTCAATTTTGTCAACATGGTCACCAAAGTCAAGCAATTGGACGATTGGGGCAAACACTGGCAAAACGATTAGAGTAATTTCAATCCAGTCAAAAAAGAACCCCAACACAAAAACGATTGCCATCAGTGTAAATAGAATTCCCCATGCACCAAAACCGCTGTTTTCAACGATCTCGATGACGATATCGTCGCCACCAAGCGATCGAAACACATAGGAAAACGCAGTTGCACCAATGAAAATGAAAAACAACATGGCGCCTGTCAATGCAGATCGCTCTACAACCGATCGCAGCGTTGCAAAATTCAACCTCTTTTTCATTGCCGCCATCAAAGTCGCACCCGCGGCACCTACTCCAGATGCTTCTGTCGGTGTTGCCCATCCCGCAACAATCGATCCCAATACCAGTACGATCAGTAAGACCGGAGGTATCAGGCCATTGAAAATCATTTTCCAAAATTCGCGGGTGTCCTGTGGCCCCAAGTCTTTCGGCAGTGGGGGTGCAAGCTCGGGTTTGATCGAACAAATCACAAGAATATAAACTGCGTAGATGCTGGCAAGTAGTAGTCCTGGAAAAACTGCTGCTACAAACAAATTGCCTACTGAGCGTCCGAGCAGGTCAGCCATAATCACGAGCATGATGCTTGGCGGGATCAGAATACCCAATGTTCCAGATGCCGCAATTGTACCGGTAGCGAGAGGTATGTTGTATTGCCGCTGAAGCATGATGGGCAAAGCCATGAGTGTCATCATGACAACAGACGCACCAATGATTCCGGTCGTCGCAGCCATAATGGTTCCCATAACTGTAACGGACAGCGCCAAACCACCAGGCACCCGTCTAAGTAAAACCTGAAGACAATAGAGCAAATCGCGCGCGACCCCGCTTTTTTCCAGCATGGTCCCCATAAATATGAACATTGGGATGGCTACCAAAACCAGATTGTCTGCTATACCACTCCATATTCGACCAACGATGTTAAAAAACTCAATCGGAACAAATACATCCAGGTAAACCCCAAGATAGCCAAATCCTAAACCGATACCACCAAGCACCGCGGCTACCGGATAGCCGGAAAATAGCAGTATTGCCAGTGCAAGAAACATGAACAGCGGCATAAAATCTATGAAGAAATCAAGCATTACTTTGTTCCGTCACTGCTCGCCATCGACCGGCAGTTCAACCTGGTCCAAGTGGACCGTCTCAGCTTTTTCTCTTTCGTCAACAATCTGAACCAAATTGGGAGTTCCAAAAAGCTGGACAATCTTTCTAAATGCCATACCGACGGCACTAAGCAATAGGATTACAAACCCAATTGGTAGAGCCGCTTTGATGATCCAGCGATAGGGCAAACCAGTCGCAGACGCGGCCATTTCATTCTGTTCGAATGAACGATGCCACCAGTCTACTCCGTAGTAGATTACGATGATGCAATAGGGGATTAGAAAGAACAGACATCCGATCAGTTCAATCCACAATTGCGTCTTTCTGCTGAGTCGTTCCCTAACAAGATCAATTCTTACATGTGCATCTTTGAGATAGGCATACCCCAGGCAAAACAGAAAAAGGACTGCATGTATGTGCCACTCAAGTTCCTGGAGTTTAGTCGAGCCAAGCACCAGAAAGCGACGTGTAATGACATCAAAAACGATCACAATCATGAGCGCGATCGCGACCCATGCAGTCACTCGACCGATCCAAACAATCCAAGATTCGGTAATCTCGTCAAGTCGCAGTAAGAGCTTCATGCCGATTCAGGTTTTAACCAGCGGACAAATTACAAACCAAGGATGCACTCAGGCATCCCTGGTTTTTGGTAAAAATCACCAATCAGGTGAGAATCCTGGTTTTACAGATAACCGAGTTCAGCCCAGATGGAATACTGATCCCTAAATGCCTGCAGATGATCCCAAACTCGCTTGAAGTCAGGATTGGCTGCACTTTCGTCCGCAACAACTTCAAGCCACGCTGCTTCAAGTTGATCCAGAATTTCTTGTGGCCAGCGATGGATGTTCACACCCTTTTCCTGTAGCTCGGCTAGTGCCGGGGCCTGAATGGCTTCACCTTCAAGAAGGCCGTAGCGAAAATTGTCACCGCAGGACAATTCAAGCCAGGACTGTTGCTGGTCTGACAGAGCATCCCACTTTTCCTTGTTCATCAAAATTTCAAACAACGTGGATTGCTGGTGCCAACCAGGGAAATAGTAATGATTTGCAACTTGGTAGAAGCCGAGATTCAAATCGATTGCTGGCATCGAATACTCTGTTGCATCAATCGAACCGCGCTCAAGTGCGGGAAAGATGTCACCACCAGGAATCAATTGGGTTGAAACTCCCATTTTTTCCATTACTTTTGCGCCAAGGCCAAAAAATCGCATCTTCAGCCCCTTAAGATCATCAACCGATGTAATTTCATTTCGAAACCATCCAGACGCTTCAGGTGCGATAACACCACAAATCAGTGAATAGAGTCCATGTTCTGCATAGATCTCATTCATCAATTCCTGTCCACCACCAAAATACATCCACGCACCATATTCACCGGCTTGTGGACCAAATGGAACTGCTGCGAACATTGCTAAGGCGGAATTTTTTCCATACCAGTAACCAGGTGTCGACCAGCAGGCGTCAACTGCACCGGAAGCGACCGAATCAAAACATTCGGCGGGTGGTACAAGTGCACCGGGATCGAAATATTTCATTTCGAATTCACCACCGGATACTCGGTCAAGCGTTCCAGTCACATGGTGACCAAGCGTTCCCAATTGTGTGAGATTCTGTGGAAACCAGCTCGCCATCTTCCAGCGAACTTTGTCCGCCGAAACTGGCGCTGAAGCGAGTCCGGCACAGGCAAAACAGGCAGCAACAATGACTGCCATTACTTTTCGGGATAGCATAATCTATATACCTCCATAGTTGAGTTGACCCGTCCTGCAGAATTGCAATACAGGCCGCATAATTACTCAAAAATACATTAACTAATGAAACTTGGATTATAGAGAAACTAAACTGTATCCACGATAAATTGACATTTAATTTCAAAATCTTGGTCATTACATTGAACATTCAAGCACTTTCAAGCCCGAAATTCAAATTTAGAGTGGTACTAAATTTGCATTTATGATCGATCCGCTTAACCAATCAATTCATCTCGCCGACATTAGGAATCTTCTTCGTGAAAGTAAGCCTGCTTTAGTCGAATCTACCGACCGTAGAGAGGCGGCGGTCTCGTTGCTACTCAGTGAGGAGTTTCAGGGAACAGAGTTGTTGTTGATTGAGCGCGCGCACCGAGACGGTGATCCCTGGTCTGGACAAATGGCGTTTCCAGGAGGACGTCGCGAACTTCAAGATGAAACGGTTATGGATACCGCCATTCGGGAAACCGCCGAAGAAATTGGCGTTCATCTGGATGTCAAGAATCGAATCAGCCGGATCGATGATCTGGTCGCGCCTAGACTAAGCCACGCGCACGGATTGATTATTTCCTGCCATGTGTTCGAAGCACGAAGATCAATACATTTTGACCCCAATGAAGAAGTCCACGATCTTGTCTGGGTACCAATTGCTTATCTACTACGTCCCGACAGCCATACCAGCGACTATAGACCTCCAGACTATGATGGCGTGTTTTCAGGGTTTCGAATCAGCGATGAGGATAACCGCATCATTTGGGGACTAACTTATCGGATAATTTGCAGTTTCTTTCGTACTCTCAACTTGTCTAATTACTGAAACGCATTGCACGATTGAATTAACGATTGGTGATATTTAATTCACCCTCCTCTTGGTATCTATGTCCATTCCATTAAAATATGTATTAACCATTTGAACTAATTTGCACTATACCTGTGATGTCTTCTCTCTCAACTCCAGTTACCGACCGGTTTAACCGACCAATTCGGGATTTGCGCGTGTCAATCACAGACCGATGCAATTTCCGCTGTGTCTACTGCATGCCGAAGGAGTTCTTTGGTTCAAACCACGCGTTCTTGCATCGTGCAGAACTTCTAAGCTTCGAAGAAATTGAACGCTCAGTGTGCGCATTTGTAGCCAACGGTGTCAAAAAAGTCCGAATTACAGGCGGTGAACCGATGGTACGTCGCGACCTCACCGACTTGATTGCCAGACTTGCGGTGATTCCAGGTGTTGAAGACTTGAGCATGACAACCAATGCATCACTGCTTACACAGAGTGCTGCGGAAAAACTGTATGAGGCTGGACTTCGCAGAATAACGATTAGTCTAGATGCCATTGATAACGAAGTGTTCAGTGCGATCAACGATGTTAAATTTCCAGTAGCGCGGGTATTGAGCGGAATTGAAAACGCTCAAGCGGCGGGAATGTCCCCCATCAAGGTCAACATGGTTGTTGCGCGGGGTATGAATGAGAATGAAATCCTGCCTATGGTTCGACAGTTTCGCAATACCGATGTCATCTTGCGATTCATTGAGTTCATGGATGTCGGAACCACCAATGACTGGCAGATGGATAAAGTCATTTCAGCCAGAGAAATTCTAGACATCATTCACCGCGAGTATCCTCTCAAGGCAGCCTCACCAACCTATCGCGGTGAAGTCGCTAAGCGCTGGACATACGAGGATGGTAGCGGTGAAATAGGCGTTATATCGTCTGTAACAGAGCCATTTTGCGGCACCTGCAACCGTGCCAGACTCACAGCTGAAGGTAAGATATACACCTGCCTTTTCGCAACCAGCGGATTTGATCTCAGAAAACACATCAGGGAGGGCGCTGACGTTGATCAACTCACCGAGTTAGTTCGAGATCTTTGGTCCGGACGATCTGATCGATACTCGGAGCTTCGCTCGAATGCCACCGTCAGCCTACCCAAGGTGGAAATGTCCTACGTCGGTGGCTAGTTCAACACTGCCGACGGATATCAATGCCTGAAAGCAGAGATTTTCAGTTATTTCCTGACCAGATGCTCCAATAGTCGAGGCATCAATTCAACCAGATTGCATGGGCGGCTACGGTAGTCGAGTTGGAATTCAATCAACATATCCCAGGCATCTGCACAAGCACTGGCGGAACCAGGCAGGCAAAAAATATAGGTCGCATTGGCAACTCCGGCAAATGCTCTCGACTGCAGTGTTGAGGTTGCTATTTTTTCGTAAGACAAGACTCGAAACATTTCACCAAATCCGGATATTTCCTTATCCAGTAGCGGCCGAATGGCTTCTGGTGTTCCGTCTCTGCCAGTAACACCGGTACCCCCTGTCGTTAAAATCACCTGAATTTTTGAATCAACAATCCATTGACACACCTGGGCGCGTACCTGGTGAATGTCATCGGGCACGATTTTTTTGTCAGCGATTCGATGACCCGATCTTTCCACTCTGCCAACAAGAAGCCCACCAGATTTGTCATTATCCTCTGTCCTGGAATCGGAGATGGTCAACACTGCAATAGAAACTGGAATGAAATCTCGAGAAGTATCTTTTTTCGTCATCGCTGAAATTGTCAATATAGGTAGAATTGAATCACTTTTTCAATTTTAGATCATTAGCGTTCATCGCCTGCGGACTGATTCGGTGCATCAATAACACCATCCTAAACCGATACAATCTAGCTAAATGCACTTTGATCTTCACTGATCGTTTGATAGTGCGAAACAACTTTGTCTATATTATTTATTGAGGAGTTAACAATGTCAGAGCCAGTCGTGGCGCAAAAAGCGCCGTTTGAGAAGCAACTGAATCCCGGAACAGTTTGGTGGTGCCGATGCGGCCGATCAAGCAAACAGCCATTTTGTGATGGCTCCCACGCGGGAACGGAGTTCGAACCAGTCAAAGTGGAGATTAGCAAAGCAGGTAAGTACTGGTTCTGCGGCTGCAAACACACCAGTAAACAGCCGTTCTGCGATGGCACCCACAACTCCTTATCGTAACAAAACTCGAACGTTAGTCACTTCGATCAATTCTATCCAGCCCTGCTGAGTTGGATGACTAAAACCCGCACACTGGCACTGACCCCTGGAGACCCGGCAGGCATTGGGCTAGACCTTGTTGTTATGCTGGCCAATTCGCGTACAGTCGACCGGATTGTTGTCATCGCTGACCACAGCGTATTGACCGAACGTGCGAAGCTTTTAGGCAAAGATGTCAGTTTTAACGAATATCTGCCTGAAAAGCACACACCAGGAGTTGAGATCATTCATGTAGACTGCCAATTTCCGGTTGCACCTGGCGAAGGTGATTACCGCCATTCCAACTATCTCATAAGCACTCTCAATCGGGCGGTTGAAGGCTGTCTTTCGGGAGAATTCGATGCGTTGGTAACTGGGCCTATCAACAAAGAAATGATGATGCAAGGCGGCTTCGACTTCATGGGACACACAGAGTATCTTGCAAAAAAATCAGGTGCAAAGCTTCCGGTGATGCTGCTGATGAATAAGTCGCTTAAAGTTGCCCTAGTCACCACTCATGTTCCGCTCAGCGAGGTACCGAAATACATCAGTCAAAAGAGAATTGTTGCCATTGTTCGGGTTTTACACAAAGACCTTGCGGAACGCTTTGGACTTGATTCACCGCATATCGGAATTTGTGGACTTAACCCGCATGCAGGTGAAGGTGGAGAACTTGGTAAAGAAGAAATCACCGATATCATCCCGGCAATAAACTCCCTGCGTAAAGAGGGAATTGATGCCTCGGGTCCATACCCAGCTGACACCATTTTCACCCCGCACCAGCTAACAAAGTTTGATGTTGTTCTTGCAATGTATCACGACCAGGGGCTACCCGTCATTAAACACAGTGCTTTTGGTGAGATTGTCAATGTTACTTTGGGGCTGCCAATCATTCGTACATCGGTTGACCACGGTACCGCCTATGACATTGCGGGTCGCGGTGTTGCCGACGCAGGCAGTCTTCAAGCGGCCCTAGAACTTGCCAGCCAACTTTCAGCCAGAAATCAAATTTGAGCGCAAGCCGCAAAAGAAAACGCTTGGGTCAACATTTTCTGGTTGATACGCAAGTGATCGACGAAATCCTCATGCTGATCAGTCCGCAGACCAATCAGACACTTGTTGAAATCGGCCCGGGGCGCGGAGCACTCACAAGTCATCTGGTCAGATCTCCAGCTGAATTGCATGCCATTGAAATTGACCCTAGCCTGGTGCAGGAGCTGCAAAAACTATTCAGTCCCGATTCTCTACAAATTCATCACGCTGACGCACTCAAATTTGATTACTCTTCTGTCAAATGCGAAGATCAGGGACTACGAATTGTGGGAAATCTGCCCTATTCAATATCCACGCCATTGATGCTTCACCTTGTCAAATTTACTGATATTATTGAAGATATGTGCTTCATGGTGCAGTACGAGGTCGCTGAGCGGCTTACCGCTAAGTGTGGAACAAGCAGCTATGGCAGACTAACAGTCTGTGTCACCCGCGCTTTCGAAGTTGAAACTGTTTTTCATGTTGAACCAGACGCTTTTTCACCACCGCCAGAAGTGCGTTCGTCCGTTATAGTGATGCGACCAAAGCCTGTATTGGCATTAGATTCAGACAGCGAACGCATCTTTTCCGAACTTGTACGGCTAGCGTTCGGAAAGCGTCGTAAAACACTGAAAAATTCCTTGCAAGGTGTCATAGATATCGCCATGTTTCAAGAAACAGGGATTGATGCTGGTTTACGTGCTGAGAATTTGAGTGTCGGAGACTATATGGAACTGACGAAATGCGCTGTTGCAAGAGATTCAGAGAGTAAAACGAAAGTAATGACCCATCATGATTAGTCGTGTCCTAATTGCTCTGGTTTTTGTTGTATCGCTGGCATTCTTACCAGTTAGAGCAAACTACTTTGACTGCAGTGTTGTCTACGATGAATTTGATCAACTGATGATGGCAAATTTTCTGATCGACCCTGAACGATACGTCACTAGCATCAGCAACACTATCTCAAGACAGCAATACCTCAAGTACCAACAGAACAACTTCCGGCTTCGGTCTGAACGAAAAAATTCTGGAATTGCAGTGTTCAGGACCAATCAGAATACTACAGGGAAATTTCTGTACGCTTGGGCTCCAAGCGTTCGAGAACGGCTCATTCCACTTGAAATATCCGAATCAATCAGTTTTGGTCGGGTAAGGGATGGCTACGCACCGGTTCGAGCAACTTCGATTTACCTTACACCTGGATTCGCAGTTGACCTCGATTCTGCTCAGGTCGTTGAAACTGAAGAAAAATCAGCCGATCTGATTTATGAGTACGAAAACGATGAGTACATCATTCGTGCAATTCCGCCTGCAGAGCTATTCTTTCCAATAGAATCAATGTGTCATCAGATTACCGAATAGCGACAAGTTATTTGTTGCAGCATTCAATCTTTCAAAATGGGACATATATACGATAGTCACATTTTAATTTTTAAATCAACTCGATCCTGATTGATAAATTTAGAAAAATTCAGTCTTTGACTTCTTTGATTTTGACCTGCTGGCCTACTGCTTTGGCAAGTGCCTCAGGAGTGGCTAGAATACGGTTATCTTTGCGCAATTCCTCGCGCGTTGGCTGGTAGCGATTGTGCTTGATTTCAATGGTTAGTGTTGAAGATCTGTCTCGCCTTGTCATTGCTCAACCTCATTGATCGTCAAATATAGTTCTATAGGAGAATTCATCATCCGACTCACAAACACAAGTCGCTTTGAATTTGTATTCCCTTCTATTTTTCAATTCAACATCAAATTTTCTTTGAGTAGATTCTTGAGTTGTCAGCGTAATGACTGACTCTCTTTATTGGTCAATTTGTCCATTAGGCTTTCTAGTTCGGTAATCTCGCAGGCAAAGACTTTGCTTTTGTTAGCAAAGTCTTTAAGCCTCTGGATTCGAGTTGTATTTGCTTTACCATTTAATTTTTGGTAGAACCCCCCATCCGCGATCGCAATAAAGAAGGTCTGTTCAAGCGTTGTAAGATTAGCTTCGGTAATAAACATTTGCAAGTCCTTATATGCGCTTCCCTGAGAACCACCACTGGATTTCGTATATTTATGTGAAGCGTAGAATTGACAGCCTCTGTACACCCATTCAAAGTCTATTGTTTTCGCATTTGGATATGCCCCTGACTTGATTACATCCTTATCAAGCACAGCACCGCCAACCAAATACAACTTGCTGTTATGCAGGTCTGTGAAGTTCTCTACGCTATCAATAGCCTCTATGAGTCTCGCTGCTTCCCTTTCGTGAAACTTCTGCTTGGCCGGGTCTTTAGCGAATATCGCACTAAGTATTCGGTTCTCTTGAATCTCTTTAGCTACAGCATTTCTATCGAAACCATGTAGTTCACAAAAATTATCAATCTTCACATCCAATTCACCGTCTTTAACAGCTCTTGGCGTCAGTATTTACTTTATAAGCTTCCTTATAGGCACTTTCGTAATCATGAGGCATTGATTAGTTTCCTTGCTAAGCTAAATTCCATTCGTCTTCGATAGAAACCGTCCTTCCTAATGCCTTTGAATGGTGTCAGGAAAACATCCTGCGTTTCCTCTCGGAGCGTATCAATCATCCTGTTTAGCCGCGCTATGAGCTTGGGTACATTCTCAAACTCTCCGCTGATCCTTGTAAAGAACCTTGAGGACACCTTAATCTCGTAATCATCAATCTCGGACGCATCACAGAATCTTATTGACGCTTCACGAGTATTGTCAAAGGAGATAAACCCTAGTTCCCCAGAAGGGTCATTGAATCGCACTTTCAGCTTATTCATTGGATTAGGCAACTTGCTTTCCAAGTCATCCAAAAACCCGATGAACCTGTTGTCGTAGTAAATGCTTATCTGCTCGCTAATTTGTTCATTGAACAAGGCCAGACAAACAGGATTGTCCGTATCGTTGAACATGCTTCGGTCATGCAATAGGACATAGGCGTGAAGTCTTTCTCTGAATAGTCCGCTTTGCAGATAACTGGCAGGAATCAGGGCTGCTACATGCGGGCACCCATTCAAGCACAATTCCAGACAGTGCTTGTAAAGGTCATCGTATTGCATATCAGGATAAGGCAGTCGCCTTCTAGTCGCTGAATTCCTTGCCAGCCATGGCGGGTTGGTCACACAAATATCGAAACCTTTTGGAAAGGATTCTATTGTGTCTCTCTTTATGACATGCTCACTTGCCGGGTCAATATCGTAAGAACTGAACTGACTACATAAGCCGTCTCTCTCCAATGTCTTGATGATGTTATTTGCGCCTGCAAATGGCTCAAGAATTCGCTTTGAAGCAAGATCGACACTGTTCGACCATTCCAGAAACGGGTCAAGTGCAAATGGATTGCCTCGTGTGTAATACTGTCCGTGCTTTCGCTTGATATTCATGCAAACAGTCTAGCCTGCATCAAAGCGGGAGACTAGTTCGGTATTGTCGAGTTCATGAGCTTTGCGGAGACGGTGCGCCAGATGCCATGCTGTCTTTTGCGTAACACCAATGTCTCGGTGCAACTTCATACTGGAGACGGCTTTAAGGCTGGTAGTCAGAAGATAGATAGCGACTGCCCAATCTTGATAGCCGAGCTTTGAACCCTGCATGACCGTACCAATCTTCAATGAGAACATCTTCTTCTTGCCATCGCATCCCTTAACCCTGCAACGATGAGTCATGGAATGATGTTTGATGTTGCTCTGAACATCACCGGAACCGCAATAAGGACACTTTGGGCCATCCGGCCATATCAGCTTTTCAAACCACTCACGAGCTTTTTCATCATTAGGAAACATTTTAATTAACTGAACAAGCGTCATAGCTTCTCGACACGATTTTCCAGGCGCTTTCTTCAAAATTTCGATTCGTCTCCCATAGTGTTAAATGTGACTATAGTATAAACAAATCATACTGACTAAATCAAACCAAAGTGTGACTTTTGTATAGATTTTCTTTCATAAATGAAACTCAATCCGAAGAGTAAGCGTCGCTGATTTCCGGCATCGTCTTTCGAATCCATTCTTCAGCCTGTCGGTTCATTTCCCTGGGTTTCATTCGTTCTGGGTAGATGGGTTCACCGATTCTGACGCGAATGACGCCGGGACGTTTGGTTAGTGCCCGACGCTGCCAAAAATCACCAGCATTGTGTGCCACCGGTACCAGCGGTACACCAGCGCGAATTGCAAGTAACGAAGCACTGGCGAGATAGGTACCGTGCTCACCTGGTGGAATTCGAGTGCCTTCTGGAAATACAACAACCCAGCGACCTTCCTTTAAGACCTCCGTTCCTTGCTTAACCACCTGTTCAAGCGCCTTTCGAGCAGTCGCCCTGTCTATTTTGATCGGATGTGTCGCGGCCAGTCCCCAGCCGAAAAATGGAATATAGAGTAAAGACCGCTTTAACACCCAGGCTTGCGCCGGGAAAATCGTCTGATAAGCGATCGTTTCCCAAGCAGACTGATGTTTGGAAAAAATAACTGTCGGCTGATCCGGAAGGGTTTCAAGTCCCTCAACTTCGTGACGCAATCCACAGATTACTTTCAACAGCCAGATGATGGCGTGTGCCCAACCACCAATGACGCGCGAACGAAAATGTGGCTCACAGAAATAAACTGCGATGGCTACTGGCCAATATACCAGCGTCAGCAAAATCAGGAGGGTCATAAACAGGATTGATCGAAGCGTGCTCATCGCGCTACGCCGGGCCTTAACGGGCAAAATACCACATCTTTCATCCGATTAACTGCTCGACTTGAGGTCAAATTCAGATACCCGCAACGTACCGTCAATCATCCTGCCTTTTCTTTGCGAAATTTTCTCCATTTTCCGCCAAAATGCCTGATTCAGATCAAATTTCGCAGCGATTGATGTTCCAAGCAGCAATATCAAGAGATCTGCGCACTCTTCAGCGATTTTTTCGGAACCCTGTCCTTTAGTAACTGCAGCGGACACTTCACCCAATTCTTCGCACATCAGTGCGATTCGAAATTTGAGATCATGTCCACCGGTATTTTTCATATCGTGTTTTTTATGAAAGTCCTGCACAGCAGACAGCATTTCGTCATATGAATCGCGGTTCATGCCTTGTCCTTTGATGATTGAAGTTTTGACAGGTCTGCCACTTCGCAGAATAAGTCGTAGACGTAGCCGACCAAAGCGATGCGATTTTCTCTGAGTTCAAGGTCCTCATCCATCACCATAACAGTGTCGAAGAGATCATCAATTGGATCTCTGAGTTGAGCAAGCATGCGAAGAATCGCATCAAAACTGAAAGACGCCCTTAACGACTCTATTTCAACAGCGAATTGCTTCGCTTTGTAAAACAGTGCTACTTCAGCCGGTTCCTGCAGTCGGTCGGAATCAACTTCTCGAGCGTTCAAGGTGTCTACGTGATTCAATATGTTGCGAATCCGCTTGTTCGCGGCAATTAAGTCGGAATACTCTTGCATTTCCCGAAAGCTTCTTACAGCCTTCATTCTTTTGTCAAATTCCAACGGACTGCTGGGTTTGAGTTCAATGACCGCGTTGAATTCATCCGTGGCATAACCCAGCTCCAAATAGTAGTGCCTTAATCGTTCGAGCATGAATTCAAATAGACGCATCAAGTCATCTTTTGTTGGACTCTGCGCACTATCACTTTTGGATACTTCCGCCTGTTCCTGATAGATGTCTGCCGAGATTTGCAACACATTGCGCAGATCCAGATTCAGCTTGTGCTCAATGATGATGCAAAGAACCGCCAGCGCCATGCGTCGCAATGAAAATGGATCACGGTCTCCTTTAGCCACTTCGCCGACACTCGTGAGTCCGACAAGTGAGTCAATCCGATCAGCAATCGCAACAACTATCCCGACATCCGTTTTAGGCAACTCACCTGCAGCCGATACTGGCATGTAGTGTTCCTGTATTGCACCGCAGACGCTTTCTGGATAACCGTCGAGCTTTGCGTAACACCGTCCCATAATGCCTTGCAGCTCTGGAAATTCCCCGACCATCTCACTAACCAGGTCGGCTTTTGCAAGTCGTGATGCATCTCGAAAGTCGTCACTTGCGGTAAATACCTGGGCCGCAATGCGAACTGCCAACTGTTGGATGCGATCAGACTTTCGAGAATAGGAGCCAAGTCTGCGGTGAAATACCAGATGCTGCAAGCCAGGCAGCATGTCCTGCAGAGGTTTCTTGCAATCCTGCTCATAAAAGAATTTGGCATCAGAAAGCCGCGCCCGAAGGACCCGTTCATTGCCAACTACAATTCTGTTTGCCCGCTCTTCATTCGTGGGTGTAATGTTTGCAACTGCGAAGAATTTTGGCTGCAAGGTTCCCTTTTCATCAAATACAGGAAAGTACTTTTGGTGTTTTCGCATCGATGAGATCAGAACCTCAGGCGGCAACTTCAGAAACTCGGTGCTGAAAGTACCGCAAAATGCATATGGCCACTCCACCAGGTCGGTCACTTCATCCAGCAAATCATCATCCTTCATAGCAGTTCCCTGGAAACGAATTTCCAAATCTCGCAACTGATTCTGAATTGCCTGCCTGCGTTCCGCGCGATCTGCCATCACGCGCCCTTGTTCAAAGAGCACGGCTGAGTAACTTCCTGCTTCTTTAAGCTGAATGGGGCCAGAAACTTGAAATCGATGTCCGTATGTCAACGAACCCGATTCAATAGTCAAAAGTTGACAGGGAATGACATAAGTGCCGTGCATTATCACCACCCAGTGGACAGGACGAACAAATTCGTGACTGAAATCTCCCCAACGCATTCGCTTTGGAATTGGCAGTCGAGACAGAGCAGACTCTGCGCAATTAGGAATCATTTCCTGGGCCAATTTACCGAATTCCTTATACCGGTAGGCCAAAAACCTGCCTGACTCATTTTCTAGTGTATCGAGATCCTCAACGGTAACGCCACAACCTTTTGCGAACCCATACGCTGCTTTCGAAGGCGAGCCATCCTGCTCGAATGCCCGCTCTAGAGATGGTCCCCGCTTGACTTTCTCTATATCCTGACTGCGAGTCAGTACATTTTCAATGATGACTGCAATTCGACGGGGTGTCGCATACCACTTTGATGCTGCATTGACTGAATCGATTAATCCAGCTTGTACAAGTTCGCGCTTAAGTTCATTTTCAAGCGCTTGACCAAGTTTGGCGACTGCTTGAGGTGGAAGTTCTTCAGTGCCCAATTCAAACAACAGTGGCATTGATGCCGAATCTGAAACATCGGTAGGTAGTATAGAATCAGGGTTTGATTCATCAGGTAATTTAACTGCAGGGTCTCGAAGCCGCGGAAAGTTCTTTAACTCACGGCTCTCGTAATAGCAATGTGCAACACTACGGGCAAGAGCGCGCACCCGACCGATATATACAGCTCGTTCAGTTACCCCAATCGTTCGTCTTGAATCCAACAAGTTGAACAGATGAGATGCTTTCAGCACCTGTTCATAGGCAGGCAGCGGCAAATCAATTTCAGTCAGTGATTTACAGGCCACTTCTGCAGCATCGAATTGACGAAACAGGGTTTCCGTATCGGCTGTCTCAAAATTGTATTTGGACTGCTCGTATTCATTTTGATGGTAGAGGTCGCCATAGCTGACATCATCGTTCCAAATAAGGTCAAAAATGCTGTCGACGCCTTGAACGTACATGGCAATTCGTTCAAGTCCATAGGTAATTTCTCCAGTCACCGGTTGACATTCCAGCCCGCCGACCTGTTGAAAGTACGTGACCTGAGTAATTTCCATGCCATTGAGCCAGACCTCCCAACCCAGACCCCATGCTCCCAGTGTTGGAGATTCCCAGTCATCCTCAACGAACCGAATGTCGTCTAGCAATGGGTCGATACCAAGTGACTTGAGCGATCCCAGATAAAGATCTTGGAAATCAACTGGTGAGGGCTTTAGTACAACCTGGTACTGGAAATAGTGCTGCAGCCTGTTAGGATTGTTACCATAGCGGCCATCAGTTGGTCGTCTCGATGGCTGAACGTAGGCTGAGCGGGCGGGCTCTGGGCCAACCGCACCGAGAAAAGTTGCCGGGTGAAATGTGCCAGCGCCAACTTCCATGTCATAAGGCTGCAAAATAACGCAACCCTGCTCTCCCCAGTAATGATTGAGAGCGGAAATGATTTGCTGGAAATTCAAAGGTTACTTACGCGTGTAGAAGCAACAGAAAGACATACTAGCAGATATCTGTCGAACTGCCTAAATTGTCCAATCGAGGGTGCGAAACGATGTGATTGTGTTTATAGACAATGAAAATTATACCTGACACGACTTTATTGGTTTTTGCCTGGAATCATCAATAACGATATAACAAATGATGACGGGTCATATAGTACTGCAGTGGATGGTGCAGGAAGATTGATCGTTGTTGACAAGAAAAACTTTACCGGATCGCGGTAGTCCAGCGGTACCGAACCGGCGACGACCTGTTCCAACGTGATCTCAAACTCGTCGGGACTGAAAGAGCTCCCTTCCCGCACCTCTTAGCGGGGTGTGACAACCTTGTACCAAGAATACCTAGTCATTGTCGTACTCAACAGTACTTGCAATCCGGACTCGGATACGCCCGGTCGTAACCACAATGATTGCGCGGTTGCGAATCGCATCGCTCTCGTTCTCAATCAAGTCAAGCATGGCTTTCGCCTGCTCGGTTACGCTAAGCGCTGCAAATCGAATAACACACGGATGTGGAAGGTGTCGGAGAAAGATCAGTTTCCCAAAGTCCTTATCCTTCGTTACAAGCACACGTTCCTGTTCGTATGCCATCGCAAGCAGCTCTTCGTCTGGGGCATCGGAGTATCCTTCCGAGGCCGACAAGACATCATGACCGGCGTCGGTTAACGTCTTGTAAATTGTCCTCGATGCGGCGCAGACATCGAGAAGAAACTTCACGATGCGGCTCGAGCCGGAATTCGGTCATGAATTTCCTCACCAGCTAAAGAGCGGTGGGCGTAGAGAAGGCACGCCTGGATGTCCTCCGGCTCAAGGATGGGATACTCACTGAGTATGGTCTCGACGCTATCGCCCGCAGCCAACATTTCCAACACATGCTCGACCGCGAAACGCATGCCGCGGATAATTGGTTTACCGCCAAAAATGTCGGCGCGGAAAGTAATGCGATCAAGCAGATTAATTTCTTGAGTCATAGTTTCGTTCTCCTTCGATTTGGTTCTTCGTGTTCCAGTGATCCAGCGATACGGCAACGGCCAGTATGCTAGAGGTGACGGGTTGGTAAAACCGGTTCACTATATTCTGACACTCATCTTCTTCAAATTCAATTAGGTTATTCTTATTCATAGTGGCGTATCTCTCTAGTTGGTTGTAAAAATTGCTTTCCTACATTTAACCAGATACGCTATTTGTCGCCCCTTCGGCGCACTACTCTTGGGCATAACTCAATCCTATGAGTTCCGCTTCAAACATTGAAAATTAGTGGTAACATTCCAGTCATTTTGATTGAACAGATAACATTCGAATACTACCAACATTGTCTCTAGAAAACCTTACTGATTGTCCGTTGATGTAACAAAAATTTCTTTTGAATTCTCGTTAATGAGCTTGCCTTTGAGATATGGCACAACCTTAAATCCCATTTGTGACAGGCTAGATTTTGTTGCCTCATCAGTTATTATCACTTCTATAGGTAGCAGTTGCCCTCCGCCATAAGCAAATCTATGTGTTCATACGCGAACTTTCCAAAAGAAAGCGCCGACCCGCCAACAATTAGTACCGACAATACTAAATTTCTTGGTAAAGCATCTTTGATACCATACCAAGTTAGTGATCTTTGAAATGCCATAGTTGATATTGACCATACTAAAGTAAGGACGTACAAATGAAACATTGGATCAATAGGAAAGAGATAGATTGAAAACAATAGAAACGCTACAAGAAACAAAAGCATTTCAACTACGATTTTGATTCTGAAATACAAAATTGATTGACCAAACCTAGTTTCAGAATCGTTGATCCTGTTCAATATGTATATGAATAGACTTGGACTCAAACACAATAAAAATATGAAAGTACTAAGTTTATTCGTAAATTAAATAGGAACGAAAGCACTATGCAGGGAATACAACTATAAAATGCCAATCTAAAGTAAAAATGATGCTTAGCGATACTTACCCAAAACTTACTACTACCAAGTTGTTTTGCAAATTTTATTTCTTCGTCAAAATCTATATCTCTCGTTACTAGTGGGTTACCTACCATGACGAACCACAATCGGAACAATGTCGAGTATTGTGGATTCTTCCCGAATTAAACTCTTTACAGATTTAATATATTCGACACCCTTCTCAAGTCCGTCGAGGTCCAGGCACGATTTTACTTCGATGGTACCAAATACAGACTCGCAGTAAAAGAAGTTGATATCGTTTTCATCTAAAGAATACGATTGACAACACGTCATCTTCGGTACCCATTTTGAGAAAACACTTCACCGTTACGTAATCCGTAGCAACGAGGTATCAGTGGTCGCAGATATTGTTTAACTATTTATTCTTTGTGGCGACCACCGGTTCCCATATTCAAGAATAGCTTCCCTTCATCTGCACTCTTTATCAATATTTGCACATGAATTCGAACACCTTCTAAGTGTGTATTCATGTTTCCAAATCTCCCTACGTGGCGCGATTCGAGAATTCTAGAGGAAATTCGATTAGACCAGACTGCCTGACTTAAATCAAAGGTGAAAGTAACTGTTTATTATTTTCAAGACATTAATTTTAATTTTTCTTCGAAGCATCTGCAGTACGGGCGTGATTGTACCTTGTTTACAAGCAACTATATCTATCTGTATGAAAAAATTGATAATTCGAAGCGTACAATTCAACAGCAAAACAGGCTGGCCTGCTGGAAAATCATGACGCGATTCTTGAACTGTGATGCTCAAGTCCCTCCGGCTTACATCAGTTAGGGTGTGCTCTTTTTCGGCTCAGGCAGACTCTTGGCTACGCGCGTATAGACTTCACCCATAGCATCAAGAAACGATTTATTGCCAGTCCAGAACTCAGGATAGTCGCCCGCTCGCCGCATGGGAAGAACACTTACCGGCGGCTCTTCGATATCCGCACTGCGCGGTAATGTGCCCCCGAGCCAGAACGCCCCTAGATCAGTGGGCGCCATGTCCAAGTCTGAGGCTGCCAATGCCTGAAATTGTGATTCCTGAAGCGTTTCCAGTGGGTCCATATCATCCAGGTCGATTTCACTGGCCAGAGCGGTGCCAAAATCAGATTTTCTGACAGCATCGAACAACTCACTTCGCTTCAGTCCCCGAAGTTCAAACAGCAGAAACGGGTCGCGGTCTAGCATCTCAGCGACTCTGTAGTACACCCCGGCAACATGTTTGCAAGGATTGGCCCAGTCCGGACAACTGCATTTAGAATGAATTTCCTTGGTTCCTCGGGGCAGCAAACTGACTGGTGAGCCTTCCAGCGCCTGCTCAATTGTTGGCGGCATGTCGCCTAGCACCAGATGGGTCACCCAGTTGGCATTTTCACCCAGACGTTTAAGAGACTTTGCCCACTGGCTACGAGAGACTTGGGTGAGTTTCACGTTGACGGTGTACTTTGGAACCCTGTAAACGCCAAAATGTGGATTGATGTTGCCCAACACGGTAGCCTTGACAGTGCCGCCCACTATGGAGAATTTCACAATTCGGTTTGGCCCCGTATAGCTACGCCCTCGCGCCAGCCGACCCGGGTCCATGAAACCCTCAAGCGCTGCCAGAAAATCCCGGCCCCACCAGGTTTTGCTACGGTCTGCCACTATTATTCTCTCCTGTTGTGCTGTTTAGGCGTCATGCGATCGCCGCGTTGGACCGATCAAGACTGATTAACGCCTTGAATTCGTCATTCCCCATGTCCGACAGCCAAGATTCACCTGTGCCGACTACTTCCTCAGCCAATTGTTTCTTTGTCTCGATCAGCCGATCGATTTTCTCTTCCAGAGTGCCCAGCGTAACCATTTTGTGAACCATAACTACCTTGCTCTGCCCAATCCGATAAGCCCGATCAGTCGCCTGATTCTCGACTGCCGGATTCCACCATCGGTCGAAATGAATGACATGATTGGCGCGGGTCAGCGTCAGACCAACGCCTGCAGCACGCAATGACAGGACAAACACCGCCGGCCCCGAATTCTGATTCTGAAAACTATCCACCATGTGCTGGCGCATGCCCATGGGAGTGCCGCCGTACAGATAAAAGACCTGGCAGCCAAGCCGGGCCCGCAAGAGTATCTGCAGGGACTTTCCTATTTCAGTGAACTGGGTGAATACCAGCGCGCACTCGTTGGCCGCCTGAACTTCTTCCAGCATGTCGCAGACACGCGCAAGTTTGTGTGACCGCGAATGAGAAAACTCACTGCCGTCCTGGAGGAATTGTGCCGGATGATTGCATATCTGTTTCAAGCGCATGATGGCGGATAGCATGATGCCCTGACGTTCGATTCCCTCTTCTTCAGTCAAGTTGTTTTCGACTTCCCTGAGGACCGCTTCATAGAGGGTTGCTTGCTCAGTCGTCAGACTGCACTGGGCATTCTGCTCGATTTTGTCAGGGAGGTCACTGATGATCGATCGGTCACTTTTCAAACGCCGCAGAATGAAAGGTTTGACAAGCTCTCGAAGACGCACCGTTGCCTCTTTGTCGCCATTACGCATGATTGGGCGCTCGTATTCCTTCCTGAATTCGGTCACATTGCCCAGAAAACCAGGATTAACAATATTGAAGATCGACCAAAGGTCCAGCAACCGATTCTCGACCGGCGTGCCAGTCAATGCGATTCGACGTTGCGCAGGAATCGCTGCAAGCGCCTTGGTAATCGCAGCCGTGGGGTTCTTTATGTTCTGTGCCTCATCTACAACCAGTCTTCGCCATGAAACCGTATTGAGAATCGCCCTATCTCGCCTGGCAACACCATATGATGCGATTACCAGATCCATGCCTTCGATCGCTTTGCGCAATGTCTTGGCAGTCTTGGAGCGATCGCCGCCATGGTGAATCATGGTTTTCAGTGATGGTGAGAATATTCCAGCTTCACTTTGCCAGTTGCCAAGAAGCGATGTAGGTGCAACCAGAAGAGTTGGTCCGAAATCCTGACTTTCCGCCTTGTCGCAGAGCAATGTAGCCAGTACCTGAATTGTCTTTCCAAGGCCCATGTCATCTGCAAGGCAAGCTCCAAATCCAAGATTTTCAAGGCTAACCAGCCAGGAAAAACCGCGCACTTGGTAGTTTCTGAGCTCACCCGACAGTGTGTCTGGCTGCGGCCGGAGTGCAACCTTTTCGGAATCTCGAAATGCTTCCATGGCATCCGCAAGATCGTCCTCATAAACCACTTCTCGATGTGGGTCAGCTGCGATATGCAACAGTTCGCGCAGACTGGTTTCCTGGGAAACGGCTTCTTCCTGCCAGTATTGTTCAAGGACATCAATGTCACCTGCACTCAGTTCCATCCACTGACCGCGCATGTAAACGAGGCCTTCCTTGGTCCTGACAATTTCCTCCCATTCTGTCTCTGTCAGCGGCACACCGTCCATCACAACCGATGGCTGCCAGGAAATCACCGCATTCATACTGAGTATCCCCTGCGATTCGGTTCCAGCCCCCTTTTCTCTTTCTGCGCTACGGGCTCTCATCTGAAGCCGCAGGCGCCGTTGTCCGCTGACAGTCCACCAGGATGGCACTATGACCCGGAAGCCGGCGCCCTGCAGTACTGCGGCGTAATAGCGCAGAAAATTCAAGGCCTCCCCGCGCGTCAGTACTACACAGTCAGGCGCCGCTGAGTTCATTCCGTCCCAGAGCCGTTCGTAAAGCCGAGCCGCCTGTCCCAGCTGCAACAGAACTTCTCGAACACTTCGAGCTTGGGGACGGGATTCCCAGAATTTGGCTAACGGCGTTTGGTAGGACGGGTCTCGACGGGATGAAAGCAGCCACTCCAGTTGCCATGCATTAGGGTACTCTGGATTTGGATCATTGAGCCGGAAGCAAATCCGCTCATCAGTTTCTGCCTCTGACCTGTTAATCTGGTTCCGCCATCGCCGCCATTGCTGCCAATCAGTTTGGGTAACTGAATCAGACAGCCCATCGAAGCGGTAAGACATTCGCCTGTTCTGAAGTACTGCAAGCAGGGCACTGCCTGGAAACGGGTCTTGGAACATCATGCACAACCCTACTGGCAGTCGAGTGCTTCGAACCCTTCTGTTCAATTCTTGAGTAACGAAATGCCAAACCAGTCCTTCGGCATTCAGCATCTGCGGCTCGACCTGCTGGCTTTTGCGTTGAGAGTTCGCATGCCTCCAGCTGAGCGTGCGGCATACGGCTGGCATAACAGCGGAAAATGTACTGACGATAGATTCTAATGCAGAATCAGTCAATTCCCAACCAGCAGCAAATTCCAAATCATTAGCAGTCATCCTGCGACGCGCTGTCGTTGATTTTCTGACCGAAGCCTTCGGAATTTTGACACTTGGAAAAATGGCGGGCAGATAGTCATGCTGTCGGACCGCATCAGTGAGACGACCAGACAGTCTGACCCAAAAGCGAAGATCGTTTCCGATTACGATTTCCGGTAAAATCAGCAGGCCGTCAATCGAATCCAGCAATGCATAGGAATCGCCAATGGATAAGGCTTCAACAGTCCATTGCTGCCAGATTTCAGGCATGGGAAAATTGGCATTGACTTCGTCCTGCAACTCAAGTGATGGCACTGGGCAATTATGCGCACTTGGAAGAAAGACAGAAACTTGAGTGGGCTCCAAGTCTGTGCCTGCAGACTTGGAATATTCCTTGAAGACATCGGAAAGACGATTCTCCTTCAGGCAGAACGGGTGCTTCTTCAGGCGTGCGCTGCGGCCGGATTTTCCGCCATTCGGCTTCTTGCCCGCTAAGGCACTGAATGTCCTCTCAGCAGCCGCAAAAGCCTCAGCCCAAACTACGAATTGCCCGTCAGAATCAGCAGGGATCCACCCACCGTGAAGTACGCATCTGCTTGAATCCATCTGAGTTCTCTATAACACCTGTTTATTTCGTAAAAAATCGATTTTTGTGTGCTTGAACTAATTCGTTAAACTTGCCGTGGAACACTGCAGCCCCGATTCTCCGACCGGACCTGGATCAACGCGAGACTCATACCCGAGATAATGCAGTGCATTCTGGCAACCGGCTATGAACATACTGCGTTGCTCTTGTCGGAATTATTCAAGCGAATAGGAACTCAATCAATCCACCCAGTAATCAGTAAACCAAATTACGTCGCGTGGAGTCCATCGCATCGCAGATCATCCTTGGATTTTGCGAAAGGGTCATCGAATACTTGAATGGCAAAATAGAACCGAATGACTTGAGAATGAAAATTCCTAACTGCGACTTTTGGAGTTGAAAAACGCCGGTTGATATAACTTAAATGTTTGATATATAAATAAAAAGGCCTCACCTGTGGTAAAATGCAGTTTTGCCAAATTCGCTGGTTTCAGCGAGCTATATTTTAGGGAGGCTTGCATGAATCATAGCACAAAATCATCCTTCAATCTGCCCCAATTGATCGAGAACGTGCTGTCTGACACCGGCACACTCATCGACAACCTGTTCGTAGACGCCCGGCACTCGCTGAACCTTCCAAGATGATGTGGGAAATAACACCTGCAATTGGATGCCGTCACAATGAGACTGGAACACGACGATTCTCTGGTGACGGAATGATTCAGACTGAATTTTGAATCCCGAAACTCGAGTATGTAATGTTACGTTCGGAAGTGACAGGAACACCTGGAACTGCTGGTGCGCCAGCTTGAGACCGGTGAGTTCAACGCGCTTGAGGCGATCGAGGCGCTGCTGTCCGATTGCTTTGCCCTACCCATCTTAAGATTCAGACCACCACCTTTCTTTCAGCGACTTTGTCAACAACTTGCAGGTGCGCGGAAAAAGTGTGCTGGGTATGGGCCATGACGCTAAAGGTTCCGTGGGCGGATATACATGGGCGGCATACGGCAAGATTCACACCTTCGAAAATTCTGATACAATGTACATTAAGATGTACATTTCAATAAAACAATGAAAAACCGACATTCAATCGCCGACGCGCGCCGCAACTTGCCAACGATTATTCGTGAAGTCGAAAACGGCAAAGAAGTAGAACTCACTCGTAGAGGCGAACCGGTAGCAATGCTTATTAGCGCAAAGACATTCAGACAACTTAAATCAACTCAAGGTGGCTTTGCAACTGCGTATCGGAAATTCAGGGAAACGGCAAACCTAATTGATCTCAATCTTAACCCCGATGAATTGTTCAGCGATGTGCGAGAGGAAACTGGAGGTCGAGAAATTCATTTCTAATCGGTGAAATACTTACTAGATACGAATATTGTTTCGGAACCGCTGCGACACGAACCAAACGCGAGTATCGTCCAGCGCTTAAAGGAACATCAACACGAAATCGCAATTCCTGCTCTGGTCTGGCACGAACTGCTATTTGGATGTTTCCGACTTGAACAGTCTAGCCGACGAAAAACTATCGAACGCTACCTCGAAGATGTTGTGCTGAATTGTATTCCGATTCTGGAATACGACTGGGTCGCTGCAGAATGGCAAGCGCGTGAACGTGCACGATTAGTCTCCATTGGTATGACACCCTCATTTGCCGACAGTCAGATTGCAGCTGTTGCCTTCTCCAAAAATCTGATTCTGGTTACGTTAAACAAAAGAGACTTTCAATACTTTGATGGGTTGAAGTTAGAAAACTGGCTCTGAACCAATCTTTAACATTTCTACCGCTACTGAAAGCAGCAATTTGCTGATATTCGCCTCTTTTAGCCGAAATCACTCCGATTTCACTCCTTTTCGAATCATTTCAAGCCTGATTCTCTCTTTTATTGGCGTATTTGTGATTTGTAGTGCCAATCATTTAGAAACTGACTCCACTGGCCTTCCCCAATCCCGTAAATTACCCCCACGTTCGTTAGAAAAACCAAAACCGGTACCGACAAAATCAGCGCACCCTGCTCAACCTCGGCCGCCACTTCAGCTACGAAATTCAAGGCACGCAAATGTGACCGGAGATAGAGGCATTAAGTCTCTTATCCATAAGTTCCCAAAAAAACTTATCGGATTTGACTGCGCTAAGCAATATCATTTCTGCGTACTCTACTGACTTTAATTAGGGACTAATGGCAGTAAAACGAAAAGCAATCGCTCTGATTTCAGGTGGCCTTGACTCCATGCTGGCCGCCCGTCTCATGCTAGAGCAAGGCATTCATGTTGAAGGGTTGAATATTTTCACCGGTTTTTGTGTGGAAGGTCATACCCATGCCATACGTAATCGAGACAAGAATCGACAAAAGCGAAACAATGCACTATGGTCTGCCGAACAGATCGGAATCAAACTGCATATCATTGAGGCAATTGAACCCTATAAAGAAATTGTTCTCAATCCAAAGCACGGATATGGCGCACATCTGAATCCCTGCTTAGACTGCAAGGGGTTTATGGTCGGTAAGGCGAGAGAATGGATGGAGCAAAATGAGTTTGATTTCATAGTGACAGGAGAAGTGCTTGGGCAACGCCCAAAATCACAAAGGCGCAGCACGTTTCCTGTGGTCGCCAGAGAATCTGGTGCATTCGACCGTTTGCTTCGACCCCTGAGCGCCAAACTGCTCCCGGAAACTCTGCCAGAAAGAGCAGGTTGGGTAGACCGGGAAAGACTATACGACATCTCAGGTCGGGGACGTCACATCCAGATGGCGCTGGCGGAAAAGTTTGGTATTGAAGATTATGCGCAACCCGCTGGTGGCTGTTGTTTCCTAACCGATGAATCTTACTCCCGGAAACTACAGGATTTCTGGAACCATCGAGAAGATAAAGATTACGAATTCGACGACATCATGCTGCTCAAAGTGGGCCGACACATGCGTCCCGGTACCGATTGGAAACTGATAATTGCACGTGATGCCGGTGAAACCCAATACCTGCGAGGATATCGGTCAAAATTTGCACACCTGTCAATCACCAGTCACTCTGGTCCATTGAGTTTAGTTGATGGCCCGATTCAGGATCGCGATGTTGAGCTGGCAGCACGACTTGTGGCGCGATTTGGAAGTTCGCGAAGCGCTGAGAGAGTCGATGTACAGTTTACTGCCAGAAATGGTCGACAGCGCATGCTGTCAGTCGCTCCCATGCAGCCGATTGAAGTACAACAGCAATGGTACGTATAGACCAGACCCTAGATGCCAGGAATCTGATTTGCCCGATGCCTGTCATTCGTACTCAGCAGGCCGTTAGCGAATTGGAAAATGGTCAAATTCTGGAGGTGTGGTGTACTGATCCAGGCGCACTAGTGGACATTCCTGCTTGGTGTCGCGTGCACGGGCACAAACTTATCACAGCCAAGAACGTAGGCAATGAGACCATCGTTCGACTACAGATTTGCGATTCCTGATTCAAATGACTCTACGGATACTAGACGTTGGGTCAAGACCGCCTTCAGCAAACTAACCTCATCACGCGCCATCTAGGTGCATGCAATTATCAACGCGCACTATAATTGCGCGTTTTGTTAAGCAATTTCCCAACAAATTCCTATTTACGTTGGCATGGAAATTGCTGTAAACAGGATGTAGTTCATTTAAATTCTTGGAGGAATATCTAATGTCAGTGGAAAATGCAATTCGCGCAAATCGCAATCCAAAAGCTGTTGAGGAGACAATGCAGCTGATTAGGGACAGCGATGCAAAATGGGTCAGCTTTCGCTTTACAGATACTTTAGGGACGGTGCAGCAACTCGCCTGGCCGATTACTAACTTTTCAGAATCAATGTTTGATGAACCAGTCATGTTTGATGGTTCGTCTATTCAGGGATGGCAGCCGATTAATGAATCAGATATGTGTATGATTCTGGACCCCACTGCCAGTGTCATTGACCCGTTCTTGCAGGAAACGACGGTAGCTATCCGCTGCAGCATATATAACCCAGGCAAGGACGAGTGGTACGAAAAAGACCCCAGAAGCATCGGCCAGAAAGCTGAGGATTATCTTATCGCATCAGGCATCGCTGACACCGCTTATTTCGGACCTGAGCCTGAATTTTTCATCTTCGATGGGGTTCGATGGAGTACCCACATGGAAAGCTGTTTCTATGAAATTAACTCCTATGAAGGTGCATGGAACAGTAAGCAGGATTATGATGCAGGTCCGAATCTGGGACACAGGCCACGTGTCAAAGGTGGGTATTTCCCCGTTCCGCCAATTGACTCATTTACTGATATCCGCTCTGCCATGTGTCAGGCAATGCTCGACATGGGCGCCGATGTTGAAAAACATCACCACGAGGTCGGGACAGCCGGTCAGGCAGAGATTGGCATTCGATACAACACACTGGTGAAAATGGCCGATCGAACGCAGATTTACAAGTATTGCGTGAAAAACGTTGCAAATGCCCATGGATACACGGCTACCTTCATGCCGAAACCGCTGGTTGGTGACAATGGTTCGGGTATGCATGTCCATCAGTCGTTGATCAAGGACGGAAATTCTATGTTCGCAGGCGATCAGCACTGCGGACTGAGTCAGGAGGCATTGTGGTACATCGGTGGAATTTTCAAACACGCCAAGGCACTCAATGCGTTCACCAATCCGACAACCAACAGCTACAAGCGGTTGGTGCCGGGCTATGAAGCACCCGTACTTTTGCAGTACTCCGCATACAACCGATCGGCATCCTGCCGGATTCCATTTACCTCGGATGCCGCCAGGCGAGTGGAGATCCGTTTCCCAGACCCAACGGCAAACCCGTATCTTGCATTTTCAGCCATGCTGATGGCGGGGATTGACGGAATAAAGAATCAGATTGATCCCGGCATACCTGCGGAAGGAGATCTTTATGAATTGACCGCTGCCGAGGAACGGGAAATTCCTCACGTCGCGCCATCCTTGAATCAGGCGCTCATTGCACTGGACGAAGACCGCGACTTTCTGAAGGAAGGCGGAGTATTCACTGATACGGCCATTGATGCCTACATTGAACTCTTGAATGAAGATGTCAAGGCTATCCGGCTTGTTACACATCCTCTTGAATTTGAGATGTACTACAGCAGATAACAGTCCGAATGGGGTGAATCGCCGAATTTCGGTAAACGAAAT
Source organism: Arenicellales bacterium (assembly GCA_965220665.1). Classification (GTDB taxonomy): domain Bacteria; phylum Pseudomonadota; class Gammaproteobacteria; order Arenicellales; family JAJDZL01; genus JAJDZL01. The sequence continues at coordinate 438,459 of CBDCQQ010000005.1, forward strand.
CGGCATCACACCAGTCGCTGACTGGCTGCAAACTACTGGACAACTTGGCGGTCCCATTTCGGCCGCCAAGTTTGTCAAACTCTCGATGAAACGAGAGCTCCAGGAAGTTCGTTTATCTCTTTAGCCTACGCGTCTACTAGTGGCGGCAGAGATTTCCATTCAATCAAATAGTCCTTTCTACGGCGATGAGCCGGAAGGACTGTCGCATCTGCTTCAGGAACTGAATACCGCGATCGTTTGCTGCTGTTCAGACCTGTTAATCCAGTACACCAACCCTGCTGCTCAATCTCTGTTTGAATTCAGTGAATCGCAGGCAAAAGGAGAAAGTGTCCTCCACTTTCTTAATCATGAGGGCATTGAAAAGATTATTGGAAAATGCCTTGCAACCTCACAAGCGACTACACTTCGTCGTACCGAAATTTTGTCATCCAGTCACCAGGCCAAATTAGTAGACTGCATTATCAGCCCACTGAAAACCGAAGGCTTAAATTACCTGATTCTGGAAATTAACGAAATCAACCGGGCTGTGCATCAAAGTGAAGAAGACTCCATGGAGATTGGGCAGCACGCTAACATCGCTGTGATTCGTGCAATTGGCCACGAAATCAAAAACCCATTGGGAGGATTGCGCGGAGCAGCGCAACTGCTTGAACGTGAACTCGGGAATCAGACCAAACTCAAAGTGTACACAGACATCATTGTTCGAGAAACAGATCGGTTGTGTGGACTGGTTGACAGTATGTCTCACACGCACACACCCATGCAGTTCGAGAGCATCAACATCCACGAAGTTCTGGAACATGTACGCCACCTGACTCTGGTTGAAGTTTCAGACAATATCAGAATAGTTCAGGATTACGACCCCAGCCTGCCACTCGTAGTTGGAGACCGTGAACAACTGATTCAGGCATTTATGAACATGATGCTTAATGCTGTTGAAGCATGCGCAAGCTCGGGCTTAATCAAGTTGCGATCGCGCGTTGAGCGACAGGTAACACTGGGAAAAGAGCGGCATATGAGTGTTGCTAGAATTGATATTGAAGACAATGGTTGCGGTATCCCTTACGATCTCATCGATCAGGTCTTTTACCCGATGATTTCCGGCAATCCAAGGGGAGAAGGGCTTGGGCTATCAATCGTTCACCATATTATTACTCGCCATGGAGGTAAAGTCAGTTGCGAAAGCCGACCCGGTCGAACCGTGTTTACCACTCTCCTTAAGTTTGCTGGCTCAAGCAGATGTAACTCATAAAGCGATAATACAGATTATGGTGCAGGCAAATCAACCAAGCGTCTGGATTGTTGACGACGATGAGTCAATTCGGTGGGTACTCGCACAAGCACTCAAACAGGCTGGGCTCAACATCCGGCAATTCAGTGATGCTGACGATGCACTCGAGATGTTCGATCGCGAGGAGCCGACGGCAATTGTTACAGACATTCGCATGGCAGGCACTAGTGGACTCGATCTTCTAGAATCAGTTCACAAAGTTAGACCCGAATTGCCGGTGGTTGTTATGACCGCCTACTCCGATCTGGACACGACTGTTAATTCATTTCAGCGAGGAGCCAGGGAGTATCTTACCAAGCCCTTCGACATTGATGAAGCCGTTTCTCTGGTTCAGCGGGTACTGACAGAGTCAAATGGCATTTCCCCAACCATACTATCCAAAAGTTCTCAAGCGACTCAGATGATCGGCAAATCAACCGCAATGCAGGACATATTCCGAGCGATTGGTCGATTGTCAAGCTCTGATCTCAATGTGCTGATTACTGGCGAATCAGGAACCGGCAAGGAACTGGTTGCACGGGCTTTGTACGAAAATAGCATTCGGCGTGATCAGGTTTTTATCGCAATAAACGCTGCTGCCATTCCAGCCGACTTGTTGGAGTCGGAACTTTTTGGACACGAAAAAGGAGCATTTACCGGAGCCAATCAACGACGGGTCGGCCGCTTTGAACAGGCAAACCGAGGTACGCTGTTTCTGGATGAAATTGGAGATATGCCACATGAATTGCAAAGTCGCCTGCTCAGAGTCATGTCTGAAAATAAATTCTATCGTGTGGGCGGTACCTCTGAGGTAACGGTTGATGTTCGAATAATCGCTGCAACCAATCAGGATCTGGATGCGCTGGTCAAACAGAACAGATTTCGAACCGACTTGTATCACCGACTGAATGTTGTGCGAATTGCCCTCACACCAATTCGTTCGCGAGGTGAGGATATTCCTGAATTGCTGGAGCACTTCCTAAAACAGTCCGCTGCGCAATTGAACACCAAACAAAAAATTCTGTCGGACGATGTAAAACATTACCTTGAAAGTTATGGTTGGCCAGGCAACGTTCGGGAAATTGAGAATTTTTGTCGATCAGTGACCGCGATGGTTCCAGCGCAAACTGTGCTGCTGAATGATTTACCGCAAATTTTTGGCCGCTTCGAACCAGTCGACGAAACTCCGCTCAATCCCGAAACAGTGCTGCAAGGTGCAATCAAACAGGTTTTGAATCAATCCCCTGATATTAGGGAGGGAGAACTCAGAGAGTATGTTGAGCGGGCAATGTTGCGAACAGTGCTGGAATATACCGACGGCTCCAAACTGAAAGCTGCTGAAATTCTGGGTTGGGGTAGAAACACAATTGCTCGAAAGAGCAAAGAACTGTAACCCCACACGTTTACAAGGTGTTAGATTTAATTGAGTTGGTGTCACAATTCAACTTTGTTCAATTTGAAGTAGGAAAGAATTCCAATGCGGGAACTGAAACAGTGTCTGATCATTCTTGCACTGCTGATCTCACCTCTCATCCATGCTGATTCCCAGAAAAACGCGTTATTTTGTGTAAATTCAGTTGAAGCAGAAGGTCTAGCTCTTGAGGAAATTGAAGCGTTTGTCAATTTTGTGGGCCGCTGTCCCAAAGTTGAATACGCCGATGAAAACGGCTGGACTGACATGCACTGGGCAGCTGCGCTGAATCTGCCACAACTCATCCAGCAGCTTGCAACTTTGGGACTCCCGATTGACATCAGAACCAAATCTGATAAAGTTCGATTCACTGATGAAGTCACAAATGGAATCCGAAAAGCGCGAAGTCGCTGGCAAACGCCGCTGGTAGATGATGAAGCGACATACGCAAGTTTAGGATACACACCACTTCACTGGGCAGCCTGGGGCAACTCAATGTCCGCCGCGCAAGAATTTATTCGTCTGAATGCTGACACGAATGCCAAAACAGTCTCCGAAGTTACCCCGCTCCATCTCGCAGTTTTTGCCGGTTCTGTAGAGGTCATGCTGGTACTGATTCACAACGATGCTGACATCAATGCGAAAGAAAAGGATGGTGCGACTCCTTTGCATTGGACGGTGTCAAAAGATGCGGTTCATTTAACGAGACTGTTGATAGACAGTGGTGCTGATGTTGATGCAACTGCGAATTTCGATGCAACGCCTCTGCATTGGGCTGCGATTGGTAACACTTTCAATGTCGCATCAGTACTGATCGAAGGTGGAGCAGATGTAAACACCAAAGGGGTGAACGGCATCACCCCGCTGCATTTGGCAGCCTGGCATGATTCACTAGAAGTAGCGAAACTGATTATCCAGCATGGTGCTGATCAAACTGCTCAGACTACAGATGGCCAGATGCCAATTCACGGTGCCATCGCCAATGATGCAATGGCGACTGCCAATTTTCTTCTGCAACTGATACAGTAGTCGGAATTTTTATAAGCTAATCCGCTTTGGATGCTTTTTCGACTTCAAATTAGCTCAGCTCGCACTGAACTGTCAGAATCAGCCCATACACCCAACCAGTCACTCTACAGAACAATGTAATCAACGTCAGCGATCGGTTGAATCACAGAAGTCGAACAAATTGGTAAAATAACGCAAGATTTCACTCACCCCGTTCATCACCAGCACTTCTACAGGATTAGGTTCAATGCCCGATCGTTATATTTTTACTTCCGAATCTGTGTCAGAGGGGCATCCTGACAAGATGTGTGATCAGATTTCAGATGCCATCCTGGATGCATTGATTTCTGAGGACCGCAACAGTCGTGCCGGATGTGAAACCCTGGTCAAATCAACCACTAGTTACGACTCTCCAGTTCACCATGTAATTCTAGCCGGTGAGATTGGAAGCCAGGCCAGCAATATCGACTATGAGCAAATAGTAAGGCATACCATAAGGGATATTGGTTATGACAGTGACGCCCTGGGTTTTGACTGGAATACCGTACAAATCACCAACCTGTTAAACGAGCAGTCACCTGACATCGCTCAAGGGGTTAACGAAGGTGAAGGCGAAGACAAGGAACAGGGGGCAGGTGACCAGGGGCTTATGTTCGGATATGCGTGTGACGAAACTGATGTGCTCATGCCACTTCCAATCACATTATCACATCGATTAGTTCAGCAGCAGTCGCAGGTTCGGAAAAGCGGCGCGCTCGACTGGCTGGGTCCCGATGCAAAAGCACAGGTCAGTGTAATTTATGAAAACGGTAAGGCCATTTCAGTAGACAAAATCGTTCTCTCGACCCAGCACAGCGATTCGGTTGATCGCGATACTATTCGTGAAGGTGTGGTCGAACAAATTATCCGACCCATAGTGCCAGACGACTGGATGCCCTCAGCAAGCGATAACATCCTGATTAATCCGACAGGCAAGTTCATTGAAGGCGGTCCGAAAGCTGACTGTGGATTGACCGGGCGAAAAATCATTGTCGACACCTACGGTGGAATGGCTCGACATGGTGGTGGCGCTTTTTCAGGGAAAGATCCATCAAAGGTTGATCGTTCCGCCGCATATGCTGCGCGGCATGTGGCCAAGAATTTGGTGAAAGCCGGATTGGTCGAACGCTGTGAAATTCAAATCGCTTATGCTATTGGCGTAGCAAAGCCAGTATCAATGATGGTCAACAGCTTTGGTACAGCCAAGTCAGGGCTGGACGATAGCCGACTTGCTCAGATCATCGACGAGGTCTTCGACTTACAGCCTAAGAGCATTATCAATCAGCTTGATCTACTGCGACCAATATACAAACAGACCGCAGTTTACGGCCACTTCGGAAGAACCGAAGAAGAATTCACATGGGAGCATACAAACAGAGTTGATGAACTACTACAAGCTGCCAATTGAGGAAAACGAATACAAATTGAAAAGTAAATCAAAAGGGAAGAAACGATGCCAACAGCATTGAAATCTGTAACTCAGGACTATAAGGTCGCCGATTTTGAATTAGCCAGTTGGGGACGCAAGGAGATTGCGATCGCTGAAACTGAAATGCCAGGCCTTATGGCACTGCGAAGCAAATACGCAAATCAAAAACCGCTTGCAGGCGCTCGAATCGCCGGCTGCCTGCACATGACCATTCAGACTGCAGTACTTATTGAAACGCTTCAGGAACTTGGAGCCGAAGTCAGGTGGTCATCTTGCAATATATTTTCCACTCAGGATCACGCAGCAGCGGCCATCGCAGCGACTGGAACGCCAGTTTTCGCCTGGAAGGGCGAAACGGAAGAAGAGTACTGGTGGTGCATCGATCAGACGATTTTCGGTCCGAACAACTGGCGTCCAAACATGCTGCTTGATGACGGTGGTGACCTGACTCTGATATTGCATGAAAAGTATCCAGAGCTCATGAAGGACATCCGCGGACTAACGGAAGAAACAACTACCGGAGTCCATCGTCTTTACGAAATGATGGCGCAAGGCACATTACTCTGCCCCGCCTTTAACGTCAATGATTCGGTCACCAAGAGTAAATTTGATAACCTCTATGGGTGCCGGGAGTCTCTTTTGGATGGCATCAAGCGCGCAACCGATGTCATGATTGCAGGCAAAGTTGCGGTGGTCTGTGGATACGGCGATGTTGGCAAAGGGTGTGCTCAGTCCCTACGAGGCCAAGGTGCCAACGTACTGATTACCGAAATAGACCCGATTTGTGCACTCCAGGCATCAATGGAAGGCTATCGAGTCGTAACGATGGAACAAGCCGCACCGATCGCAGACATTTTTGTCACCGCAACCGGCAACTGGCATGTCATCACAATGGACCACATGAAGGCCATGAAAGATCAGACTATCGTCTGTAATATTGGTCACTTTGACGGCGAAATTGATGTGGAGTCGTTGAAAAAATTGGATTGGGAAAATATCAAACCACAAGTCGATCACATCATCTTCCCGGATGGAAAGCGGTTAATTCTGCTTGCTGAAGGACGGCTTGTCAATTTGGGATGTGCAACCGGACACCCGAGTTTCGTAATGTCGAACTCGTTTACTAACCAGGTGCTGGCACAGATCGAGTTATGGAAAAACGCGGACAAATACGAAACCAATGTCTACGTTCTACCAAAATTCCTGGACGAAGAAGTTGCACAACTGCATCTGGACAAGGTTGGTGTCAAGCTTACCAAGTTGACAGAAGAGCAGGCAAAATACATAGGTGTGCCGATCGAAGGTCCATACAAACCGGACTACTACCGATACTAATCAAAGGATTGCCTCCCAACGGGCAATCCAGTCGTTTTTTTTGGTTACAGGGTCAGGCTGATAAGTCTGGCAATGCCTGGCTTTCCAGCATTACTATGGAATCTTTAAGTTGTAGTTTGCGTTTTTTCAGGCGGCGAATTTGCAACTCGTCCGAACTGGGGTCAACAGCCAAACGTTTTAATACGTCATCAAGGTCCCGATGTTCTGTTTTTAGTTTTTCTATCCTTGATTGAAGTTCCTCAGTATGATTCTCATGCATAAGTTTGAGTCCAGAAAATTATTTTTGGATGATTGAAGCGGGATTGGAGAGAGGCACATAAAAAACGCATTGCATCAACTCTAAATTCTCAAGATTAATCACCTAGAGAATGCAATACGTGTTTGCGCACTCAGTTTTGTCATGTTAGTGCTAATATTAGCACCTTTTACATTTAATTTCTACATAAATCAACCATCAAAATCCCAAGGTGTTTTGGTGCGCCCAATTGGGATCATCTTTACTCAATTCTCCAATTTGTGCAGCAAATGCGTCAGCGACGATCTTTGGAACATTTTGACCTGTCAGCGATTTCAGAAATGCTTCAAGGTCTGTCTTTTCCGATTCACTCAAATTGAGTGGGCGGATAAATGGAGACAGCAATTCATTCGGAATTCCACCTTGATCATAGAAATCAATCACTTCTCTCAATGTCGCGAACTGACCGTTATGCATATACGGTGCGGTGAGTGCGACGTTTCGCAGCGTCTGGGTACGAAATTTCCAGCGATCCGCCGGATTCTCAGTAACTCGATACAGTCCGAGATCGTTGAAGCTTTCAATCCTTGATACCGACTGAATTGTCTCGTTCGGCATGTCAACAAACACACCCGGTGCTAGTTGAACGCGAGTCGATTTCTTTTGTTGAGTTGGTGTTTTACCAGTAGACACTGCATATCCGAGTCCAGTGTTGTGGAACTGATGATCAATGAATAATGCATGGTTTTCATTGATCTGGTGACAGACTGAACACTGCCCTTTACCCGCAAATACTGCGAATCCCCGTTTTACAGACTCATTGACTGCATCCTCTTTCCCGCCAAAGTACCACCGGTCAAAGGGTGAATCTGCAGATAGTAGGGTTCGTTGATAGCTGGCAAGCGCGTATCCAACCGTTGCAATATCCGCAGAACGACCTTCAAATGCCGCTTCAAACAGCCCGTCATAATCACTTATCCGCTTGATTTTGTTGATTACATAACCAATTGACGGTGCAGCCATTTCATTGCGTGCAGTGATTGGTTGCCAAACCTGATTTTCGAGACTAATTTCGCGCCCATCCAGAAAAATGTGCTGCAGATAGGCAACGTTATAGAGCGTTGGTGCGTTCCTAATGACGAGTCGGCCTTCGACGCCAACAGCGGTGCTGATTTCGTTATTTGTGAATCCTTGCTCCGGAATGTGACAGTTCGCACAAGATACGGTGTTGTTGATAGACAGCCTGCGATCAAAAAAAAGCAGACGCCCCAAATCAATCTTGGCGCGGGTGATGGGATTATCAGCTGGAAATGCTACGGGTGGCAACCCAAGCGGAGGATTTTCAACAATTTGAATCAGATCCTGCTTGATACCTCGTCGACTGAGTAGGCTACGGGACTGAGTCTCATAGTCGGCGGTCTCATATCCCTCTTTGACATCACCCGGTCCAAAGGCCTGACTGACATCAAAATGCTGACCCGAATCCAGAGTGCCACTGGTCTGTGCGGGTACGTCCAAGCCGATAGAAAGTTCGATCAACCAGACGAATGCTACAATGCCAAAGACTTGTGTCTTGCGCCACATTGGCAATTACTGGTTGGTGCGCGACTCCATCAGCAGCGTCTCCAGATCGTTCATTAGAATGTCAGGATGCAGAAACGAAACGCTGTAAATGTTACGGACCTGCTTTTGAAGGTCGATGAGATAGACGCGGAGCAAATGAATGTATTCGACAACTCCCTCGTTGTGTGCGTTATGCTGTTCAACCCGCACCGGGTATTGCCCGTAACCATTCAAGATTGGCTGTAATGCATCCAAGTTGCGGGTTGTCAGAAACTGCCAACTCGCAGATTCCTCACTGTAGAAGTTTTTCATCGTCGAAAGTACTTCAGGTGTGTCATATTCCGGGTCAAATGACACGGTAAGCAGAGAAACTTTGTTCGCCAAGTCAGGGTTCTGGTTCAAACGGCTCTGCACTTTGTAGAGAACAGCATTCGCAAGAGGACAACCATTTTGATCAGTACACCGAGTAAAAATAAAACTCAGAAAAACAATCTTTCCCGACATCAGATCAAATAGATTGGATGGAGAGCTATCGCTCGTCAACACCTCTCCATCCGTTGCAAGTTTTATCACCGGCAACTCATAAGTTCCTGGTGCCGGCGGTTCATAAGCTAGCTCACCCCAACCCGGCGCTCTAGGCGGAGTCGAGGTTGACGCATTCACCATTTCAGACAGACAAATGCAGATGATCACCGCACTAATGGTGATCATCATCCTTGCCAAGTGATGCGCTGAACTTTTCGCAAGCACTTTAAATCAAATTGATCTGAACTGGATCTTCAGTCTATAGGCTTCAACTGTCAGATTGAATCCTGGCTGGATTTTCTTCGCTTGACTGAGTCCCGGCTGTCTGTACGCTGTCAACGTATGGATTGAGCATTCCATACATGGCATAAGATCCAAAACGCATCTGATGCGCGCGACCAAGGCCGTTCTCATAAAAATCAATGGACCACTGATGTTCAAGTGTTTCACCATCCCAGTGATAGAGTTTGACATACTGCTCGTCAGCATCGCCGGTCTTATCCCAGTTTCCTAGCAGTGAACTTGAAAAGTAAACGCGCTTTCCATCCCAGCTTTGGGACACCATATTAATCTGACTGCCGATCACTTTCTCATAAACCTGCTTAGGTGCATGCGGGTCTGAAATGTCAAAATATCTCGCCTTGCCTTCCAGGAAGGTATCGACCCACAGACCGGTATCATCTGCAGTGATTGAAATATCAACTGGCAGCGGAACATCGGCTGGATTACCGATATCGGCAACAGCTTTGGCTTGCCATTCCCCTGAATCGTCTTCATAAATCAGCCAAATTTGGGAAGTCAGCGCGGTACTGGTAAAGCAGTACTTGTTATCAGGATTCCAGGCACAGCGTATTTCTAACGGGACACCCGGTACATCCAGAACTTTCAATGGTTTACGGGCATGCATATCCCAAACAACCATGGTGTTGCCGAAGCGCTGCATGGCCTCGGGAGAACTCAGCATGGCACCAAAATCCATCATGTAGTTGGACCATCCGGTAAATGATGATGTCAGCATGATATTCAAATCAGCCTTGACTCGCACATCGTAGCCATATCCGTCAGCAAATTGGCCCGATTTCGTAGCACCCCGCATGTCTTCATCTGTCGGGATCCAATGCGTGGCAATATATTCGCCCTCGTTGTTATATTCAGCCATACCGGTACGTCCGCCATTATCGACATTGTTCGACAACGCGGTCACCATCATGCGACCAGGTAAGGCATAAAACGTATGAGGCCCTACCAATCCACCCGTCACATCGGCAAAATCAGTGATTACCTTCGAAATACTCGGCGCTGCCGGGTCCGTATGAATGTCGAAAATGAAGATTTTGTTAGTGTCTAGTCCACCAGCCCAAAGAAATCTTCGATCATCACTTAACCCTGAGTGATGGGCTTCGTTTCGGCCACCTACAGATAGTACGTGAACAATTTTTCCGTAATTATCGGCATTTGGATTGGCTCCTATCGTAACCAGCTTGTCCTGTTCATCACCTATGCCTTCCACACCTAAGGTCCAGACATACACATAGTCTTCCTGGCCGGTGATTTTTGCAATATAGGGAGACATACAAGTTTCATCCGCCTGAACTGGCAGACTGAACAGAAACGGCATGCTCAATGTCAGAAAAAATACAATCAGTTTTTTCATTTCACTCTCCTTCATTTCGATTTTGGTTAAAGCAATCTACTCTATTCGCAAGCAAATTCACTCGTTGATCTTCAATTTGCTCAATCATACAACATCAAGTTTTTTATTGCTTGTACTCTCATCAACAGATTCCTGTCATTTCACCTGCCTCGGCAACCATTCAAGCAACCTAAACCCAAGTGATTTAGTTATCGAGAAATGCACACACCTTTCGAGCATAATTTGGTGATGAATCACACCCCACCGTGTTATATTTATCAAATTGCACAGCGAAAAATTATGATGTTTTTGCGCTCATTAGTTTTCTACCCGTCGTTGTGTCTAAATTCAGTTATTTCCAATTTCAGGAGCCTGGTATGAAAAAAGTTGCAGTTCTATTGACGTTCCTGCTCAGTGTTTCGCTTGCAGGATGTGCGGACTTCAGCATGTCCTCTATGAAAAATTCTGTAGCCAAATTGAAGTTTTGGGATAAAGATTCCGAACAATACACCATTACAGTCACCAACCTGACCTCAGGTGCTTATCTGACCCCTATTCTCGTAGTTGGACACAGCGATCAGCAAACAAGAATGTTCGCATTTGGAAAGGCTGCATCTGAAGAATTGCAGGCGGTTGCAGAAGGTGGGAATTTTGAAGCCCTGGCAACTCAATTTAAAGATGCTGGTGCCGAAGTCGTTGAAAATCCAGCAGGTGATCTGCTCGGACCAGGCGAATTGACCACGTTTTCGCTGTCCAAAGACAACACCCGAATTTCAATGATAACAATGATTTTGCCGACCAACGACGGATTTATTGCGCTTGATAATGCGAACTTAACCACTGGCTCCCAATTTCTGTATGCCCTAGACGCGGGTACCGAAGCTAATGATGAGCAGATTACCGGCGGCGGCGCACCGAATACACCTGGCATTCCTGCGGACCCGGGCGGCAAGGCTGATAAGAATGCAAACGGGATCTCCGGTGTTAAGGCAGAAGGCGCCGTGGATCGACATCCTGGAATTTCGGGGGAAGCCGGATCTGCGCTAGACCCGGAAATACACGGCTGGAGTGGCCCAATCGCTTCAATCGAAATATCGGAATAATTCACAAATTCTAACGAACCAATAAGTCTGTATTCACCCGGAGCACTGCTAAGTTAGTGGTGCATTGGGCAGACTTGATTTCTAAACGAGAGATAAACTGAGATGAATACAAGCAGCGCTGAAATGTTGGCAATTGATCAGAATCACTTGATCCATCCCTTGCACGTACGGGGAGGACACGATAACGCTCGCATTTGGGCCGAAGGCTACGGCTCTACACTAGTTGACACAAATGGAAAGGAGTATATTGACGGCCTGGCCGGACTGTGGAATAACACTGCTGGACACAGTGCTCAACCGCTAATTGATGCAGCAGCAACGCAGTACGCCAAGCTGCCTTACGCGTCTGGCTATGTCGGAAGTTCAAACGACAAAGCGATTGAACTTGCGGCAAAACTTGCACGCATCTGCTATCCGCAGATCAACAGATTCTATTTGACCTCTGGTGGTGGTGAAGCAACTGACTCAGCCATTAAGATGTCCAGATATTTCTGGAAACTGAAAGGCAAGTCCGAAAAAACGAAAGTGATCTCTCGAATGCTCGGATATCACGGAGTCACCTTCGCTGCGATGTGTGCTACTGGCATGCCAGTGTATTGGCCAATGTTCGAGCCGCGCATTCCAGGGTTTTCTCATATTCCGTCTCCCTATCCCTATCGATACGAGTCAAGCGACCCCAACGTATCCCAAGGTGTAGCAGCGGCAAATGAACTTGAGAAACGAATTCTTGAAGAAGGACCGGAAACTGTCGCCATGTTCATTGCGGAACCCGTGCAAGGTTCTGGAGGAGTGATTCCACCACAGGATGACTATTTCCCCAGAATTCGCGAAGTATGTGATCAGTACGAAGTCCTGCTGGTTGCCGATGAGGTGATTACCGGATTTGGCAGAACCGGGAAAATGTTCGCACTGGAACATTGGGGCGTTCAACCCGACATCATTCAATTTGCCAAAGCGGTTACATCCGGTTATTTTCCATTTGGAGGCATTGGTGTCAGCGACGAAATTGCGAGTACGATGGATGCCAGTACGGAACCCTTTATGCACGCATATACATACAGTGCCCATCCAATCGGCAGTGCAATCGCTTGCGCGATGATCGACCTGATCGAAAGCGAAGATTTCCCTGGACAGGCTGCGCAAAAGGGGCAGCGACTGCGGGACAATCTAGTTAGCGCTATCGGAGATCACCCCCACGTAGGTAACATCCGAGGTTTAGGACTGCTGTGTGGTGTTGAATATGTCAAAAACAAGGCAACCAAAGAGCCCTTTGATCCAGCTGAAAAAGTCGGCGATAAGATTTTGAATGCGGCAATCGAACGCGGCCTATTCAGTCGAGTGCGTGGCGATGTCTACTGCCTGGCCCCGCCAATTGTGATTGAGAATTCCGAAATCGACCGATTGACCGCAATTTTGCGCGCCGCTACGATTGATGTGTTGGGCGTGGGGTAAGCCTTCACCTGTTTCTGACGTGTTAGTAAAGCTGGTACAACAGACTTTCAATCAAACGCGTTGTAGCGCATAGGGAGATGCGTCTAGAGGTCAGGTATGGAGCTGAAATCCAGCATTAGGACAATCGTTGACTATCCAAAACCAGGGATACGCTTTCGGGACATTACCTCGCTGTTATGCTACCCAGAGGCATTTCGCTATAGCGTTGATCTTCTGTATCAGAAGTTTCACAGCACTGAACTGGACGGTCTTATTGCAGTCGATGCACGCGGGTTTCTTTTCGCATCAGCACTCGCATACCAACTCCATCTGCCACTGTTTCTGGTACGAAAAGAAGGCAAGCTGCCTGGAGAAACCATCAGTTCCGACTACGAATTGGAGTACGGGACTAATCGTCTCGAAATGCACATCGATTCATTTGAAGCTGGGTCCCGTGTAGCAATCATTGATGATCTGATCGCCACTGGCGGTACAGTTACGGCAACTGTCCGGTTGATTAATGAACTCGGTGGCAGTGTCGTCGCTTGTGCGGTAATTGTTGAACTCACGGACTTGGGCGGTCGAGATCGAATTTCACCAATTCCACTTCATAGCCTGGTAACTTTTCGCGAAGATGAAATTTGAACAAGCCGACGCTTGTGTGATTGAAGTCAAACGCGTCTGGCGATAGAAGGTAAGTCCCCTCTCAATCCACATGCAAATCGGATGATTTCCTGCTTGGGGAAATCCATTCGGTTCGTTAGCGTTAATCCCGCTCCCAGAACTGTCTGAATCACTTTGGAAGGGTGTCGAAACCCCCAGTCAAATCCGTCCATGATAAATGCCGTTGGAACATTTGAAGACTTCCGCCAGCGCTGATATTGTCTCAGTCTTGAAACCTGAAACGGATCTTGCCTAGATCCTGACCCACCTTCCAACAGAACTTCACTGAGCACAGCAGCATCCATCAGGCCAAGATTGACGCCCATCCCGGCAAGGGGGTGAATGATGTGTGCAGAATCGCCAGCCAGAACCACTCGACCGGAAAAATAATTGTCTGCTTCAAGCTTTCTCAATTGAAATGAAGCAAGTTGACTTATAAGACGCAAATCACCCAACTCAAAGTCGGTAATGACCGACAGCTGCTGCTCGAATCCTGTTTCAGTCAATTGCATCAGCTGAGCGGCAAAAGATGTTTCTGCACTCCATACGATTGAATAACTGCCATCAGCGAGTGGTAAAAATGCCAAAGGTCCAGTTGGCAGAAATACCTGAAAGGCCGTTTGTCTTGCGGGTTCAGATGCTTCAACCTGTGCAACCAGAGCTCTCTGATCGTAGCTCGATATGGACACATTAAAGCCAATAGATTCGCGAACGGTCGAATTGCCACCATCGGCTCCAACCACAAGCAGACTACTGATTCGTTCGTTGTTCGCGAGAATAACTTCAACCCTGTCTTCACTCAGTGTGACAGATTGAAGGTAAGCATCGAACCTCAATTCAATATTGTCATACCCTTCAATTGCCTCAACCAGCGAGGTCGTCACCACACCTGCTTCCACCACATACCCCAGATGCTGTTCACCAATCTCATCAGCCAGAAACTGAATCCGTCCACCCGCTGAATCCCGAACCTTGATTCGGTCAAAAGAACTGACCCGTTTTGCCTGCATCTTGGGCCAAGCACCAACGGCATTCAAAAACGTTTCCGACGCCAGATTCAGTGTGTTTACTCTGAGATCGTAAGAGGAATCGTCAAAGCGTGGCGAACTGACTGAATCGAGTATCAGAATCCGATAGTTGGATTCACGCATAGCAGCAGCAAATGCCAGACCAACAGACCCGGCACCAACGACGATGATGTCAAAATCGAATTGAGTCATCGATTATTACCGCCGTTCGCCCTTTCTATCGTTGCAATATCTGGCTGTCTGCCATGCATTCCCATAGTCCGTTCCAGCAGCCATCGCTTCGCTGGTGGCAACAATTGAAGCAAATCCAGACCCAAATTTCGTGCAGGTGTCAGTACTGGAATTTCATTGGCAAAAATCTGAATCAGCCCATCAGTAAACCGAGTGACATATTCACCTTCCTGTCTTCGCCAGCGTTCAAATTTCGACAGTACCTCGATATTTCCAATATCCCAACCTCGATTGCAGGAATCTCTGAGTACTTGCGCCAATGCTGCGACGTCTCGCAAACCTAAGTTGAACCCCTGTCCCGCCACTGGATGAACTGTATG
This sequence comes from Arenicellales bacterium, assembly GCA_965220665.1. GTDB lineage: Bacteria > Pseudomonadota > Gammaproteobacteria > Arenicellales > JAJDZL01 > JAJDZL01. The sequence continues at coordinate 453,683 of CBDCQQ010000005.1, forward strand.
CGAAGCATTACCAACGACTACGACACGCGGTTTGGCGAAATTTCTCAGATAACTGAGTGTCAGAGGGTAGACCTTGCGCTCTCCGAGAAGCTGTTTGAATTGTCCTGCACGATCACCAAAAATAGTTTGTATTCTGACCAGAAACTCGCTTCTGGACAACTGCAGTACTTCATCCAGATCTTCGGGTTCCTGAGTCCAGACAACTGAATAACCATTCTCACCAAATGGAAGTAGTGCTAGTGGACCCGATCGGGTGAAATGCTCATAGGCACCACCTCGGTTCTTCCGATTGGTCTCGACCCGGCAGATCAGTGCACGCTGCCGATATGGAATGCTGCGTGGCGTAAACTTTAGCTTTTCCCGAAGTGCTGAATTTGTACCATCAGCAATGACCAGCAATTTGGCAGAAAGCGGGTGGCCTGTTCCCCCCTCCAAGTCTTCTGCCATCGCCACTACACCAGAGTCATTGATCTCGACCTGCTTGAGAATCATCGGACTCAATATTGAGACGCATTCGTTTGAATCGAGAACCTGAAGCAGTTGAGCACCAAGCGCACGCGCTTCCACATTCCAGCCCAGTGCCTCTCGTCCAACGTCTCTAGCTGTAAGATGGACATGACCACCAGCCGCTGCATCGCTGACCTCAATCTGTCGAATTGCTGTTGCTTCGGTGATGCTCAGCCCTTGCCAAACATTGAGTTTTCGAAAGATAACACCAGAACTGTAGGTAAGTGCCAGTGCCCTATTATCAAAACTAGGTTGATTGGTGCTGGAGTACGCCGTAGCTTCAACCAGTGCAACCTTAAATCCGTATCCTATCAGTATGCAGGCGAGACTTGCTCCGACCATGCCTCCACCACTGATTATCAGGTCGTATTTCTCGGTTTTCATCAAAATTGGTGGTTCAGCCACCTTTACCGGCTAGTCCGACATCAGATGCTCGATCTCGTTGATCTCTTTTGGCACATGAGAGGTCAAGACTAAGGACCCAGTTTCGGTGATCAAAACATCGTCCTCAATTCGAATGCCAATCCCGTGCCACTTGGGATCGAGTTCTTCAGAAGGCGACAGGTACAGCCCGGGTTCAATAGTCATGTAAATATTGGGCTCAAGCTTGCGCCAACCGAAATCATCGCGATAAGTCCCCACATCGTGTACATCGAGACCAATCCAGTGTCCAATCTTGTGCATATAGTAAGTTTGGTAAGTTTTTTTCTCAAGTGCTTCATCTTTTGAATCTTTGAGAATTCCGAGCGAAATTAGCCCATCAACGAGCACTTCGGTAGCAGCATCATTGACATCGCTGTACCGATTGCCGGGTCTTGCTGCTTTAATGGCGCTCTTTTGGGCTTCAAGGACCACTTCATATACCGCCCGTTGAGCGCCGCTGAACTGGCCGTTTACCGGAAAGGTGCGAGTAATGTCACTGGCGTAACAATTGAGTTCCGCACCAGCGTCGATCAGTAGCAAATCGCTATCCCTTAACTCATCAGAGTTTTCAATGTAGTGTAAAACGCAGGCATTTTCTCCAGAGGCAACAATGCTCGGATAAGCCGGTTCACAACCGTGCTGCCTGAAGCAGCGCTCAATCTCAGCCTGCACTTGATACTCTGTCATTCCTGGTTTACTTGTCAGCATCGCCTGTCGGTGCGCACTGGCAGAGATTTCTGCTGCTTGTTTAATGATCTCGATTTCATCGGACTGCTTGATGAGTCGCATCTCGTGAAGAATCTGGCCGATATCGGCAATTTCACTTGGCGATCGAATGCCAGCACGACCTCGACGCCGAGTTGCATTCAGCCATTTGACAATCATCTCATCATATTCAGCATAGCGACCTATCGGGTAATAGATACGTTCGCGTTCTTCCATCAGTTGTGGCAAATATTCATCCAACTTGGAAATCGCATAGGCACAGTCGGCTTTGTAGTTTTCTACAGCCCCTTCAACACCTGCGCGACGGCCATCCCAAATTTCCATTTTTGGGTCGCGTTCGCGGCAAAACAGAATGTAGTCACCGAATTTGCTACCTGGGGCTAGTACAGCAACCGCCTCTGGCTCTGGAAAGTGCGTCAAATAGTAAAAGTCGCTGTCAGGTCGAAAGGGGTACAAAACGTCAGAATTGCGGCGCTGCTGTGGAGCGGTTGGAATGATTCCGATCCCATCTCCGATGCTCGCAAGTGCTTGTGTGCGTCGATTGGCAGTCATGGTTCTATTGTCCGGTGATCTGAACTGTCAGTCATGATGCAAGGGATTAAGATGTTCGTAGACCAGTTGAACCCCGATTCTGAGGTGCTCTTCAATCAATACAAATGATTCATCCAGAATTTCATCCGGCTCATCATCGTCAATTTCTATTTCGACAATTTGTTCAACATCATCGATGAATTCCGCACAGTCATCCGGCAGGCTTTCTATAGCAGTTTCTGCATAGTCCAGTAACGCCACTAGGTAGCCACGACACCACGAACCCATCTTTCCGACCCGGTAATCGAGTGAATTTTCGACATCTGGCAACAGAATTTCGAATCCGAATCCATCCTGATCCAATTCCGCTTTCAAGCTCTGAAACGCCATCAGAACATCCTCTGCAAATCGTTCGTAGTCAGACTGTGCCATAAATCGATCAGAAAAAAGTGTCGGCAACCAGTCATCGATTTCGTCCTCCTCTACTCCGGCACAAATCAGCCCCGACAGCATGCCGTGAAAATAGGCTGGATCAACATCAGACTGATAGAGTTTCAGCGTCTGTTCGACTTCGCTATAACCCAGATTCATGAGGTTTCTTGAAATTTGTGCATACAACTAGGACAGTAATCAGAATTAAGCAGAGCAACTGTTTCACATACATTCAATTGTTAAGTTGTTCGGAAATCATTCAATACACATTTTATTGTCGTTGACAAGTTGCCACATCTGCATTCGAAGTCATTTCCCGATTTTTAATGAATCGACTTCCGGACGAAATCGGTCTTGAACTCCAGTTATTGAACATGTAATTCAACTGCGTTTTCATTCATCGCGCTGTTGCACCCTAGTTGAGATGAAACCTGCAATCAGTCCGATTATCGCACCATCGCCAACAAACCAGAATTGAGAACTCAGCATACCGAAACTCAAGTGAACCAGCATCGAGTAGTCTTGCATGGTATCGGAGGCAAATAGTGTCACAATCAGATTCAGCCATGCTCCGATCAGCACTGAACGTTGCCACCATTGCCACCGCATGAATTTAATATCAATAAAATCAGCAATATTGGATGCGGCTGCAACACCTGCGATCGTGGGGTACCAGAAGAGCAGAGCCCAGCGCGCAATCGGGTCAATATCAGACACAAATGCTGGGAGCAGCAAAAAGACGATGATTCCAGAAAGAAATGCAACTGCCTTTGCCAATGTAATGCCCGCTATAAGTGGCGGCATATGGTGATAAAGTTTCAGCATCATTGAACTATGAATTCATGCCGACCCGACCGGTTATCAAATACAGATGCTACTATATTTCTTCTCAACAACGTCTCTATTTTTATATTCGATTTGACAAATTCAGGTGTAGTGCGTATTCTGATATGGCAATGGGCTAAAACAATAAAATTTATGGATAATTCAAATAAAGATCTAGTACTTCTAGAGCAGAAGGTCTCTGAACTGATTGCTTTTTGTCAACAACTAAAGGATGAAAATTCAAAACTAAAGCAGAAGATAACTGACTCCGAAGTGGAACGCGAGCAGTTGCTGAATAATAACGAGGTTGCAAGTGAACAGGTTCGTGCAGCGATAGAAAAACTGCAATCGCTCGGTAATATTGATTAAAGGTTTTGGAAAATTGGGATTTCAATCCCATATTTTGTTTTTCACAAAATGTAGTTTTAGGCTATTTGGTTTAGACTTGACTTGTAAAGTCAATCATTCCAGTTACTTGTTTCGAGTTCGATAACAACTTGATAGGTTTTGAATATTCAGTGTCTCGGCCACAACTTGAGGCATGTTGTGAACTCTTGGCATCGAAAACCTGTACGTCCTGACAACGAATTCAACCTCCTACCAGTGGAAACTCAGTCACCCTGCCCTTCAATGTGAAAAGGCGATTGTGAACCTGTTTCTGCTCGGTTGGCTGGCAATCCATATCGACTGTGCCCTTTCGCTTGCTGTGGTTGATCGTGAATTTGAAACAGGAGAAATAATCAATCATGTTTGAGTAATTGGATACATCAGATGCAAGTGCTTTGCGTTCTGCGAAATGATACGGATTCCTACCTGATGGCCTTAGTTAATTTAGGCAGGTTGTAGCAAGTGAGTGTGTTGGCAACAACTTCTCAAATATCGGTTCCTTTCAATTTAGCTATCATTCCGCTCACAATTTCAGACACTCCACTAAATTCCGACCGTGACCGAGCACCTTGAGACACCATTTAATTTTGGGTGAACATAAAGCAATTTTGCGATGTGTTTTCAGCCTTTTTCTCTAGGTCGATGGCGACAGCAAATTCAGAACCAAGTTTGAAGTCGCTTGTCAAGGTCTAAACATCGCCCTTTATTTACTACCGTCAAATTCGCCTCAATTGAATGGCGGTGTGGTGCGTGAACGGTACCAGCTGCTACGCATTCTACTCGTTTTTTTGTGATTCGAATGTTGCATTGCTCAACCTGGAACAGGAACGTTTCTAGCGCCATTGCAATCACTACCGATCACACCAGGCTCTCCCACAGCTCACTCCGAAGGAACAAATTACAATGCACTTAAATTGAACTGCATTGGCTACTTGATTTGTCTCATATGCAATGAACCAAGACACACTGTTGACTTGATACACTGGCTTGTGGTATATTGTATACAATCCAACAATAAGCCTAATAATTCACAAATCTCGGGGGAAGATTAATGGCTCAAGCAGTAGTAAGCGAGACCGTAAAGCAACCGGTAGTCGCTTCGGATTCGAAAAAAATTTCTGGTGGTCATCTGGTCGCCAAAGCCCTGAAAAATGAGGGCATTGACACAATATTCACACTATGTGGCGGTCACATCATCGACATCTATGATGGCTGTATCGACGAAGGTATACGCATCATTGATGTCCGACACGAACAGGTTGCAGCACATGCTGCAGATGGTTACGCCCGGCAGACGCTCAAGACTGGTTGCGTGGTAACCACAGCCGGACCTGGCTGTACCAATGCAGTCACAGGCATTGCCAATGCTTTTCGAGCTGAAAGTCCCGTTCTGCATATCGGTGGCCAAGGCGCACTCAGCCAGCACAAAATGGGATCTTTGCAGGATCTGCCACATGTTGATTTGATGGCACCCATCACCAAATTCTCCGCGGGAGTACGCAGTACCGAACGCATCGCCGATATGGTTTCCATGGCTTGCAGGGAAAGTCACAATGGCGCACCTGGTCCGTCGTATCTCGAAATACCCCGCGACATACTTGATGCAGAGATTGATCTGAAAGACGCTCGGATTCCAAGTCCAAACGCTTACTGCGCTTCTACCAGTGCACTAGGCGACCCAGCAGATATTGACAAATTAGCCGGTCTCCTAGCCAATGCCAAAAGTCCTTGTGTCCTGTTTGGTACCCAAGTCTGGACTTCCGGTTCAACTGATACCGCTATTGAATTTATTCGTGCTTTCAATTTGCCAGCGTACTTTAACGGCTCGGCGCGCGGCACACTGCCTCCGGGTGATATCAACCACTTTCACCGGACACGACGATCTGCTTTCAACAATGCAGATGTGATTCTGATTGTGGGAACGCCGTTTGATTTTCGTATGGGATACGGAAGAAGGCTACGTTCCGAGGCAACTGTTGTTCAAATCGATATGGACTATCGAACAGTTGGTAAGAATCGCGATATATCGCTCGGACTTGTTGGTCATCCTGGCACTATTCTTAGCGCGGTAATCGATGCAGCAGGAAGCAACACAGCTGCCAATACCGCTGGTCGAAAAAACTGGCTGAACAATTTGCGGGCGGAAGAACACGAACGAACACAAAATCTCATGAAGCTGTTTATGTCGGATCGCAAACCCATTCATCCATATCGGGTAGCCTGGGAGATTAACAATTTTCTCACTGAAGACACAATTTACATTGGTGATGGTGGAGATGTCGTAACCATATCTGCCCAAGCCGTGCAGCCGCGAACACCGGGACACTGGATGGACCCGGGACCGCTTGGAACACTTGGCGTCGGAACATCTTTTTCCATGGCATCCAAACTTGCCCATCCGCACAAAGAGGTGCTCTGCTATTATGGAGACGGCTCATTTGGCATGACGGCTTTCGATATGGAAACAGCCAATCGGTTTGGTGCACCTTATATTGCAGTGATCGGAAACAACAGTGCGATGAACCAGATCAGATATGGTCAAATTGCCAAATACGGGGCCGAACGCGGAGATGTCGGCAACCTGTTAGGTGATGTACCCTTTTCTCAGTTTGCCGAAATGCTGGGCGGCTATGGTGAAGAAGTACACGATCCCAGTCAAATTGAACCTGCCCTGCTGCGCGCAAGAGAGCAAGTCCACAAATCAGGACTGTCTGCTGTAATCAACATCTGGGTTGATCCCTCTGAATATGCTCCCGGCACCAAGGCTCAAACGATGTATAAGTAATTCTTTGTATTCAATTAAATTTGAGGAGAATTTCAATGAGTAAAGCCTTGGAAGGCGTTCGCATTCTAGACATGACACATGTTCAATCGGGTCCAACATGCACCCAACTGCTCGCATGGTTTGGAGCAGATGTAATCAAGGTCGAACGAGCCGGTGTCGGTGATGCAACTCGCGGTCAACTGCGAGACATTCCCGATGTCGACAGTCTTTACTTCACAATGCTGAACCACAATAAGCGCTCAATTACTCTTGACACCAAAAACGAAAAGGGCAAAGAGGTTTTTGAACGTCTTCTTCGCTGTTGTGATGTACTCGTGGAAAACTTCGCTCCAGGTGCCCTGGATCGAATGGGGTTTCCCTGGGAAAAAATTCATGAAATCAACCCCGGAATCATTTACGCGTCCGTAAAAGGATTTGGAAAAGGTCCGTATCAAGACTGCAAGGTTTACGAAAATGTCGCTCAATGCACAGGTGGTTCTGCCAGCACCACCGGTTTTGACGACGGCCCGCCATCCGTGACAGGAGCACAGATCGGTGATACAGGTACCGGACTTCATCTGGCGATCGGGATTCTGGCTGCATTGGTGCATCGACAATCGACCGGACTCGGTCAGCGAGTGGAGTGTGCCATGCAGGATGGTGTGATGAATCTGTGCCGCGTAAAGTTCCGCGATCAGCAACGCCTGCAGCACGGACCGTTGACTGAATACCCTCAATACCCGAATGGTGAATTCGGAAGTTCCGTACCGAGAAGCGGAAACGCATCGGGCGGCGGGCAACCCGGCTGGGCAGTCAAAACTAAACCCGGCGGACCGAATGACTACGTATACGTCATCATTCAACCACCTGGCTGGGCTCACTTGATGCGTGTAATTGGGCGTGAGGAGTTGATTGACGATCCTGATTGGTCAACCCCTCAGGTCCGACTGCCAAAATTGGATCAGTGTTTTGCCATGATCGAAGAGTGGACCAAGACAAAGACCAAATTCGAAGTCATGGAAACCCTTAACCCGCTGAATGTTCCGTGTGGTCCGATACTGTCCATCGAAGAATTAATTAACGAAGAAGCTCTGATGGAGACTGGCACAGTAGTCGAGGTGGATCACCCACAACGCGGAAAGTACCGAACGGTCGGTAACCCGATCAAGCTATCGAACTCTCCCACTGAGGTAATACGCTCGCCGTTGCTTGGTGAACACACCCACGAAATTTTGACCGATGTGCTGGGCTACAACCAAAGTGAGATTGAATCACTCCGAGAGGCGGGTGCAGTTTAAGGAGATTCTAGATGAGATTAATTGTTCACGGTCAGCAGGCGTTCGGACAGTCTGTCCTTGAACGTCTGTTGGAACGGGATGAAAATGTAGTCGCTGTCTATTGCGCACCGGATAGCGGAAGCAGACCCGACCCACTGAAACAGGCGGCTGAAAAGGCAGGCATACCTGTGCTGCAGCCAGCATCTTACAAAACTCAGGAAGCTGCGGATTCGATGAGTTCGCACAATGCCGATCTTTGTATCATGGCCTACGTCACACTGATCGTTCCATCCTACGTTCTCAACATACCAAAGTACGGATCGATTCAGTACCACCCTTCCCTACTGCCAGATCACAAGGGCCCAAGTTCCATTAACTGGCCGATAATTCAGGGTAAGCGAAAAACGGGATTAACAATATTCTGGCCTGATGATGGCTTGGATACAGGACCAATTCTGCTGCAAAAGAAGATTAATATCAAACCTGACGACACCCTAGGCAGTCTTTATTTCAACAAACTGTTTCCACTTGGTGTCGATGCCATGATTGAAGCGCTGGACATGGTGAAAAATGGCACCGCACCGAGTATTCCACAAAATCCAAACGCTGGCAGCTACGAGGGTTGGTGCGGAAAGAATGATGCGATTATTGATTGGAATAAACCGGTGGACCAGGTATACAACCTGATTCGAGGAACCAATCCGCAACCTGGCGCCTGGACTATTTATCAAGGTGGAGTCGTTAGAGTCTACGACTGCTGCAAATCCAGTGAATCCAACGGTGCTCCGGGCACTGTGACAAACATTACCGAACAGGGCATCCACATCGCTGCCAAAGGTGGTGAAGTTGTAGTGCAACGTCTACGCGGCAATGCAGGTAAGGTCTCCGCGCAGGAATTCGCTGAGGAGTCCAAAATCAAATCTGGCGATAGGTTGGGCGAGTAGTTCAGACCCAACTCTGAAGATAGTGTGCAAGTGGCTCAATTACTCGGAGCCGAAAATCCCCCTCTCGATAGTTAGTGACGCGCTGAAACGTTGGCGTTCTAAACAGTCGCTAATTTGTCAACGCGCGCCGCGCAAAATTTAAATTCCGGGATCTTGCCGATCGGGTCCAAAGCGGGATTGGTCAAAAGATTGGCCGCAGCTTCGGTATAGCAGAATGGAATGAAAACAACCCCTTCAGGCACCGCACTATCACTTCGAGTCATGATTTCAATTTTGCCGCGCCGAGTCATAATGCTGACCATTTCACCTGGCTGAATTTCAAGCATTTCTAGCTGACTCGGTGAGAGACTAGCCACAGCTTCCGGTTCGATCTCGTCCAGGATTGCACTGCGGCGGGTCATCGTCCCCGTATGCCAATGCTCCAGTTGTCGGCCAGTAGTCAAAATCAGTGGATACTGATCATCTGGCTGCTCGTCCGGGAGCGTGTAAGTTGTTGGTACAAGTCTTGCACGCCCGGTTCCAGTCGGAAATCCATCGCCAAACACGATATCGTTGCCAGCGACATCCGGCGCATCACAGGGATAGGTTACCGAGTTCTCCTCTACTAGCCGTTGCCAGGAAATATTGTCGAGCGACGGCATCAGTTCGGCCATCTCCGCATAAACTTCGTCCGGACCTGAATAATTCCAATTGAGCCCCAGTCGACGGGCAATTTCTTGAATGATCCACCAGTCCTGTCTCGCATCACCAGGCAGTGACAGTGCCTTACGACCCATTTGAACCTGACGATTGGTGTTGGTGACCGTACCGTCCTTTTCGGGCCAAGCCGAAGCAGGCAACACGACATCAGCATGGAACGCAGTCTCGGTCATAAAAAGATCCTGCACGACCAGATGATCAAGTCGGGCCAAGGCTTCGCGTGCATGCTGGACATCCGGATCCGACATCGCTGGATTTTCGCCCATGACATAAATGCCGCGAATCTCGCCTGCGTATACCGCATCCATAATTTCCACCACCGTTAATCCCTTTTGCGGATCAAGGCTGGTGCCCCAGGCATCTTCAAATTTAGCGCGAATATTTTCCGCGTCGACAGCCTGATAATCCGGATAGACCATTGGGATCAGGCCGGCGTCGGAAGCACCCTGCACGTTATTCTGACCGCGTAGGGGGTGAAGGCCGGTTCCAGGACGACCGACATGACCGGTAATCGTTGCCAGCGCTATCAGGCAGCGCGCATTGTCGGTACCGTGTGTATGCTGTGAGATTCCCATTCCCCAAAATATGATGCCACGCTCCGCATTGGCAAACTTTCTTGCAACGGAACGCAATATTTCCGCATCAACGCCGCAGATCGGTGACATTTCTTCTGGGGTGAATGGCTTGATGTGTTGCTTCAGATTTTCAAAGCCTTCGGTAAATCGGCCAACGTACTCTGTGTCATAGAGTTCCTCTTCAATGATGACATTGAGCAGGGCGTTGAGTAATGCAACATCAGTGCCGGGATTGAACTGCAGCATGTGGGTGGCATGTCGAGATAAAACGGTCCCGCGCGGGTCCATCACGATTAGTTCGCTACCTCTTTTCTTGGCTTGCTTGAAGAATGTCGCGGCTACAGGATGGTTCTCGGTTGGGTTTGCACCAATGACGATAACGACGTCAGAATCCGCGCAGGCAGTGAAAGGTGCGGTAACTGCACCGGAACCAATGCCTTCAAGTAGCGCAGCGACCGAAGACGCGTGACATAATCGGGTACAGTGATCAACATTATTGGTGCCAAATCCTGTTCGAACGAGCTTTTGAACCAGATAGGCTTCCTCGTTTGAGCCTTTGGCGGAACCAAATCCCGCAAGACCTGTTGAGCCGGATTGTTCTAGAATTTTTCTAAAACTCTCTGCTGCCATATCCAGTGCTTCGTCCCATTCTGCCTCCCGAAAATGGCTTGAGGGATCGGCAGGATCAACTCTATCATCCGCATGCTTACTGACCCCATCTCGCCGAATCAGCGGTTTGGTCAAACGGTGTGGATGACGAACATAGTCGAACCCGAATCGGCCTTTGACACAGAGTCGGTTATGGTTTGCAGGACCATCTCTACCCTGCACCGCAATAATCTTGTCTTCATTGATTTGATATTGGATTTGGCAACCCACGCCGCAGTAGGGACAGACACTTTCGACTTCGCGAACCGGAATGCGTTTGTTGACACCGACCCTGTCAATCACCGCTGACTCAATTAGAGCACCGGTAGGACAGGCTTGCACACACTCACCACAAGCAACACAGGTACTGTTGCCCATCGGATCATCAAAATCAAACACAATTTTCGAATGATGACCCCGGTAGGCCATGCCAATAACATCGTTGACTTGAACTTCCCTACAGGCCCGTACACAAAGATTACAGTGAATGCACGCATCAAGGTATACGCCCATTGCTGAGTGGCTTCGATCAGGGGAAGGGGAACTGCGTTGTGGCATGCGCCCTATCTCAGGTTGTACCTCGCGGGTCCATTGCCAGAAACGTGAATCAGGATCATGTGCCATTTCCTTGTTGGGCTGGTCAGCAGTCAGCATTTCGAACACCAGTTGGCGGGATAACTTTGCCCGTTGGCTGTTGGTTTTGACTTTCATTCCCTCGGTAGGCTTGCGAATACACGAGGCAGCGAGAACTCGCTCGCCTTCGATCTCCACCATGCATGCCCGGCAATTGCCATCTGCACGATATCCAGGTTCTGGTAAATAACAAAGATGTGGTAATTGATTCTGATGCCGGTTGGCAACCTGCCAAATGGTTTCATCAGCAGATGCCTCGACTTCGATTCCGTCAAGATGGAAACTGATATTCACGCCGTTTTGCATGTCAAATCATCCTCAAAGTACTTGAAGACCGATAGCAGCGGATTCGCTGCGGCCTGACCCAATCCACAGATCGAGGCATCCGTCATCGCCTGACTGATGTCATTCAGAACATTCTCCTGCCAGACATCGCGTTCCATCAGTTTGACCGCCTTTTCAGTACCGACTCGGCACGGTGTACACTGACCGCAACTTTCGTCTTCAAAAAACCGCATAAGATTTAGAGCAACTTCTTTCATATTATCCTGATCGCTCAAAATAACTACCGCATGAGAGCCGACAAAACAGCCATACTGGTCCAGCGTGCCAAAATCGAGTGGTAAATTGTCCATTGATGCCGGAAGAATTCCACCCGAAGCGCCACCTGGCAAATAGGCTTTGAATTGGTGTCCAGGCAGCATACCGCCGCTAAATTCGTCAATCAGTTCACGTACCGTGACTCCGGCAGGTGCGAGTTTTACCCCCGGCTTCGCAACCCGTCCAGAAACAGAGTAGCTTCTAAGTCCTTTCCCACCGTTCCGGCCGTGACTTGCAAACCAGTCAACACCCTTTTCGACTATGTCTCGCACCCAATAAAGCGTTTCAACATTCTGCACCAGTGTCGGTCGGCCGAAAATTCCACACTCAGCAACATAAGGCGGACGATGCCGAGGTAATCCGCGCTTACCCTCGATTGACTCGATCATTGATGACTCTTCACCACAAATGTAGGCACCTGCTCCACGTCGCAATTCAACTTTGGAATTACCAAACAGTCCTGCTTGCCTCAAATTTTCAATTTCAGTCAGCAATATTTCACGCACTGCCGGATACTCATCACGCAGGTAAATGTAAACCGTTGCAGCGTCGACCACCCAGGCTGCTATTGCCATTCCTTCCAGAAAACGGTGCGGTTCGTGCTCAAGATAGTATCGATCCTTGAATGTGCCCGGTTCACCTTCATCCGCGTTAACAGCCATCAACCTGGGACCCGAGTAGCCGCGTACGATTTTCCACTTAAGTCCAGTCGGAAACCCTGCGCCACCTAGACCTCGAAGCGGAGAGTCCTGGAGAATGGACACCAATTCATCAGCGCTCCTATCTCCGCGGTAACACTGCTCAAGCAGTTGATACCCACCTTGTGCGCGATAATCTTCGAAGCTTTCATATTGTGGGATGACGGGGTGAAGTTTTTTTGAATCAATTGCCGTGCAGATGCTGTTGACGTCTGCGTGATCAATATGATTGTGACCGACTTCGGCGACCGGTGCCTTGTCGCAGCGCCCCATGCAGGGGGCTCGCACGACCCGCACCTCTGAGTTCGAATTTTTCGATAACTGAGCCATCAGTTCCTGCGCGCCGAACATCTCGCAGGTCAGGCTGTCGCAGACTCGAACGGTGATCGGTGGTGGTAAATTGTCGTCTTCAGTAATGACGTCAAAATGGGCATAGAAAGTCGCGGTCTCGTAGACTTCTGCTAACGGAAGGTGCATTAACGATGCGAGTGCAACTAGATGATCGGAATGCAGGTAGCCAAAACGGTCCTGAATCAGGTGCAAATATTCGATTAGCATGTCCCGTCGAAGTTCATCGGTTCCCAATAGCTGTTGAACTTGAACCCTGTGTTGCGGGTCGACCTGACGGCCCTTAGGCAAAAAAGTGGGTCTCGCGTAGCCGCGTCGACGAGTCGTTAAGTTGTTCAAATCAGCGATCATAATATTCTTTACTTGCTGACCTGACTGACTGCTCTAACCATAAGCCAGCCCTTGTCAGGTTAGTCGATTCTGCTCAGTCCCGAGAGTGGTATATTGTATGCAATCCCTTGATTGATATGATTCCGCTATTGCTTACAAAGCATTGGATATCTTCTCGGATATTCGAAGTAGAACCACTAAAATATTCAATGCTAGTTCATCATTTTAGTAAATTCGTAGCATGATTGATTAACTTGGTTAAGAAATTCCCGAGCATAACATGGCAACTGCACCTCAGACAACCGTAGCCAGCCGCGGGCGACTCAAGCGGCGAAGTTTGCACACCTGCGCGCCAGTCATCAACGCTGGTCTGGTAAGAGAAATCCCGCCTTACGATATGATGAGCGAGGAAGGTCTTGAGCTGATTGAGGACAAGACAGAAGAACTGCTTCAAGAGGTTGGCGTCGAGTTCAGGGGTGATGACGAAGCGCTGCAGATTTGGAAACAGGCAGGTGGCGCTGATGTCAAGGGGGAACGTGTACGATTTGATCGGGGTTATTTACGCAGCTTGATTAAAACAGTGCCCAGCGAATTTGTCATGCATGGCCGAAACCCACAGCGCTCTGCCAGACTGGGCGGTAAACATGTCGTTTTTGCACCGGCTTACGGTTCTCCATTTGTATCGGACCTCGACCGTGGCCGTCGCTACGGTACGATCGAAGATTTCCAAAATATTGTCAAAATCGCCTACATGTCGCCGTGGCTGCATCACTCCGGTGGAACCGTTTGTGAACCGGTTGAACTGCCAGTCAACAAACGTCACCTCGACATGGTCTACTCTCATATGCGTTATTCCGATATGCCCTTTATGGGCTCGGTTACCACCCGAGAGAGAGCTCTGGATTCCATTGCAATGGCTCGGATTCTGTTTGGTGAAGAATTTGTCGACAGCAACTGTGTAATCAGCGGCAACATCAACATGAATTCTCCATTGGTTTATGATGGTGCCATGTCTGGCGCCTTGCGGGCTTATGCAGAAGCGAATCAATGCCCCGTGGTTGTTCCATTTGTACTGAGTGGTGCCACCGGACCCGTCACAATTGCAGCCGCTACCGTTCAGGCACTTGCCGAAGTCATGGTTGGTGTCGCGCTCGGTCAACTGGTGCGCCCCGGTTCGCCCGCAGTCTTTGGCAATTTCATTACTACTGTCAATTTGCGCGCAGGTTCGCCAACATTTGGCACGGCAGAATCGGTCGCTTCTTCTTATGTTGTTGGTCAGATTACCAGACGATTCGGTGTACCACTGCGCTGTAGCGGCGGTTTTACCAGTTCACTCTGCGTTGATGCACACTCAACCAATGAAAGTGTCAATTCACTCAATGCAGCAGTCCTTTGCGGCGCACACTTTGTACTGCATGCCGCCGGCTGGATGGAGAGTGCCCTGACGGTTAGTTATGAAAAACTTGTTATTGATGCAGACTACTTGGGAGCGCTCCATACAATGGTGAAAGGCATCTCACTCGAACCCGACCAGTTTACAACCGAATCATTCGAAGAGGTTGGACCAGGCGGTCACTTTTTCGGCAGCGCCCATACTCTGGATCATTATGAAAATGCGTTTTATGAATCTGAGCTCTTCACAACCCCGCCCTATGAGCAGTGGATCGAAGAGGGTTCAACGGACATCGCCCAACGCGCAAATGTCAAATGGAAACGCATGCTAGCGGATTATGAAATGCCACCAATGGATCCAGCCATTGATGAGGAGTTACAGGCTTTCATGGAAAAGCGTAAAGGCGAAATGCCTGATATCTGGCACTGACCGTGTGTTGTCACACGAGTCGGACTTACACCGCAACTAAAAACTAGCTGATCAGACTTTTAACGAGTTCACCGATACCCGCCGGGTTTTCGGTAACGTGCACCCCGCACTCCCTGAGTACAGAGATTTTTTCCCTTGCAGTCCCTTTGCCACCTGCGATGATTGCACCTGCGTGACCCATTCTCTTTCCGGGCGGAGCTGTTGCACCGGCGATGAAAGCTGCTACGGGTTTCGTGGCGTTATCAGCAATCCAGCGACCGCAGTCTTCTTCATCGGTTCCACCAATTTCCCCACACATGACAATCGCGTCTGTTTCTGGGTCTTCATTGAACCACTTGATGACATCCTTGTGCTTGGTACCGTTGACCGGGTCACCACCAATACCAACACAGGTAGACTGACCGATGCTCAATTTTCTCAACTGACCGACGACCTCATACGTCAGTGTACCGGAACGGGACACCACACCGACTCGACCCTTCTGATGAATATAACCCGGCATTATTCCAATCTTAATTTCGTCTGGCGTAATTACTCCCGGGCAGTTCGGACCAACAAGAATCGTACTGCTTGATTCCATTTTTCGGCGCGTTTTAATCATGTCAGATACCGGAATTCCTTCCGTTATGCATATGACGAGTTCCAGTTCCGCTTCAACCGCTTCGTCAATTGCGGCAGCTGCGAACGGCGGTGGCACATAGACAACGGATACTGTTGCACCGGTCTCCCGTTTAGCTTCTGCAACAGAATCATAAACTGGAATGCCATCAACATTCTGTCCACCTCGACCAGGTGTCACACCAGCAACAAATGCTGCTTCACCGTTGGCATAGGCTCGGCAGTTACCTGTATGGAAGCGGCCGGTCTTGCCCGTCATGCCTTGCGTGATCACACGAGTGTTCCGGTTGATCAAAATCGACATTTTGTTAACTCCTGGCAGCCTTTACGACTTTGGCGGCGGCATCATCCATATCGTCTGCTACTGTTAAAGTCAATCCCGACTCTGCGAGAATACGTCGTCCGGTTTCAACGTTGGTACCTTCCAGACGTACGACCACCGGCACATTGGTATCGATCTGCTTCAGCGCAGTTACCAGACCTTCAGCAATCACATCACATCGCATTATGCCCCCAAAAATATTCACAAGCACAGCCTCGACTTGCTTGTTTCGAAGCATGATTTTAAACGCTGCAACAACCTGTTCTGTTGTTGCACCACCGCCTATATCCAGAAAGTTGGCGGGCTCCCCATCATACAATTTGATGATGTCCATGGTCGCCATGGCCAACCCCGCACCGTTCACCAGACAACCAATATTGCCATCAAGCGAGATGTATGACAGACCGGCATCCGAGGCTTCGATTTCAGCGGGCGATTCTTCATCAAGATCTCGGAATTTGACGATATCGGGATGACGAAACAGTGCACTCTCATCAAAAGTCATCTTCGCATCCAAAGCAATAACACCGCCTGATGTCGTTACAACCAGGGGGTTAATTTCAGCAAGTGAGGCATCATTGTCCCAAAAAGCGCGGTAAAGTGCCTGAAGAAGTCGGGCGGCTTTTTCAATCAGTGGTTCAGGTACACCTGCAAAGCGGGCAGCAACGCTAGCGTCCTCAGTTGTCAATCCGACTTCGGGATCAATTTGGGTTTTTAGAATTTTTTCTGGAGTCGCAGCTGCGACTTCCTCGATTTCCATGCCGCCTTCCGGACTGATCATCAAGACAACCCGTTGCGATCCTCGATCTACAACCAGCCCCGCATAGATTTCCGATTGGATTCCGATGCCTTCTTCGATCAGTAGTTTTCGCACGATTTGTCCTTCAGGTCCGGTTTGTGGGGTTACCAGGGGCTGATGCAAGATGTCCCGGGCGGCGCCAAGTGCATCTTCCTCGGATTGAACAACACGTACTCCACCACCCTTGCCGCGGCCGCCGGCATGAATTTGAGCCTTGACGACCCAGACACTTCCTCCGAGCTGTTTCAAAGCTCGTGGAACCTCCTCCAGCGAATGACAAACCACACCTCTCGGCGTTTCGACGTCACCGTTTCGCAGTATCTCTTTAGCCTGAAATTCGTGTACTTTCACGATAGCTCCCTGTTAATCGATTGGGGTGTCTGGTTGAAAACAACAATTATGTGCAGATTCGATTAACGAACTGCCCGTCGAACAGTCGTTCCGATTTCAACTGGTGAGTCAACTACAGTGACATTGGCGTCCCGCAGTGCCTCAATCTTTTTATCGGTACCGCCCCTGCCAGCGGCGATGATGGCACCTGAGTGTCCCATACGAAGATATGGAGGCGCATTCCGACCGGCGATATAGGCAACCACTGGCTTGGGATAATTTACGCTCGCAAGATATTCGGCCGCTTCCTCCTCCACCGCACCACCAATTTCACCGATTAGCAGAACCGCTTCGGTACCTGGGTCATGCTTGTAAAGTTTAAGGCAATCGACAAAGGTCATTCCGGATACGACGTCTGCACCAATCCCAATACACGTTGACTGGCCGAGACCTTCGCGACAAAGCTGTGCAACCGCCTCGTAGAACAGAGTACCGGATCTTGATACTACACCGATATTTCCCTGCTGATAAATGGATGCGGGCATTATTCCGATGTTGCACTGTCCAGGAGTAATGATACCCGGGCAATTGGGACCGATCAGATGTGCCGAAGTGTTTTCGAGGTGTTGCTTGATTCGCAGCATATCCAGGATTGGTATGCCTTCGGTAATGCAGACGATGAGTTCAATTCCGGCATCAATGGCTTCAAACACGGCGTCCTTGGCTGCTTCCGGTGGTACGAAAAGCACCGAAGCGGAAGCATTCGTCTGTTCGCGCGCCTCTTTTACAGTATTGAAAACCGGTAGATTCAAATGGGTCTGACCACCGCGGCCAGGTACCACACCGCCGACAATTTTTGTACCGTATTCAATTGCTCGATGCGCAAAAAAACTGGCACGGTAGCCGGTAAAACCTTGACACAGCACCTGAGTTCTAGAGTTGACCAGAATGCCCATCCAGTCATCTCCTGATTTTGCGACGTAATATTTCGATTGCCTCGTCCATCGTTTCTGCATGTTCAATGGGGACGCGGTAGTTCTTCAGCAGCGTCAGTCCGTGTTCGCGTTTAGTGCCAGCAAATCTAACAACAATGGGGCAGCGAATTTTCTCCTGCATGTGAACGGTAATCAACCCTTCTGCAATCGTATCACAGTGTGTCAGACCGCCTCCCACCGCGTTGACGAAAAGTGCATCAAGCGATGCACCCTGCAAAACTGTCTGACACGCATTTGCGACATCCTGTCGGGTTGCAATTGGTGGCAGATCCAGAAAATTAGCGGGCTCAAGCTGATGCAGTTTCAACAGGTCCATTGTCGCCAGTGCTAATCCGGCTCCACCAACCAAAAGTCCGATATTTCCATCCAGTTGCACGTAGTTGAAGCCGCTTTGGGCGCGAAAATGACGGTCATGCAATCGATTGCGTTCCCGAATTTCTGAGTATTCGTCGTGTCGAAAGAGTGCGTTGTCATCGATTTCCATTTTGACATCCAGTGTCGCCAAACGGTTTTCTTCGACGACGGCCAGTGGATTCAGTTCAATCGACAACGCATCCAGTTCATTCACTGCCCGATGCAAATTGCAGCAGGTATCGACATAAACTTTTGCGAGTTCACCACTCAGATCCATTTTGTCCGTCAACTCAAGCAAAACTGCTTCATCAGGGGCTTCATCGACGGATAAACCAAGTCGATGCAGTGTGTCAGGGGAATCCTCCAGTGCAGTTTCAATTCCAGTTCCGCCGCGCTGCGATGCCAGCAACACCATTTCGCGCTGATAGCGGTCAAGAAGAATGGCAAGATAGAGTTCGCGTTCAATATTCACCGCCTGTTCAACGTAGACGGTATTCACTTTTATTCCATCCGTACCGGTTTGGGGAGTAACCAAAGTGCTACCCAACAAATTCCTGGTTTCTTTTTCCACATCAGTGGCGCTCCCTGCTTTCCTGATACCGCCAAACCGTCCTCGATCGCCAGCCAGAATCTGCGCCTTAACCACCCAGTTGTCACCGGGCAAACGCTCTGCGTGTGCTCGCGCTTCTCCTGCAGAGTGAGCAACTTCACCATCTGGAAAGAAAAATCCGAATTTCTTTAGAAGTTTCTTTGCTTGATACTCATGAACAAACATCTGTCAGCTCAGCCAATAGGTACCAGTTTGGGTATGTAACGGAATCTCATTGTAAACGACGCGCAGACCCTTATATTGCGTTTGAATTTTGAGTATTATTCTTGATTCACCAAATACGCTGCTGAAGGTCGGAATTTGCCGGAGAAATCAAGGTGATAGGTGGTATATCGTATACAATATACAACGTATTGTAAACTTGCGGTATGCTATGTGCACATCTCAGACAACAATGGCAGTTGCATTCAGTGAATGGACAATGGCCGTAATGTCGCTGACACAAGTGCAGGTTGCTTCCGCATTTGTACCCTAAAACCGGTCGACTTCGTAAATTTGGCTGATCAAGGTGGAGGTGCGGACAAAATGGCGCGATTGATGCAGACGATCACTGAAAAATACAATTCAATTTATTTTGTTTTACAATGCCTTTACTCGCGGCACTTGGTATGCCGCGTGCTAAACACAAAACAGTTCCCAAAACGAGGATATTTACTTATGGTAACAATCATTTCAAAAATGAAAACGTCCGCCGTGCTCATCGCAGCCGTCGTCGTTACATGCTTAGGACTGCAATCACCGGCAATGGCTGATTGGTCACCTAAGAAACCGATCGAGTTGATTATTATGGCTGGCGCGGGTGGTGGCGCAGACCAGATTGCGCGTTTGCTGCAGGGCTTGGCTGAACAGAAAGATCTGTCTCCGCGGCCGATCATTCCGATAAATAAGCCCGGGGGTTCAGGAGCTGAAGCTCTTCGTTACCTTCAGGACAAAGCAGGAGACGACCACACCATTTTGGTTACGCTGAACAGTTTCTACACGACGCCTGTCATCCAGCAAGGTATTGGTGTCGATGTGTCAAACTTCACGCCAATCGGTCGTATGGCCGTTGACAATTTCGTGCTTTGGGTGAACAGCGGGCGCGACGATATTACTGATCTTGACAGTTATATAGCAGCTGTCAAAGCAGCTGGCAACACCTGGAAAGTCGGCGGAACCGGAACCGGCCAGGAAGACTCGATCTTGACCGCCATGATGGAAAAAGAATTTGGATACGACGTAACCTATATTCCTTTCCCCGGAGGTGGGACCGTAGCGAAAAACCTGGTTGGTAATCATGTTGATTCAACCGTCAACAACCCAGCTGAACAAAACGAATTCTATCGAGCTGGTGAGACCAAGCCAATTGTTCAGTTCACAGCAGAACGCCTTCCTGCGTATCCTGATGTTCCTACCGCGAAAGAGCTTGGTGTGGACATGCAATACTACATGCAACGCTCCATCAACGGTCCTCCGGAAATGTCCAAGGAAGCACAGGACTGGTACATTGGTCTGTTTAAAGCCCTCTTCGATTCGGAAGAGTGGCAACAGTTCTGTACAGATGACGGGTTGGCATGTGATCAGTGGCTAGCAGGTGACGACCTCGGCACTTATCACCAGGAGCAAATCGCACTGCATAAGGACTTGATTGAAACAGTCGGCGCATCCGCGATTACTGGCGAATAACTCGCTCAAACCATACTTCAAAGCTACCGGTGCGACGTTTGCGTCGTGCCGGTAAGCGGTACTTGGTAACAGTTCTGGATGAATGCGACTTGGATTGGTTTGCTCAAAATTCAGACTTTCCAAACCCGGAACAGCAGAACTAAACTGAGTGGTAAGTGACAATGACAGTTCGTACCGCAGAACTCTTAATCGCTATATTGCTGGCGCTCTGCTCAATTGGATTGATGATCAAGAGCGCCGAACTTCGTATCGATTGGGTACCCGAACGTGGACCGGGATCAGGTGCCTGGCCATTCTGGCTATCGACGGGTATGCTGCTTGCGTGCTTGGCTACGATAGTGCGATGGTTTCGAAAAGTAACCCCGGAATCGACCAACCTTGATCTGTTTATGACACGTGAAACTGTTCTGTTGGTTGGGATTTCGGCTGGATCTATTGTTTTTCTACTGGTTGTGACACACCTGCTCGGCATCTACGTCGCACTTTTTCTGTTTCTTCTATTCTATTTGAAGTTTGTCGGCCGACACTCCTGGCTGGTAACAGTCACAATGATGATCGTGGTCCCAATCTTCATTTTCTGCCTGTTTGAATGGGCATTGAAGATTCCACTTCCCAAATCGATTTCAGAACCTTTGTTCTATCCAATTTACGACTTGATGTATTCGTAAAACTCCAATTGAGATGCGTCAGTAACCAAGATTTGTCGCAACAGTCGATTCTTCTATAGGCAGCACCGATATCGGAACTTATGGATTAGCAACAATTTTCACAGAAAGTAAGAATATTCAACTTCAATCTAAGTCGCACCTGATCTAGCAATGGAAGAAATTGTCCTGCATTTAATTGGTGGGCTGGCGGAGGCGATGCAGCCGCTCAATCTGACAATGATTATTGTTGGCTGTACCCTGGGGCTGCTGATTGGCGCGATGCCGGGGCTCGGGTCGGTAAACGGCGTTGCAATTCTATTGCCAATTACATTTCTGGTGCCTCCGACAGCAGCAATTATTTTCCTCGCTGCAATCTATTACGGTGCGATGTATGGAGGCGCTATCAGTTCAATTACTCTGGGAATTCCAGGTGCTTCAACTGCGGTAGCAACAGTTTTTGATGGCCGACCTCTGGCACAGGCGGGGCATGCTGACAAGGCATTAACAGCTGCTGCTGTTGCATCGTTCGTGGGCGGTACGATTTCAGTCGTGCTATTCACCGCGTTCGCACCGCCTTTGGCATCTTTCGCACTCAAGTTTGGTCCACCTGAAGAATTCGCACTCATGGTTTTGGCCTTTGCGACATTTATCGGCCTTGGTGGAGATGACATTCCCAAAACCGTGTTCTCCATCCTGATCGGACTGGTGATGGCTTCCGTTGGACTGGATATCATCTCAGGTCAGCCGAGGCTGATCTTCGGTGATATCGATGGTTTTCTCCATGGAATCAACTTTTTGGTGCTTGCGATTGGCATCTACGGTATCGGTGAAATGCTCTGGACCCTTGAAACTACCAAAGGCGAGGTAATGGTTCATAAGGTGACCATTTCCTGGCAGCGGATGAAACACAATTTCAAGGACATCAGGAATTACATCAAGACGACAAGTATGGGTTCAGCCTTGGGGTATTTTGTCGGAACCCTACCGGCGGCAGGCGCTACCCCAGCATCACTTATGTCTTACGGTCTTGCGAAAACCTTCAGCAAAGATCCGGACAGTTTTGGTAAGGGGAATATTTCCGGTGTCGCTGCACCGGAAGCAGCCAACAACGCTGCCTCGACTGGTTCCATGCTGCCGATGATTACGTTGGGAATTCCCGGATCTCCGACGACCGCGATTCTGCTCGGCGGCATGATTATCTGGGGGCTACGGCCAGGACCCCTTTTGTTTACTGAAAACCCGGAATTCGTCTGGGGTCTGATCGGGTCGCTGTACATTGCAAATTTTGCTACGCTACTGATCAATCTGGCGTTCATCCCGATATTCGTCAAGATTCTTACGCTGCCCTTCAGCATTCTCGCACCGGTGATATACATACTGTGCGTAGTCGGAGGCTATGCACCTACCCAAACCATGCATGACGTATGGCTGATGCTGCTCTTTGGAGTTGTCGGTTATTTGCTCAGGAAACTCAATTATCCGGTCGCTCCCGCTGTCCTGGCAATCGTGCTCGGGCCTCTTGCTGAACGCTCATTGCGACAGTCTCTGCTGGGTTCTCATGGCGATGTCAGCATTTTCCTCACCCGCCCCATTTCTGCGGTCTGTATTGCAATTGCCATCGCATTAATCTGCTATCCCATGGTGCAAAAACTGCAAAGACGCCGACGCGCAGATGCTGGAAAGGGCTCGGAATGACAATGGGCACCTGTAACTACTGAGTCTCATCCTACCGGAAGCTCTATCTGAATGACTACGATACCTTGAAATCGCTCACCGACACCAAGTTCGTACAAATACCAGTCGAATCGATGGTAAAGAGGATATTCCGGAATGGTATTTTTAAGACGGTATCGTGTTTTTTTTGAAGAGATTGTCGTTGGATTGTGCCTACCTCACCGTGACTTTCGGCGGCACTTTACGCAGGAACATGCACGACTGCCGAAAGTCGATTAATGGAATCACTTCAGACTGAATTGATAGCTGGTAAGGTTCCGGTAGTGAGAATCTACTCAGATACCAAGCGTTTGACTACAGATAACGCGTGACTACGGCGCGGCATTTGCCAGCCAAAATTCGAATGTCCAAGCAGTCAAATAATAGACCAGTAAAACCTGCGCCAGCAACATGGCCGTTCCAGTCCAACGAATCATGGCTACTTGCGCGGCACTGAGTTCTTTGTTGCTGTGAGAAACAACTATCGCTGCAATACCCTGATGCAGACGGGTAGACAATGCGCCGATGACAGCACCCGAGACAATCAGGCCACAAATCAAAAATGCAAGTCCTCCCCAATCAAAGAGGTTTTGCCAGGCACTGTTTTGCCAAGTTAGAAAGAAGGTAACACCAAGAAATACCATAGCGGCAAAATTCAAAACCAACCGCTTTGCAGCAGAAGAGACAAACTGTTTGGGCAAGTGAGTCAATGGAAGATTGCTGTAACAAATGGTTCGCATTGTAACGAATACTCCCAATATAACATGAGAACATCCTGACCTTCAGCCGGGTTGGTACCTTGACAAGATAGCAAGACAAACTGCTTTCCTTATCTGTCACTTGGGAAGTCTGTGGTGTTGTAATTCTGCTGCTAATGACCTTCCTTGTATCGCCGACATCCGCACTCATTTATCTCGCTGCCATATACTACGGTGCCACGTATGGTGGTGCGATTAGCTCATTCATGCTACGCGAAATATTTCTGCTGATACTGCCGCTCATTCGACTGATCCAGAATAAACGTGAGCAGCGGTAGTATTGTGTGTGATATGGTGATGGAAACAAATTCGTCGATCTGTTTATGTCTACGCAAAATACCTCGTTCAAGCACCTGTTCCGTCCAATCGACGTTGGACACAAAACACTCAAACATCGGCTGAATTTTGGCGCTCATACCGCCAATATGGCAGTTGACGGACTGCCAGGCGAAAGGCATCACGGCTATTATCTCGAGCGAGCCATCGGCGGCGCGGCAATGATCGTGGTCGAACCGGTTCCAGTACACGGTCCTGCGATTTTGACGCGGGGCAACTTTCGCCACAGCGATGATTCAGTCATTCCCCATTTTCGCAGGATAACCGACAGCTGTCATGAGTACGGTACCGTGATGATTCAGCAGCTATACCATGTCGGACAACACGGTGACTGGGATAACTCATTTCTGCCAAACTGGTCTCCGTCAGGGCTACCTTCCATGCACGATCATGATGGCAGCATGGCGATGTCCAAACATCAGATTGATGAGGTGATTGAGGCTTTTGTCGCGTCTGCGGTTCGTGCCAAAAAAGCGGGATTTGACGGCTGTGAATTGATGGCCGCCTACAATGCCATCATTGAACAGTTCTGGTCCCCGTTCAATAACCGTCGAGAAGACTGCTACGGTGGTTCCTTTGATAATCGTATGCGATTTTCGACCCAACTGCTCAGCGCCATGCGAAATGCCGTCGGCAACGATTTCATCATCGGGGTCTGCACCAGTTATGACCCGGTCGTACCCGATATTCTGCCAATGGAGGCCATGCAGGAAATTGTCGCCTATCACGACTCTCGAGGATTGTTTGATTACGTAACCATCGGTACCGGTGGGTATTACAACTTTTACCTGATTATGCCGACTGCCATGCACGAGGATCAAATTGGGATGCCTTTCGCTGCCAATATTCGTGAAGTGGTCAAACACGCAAAAGTGCAGGCGGAAAGTCACATTCGAACACCAGACGCCGCTGATTATGCGATCGGGTCTGGAGCTGCTGATATGGTGAGTATCGTTCGAGGTCAGATTGCTGATCCACATCTCGCCAATAAAGCCATGCAAGGGCGAGCAGAGGATATCCGACCTTGCCTTTCCTGCAATCAGATGTGCTTCGGACGGCGATTCAGGGATTACTGGATCAGCTGTCTGATCAACCCATCAGCCGGGCGTGAATACGAATGGGGTGGCGACCGTTTTAAAGAAGCAGAAGTTCAGAGGAAGATCCTGGTGGTCGGTGGTGGACCGGCTGGCTGTGAAGCCGCTCGCGTCGCGGCTGAGCGAGGCCACACAGTAACATTGGTTGAAGCATCCGGTCAACTTGGCGGACAATTTCGCCTCGCTGGAATGCAACCCAGGCGCGGACAGATTCTGGACTACATCGACTGGTTTGAACGACAGCTAGACAGACTCGGGGTCGATGTACGTCTCAACACCCCATTCTTCACGGAAGATGTCGTTGAATTCGGGGCGGATGCGGTAATTCTTGCAACTGGATCGCTACCCTCAGATACTGGATATCAGCGTGGCATCCCGACGCGGGACGAATTACCCGGTATAAACCAAGATAACGTGTGGCACGCAGAAGATGTGATGAATCGCTCAGCGAAACTTGGCCAATCGGTACTGCTGTTGGACGACGTTGGTACCTGGAAGTCTCTTGGTACCGCTTTATTTCTGGCGGAGAAAGGTCACTCGGTGTCGATCGTAACGCCTTATGCAGTCATTGGAAGGGAATTGGTGCGAACCGCAGCTGACTTCGCGGTTCGTGAGAAATTACGTCAGTATGGAGCCCAATTCTATCCCGAAACCGTGGTCATTGAATGGCAAGGCACAAGCGCCCGAGTTATGGATTTGCTGAATGGATCGGAAACCGAAATGTCGTTCGACAGCCTGGTCCTCGCCACGGTTAACATTCCAGTGAATGATCTTGAACTGGAACTACGTCAGCAAACATTAGAATTTGAACTCCATGTCATCGGCGATTGTCTGTCACCCAGACAAGCACCAGCGGCAACCTATGAAGGCCGCAAAGTTAGCCTGCTGCTCTAATATTCTTAGCTGGCACTAAAAGAATTCAGTACCGTCAGCAATCAGTTGGTGTAGTCTACGGGAATTGCAACGATCTTGACTTTAATCGTTGAACCCGGACGAGTGGGTACCGTCGCTCGGAAAACATGCCCTTGAAACTCATAATTTACAGAATAACCGCTCAACTTTTGAGTTTCGACTTTCCGCTCAACCGTTGTGCAACGGGTTTCCATTCGAGTTCCACCTTTTCCCTGCGCATTCTTTTTTTCAAGATCACTTGCAATCGAGGCACCTAAAAGCGCACCAATTACCGTACTCGACTTACTGTCATCGTCAATTTCTTTGCCAATAGCTCCGCCAAGAATGGCACCTAGCAACTCCGGTGTATCGGAACTAGTCGAACCACCAACACTCACTGCAACTTCTCGACACTCCTGAACCGGCTTCACTTCTGTCACTGTGACATACCGCTCGGAATAACCGAGAACGGGAACATCTATTTCATAGGTACCGGAAAATTCTGCCTGAGCACCGCCACTCAGCGCAACACCTGTCAGAGCCAGCATGCTGATCGCGAATCCAATTGTTTTCTTCATGATAATTTCCCTCAATTAAAGTAGAGATGCGACACTTTCGATGTCCAGCACCTTTCGCATTATAAAAAGACCTGCCAAAGTATGAAAATTTGATTAATCGCGACTGAAGCTACTTTATTGTGACCGAAACATTGGCTATAGGTTCAGTTTTGTTGCGAGATATTTTCTGCCCTGACTATGGAACCTGTTCCGAGATCACAATCTCAACAACTGCATTATCAACGCCTGGTCGAACGGGTTCAGATTGGCCAAAAAAATCACCACTCTGCGACTGTGCAGTTCCTGAGCGTGAAACCCTGGCAATGACGAGGATCTGTTCAAATGACGAAATATTGAGATTGGGAAGCATTGCCAGGGAGTCGTCCAGATCCAGAGAAATGGGCAGATCCTTGACCTGCTTTCTGACTGCAGCAAGTGGCGCTGGCGGGCCATTGTAAGCACGTGCAATGATAAATACAGTGTCATCGGGATCAATCCGACTCAAAATGGAAGACTCAATGCTTACCTGAACCTTGACTACGGGGCCTACATCCTGGTCGATCTGGCTTGAAGCTGACGTGCCAACCCTCTCAAGTTCTGCAGTTCCAACCTCAATCAACTGACGAAGCTGATTGAGCATTTCCTCGTTGTTGGTGGTTTGCTCTGCTCGCTGCCAGTATTCCATCGCAACCTCCACTTCACCACGCTCACCAGCAGCAAGTCCTGCCAACCATAATCCGCCGGTATTGTCTGGTTCAATTTCAAGTGCAGCCAAAATCAGTGCTTCAGGCTGACCCTGCAAGACGCCATCGTTAGCCATCGCTCGAGCATCCGCTTCACGCACCAGAAATTCAGCGCTGTCACCCTGCAACTCACGCACTTTCTTGTACGCACCAGCGGCTTCAGCATATCGCTGCTGCGCAACAAACAACTGTCCCAGAGTGCTCCATCCGAGTGCATCATCAATGTTGGTTGCCAAATGTGTCATCAGACGCTGTGTAAGCTGCTCTAAGTCCTGTGCGTCAACACCAGTCACATCTTCACCTTCCTGTTCGGACTCTTGAACTGCCACCATGCTAGTTGCTGGTTTGATGGAAACTCCAGAAGGTTCGCCCACAATAAAATAGAGAACTCCCGCCCCGAGTGGAACAAATACTGAGACAGCGACCGCCACCCATTTTGTAGCTCCCGTGCTGCTGTTAGCAACCGTCTCAGCGGAGTCTGCCAGGTTGTGTACATCCCGGTAAAGCTCAGTTTCAATTTCCTCACGGATTTGAGCTGCATCCTCAGGATCTACTTCACCGGTGCTTTCGCGCTGTTCCAATTCAGCCAGTCGCTGCTTGGCAACTTCTATGTTTTTCTGGCGCCGGTCAGAACTCTCCCTTCTGCTTCCACGCAGAATGACGGGCACAGTTAGCCATACGGCCAAGACCGCCAGCAACAAGGCAAGCAAATAAAAAATGACAGACATTGAATCTGAGATGCGCGGCTAATCGTCCAGCAACTGTCGCACCTTCTGACGCGAGGCGGCGTCCAGTTTAACCTCCGTATTACGGCGAGTCCGTCGCCAGTACAGAACAACAGTCAACACGGCCAACAGCAGAAAAACGAGTGGTCCAAACCACAGCAGATAGGTTGATGTCCTAAGTGGCGGGCGATACATGATAAATTCACCGTAGCGTGCCACCATGTAATCAATAATCTCATTGCTTGAGTCTCCGCTTCGGACCATTTGATAGGTACGTTCACGAAGATCCTGAGCCAGTGCGGCATTCGAGTCAGCCAGATTCTGGTTCTGACACACCAAGCAACGCAATTCGTCAATGAGTTCGTGGTATCGCTGTTCTTGCTGAGCGCTCTCAAACTCCAGTACTTCTGTGGCCGCGTTTGCAGATAGCGAACATACCAGCGACATCAGCACACAGAACAGATGTTGAAATTTTTTCAGGATTGTTGTTTGCTTGCGTTCCATAGTGACAAAATCTTACGCTCGGCAACTTCAGGTGTAATCGGTCCGATGTGCTTGTAGCGAATCACGCCTTGCGCATCAACAACAAAAGTTTCCGGTACACCATACACACCCCAATCAATGGCAGCTGCCCCGTCCTGATCGACCACCGTTACAAAGTAAGGATTACCCCAATCTCGCAGCCAGCGACGTGCATCTTCCGCCTTATCCTTGTAGTTCAGCCCGGCAATTGGCACGCCCCTTTCTGACAAGTCGACTAGGATTGCATGCTCGTCACGGCAGGCAATGCACCAACTAGCCCAAACATTCAGAACATAAAATCCGCCAGCCAATTGATCGGTGCTCAATTTGAGATCTCCTTGGCCGAGAACAGGTAACGTGAATGCAGGAGCCACTTTCCCGATCAACGGCGACGGTACAACCGTTGAATCCAGCCTCAGTCCCGCGGCAAAAAACCCGGCAACTGCGATAAAAACGATAAAAGGAATCAGGAATTTTGGCCGCGCAAACAGCCCCCTTTCACTCATCTCGAATCTGTCGCCAAGTTAGCTGAGGCAATGCGCCCTCGAACTTGACTAGTACTTCTCAGTCTTTTGTCAGTTGCGGCTAAAAATCCACCGATTGCCATGAAAATCGCACCCATCCAAATCCAGCGTACAAATGGTTTTACATGAATCCTAACACTCCATGCACCTGTATCATCCAGCCGTTCACCCAGTGAAACATACAAGTCGCGAAACAGACCGGGTTGAATGCCAGCTTCTGTCATGGGGTCATCCTGAATGGGATAAAAGCGCTTTTCCGGAAATATAGTTGCAACCTGGCGGTCACCGCGATGAGCATTAACAGTTCCCATGTATGAGATGTAATTTTGCACAGACTGCTGTCGTACACCTTCAAATTGAAAGGTAAATCCACCCAATTCGTACGAGTCGCCCGGCACCATCTTCAGGTCCTTTTCCTGCTCGTACAGACTGACCATGGTAACTCCTACGACAAACACAGCAATTCCCATATGAGCGATACTCATGCCCCATATCCCCCTCGGTTGATTCAACAGAGCAGTGAGTTTATCCCGTCTGTGTTTCACCCGATCATACATGCCGTAAAGTGTAGATGAAGCTGTCCATAATGCCAGTGTCAGCCCTACCGCAGCTAACCATTCGTAAGAGTTGCCGAGCAAAATTGGTAAGGTACAGCCCAGTAGTACACTGACCGCGAGCAGTGGCCAGAGTTTACCCATCAATCGGCCGAACTGATCTCGCTTCCATCGAGACATTGCACCAATACCAACGAGTGCGGCAACCGGTAAAGTGAGCGGAATGAATACCGAGTTAAAGTAAGGCGGACCAACTGAAACTTTACCCAATCCGAGTGCATCAAGAAACAAAGGATAAAGCGTACCTAGCAAGATCGTAGCTGCTGCAGTTACCATAAAGACGTTATTGAGCAGCAAGCCCACTTCTCTTGATACCAGCGAGTAGCTGCCGCTTGATCGTATGCTCGGTGCTCTAACACCATAAATCGCGAGCGAAGATCCGATCACCAGGCAGATCAGCACAAGCAGGAAAACGCCACGAGATGGATCCGTCGCGAAAGTGTGAACAGAAGTTAACACCCCGGAACGGACCAAAAAAGCCCCGATCAGACTGAGCGAAAATGTCAGCATCGCCAGCAACACGGTCCAGGATTTGAAAAGTCCGCGCTTTTCAGTTGCTGACAGGGAGTGAATCAATGCAGTACCGACCAACCATGGCATGAAAGAGGCATTCTCAACCGGGTCCCAGAACCACCAGCCGCCCCAGCCGAGTTCGTAATAAGCCCACCAGCTTCCCAAAGCGATACCAAGGGTCAGTGAAACCCAGGCAAGATTGGTCCAGGGTTTAGACCAGCGCGCCCAAGCAGCATCCAGTCGTCCACTGATTAATGCCGCCACTGCAAATGAGAAAGCGACGGAAAATCCAACATACCCCATGTAGAGCATTGGTGGATGAAAAACCAGCCCAGGATCCTGCAACAGCGGGTTTAGATCACGACCTTCGACTGCAGCCGGGATGACTCGTTCGAAAGGGTTCGACGTCAGGATCAAAAACAACAGAAACCCGATACTGACTGCGCCAAGTACCGCCAGCACTCTGGCCAGAAAATCATCAGGCACCTCGCGGCTAAACCAGGTTAAAGCCGCTGTCCAACCTGCCAGCATCAAAACCCATAACAGTAGTGATCCTTCATGGGCACCCCATACCGCTGAAATACGGTACATAAGAGGCAAGGCCGTGTTTGAATTCTGCACCACGTAATAAACTGAAAAGTCATAGGAGACAAATGCATAGGCAAGGCATAGGATCGAAATGAACAGAAACAGGAACTGACCTCGAGCAGCATACTTTGTTGCTGCAAACATCGAATGTGAACGCAGCAGCTTACCAGAGATTGGTAGTGCGGTCTGCACAACTGCCAGACAAAGTGCCAATATCAGACTGAATTGACCAAGTTCCGGGATCATTGCCTTATTACCGAATACCCATTATTCGTACTGCATCGTCTTTGCCGCTTTCAGCGCGTCCGCAACTTCAGGCGGCATGTAATTTTCGTCGTGCTTAGCCAGCACTTCGGTGGCCTCGAACACTCCATTGGTATTCAGCTTACCTTTTGCAACAATACCCTGGCCATCTCGGAACAGGTCTGGAAGAATACCGGAAAATTGAACCGGAACGGTATGAACGGTATCGGTAACATCAAACCTGACTGTCAGGTCGTTATCAGGCCTGACGACACTGCCTTCTACAACCAAACCTCCGATTCGAAATGCCTTCCCAGCTGGCGCCTCTCCTGCCTGTACTTCGCTAGGGCTTACAAAATACAGCAGATTACTCTGAAACGCAGTCAGTGCCAGAGCTAACGAAATAGCCGTACCCGTGACGATTAAAGCGGCCATTGCCAAGCGTCGTGCTCGTCTTGGTGTCATAAGTATTCTAAATATCCTAGCTTTGACTGCAAAGTGAATTAGGTAATTTTACGATGAAATTAGATTTCAGCAGAAGACACTGACATCATTGTATCGAGC
The DNA here is from genome assembly GCA_965220665.1 of Arenicellales bacterium. Classification (GTDB taxonomy): domain Bacteria; phylum Pseudomonadota; class Gammaproteobacteria; order Arenicellales; family JAJDZL01; genus JAJDZL01. Next base: position 485,577 of record CBDCQQ010000005.1, read on the forward strand.
AATAAAATAGGAACTCGCAAATTTTATGGAATCGAACACTTGACTGAACAAATGATTTTTCTTCCCAACATCCGACCTGCGAGTCACCCGGCACATTGATTCGGTTCGGTGCATAAGCCACAAAAAGTAAGGTGATGAAAAATGAGTTGACTCGGGCGATGCTGATGATGCTGTTTGCGATGCTCATTCTCCCTGGCATGGATGCGATCGCAAAGTCGCTTTCGAATTCTGTATCAGCAGGACAGGTGTCTTTCGCACGATTCTTCTTTCAATCCATCATTATGCTACCGCTTCTTTACTGGACGCGGGGGAAATGGCTGACTTCAAATTTGAATTTTCACGTCCTGAGAGGAGCGTTGATCGCATTCGCAACGCTGTTCTTTTTTCGCGGTTTAGCATTTCTGCCAATTACGGACGCGATATCGATTTTCTTCATTGAACCGATGCTCGTTACTCTACTTTCGGTTGTGATTCTTGGCGAATCTGTCGGCTGGCGAAGGCTGGTAGCAATAGCAGTTGGGTTTGTTGGTGCGCTCATTGTTATTCGGCCTTCATTTACCAGTGTGGGCTGGCCGGTACTGTTTCCGGTCGCAGCCGCGTTGTGTTTTTCCTTCTACATTCTATTGACTCGCTCGCTGTCAGCTGCTGAAAGCCCTGTCCGAATGCAGTTTCTCGCAGGTCTATCTGGAATGGTAGTTACGTCAATTGCGCTGACCGTCGGTACGGCCAGCGGCATTGATGCCTTAACCGTGAGTTGGATCTCCTTAGACCAGTTGTTTTGGCTCGGATTGCTTGGGCTTTTGGGTACAGTGGGTCACCTGATAGTAGTTTATGCCTATCGTATCGCCCCGGTCAGCATACTGGCACCTTTTCAGTATGTCGAAATAATCAGCGCAACGATACTGGGGTGGATGTTTTTCCACGATTTTCCCGACACGTCAACTTGGATTGGAATTCTGTTGATCGTTGGCTCTGGACTTTTCATCTTTTACCGCGAACATCATTTCGAGATCAGACGCTAGGTACGCGCTGATCGAAACTGCACCATGTCTTACGACAATTGACGTTTGGTTAGGCCGCAACCATCCCTAAACGAAAGCGTGAATGCACTACCGATGGAGAGGTGTCGCTCAGAGCGGAATAACTTCCAATGAAAGTCAGATTTATGGCAGTAATTTACGTTGCTTCAGTTTCAGTACTTAGGCCTGATAAAAGAAATGAACCATCGCAATGACGACCACCAGAAATAGCACCGTCATCGCCAATCCTGCCCGCATGAAATCCGCGACCCGATAACCGCCAGGCACTTGAATCAATGCGTTGACCTGATGCGTCGGAATCAGGAAAGAATTGGATGTGGCCAGTGCAACTGTCAGAGCGAATACAGACGGGTTGGAACCTATTTCGAATGCAACATTAATGGCAATCGGAACAAGCAGTACGGTTGCACCAACATTTGACATGACCAGCGTGAAAACGGTTGCCAATATGCCAAACGCGAAAAGAAACACAACGCTTGGCACACCATCCAATAAACCAACAAACTGCTGGGCAATCCACGTGGCTGTACCAGTTTTTTCCACCGCGATGCCCAGAGGGATCAAACTTGCCAGTAAGAAAACACTTTGCCAGCCAATCGCCCGATACGCTTCCTCGATTGAAATAACGCGCGAAACGATCATCAGCAACGCTCCTGTCAGCAAAGCCGCAGAAAGACGCAAATCCGTAAATAGCACCAGACATAAGGTAAACCCAAATATACCCAGCGCAAAATATATCTTTTCCGGCCGTTCATTTTCCTTTGGAAAATCGGTCGCCGCAACCAGTTGCAAAGAGTCAATAAAGTGTTGCAGGTCCCGCCACAAGCTATGGACCACCATTGTGTCCCCAGCCTGGATTGGAAGGTCAATGAGTTCGTCTCGAATGGGCTTATCGTCCCGATAGAGCGACAACAGTGTAACGTGGTAATTTCTACGGCATCCAAGGTCGTTCACCGACTTTCCAATTGCAGCCGAGTAAGGCGGCACAACAACTTCGGCAATTCCTGAAGCTGTAGGATTGAATGCTTCCTGAAAAACCCGAATTTCGTCCCTTAACTTCAGGTTCATACGTTCTGCGATCTTGACGATCCGCTCGTACCGCCCCATTACGGCGATATCGCTGTTTGCAACAATTTCTGTACTGCGGTCAGGTTCTACGATTACCTTGCCTTCCGTTCTGATTGCTATTATTCGCTCTTCATATCCCCCTTCATCTTCCAACTCTCCAATTGTCTTACCTACAATAGTGGTTTTGTTCGTTACGGTCAGTTCGAAAACCTGACCTGAAATACCATAGACGTCTAGAATATAGGACGTGACTGCTCCTGTCCCCAATGCCTTTGAAGTGCCCTTTGGCAGCAATTTTTTCCCGAATAGGAAAAAATAGATGACACCGAGTGTAAGAAGTGCAATTCCTATCGGCGTTACAGAAAATAAGGAAAAAGTGTCAAGTTCCCGAACGTGCGCAGGTAAGCTCACATTTGAGTTTTCGATCAAATCATTGAGCAGAATAAGAGGACTTGATCCGACCATCGTTAGCGTACCACCAAGAATCGCACAATAGCCCATCGGCATCAACAGGCCGGACGGTGTCACACCGCTACGCTTACAAATCCGATCGATCACAGGCAGAAACAGTGCTGCTGCTCCGATGTTCTGCATAAACCCGGAAATGGAACCGACAGCTGTTGAAACCAACACCATAATGCGTCGCTCTGTGTTCCCGGCAAAGTGCAAAATTTTTGCGGCCAGACGGTTCATAATTCCTGTCCGATCAAGTCCAGCGCCGAGAATCATCACCGCCATTATTGAGATTACGGCATTGCTGGAAAATCCGTCAAACAAATCAATTGCAGGAACCAGCCCATCGTATCCTGGAAGTAAACTGGTAAGCCCGATCAGCACCATAATCAGCACTGCAACAACATCCACGCGCAAGACTTCCGACACAAACAGCAATATGGTCAGGATCAAAATCCCGATGACCGCAATCATTTCGACTGTCAGAGAAAGGGGTTCAGTCATCTGAATGATCGATCGCTAGAATACCAGGCAGAATCACTTCTCGACTTTCTCCGACATGACAACTAGAATTTTGTCACGCTGGATGGAGGGTAGCGCAATTTGGTAATGATGCAGAGCGCCAAACTAAGAATTTGTTTAGCGCAACCACTTGCACAGATAAAAGAGAGGAAACTCACCGCTTCGGATGAGTAAGCCGTTGACGGTCGCAATCTAAGCCCAATCAACACTTTGGGCAATCACGAACTAAGAAGTTTCATAGATTAAATTATTGAATAGGAGCGACACGAACCAAATTTACTTGGTACAAACAATGCAAGCCGGTCGCAGTCAAGAAATACCTTCTGTTGGAGTCGTCTTTCGCACTCAATCAAGCGTACGAAATGTCTACAAATAATCGTTATTCAATAGGATGGAGCAAAATATTGCGTCTACCAAAATTCAAGGTAACAGTTGAGCATTAGTTACCTGTTTTCATTCCCGTTCGACAACCGCAAATTCAGAGAAGAAAGAATTTTTACTGCTTATATTTTATTACATACCCTATCTGATATGCGTCATTAAATTCAACCAATTAGCCAAATAACATCGACGGTAACGCTGAATTCAGATCGTAACAATTACATCGTTAATTTCGGGGGTTCAAATTCGATTCTGATACAATGCAACTGTCGATAAGGACCCCCATGTGAGGAGGTGACAATGAAAATTAAAGTTTCGTGCATCCAAAACTGTGCGGAGGACAATTTAAATCACAATCTTCAAGACACGTCCGATCTGGTGCGCAAAGCGCGTGAAGCCGGCGCCGAACTGATCTGTCTGGCTGAGTTCTTCTCCTTTTTGCATCTTGACGACAATGGCTTGAATGTAGCGCCCTATGAGGAGTCCGTCCACCCCACCCTTTCCAAATTCCAATCTCTCGCACAGGAGGTTGATGCCTGGATTTTATTGGGCTCGATTGCAGTATCGGATTCTGAGGGTAAAAAGCTCAATCGTTCGATCATGCTCAGCCCACAGGGTGAAATTACTGCACGCTACGACAAGATTCATCTCTTTGATGTCAATCTGCCAAACGGCGAGGTATATCGCGAATCTGCGATTTTCAATCCGGGTAATGAGGCGGTTATGGCACATTTACCCTGGGGTTCTGTTGGCCTTACGGTCTGCTATGATTTACGCTTCCCGCATCTTTACCGTGCGTTGGCCCATTCGGGAGCACAAATACTCACTGTACCGGCAGCATTTACACGAACTACGGGTCAGGCTCACTGGCATGTAATGTTGAGAAGCCGAGCAATTGAAACAGGCTGCTATGTTATTGCACCCTGTCAGTATGGTGATCACGGCAAAGCGAAAACCTATGGTCATTCGCTCATCATCGACCCTTGGGGTCGCGTTTTGGCTGATGGCGGCGAATCTCGAGGCTATATAATTTCTGACGTTGACCTGTGCGAAGTTGAAAAAGCACGCCAGATGATTCCAGCACTGGAACACGACCGTCCGTATCGTGTACCAAACAAGGACGAGCCGGAGCTTTTTCGCCAGGCATCTTAACAGCATTCAATTTTTATCTCTACACGAGACGAGTCAACATGAGTGAATCAGTTTTGGTTTCATTGATTATTCTGCCGATCCCCATCAGCATCCTTATCATGCTGGCATTTCGCGGCAAAGGTCCATCCACAACCGACCAGAACAACGATCATTAGACTGAAATTCACCCAACTAATCGAGCGATGTCATCGCTTGTCGTTCCTGTTTTCTATAATGTGAGCATATGAAAGTCGGTGTTTGTTAGTCAGGATACTGCATACACTTTTTTGAGGTTGTTGACTACTAGCAGCGAGAATGCCTTGGACCGAGTTGCGGTTGGTTCCAGACTTTTGAACATGTAAACTTGACCTTAACCGCAGCAAGTTATTTAGTCATCAATATCTTCATTTAAGATAGAGATGTATTGGTCATAAGCATAAACACGGTTTCTTTTTTTGCTTGTGATTTCAGAAGCAATTCCAAGTTGTTCAAGAGCATACACTCCATTCGTAACTGCAGGGACCGAAAGATGGGTTTGCTGAGCGATACTTTTTATTGTTGAAATTGGACGTAATTATAGCGCCTGGTGTACAAGCAAGGACGAGGACATGAAGCGTGCGCCATCTCGAATTCGTGCGGAATCGGTATTGAAAAGTGAATTAAGTCGTTTGGTGACCGAAAAAGCACTGGTTGATGTTTTAGTGATACCTTCGAGAAAAAATTCCAGCCAGGCCTCCCAGTCACCACGCTGCCTTACGACATTAAGCAATGAATAATAGTCACTTCGATTTTTTTTGAAATACAAACTGAGATATAAAATCGGTTCACTCAATAGACCTTCGTTGCACAATTGCAAAGCGATGAGTAAGCGACCAACTCGTCCATTACCGTCTAGAAAAGGATGAATTGTCTCAAATTGAACATGAGATAATCCAGCGCGAATAAGAACCGAATATCCGCTTTCGGGGGCGTGCAAATAACGTTCTAGATCAGACATACATTCTTCGACTTTATGGGTTGGTGGTGGTACAAAACGAGCCTTACCCGGGCGTTTGCCTCCTAACCAGTTCTGAGAACGTCGGAATTCGCCGGGTAATTTTTTACTTCCTCGGCCTGAAGACAATAATTTTTCGTGAACCTCCCGGATAAGACGATTACAGAGTGGGAAATCATCCTCTCTCATGCGTCGAATTCCGTGTTCTAGGGCGGACACGTGGTTGGAAACTTCAGTCACGTCGTCCAGAGGCACTCCTGGGGCTTGATTCAATTCAAATAGCAAGAGATCTGACAGCGTGGATTGTGTTCCCTCAATTTGCGACGAAAGCACAGCCTCTTTTCGGATATATGCATAGAGAAACAGCCAGGGTTCAGGTAGAATGCTCGTTACACTATCCAGCCGCCCAATTGCGAAATTTGCACTGTCCAGCGAATGCTGTAAATATTTGAAGTCCAGTTCATCTTTCGGCGGTAAAGGATCAGGAACAAAAGCTCTTACCTGTTCTCCTCCTATGGATGTAGTATCAAAATAACCTGTCTGTTGACGTTTCATTAATTCCCCGATTATTCAGCAATGCTTAATAGCGAAAGACACTATTAAATATTTTTGATTTATCATTAATTACGGTGCCGTTTTCCGTTTGTTGTTCAGCCATGCTTAATAACACATTCCGCTATTAAGTATTTCGGTGTAATCCTTAATTATAATGTCGTTTTCCGTTTGTTGTTAAGCCATGCTTAATCCCGGTGTGATTTAAATCGCACCCCTCAAATTCAGCAGTGATGAAGTTCAGGTGTTCAGAATCTGAAACGACCTTATGCCGCGCTCAGCGTTACAAAGCCGCAATTTGCCGCCGACAGGGCTCATTTGAGGTGACTGGTCCGCTTATATTCTGAGCGAAAAAATGCGGGCGCAACGGTCCCCAAGGTGAATTTTGTTGTCGGTCGGCCAGGCGGTTTCGACCTGCAATTTCTGCATGGTTAAATCCTGGTGCATTCAACCCGGGGCATGAATCCATGGATTCTGCCCGGTTTGGGTCGATTCAAGTGATGTGACCGGCGTTTTGCACCCGCTTTTCAATCATCAGCAGCAGCCGGTACAGACGGGTTCCGGTTCGTCTCCCTGCGAACCACAACGGAACGTTCGATATGGGTGATGCCGTCAGCATGCAGCACTCGCTTGTTCCACGGCCCGTCTCCTGCGCCGGGTGTTTTCAGTCAGACACAAATAATCCAAAAGCAGGCGGACGTCGCATTTGAGTTTGCGAATTGTTGATGCAACTTTTTTCGAATGACGCCTGATCAGTGCAATCGCAAACCGGCGAAGCGCCGTGAGATTCTCAGGTCCGCTGCCTTTGCGAATCAGCAGCTGATCTTCCTGCCAGGTCTTCAGGCTGTCAAGAATGTTGTGATTCGACTCAATCGTCCAATGGCGGCGGTTCAAATCCAACAGACTCCTTGGATTCGCACGGTCTGCCGGCAGTGACGTAAAGCCGACCGCCACCTCGTCTGTGGTTTTCACCACCACGCCCTGTTCATAATGTTCGACATGGCGGTGAATGCGAAAGATCTGTGCGATGTCTTCGAATTTCGAAAATCCGTTCAGGTATTCCATCACCTCAGGCTCGTCATACTCGTCTATCAGGACGACGGCCTGTTTTCCTGTTTTCGCATGGAGATTGTGCGGCAGTCTTGCAAATCGATTTGATCCGTTCAAATTCGTCGAATCGTAGCCATCTGACAAGCCGTGCTTGATTTCAAGATTCTCAAGTTGGACCTTGACATTTTCTTCCAAAACTCCAGGCCTGCTGTACTCTGCATTAAAGCTCAGGCGCACGATGGGATACTGTGTTGACCAGTCCCAGCGATCATGTATGTAAAGTCCTCGAAAAAGCGGTTCGTTGCCCTCGAACAGCTCCAGCATCGTATCAAGCAGCAGGCTTTTGCCGAATCGCCGAGGGCGTGAAAGAAAGTAATACCTGCCCTGATCAATCAGTCTTTCGATATGCGGGGTCTTGTCGATGTAATAATAGTCATCAGAGCGAATTGAGCGAAAATCCGCAATGCCGATTGGAAATTTCCGATTATTCATGGTCGAAGTCAACGTGCAGTTGGAATTGATTTTACTTTACCGGAAACGACAGTTTGGGTTGATGGGTCAGACCACCACACAATCACCTCGTCGCTGAACTTCTGCGAGTTCCAACTGGCGACAAGCGTCTGCTTGGCAGAAGTATCTGTCACAATCCGTACATCCTTTATCCAGTTGAAACACACTTTCGTCTCTCGGACCGATCTTCAATTGCTTTCATCCGACTGGATTCCTGGCATTCTTACCGACTTCGGAACTGATATCGATCGGCAAAAGGAGGACTGTTTATTCGCCGGCACCTCGGGATCAGTCACTTTCTCCCAGGCTCTTTTCAATTTCCGCAAGAAAGGCTTGTGCAAAACTATGCAGTTTGGCCTCACCGACGCCATTAATCCTGGAAAATTCGTCTAGTGTTGTCGGGCGGCGGTGAGCCATCTCTTCAAGCGAACGGTCGGGAAATATCACATATGCCGGTACGCTGCGTTCTTTGGCCAAACGAAGTCGGAGCGCTTTCAGTCGGTTCAACAGCGATTTCTCTTCAGAATCCAGGTCTACCGACAGTTTTACCTTTTTCAACTGCGGCGCCTTTGACTGGCAGATTAGTGCCGTCGGACGCTGGTATTCGAAAGTGCAGTTCCCTTTGAGCAGATCGAATCCAGATTTGGTAATCCGCAATCCTCCATACGCTGCTATATTCTGAACTAGAAATCCAGAGCTGACGAGCTGGCGAATCAAGGCGCGCCACTCCTGACTATTGATCTGTGTGCCAACGCCAAATGTCGGAATCAGGTCGTGGCCTGCTTTCTTCACTTTCGCAGTCAGGTTGCCCAGAAGCACATCGATAATATGAATCGCACCGAAGCGCTGACCGGTACGGTATATCGCCGACAGCGCCATTCTTCCGTATTCGGTGCCATCAGAAAGTTCAACCGGGTTCAGGCAGGTATCGCAGTTTTCGCACGGGCTGATCTGTTCCCCGAAATATGCGAGCAAAGCGCGTCTTCGGCATGTCGGCGACTCACAATAACCAATCAATGCATTTAATCTTTGGTGCTCCCGACGCTGCCTGTCTTCTCCGGCATCTTCCTCGTCAATGAAAAGCCGACGTATGCGAATGTCATCAAGTCCGAACAGCATGTGAGCTTCCGATGGTTCTCCATCACGCCCAGCTCGACCGATTTCCTGGTAATACGCCTCTATGGATCCGGGCATGTCTGCATGCAGTACGAATCGGATATCAGATTTATCAATCCCCATTCCGAAAGCGATGGTGGCCACCATAACTATTCCAGGTTCGGTCATGAAGATACTCTGATTTTCGTCGCGCCGATCCTTATCCATGCCGGCGTGATATGGCAGTGCGCGATAGCCCGACGACGCAAGAAACGTCGCAACTGCCTCGGTTTTCTTCCGCGACAGGCAGTAGACAATACCGCTCTCACCTTTGTGCGGTGCCAGAAAGTCCAGCATCTGGCGATTGTCCCCAGCCTTCGCGGCGGCTGACAGCTTGATGTTGGGTCGGTCGAATCCCTGCACAAGAACTGAGGCATTGCCTGCGAAAAGGCGTTTGATTATTTCCGAACGGGTAACTTCATCAGCCGTTGCAGTTGTAGCAAGCATGGGCGTATCCGAAAATATTTCGCGCAATTGTGACAGTTGAGCATATTCTGGACGAAATGCGGGACCCCACTGAGAAATACAGTGCGCCTCATCAACAGCGATCAGGATTAACTCCTGCTCGCCGAGCATGTCCAGCATCGACTCTGTCATGAGTTTTTCTGGTGAGAGATAAAGCAGTTTCAGCGAACCGGATTTCAAACGTGTAACCACGGCGTAATTGGCTTCGTGGTCACTGGATGAATTGATCGTATCAGCGTCAACCCCGGCGAGCTTCAGAGCGTTGACCTGGTCCCGCATCAGGGCGATCAACGGAGAGATCACTACGGCAAGTCCCTCGTTCATCAGTGCTGGAACCTGGTAGCAAAGGGATTTGCCAGATCCGGTTGGCATGACAGCAAGCACATTGTGGCCGGAAACCAGTTGGTCTATAACTGCCTCCTGATTTGGCCTGAACGAATCGTAGCCAAAAACCTCGCGCAAAATTTCGTGCTTGTCTGCTGAGCGATGATTCAATGTCCTTCTTTCCGTCGATGGGTCAGTCGCTTTAGTGTCCAACAACCTGTTTTGGTCTCAAGTTAGACTGGCACTGAACACGATCAATATTGTAAGGTTTTGCAAAGGTTTGCAGTCTGCTGTGACACCAGCTTCGCATGAAGTCTGCTGGAAACCGTTCAAGGGCAACATGAGAGCACAGACTCGAACAAAGTCCTGAATGTTTCGAAGAACCTGTTCAAGCTACTTCCACTCGACATTGGACCGCTTGAATTTATGTCAAAGATGTCCCAAAAGGACCGCAGGTGTCAGTCAACGATACTCAGTGGTTCAATGCTGAGCACACAGTACAAAACGAATTAAACTCGCAGTGAGGGGATGAAGTACAGTCTAGTGCCCTGCTAAAGGCATAAGTGGGTTCTAGAAATGACTGTCAGCAGTATTGAAGGAATATCCCCGAGCGCAGCTTTGGATCAAACCAGGTCGATTTTGGAGGCATCACGCAGCCCGCATCAGCGACATCCATGACTTCCTGCATTGTTGTATCAACGCATGCGAATCCCAATTGCCAACCCTGAGCGCATCGTTTCATCAATCCGGATATGCCATCGCTTCCAGGTACGTAGCTCAGACGACTGTCGGAACGGGCATCGTGAATCTGCAAAACGCCTGAAAGCACATGCTCCTGGAGAATGGATACATCCAGTGAACGGACCGGATCATCGGACGGTACCATTGAGTCAGGAATCTGCAACTGATAGACACTGTCGTCGACAATCATTGTGATATGCCTCGCCTGGCTTGGCAGGAGTCCGTTGTCGCGACCAGCATTCATTTCCTGAACGTCAATACCAGTACTCCGAATTCCATTGAGCAAACCATCAATGCTCAATCCGCCCAAGTCACGAACACACCGGAAATAGGAGAAAATTCTAAGTTGGCTCTCAGGGAAGAGCGCGACGAAAAGCCTTCGACTATTTGAATTTGTAGCGTTCAAAGGTTGATCTTTAGCTGATTGCGCAATTCGAGCGCCAGCTGCGCAGCGATGGTGACCGTCTGTAAGATAGGTGTAAACGATTTGACTAAATCCCTGCTTCAGCTGTGCCGAAATTTCGGCATCATCGATTCGCCAGATTGACTGCTCAACGTCATCCCAGGCGCTGAATTCAAGACAAGGTGATGCGAGTTTTGCACGAGCCACTGCATCATCAATTTCTTCCTGGTCAGGATACCCAACACAGATAGGACTGGACGTAACTCCCACAGTCTGCTGATATTGGGTCAGCATGTTTTCCTTTTTTAGCTGAGTATCCTCGTGCTTCTTGAGACGGCCACTGGTGTAATCTTCCACAGGAATGGTCGCGATTACCCCAGTTTGTTCGTGTGATCCCAACCGAAGTTGATACAGAAAATAGGCCGGAATCTCGGTTTTGATGAATGCACCACGACCGAGCAGTTTGTTGAGATGGGACTGATTATGGTCCAGAATTTCTTCGAGCGTCGGACCATTGCCATCGAATTCCTCAAGTGTACGCATCACATTGACGTAGTTGTCTGGATTCTGCTCAGCGAACGTGCGACGTTCCGCCGGTGTCATCGCGTCATATGACGGTGTGACAACCTGGTCAATTTTTTCAGGATTAACCAGTAATCCGTCAAACTTCTTGATCTGCGGCACTACGCCCTTTCCTTAATAGAAATACCTTACGAATTCGCAACCCGGAACGTGTCCATAAACGACGCGAGTTTTTCTGCTCCTTCCATCGGCATAGCATTGTAAATGCTTGCGCGCATACCGCCAACACTTCGATGTCCTTTTAGATTGACCAGTCCCTCTGCTTCAGCTCCAGCAAGGAACTTGGCCTCCAGTTCCTCGTTCGGCAAACGAAAGACAACATTCATCCGTGACCTGCTCTCGCCAGTGACCGGGCAATCATAGAATCCGTTGCCCGCGTCGATTGCATCGTAAACAAATCCTGATTTGACAATCGACACCTTTTCAAATTCTTCGACGCCACCGCGTTCTTTGTACCACTTGAGTACCTTTCCAGCGACATAGATTGGGAATACCGGAGGGGTATTGAACCGCGAGCCACTGCTGTGATACTGGCGGTAGTCCAGCGCTGACGGTAATTCTCTCTTTGAAACATTCATGAGAGATTTTCGGACAATAACCACCGCAAAACCAGATGGGCCGATATTTTTTTGTGCTCCACCGTATGCGACATCCATCAGGTCCCACGGAATTTTTCGAGACATATAGTCGGATGACATATCGGCAACCAGCGGAACACCCAAGTCCGGCCAATCAAACGTTCGAATTCCACCGATTGTTTCATTAGTGGTTATATGTAGATACTGGGTGTCTGGTTGGAGCGAAATTTCACTCGCAACAGGGGTTCGGCTATAGTTGTCGTCAGCACCATCCCAGGCGACGTAGGTACTACCATATACCTGTGCATCCTTCAGTGCGAGCTTCGCCCAATGACCGGAATTCACGTAAGCCGCTTTTTCAGCCTGGGCCATAACATTCATCGCAACCATTGCAAATTGCATTGTGGCACCACCCTGAATCAGCAGTACACTGAACTCTTCTGGAACTTCCAAGAGTTCTCGGATCAGACTGACGGTTTCGTTGTGAACTTCATCGTACTCAGGCCCGCGGTGACTGTGCTCTACCAAAGACATTCCGGTACCTTTGTAGTTAACGAGTTCCGACTGAGTTTCTTCCAGAACTTCTAGTGGCAGGGTACAGGGACCCGGGCAAAAGTTATAAACTCGCTGTTTCAACTGAAATCTCCTGTGTTTCTCGAGTTGCTGAATAATTTTGGTGGGTGAATATTAATCAATTGACGCAATTGAGCTTGGTACCGTTTTCGAAGGCTTGAACAACTTCCAAGACACCTTCGGCCACAGCATTCTGCGCCTGTTCGGTTGACGCGCCAATATGATGTGTACCATAAACGTTAGGATGCTTGGCAAGCTGACAGTCAAATTCGCAAGCAGCCTGACCTGGTTCGTTTGGATACACATCCAATCCTACTCGAATTGATTTGCTGTCCATAGCATCTAGCAAAGCCTGTTCGTCAACTACGTCGCCACGAGAGGTGTTTAATAATATCGCCCCATCGCGCATTTTTGACAGTAGCTCAGCGTTAATGAGATTACGGGTCGAATCGGTAGCGGGCACATGTATGCTAACGATGTCACTTTCCGCAACAAGAATGTCGATACTCTCGACAGTACTGATTCCGAGATTCTTCATTCGGTCCAGTGTTGCCTGCGAGCGGTTAGGTTTGTTGATCATCAAAACATTCAGACCAAAGGCTTTGGCCCTTTCAGCAACAGCCATCCCGATAGAACCGGCTCCAATTATCCCAATGGTGCGGCCCATCAATCCCTGCGCGGATGAGTATCGTTTTTTGTTCCATTGCCCATCCCGCAATTCACGAACATTGTCGGGAATATTGCGATCAATTGACAGCAGCAGACCCATCGTTAATTCAGCAACCGCCACCGAATTCTTGCCTGGTACATTACAAACAGCAATTCCCCGCTCGGCTGCGAACGCTTTGTCGATTGTGTTGGTTCCTGCCCCCGCTCGAATAATCAACTTGAGATTGTTGGCAGCTTGTATTGTCTCTCTGTCAACCTTGGTGCTTCGCACCACAAGTACATCATTACCTGCAATATTTGCTGGTAAATCAGCAACCTGTAAATCAGGCTGAAAAATTGTCGCATACCCGGAAGTCTGTAACTGCTGTAACTGCTTCGCGGGAAACTTGTCAGCAAAAAGTATCTGCATAATTCCTGAGGAATTGGGGATGTGATAGTCGCAATAGCCGGGAACCGAATATTGCAGGAAAAATTTATTGTATAGGAAACAACACGGAGTATTTTGAGAATCTTGAAAGGATTTTCACTCGTTCTTCTGTCAACTTGAAAATTCGTGTTTGAATCGTAATCACTCAATAATCCAATCGACCACTAGTGTAAACACGACAGGAACTGAGAGTTATCAGGCTTCAAAAATATCCAAGTTTCCAGAATGAAGTAAATCAAATCCTACTTGAGAAGTTGACAGGCTACATTGCCTCTTCCTGTTGAAGCGCAAAGATTGAGGTGTATCCCCCCGACCAGTCAGGAGGAATCTGACAAGGCCTTTCGTCGTGGTGCGCCCATCGGGCCGCAGATCCGCGAATTACTGTCTGAAAATATTTCGAGGGGGTCGGAACTGGTGTATAGGGCATGGCATCCGCGGATGAGTATGCATTGAGTAGAAGCGGACGTCCGATGTCAGAGCGATTCGGCATTGACGAATGCAGCATTCGACAGTTGTGAACTGTCAACGATCCGGCCGGACCTTCCAACTCTGCCGCGATAGTGGTGTCAAGGCGGGAGGCATCTAAGTCAGATAGGCATCCTGTCCACTGTCCATTTTTGTTGTATTGATCATACAGCTCTCCTTTGTGACTTCCCGGAAGTACAACCAGCGGTCCCTGATCATGCGAACAATCGTACAAATACAAACCAACAGTCAGCGGACTGTAATTCGTATGTGGCCAGAACTGTATATCCTGATGCCATTTGACTTCTTCACCACCACGCGCCCATTTGAAATTCAATTTTGAGTGATGAAATTTGACATCGGGTCCAACCAGGTCAGCAACAATATTACCAATCAAGTCACTTGACGCATACTCCCAGTAAACTTCATGCTGATCATTTGGGCTGGTTAGTCGACGAAGTCGCGGCGAATCCGATGTATGGCCTGTTTCCAAATCCCAAACCTCGTCCGAAACCGTTATGCCACGACTCTGATCAATCATTTCGTTGGTTACTTTTCTAAGCCGTTCAAGCATTTGTTCCGGCACAATTTTTTCCAGCAGCAAATAACCGTTATCAAAGTAGAAGTGCCGCTGCTCGTTGGTAAGAACCAGCGGTGGGTGTTTGAGAATTTCTGATGTCCTCATTTTGTTTCTCTGAGATCAGCCAATGTTTGACAGAGCTTTGTCTATATCTTCACTCGTCAGTTGCCACTCATTGTCTAGTTGAGCGATAACTGACTTCATAAATGGTTCACACAACGCAAGCGCTTTCTCTCCATCGTCTAAATGGTTGATGAGAATTGCTAAAGCGAGCTGTCGGGGCGAGTCACCCTCATAAGTCCATTCAAAGCCCAAATCGGTAAACTGTTTGACGTGAAGTTGTTGATCAAGTAATTCACCGTCAACAGTAACCCGGATGCCATCAATGGTACGTTCTCCGCGGAATTCTTTCATCTATAAATTCCCATTGCTGGACCATCTTGAAGAGCGGTTTTTGTATCTTATTGATACCATAAAAATAAAGCGCTGTCTGCTGTCGCTTTGAACATCACACAAAAAGAGAAGTTATCAATCAGCATATACTCGTCAGGTATGAAGGACAATTCGTTTTCTCTGAGATCATGGCTTATTACCGCGATAATCCCTCCATCGATATGTGTTGCGCTACCAGCGAAACCGCAAGGTCAAGGCAATTATGCGCACACAGCAATCGCACCATGGCAATTGCACAGATGAATCGGTGAAGCGGTCTGCGCGGTCTGGTCATCTGCTTAATACCGCATCAAGACAAATTGTATCATCTGGGGCAAAACGCAGGTTTTGCCCGAATAACGCTTGCAAAAGCCAACGAAAGGCGCTTCGAATAATCGTTTTTTGTTGACTCTGAAAAAATACCAGACTCGAGAGCATTCTGTATCCCAATTCACAATGAAGTTTTGGTGGCTCGGACTCTTCGTTGCTTTCGTTTTCGCATTGAATTCGTAGAAAGTCTTAGTGGATTTTGCATAGCTTCGTACAGGAGAAATAAATGTTCCACACGCTCTCGTTCGGAAGAGAATCCTGAACGACGATAAAGTCGGTCCACTACCCTGTCCAGTGCTTGGTGTGCTTTTCGCAATACCGGTGGCATTAAATCAGGGTCATACAAGTCAGCTAAAGTTGCTTCAGAATAATTGTTTCTCGCGTCAAGAATTGCTTGAGCATACGGTTCAAGTATAGATTGATCGACATCTCTTTGGGGTAACGGAAAGGTGTTGTAGTTGATACCGACTGAATATGAATAATCGCTCTTCAATCTCCCACCGATATAGCGCGTCCACGCCATGTGCATGGCAGAGGTCAGCAAAGCGAAATCGGACAGAGTTGCATTCTGCAGAAGACGGAGTTTGTTGCTAGGAATCGCTGGCGGTTTTAACCAGCCAATAGGCGCATACTCACGCCGTTCTGAACTGACTTCGGGAATAACCAAAAACGGTGCTGTGGGAATTACGTTTACATGGTAAAGCGTCGGCGTTTCCGCAAGTTTCTGGGTCGGGATGCTCTTGCTGGCCTCGCGATAAGAGCGGACCGCAGAAATTCGCGCTCGAACACTCGGCAATCGTACCAGAATATTAGGCGGAGCATTGTGAAGAGCAAGAATCCAGCGGTTACCTCCTTGCAGAAATTCGCGAGCACCAACATAGGGTCGGAGAAATTGTGCGGCATCAGGTTCTTCGTCAAGTAATTTAGCGCGTTGCTCTGCGTTGAATATGTAGTAGCCACCATCAATGGGTTTCGAGCCGATAATCAGTCTTTCCATTCCATTGATTGGTGCACTTTCTTCCCGCACTACCAGATGAGAATCATTCAGTTCGCTAGCGTCAAACAGATATGGTGACAGAACGGAATGCTCAGTCTCCTCTGGTTCACCGTTGATATCAGGATAGCTGAACAGACGCTTTTTCGGCTGTATGAATTCCTGTTGGTCCAGACCAAGAATGATTACATGCACATGCGCCTTACCACGCGCATCAGACCCCCACGCGAAGGTACGGTGTGCAAACGAAATCTCCAGCTTGCAACGCTCGAACAAAACAGGCCACAACTGTGCAACCTGCTCGCCTTGGGTAATGGAGTTGGTGGCAACAAAACCAATTCGAGTAGGATAATCGGCATTTACATATTTTCCAGCCTTGATAAACCAAGCAGCAACGTAGTCGAGAGAACCGCCACTCCCACCAAGTGCTGCGATTCTGCGCACCTGAACACGTTGATCTCGTGTTTGAAATTTTGCACCTCTGAATGGTGGATTGCCAAATAAATAAGAACATTCTTTCGACGAAAGAACATTCTCCCAGTCTTTTTCCAATGCATCCCCATGCACAATATTCGGGGATGTCTCCAGTGGGATTCTTGTATAGGTTTGACCGATTTCCAGACTTAATCTGTTGTTCATAATATGATCCATCATCCACAAAGCAGTCTCCGCAATACGCACTGGAAATTCACTAATTTCAATACCGTAAAATTGATCAACATCAATTTGTGATAAAGATGTAGCGTCAATATCGATCTGAATTTGACCTTGTACTCTCGGATGGATTTCTTTCAGGATTTCAATTTCAAGCAGTCGTAATTCTCTGTATGCAATAATCAGAAAGTTGCCGCAGCCACAAGCGGGATCAATAAATTTCAGAGCACCAAGTCTTGTGTGAAAACGACGAAGATCAGCAATGCGACGAGTACCTGTACGGGACTTTAATTTCTCGAACTCCGTTCGCAAGTCATTCATAAACAATGGTTCGATGACTTTGAGAATATTTTTCTCCGTTGTGTAGTGCGCTCCTTGAGCTCGACGTTCCACGGGGTCCATTACTGACTGAAATAGCGCGCCGAATATGGCAGGGGAAATATCAGACCAATCAAAATAACAAGCTTCTAGCAATGCTCTTCGCATCTCAGCATCAAAAGCTGGAATACGTAGTGGATCTTCAAACAGCTTTCCATTGATATAAGGAAATCTTGCGATATCCTCATCAAGCGTTACTTGACGCTCGGAAGTGGGTGTATTCAGAACTTGAAACAGCTGCGACAACCACGAACCCAAGTCTGAACCATCATCACTTGTGCGCGTTTCCACGAGTTCAAGGAATATGTCTCGTGGTTCAAATATTCCAGTGTCATCGGCGAAAAGACAAAACACAATGCGAACCAGGAAACGTTCCAAATCGTGTCCCCTGTACCCTACTTCAAATAAAGAGTCATGCAGTCGTCCGACCAATTCCGCAGCTTTGATGTTCGCTGGGTCCTGATCTCGAAATTTTCGACGGTGAATTCCAATTATGAATCCGAAGGAATCAACATTCTGAGGCAGATCTTCAAGAGTAAATGAAACCGTCTCACGCTCATCCAAATCGTAGAGATCGAAAGTTTGAAAATCACTGACAAGGATAAATCGCGGACGCTCTCTCTCTGAAAGCGCATCAAAATATTCTCCAGCTTGCTCATACGCTTTCTTGAGATTTCGACCTGCGCTCTTTTGCTCGACAATTAACACGCCTGGCCAAAAAAGGTCAATAAATCCCGACTGATCGTTAAGTTTAGAAACATGCTCCTCGTAGCGCGCAACCGTTCTTCGGCGAACACCAAAGATCTCAAAGAATTCGTTATAGAAACTCTGTGTTTCACCTTTTTCATACTTCGCATCTTTCCACTCATTGGTGAATTCAGATGCTCGTACGCGAATTTCATTCCATGACAATCGCATCATTCAGTACTGTTTGTGGACTATCACTAGGACACACCTATCAAACGGGATGTAATGCATTTCAATAAGCTCTAAGCAAATTAATCTTCGCCCACTTGGGAACGATGGGTTTGCGTTGGTGTGTTACCATTAATCTTCACACCTTACAGTCGATGGAAGACAGAAAGAAGCGGATATCGAAAGTGCACATCATTATTGCCAATCTTAAGCGCTATCTGCTGGGCATCATCTTTGGAGTATCCCATACCTACCCGCAGGAAAACATCAATGAATTCATATTCCAATTCAATCGCGAAAACTGGGAATCGCAGCTACCCAAACGTTTGATTCAGATAGCCGTCGAGCATGTTCCTGTGCCAATTAGTTTTACACATGTCTGGAGTGATGAATAGAAATTTATCCTTAGCGTAATTTGAATTCCGCTACTGGTCAATTTTGCCCGTGTTGGGGCAAGATTTCCATTTCTTAACCAATTTTAGTAAACAACAATTCTTCGAGTATCGTTGGATTCAAATGACTCGCCACCAGGGTACAGACAAAATGTTCGGCGTGAGCCACTTCGTTTCGTTTCCAGCGTGCAACAGCACACCTGCCTGTGCTAAATCTTCATACTCCCGTAAAAAACTTCGCAGTTTTGCCGTATCTCCAATATGTGGGCGTGTACTGGACTTGACTTCAATCGGAAGCACACGTTCGTTCGATTCAATCACAAAATCAACTTCCTCACCATTGATTGTTCGCCAATAGTAAATCCCCGATTTCCGGGTTTGGCTGTCTCTCCATGCCAGTAAATCGTGCAGTACTAAATTTTCGAGATGGGCACTTGATGGCTCTTGCTGACCTGAAATATTCAGAGCAACACCGCTATCGCAAAAATACAGTTTCGGAGATTTAACGAGTCGCTTTGTTCGATTGATAAAAAAAGGTTGTAAGCGTATCAGTAAACAGGAAGCTTCGAGCAAGTTGAGGTATCGATACACGGTAGGCTGGGAGATCGCTGTATCTCTGGCCAATTTTGTCTGATTTGAAAGACCGCCCAAGCGTTGGCAAAGAATTCTAACGAGCTTTGCGAAATCCGGCAATGACGCGACGGCTGACAACTGCTGGAGGTCTCGTTCGAGGTATGTTCGTACATATGCCTCGAACCAGATTTGGCGCTGCGAATCCGAATAAAGACGAGTTGAAGGATCCGGAAAGCCACCGCGCCGTGACAATTCGCGCCAATCTTCCGGTTCTGAATCAACTTCGTTCAAGACACTCAACCAATCTTCCTTTCTACTGTCAATTAACTGATCCCAGACCCCGCAGCGACCCATTCCCATTTGCTCCTGCCGAGTCATTGACCATAAATTTATATAGCTGGCTCTCCCTGCGAGCGACTCTGAAACTTTCTCCATTAGCAGAAGGTGTGCTGAACCGGTCAACAGGAATCGCCCCGCCTGTCTGTTTCTATCGACTTCCAGTTTTATGTCAGTCAGCAATTTTGGAGCCCGTTGAATTTCGTCGAGCGTTACTGGTATTGTGCTGCCGATTAATGCTTGCGGGTCGCGGTTGGCTATATTGAGGGTGTCAAAATCATCAAGGGTATAGTATTGCCTGTCTTCTTCTCCGATGATTCTGGCTAGAGTACTTTTACCAGTCTGTCTCGCCCCTGACAGCACTACTACCGGCATCGTCGTTAGATGTAGTCTGAGTAAAGACGTGATCGATCTTGGGAGAAAATCAGTTTGTGGGATGTCTTGATTCATACATTCAATGATTGACTAATTATTCACAGTATGAATAATTAGTCTCATTATTAATCATCTGAATTTAACGATTTCAGTTCACAATGACGTCCAAATTGTGAACAATCGGGCAAGAATTAGAATTCTCGCCGCAGCGCAATTCGAATCCCGCTGCTGGTCAATTTTGCCTGTGTTGGAGCAAGATCAAAGGCGGCTGTCTGAACACCGTCGCTCCGCCGTACCACCGCACCTGGTCCACTCGGAGTTTCAACACGACCAAAATCCATGTATCTCCAACTCAAGTCAAGTCCTCCCACCAGAATGCCAGCAACCGTATAACTCATGACTCAACCGAAGTGATAGCTGCACCAGTAAACTATCGCGCGCTCGAACGACACTTGCATGAACGTTGAAATCACACCAACCCACGCCACCAAACAAACTGCGAGTATTGCGCTACCATCAAAAAGACGCGTTCACGCGGTAATCCCATCACTATCTCGGTCTCCGAATAGAGCAGATAGACTGAATACATAAGCGCAGGCAATCCGAGCAGGTAGATCAACCAAAGTACAGGATAAAGCTGAAGGACTCCAATCAGAAACAACGGTGTGGGAGGTACGCCGCTAAACTGATGCATTTACCCATAAACCGATCTGTGCCGTAATTGACGTTCATTCAGTAAATCAGTTTCCGCTGCGTGAAAATTCTGATGAGAATAACCAGATAGTAAATGATTGAAATGGGCAAGGCACTACTGGTCGTGAGAGAAACGGAATATGTGTAGCCAACTGTTCAACCAACTTGTGTCGTTCCGTAATGGGCACATACCGGTGGAATTAAGCCAATAATTGCGGTGTCCCCAAGTAAAACTTTTGCTACACCCTGCTCCCGATTCCTGATCTTCTCCCACGCCTTCAGTGGGCTAACCAACAACCCTATGCTTCAATGCAACTGCATTACTTCTACATGCAAAATTGTGATGAGTTGATTAACTAACCATGGTACAGATTTTTTGCGCGTTTACGCCATCGAATAAACATTTTTTTTGGTGTTCGTTAGTCTGCCAGGACACAAGCTCGCTTGGGGAGAATCGGCAATATATACTACGCTTAGCTGCTAACAACAGCTAAACAAATTTAACTTTCGAGGAAATAGATACGATGTCTACAAAATCGTTCGACGATTTCGTTAAGAAGAGGGTAAACGAAGCGCAATCAAATAGGTCATCCAAAGAAATAGATTGGGACGAGGCACTGGAAGATTGGATACAGTCATTGAAGGATTTGTATTCGAGAATGGAAGAGTACTTGAGAAAGTACACACAATCTGGCGAGATACAAGTTACGCGTAAGAAAATACAAGTCTCAGAAGAATATCTGGGCAATTATGAGGTAGAAAAACTTACATTTCATATTGGAAATGAAAAAGTTTTTGCTAAACCAATTGGTCGACTGATGATTGGGGCGACAGGGCGTGTTGATTTAATTGGCGCACGAGGTACGCTTCGGCTCGTTTTGCTTGAGAAAGGAGGACCAGCGATTCATACTAAAATCGAAATCGGACGGAAAGTAGAGGAAGAAACCAGCTGGCATCCAATCCAAAACATCGAAATCAGCGAAAGAGGTTGGTATATTGCAACTTTACCGCCACGCATTGCCGCAACAGAGTTAACTGCTGACACATTCCGTGATGCCCTTATGGAATTGTCGGATGGCTAGACGGGTTTCTTTTTCCGAAAGCTATCCAGAGTTTGAAGATTTAGGCGAACACTACAATGTATTCGTGAATTCCATGAACTTGTACTATTCTGAATTAAATCCCTCATTTGTCTCTCAATTCCGACTTTATACTCGTGAAGAAGTGGAGAAGGAAAAGGAAGGTCGTCTTGAAGAGATCGATGCGTCCTTGGCGTTAACGCTGCTAGCATCAATTGAGGCCTCATTTCGTATTGACTATCTGCAACGTTGTTATCGCAAAAGGAAAGACCCATTATCAAGAAATTTTCGTGAGTTGTACGAAAGTAAGGGTAGTCGCGTTTCATTCGAAAATGAAATTCTTGATGGATGGAAGGAGTACAGCGATGTTTCACCAACGTTGTTGGGAAACATAAAAGGGGCGTTCAACTATCGACATTGGTTGGCTCATGGGAGGTACTGGGTTCCAAGGCTTGGACGGCGCTACGACTTTTCGAATATTTTTGGTTTGGCTCTTGAGATAGATAAATCGTTTCCGTTTGAGAGGTTGTAAGTCACTTATTGACAATCTGAATTTAACAATTTGAAGTTCACAATAGCATCCGAATTCTGAACGGTTGGATGAGGCTTAAAAATCTCGCCGCAGTGCAATTCGAATCCCGCTGCTAGTCAATTTTGCCTGTGTTGGAGCAAGATCAAAGGCGGCTGTCTGAACACCGTCGCTCCGCCGTACCACCGCACCTGGTCCACTCGGAGTTTCAACACGACCAAAATCCATGTATCTCCAACTCAAATCAAGTGTTCCCAATCCCTCAAGCTTTTGGGAAATGCCTAAGGCAAATAACCACGTTAGACTGGTATGAGTACCACCTGGTACGAGAGTTCTCGTTGCTGGAAACGTCATCGTGGTTTGACTCATTTCGATTAGAGACAGGCCGACCCCGGCGCCAATATATGGTGTAAACCCGTCAGAATGCAGAAAGCTTGAGTCAATCAAGTCACGATAGCCAGAAACCATAAACGACAGAGTCGACAAATCGGAGGATACAGGTTGTGGAATAGTGGGATCGAGCTGAACAAAGTTTGCATTGCCGGAAAATGAAATATCAGGGCGAAATTGAACCGAGTATTCATATCGCCAATTGTTCGGCGAGCGAACACCTACTCCAATTTCCAGTCCTAGCGGTTTACCAAAATTCCCATAAGCCGCGATTGGCCTGCCGTCATTTCCAGTACCACAGCCATACAGTACTGCCGGGGTTGTACTCAAACAGTCCTTATCGCTAAACCTGGACGTCGAAGTATTGTCGTACGAAAGCCCTAAAACAAGATATTTTCGACTGTTTCCTAGTTTGTTTATAGCGATCGATCGCGCTACTTCAGCTCTGCTACCAATCGAGTCTGTTAGGGAATTCGCAAACGTATGAGGAAATTTGAGAGTCGCTATTGCCGATAGTGCAACGACAACAACGAAATACGCAAACTTGGAAGTCAATTTTCAGGGATTTTGTGAAGATTGTCCGAACTACCTGTTCGCAGATATTATGGAGTGAATTGCTTGAGATTACACTTATTTCACCTCACAACAATCCGCGGAACGTTCCAATACCAAATTCGAACATGGTCAACCCGCCTGCCTGCAACGCCCAGCCTCTGCCCTGAATGAACGAACATCGGATAAGGTTTTTACTTCAGTCCCAGATAAGCCTCTACAATCGAACTGTCCCTTGCTGCCTGCTCCCCGGTACCTTGCCAAACGACCCGACCTGTTTCAAGTACACTGACCTGGCTAGCAACCTGCTGAACCCGTTCAGTACTCTGTTCAACTAGCACAATGGCCAATTGCTCCTTTCTGAGCGCTTCTAAAACTCGGTAACATTCGTCAACTACAATAGGCATCAAGCCCAAGGAGAGTTCATCGATTAACAGTACACTCGGTTCTGCCATCAGTGCACGTGCAATTGCGAGCATTTGCTGTTCACCGCCAGATAGTAATCCGGCAAGTTGACTGCGGCGCTCTGCAAGTCGCGGAAATGTTGCAAACACGCGCTCACATCCTGCATCAAGCCGCGGTTTGTCCATTCGGGTTGCCCCGACAATCAGGTTTTCAATGACAGTCAAGTCCGCGAAGACACGTCGGCCCTCGGGCACCAGCGCAATGCCGGCGTTGACCCGCTGATGAGTGGGTAGATGCGTAATATCCTGCCCTTCAAGTTCGATTTGACCACCAGTCACGTCAATCAAGCCTGCAAGTGCCAGGATGGTTGCAGATTTACCTGCACCATTCGCACCTATCAAACCAAAAATTTCACCTGGCTTCACTGTAAAAGACAGTTTGTAGACGGCAATCACATTACCATAGCCGCAACTTAACTGGGATACACGCAACATTAGGTTTTTTGCTCACCCAGGTAGGCTTGACGTAATGCTGCGCTTGCCATCACGCGCTCAGCTCTGTCCTGCATCAGGCGCTGGCCATTTTCCTGGACGTAGATTTCTGAACAGATGCGAGCGACTTCGCCGATGTTGTGTTCAATCAGCAGTACACTGCGCGTAGGTGTTACCAGAGATGCGATTAAATCAGCCAAATCGCGTGCTTCTGTCTGGTTGAGTCCAGCAAGCGGTTCATCGAGTAGCAGCAGCCCAGGCTCAAGTGCGAGTGCTCTTGCCACTTCCATTCGCTTGATAAATCCAAGCGGCACTTCGCTTGGAAAGGCATTGTTTACAGTACCGATTCCGACGAAATCAAGCAGTTTACGCGCCTGGTCGCGCGCCTTGGAACGATCAATATTCAAAAAGGCCTGCAACGGATTTCGCATGTGCTTGGCACCAGCTGCCAGTGCAACGTTATCTAACAGCGTGAGTGAGTGCAGCGGTTTGACGATTTGTTGAGCCAGCGCCAGTCCGAGCTGCACGCGGTGATGAACACTCCACTGGGTGATATCTTTGCCGCGGAAATTAACTGAACCCTGCTGCGGTCGCACCATTCCCATAATAATACGCATCATCGTGGTCTTCCCTGCTCCGTTAGGACCGATAAAACCAAGCAGCTGCTGCTCTTCGACAGCCAGTGACACATCGCGCACTGCGTCAACTCCACCAAATCGGATACTGACATTCTGAACTTTAAGTAAACTCATTTTGCCTGTCTTTTCTGCCACAGGGTATGGACAATGCCTGCAATACCAGTCGGTGCAAAGCGCATGGTAACAAAAATCAGCGAGCCATAGATCAGCAACTTATAGTCGTCAACAAATTGCAGCCATAGCGGTAAGGTTGACAACACCGCAGCCGCTACGGCAACTCCCGCAATTGACCCGATACCGCCGACAATAACCATTGCGAGGACGGTAATCGATTCAACGAATCCGAAACTGTCCGGGCCGATGAAGCGTATGTGATGTGCGTAAAGGCCACCGGCAATTCCGGCGCCCGCGGTTCCGACTACAAAGGCAAGGAGTTTAAATTTGGAAACGTCAATACCAAAAGTACGCGCAGTATCCTCATCGTCGGAAATCGATTCAAATGCAAAGCCCAACCAAGAGCGCCGAATATAAATCGAAAGCAGAATAAACAGCACCATACAAACCAGGGCGAGCAGCAAGAGTCCGGGGCGACCGAAAGCCACAGAAGGAATCCCCGAGATTCCAATTTCCCCACCGAGTGCATCTTGTTTACGAACAATACCAACGAACAAAAAGCCGACTCCCATGGTGGTAATGGCTAAAAAGTCATGCCGAACACGCAGTGACGCTATTCCGACTAATACGCCTACCAGGCCTGCCATGACAGCAGCTGGAATCAGTGCAATGGGCAATGCCAAATCTGCTTTGGTCAACATGGCAGCGACGTATGCACCAATGCCATAAAACGCCGCGTGTCCCAAACTTACCTGCCCACAAAACCCTGTAATGAGGTTGAGTGACAACGCGAACAAAATGGCAATTGACATGCTGGTCAATACTGCAATCTCGTAGCTCACCCGTTACCTCCGAGTCAACAATCCTTGTGGACGAATCATCAACACGATGATCAAAAAAGTGAACGCGATTGCATCCCGGTCCATGACGTGTCCTAGGTAAATTGTTCCAAAACTCTCAATGATGCCAAGTGCAATGGAAGCGACCAGTGTGCCGCGTACCGATCCCAATCCACCGAGAACAATGATAGCCAGTGCTTTGTAAGCTGGCACGGCGCCCATCGTGGGTTCAACGAGATTGTTCAGCAGTGCTACCATCACACCTGCCAAGGCAGCGAGGGCTGAACCGATAAAGAAATTGATGTAGCGCACTTTTTCGATATTCACGCCAAAACTCGCGGCCATACCAGCGTCCGAAACCGTCGCGCGCCAAGCAATTCCTGTTCGGGTTGATGCTGCAAGCCAGCCCAGTACACCGATAAAGAGGATCGAAAGAATGACAACCGAGATACGAGCCGTAGACAGGTGGAATCCTTTGAACAGTTCAATCTGTTGCTGTAGCGGTGGCTGTGCGAAAGACATGCCATAGGCGCCAAAGATGATTCGGTAAATTTCTTCCGCTGCGATAAACAGGCCAATGGAAGCGATCAGTGCAATGAGCGGTGGCTTATCAAGAAGGGGCTTGTACGCAAAGCGGTAAACCCCAATGCCAACGAAGCCTACCGCCACCATCGCTACGGCGGTCGCGAAAATGATATGTCCGCCTTGGTTGACGATGATGACACCGATATAGGCACCCAGTGTATACAGTGCCGCGTGCGCGACATGTAATATACGAAGTAATCCATAAACCAGCACCAGACCCAGTGCGATCAGCGCATAAATTGCGCCTTGCACAATGCCTTGGATAACGAGTTCGATTGCAAGCATAGAAAAGTGCCTCAGCCTGACTTAAATTTGGTCGGGCCGAGGCTTCTAGTGTTGTCTAATTGGCTTTACTACTCAGCCGGTGGTGCTAATAATTCCGTGTCTGATATCACAGCATAGTGACGCCAGTTTCCGTCTTTGACAATTTGAATCTGGACGTCTTTTTGAACTTCGCCAAGTGCATTGAACGAAATTTGACCCGTTGATGCCATAACACTTGCACCAGCAATGGCTTCGCGAAGTGCAACAGCAGATTCATCTGCCGCCCGCGCCAGTGCATCAGCCATCACCAGCACTGCAGTATGTGCTGAGGCTGCAACCATGTCTGAGGGGTAACCGGCTTTGGCTTCAAAACCACTGATGAAATCCTGAGTGACAGCATCAGCGGAGTCACGGTCAAGTGATGTGGTAATGATCACACCTTCTGCATCAGGCCCAGCAATTTCGATGAATTTCTGGCTGTCATAGCCTTCCTGTCCAATGACTGGAACTTCAATTCCGGCTGCCCGCAACTGGCGGACCAGTGGCCCCGCAGTAAAAAAGTACCCGGACGCATAGATCGCATCGGGTTCATCGCTTTTGGCCTTTGAAACAATGGCGCCAAACTCACGGTCTTTGATTGAATATTCGTACTCATTGACGATTTCAATGCCGAAGTCGCCTGCCTTTTCCTTAAAGCCATTGGCAAGTGACTTGCCAAAGTCATTGTTGAGCGTGATCATGACCACCCGCTTGTGGCCCATCATTTCACCGATCAGCTTGGCACCCGCGCGACCCTGCACTTCGCCGACAAAAGAGGTTCTGAACACGTAGTCGCCAGCCCGGGTTATATCCGGATGTACGGCGTACGCGGAAATGTAGGGCACATTGCTTTCCTGATAGATCGTAGCGGCCGCACGTGTCGCACCGGAATAGCTGCCTGATATACCAGCAGCGACGTTATCCTGGGTAATCAACTTGACCGCCAGAGGCGCGGACTCCTTGGGAGATGCCTGATCGTCATAAATGACCAGCTCAAGCTGCTTACCGCCGATACCACCAGCCGAATTGACCTGTTCCACGGCGAGTTCTGCACCAACACGAGCGGAGTTACCGTCAGCAGCAGCAAAGCCCGTAAGTGGCGCATTGAATCCGATTTTGATCGAATCAGCGAATGCAGCGAATGGCAAGCTGAGAGCCATAAACACTGCCAATGACAGGAACTTAAAATTTTTCGTCATTTCATTTTCTCCTAGTTTGATTGCAAATTAAATTGAGTAAATGTTCGTGCCAGAACAGTAAGATTTGTTCGAATCAATTGGATAGAATCGCCGGTAAATCAAGTTGATTTTTCCTGGCGCATTCGATCGCATCGGGATAACCGGCATCGGCATGCCGCATTACACCGCTTGCTGGATCGTTCCACAGTACATTCTGGATACGTGGCACGGCCTCGGGAGTGCCATCACAACAGATGACCATACCAGCATGTTGTGCGTAGCCGATTCCAACTCCGCCACCATGGTGGATGGAAACCCAGGTGGCTCCCGAAGCGCAGTTCAAAAGGGCGTTCAGAAACGCCCAGTCGGAGACCGCATCTGAGCCATCACGCATTCCCTCGGTTTCTCGATTCGGCGATGCAACCGAGCCTGAATCAAGATGGTCCCGGCCAATGACGACCGGTGCGTCAATTTCGCCGGTTCGGTACATTTCATTAAATGCCAGTCCAATCCGATCGCGCTGACCTAGTCCCAACCAGCAAATTCTGGCCGGTAACCCCTGAAACTTGATGCGGTTACGCGCCATATCCAGCCAGTTGTGTAGATGCGTATCGTCCGGTATCAGTTCCTTGACTTTATCGTCAGTCTTGTAAATATCTTCTGGATTGCCACTCAGTGCGGCCCAGCGAAAAGGCCCCATCCCGCGGCAGAAAAGCGGTCGAATGTAGGCGGGTACGAATCCCGGGTAGGCGAAAGCACGATCGAACCCTTCATCTTTGGCGACCTGTCGAATATTGTTACCATAATCGACAGTAGGAATGTCAGCGTCCCAGAATTTCACCAAGGCTTCAACGTGAACCCGCGCAGATTGTCTGGCAGCTTCAATTACTGCCTTAGGGTTGGACTTTCGTTTTTCATGCCACTTCTCCATAGTCCAGCCAAGCGGTAGGTACCCATACAGTAAATCGTGTGCCGATGTTTGATCGGTTACGACATCGGGGCGAATGCCCCGCTCAAAGATCTCAGGTACGATTTGAGCAGCATTACCGAGCAGACCAACCGATTTTGCCTTCCCTTCCCGCGTCCATCTATCGATCATACTCAATGCTTCATCAAGCGAATTCGTTCGCTGATCAAGATATCCGGTACGCAGACGGAAATCGATGCGTTCTGAGTCACACTCAATGACTAAGCAACAGGCCCCCGCCATTACCGCGGCCAGTGGCTGGGCACCACCCATGCCACCCAGTCCGGCTGTCAGGATCCAGCGACCGCTGAGATTACCACCGTAGTGCTTACGTCCGACTTCAACGAACGTTTCATAGGTGCCCTGAATGATCCCTTGACTCGCGATATAGATCCACGATCCAGCGGTCATTTGTCCAAACATCATCAGACCCTGTCGATCCAGTTCGTCAAAGTGCTCCCAAGTTGCCCATTTGGGCACCAAATTGGAGTTGGCGATCAGAACGCGCGGTGCATCCCGGTGAGTACGAAAGATGCCGACAGGTTTACCAGACTGAATCAGTAGCGACTGATCATTATCGAGGCGTTTCAGAGATTCGACAATCTTGTCGTAATCATTCCATGTACGCGCGGCTTTACCCATGCCACCGTAGACGACCAGTTCGTCCGGATTCTCAGCTACATCCGGGTGCAGGTTGTTCATCAGCATCCGCAATGGTGCTTCGGTCAACCAGGACTTGGCTTCAAGGCGAATGCCAGTATTCGGGATAATGATTCTTTTGGTTTTTGGTACAAAGTTCATGTAATTTCACGTAATTGGGTCGGGTTGTAAGAGATGTGCGGCCTGCTCAAGTTCGTACAGAACCTTTTTCAGCAGACTACGCAGATTCTGTGATTTTTGGTCATCCATTGTCCAAGGTGGTTGTTCCAACATATAAGTCGACTGCGATAATTCCATCTGGATGGCATGAATTCCCGCGTCAGGTTGACCGTGGTGGCGAGTCGTCCAGCCGCCGCGAAAAACACCATTCAGAACGACGCTGTAATCGGGACTTTGGTCACAGACTCGGTAAACAACTTTTTCCAGCTGCGGACTACAGCTCGAACCATCTGCCGTACCAATATTGAGGTCTGGTAATTTACCGGTAAACAGAGTAGGTATAACTGATCTGACTGAGTGGCAATCATACAGAATCGCGATTCCATGCGATTCCAGCGCACGCTGGAGTGCCTGTTCAACTGCCGCGTGATATGGGCGATGGTAACGAATGGTTCGCAAGACAATTTCCTCTTTATCCGGTTCAAGATCTTCCAGATATAAGGGCTGTCCATCAAAGGTATACAAGGGACACAGAAAAGACTCTTTTCGATTCGCGTACAACGCACCACCCGCGGGGTCTCGGTTGGGATCAATAACGTATCGATGAAACAGTGCACGGATTACCGTCGCATCCGGCACTAATCCATCGTAGAGTCGGTGAATGTGCCAGTCTGTGTCGATTCGCTGATGTCCAACGTCGGTGAGTCGGGCAAGAATATCGGCTGGAATGTGATGGCCGGTGTGCGGGATCGCAAGCACAATAGGAGAATTCCCGTGTTGAATTTCGAATGCAGGCGGTGTCGTCACTAGATGGTTACCCTGTTTTGTTGCTTAATGCGCGAGCGTTGTACTGACTTGGCCTTTATAGATCCGTTCGGTAAGCGGGTTGAACCCCATGGGGTAGACAATTTCTCCCGGTGAGGCGACATTCCAAACAGCAAGATTTGCGGTCATTCCCGGTTTGATCTCACCCACGTTGGAAAGCCCGAGTGCCTTGGCAGCCGATACGGTTGTCCCGGCTAAGGCTTCTTCAGGTGTCAATTCAAACAAAATGCATGAGAAGTTCATTGCCAACAGGATCGAGTTCAACGGTGAGGAACCTGGGTTACAGTCCGTTGCAACGGCGATTGTAACACCTTGGTCACGTAGCATTTGAACAGGTGGTTTTTGGGATTGCCGCAGGGAGAAGAAAGCGCCTGGCAACAGTACCGCGACGGTATCACTCATTTTGAGCGCCACGATGTCGTCCTCGTTGGCATATTCCAAGTGATCTGCTGAGAGCGCATTGTACTTCGCAGCCAGCCGAGCACCGCCACTATTCGAAAGTTGCTCAGCATGGACTTTGACAGGCAGACCCAAAGACTCGGCACGGCGGAACAGGCGTTCAAGTTGGGTTGCGGAAAACGCAATGTTTTCGCAAAACCCATCCACCGCATCCACTAAACCTTCATCTGCAGCTTTTTCAAGTGCCGGAATACAGACTTCATCCAGGTAATGTTCAGGATGATCGCGGTAGGCAGTAGGTGCCAAATGTGCCCCTAGGAAGCTTGTTTTAACGGTGACTGAGCGCTCCATACCAATTTGACGAGCCGCGCGTAGCATATTGAGTTCAGTCTGCGTATCAAGTCCGTAGCCTGATTTAATTTCGATGACACAAATGCCTTCAGCAATCAACGCGTCAATACGAGACAACGATTGCTCTACCAGTTGTGGCACCGAGAGTTTACGCGTTTCGTTAAGCGTGGCGTGAATGCCGCCACCTTGTGCAGTTATTTCCTCATAGGACGCACCGCCAAGTCGAAGTTCAAACTCCCTAGCGCGATTACCGCCATATACAATATGAGTATGACAATCAATCAGGCCGGGCGTTACCAGCCGTCCAGCGAGATCGCGTCGCGACCAGTTAGAATACTCTTCCGGTAATTGCGCCTTGCGTCCGCACCATGCAATAGTCGCGCTGTCAATCACAATGGCACCATCTGTGACCATTCCATAAGGCATCCCGTTGGTTGACATCGTCGCGAGTTGCAAGTTTTCGAGAACCTGCTGAGTCATCAGCGTCGTACCTTTCTACATTTGTTATGTCTATACATAATTATAATAATATCGTGCATATAAAACAGAGTCTTATTTAATTCGCCATGCAAATCTTATGGGCGAAAGCAACGCCAACCCCTGAGGGCTGGCACTCGGATTGCGTATTGTGGTTGGTGGAAACGGCGCAATTTCAGCGGTTGATGCCAATTAGCCTCCAGAAGGGTTTCGGGTAGGAATCGTGATGCCGCCTCCTGGCACCTTACACAGTCATGGATTTCAGCGCGCACTATTGTCGCATCCTGATCAGGTCTATGGGCGGACACTGTTCGAATCTGCGGTAGTTGGCGGAAGTTTGGCATTGGGAAGATTAAGTGCTACGCTCAAGGCTGGAAATTTTGCTGACATTCTGATGCTGAACACCGAATCCGAACAATTGGCCGGTTGCCAGAACGACGAAATCCTTAACACATTTATATTTTCTGGTGATAACAGATTGGTTTCCAACCTATGGGCAACCGACTGTCATGTCGTCAGAGAAGGTTGCCATATCAATCGTCAACCGATTCAGGCAAGGTATCTCAAGACCAAGAAAAGAATCATGGAGCGGTTGACTACGTGACAACGCGCAAGTCATGGCAGAGCATTCATGATGAGTTGCGCCGTCGAATTGTCGATGGAATCTGGCAACCAGGTGATCTGATTCCTGCGGAAGAGCAGCTGGCTGCAGAGTTTCAGTGTGCCCGCGCCACCGTCAATCGAGCGTTGCGCGCTCTGGCTGATTCGGGTTTACTGAATCGACGTCGCCGGGTCGGGTCCCGAGTGGCGACGGAACCGTCGCGGTACGCGACACTGAAAATTGACATTATCCGCCTGGAAGTCGAGCAGCGCGGTGCAAAGTACCGACATGTATTGACTGAGAGAGCCCAAGTTTTAGCCCCGGAGCGGGTTCAATACCGAATGAATCTCAACGACGATACCGAGCTGCTGTATATCTGTAATTTACACATGGCGGACGACAGACCGATCATCTACGAGGAGCGGTGGCTGAATCCAGTTGTGTTGCCCGGTATTTTTGATGTCGACTTCTCAGCAATCAGCGTGAACGAATGGTTGGTTCGAAACGTGATGTTTACGCGAGGAGACATCTCGTTTTGTGCAACAAACTTGACAGAAAGAGAAGCGCAATTGTTTGCTGCTGATCTTGGCGAGGCGGCCTTTGTTATCGAGCGGACGACCTGGCAGGATGAACAGTGTATTACTTCGGTCAGGCTACTTCATGAGCCCGGCTTTTCGATGCGTACCGAACTCATATAACTAAATTTACAGTTACAGCGCGTTAACAATAGCGAATTTACCCAGACTCAAAGAGTGTATTCCATTAAATTCACACTGATTCACCCGATTGCCTAGCTTCGCTGAACAAGCTGCTGGTTAGCAACAGTGAATCGACATTCTAGATTGATTTGGGCTTGACAGCACGAAACAGTGTCGGACGCATCTCCCCGGCGTCAACAACTTTCATTTTTAAAGTTGAGCTTTTGAAACGAGTATCTGCCTGTTCTTCGCCAAATCGCTTCACAAACTCTATCCGGTTCACACCACTCACGCGGTCAATTTCCTCTCGAACTGCAGATTGATACCAGGTATTCCTGTCCCTCGTCTGAACCGATACAAACCCAGCCAGCCGAAAATGCTCCTCTAATTCGAGTGCAGTACAAAAATGAAAATCAAGCTTTGAAAAGTCAAGCCATTCTCTCACGCGCTCAGAAGTATGAGTTGCATCACTACCCAACCAGTCGCTGCCAACCAGCACGCCATTGCGACGTAAAATTCGGTAAAACTCATTGATAATGATCTGTTTTTCTGGCAAATGAATGATTGCGTCCTTCGAAAAGACTACATCAAATGATTCATCCTCAAAATCCAGAACTTCCGATTCTATCTGTTTGAATTCAAGCTGCTCAGACAGTTGAAATTTTTTCGCATCACTCCGGGCTCGCTGAACCAGTGTGTCTACAACATCAAGACCCAAAACTCGCAAGGCACCGTAGTCTGTGACCAGTAATCGGTCAATTCCTCCAATACCACAGCCGAAATCGAGAACCCTCCTGCCGGTCAGGTCTGTTCCACTCAATATGTCCGCAATATACGCTGGGCCACCGGGTGAGAGAAAACCTTCACCCCACAGCCACTCAAGACCCGCTACAAATTTATCGTCATATGACATATACGCTAATCACCCTAGACATTTTTAGGTACAGTTCACTTGCGATTTGGCTACAAGATATACCACTCACGCGAAACTACGATGGTGTAATCGAAATCGGAATTAATGCGATGGAGGAATTGACCGTCGATTTTAGTTTCAAGCACTTGAATTTGCAATGAAACAACATCGTGCTAACTGTCACCAGCACATTCGAAACTGAATCAGATAATTTGAGTTCGGCTTTCAATTCACCCTTCGCAGTTGAAGGTATGCTCATACCCTGAGAAATAAACCATAATGACTGCTTTTTCATTACTAACCGATTTATTCATCTGAAGCAATTCAGAGATTCGTCTCAGCAACTGCAGTCGATTCTGAGAGAGATGAATTTAAAGTATTCAATACGCAGATGATCAGTAGACGGTTCGTTAAAGCTTCGAAATATTTTGAACTGCCATTAAATTCAAAGGTTAAACATGGGCAAATTGAAACAGCGAATTGATGCCGGGGAATTTATTGTCACCTGCGAATTGACACCACCCAAGGGTATAGACCTCAAGCCATTATTGGATAGAGCCGACTCACTGAAAAATCACGTCCACGCCTTTAACCTGACGGAATCTCACGCAGCGCGTATGGCAATGGACCCCACTGCAGTCGCTCATCTGTTGCTTGATCGCGGTGTCGAGCCCATTGTTCAGATGACATCCAGGGACAAAAATCGAATCGCTATCCAAGCCTGCATGCTAGGTGCTGCAGCACTGGGTGTCGAAAATCTGGTTTTCATGGGTGGGGATCCACCGAAAAACGGTGACCACCCGGATGCAAAACCCGTCTTCGATCTCTTTGCTTCACAACTTCTGGATGCAGTTAATGCACTGCAGTCCGGTACAGACTACACAGGTCATAAACTCAATGGCACACCCAGCTTCTGTGTAGGTGCGGTATTTAATCCAGGTTCAACGAATCCGGATGTCGAAATAGAAAATTTGCATCGCAAAATAGAGGCAGGTGCGTCGTTTCTGCAAACTCAAGCCGTATACGATGTCGAAGAATTCACTCGCTTTCTCGATAAGTGCGGCGACATCAAAGTACCTGTTTTGGCGGGTGTGATCCCGATCAAGTCGGTCAAGATGGCAATGTACATGAATGAGCGAGTTCCGGGAATTACCGTACCCGACCATCTGATTCAGAAAATTGCGAATCAACAAGAGAACAAAGAGAAAATCGTGGAAACAAGTCAGCAAATTTCCGCTGACATTGTACGAGATCTTCGTCAGGCAGCAGGTGGCCTCCATATCATGGCCATTGGCTGGGAAGACAAGATCCCGGGTATTATGGAATTGGCTGGAGTAAAGATCTAA
The DNA here is from genome assembly GCA_965220665.1 of Arenicellales bacterium. Lineage (GTDB taxonomy): Bacteria > Pseudomonadota > Gammaproteobacteria > Arenicellales > JAJDZL01 > JAJDZL01. The sequence continues at coordinate 520,811 of CBDCQQ010000005.1, forward strand.
GTCTACTCAGTGTTGAAAGCTTTGACTGTTTCGATCAGACTGCACGTCTGACCAGGTTTATCCGCGAAATTCTGCCTCCTGTCCCACATCTAGAAGCCACCGCCAAAGGTGGTCAGCGAAACTTCGCCTCACAATCAGATCGAAAATCAATTCTTCCTGGGAGTGATTCAATACCGTAACATTGGCATGCGCCATAATTGTCTGGACGCATTGCCCAGGTTTGAAACCGGACGGATCAAGGTCAATTGAGATACCCCTCGATAAATATTCTATGGCGCGCAATCCGGATACCCGAATTATCGTTTGAGCACTGCCAAGATTTGTCAAGATTGCAAAATGGTCCATCAAGTTTTCTCTCACCACCGCCTCTACGCGATTAGACTGATCAAGCGGAGCAATGATTAGCCATTCATCTGGCCCAAGCCAGTTGCACAAAATATTCTCATGAATCACAAAATTGTTTGGCTCAAGAGGTATTTGAAATCCGAGCGCGTCTTGCAACTGATCCAGCAGGTGACTGTTATCCGGCTGAAGCCTCAAATTGAAATGATCCAGGTTTGAGAGCTCCAATAGCTTTACGCCATTGAACTCAGCTCGGACTTCGTTCTGGATTGAGAACTCTGCCAGCGGTGTCTGCTGAGTTGGGTCATACATGCTGCCGTTCACCTTGAGCATCGTAAAAAACTGGATTGGAAATGGTCACAGGAATAGACTCACCCGACATCAGGGTTGAATAGATTTTCGCACCAAGTCGGGAATGACCGCCTTTTACAACAGCCAGCGCGATGGACCGACCTAGAGTCGCACTCCAGTAACTCGAAGTTACATGCCCAATCATTGGCACAGGATAGGAATTTGTTGGTTCATCAACTAGTTGTGCACCTTCCGGCAACACGACATCGGGATCTTCCGTTAAAAGACCCACAAATTGTTTTCTATCAGGTCGCACACAATCCGAACGACTAAGCGACCGCTTACCGAGAAAGTCTTTTTTCTTCGATACGATCCAATTCATTCCGAGGTCATCCGGAGTAACCGAACCATCTGTATCCTGTCCGACAATAATGAAGCCCTTTTCGGCTCGTAGCACATGCATTGTTTCAGTTCCATAAGGTGTGATCCCAAATTCCCTTCCCGCTTCAAACAGCTCGCGCCAAACATGCAAGCCATAGTCGGCATCAACATTGATCTCGTAGGAAAGTTCTCCGCTAAAACTAATTCGGAATATACGCGCCGCAACACCACACACCGTCCCTTCCTTGAATGACATGAATGGAAATTCACTATCAGACAGACTAATTCCAGCGGTGACTTTTTCAAGCAGGTCGCGAGCTTTTGGACCTGAGACGGAGGCAACCGCCCACTGATCCGTGACCGAAGTGAAATACACCTTCATATGCGGCCATTCAGTCTGTCGCCACTGCTCCATCCAACTCAGCACATGCGCTGCACCACCGGTTGTCGTTGTCATGTAGTAGTGATTGTCACCTAGTTTTGACGTTACGCCGTCATCCATGACCATACCATTTTCACCCAGCATCAGGCCATAGCGGCAATTGCCAGTCTTCAGTGTATTCCAGGCATTGGTGTACATGTAGTTCAGGAATTCAGTGGAGTCCGGACCAAAGATTTCTATTTTTCCCAGTGTGGATGCATCAAGCACTCCAACCTGTTTTCGTACAGCCATGCATTCCCGATTGACGGCCTCTGCCATCGATTCTCCCGTTTGAGGATAATACCAGGGCCGCTTCCATTGCCCTACGTTTTCAAACAGCGCACCCTGTTTGACATGCCAGGAATGCATTGCAGTCTTGCGAATTGTGTCGAAGAATTGGGGGCCGACATCACGGCCTGCGATTGCTCCAAATGTTACGGGTGTATAGAGCGGTCGAAATGTTGTCGTCCCAGTATCTGCCAGATTCTGATTGAGTTCCTGCGACAGAATTGCCATACCGTTGATATTACCCAGCTTACCCTGGTCTGTTCCAAATCCAAGCAATGTGTAGCGCTTGAGATGCTCAATTGAGCGATAGCCTTCGCGTGCTGCCAATTCAATGTCTTTAGCAGTCGTATCATTCTGAAAATCGACGAACTGTTTCTGAGATGAGTCTGAACTTGGTACCCGCCAGAAAGGTTGGATAGCAAGCGAGTTCTGAGCACTGTCCCCGATTGCCTGCTCTTCATTTGAAGCGTCAACGTAACCAAATCCTGACTGAGCGGCGGCTGCAGTTCCAATTCTTGTCCCATCTTCAACCGCCTGCTCATATGAAAAGCAAGCATTGGCAGCACCAACCGACTCTTCATTCTGCGAGGAATCACCGGGTACAAAGCATGCATTGATCGGATCGAATACTGGTTTCCCTCCTGATTGTGCATGCAAATGGACCGCCGGACTCCAGCCGCCTGATACCGCAAGCAAATTACAGTTGAAAGTCATCTTTGAGCCGGTTAAAGAGGCACCGTCAACGGAAAGTGCCTGCACTTTGACACCGCGGACTCGTGCCCTGCCATTCGCACTTTTCACTGCAAATCCGAATTTCAGTTCGACGCCATGAGAACGAATTTCTTCAATCCACTCATTTGATACATCTCTACGAACATCAATGACAGCAATTAATTGAATCCCGGCCATGATCATATCCAGCGCAGTCAGATAGGCACTGTCATTGTTTGTAAATATCACTGAGCGTGAGCCAGGCTTGACCGCGAATCGATGAATATATTCGGACACCGCCGAGCAGAGCATCACACCAGGCACATCGTTGTTACCAAAAACTATAGGCCGCTCAATCGCACCGGTTGCGAGAACCACCTGTTTTACCCGGGTTCGCCATAGCCGTTCTCGTGACTGACCAGCAACTGATGCAGACAAATGATCAGTTAAGCGCTCATTGAGAACCAGAAAGTTCGCATCGTAATATCCGACAGCTGTGGTACGTTGCAACAGTCTGCAATTCGGAAGTTCGGTGAGCTGAGCAAGGGTATCAACCAACCATTTTCTGCGACTTTCGTCTCTGCAACGAAGCAATCCGCCACCTAACTCTCCCTTTTCGTCTGCCAAAACCACCCTGGCACCCGTCTTGGCAGCACTTAAGGCCGTTGAAAGCCCGGCAGGACCGCCTCCCACCACTAGAACATCGCACCAGGTATTGACTTTTTCATATCGGTCTGGATCTGTCTCGGACTCTGCTACACCAAATCCGGCGGCTTTTCTAATCCACTTTTCGTAGAACATCCACCACTTTTGCGGATACATGAATGTCTTGTAATAGAAGCCAGCAGGGATAATTGCTGAGAAAATCTCATTGACAGCAGAAACATCGAACTTAACACTCGGCCAGGCGTTAACGCTCGAAACCTCCAGTCCCTCATAAATCTCTACCTGCGTTGCCTTGCCATTCGGAACAGCATTCGCGCCCCACCCGACTTGAAGCATAGCGCAAGGCTCCTCTGGGCCACTGCCCATAATTCCACGAGGTCGGTGATATTTGAAACTTCTTGCAACTAGGTGAATGTTGTTTGCAAGGAGTGCTGACGCGACAGTATCACCGGCGTATCCGGTGAGTATCTCACCGTTAAATTTAAACGTCACAGGCCGAGATCGATCAATTCGACCTCCGCTAGGTAAACGATTGGTTTCGCTCAAGAATCGTCTCCCGGTGCAGGATCGCCTGGTTTATAGGTCACTCCGAACTTGTAAGTAACCGTGTTTCGCTCAGCATTGAACCAGCGTCGACAACCGCCGCTGTGATACCACTGCTCTCGCTGATCTCCCTTGATATTTTTCCGCATGAAGAGGTAATCTGCCCACTGTTCATCAGTCAGGGCTTCTGGTTGGAGCGGTCGGACAATATGCGCTTCACCACCACAACTGAATTCGGTTTCTTCCCTCAACCCACACCACGGACAGTTGATTAACAGCATTTTCCGACTCCCCGAATCAATGGCTAATGTGCAACACCCGCTGCACCATGTTCATCAATCAACGCACCTGAAATAAAACGCTCAAGGTTGAATGGTGCATTTAGGGGATGCGGTTCATCGTTGGCGATAGTATGTGCAAAAACCCAACCGGATCCCGGCGTCGCCTTAAATCCGCCGGTTCCCCATCCACAGTTAAAATAAAGTCCCTTCACCGGTGTCTTGCTAATAATCGGTGAAGCATCCGGGCATACATCTACGATACCACCCCATTGGCGCATCATTCTGACCCGACTGAATATTGGGAAAAGCTCCACAATGGCTGCAACGTTGTGTTCAATGGTTGAGAAACTGCCGCGCTGCCCATATCCCAGATATCCGTCGACACCGGCACCGATCACCAATTCACCCTTGTCGGACTGACTGATGTAGCCGTGGACTGTGTTGGACATGACAACCGTATGCAACACAGGCTTAATCGGCTCCGAGACCAAAGCCTGAAGCGGCCGACTTTCTATTGGCATGCGTATACCTGCCATGTTGGCTATAACGCTAGAGTGCCCTGCCGCAACGACCCCCACCTTATTAGCCATAATTTGGCCCCGCGTGGTTTCGATTCCTTTCACATGGCCGTTCTCCCGAATGATCCCGGTAACTTCACAATTCTGCAAAATATCCACACCTCTTCTGTCCGCAGCTCGGGCAAATCCCCAGGCAACAGCATCGTGACGCGCAACACCGCCACGTGGTTGAAAGGATGCGCCAAGAATTGGATGACGAGCATCCGGAGAAGTGTTGATTATGGGAACGATTTGCTTGATTTGTTCGGGGGTCAGAACTTCGCTGTCAATGCCATTTAGCCGATTTGCATTGGAACGCCGGTACACATCGCGCATATCCTGCAGTGTGTGGGCAAGATTCAGGACCCCGCGTTGACTGAACATGACATTGAAATTCAGTTCCTGCGATAACGACTCCCAGAGCACAAGAGATTTTTCGTAGATGTGCGCCGATTCATCCCACAGATAGTTTGAACGGACGATTGTCGTATTCCGGCCAGTGTTGCCTCCACCAATCCAACCTTTCTCAACCACTGCGATGTTGGACAGACCATGTTCGGACGCCAGATAGTATGCGGTAGCGAGTCCGTGTCCTCCGCCACCAATAATGATGATGTCGTAGGCAGGCCTAGGCTCCGGGTCACGCCATGCGCGCGGCCAATTCTTGTGACGACCAACTGCATGGCGGGCCAGGCTAAAAATCGAATAGCCCTTCATCGACTCCCCAGCCGAGCGAAGATTTGGAATGAAATTAGCTATAAACCGGGAATCGACTGCAAAGTTCCTTGACTTTAGTCTTGATTTCGTTAGAAACTGTCTGATTTTCAATATCATCAAGAATGTCACAGATCCAATGAGTAAGCGTCACCATTTCTTCTTCCTTGAAGCCACGTGTGGTGGACGCTGGAGAGCCAATTCGAAGACCGCTTGTAACAAAAGGTGAACGCGAATCATTTGGTACCGTGTTTTTATTCACGGTTATGTTTGCGTCACCAAGCGCAGCTGCTGCATCTTTTCCGGTAATGTCCTTATCGATCAAGTCAAGTAGGAATAGGTGATCGTCTGTTCCACCCGAAACCACCTTATAGCCACGATCCATAAAGGTTTTTGCCATTGCGCGTGCGTTAGTCAGCACCTGCTGCTGGTACTCCTTAAACTCTGGTTCAAGCGCTTCTTTGAATGCAACCGCTTTACCGGCAATGACGTGCATCATCGGTCCACCCTGACCACCAGGGAAGACAGAGGAGGCAAGTTTTTTCTCAACCTCAGGATTTTCGCGTGCCAGAATTAAACCACCTCTAGGCCCACGTAGAGTTTTATGTGTCGTTGTTGTCGTCACATCCGCGATCGGTACCGGGTTAGGATAAAGGCCCGCTGCTATCAGTCCCGCAACGTGCGCCATATCAACAAACAGATAAGCGCCTACGTCGTCAGAAATCTGACGAAATCGATTCCAGTCCATGACCCTGGAGTATGCAGAAAACCCGGCAATAATCATTTTTGGTTTGTGTTCGGCAGCGAGTTCAGCAATTTGTCCGTAGTCAGCAATGCCTTCCGAGTCTACTCCGTAAAGAACCGAGTTGTAGATTTTTCCGGAAAAGTTGACTTTGGCACCGTGAGTCAGGTGTCCGCCGTGATCAAGACTCATGCCAAGAACAGTATCGTGGGGTTGCAGCAACGCCATGTAAACTGCAGAATTGGCTTGCGACCCAGAATGGGGCTGTACATTCACATAAGCCGCATCGAACAGTTTTTTTGCACGTTCGATCGCAAGATTTTCTGCAATATCAACAAATTCGCAGCCACCGTAGTAACGCCTTCCCGGGTAACCTTCGGCATACTTATTGGTCAACACCGATCCTTGTGCCTGCAATACTCGGGGGCTGGTGTAATTTTCGGAGGCGATTAACTCAATATGCTCTTCCTGGCGAATTTGTTCACTCTCCATGGCTTCCCACAGTTCATCATCATAGCTCTGGATTGTTTCGGTCATCTTGAACATGGGTGTCTCCTTGGATACTACAAAACCCCACTTTAGGATACGGTTGAAATACTATCTGTTGCGACCTCACATTTTAATTCTGTTCAATCAAATGTGCGCAGGATTCACAGCCTCAATTGCGCAAATTATGTACGAGCAACTGTCAATCCGGCCAATATCTGCATTCGGCTCCAACACGCAACAATCACTGGGCTGGCTATCATTAATCTGTTCAATTTTCAGATCTAGGGCTTGGAGCGATACCAATTATGGCTTCTTAGACAGTTATAATTTAACTTGTCGAACTTGGGTCTAACCAAGAACAAGAAGGTGACGAATTTGGCTGCAACACGCGGAGCCTGTGCTGACCAATACAAGACAATACCGTACAAGCTGAGTCAATGCGAGAGTCGATACAACGTTAGCCGGATAGGTTCGACCGGCTAATTGGTTCCGATACAAGCACAACAGTTCGGGCACGTACATAACCGAGGATCTTCGCGTAACCGGAAGCCCATACCGCAATCGGTGACCAAGTCCAGTTCGGAGAACAATCGGTAAATCAAGGAAGAAAATTGGGTATTCACCATGAGAAGGTTACTCGCAATTATCACTGCGACCTGCATACTCTCGGCAAATCAAGTTAATGCTGACGCACTTGCACCAGCCCCACAAATTATCGCCACGTACGACCGCAGTTTCATCGAGCGCTCCGGTGCCCAAACATTCGGCGAGATGCTCGACACCGGTATCATCCGCTACTTTTTCACCGGAGGGCGCAACCTGCTTGTCATGGTGAACGGACGACCCTGGACGACGACCGCGGGTAATCTGGACAGTCTTCCGCTTTCGGCGATCGAACGCATTGAAGTGCTGAGAGCCGAGAGCTTAGGGACGCTCGGGGGCGCCGCGGCAGTACGTGGCGCGTTCAACCTCGTGCTGAGGAAAGACTTAGACGGCTTTGACGTACGTACCGTGACACGGTTACCGAGCCGCGACGGTGGTGACGCGCTTCAGGGTAGTGCGGTATGGGGCGGCAAGGTCGGTACAGACGGGCACATGACTGTCAGCGTCGACATTCTCGACCGCCAGGAGATCGTCGGCAGTACACGAGAGCACAGCCGCTCAGAGTGGACGGAAGGGGGAAGTTTCGCCGAGGCGAAAAACGTGAGTGACGGCGGCAACACTGTTTTCATACTCGACTCAAGCGAGAGCGAGCTGAGAAGCGTCGCGCTCGGCGATTGTCTCCCGGAACATGGTTACACCGGTGAACTCAGTAATCCACCAGGGATCACCTCAGGTGATAAAGGTTGCGGGTTCGCCTACGGCAACCTCTGGTGGGACAGCGCGAGCTACTCACAGGAAAACACAATTCTGAACCTCAATCAACCTCTCGGAGAAGATACCGAGCTCCACGTGGATGCAAACGTGACGCTAGGACGCTCGGCGTTTCGCTACGCACCTTCGGTCGGAACTTTCTACATCACCCCAGACACAAACCTACTCGCATCGATTAACAGTAAAACCGATTCATCGTTCACGGCAGAGAGTGGAGACATCTTCGCTGTCTCTCACCGTTTCATTGGCCACGGCAACCGAGACTGGAAGTCGAGATCAACACTCTACGACGTTTCAGCCAGCGTCAAGGGTCGACTCACCGAAGGGCTCGGCTACGACGCTCGTATCGAAGCTTATAGATCCGACAGTTCGGTGTCGGGTGATACATTTGTGCACACCGAGACGATCACACAGGAGATCGCGGCCGGAAGGTATGACCTGACCGATCCGCTGTCAACACAATCCGATCATTTGACAGCGATCGAGATAAGCAGCGTACGCGAGGAGTTGAACTCAAGAGCGAAGACCTTAAGCTCGCGCTTCTCGTTAGAAGGAACCGGGCCGGGCATCGGTGGGCGCAAAACAGCATGGACCGCAGGGGTGGAATTTAGCAACATTAAGGCCCACAGCCTGCTAGCTTTCCGGTCAAGCAACGGCGAGACTCACGATGTAAATGAGGTACTCGGGTCCGGCGGTACTAGTTACGCTGGTGAGCGCGATCAAGTGGGAGCTTTCGCCGAAGTATCCTTGCCCATCACCAACTCAGTGGACATGAGAGCTGCAGCGCGGGCAGACAAATACAACGATGTGGGCGGGCTGCGCGCGTGGCGCCTTGGAGCTGAGTATCTTGCGAGTGACACTGTTACGTTGCGCAGCTCGTGGAGCACGGGTGACAGTCCCCTCTCCATGCGCCACCTGTACAGCTTCGAGGGACTGGACCATCCTTATGTCCTATGCGTCCCGACGAGAGCGCAGCAGCGTACGTGTGACACGATAAATTTCCGACAAGTGAAGCGTAAAACGAGCGGCAACCCCGAGCTCAACCCATCGCGATCGGACAGACGGTCCATCGGCTTCGAGACCCGCAGGGGGCCTTTTTACTTCTTCGCCGAGTGGTACCGGCTCGAGACTTCGGATTTGCCGGGACAGAATAGCGCCACCTGGGCGATTCTGAACTATCCCGATTGCGATACAACCAGCGATAGCGGTCGCTGCGTTGATATTGAGGCTGGAAACATCACCATCCAAGACAACTACGCTAATATCATCAATACCGAAATTTTGGGAGTTAACACCCGGTTCGGAAATCGTGTCGAGACCGACTGGGGACACGTCGCAACGCGCGGGTTCTGGCGTTACGTCACCAGCAGCGAAGCGAGCATCCTGGATGATAAGGAACCACTTGCGCTTCCGCGCAATGCCGTGCGCATAGTGAATTCGATCGGGCGTGGTGACTTCACCGCGTACTGGGCCTTCAACTACCGCGACGAGATCGACACTGGAGGCGGCGGACGGTTCAGTTCCTGGACTGGTCATGATTTGACGTTCGACTGGAAAAGGCCATTTGGGCTCGAAAAGTCGCGTCTAACTGCAGGTGTGTACAATGTTACCGATACACAACTTTCCCTGAATACTGTGGACCCCTCCTCAACCGACGGGCCGCGTGCTGCCGGCTGGGGACGCACATTTTTTGTAACACTCAACATGCGATTCTGAGAGGCTGGCCAAAGATTGAGTGTATGGAGAGCCTTAGCTAGGCAGAAACTGGCACTCGGTGTGCTCAATATTGAAAATCGAGGCCCTTCAACCGACCCAACCGACACAATCACTGCAGGGTTGACAGGTTATCACTCTTGGTTCGGCCGAACTTTTTATGTTTCTGCCGAGTTCAAATTCTGATCCAGGATCATATCGCACTTGACTGGCGACCGCACTGCCGATTGAATCGGTAGTAATGCCCCCTACAGCAAAATCGCCTCCACTATGATGCTGTTTTTTCAGTGGAGTATCCTGTACAATTTCATTAATTCGTAGCATCATGATCATTCAAAAACAAATCACTCAAACGCTGTCAGAAGCGTTAGAACCCGCCCATCTTGACGTGATTAACGAGAGCGGAATGCACAATGTGCCCAAAGGCTCGGAAACACACTTTAAGGTAGTTGCGGTTTCCGAACAATTCGGCGGCAAGACGCTGGTTAATCGACACCGTATGATCAACGAACTTTTGGCAGATCAACTCGCTGGTGGCGTTCACGCCTTGTCACTGCAGACAATGACTCCTGATGAATGGCAAACTAGCGGCGGCACAACATTTGATTCCCCCTTGTGCAGGGGCGGTTCGAAACACAATCGCAACAGCTAAGCTGGATAATCGCTGAACTGTTCACGCCCGAAGCCAACCAACCGGGCATTCGCGCGATTCAAAACACCTTTCAACATCAAAGTTTCATAAGGCGTTGCTTATGTTTAGAGATCTGAACCTATTCAATTTGCGCGTGTAAGTGAGTTAGTAACAAATCGAATTCGGATAGTCCAATATTTGCTTCGCAACTATTCGATTTCGCGAACTTGCTGTAATCCAGAATTGCGTTCGTGTCGTACCGCAAGTGCAGTATCGAGATCAACTTCAACGAAATTTACATCCATGTTGGGCTGCAGCTGCCCGATGTAATCCATATCAGCCGAAATAACTGTCCCGATCATGCAATAGCCACCACCTGATACAGCATCTCGGTGCAGAACAATCGGTTCGGTACCACCAGGTACTTGAATTGATCCATACGGATAGCAACTATCCACAATATTGGACGGATCAGAACCAGCACCGAATGGCTGTTTACGGTCAATGAAACTCAATGGACGCCCTTTTTGAAACCGATAACCTATGCGATCAGCTTCTGAAGCCACTCTCCAAGTGTCTTCGAAGAAATTGGCTTTTGCTTCTTCAGTGATACGATGCCAATAGATGCCAGAAATCACTCGAAGCTCTGCTGGTGATCCCGGCATACGCCTAAGTGCAGCAGGAACTGACCGAGCAGCAAGTGAATTTCCAGACTTTTCTCCGATCCCAATTTCATCGCCGGCTTGAAGGGTTCTTCCGTTAAATCCACCCAAAGCTCCTAATCCGTAAAGCGACCGACTGCCAAGAACAACAGGAACATCTATCCCGCCGGATATTGCAATGTATGCTCGAGCTCCAGCCTGCAAATATTCAAAACTCAATACCTGGCCTTTTTTGACATCAAATGATGTCCACCCTTCTCGTATATCGCCGTCCACCTTTGGAGGTAAGTTTGCACCTGTAACTGAAACTGTCGCGTTACGGGTAAACTCAATCTCAGGGCCAAGAAACACCGCTTCCAATACTGCTGCATTTTCTGAATTTCCAACCAGCAGATTTGCACATCTCAATGCATACCGATCCATACCTCCAGAAATCGGAATGCCGAGATGATAGTATCCTGGTCGCCCAAGGTCTTGTACTGAAGTCGCTAGTCCAGGTGAAATTACTCTAATTCCCATGAAGCATCTCCCCAATGTTTTTGTTGTATTCATCAATTCCGCTCTGAAACTCATCCAAAGAGAAAACTAACTCGCGAATGACCGGTTCAAATGTACCGGCTTCCACGGCTTCAACACCTTCATCGTAGGAATTTCTGTCAATCGGTTTAAATTTCACGATGTCGCCAGGATTGAAAAACACCATGAAATCTTTGAGATAGCTAATTGACTGTTGTGGGTCATATATCGGCATTGGTGTGATTCCAAACATTTGGTAGCCGCCGGCGCCTCTGACAGAATAAATACATGCAAAGCACCCACCATAACCAACCGTCAACTTTGGTGTATCAGTTCTGGGTCGAAGATATTTCGGCACCTCGATTTGCCTTTGCCGCTCAACCATTTGATACATAAATGGCAGTCCCGCTACGAATCCAACCATGGTTACAAACCAAGTTGACTCAGAGTGTGCTTTGATGAACGAATCAATTGAGTCAAAGTTATTTATTCTCGCCGCATATTCAAGGTCAGTACTATTGGGGTCCTGGTGCCGTTCTCGAAATCGCATCAGCGTCTCTCGTGTCCATGGATCGTCGTAGTAGACTGGTATTTCAACTGCGCGAGTGCTTATCACTGCCTCTGCGCTGGCCGCTTCAGACTCAATGCGTTTCAATTCTGCCAGCATATCTTTGGGCTTTATCTTATCTGGATCAAATTTAATTTGATACGAAGCATTGGCAGGGCAAACTTCTGTCACAGCACTGATTTGGCTCTCTTTTACCGCTTTCGTTACGGACAGACTTGTAAAAAATGCCTCAAGAGACATCGCCTCATCAACTTCGGCAAAAATGTGATCATCTCCGCCGAATGAATATCTGGTTGCCATTTACGTTGACCTCCTAAATTGAAGCTACTGTATGTTTGCTTTGCTTAGCCAATCATCGAGAAATGTGGTATGTACATTACCCTCAACGACGTTAATGTCCTTCAGCAAAGCCTGATGAAGTGATTTGGTAGTCTTGATTCCTGAAATATCCAACTCATCCAAAGCACCTCTCATTCTGTTTAACGCGCTAGGACGGTCCTCATCCCAGACAATGAGTTTACCCAGCATAGAATCGTAATATGGTGGGACCGTATAGCCAGGATACAGCATTGAATCAAACCTTACACCCGGGCCACCAGGTATTTTCAGTTCTGTTATTGTGCCCGGTTGCGGCATGAATCCGTTGGCAGGATCTTCAGCGTTGATCCGACATTCAATTGAGTGTCCTTTCAAGACAATCTCATCCTGACTGCGACCCAGAGAGTTTCCGTCACAGACCCGAATCGATTCTCGAACTAAATCCACACCGGTAACGCACTCTGTTACTGGATGTTCCACCTGAATCCGGGTATTCATTTCAAGGAAGTAAAACTCGTGAGTGCTTGAATCATACAAAAACTCCAATGTTCCAGCCCCGCGATAACCGACACTAGATGCAAAATTTCGTGCCTCATCACATAATCGCATCCTTACATCGTCCGGAACGCAAGATGCCGGTGCCTCTTCCCAAATTTTTTGACGACGTCTCTGAAGCGAACACTCGCGATCATAAAAATGCAGAACACTTTCGCCATCACCAATGACCTGGACTTCAACATGTCTCGCATTGTGGATATAGGATTCGATATAAATTCCACCATCACCAAATGCCGTTAAAGCTTCTGTACTCGCCTGTGGAGCCAGCCGACCGAACTCCTCCTGGTTGCAAACGACTCGAATCCCTCGTCCACCACCGCCAGCAGACGCCTTGATCAGAACCGGAAACCCGATTTCTTCCAGGATGGGTTTTGCTTCCTCAAGATTATCAATGCGTCCAGCACTACCTGGAACTGTAGCTAGCCCAACTGCAGCCGCTGCGGATCTGGCTGTAACTTTGTCGCCTAAACGACGTATTGTTTCGCCGCTTGGACCGACGAAAATCAATCCTGCTGCCTCCACTGCATCCGCGAAATCTCCATTCTCAGCGAGAAAGCCATAACCGGGATGAACTGCATCCGCCCCGACATCAACTGCAGCAGAAATCAGTGTTTCAATGTTGAGATAAGACTTCGCTGAAGGCGGTTTCCCAATTAGTACCGAATCGTCTGCCAGTTGAACGGGAAGCGAATCGACGTCTGCTTCGCTATACACCTGTATTGTTCGAATACCCATGTCCCTCGCTGCGCGAATAATTCGAACAGCGATCTCGCCACGGTTTGCGACCAACAGGCTTTCAATTCCCATGTCAGTATTGAGATTCAGTCGTTTAAATCAACGAGTGGCTGTCCCGCCATCACCGCATCTTCGTTGTCAACCAGAAATTGAGCTATAGTTCCAGCTTTATCTGACTTGACCTCATGAAATGACTTCATGACTTCTATCAGTCCAATGACGTCACCTACGCTAACTGCATCACCTACCTCCTTAAATGGGGGCTGGTCTGGTGCAGGGCGACGATAAAAAATTCCGGGTAAAGGGGAAACAATTTGTTGGTTCGACATTTTTTCCTCACATTCAATTCAGGTCTACACTGCTACGCTTTGGTAAGGTTGAATCGCTTCACGAACAGCCAGAGCGACATCGACAGCATTTGGTGTGTCGGAGTGTACGCATATGCAATCGCTTCCAACTCCCACATCCTTTCCATTTACGGACTCAGTCTGTCCCTCCTCAATCGCCCGAATGCTACGAGCGGCAGCTAATTGAGGGTCGACGGGGTCATGTTTGCGGGTGATGATCAAACTGCCATCGTCGTCGTATTCCAAGTCGGCGTAATACTCTGCCAAAAATGCCATACCCCGCTCCTGATACACCTTTTCATGAAGCGTATATTTCATGCCAAGAAGGGGAACGTCAAAGACCTCAGCAGCATCACAGATAGCATGTGCGACGTTTTCGTTTCGCGCTGCCATGCCATACAAAGCACCATGAGGTTTGATATGATTGAGTTCCATTCCCTCAGCTCTCAAGAAGGCACTCAACGCACCAATTTGGTAGAGGATGATATTTGCAAGTTCTTCTCTTTCTATCACCATTGGGCGTCGACCAAACCCCTGCATATCGGGAAAAGAAGGATGGGCACCAACTCGAACATCGTGTTCTTTTGCAAGCCTGACCGTCTTACGCATGTGATTTGGATCTGATCCGTGAAATCCACACGCAACATTCGCCAGCGAGATTAACGGCATCAACTTCTCGTCTTCTCCCAATTTGTAGACGCTGAAGGCCTCTCCCATATCGCAATTAATGACTGTTGACATATTGCTTCTCCAGTTAATCAGTTTAGTTTTTCCAAGCTTCAGTGAATTCATCCTCGATATCGACAGGTGAGCCAGCGCTTGCCGATAACGCGATCGCTTCCATAACCGCCACATTACTGGCTGCTTGTTCAGGGGTGACTCGAAATGGTGTGCCTTGAGTGCACGAAAGTGCAAATTCCTCTAGCTCCAATTTCAACGTGTCGATCGGCTCTATAACGAGCGCGCTTTCCTGCTCGCGATTAATCTGAGTACTCAAATTGTCGGTATCAACTTTTGCAAAAGCATTGGCATTTGTACCGTAAACATTCAAAAAAGACGTGTAGGGGCAGGCGAACATGCAGCCAAGATATCCCGTCGCCCCTGAGTCGAATTCAAACAGCACTGAAGTCGTATCATCCATGTCTACAGTCACTGCTATGCGCCTTGCCTGGGCGCTCACGCGTGTGACTGAGCCAGCAAAATAACAGAGCAGATCAATCAAATGAATTCCTAGAGCTGCAATGCCCCCGGCTGGACTTTCAAGACGATTGGCTCTCCATCTGTCAGGAGTATAGGCCAACGCCCCAGGCGCTGAAAAGTTCGCCTCAAGGTGTAACAGGGTGCCAAATATTCCTTCGTCCTGCAGTTCCTTAAGCCGAGACGCACTTGCAGAAAAACGCCGATTATGGCCAACTGCCAATACCACACCCGCAGCTCGGCATGCCGCTGTCGCTTTTCTGGCACTCTCGACCGTTAAGGTGAATGGCTTTTCGACAAATACGTGTTTTCCGGCTTCCGCTGCCTGAATAACGTGCTCGGCATGGAGTGAGTGGGGAGTAGATATGATGACTGCATCTATGGTTGAATCAGCAAGCAAGGCTTCATAGGAATCGTGATGCCCAGCCTCAAATCGATTTGCGAAATCCAAACGTTTCGTTTTGTCTCTGGAATAGCAGGATACGATTTGAATCAAATGCGAATTGCCGTGTATGGATTTGGCGAGTTCACCCGACCACCATCCCAATCCGATTGAAGCGGCTTTTATCGTCATCAGTAATCCTGCATACTTGCGATCACTTTCAATCGGAACTGATCAGCCACAACCGCCAATATCAGTAGCAAACCAATCACTACGATTTGTAGATAGGATTCAATTCGTGCCAGATTCATTCCGTTTTGGACTAGCCCGATGAACAGGGCGCCTAATACAACATTTTCAAAACGTCCTATACCTCCACGCAAACTGACTCCTGCGATTACACATGCCGCGATCGACTCAAGTGGCATCGTTGCACCGATGTTGGCTTCTCCCGTATCAAGTCGCGCGGTGAGTAGAATGCCTGCAACTGACGCCATCAATCCACAGAACACATAAGCGAGAAACAATGTTAGTTTAGTATTGATTCCGGATAGACGCGCGGCTTTCAAGTTTCCTCCAACCGCATAGAAATATCGACCAAGCCGAGTCCAGTTGACCACGAAAAACATAATCACGATAACAACAAGCGTTACGGCGACTGGCGTCGGGACGCCATAAATCGATCCAAACCCAAAGATATCTCCAAATTCAATTGGCATTCCATACACGGGTATGCCCCCTGTCATATAGAGCGCAACACCAAAACCGACAGAAGCCATTCCAAGACTCATCATAAATGGTGAAACGTTGAACACGGCTACACCGATTCCATTGATAACCCCAATGAGTGTTCCAGCGCATAGTCCCGCGAGTATTCCGATGAGAATGACAAAAGGAATTGAATCGGGAATTGCTACGAAAGCTGTAGCCATCGCGGTAGCGCCGACGACTGATGTAATTGCCAATATGGTACCAACAGACAGATCAAAGCCGCCAGTAAGCAAGGCAAACATTTGTCCAATTGCGACGAGTGTCAGATACGTTGATTGCCTGACCACATTGAGCAGATTTCTTCCTGTTAGAAAATTGTCCGACAACAACGCAAAGATGACGACCGCAATCAACAGAAGAAATGGCAATACCCCAAGCCGTACAAACGCGAGCTTAATTAACCTCATGACAGTATTGGTGTTTTAGTTCAAAGAAATTTTCAATTTTGATGCTTGCAAAACTGTTTATGCCGCTTCTCGTTCGAAACAATGTCTCAGTACATTTTCCTGATTAATGTTGTCCGATTGCAGTTCTGCCGTCAGGACACCACGACAGAGTACATAAACTCGATTGGTCAAGTGCAATATTTCAGGTAAATCTGATGAGATTAGGAGTACCGCTGCACCGTCTTCACAAAGATGTCCGATAAACTGATAAATTGCAATTCTTGTCGCCACATCGACGCCCACAGTCGGTTCATCAAAAACAAACAGCTTGACTTTGCGCGTCAAACTCTTTCCGATCAGAATTTTCTGTTGATTTCCACCTGAAAAATGTTCGACTACTCTTTCAATGTTGGCTGGTTGGAGATTTAGTCTTTCTGCTATGTATCGAAGACGCTGAATTTCTTCTTGACGCCTGAGAAAGACGCCTCTTGAAAACTCCGGCGTATTCAAAGCAGCCAACGCCATACTCTCCCTGGCACTTCTCATCATAACCAGCCCCTCATCCCGACGGTCTGAAGGCATATAGAAAAATCCTCGTTCAAGCATTTTTCGCGGAGATAAGCCGGTGGTCAACTCCCCATTAAAATAGATACTACCGTCACTGATCGGACTGCAACCGAAGCAGGCTCTGGCAACGTCGGATTTTCCAGAACCAATTAAGCCAGCTAATCCAACAACTTCTCCGTTTGCCACATTTATGGAAACGCCCCGCACTGTGTTATCGGCTGTCTTTAAATCTCTGACTTCAAGCATTCTATTTGCAGGCTGAAAAGCAATATCAGGAAAAATCTGATCGAATACTCGACCCGTCATCAATTGCACTAAATCTTCTTCTGATACATCAGCATCTACAGTGGTAATCTTATGACCGTCGCGAAGTACAGTGATGCGGTCACCTATTCGTTGTATTTCACTCATACGGTGTGTGATGTAGATGATGCCCACGCCCTGAGCCTTAACCTGTTCAATCAATGTGAATAGCTGTTCAGTTTCCTGATCGGTCAAAGATGCAGTTGGCTCATCAAGTATGAGTACCGAGAGATCTGCCCGAAAAGCCTTGGCAATTTCCACCATCTGCTGCTCAGCGCGGGACAAAAATGCGACTTGTTGAGAAGGATTCAGTGAAAATCCAAGTCGTTCGAGTACTTCTTGAGCCCTCTTTCGAATCACAGATTTCTTCAGAATTCCGCCAAAAGTTTCCTCTGCGCCAAGAAACAGATTCTCTTCGATAGAAAGTTGTGGTACCAAGGAGAACTCCTGAAATACCGTACTGATCCCAAGAGCGCGGGCATGATTAACAGAAAAAATTTCGACAGGTTCATTGCGGAATAAAAAACTCCCGCCATCGGGCCGATAAGCACCCGCAACTATCGAAATCAGGGTTGTCTTACCGGATCCGTTTTCGCCAAACAGAACGTGAACTTCACCTGGTTTCAATGAAAAATCAACAGAGTCCAGTACCAGTGTGCCAGAGAACTGCTTGCAGATTGCGCGCAATTCCAACAGCAGTGGGCTCCCATTGTCTGGGAGCCCACTTTCTTGACTAATTGTTGCTGTCGGAAATTCGTTCAGCAATTGTTTAGTTCACAGTGAAGGTAGGTTTGAAGCCGTCCGGAGCCAGTGAAGAGCCCCGATCGAATGTGTTTATGTTTTCTGGATCAATCACATAGAGTGCTGGTCCGACATGTTTGTGATAGTCTTTCCCTTCAAGGATTCGAACCGCTTGATCGATGGCAACACGTCCCTGAATAACTGCAGAATCCGTCGGTGCCGCCAACACTTGACCGCGCTGAATTCCCCGGAATACACCAGGCGTAAAATAGTAAGCCAGCAGACTAATTTGATCAGTTAGCCCGCGTGATCTCAACAGACTGATGGAGGCTTCGACTGTGGGAGACGTTCCAACGATGTACTGAATATCTGGATAGGTTTCCAAGGTATCCTCAACAAGTTTCAACTGAATTTCTTTACCCGTATCACCGTACTTGGTTTCAACAACCTCAATGTCTGAGCCCGAAACAGCTTCCTGAAAACCGGCGTTACCCGCTTCGACCCAACCGGCTCCGGGAGGTCCTGGAAACCAGGCAACTTGAACCTTTCCTGACCCTGCCGGGTGCAGTTTGGCAATGTATTCACCAGCCTTGTATCCCATTTCACCAAATGAGACCAGTGATTTGGCAGATAACTCGGGTGAAGAAATCCCATTAATCACATCGATCACTGGAATGCCTTTAGCGCGAATTTCACTAACAAGATTGTTCATTCCATCAAATGAGATCGCGCCAATAACCACTGCTTCCGCACCCCGCGCTACACAATCTTCGATTTGAGAAATCTGAGTGTTTAGATTTGTGTAACCGCCTGCTTCAACTAGTTGCATCTTGACACCCAAGCGTTCAGATTCCGCAACCACTCCGTAATCGACCGCCAACCAGTATGCATCTTTCATGTGTGGAAACGAGACACAGATGTCCCAGGCTTTTTCCGCCTTTTCCAGAGGTACATAGTCGACTGTCGTTCTTGGGCTCGCCATATCAAAAGGCGGATCCCATACTTCAACTGGATATGGGTACCAATCTTGTGCAGAAGCACTACCAACCCAACAAATCGCAGCTGCTCCAACAAAAGCCAAAGATTTAATTAAATTATTCATTACTTTCTCCTATTTTCCAGGCAATGACTCAGTTACACTTTCAAAATTCCAAAATTTCGTGAGAGTGAATCTTTATGCCGCCACAAATTGAAACTCAGTCGACGGCATCATGAATTTGGATTATAGGAATCCAATATTTTTTGTAAAATAGTATTTTTTGCAGAGTGATATTAATTTAATCGATGGCTTTTTCCTTTAGACAAGTTCGATATTTCATTGCAGTTGCAGACGCTGGAAAGGTCTCTGTTGCTGCAGCAAATCTACATGTTTCCCAATCGGCTGTCAGTGCTGCTATTGACAAACTGGAAAAGGATATTGAAGCGCCTTTGTTCCGACGTCGGTCTAACGGTGTCGAATTGACTTACGAGGGACACCAATTCCTGACACACGCCCAGAATATCATGGCAGCGGTTTCTGAAGCCACTAGAGGTGTGCGTCGGTCTGGCCGCTCATTGAGAGGTAAGGTAAAGGTTGGACTGACATACACTGTCGCCGGATACTTTTTTCCACAGTTACTGATGCGGTTTAGTCGGTCATTTCCGGATGTTGAGTTCAAATTGGTTGAAAAACAACGAACTCAAATTGAAGAAGAAATTGTCAGCGGTGAACTCGACATTGCAGTGATTCTGGTTTCAAATCTACAAAACGTTGGTGAAATCAGCTCAAGGGTACTCATCAAATCGCAACGACGGCTGTGGTTGTCAGCTGACCATCATCTGATGAATGAAGATGTTGTCGAGTTATCTCAAATTGCCAAAGAGCCGTACGTCATGCTCACCGTGGACGAGGCAGAAAAATCTGCACTTCGTTATTGGAGTGCCACTGACTACTCGCCCAATGTGATATTCAAAACTTCATCAGTCGAGGCAGTTAGAAGTATGGTGGCTACAGGGACAGGTATCACAATTCTGTCAGATATGGTTTACCGACCCTGGTCTTTGGAAGGACAACATGTAGAAGTGAAACCCGTCGCAGGTCAGGTGCATTCAATGGATGTCGGGCTGATTTGGAAGCGTAGCAAAGAAATGAATCCGCAAACAAAGGCGCTCTACACTTTCCTCTGCAACAATTTTGTAGACACGGGCTATGGAGTCGGAGAACCAACTCAGTGAATGATCTGTCATGATGTTTGCCGAATACAGTCTGCCATTGCTAAAGCCTCAGTATTAAGAACAAATGTCGAACTTAGTACCTCAATCTGTCATAGCAAAATCACAGCTGACCCGTTGATGTTACCATCTTTCAAATCGTCGAGCGCCTGATTGACCCTCTCTAGCGGATAACTCTGTACACTGGTTCGCACCGGAATTCTTGTGGCGAGTTCCAGGAATTCCCAACCATCTCTCCGAGTAAGGTTGGCGACAGAGCGCACAGTACGCTCTCCCCATAACAACTCATAGGGAATGGAAGGTATATCACTCATGTGAATTCCTGCACACACGACAACCCCGCCTTTTTGAACAGCGCAAAGTGCTAAGGGTACCAATTCACCGACCGGTGCAAAAATGATGGCCGCATCCAATGGTTCAGGCGGATGATCACCGGATCCACCTGCCCAATAAGCACCCATTTGTCTGGCGAACAATTGTGATTCTGAGTCACCGTCTCTGGTAAACGCATACACTTTCCGATCCTCATACACTGCCAACTGCAAGAGGATGTGTGCAGCAGATCCGAATCCATAAAATCCAACTTTCTTCGCATCTCCAATCATGCGATAAGCCCGGTAACCAATCAAGCCTCCACAGAGCAAAGGTGCGAGCTGAAGATCATCTAATGACGAGTCCATGGAAAAACAGAATCTTGAATCCGCGATGCTGTACTCAGCGAAACCACCATTGATGTGAAGACCAGTAAAGCGCGCCTTGTCACACAGGTTCTCCTGTTCATTCACACAGAAATTGCAGTGTCCGCAGGTTCTGCCAAGCCAAGGAACACCCATCCGATCACCAACTTGAAGATGCTTTACCTCGTTGCCAACTTTTGCAACTTCAGCCACAATCTGGTGGCCTGGAATCAATGGTGTTGAAGGAACTTTCAGGTCTCCGTCTAGGATATGCAAATCTGTGCGACAGACTGCACACGCCCGGTTTCGCAAAAGTACTTCCTGGAGTCCTGGAGATGGCTGTTCCATATCCGCGATTCTGAGAGGCGAACCCGGGGAATCAAACAAGGCGGCTCGCATCAGAGCCGACCTCGCTTCAATGAAGAGCGGTTATTTCCAACCGCATTGTGCATGCTATACCGGCGGACGTCTCCGAATGATCTGGGTGAGTCGAACAGTCATGACAACCTCGTCGCGCTGATTGACCCAGCTGCAGAATATATCGACATATCCCCGATCATCTCGACTGCTGGAAGCTTTGGTACCCAACACTTCACTTTCAATATGAAGCGTATCGCCAGGGCGTACGGGTTTCAGCCAGCGAAGCTCATCCATTCCCGGTGAACCCATGCCCTGCTTGATGTAACCTTCCTGAATATACATGCGAAACACCAGGGCCAATGTTTGAAATCCGCTGGCAATCAGTCCCTTGTATTGCGATTTTGCCGCTTCCTCAACATCAATGTGAAAGGGTTGTGGATCGTATTTGATTGCAAAATCAATGATGCCACTTTCAGTAAAAGTTACACCTGAACTCTTGAACTTGTCACCCACTTTGTATTCTTCAAAGTACATCAACTGGCCGTCTCCGTTAATTTCCTGCTTCAGAACCAAAATAACGCTTCATCGTATTCCTTGACCGCCGGTAATGATATTTCATCTGTTCGGGCACGTATCGGTACTGCGCTCCAACTGGGCATATATTGCGCGACTGGCATTGATACGAACAGGGTGACTTGTCCTGAATTCTGTAGCGCGCACAGGTTTCAAGATTGAATGAACCGATTTCGGTAACCGCGCCAGAGGGACAGACAGTTTGACAAGGCTTGTCCATACAGGATTCACAAGGATGCTCAGCTACAAGTCGCGGTGTTGGAGTTAACTGCGTATTGACCAAAAACAATGTCCGGTAGGCGAACCAGGTACCGTAATTTGGGTGGATACTGATACCCATTGGAGTTACATAGTTCCAGCCAGCCTTTTCACCAATACTCATCAGTGAAATCGGATAGTCGGATGGATAGAGAATTTTTGCCTGACAGTTCAGATATCTCTCCGCATATTCCTGCGCTAGCAAAATACTATATTGGTCAACCGGGTCATCACCTTGAATTCCCGCTTGTTTCATCGATTGCCAGAATTTGTACCCTGCATGTGCAATCAGCACCGTTGTGGGATAAGGGTTCAAATCCAAATCAGGTACGGCATTACCAATGATTCCGGCAATGTCGGATGTATCAAATGCGTGAAATAGGTTGATGCCCCGCGACTCAAGAAATTGAATTCCTTGTGAAATACTCATTAGTGATGGAATTGCAGGATTGATAAATACAACGACGGTTTAACCAAGCACACCGTTCGACTGATCAAATACTCTACTCTAGAATATCGCCGATAAGTTCTTTCGAGATTATCTTTGCATTCGGTTCACATCTGTCCCTGATTTCAAGCTGTTTTACATCGCGCAAATCCAATCCTGATCTTTTGTCCGTTTGCCAGGGAGTGAAGGGTTCGGAACTCAAAGAATTAAGCGGTTGATCGTCGCAAGTTGAGAGTGCTTAGTCAGCTGAAGAATGTGAGGATGGTAATATACATTGGGGGTTCAAATTCAAAGTAGTTAGATGCAGTTAGCACCTTAACCAGAATCTTTGCACTAATTTCCAAAAAAGCCTGACAGTAATTTTTGCAGTTATATCGAAAAGTAACATTTGCATCAACACCCGAAAAGGAGTCAGGCAGCATGGACGAATGGAATTTATCGCAACAATTTGGCCGTGACTCAACCGCGCGTTTTGGACCAAGGGCAAGCAAGTGTCAAACACCATGATACGCGCCAGCAGGATCTCCAAGGTGGAGATTCCTTTCAATATCACGGTTGGCGATGTCGACATGAACCTGCTTGCATCCGCCACCGATGAAGCCTTGTCCCCTGAAACTAAGTCGCCTATCACGACATCTTCAGGAAG
Source organism: Arenicellales bacterium (assembly GCA_965220665.1). Lineage (GTDB taxonomy): Bacteria > Pseudomonadota > Gammaproteobacteria > Arenicellales > JAJDZL01 > JAJDZL01. Next base: position 544,179 of record CBDCQQ010000005.1, read on the forward strand.
CAGTTCACTGTTGGCACCAAGGCCGGAGCAATGACAATCGCCTTAGCGGGGAAGCTTGCCGATCAGGAGTGGACCATAAATCACGTCTTGACGGCGTTTCATAAAAACGGAAACCTTGCGTATCTCGAAGACAAGGACAAGGTCGCCTCTCACGATGAAGATAGCTAGTCGTTCCGCTTTTCCATCTTGGCGGCTTGAAGAACGCTTAGCGCAACGTTTTCATGTCCGCGTCGGGCATGTCGAATTCTTCTTCGAGTTCCGCCTTGCTCGGCGGATAGACCCTTGGTTTGGCCGCGATTTCCCTCCTTTTGTTAGTTCGTTCAATGTGATTTCCTCCTGTCAGTTGGCTCCCTTGGTGCGGTTGCAATCCCTGCACAGCATTTGGCAGTTATCATCGGTGGTCAAGCCACCTTCCCTCCAAGGCTTCTTGTGATCGCCTTCCATGTCCCTGAACTCGAAGTGCTTCCCGCAATGCTCGCACTTACCTTCCTGCCGCTCATAGGCGGCGGTCTTCTGCTGCTTTGTGAAGCTGCGCAGGTTCAGGTGCCGCTCATCTTTATCCAGCACATACGGATAGATGCCGGATAGTTTCTGTATGACGTTCTTGATGCCTGGCTTTTCAAGACTCAGAAGCTCCTTGATTTCAAGTTCAAGCGCGTCTGGGTTCAAGGTGAAATCTTTGTGCTTCGCGTAGAGCGTTCCCCAATCGACTCCGTGCATGATTGCCCGTTTCTTGGGAAAGGTAGCCTCAATCCATTCGATCACTGCCCGGAAGCGCACCCACAAATCTTCGGCGTTTTCATTATGCTGATGGCGTCCCATGTACTCTTTAATCATCTTGGTATCGCCACACGCCCACTTGATGGCCGTCTCAAGAAGCTCTTGCCGAATCGGAATGCCTTTCACATATGCATCGCTAATGACCTTTGCGGGACAACCCGTGCGGCTGAAATACCGCTTGGCGTCGGAAACCCAAGGTCCAGCATAGACCGCATTGCGCAGTTCCTGATCCGTGAGATTTACGCCCGCGATGTTGACGATCTCGAACCATTCCAGCTTTTCGCTAGGTTCCCCGTCGCATTGGTAAATCGTAAGTTCGTATCCGTCTATGCGCTCCTGCACATCATCGGGTTGGTTACTGTAATACAGGTCGTCAATCGAGAAGACACCCGTGACATACTGACAAATCGAGATTGTTCTTTGCTGACCATCCAGCACTTCATGCCGTCCATCTGGCCTTTTCGCCCAATACATAATATTGAGCGGGAAGCCCGCTAGCACGGAACGGATCACGTCATCGCGCTGCTTAGCCTTGTAGACATATTCGCGTTGGTATGGTGGCCGAATGTCAAGTTGACCACTGTATCCGACAACCCCGCCTTCGCGGTCGTCACTGTAGCCATCCGCCAATTCCCCGATGGTTATCTCCTTGCGTTCAATCTCCATTGGCTGGTTTCCTGTTCTTGATCGCTATTCGTGCATACGTCCGATTACCATTGATGTAAAACCGATTGCTCTGACCACCGGTAAAGCCCGTTATGACATCGCAATCCATGCCCAAAATCTCGAACTGGTCCGGGTTATACTTGTCCAAGAAGGTGATCGGGACACCCATCACCCCCGTCCAGTCAATTGGTATATCCTTGGTTTTTTTGACTTCTATTGCATCGTAGTTGTCATATTTCGGGTAGTTTTCAGGCGTGTACTTGCGATAAAGGATCAATCCCTCATGCCGCTTTTTGTGGTCAAGGTTCGTGAACCAGAATACGCCGGAAACCCTGATCATGCCCTCTCTCTTGTCTAGGTCTGTCGCGTGGTCAGCGTATTTGCTGATGAAGTGTGCACAATTCCTCTTGAATCCGTGCCCTAGCCAAAGTCGGCCATCCTTGAATAGCGGAAAAATCTCCTTGTAGGTGAAAGCGTTCTGATTGCCGATGATCAGAAAACGCTTGTCGTGTTCCATGAGTTGAGTGACATATTCCCGGAAGAGCGAAAACGGCGGATTGGTCACGACAATATCGGCCTGCTTGAGAATGTCGATGCACTCCTGACTTCGAAAATCCCCGTCGCCTTTTAGATGCGTAACCCCGATATCATTCGCATTGGGTACACGATCCCCTTTCTGAAATCCTCTATATTCCAGCATGATGGCCTGCTCGTCGTCATGCTGTGAAAACAGATCCCGACTCTGGTTCTTGTAGCAAGTCGTTATCAGTTTCTTCAGTCCCAAATCCTGGAATTTCAGGGAGAAGTATTTGAAAAAGTTACTAACAGACGGATCGTCGCAGTTGCAGTAGATAACTTTGCCCCGAAAGTGGTCGCGGTAATGCACCATCTCGTTTTCGATATCTGCAAGTTGCGTATAGAACTCGTCTTTTTTCGCAACCTTGGCAGCGTTCAGACCTACGTTCCTCAAGACCTTGCACCGGACGGCAAGCCGTTGTCGATGGTCAGGTCTGCAATCCACGCCCTTGCAGTTTCTTCGTCGCGGAACATATCGGCGAATTCGAGAAGCGTCAGGCCCTTGAGTTGCGACTTTCCAGGAGTTTTCTTCGTCATGTGATTCCCTTCCGTCGCTTACTATACAGTAACATTGGGGGCCGGGGTCAAGGGGATAAATGTTACTTTTCGATATAACTCCCTAAATTTTCTGGTGCAGGCTGTCACCAATTCAGGATGACTGAATGCAGTACAGCGACCCGAAATTCAGACTGTTAGACGCTTTACACCTTAATCAATTCAAAGTCTGCATCGGCCGTCTCCAAACCTGCACCATGAAACTTGGCACACGCGGCGATTAGCACATCTGAAGCTGGAATTATCACGCCTTGTGATCTCAACTGTCGGGCCATTTTATTAGCCAACAACCAAACGGTAGAATTGATCGCAAGTCGCGGAATGGTTTCCGCAAATTCCTCTAAAATTCGATATTCGCGTTTGCCGCGTGCACCATTCCAAAGTTCAAGTTCTACGATGGGACACAATCTCGCTTTTCCATTGCTCAATGTTTCACGAACGCGCTCTCTTACGACTGGGTCGCCATCTTTTCTAAGGAAGTGAATCCAACTTGACGTATCAACCAGTATCATGACTGACGGCGTTGCGACTGAAGTTCAGTGGGTGAAGTAAGGTTATCGCAGGTACCGGCATGGCGCATCAGGTTTGCCATACGCATACGACGATTAAAGTCAGCTATTGCAAAATTGACAGCTTCACGCTTGGTTTTTGCCCGTGTAAATTTCATTACATCTTCAAGCTCTTGATCGGGAATATTGATTGTGGTTTTCATGCTTATAAATCGGTTCAAAATGGAATATATTTTTGTGAATTATAGATTCCTATCTATAGAAATTTACCGTTGAGCCCAATGCGATTCTCACCGGAAAAATTCTGTCATCAAACGCTGGAATCGTACGCGGATGACTAACGTTTTCAGTTTTGACAAAATAATGATGGTGCTCCACTTGAGCAACTCATGTCGCACATCTGTTACATGGTTTGCTGCTGCGAGTGTTATCTTGGCAATCACGTGCAGTTGATAGAAAATCTCATGAGTCTTGAGCAAATCGCACCGAGTTGGGTTGTCCACGGACCTACACTATCAAACATTCTGGCACGAACCAACAGTACCTTGTACCCACATCGGACAGTCTGGAAGGCAGGGGCATCTGCTGCATAGTGGGGGAGTTGGTTGAAAATAGAAGTTGTTCAGGTTTGAAAGTGAACATACATCGTTCACCTGATTTAGCCGCTTCTGCCCATTACTACGAGCGCACTGGTTCTGACAAGACTGGGAAATGCCTTTTATAGTGCTTACAATGACAGGAAGAGTCATATAATATCAATCACTTACGAAACAAATATACAGAAGTCATGGAAAAATAAATGCTCATTTTGCCCATTTCCTCGTCGGCTAGTGTCGCCTGATTCCAGAAAAATCTGATATGTCAGTTCAAGTGATTGGGCATCGTGGCACCCGGGGCCTGTTGCCAGAATCGAGTCTACCCGGATTCGCCAAAGCCATTGATCTCAACGTCGACATGATTGAACTTGATATCGGTATTACTCGAGATGAAACGGTGGTCGTTCATCATGACTTTACTCTAAATCCCGAAATAACCCGGGATTGCACCGGCAATTGGATTGAAACCAGTTCAATCAGAATCTGCGATGTCACTTATGAGGAGTTGTCTCAATACGACATTGGGATGATTAAGCCGAGCTCTGACTACCGGAATCAGTTCCCGCATCAGAATTCGCGTAATGGCTGTCGCATACCGACCCTCGAAGATGTCGTGTCATTGGTGAACGCCAGCGGTCGAGACGTTATCTTCTGCATTGAAGCGAAATATCTTCCTAGGGAACCGCTACCAACACATCCGCTCGAAAAATTCTCCGAAGTGCTGGCGAATGAAATCATACGGCTCGATATTGCAACAACTTCAATCATTCAATCATTCGACTGGCAGATTGCACAAGTAATCCAAAAACTGGTGCCGCGCCTTGATTCCTGGCATCTCACCTCTCAGATGCCTTCGTACAACACCCTTGATGAATCTTTCGACGGAAAACTAACCCAAGGCATGCGATTGTCTGACTTCGACGGGTCAGTTCCAAAAATGGTTGCCGCTATAGGTGGTGAAGTGTGGAGTTGCGATGTTCAAACCCTGACGGCGGATTTGGTTGACGAGGCACATGAACTGGGACTCAAAGTCAATTGCTGGACTGTAAATTCTGAAACCGAATTTCAGAGGCTGTATGCTGCCGGAGTGGACGGTATCGTTACAGACTATCCCGATCGACTGATCAATTTCCTCAAAATGCAAGAGTAAGCGTCTTTTCCCGCATCCTCTTTAGAATAAATTGTGCAATTTCAGTGAAGTTATCCAGATCGAGAACTTCGACATTGACATCGAGAGTGTCAGGTGAGTCGGTTGCAACGGCAATAATGTGAGAATCTGTGCGCGCCAACAATGGCCGTTTGATTGTCGAACGATGAACTTCAATTTTTGTAAATGGTTCGTGTTTGAAGCCTTCAACAATGATCAAATCAAGTCCCTCATCCGCATAAATATTTAGCAGTTCTTCCAATGTTGGTTCCTGCTCTTCGACGGACTCTCTCACCCAAGCCATTCTTTCTCTTGAAGCAATCAAGATCTGCTCTGCGCCTGCATTTCTGAGTTCGTAACTATCTTTGCCTGGCGTATCAATTTTGAAGTTGTGATGTGCATGCTTAATCACACCAATACGCAGACCGCTGTCGCGCAAAACAGGAATGACGCCACTTACCAGCGTTGTTTTACCACTACCGCTGAAAGCCGCAAAGCCAACAATCGGAATATTACGTAAGCTCATCTTACTTCACCCGTTCTTCAGCCTGTTGACGCTCCTGTTCGGAATTAATGTTGAGAAAACAATCCGGTGAATCTGAAAAGTCACAAGTTCGATAACTGTGCTTCACAAACCATCGATCAATCTTTCTCTCACCAGATTCAAGAAACGACTTAAGATCTTCAACAAGTGCCGTCTCAACCAGCATGTAAGTCGGTTGCAATCGCACTGAGTCGCGCGCCACCACAATTCTAGTGTCTTCAACCACCTCGCTGGCCATTCGCAAGACATAGTCTTGATTCAGAAATGGACCGTCACAAGGCACTGTAATGACCCAGGTCGTTCTGGCAGCCATCATTCCACTAGCTAATCCGGTAAGCGGGCCCAAATAGCCTTGCAGGTAATCTGCAACAACAGTGGCACCATGCGCCCGGTAGCGATCATGGTTGCGGTTGGCATTCACCAACACTTCTTTAACTTGAGGAGCAAGCAATTGACTGATGCGCTCATACATCGTCCTGCCGTTGATTTCAACCAACCCTTTGTCGACTCCACCCATACGCCTAGCCTGACCACCGGCAAGAATAATGCCACTAATCTGCGTCGCATCAATCATCCTTCAATAATCACCCTGCCTTAGACGACTAATTTACCGTAATCAAGTTGTATGACCCGATCTGGCTGATATAGGTCTGCCGCTTCATGTGTTGCTATGTATACCGCATTACCTCCACTCGCAAGATCGCGAATCAGACTGAACGTCTGTTTGCGTGATTTTCTGTCCATGGCAGCGGTTGGTTCATCCAAAAGCAACAGCTTTGGCTCCAGTATTCTGGCCCGGGTCAGTGCCACGCGCTGTTTTTCACCGCCTGAGAGATCTCGAGCATTGCGTCTTGCGAGATGGCTAAGCCCCGCCCACTCCATCGCACTTTGTACTTCACTAAACAGGACCGACTGCGAGCGATTTCGAAACCTTAATCCATAGGCAATATTGTCTTCTACCGACCGGTCGAACAGATACGGCGTCTGGTGCAGGTAAACTGCATTCGCGCGAAATTCTCGAATAGCCTGACGCCAGGGTCGAACTACGCCATTAGTGGTTGCAACACCACTGTCAGGTGTCATCAATCCGGCAAGAATTTTGAGTAATGTTGATTTTCCTGAACCATTTGGCCCATGGACCACAACACATTCACTCTGGTAGACAACCAATTCATCAATATCCAGCACCATCCGATTGGAAATGTACTTCTGAACATTTTGAATGGTAATGAATTCCGGTAGACTATTCATCGTCATCGACTTATATTCAATGTCTCGCCATATCTCTGCCCCGCACTGTTGCAACGGCGAAATTGAGTGCCAATGCCAACGTGATTAGCACAGCCCCCAGCGCGATACCCTGTTCAAACTCACCCTTTGAGGTTTCCAGTGCAATTGCGGTGGGAATATTGCGCGTGTGATGCAATATGTTTCCGCCAACCATAATTGAGCAGCCGACTTCAGAGACGACCCTCCCAAATCCTGCAACGATGGCTGCGATCAAACCGAATCGAACCTCGCGCATAATGGTGAGCATTGCCCGGAATATGCCGGCTCCCAGCGTACGAGCTGTCTGCCATGCGCTCAGATCAACACCTTGCAGCGATACGTGAATCATGGCAACCAGCAGCGGAAAGGCCAATATCATCTGACCGATGATCATAGCTCCCTGAGTAAACAAAAGCCGCCACCCGCCGAATGGGCCCGAACTGGACAGAAGCATATAGAGAAGTAATCCGACGACCACTGCCGGTAGCGCCACCAAAGCGTTAACGATAGTGATCAGTACCCGCCGACCTGGAAAGTTTCCATACGCCAGCGCAAAAGCGGACAGAATTGCTAATGGGACGATATAGAGAATCGCGCGAAAAGAGACCGAAAACGAGATGGCAACAATCTCCCAAATTTCCCGATCACCGGTGAATAGAAGACGTAGTGCCTCTGCGCTTGCACCAATCAGGCCGTCCATTTCATCTATGTAACTGGTTTTGGATTAGAGAGCACAGCTGAGAATGATTGTCGAAACATTTGTAGTCAACGGATTTGCCTCTTACAGATCAACTACTCGATGACATAGAACAACTGCTCACCTTCAACCTTATGCTCGGAAATTACCGCCTTGGCCTCATCGCTTTGTATCCAGTCGATGAATTGCTCAGCGGCTTCGATATTGACATGACTGTGTTTTTCTGGATTGACCGCGATAATCCCGTAATCATTACGACCATCACCCGCACCTTGTACGTGAACTGGCAAAGACAGCTTTCGTTTCAGCGCCAGCCACGTCCCCTTGTCAGTCAGAATGTAGGCTCTCAACTCGTCCGCTATCTGCAGCGATCGACCCATGCCAAGTCCAACTTCTTTATACCAATCGCCATTCGGCTCAATGCCAACTTCACCCCAAATCTGGCGTTCTTTCTTGTGGGTGCCAGAGTCATCTCCACGCGAGACAAACAGTGCACCTGAATTTGCGATACTTTCGAACGCAGTACCAAGATTAGTCAAACCGCTAATTTCCGCCGGATCAGTTTCGGGTCCGACGATCACAAATTCGTTATACATGACTTCATAGCGTTCAATGCCATAACCACTGTTCACGAGGTCCAATTCGGCGTTTTTAGCATGCACCAAGACCACATCCACGTCGCCATTCCTAGCATGATTCAGAGCTCGGCCGGTACCGACTGCAATGACATGAACGGGAATGCCCTGACTGTCTGAAAACTGCGGAACCAGTTTTGCCAACAGCCCAGAATTTTCTGTACTAGTAGTAGTGGCTAATCGAAGTATGCCATCGGCCGCATGACCAGCTGAAGCCATCACCAGGGTTAACGTGATAGCAAGCGAGAATAGCAAGAACCTTAAGCTATGGATCACAAAATAAACTCAATTCGGAATTTTCGCTAATTCAAAATAGTGGCAGGTCGATATAGCGTTGGTTGAGTCACGAATGCGTCAGTCCACATCTACATCACTCAATTTATGGGACTTATAAACATAACTTGACAAAATCAAGCAGCATATCTTCTTGACGGGTCATTGAGGTTGCCGACGCAAACGCCTCTCATCCGTCCAATCGCCCGAGTCCCCAAGGCTAATATATTCAATGCGGCATTGATGTCCGCATTGTCCGAATGACCGCATGACACACAGTGAAACCTCGCCTGTGTCTTACGATTGTCCCTGTCAATGTGTCTGCATCGGCGACACATCTGAGAGGTATGCCTTGGATTGACTTCGATCAGTTCAGTCTTGTAGGCAAGCTTGCGCGTGAACGAGGACCAGCCAGTCTTCAGGATTTCACGATTCAATCCCGATTTCTGCTTCACATTCCGGCCCGGATCGTCCGCATCGCCTTTCGCTGACTGCGTCATGCCCTGGACATTCAGATCCTCAACCACCGCGTACTGATGCGCATTGGCAATCGTCCTCGATTCCTGATGGTGCCAGTCTGATCGGATGTTCCTGATCTTCTTCGATGCCTTGTTGAATCTGCGCTTGCTTTTCAGATACCGGTTGGATGGCTTGATCCCCTGTCTGTGATTCGGTCTCTGCCGTCCTGCCATCTGTCTGGCGTAGCGTTTCTTTAGCGCTTCCAATACTTTCACATCCGCCATCAGGCTGATGTCACCGCCACTGGTGGCAAACTGACCGACGTTCAGGTCAATGCCAATGGCTTCACCATTGGCCGTCATTGACACCCTCTCATCCGGCACTTCATAACAGACCGTGGCATGGAACCTGTCCCGTTCCTTTTTCACCACAATCGATTTTGCTTCGCAGTCTGGATACGGATTGCTTCCACAAAGCGCCACCTGCCCGATCTTCTGCAGGTGCAAAGACTCGCCCGTCAGTCTGAATGTGCCAGCTGGAAACGTGACCGAATCAACGCTGTAATGCTTGGCCTTGAATTTCGGAAATCCCCTGCCTGCCTCAAAGCACTGCTTCCAGGCGTCAGCATAGTATTTGAGTGTATAACGGATCGGCGCACACGGTAATTCCTCAAGCCAGTCAATCTGTTTCCTGAGTTGAATGAATTCCCTGCCGAGTGAAAAGAAGGAAAGGCTTGGACGCGGGGATGAATCATCGGTGCGGTGTGCCTGCATCATCTCCCTGTTCTCGGCAAGGAAATGATTCCACACAAAGCGGGTCGCACCCAGACACTTATTCAGCTGTTCGGCTTTACGGTGAGTCTTGGGATAAAGGCGGTAGCGGATGTTCCGATAATTCATTTAACTCAATTATAACATATAGTTATGTTGGGTATTCATGCTTCTGTCAAGTTGGCTTTATAAGCCCCCAATTTATCATGCAGTGCACGCAGCGCATTCACAACTGCCCAATATTTTAACTTCAAGCGGAACTGCTCAATTACGGAAGTCCAACAAGACAATAACTCAAAGCAATCATTGAAAATAATTTTCGGTTCGCATTCGTTTGAAGCTGTCACCACCAATTTAAAATTACTGCGTAGGGTGAGTGGAATTTTTTTGTCTGATCGAACAAATCGCTAGAACTGATAAATTCCCCATACTGTTATGCCATGGCAATTTTTCAAAAAGAAGCATAAAGACAAACACACATAGAGGACTTTGATGAATCATAGACCCAGATCTGAGCGACCAGCGATTAACGAAATTGAACAGCGGCAGCTGGTAAATGTGAACATCTTGCCTGCTAATTCGAGCGCTGAACCTATCTGTCTCGGGTCATCTTGGATTTCGGATATGGCTACACGAAGATTTCGACTAGTTGCAAACTTCCTCACTTCTGACTCACACTGGCTTCAAGCTTTTCGGTAGCCTCACTATTTGTGTCTATAATTTTGAAATACGGTTGAACGCCGATTTTGTCGAAGCTGAACAATGAAGAAGATAATTTGAGTTCCTCACCGCACATTAGTGTCCAAATTAGCGGACAAAACATTCAACTAGTCTGCGAACCTGATGAAGAAGAATCGCTACGTGCTGCAGCTGAATTAGTCAATTCAGAAATTACCAGTGTACGGGGCGGTTCAGCCAATCCGAGTGTTTCCCTTGAGACAGCAGCTATTGTCTCAGCTCTGAATTTTGCTGCAGAACTGCTACGACGAAATTCAGACGGTTCAGACGAATATTCCAATCAAAACCTTGCACAGTTAGTTGACAAAATTAATTCCGTACTACCTGACTGATTCTATAATTTCAATCGCTTGGGCGCCGCCTGTAGTGTTCGAATCAGTCTAATTCCCTTCGAACCTAAAGAAATTACCAGGGAACAAACTGAGCCAGCTGTTGTGAGCTTGCCAAGTCGCAAAGCACCTGAAGCTGTCTCACCAGTTGCCCACTTGACCATGGCGGTTCAAGGCTATGGGGACTGATACGGCACGTGCGGGCGGCATCTGAGCTTTCAACCCACTTGTGATGGCAACTTTCCAGTCCACAATCCGCAAAGACATGCGGGTGGCGCGCCGAGCCTTGACATCCGCCCAGCAACGCAATGCGGCGCGCGGTTTACTATATCAAATACTCAAACACCCGCTTTACCAACGAAGTCGAAGGATCGCCTTCTACCTTCCGAATGATGGGGAAATTGACCCGACTCTTGCCCTTCTAAAAGCACTCGACCGGAACAAAGAGTGCTATCTTCCGGTCCTCTATCGCGGCGGAGAAAACCGACTGTTATTTGGGCGAACCTTGACGCTAACGAACATGAAACTGAATCGCTTTGGCATTCCGGAACCCAATGTCGCAAAATATGGTTGGGTTTTCTCGAATGAACTCGACCTTATTCTTGCGCCGCTGGTTGCTTTCGATGATGAGGGAAACCGTATCGGCATGGGTGGTGGATTTTACGACAGCTCGCTGAAACATTTGCGCTTGAACCGGAATTGGCAAAGACCCTACGTTTTAGGTCTTGCACACGAGTTTCAACGCATTGAGTCAATCGGTCGCAACGCCTGGGATGTTCCACTTCGAGGAGCAATTACGGACCAACAGATATACAAGTTTGAGAATTGAAAAAATGAAGTACTGGCTAATGAAAAGTGAACCCGATGTTTACTCGATTGACCACTTGGCGGTAGAACCCAACCAAACCGACTACTGGGACGGCATTCGCAACTATCAAGTTCGAAATTTCTTTCGCGACGAGTTCTCTGTCGGTGATCTGGCGTTTTTCTACCATTCGCGATGTAAAGTACCAGGAATAGTCGGTACCATTCAAGTCGTCAGGGAAGCCTATCCCGACCCGACCGCATTCGATCCCACGGAAAAATATTATGACTCCAAAAGCGATCCGGATAATCCCCGCTGGCTTATGGTTGATGTCAAACTAATCCGGAAGTTTCCCAAGATTGTTTCACTCAGTGAACTCAGAGCCGAACCCGCACTTTCTCAGATGCGCGTACTTCAGCGTGGCAATCGACTGTCAGTTACACCGGTATCAAAGATGGAGTGGGAATTTATTCATGATATGGCCGGCGGTTAAGCAACCGACTGCTTGTCAACTGGAATCGTGAGTTGACTACCCTTTGTCGAGCACCAATCGGTGACAGCGAAATCGCCAACCGCTACCTTGTGTGACAACAGAAGCGATCATATCGTCTGCCGGTTCGGTTTGAACAATTTCCCATTCGGTTCCTGAATCATCACTAACTGAATGTCGAACAGAATCTTCAGCATCAACCAGATTGACTTGGTTTAATCGGTACTTTATACCCACTCCGAGAGCCTTGCCATAGGCTTCCTTGCGAGTCCACACGGACAGGAAATAGCCTCTTCGCTGATCTGACGTCCGGGCGAGATACTGTTGAATTTCCTGTGGGGTGAATTTTCGATTCACAATGATTGAGTGATTCACCTTTCGTGTCTTGTACTCAATATCAACGCCTAACTCGGCATCAAGACAGAATGCAAATAACGCTTCGTCTTGTGTATCAGTTGAATTGAAGTAGAGTTTGGGTGTGGAATTGGTTGGCAGATAGGGTTTGCCCAAAGGTCCCAGTCGAAACCGAATTGAGGTGGGTTCATCACCAGTGTACATTGCGAGCAAATGCTTAAGAATCGCCCGTGCACATATGAAGCGGACACGTGCAGTTTCCATTGCATAACGATTAGCCCGAGTCAGTTCACGCTCATCCAAACATCTTTCAAACGTGAGAAACTGTTCGTTAGACACGAGTAAAGAGGCCGACCATAAATGGACCTCTTTTGGGTTTAGGGCTGGTGGTTTGCTAGCCGTTGACCAAGGCAGGACACAAACCATTGTTCAAGTGCGGAGGGCTAGTTAGATAAATCCGTTAGCTTGACCGTCATTCTGTTTGACCTGGGCGAGAGCCAGCTCTTCAACACTGGTGTCGGTACTTGTTTTTTTCTTCTCAACGATTCGATACTCCAAGCCTTGCTTGTCAAAAAGTTGGGTTTCCTGCAGTACCTTAAGCGCTGCAACAGTTCCCTCACCAGGAATGAAATAAAGCCCAATGAATTCCACATCTCCAGTATCTTTCATATTTACCACCTCCTTAAATTAACCCTAAGTTAGAAACATTTTGTAAACAGGGTTTTCTGTTTCATTCACATGAGTGAAGCCAAGTTCTTTCAAGAACAGTTGAAATTGTGGCATCTCTTCAGGTGGAACCTGAATGCCACATAATACGCGTCCGAAATCTGTCCCATGGTTTCGATAATGAAACATGCTGATATTCCAAGAATGCCCTATTCTTTCTAGAAACTCCAGTAACGCTCCGGGACGTTCTGGAAATTCAAACCGGTAAACCAGTTCATTGGCTGCATTCGGCGCACGGCCACCTACCATATGTCGAACATGGATCTTAGCCATTTCGTTGTCTGTCAAATCAAGCACCGGGTAGTCATTTCTTTTCAGCGTTGCAATCAGGCGAGTGCCTTCCTCACGGCTGCTGATCTGCACACCGCAGTAAACATGTGCTTGAGATTCATCGGCGAAACGATAGTTAAATTCAGTAATACCGCGATCGCCAATGGTTGCGCAAAACTGTGCGAAACTGCCAGGTCGTTCTGGGATCGTGACCGCAATGATTGCTTCGCGACGCTCACCAATTTCAGCACGTTCGGAAACGTGTCGCAAACGATCGAAATTCATATTGGCACCGGTGTTGACTGCAACAAGTCCCTTCCCGTTACGGTTTAAATTGCTGCAGTACTTTTTAAGACCAGCGACAGCAAGCGCACCAGAAGGTTCTACAATCGTACGCGTGTCTTCAAATATGTCTTTTATCGCGGCGCAGGTTTCATCAGTATCAACTTGGACAATGTCATCAACATATTTTTGCACAAGGCGAAAACATTCCTTTCCGACCAGCTTCACTGCGACGCCGTCGGCGAATATTCCAACTTCTTTCAGCGCGATTCGCCTGCCTGCATTCAGCGACCGCGTCATGGCATCAGAGTCCATCGGCTCGACACCAATGACCTTCACATTGTTACTGACGCTCTTAACGTAAGTCGCAATTCCTGCAATTAGTCCGCCACCACCAACGGGCACAAAAATTGCATCAAGCTTGCCTTTTGCCGAACGCATAATCTCCAGTCCGATTGTGCCATTCCCAGCGATGATATCCGCATCATCATAAGGTGAGATAAGACGAAGATTTTTTCGCTTGCGGTATGCATCTGCAGCGGCGAATGCTTCGGCGTAGCTATCACCAATCAATTTGACCTTCGCACCGAAACTTTTGACTGACTTGACTTTAATCTCAGGACTTGTAATAGGCATAAAAATGGTAACCGGGCAACCGAGCGTCTTGCCCGCCAATGCCACGCCTTGCGCATGATTTCCTGCTGAAGCAGCAACAACGCCTCTTTTCAGCACGCTAGGTGAGATGCGCGACATTTTGTTGTACGCGCCGCGAATTTTGAATGAGAAGATAGGCTGCTGATCTTCGCGTTTCAACCAGACATCATGTTTCAATCTGCGCGAAAGGTTTGCCGCATAGTCCAACGGGGTGTCGTAAGCGACGTCGTAAACTCGCGCCAGCAATATGCGTTGAAGATATTTCGAATCCAAAGTTGCTAGCGAGAATTCAAAGGTGATGTAACGGTCTGAGTATTAACTTACGAGGAAGCCAAGTATGAAGCATTTGTTCGTTGCCGGAATCACAACCTTTAGAATTATATCAGTGCCGATCTTAACATAATCCGTTCGTTATGCTTCAGACGATTCCGGATTGTTGGACCAGATTCAGATAACTCTCGAATTAATCATTCCCCAGGCACCGAATACATTTGATATCCACGAGAATATCCTGTGTGCGTAGATTGGACCGGAGGAATGGCTTGTTGTTTCGCTGCCTGACATTGTTTCGCGCGGTTAAGCCACTTGATGCTGCTTAGATCAGCGTGTTAAGTTCGCTGATTGAACTTTGTCTCAAGCCGGAGTTGGCATTTGTTACATTCGCAATTTGAAAATTCAAAAAGTATAATAAAATAACATATATTCACAATAAATGAGAATTTTTACATTCTCAATATACTAATACGTGTATAGAGAAACCGTCATACCTGAAGGGCGACGTAAGCTAGCTGTCGTGGTTCGTGCAGCGGGTGACATTATCCATATTACCGATGCCGAAAATGCTCTTGATATCAGCCACACCGCCGCCGCGAAACTGCTGTCCCGGTGGAGCGGACAGGGTTGGTTGCGACGCGTCGGACCCGGAGCATATGCGCCTGTCAGCCTTGATTCCTTGGACAGTGATATTGTCCTTGATGATCCCTGGATACTAGTACCCACACTGTACGACCCAGCTTACATTGGCGGCCGGACAGCGGCCGAGTATTGGGACCTTACAGAACAGATATTCCGAGATATTGTCGTGATTACAGATGGACCGATTCGCGCAAAGCACCAAGTACACCATGGGGCAAAATTCACATTGCGTCATGTCCAGTCGGACAGGATCTTCGGCACCAAAAGTGTCTGGCGCAGCAGAACCAAGGTCGCTGTATCGGATGTTCATCGCACAATCATTGACATGCTGGACGATCCTGAGTTGGGAGCAGGTATTCAGCATGTCGATGACTGTCTCTCATCCTACTTTGGCCGTCGGGACAGTAACGACGATAAACTGGTAGCCTATGCGGACCGACTTGGTAATGGAGCTGTGTTTAAACGCCTAGGCTTCTTAGTGGAACGTAGATGCGGGAACACCGATCTTCTTGACATGTGTCGACAGCGGCTGACACAGGGTAATGCAAAACTCGATCCCGTTATTCCCTGTCGGCGGCTGATATCGCGTTGGCGACTTTTAGTTCCAGATAGCTGGCTTCCAGCAACACCCATATGATCAACCGAGGTGAAATTCTCAATATATCGAGAACCCTCGGTCTGTTGCCCCATGTTGTTGAGAAGGATTATGTATTGGGTTGGGTACTCGCGGGTATCTATAGTCAGAAGAATTTAACTAAGGGATGGGTATTCAAGGGTGGAACCTGTCTTAAGAAATGCTATTTCGAAACCCACCGTTTCTCTGAGGATCTTGACTTTACTCTCGTCGAACCCCACCACATAAATCAGTACTCCCTAGCTGACATTCTCCATCAAATCGGAGAGTGGGTTTACGTGCAGACAGGAATCGAGCTTCCCCAAGAATTGCAAGACATTGACTTCTATGAAAATCCGCGTGGTACGTTGTCTTGTCAATGCAAGTTGAGCTATAAAGGTCCAATCGCTCCCAGTTCAGGCGGTCTCCCTCGCATCAAGCTCGACCTGACTTTGGATGAGATTCTTGTCCTGCCGCCAGTTGAGCGAACCATCTGTCATGACTATAGTGATTTACCGACTGACGGTATTAGAATCATCTGTTACCATTACGCGGAAGCGTTCGCTGAAAAGGTCCGAGCACTCGGTGCACGAGCGCGTCCACGCGACCTTTACGACGTAATTAATCTCTATCGTAACAGCGAAGCGAGACTTTCAGCTTCAGTAGTGCTTGATGTCCTAGAGCAAAAATGTGCGCACCGCAAAATTCCCATTCCCGTTCTCCATAGATTGGAGAAATTCAGGGATGATCTTGAGGGTTCTTGGCAATCCATGCTGGGCCATCAACTCCAGGATTTGCCACCTGTAAAATCCTTTTGGGAGGTACTTCCCGAATTCTTCAGATGGTTAGAAACTGGTGAGAAACCCATCGAGCCAGCAAACTATGAGCTTGCTTCGGGTGAAACTCTAATTCGGGAACGGACGCTACGTCTTCCGTTTTCTGCTAGAGTTCGGTCATATCTGGAAATCATCCGATTTGCTGGAACTAATCGTCTGTGCGTGGACTTGAACTACAATGGGTCTGTCCAACGTATCGAGCCGTATTCACTGCGTCTTACCCTTGACGGCAATGTTATCTTGCACGCTACAAGAGTATCCGATGGTGGGCATCGGAGTTACCGCATCGACCGTATTCAAAATGCTAAAACAACCCGCGAGAGTTTTATTCCTCGTTTTGCTGTTGAACTGAATCCTCAGGGCCCACCTGACACTCCCCAAACCGCATCCAGTTCACTTTCTTCCAGTCAGAAGAACAGGCGAACTAATCCGGAACGATCTCGGTCCAGACCGAAGGCTTGGTCAAATGGTACGCGATATGTACACCAATGTATGATGTGTGACAAGCGCTTGATAAGAAAGACAAACACAACCCGGCTTAGACCACATAAGGACGAATTCAGTTATCCTTGTTCGGGACGAAGAGGAATTCTCGTTGATACTCTGTTCTGACGCAGATTCAATTGCGTGAAATGCCGCGTTGTCTACAATGAACCGGTAAAACTATCATCAGATAGTGATTTTGATTTCAAATTTCGGGTCATGGACACGTGAGAGATTCTTGATCGCTGGAAAGCCAACAGGGATGAGGGTTTGAGAACAGCGTTAAAAATATTTACCTCCACAAAACTCGCCTAAAACACCACTTTTGGTGCGACTTTGCGCCATCTAGCAGAATCCCCCCTTACCATTTATATCGGTACTAATCAACTTACCACTATCGCTTAATCCTTTATTGAGGTTTCTGATCAGTGCAAACGTTCGAAGGATTGCCTGATATACCTCAGAATCTACAAAAGCCGGGACAAGTAACCTAATAGCTCTTCGACATCTAGATAGCCATAGGCAGGTGAATTTGAAGTAAGAACCCCATTCTTATCCATGAATAACAGTGCTGGCGGTCCAAAAACCTGATATCGCTTTCGGATTGCACGACTGAACTCTCCAGTGGGGTCGGTTACGTCTACCTTAATTGCTATAAAGGAATCGCTGAGAGTCGAAGCGATTGCTGAGTCCTTAAATGTTGTCCTGTCCATGCGTTTGCAGTCAAGGCACCAGTCAGCGTAATAGTCGATCATGACCGGTTTGCTGGTTGCATTCGCCGTACTCAGCAGTTGATCAAATTCATCCATGGATTTGGCATAGGTGAAAAATTTTAAACCCAACGCTGCTGGCTGATCAGTACGAATGACACCACCGGAAGATACCAGAGCTGAAACTTGGGAAACCGGTTCACTAAAGTTTCGGTATCCAAATGACGCACTGACAAGGCCCATTACACCGAATATCAAAATTACGATTCCGCCACCTTTCAGCAATTGCTGAAGACCAGTTGCAGGTTGCTTCAATTTTGATGTCGCGCCACAATAGACTGCGAGAATAATCAAATAAACCGACCAGGTAAGCATCACAGGAAATTGAGGGATTCTACCCGCTATATATATAGCGAGCGCAGTCATCGCAATCCCCGATAGATAGCGAAATTCTCCAGCGTAGTCTGCAATTTGAATCTTCAAATTACCGAATGAAAACAGCAATTCACCCACTAAAGTCCCGACAGCCAAAGCCATCGCAACGCCAGCAACCATTTGCAGATCATTGTCAGATAGATTGAATCGGAACAGGAAATTTGACAATATCACGACAAGCAATGCCACAATGAATGCAGTCAGGACTCCAACCCTTCTTATCCTTCCAGGCTGTCCCCAAAATTTGTTTCCAAAATCTCCAATCCGAAACACACCAATTTGCAACAAAGCGAGTAAAAACAAAACAGCCGCAGAACTGCCCAGCGTACAGACAGGTGGAAACTGAGTTGAAAATGCACCCACCAGACCAAGCACCAGTCCGACTATTGCGTAGCGTCCAATTGCACCAAATCCAGCGGACCCCCGAGTTGAGGAGAAGTCCGCAGGACTAGCCGAATGTATTCCTTCTGACTCAACCCCTTCGGACCTTAAGTTTTCAGAGGTTTGTATCGAATTCGCTAAAGAGACCAAGATCCCGATGATGAGCGAACCCACCACGATCCACCACTCGTGCGCAGATAGCACAATTTCAGATCTGTATTCTGTCTGTGCAAAGGCCACTGTTGGCGCCAAAAGTGTCAGAGTAAGAAATAAACGGGATTTAATCAAAACTCGCTCCCTTCGTAAGAAGTGAGGCATCTAATTTCCGAACTGGAAGTTCCAGTGAATATCAACAAACGGAGCATCCAAATCGTGAATAAAACAGAGTCAATATAACCGATATTCACTGCATTGACACCTGATTACAAGACTGGACCAGTCCCCTGTGCGGTGTTGTTTTGGATGGGCGGTGTTGTTTCGGAGATTACTTATAATGTTGAGTTACTTTACTAGTTCCATTGAGTAACTCAACATGTTAGAACATTTGTCCTATGAGCGGAGTATGGCCGACGAGCTGGTAAAACGACTGCATGAACCTCGTCGATTCATTCAAGTGATCTTCGGTCCCCGCCAGACAGGTAAGACTACGCTAGCCGCGCAGGTCGCTGAACGATGCCAACTGCCCTATATTCACGTAACTGCGGATGTCCCCGGATTGCGGGATTTGGAGTGGATTGCTCAGCAATGGGAGACCGCTAGAACATTGGCAAAAAACTCCGGGAATTTTTCACTGCTCATTCTGGATGAAGTCCAAAAAGTTCCAAACTGGTCAGAAATGGTGAAATTGCTGTGGGATGAGGACAGCCTGTCGGGTAGACCTGTCAGGGTAGTAATTTTGGGATCGGCCCCGCTGCTCTTGCAGCGTGGTGTTTCTGAGAGTCTTGCCGGACGCTTTGAAACTTTGCACCTGACGCACTGGAGTTTCAACGAAATGAGGACAGCCTTCGGCATCAGTTATGATCAATATCTATTCTTTGGTGGCTATCCAGGTGCAGCACCGTTGATTAACGATGTCGAACGCTGGATGGACTATATCAACAATTCGCTGATTGAAACTACCATATCGCGAGATATATTGCTGTTAACACAGGTTGATAAACCCGCGTTGCTGAGACGGCTGTTTGAACTGGGATGTACTTATTCCGGGCAAATCGTTTCCTACACCAAAATGCTGGGGCAACTTCAGGATGCCGGCAACACAACAACACTGGCTCATTATCTTGATTTGCTTGGTAAAGCAGGCATGCTAACCGGGCTTCAGAAATATGCAGGTCAAAGGACTCAGCGCAGAGCGTCTCAGCCGAAACTACAGGTTCTAAATACAGCACTGATGACTGCTGTATGGAATCTTGGTTTTGATGAAGTGCAAAGCAACAATGTATTCAAGGGTCGTCTGACAGAATCGGCCGTCGGTGCTCACCTGATCAACGGTGCGAAAGGCAAACGCATCAAGATTTACTATTGGCGAGAAAACAACCGGGAAGTCGACTTCGTGGTCGAAAAAGGTGCAACACTGACTGCAATTGAGGTGAAGAGCGGGCACAAGAAAGATTCGCTACCTGGAATCAGGGCCTTCTCAAAGAAATTCAAGCCAGACCACAGCTTATTGATCGGGACCGGTGGAATCCAAATTGAACATTTCCTTTCAGAACCCATTGAACACTGGCTGCCTTAGCATTCGTTCAACTTATTTTGTCCAAGCATGTTCCTCGTCGGTCGACGGGTGAGCAGGGTAATGACCTAGTAGTAGATGTACACTATTACCCGTAGTTTCGAGCCAAACAATGAACTTTTCCCGAAAATCAAAATTCAGGACCATGTCCGGCATTACCTGATGTGTGAACCTATATGGTGACACTCAAAATTACAAAGGGATCGTCAAGAAATCTGATCAGTAAAATCATTCAATATTCCACGACAGCAAGACAACTCAGATGGTGACATTCATTCCAACGATCAACCCTGAAGAAATCAAAAATCAGGGAGAGCGAAAAGTCGCTGAAGCACTTGCAGCTCAATTGCCCAAGCGAGTCAGAGCAATGCACAGTCTGAACTGGGTTCAAACGAATAATTCAGGCACATTGAGAGAAGGTGAATGTGATTTTGTCATCCTAGATGAAAATCTCGGCTTACTCTTTGTCGAGGTGAAGGGAGGAGTTTTGGGCTATGACCCGGGTGTCAGAGATTGGTGGCGTCTTACCGGCTCTGAGAACAGAAAGTGGCTAAACAAAGATCCATTCCAGCAGGTTTTTGTCAATATGCATGCACTTGTTGAACATATTAAAGAACGTCTTGTTTCATCTGAATTGTCCTGTACTTACGGTTGTGCCGTTGCTTTTCCCGACGGGAAGTTTCAAGGAGAGCTGCCGCCGGGAATTGTTCGATCACTTATTTTGGATGTCGATGACCTGAGCTCTCTAGAACCGCGCATACGCCGAGTTTTTGGCAACTTTCATCGTAATCATCACCAACCCCTGACCCGCGATGAAGTCAAAAAAATTGAGTACTCTCTTTACCCAAAGTTCGACATTGTGCCTGTACTGTGGCGCGAAATTGAAGAAAAGGAACGGGAGATTCACCGACTGACTGAGGAACAGAAGAACATACTGTCTCTTTTAAATAATCAGCGCGTTGCCTTGATTCAGGGAAGAGCTGGTACCGGAAAAACACTTCTGGCACTCGCAAAAGCGCAGCAAACTACACGGTCAGGAATGCGCACTCTGCTGTTGTGTTACAACCGCCCTCTTAAGGACTGGTTGAACAAGGCCGCTCAAACTGACTTCGACTGCTCACTTACGATTAACAACTATCACGGTCTGGTTCACGACTTCTGCAAAGCCTCAGACATCGAATTTGATCCGGACAAAGCAAACGATGATCGACAATTCTGGAACGAAGAAGCACCGGAATTGCTTATGCAAGCATGTGAGGCTTTACCTGCCAGCCAGAAGTTTGACGCTCTGATTGTCGATGAAGGTCAGGATTTTCGCGAGTTGTGGTGGGATAGCCTGGACTCTGTTTTTAAAAATCCCGAGAACAAGAGCTGTTTCTATGTATTTTTTGATCCCAATCAAAATCTCTACGTTCGCGACGAACTGCGATTACCAGATGAACTCGGCGATTCATATCCGTTAGAGAAAAACTGCAGAAACTCCCCTGATATTGCAGCCTACTGTGATCTTCTGATCACCCCTGATTCAGACATGAATACTCACGATATTGAAGTCTTTGAAGTCGCATCTCGAAATGAGGGATTTCAAAAGATTACGGAGTTGGTAAACCAACTGTGCTCTCCCAGAACAGGTGGGTTAAATCCATCACAAATTGCTGTATTGGTACCCGGATTTCCTGTCGATGACTGGCCAACCAAATTCAAACGCATTCATACAACCTGTAATCTCGATTCCTGGCAAAACAACGAAGGTGTCCTGATTGTGTCTTCCGCACGGTTTAAGGGTCTCGAAGCGGACGCTGTCATCTTTCTGACATCACCCCTGGACAAGAAGAAAGATCGGGATCGAACGCTTAAGTACGTTGCCTGCTCACGGGCTAAACATATCCTTAAAATAGTAGAAATCGCTGGAATGTAGTCGATGCCAAAATTTTTAACTGTATCGTTAACTTTGCCCTTTCAGTAGTGAGGGGGTCTGATTTATACACTTTCAGTTGATTCAGTCGAAAAGAAATGCGTGAGGTACAGATCAGACGTACAAATGAGATATTGGGTTTTTCAGCCAGCAGACTGAAAATGAGGTAACTCAATCACTGACCACTTTTTGGAATTTTGTTGGTTATTCATATGGACACTAACTCGATGAAACATATGGCTGCTGAAAAAGCATTGGACTACATTGAAGTCGGAGATGTAGTGGGCGTTGGTACCGGTTCTACAGCCAATGCATTTATCGATCTTCTCCCCAATATAAAAGGAAAAATCGATGGAACCGTTGCAAGTTCAAAGGCTACGGAAGACCGATTGCGTCAATATGGCTTCCCCATTCTAAATCTCAACCGAACCGGTACATTGCCTATCTACGTAGATGGTGCAGATGAAGCGACCCGGAACAAACACTTGATAAAAGGTGGGGGTGGCGCACTCACCCGGGAAAAGATTGTCGCGGCTGCCAGTGAAAAATTTGTTTGTATTGTCGACAAGACAAAACTTGTTGACGTACTAGGTGAATTCCCACTTGCTATCGAAGTGATACCGCTTGCACAAAGTCTGGTTAGTCGAGCTGTAATCAAACTAGGTGGGCAGCCAGAACTGCGCACTGGATTCACAACTGATAATGGTAACATCATTATTGATGTCCGCAATCTTGACTTGAAAGATGCAACCACAGTTGAGTCAACGCTCAACAACATCACCGGTGTTGTTAGCAACGGTATTTTCGCCAAACGGCCTGCTGACGTTCTAATCGTCGGAAACGAGGGGCAAGTGGACACCTACTAAAGCGACTTCAGGGTGATTCGAGTCGGGTCGTCAATTTGCCTTCAAATGCTCATGATTCAGTGAGGACACCACGGAATCAAGTCTCCGAATTCAGCACAACCGCATCGCCGACTATCTGATGCAAACTGACAATCATATTCATGTCCAGGTCAAATTTTGGAAGCACTGAGCGGAACTGGCTTTTGCAAATCGCGCAAATTGCTGCCATATGAGTTACCCCTTGATTTGCAATCACATCTTCTAGTGCGCTAACTCTAGGTGAGGCACCACTCACCCGAACTTCCATCAACTCATCCGTCAAAAGCCCGCCGCCTCCGCCGCAACAGAAAGTATGTTCACAAATAGTGTCCGGTGCCATATCGACAAAATTATCGCAAGCAGCCTGTAACAATGCGCGCGGAATACGATAGACATCTCTTGGATGCTCACCCATTCTCGAGCCCCGAGCTACATTACACGAATCGTGAAACGTAATGACTTTATCGTTGTGTACAGACCTGTCAAGCTGCAACCGATTTTTTTTAAGTAATTCGTAGGTGAATTCACAAATATGTAGTGTTTCGAAATCAGGTGCGTGCCTATCCCCAATCATATCCGGCCAATAGCTGCTTGCCACACGCCAAGCGTGACCACACTCTCCAACTACAACCTGTTTGACTCCTAGTTTGAGTGCCGTGTCGCGGACATGTCTCGTCATCTGATGCATGTTTTCATCATCCCCAACAAACAGTGCAAAATTCGCAGCTTCTGAAGCCTCTGTAGACAGCGTCCATCGAATGCCCTGCTGGTGGAAGATTTTCGCACAGCCAATTAATCCGTCAACATGTGGCTCCGCAAATAGATCGGCCGATGGAACCAGCAGTAATACATCAGCATCAGTGTCATCAAGCGGAAATTTCACATTAACCCCAGTCTCTTCAAGCACATCCTCTTCCAACCCTTCCAGGGTGTCAACGATTGCCGCACCGATCATCCCCAGGTTATTCCCGACTCGATTGACGTTATCCAGAACGGTGTGAATGTAGTTTTGCCTGATTCCAACAGCGTCAAGAATCGAACGACCCACCATCGTGATTTCTGCAGTGTCAATTCCAAATGGACAATAAACTGAGCAGCGGCGACATTCAGAGCACTGATAGTAGTAAGTGCTCCAATCTTCAAGCAACGATTCGGTGAGATCAAGCGCACCGACAAATTTTGGGAAGAACTTACCAGCTGCCGTAAAGTAGCGTCGGTAAACTCCTCGGATCAGATCCTGACGTGCAACCGGCATATTCAACGGATCGCCGTCGCCTAGGAAATAATGACACTTGTCGGTGCAGGCACCACATTTCACACAGCTGTCCAGAAACACCCGCAGTGCCCGATTCGAGCGAACCTCCTCGCCAAGCTTTGCAATAGCAAGCTCCTGCCAATTCTCAACCAATCCGCCACTCTGACCCCCATCAGAGCAAAAATTTGGTTTGACTGCGGGAGATTTACGCGGTTCGATTTTTCGGGTACTTACGCTGCCCATGTCATCATCTGCTGAGATCCTTCATTTTCGCGACGGGGTATTTCTGATTATGGCTGGGGCTGAAAAAATACCCGGGGAAGTGTATCAATTTGCTGAATGGAAAGACAGTTACCAAAGCCACTACACTGGCCAAATGAAGATAAAGTACTCCATTCCTAGGCAAATCTGTCAAATCGAACTTCATAAGTCCTAACGTAAATTCTCGAGTTGCCATGATATCTACCGGCACCCTGTAGCGCAGAACCACACCAGTAATCCCGATCAACAAGATCAGAATCAACATGGCATAGTCAGATACAGTCGAAATATAGCGCACCCGGTCAACGAAAATTCGTCGACCCAACAGCCCGAGCAGCGATCCAATCATTAGCCAGGCGGCAACATCACCTGGGAAAAACAGCATGATCACCCACGGTTCGATCGACCAGGTGACGAAAAACAGGTGCCGTAGCAATACAACCAGTAATGCATAGTGAAAGATCCATCCAAACAGCCAGGTCCATTTGTTTGCCTTGAATAGACTCTCGAAGAACAAGGCCTCCCTTAGAATTCGAAGTGCTACACCACCAGATGACTGAGGCGCCGGCGCAATAGGCAGCAAATATCGAACCGGGATCCTGGCGTAACTCAACACTTTCCAAACAATGCCACAAATCAGGATTAATCCTGCAAGATAGAAGAGAATCGCGAAAGTGGCCGACACGGAATAACTAACTAACTCAAGGTGATGCCGAGTGGTTTGCGAACCACCAAAATACTAGATACAGCCTGTCGGTTTCGGTAACCCTGCATAACGACAGGCTTGTTTAGCCGGTCCAAATGGAAAGAGTTCATATAGATATGGACTGTTTGCCTTTTCCTTGCCCAACCGCTTTCCCATATGACGAATCAGAATGCGAATGGGCGGCGCGATGGCGAACTGAGCGTAGTAGTCTCGAAGGATATTGATGGCTTCCCAGTGTTCGGGACTGAGCTGACAGCCGTCATCAGCCGCCATTTTTTCTGCCAACTCCACCGACCATTCATCAGGATTTGATAAAAAACCTTCTGAATCTGTCTGGTAGACTTTTCCGTTAAACTCAATTGGCATAGTTCCCAATTCGCTTATAGCCAGGAATGTATGGCTTTGTTGCGTGCGGCTAGAGAAACAAAGCCCTTGTAGTCAATCATCTCGACTCCGTCAATTAACCGTGACTTTTTTAATCCTCGGCACTCAAGATCCGCTTCCAGCGCATAAATCTGATGACTTTTCAGTGATCCTTCTACTAGTTTTGAATACTTTGTGCCGTTAACTGCGGCATAAACGCCATCTTCAATTAACAGAATATCACTGCCTGCACTGGCCAGCCTCAAACAGCTCTGTAGACTTGGCTTTTCAGATGGCGATTTGTTTACCGTGTGAAGCATCATCCCATTTAAAACTGCAAAATGACGTCTTGTGAATTCATAATTTTGGAAAGATCACTTGACGAAATAATTGTTACTGCATCACTTCCGTCATCTCGAAGAACCTCCATCAAGTCCGAATCTGAAAGGCCTCTGTCAGCCATGGATTCTTTCTCCACATAGAGGTGATTAACACCAAATTCACTCAAAGCGGCAAAGCTCTTTGCGAAGTTCTTGATACCCAATTTAGCAGGATCTTGCCCTCGTTTTAACTGATAGACGCCATCATCCAAAAATACAGCATTTAAATCCTGATCGAATGCCGAAGCAGCGAGCAGCGCATCAAGAGCTTCCATCCCATACACTGTCCCGCCGGGAGCCCTTCGATTGACAAACATAAGTCTCTTGATCATCAAATATTCCGCTGCGTAATGTTCAATCCCCGAACACAATGGTACGATCGGCAATAATCGAACCTTCAATGAAATGTCCGAATCCTGCGACCTTGAAATGTTCGTCCAGGTTGGTCACTGTCTTGCCACTTTGCTGCGCTGATTCTTCACTCAGCACGCCTCGTCGTAGCGATGCCGCAATGCATATTGCCAGGTCTACATTATGGTTCTCGGCCAATTGCACCCAGCGATCAATCACATTTCGATCATCTACCGGCGGGCTACTCAGGCGGGTTGCGTTGTGAACACCATCATGATAGAAGAACACACGACAGACTTCATGACCACAGTCTATGGCCGCCCTGGCAAACTGGTAAGCCGTGTCAGATGCCTGATGTGTATAAGGTGCTTCGGTGACCAGAATATTGAACTTCATAGGTTGAAAAAATGGGAATTTTTGAACTTGACTTGACAGGAAATTACCTGAATCAGGATAAACCATACTATGATTTGAATGACGAATACCACCATGACGATATAGTCCATAAAAATTTTGGTTACATTGAAAAGAATATCGATGAAGCGATTGAGCAGCAGCAAGAAATTTCACAATCGCAGCAGGATTGTTCTGGAGGTCTACTCACCGCTTTTGTATGGCGTTTGCCAAAGTATGGAATCTTTGGGAAAGTACTGCATTCCAGAGGAAGGTTCAGCTGGATTTTACCTGGTTGATGAGAAGTGAACGTGCCTCAGGTAAGTAACTGATTGCAAATTCGGAAAATAGATATGCTAAATATTGCTGGATATGGATTGATCGTTGTCTTAGCGACCTTCATCGGAAATCAATCACTATATGCAAGTAATTCGGATGCAGAAAAAGATGAGTCCGAGGTCTATCAATTGGGATCGATCTGCGTTGAATCACCGTGGTCATTTGAGTCACTGGGCAAAAACGTCGGGGCTATTTTTCTGACAATCTCAGCTCAGAAAGGACATTCGGACCGACTGGTAAGTGCTCATTCGCCACAGGCGATGCATGTGGAAATTCACGACATTGTGAATAAAGATGGAATTATGATGATGGAAGAGGCTGAAGCTGAGAGGCTGATGTTCACCTCTGATTCGCCGCTGGAACTCAAGCAGCATGGGCTTCATGTAATGCTGATGGGCTTGCAAAACCCTCTGACACCGAAATCTGAGTTGAGATTGGAACTTGAATTTGAAAAATCAGGAACGATTGAAATGGAAGTGACTGTCAGAGAACTTTCGGACACTCCGATGCAGTACAGATTGGTTTGTGAGTAAGAGCAATAGTCAGTTGGGTCACTTCAATCAATCGGTAAAATTGAAGAATCATGTCAAAAAAAATTAAAAATCTTCTGCTTGGGCTGACTTGTGTGGTTAGTTTAAGTGTAATTGGTGCGGTTTCGTACCTACTGCTCACCAGTAATCATCCTGAAGAAATTCAGATCGGAGGACCCTTTGAGCTAACCCATCATACCGGAAAAGTAGTGACCGATGAATTCTTTCATGGGCGATACCTTTTGATGTACTTCGGTTTTACCAATTGTCCAGCTACCTGCCCCGGAACGCTCCTGCAAATGACCAGTATTTTGAATCGACTGGAAGAAGTCAACGCTAAAAGAGCTCAACAAATCACTCCACTCTTTGTCTCTGTTGATCCAGACCGAGATACGCCAGAAGCAATCCATAGCTATATCTCGCACTTTCATGAACGTTTTGAAGGGCTGACTGGCACAATTGAACAGCTCACTGACCTAGTCTATTCCTATGGAAGTTATTTCTCATACTCACCCACCGAAGGAGCAGACTACATGGTCAATCACAGCTCCTATCTTTATCTGATCGGGCCGAATGGAAAGTACGTGACTCACTTTTCACCAGAAGAAACAAGTGATCAGATTATCGAGAGTATTTCAGAAAAATTGAATATTGGTTAGATAAAGGCTGTCCAGAAACTGGACGTCATAAAGGTGACCAGTCCAAACTTCGCCCACAGCAGTTTGGACAGGGAGACAAACGCCAGAAATACGCTGACTGCTGCAGTTGTAACCTGCCACATCGAGGCCCGAGAATCATCGATATGATCCGGCTAATCCGGATGCAAATTCGGGTCGCAACTGCTGTAAATTCGATATGACTAAATTGTTGATTATCGAAATTGTTTTCTCAAAAGTACAATCCTACCCTTGCAGATTGAAACACTTGATGAATTGGCATTTAAGCCATTTTGACATCATTAAAAAGAACTTACAATAATATTTGATTCAACCTGTCAAAATTTTATGGCGACTTTGAGTTAAATGTCGAATCTATCTTCAAAGAAGAGTCTTGAGAAATGGATGAACAGTTGAATGCGTTTTACGAAAAGCTCGGTGCAAAACCTGATGCTGAAAGTCGCGACCAATTTGGTTTCACTCATTTACATTGGGCCATCATTGACAAAAATACCGATGCTGTAGCACACCTTTTGTCTCTTGGTGCTGATCCTCAGGCTGTTGCTTCAAATGAATTCAACCAATTCGCTGAGCCACCAAAACATTTTAGGGATCAGATGAAGCGATTCCGAACCGCATTCGATGATACCAATTTCTGGGGTGTTCGGGAACTGACACCCCTGCATATAGCTGCAAGCCTGAATTCAGTCGACATTATGAAACTGCTGTTTGAACATGGTGCGGCTTTCGATCCGGCAGCCTATCCCGACCTAAATCCGGTTCATTGTGCGTTGTGTGCAGATTCGAGAAAATCGCTGCATGCACTGCTTCGCAATGGCTTTGATGTGGATGGCAAAGACCGAGAGTCACGGACAATGCTTCACTGGCTGTCGATGTATGAAGCAGGTCCTCGGGTTGCGATCTTTCTGGGTGGATTCTCCTCAAGATATGCAATGAAACTGGAAGACCCGGTAGCAGCAGCGAAAGCAATGCTTGAGGAAGGTGCCAGTGTGGATATCTGCGATGGTGGTGGTCATACATCGCTACACCTCGCAGCAGCAACCAATATGCACGATGTTGCGGAAGTTCTGCTAGAGTACGGCGCTGACGTCAATGCGAAAAACCATTCTGGAGCATCACCGTTGCACCTGGCAGCGTGGTTCAATTCCAAGGAAACTGCAGAACTTCTCGTGGAACAGGGTGCGCAGATTGATTGCAAAGATGCGGCTGGCAACACACCGCTTCATATTGCCATCGCTGACGATTCGCTGGAAGCACCGCCTGGTGTCTTCATACCGCATGGGACCTGCTGTAGCAGAGACGGAAAGAATGTTGTACTCAATTTCCTGGTTGAGAAAGGTGCAGACATCAGAGCTAGAAATAGTGATGGCCACACACCATTGTCGATTGCGAAGTCAAAACGGGCATCAGATGACACCTTCAAGTTTCTGAGTCAGCTATCGAACAATTGAGAATTCCGCCACTTAATTCTGAGAAACATACGGCAGCCAGGCCAGTTTAAGATCGGCAACTCAACCGGTTGCAGAAAAATTCAAAATATATGGCAATGAAATGAATATGTTGTCCAGATCAGACTCAACGATTCACATAAATATTTTCAGGACATCTGCATTCAATTAAATGGATTTGTCAAGTATATAACCCCAAAAGAAGATCAAACCGGACATGCGATTCGTCAATCAATATTCTCGAATTGAACCGGTCTCAAACAAACCTCTCACACCACGGGTTCTGTTAGCGATTTCTCCATAATGGAGCAGGTGGGATTTAGCTTGCTGTTAAAATTCGAAACGCTAGTGGAACATATCCACTCATATACTCTCTGACTCAATGATCAGACATTTTGAAGACAGATTCATAATGATTAACCGCATGAAAAAGATCAAAATTCTCAGCCTCTTGCTGACGTTTGCCCTTTTGTTACCGGGCATTGAGTTGGATTCTTCTGCATACGCAGCAAATCCGGTCGCCACTGAAAGTCTACAGCGTCAGGCCAGGCAGTTCCTTAGCATCGTTCGCGAAACAAAGCAGCTTTCCGATGACCTGCAGATCAATGCATTCGTCATAGACATCGCGAAAAAACTGGTTGAAGGCGGAGAGATAGACATTGACCTTCTTCATTATTATGTGGTCAAGGATCCTGAAGTCAATGCGTTTGCCGGACCTGGCTCAACCTTTTTCTTAAACTCCGGGTTAATTGAATTGGCAAGTAACGAAGCAGAGTTGGTCTCGGTCATGGCTCACGAACTCGCACACTTCAAGCAAAACCACCTAGAACGTCTGCTAGGGGCTTATGAATCAACACAGGCGCCGTCAATTCTCGCAGTGCTCGCGGGTCTGCTGATCGGTGGCGATGCCGGAATTGCGGCAATTATCGGTTCACAAGCTGCTCGAGTTGATTCCATTATTGCACACACACTCGCTTACGAGCGCGAAGCTGATAATGTTGCGGTTAGAATGATGGCTAACTCTGGCTACGATCCAAATTATGCCAGGGACTTTATGGTGGCACTTGAGCGTGAAAAGCGACAGCGAGGTGTAATTGAATCGAATATTCACAACACTCACCCCGTTACTCCGCAGCGAATCGCCGCAATCAGCTCGAGACTTCGGCAGTACTCCAATCGACCGTTTCCAGATCTGACATCCGATTTTCTGTACTTTAAAGCTCGAAACCGGGTTTTATTCAACTGGCAGTCCGGTAAGACTTATCTGCACTTTGAGAAGAACTTGACAAATGGGACTGAAGACGAGCAGTCAGCCAATCGATATGGCTACGCACTTTCGCTTGCTAGAGACGGCAACTTGGCAAAGGCACAGAAGGAATTATCTGAGCTGGCTCTGCTTCAGCCCGAAAATTTGTGGGTTTTACTCGCGCAGGCAGAAATGACATTGAATGACAACCCACAATTAACCATTTCGATGCTAGAACCATTGGCTGTACAGGAACGTCCCCATCCAGCAGTCATTGAGGTTTATACAAAGGCAATGCTTGAATCCGGTTATGCGGAGCAAGCCAACCGATACCTGAGAAAGCACATTCTGACAAATCTCGAACACATTCAGCTTGTAAAGCTCAATGCTAAAACTGCGGCCGAGTCAGGCTCAATCGGAGAAGCCTACCTTGCTGATGCGGACTATCATTTTAAAATTGGCGATCTGAAAATCGCTTTGGGTCAATTGAAGTATGCTGAACAAAACTCGAGTGATTTTTACACGGTCTCGATTGCGCGGGAGAAGATTCGAGTAGTCAGCAACGAACTGCGGTGGAGAGCGAATTGAGGTTGCAGGCACTTTCGTATTGGGAATTATCCTTAAAGTCTGGATTTTGAATAAAATTGCACAACCAGAAATATGTGAGGCTGCAGAAGTTATCATCTCATTATGCGCAAAAGAAAAGCCCTGGGAGAACGAGTCAGTCTGCACGAATTCATGGCGCAGTTTGAGAGCGAAGAAAATGCGATGGCCTACATCGAATCGCGGCACTGGGTTGACGGGCGCAAATGCCCCGGACTCGCAGTGCCAGTCACAAGACCATGCCATATTGGTGCAAAGCCTGCCGCAGGCATTTCAGTGTTCGAAGTGAATCGCTGATGCAGGGTAGTCCGATTAGCGACAAGAAGTGGCTGATGGCGATCTACCCACTGTCAACCTCATTGGAAGGGGTATCAAGCACCAAGTTTGGCAATGACATCGGCATTCGACAAATCAATGCCCGGTATTTGGCGCACCGCATCAAAACCGCCTGGGCGAACAATGCATTCAGTTTGTTTGGCTGTCAGGTGGAGGTTGATGAAACTTACCTTGGCAGCAGGAAGAAGAACAAGCACAATAACGACTTAGCTGCAACACAGCCGGTGGATTAAACCATGGTTTACAAAGAGCGCTTGTTCGAGTTTAACCGGCCGGTCTCTATGACCGCTTCGCTACTGCTGGCCTTTGCAGCGTGGTTCCTATTTTTCGGCGTTTGGGAACTGGCCGTAATTTTGGAGCTAACCAACGCGGTGCTACTGCCTGGTCCGATCAAGGTGATTACCAGTTTTACCGTACTGTTCGGCGAAAAGAATTACCTGTTCGACATTGGAATGAGCCTTTTCCGCATTGTCACAAGTTTTCTGCTGGCCTGTATGCTGGCGGTGCCACTGGGTATTCTGATGGGGACTTTCAGTCGAGTCGAGGCGTTTTTCAACCCACTGGTTTCTGCATTCCGATACCTTCCAGCACCTTCGTTCATACCCTTGCTGCTGATGTGGCTCGGCGCTGGCGAATCGCAGAAACTCGCGCTGTTGTTCCTTGGAGTCGTGTGGTTCCTGATCACGCTGATCATGGATTACGCCAAATCGCTGAGTGCTGACTTCATCAATTCGGCATTGACTCTGGGTGGTAATCGGAGACAAATTCTGTGGACCATCGTGGTTCCCGCAATGCTGCCTAACATCATGACCGCAATGCGGCAAATGCTCGCAGTCAGTTGGACTTATCTGGTTATCGCTGAAATTATCGCAGCCGATTCCGGGATTGGTGCAATGATGATGCGAGCCAAGCGATTTGTCCATATTGACGAGATCATGGCAGGTATTATTACGATCGGCTTGCTGGGACTTGTTTTCGACATCCTTCTGCGGCGACTGCGACGGCTGTTGTTCCCTTATCTGTATTAGCGTGTCCGATCCATGAAAGTGTCATTCAACACAACCCATCAATTTAACTGTCGCGGCCCCTCAAACAGGTCGTTGACAAAACATCAACTCAAATGAGGTAATTGCAATGAAAATAAACAGGATTACAGGGAGTTTCCCACTGGTATGCTCACTCCTGCTGGCATTTACATTCTCTGCTCAGGCGGCTGAAGAAGTAAAGATCTCTGGCTTTACCTGGCCAGGCTATGGATTTTGGTATATCGCCAAGGACAAAAACCTGGCTCCCAATCTGGAGATAAACTACCAAACCATTGAAGACCCCTACGAAAGCTACAATCTCGTAACAGCTAACCAGATGGACGTGGTTTCCAGCACAGTTGAGTTCTCACCAATCGCTGCGGAACGAAACATGCCACTCAAGCTGGTTGCGTTTGCCAATCTGTCCTACGGCACAGACAAGATCGTCGTTGCCCCCGGTATCGACGGCCCTGCTGACCTTGCTGGTCAGAAAGTTGCAGTCGTTGAAGGCGGGCTGGCACAGATCTACGTCGCGATGTGGTTGGAGCGCAACGGCTTTGCCTTCGACTCAGTCCAATATTCCAATATTATCGCGGATGATGCATTTGCGGCCATGATTGGCGGTGATGTCGTCGCGTCGGAATTCTGGGAGCCCTACGGCAGCAATGTGCTCAAAGCGCTGGAAGGGTCCAAGGTGCTATCACAGTCGCGTGAAGACTACTGGACCTCGCAGGCGGTTATTGCCGATGGCCTCTATATGAACGAAAAGTTCATCGAAGAGCGCCACGATGTTGCACTTGACACCCTGCGCGCACTTTACGATGCGATTGCATGGTGGAAACAAAATCCGGCTGAAGGCAACGAAATCATCGCCAAGGGCATGAAAATGAGCATTGATGATGTGGAACTGGTGATCGGAAAAGACGGCACCAGCCTCGATGGCGGTCTTTACATTTATGACTTTATGGAAGCAGCTCGATTCTGTGGCGCTGCCCCTGGCGACCCGCCGTTCAATCAAACAAATGGTCAAATGCGCGAGCACTATGACCTGATGTCGGAGTGGTGGTTGAAGTTCGGTTTTCTGGAAAACCGCAACCCCTATGAAAAGGGCGTGAACTGTACATTGCTCAAAGAGCTGTACGACAGCGGCTACCGAGGCTGACATCAGCGGATGTGACATTCGAGGGCAGTGTGTGTCGCGCACTGCCCTCGCAACTGCAAACGGAGGCTGCTGCCTTGATTGACGATTCTCAGATGCCGCAACACAACAGTAAACTGGTCCTGGAAAATGTTTCCAAACAGTTTGCCGTCAAAGGGGGCGAGAATGTGGTTGCAATTCGCGACATCACCTTTAATGTCATCAGCAGTGAAGTCTGCGTACTGCTGGGACCTTCAGGCTGCGGCAAGTCAACAATTCTGCACCTGATGGCTGGACTTGAACATCCAACAACAGGCTCACTCGCGCTTGATGGCCGGCAAATTGTCGGGCCAAGCCGGGACCGCGGCATGGTTTTTCAAAGCTACACCTCGTTTCCGTGGCTAACGGTTGAACAGAATATCGAGTATGGCATGCGTTTAAACAGGGTGCCGACCAGCGAGCGACGCGAGCGCGTAGATTTTTTTATCGCCAAAGTCAAGCTCACCCGCTTTCGTCACGCCTACCCCAAGCAGTTATCCGGTGGTATGAAGCAGCGCGTAGCGATTGCCCGCATGCTCGCGAATAATCCGGAAGTCTCTCTGATGGATGAACCCTTTGGTGCATTGGACGCAGAAACACGCTGGCATATGCAGGAGTTGCTGCTAGACATCATTGATGAAACACAAATGACGGTCGTGCTGGTAACGCACGATATTCCAGAAGCACTGTTTCTTGCTGACCGCATAGTGTTTTTGTCGAGCCATCCGGGTCAGATCCGGCAAATCTTCACCATGGACTTCAAACAGGGTCGCCGTATTCCGAGCAAGGAAGAGTTGATCGAGATGCCAGGCTATGTTGAAATTGAACGAGAGATTCTGCACATGATGCGCCAGGAAGCCAGTAGCGTCGACTGATATGCCAAGGATGCGCTTGCGAAAGCTACACCATGCTGCTTTGCCCAGCCTGGCTTAACGCGGCAGCGAAGCGCTATGGAATTCGCAGATAATCATCACTAAAGGTCAATCAATACATTCACTCTGCCGGAAAATAAGTTAAGGGTTAGGCACAGCAACGGTGCAGAGTCATTTTCAAGGGTGTCCTGAGCGCGGCTATGATGGTGCCTATCACAAGATGAGTCTGATACACTTGCAAAAAGTCGTGGATGAATTCAGTGCTCGACACAATGTCGTGAGTTAGACAAGATGGTGCAGATTGACTGGACGATACGAGAGTTGTCAGACAAACGTCTCAAAAACACCGACCTTGTCAATGAAACAGATGGCCGAATACATTAGTGCTCTGACCATCGGCAAGTCAGTTCAATGAAACGATCTGCCAAAAGCAAACAGCCGTCAGTACCGCCGGTGAAGAAGAAACCTTGAGAGCAGAACGCTTCCAAGAAATCGAAAGATTCAGCAGGATTTTTCAGCTGTTGACTCAAAAGCATAATTTCCTTCGTATTCTCCAATCTAAGTGATGCCTCGCAAACCCAAGAAAATAAGATTCGCCTGGGCTCTAACCGGATCCGGCCACGACCTCGAAGAGTGCCTGGAGTTTCTGATGGGGTTAGAAGACGTGGATGTTTTTCTTAGCCGGGCGGTTGAAGAAGTACTGGTCATGTACAAGTACATTGAACGACTGCGCCGCGCCAAAATTCGAATGTTTCGTGATTCGACTGCCAGCGCAGTTCCTGTTGGGCAGTTTTACGAAAATAACTATCACACTCTGGTGGTTGCGCCAGCGACATCAAACACAGTCGCAAAATGCGTCGCAGGAATTTCAGACACACTGATTACCAATGTTTTCGCCCAGGCAGGCAAGTGCAAAATTCCCGTCATCGTTTACGCATGCGATACCAAACCGGTCGTGATAACCCCCGCACCGGGACAAATGGTCACTGTCTATCCGCGTGAGATCGATCTTGAATGTTCGAAAAAGATCGGCGAATTCGAATCCACCACACTGACTACAAACATGGATGAGCTCAAAAGCGCCGTGCTTAACCGTATCAAATGTCTGAACGAATCTTGTTCATAACGGGTCGACTGGCTGAATCGAGCCTGCAACGAACTCTGGATCGAATTGAACCGAAAGACTTCTCTTATTCTATCCATCAAATCGGAGTGAGTGTTGCAGCTCTTGCGACAACTGCGATGGTCAAGCGACGCTTGGAAATTTCCGGAGGTTTTGACCAGATCATGCTGCCGGGGCTTTGTGTCGGTGATGTCAATAAGCTCGGTGATCATTTTGGAATCAAGGTGGTACGAGGTCCCAACGACCTGAAGGACTTGCCGGAGTTTTTCGGCTCACCCGCTCGATCCGCCAATCTCAATGAATACACGGTGCAGATTTTCGCTGAGATTGTCGATGCCCCGAATCGAACCACCGAAAGCATTATTTCGCTCGCAGAAGACTATCGTAGTTGTGGCGCGGATGTCATCGATTTAGGATGTCTGCCAGGCCAAAATTTTCCACATCTGGAAGAGGCGGTTCAGGCTCTGCACGAATCTGGATTTAAAACCAGCGTCGACTCACTCGAAAGCAGCGACCTGCTTCGCGCAGGCGAAGCGGGGGCTGATTATTTGCTCAGCCTTTCCGAAGATACACTTTGGGTTGCAAATGAAGTTGCAAGCACCCCAGTATTGATTCCAGCCGATGACAAAGGTCAGAAGTCACTTTATCGGGCGATCGATGCCATGCAGAAATTGGAACGGCCGTTTCTTGCCGATGCAATCTTGAATCCGATACACTTTGGATTTACTGAGTCAATTACAAACTATTTTGAGCTTCAACATCGATACCCTGATGTAGAAATCATGATGGGTACTGGCAATATCACTGAGCTCACTGATGCAGATACGCTTGGCATCACCGCAATCATGATGGGTATTGTTTCGGAACTAGATGTCAGTGCGGTGCTGACAACTCAGGTCAGTCAACATGCTCGAACTGTTATCAAAGAGACAGATCGCGCGAGACGCGTGATGCATGCTGCCAAATCTGATTCCAGCTTGCCTCGAAATTACAGCGATGGCCTGCTAGCCGTGCACGACAAAAAACCCAACCCCTCCACAGCGGATGAAATTCGAGATTTTTCCACCTTGATAAAAGATCCCAGTTTCAGAATTCAAGTGAGTGATGAAGGCATCCATATTTTCAACCGCGACGGGCTGTTTGAAGCGACTGATCCCTACAAACTATACCCACATATCGACGTGAAAGAAGATGTGGGGCATGCATTCTATCTCGGCGCCGAACTGACCAAAGCGCAAATTGCCTGGCAGCTTGGAAAGCGCTATGTTCAAGACCAACAACTCAAGTGGGGTTGCCTACACTCTGAAGAACCGTCGACTAACCAGTATAAGGAAACTGGCAGTACGCTAAAACCAAAGATTGAACGCGAAAACTGACTGTGATATTCGAAGTAATTGTTTCAACTGTCGATGAACACGACGTTGTACATATCGCCCCGATGGGCATTCGATACATTGATGATTTTGTAGTGATCGCACCATTTAAACCGTCACAGACGCTGCACAATCTCGAAGCCACGGGTACAGCGGTTGTCAACATTACCGATGATGTTAGAGTCTATGCCGGATGCATTACTGGGCGATCAGATTGGCCAACTCGACCCGCTGCACACGCAAAAGGCCGGGTGCTGGAAGCTGCTATCAACCATCAGGAACTCGAAGTAAAGAGAGTTGTCGATAATGAGCTTAGACCAAAGGTTTATCTATCGCAGGTACACCGCTCATCCACCAAGCCCTTTCCGGGGTTTAACCGCGCGCAAGCCGCTGTGATTGAAGCAGCAATACTCGTAAGTCGATTGCACATGCTGCCGGAAGACAAGATTAATGCCGAAATGGCGTATCTTCAAATTGCAATTGATAAAACTGCAGGACCGCGGGAACTTGAAGCCTGGCAGTGGCTGACCGACGCAATTGATGAATTTCGTAGTCGCCCCGCGAAATTAAATTAGACCACAGATTCGGATTTGTCCACCTCCGTATTATCGAGTAGATGTGCCCAACTCAAATAAGCTCTGGTATGAGCCTCTACATCGTGAACACGCAAAATGTCAACGGACTGTGCGCAAAGATTGAGTGAAGCGCCAATCGTTTCTAAATCAAGTTCCGAACTTTCCAGATTCGAGAACGCTTTCAGAAAGCGTTTTCTTGAGTGACCAATTAGCACCCGATGCCCAGACTTTCGCAGACGCTTAACCGATCGCATTAGATCCAGTGCCTGAAGACTGCTCTTGCCAAATCCGATTCCGGGGTCAATTACAATTTTGTCAAGATCGAGTCCTTTGTTTTCCCACAGGCGGCGACTTTCATCCACCCACGTCTCGAAGACTCGACAGGCATCCTCCCGGGCACCAATACTGATATTCGGATCAACAGGTACGGTAATGCTATGCATCGCGATAAAAGTCTTGCCACTTTCCCTAGCAAGTGCAAGCATATGATCGTCGCGCAGACCACTAACGTCATTGATGATATCAATGCCTTGATTCAGGGATCTTTCAGCATTCGCTGGATGATAGGTATCCACACTGATTTCTGGCGCAAGGAAAGTGTTCGCACAACTTTCTTTTACCTGTTTAATGGCTGGTAGCAGCCTCTTCCATTCTTCATCATCGCTCAAAGCCGTTGCATTGGGTCGAGTCGACTCCGCTCCAATATCAATAATGTTCACTCCATTCTGGATCATGTGATCTGCCTGTGCTCTTACACTTTCGGGCGTCTCGTATCGACCACCGTCAGAAAATGAATCGGGCGTAACATTGAGGATTCCCATCCAAATTGGAATGTGAAGTTCAATTGTTGAACGAACGCTAAGTTCAAACGCAGTAACATCACCCTGATCTGTAACCGGCCAGCTTGGTGCGATATGCAAAAGCGGTGTTAGCACATAAGGACGAGTGAAAACTGACGGAACTCCCGCTGTTAACTGTTGATTTGGAGGTGCTTTTTTCCCCCAGTGAATGATATCAATGTCCAGTTCGCGCGGACTCCACTTGCTCATTCCCGGCTTGCTGTACTCCAGTTGAATTGCTTTAGCGTCGCGCTGGAATGCATCAAAATCTTTGACCGTTTCACCAATGGCGACCAGATTCAAAAATGGCCGATTCCATTCAGAAGGTGACTGAGGTGGTAGTTGCGCTGGTGATTCAACGATTGGGGATATCTGTTGAATCAAGCAACCGGCGCGCGCTAGACGATCAAGTCCAGTGTTTAGATGGGTTTTTCGATCACCAAAATTTGATCCCAAACTGAGTAAGACGTCAGTACGCTGCTTCATCAATCGGCGAACTTATTCAGTCTGATATCAGTTACGAATCGTAGCGAATGTACCGAAATCTTTGGTCCGTCGGCGTTCCTTCCAGTGCGCTGTTATCAAGACCTGGCTGCCAATGGACCATTTCCTCTATTTTTTTTGCAAGTTCAAAGTCTTTTTCAGTAACACCTTTTGCTGCGTGATTCATCAACTTCACAATGACAAAAGCATATGAGGCAGTAATATCGGGATGATGCCACGCCGCTTCAGCGAGATGCCCAACCGCGTTGATCACCATCAATGTCCCCTTCCAGCCCATCGTACGGTACTTGCGGCGAATCCAACCGTTCTCGTAGTACCAGTGTGGCAGTTCTTCTGCCAGTCTTCTCTCAATCGTTGCTTGGTCAAATATCTCGTCCTGGCGTCGATCAGTTTTTTCGTCAGACATTGAAAGCCTCCCATTAAGTAGTTTGTCACAACAGATTAGCTGTTCGACAACTATGATCAGTCACTTCGATGAAGAGTTGTCAGTACATCTCTTGGTCAGACATCAACAGGTGCCAAGTCATTGGAGCCTGGCACCTGTTGCTCTAACTTCATCAGTCATGTGCGGCAAAAGGATGGGAAGCACCCTTCTGTTCAATCACTTCCTGTGCAGTGGGACGACCCGTTACAGCGCGTCTGATTGCTTCACGCGTTGCTTCGTAATTGTAATCCTGGATCTTGGTGTCATCCTCCGCTTCCCAGTGAATAAATACGCCAACGCAAACAAACAGATCATCCGCCTCATCAGCCGGTATAGTACCATCTTCAACGCTGTCAATGACAGCCATGGAAACCGCACGCTGGGCAGGACCAAACATCTGCACCGCCTGCTTGGCACCTTTCATCGTAACCTTGTTGAACATAACCGTGTTCGGCTTTGCAGGTACATTCGGTGAAGCAACCGCCAACAGGCTGGTAAAACCATCCTTGTTGTTGCACAAGGTATTACAAAA
The DNA here is from genome assembly GCA_965220665.1 of Arenicellales bacterium. GTDB lineage: Bacteria > Pseudomonadota > Gammaproteobacteria > Arenicellales > JAJDZL01 > JAJDZL01. Next base: position 584,539 of record CBDCQQ010000005.1, read on the forward strand.
TGCAGCTTCTACTGCAGAGCCCCTCGGACCCATAATCAGGTCAATGTGAGCAACCTCGTTACCGTCACCAACAAGTGATTCGCCTACTCGTACATTATCAATTGCCATTTTGTCTTCTCCATATAGTGAACATTAAATATTGTTTGACGATTCGCAGTCAGCAGTCGAAATAAGCCACGAAACTTTGAACAGCCAATGGCAATTCTAATTTACTGCATTTTTGATTTGGTAGGTAAATAGAGTTGCAACGGTTAAGTCAGCAGAGGTTCCCGGATTTACCTCGCGGGACTTCCAATTCTCATCGTAGTCCATCAGTCTGTCGCACATCAACTGTGTCGAGTTCAACTTGCAAAGTTCAGCATAAAGTGACTTCGCTTCGGACCGAATATCTTCAGCAACACCTCTACCGAACTGCCGTGCGATATGTGTATCCGGAAAGCGCGATAGAAATCCAAGATAGATTCTCACCGCTAAATCTCTTTGATTGAGTTTCAGCGCGACACCTTCATCCACCTCATTTAAACCGACCTCGAATACATCGGCAAAACCTGTTGCATACTGTCTGGCAATCATGTCTTTCGATTCTGCTGACTTCATAATCGCATAAATACCTTGTCGAGCATGTTCCCAAACATCATTTACCTTCGCAGTCGAAAGTCCAGATGGTGCTGCCATTCTGATTGCCTGAAAGATCAGTTCCGCCTCCTGTACGTTAGTTTCTCGTATGACATCGTCGATTGTCTGCCGTAGAGTGGCTCCAGATGCCTTCTCTGCCGCAATGGCTAGCGGCGCGCACAACAGAATCACGCCAAGATTGGTGTTCAAGCTTACAGCATCGCGAGTCGCAATAACAGACTGCAGCACCCGTTCACCCAAACTCAACATTGGATCTGTCAGCTTGGGTGCGGTCGCGTAAGCACTCGCCAAAAAATGATCGACCGTCATCCCGTGCCCATCTGCATAAAGATGAACATTACCAGGCTTTAACGCAAGCAACTCAACTTGACAGGCATTCCAGTAATGTGTGGCCAAAGGGCTTGGATCTGCCTGAAAAAACCGATCATTCCAGTCATCAAATTTTGATTTTTGAAATGAGTCGGTCAACATAAAAAGCTGGATGTCGAAAACCACCGGCGCTTACAGGACCTATGGTTTATGGCTTTACTAGTTTGAAATTTTTCAGCCGTACTCGAAGACCGGGTTTGGCATCTTCAAGAACAAGGTCCAAGTTGTGCATACGGGCAACAGCCGCAACAAGACTTAGTCCCAGCCCATTTCCAGGTGTTGTTCGACTTCCGTCATCCAGTCGAACGAAGCGCTTGAGTACTTCCTGATGATACTCAGCCGGAATACCTAGCCCGTTATCTGAGATTGCAATTTCGAAACCGTTCGCTGAGCTTTTGCCCTCTACCGCGATCGTTCCATGCTGCGAAGTGTATTTCAGCGCATTGTCCACCAAATTAGCCAGCGCCTGAGCCAGTGCATCCCGATCGACAAAAACAACGGCTGAGTCACTTTCAACCGATGATGTGAGAGAGATTGACTGACCATCTGCAATCGGCCCATAAAGATCAATTAATTCTTCAAACAATGGTCCGACCGACACCTCATTGAATGACTCTCCAAAAGGCCGATTCTCCAACCGGGCAATTCGCAACAACGCCTCAAATGTTCGAAGCAGAGAATCCGCTTCAAAGATCGCTTTTTCGACGGATTCTTTCGCCTGTTCCATTCCCGACTCTGGTCGTCCACTTAAATTTCTGGCAATCTCATCAAGGTCGTTTCGCAATCTTGTCAGCGGTGTTCTCAGATCGTGCGCTATGTTGTCAGACACACTTCGAATTGCTTCAACCAGGGTCTGAATTCTTTCGAGCATCTGGTTTATGTTATCAGCCAGATCATCGAATTGATCGCCGCTGGCATTGAACTCAACGCGCTGTGACAGGTCGCCTGCCATCACAGAGCGGCTTAGTGCATTAACTCTCTCAAGCCGCCGCGATACAATTCGTGAAACCCAGTAGGCGCCAAGAATTGCGAGAAAAACTGCAGCCACCATACTCCACCAGAACAAGCGCAAATATCCTTGCCGCAGTGCCTCGATCTCCTTGATGTCTCTGCCAACGAGCAATTTATGGCCAGTATTGTCGAGCGTTACAACTATTGCCCGCACTGGATGGTTCTTTCTTGTATCGTCATCGTAGTAGACCTGTGCGAAAAACTCCAGACGCGATTGATCAACATAGGATAAATCAGACGGCCACTTATGCAAATTTCCTGCGACGTAAATTCCATTTCGATCCACGAGTAAATAAACCGATGGATCGCTTTTTGGATGCAGGCGCCTGCGATTTGACAAATAGTCACGAATGTCACGAATGTCAAAGGTGCGGGTGTTTGTCCAGTCCGTGCTGGCAATAATTCTTATAACGTCTTCATCTATTCGCTGGTCAGTCTGTGCCCGAAGAAATTGAAAGGCTGAAAAGTAAACTATCGTCAGCACAACAATGATTGACGCGCAGAACAATGCTGCGTAAATGACCGACAGAACGAAGGTGTAGCTTTTGAAATATTTTGGAATGAACAGCGCCACTCTGAGCAACTCTAGGTGACTCGCGTTGAGTCCGTCTACGTCTCAAGAATCCTCAACAGGTGAATTCATCTGGTAGCCGGATCCACGAATTGTGTGAATGAGTGGGTATCTGTGCGGAATGTCAATTTTAGACCTCAGCCTGGAAATGTGCGTATCCACCACATTAGTCTGTGGATCAAAGTTATAGTTCCAGACCCGTTCCAGCAGCATTGTACGGGTTACCAGCTGACCGCTTGAACGCATTAGGACTTCAAGAATACGAAATTCAATCGGTCTGAGGTCAATCTTCTCGCCTTTCATTCTGACTTCCCGTTTGATCAGGTCCATACTGAGTTCGCCGACTGTAAGCCGGGTTTCAGTTTCTGACTTGTCAACGCGTCGAACGATCGATTCAATTCGGGCTAGAAGTTCAGCAAACGAAAACGGTTTTTTGAGGTAATCGTCGCTGCCTGATTTAAGACCCTCGATACGCTGCTCAACATCACCTAGTGCGCTCAAGATCAGGATTGGTGTTGAAATGTTTTCCTGGCGCAGATTGCGTACCAGTTCGAGACCACTTAATTTAGGCAGCATGCGATCAACAATGAGCGCGGCAAACTCTTCAGTCCGTGCCCGGTGCAATCCATCGACGCCATTATCGGCCTCTTCTGCAATGTGTCCTGATTCCTTCAGTCCCTTTGCAATAAAGCGCCTGGTGTGTTCGTCATCTTCAACCACCAGAATTCGCATCACCACCTCTCAACATTTTGGATTGTGCTTTTCATTGTTCTCAATATAAACAATTTATGCAGATTGAAGTTTATGCGCAAAAAATATCCGGGCATCTCGAAAAAGATGCCCGGAAAAATGCAAAAACCATACTGGTTTTTAGGAGGAGGAAGTCATTAGGAAAGAGCAATCACAATAAACTGTTGCTTACCTTGACCGTCGGCAACCAACAGTAGTGCACTTGACTTTCCAGTTTCGGTAACCGATTGAATCACTTCACTGGCACTTTCAGACGAATCTACCGACTGATTGTTGATAGACACAATTACATCGCCTTCTTCCAGCCCGGCTTTAGCAGCTGGGCTGTTCGCCATCACATCTGTAATCACTACACCCTTGACGGCTCGATTGATACGATACTTTTTACGAAGCTCAGGAGTCAGTGTTGCCACTGATGCACCAATTGGCGGTTCTTGAACTTCTTCTGGTGCTGCCATCTTTTCCATTTCCTGTCCGCTCATGGCCAGTAAGTCAACAGTACCCTGAAGCTCAATTCGTTCCCCATTTCGCAATACAAAAATCGGAACTTCAGAACCTGGAACTGTCAGCTTCACGATCTTTGATAGTGCTTGAATGTCGTCAATCCGCTGTCCATTGAACGAAACAATAATGTCGCCCACTTCAATTCCAGCATTCTCTGCCGGACTGTCAACTTGCACGCGTGAAACCAAAGCACCGTGTGGGTCTTCTTCATCCAGTCCCAGCGCACCGGCTATGTCGGCTGTGACATTCTGTATTTCAACACCAAGCCAGCCCCGCGTTACGCGACCCTCAGTCTGAATAGTCGTTACGATGTCTTCAACAATGGATGACGGCACTGCCAGGGCAACACCAGCAGACGATCCACTTGGAGAAATAATCATCGTGTTAATTCCAATAACCTGACCCATCGCGTTGAATAGGGGTCCGCCGGAATTTCCGCGATTGACAGCTGCGTCAACCTGGATTAGAGGCACCTTTGGTGAATCATAGGAAAAATTTCTTCCCATCGCCGAAACAATTCCCAACGAAACTGATTTTTGCAGTCCGAACGGGTCACCAATTGCGATTGCCCAATCGCCGACTCGAACCTTTTCGGTTTTTCCAAATTCTGCATATGGCAGCTGTTCGTCTGCTTTGATCCGCAATACCGCAAGATCTGTAAATTGATCGACACCGACTACTTCAGCTTCAAGAACTCTGCCGTCGTGTAGTGTGACTCGAATTTCCGCTGCATTGTCGATTACGTGATTATTCGTAACGATGAGACCGGATGGATCAAACACGAGACCGGCGCCAACTCCAGAAAACGGCCGTTGAGGTGGGGATTTTTTCCTTTCCTTGTTTCCGAAATTTTCCGGAGCCCAAGGAAACTGCTCCCAAAACCAATCAGGAATTTGACCTGGCCCTTTCTCTCTGAAGTTTTTGAAGGGATCTAAAGGAAACTCTTGATCCTGGTAAGATGCCGGAAGCTTTTGCGTCACCTCCAGTGAAACCACTGCGGGTGTAACGGCTTCAATCATCTCGGCAAAACCTTGGTTGATCACGACGTCACCAAGTTCAACTCCGACGGGTTTTGCACCCTCAACTGCGTGTACAGTTGATTCAGTTCGCAGGACCAGGCCAATTGCAATAATTGCAACGGCCAATGTCATTAGAATCGAAACTTTGCTCAGGAGTTTCTTGTTGTTCATTTGCATAATTTGCATGGATTCACCTCTGATTAAGGAACTGGAAGTTTGAATGAGAACATTCTACTTGGCCGAATATTGACACAAGATTTCAGAATCATTAAATTTTGTTCAGGTTATTCTCAACCTTTTCCAGCAAGGAGTATTCTTCGATTTGTATGCAATGATGCACACAATCCGGTCGCCACTATCGGTGTGGCTGGCGAATGGTCAGTGTGTGAGGCTGGTGAATGCTGACGGGAGTCAGGCAGCAATGCCTAGATTTTCAAGCAGATTCTCTGGCAAAGGGCGGGTTATTCCAGAATGACCCGGCAAAATGGACTTCAGGTCCAGTAGTGCGGCGTCAAAGTCATCATTCAAAATGACGTGATCAAATTCTGTGTAATGCTTCATGTCCTCAATTGCCACTTGCAATCTAGACTGAATGGTTTTTTCTGGATCACGTTTGCGATTGATCAGTCTGGTTCGTAATGTGTGGATGGATGGCGGCAGTAAAAACACTCTCACTGCACATTCAAACTGACGGGCAACCTGTTGCGCACCCTGCCAGTCGATATCGAGTACCACGCTAAGACCAGATTCCAGATTGTCCGTGATGGTCTTTTTTGAGGTTCCATAGTAGTGGTCGTAAACTTTTGCATATTCAGCAAAGTGGCCTGCTTCAGCCATTTTTTTGAATGTTTGCTCTGAAATGAAGAAATACTCCCGCCCATCAATTTCGCCTTGTCCAATCTTTCGGGTCGTGTGGGAAACCGACAGAACCACCGCAGGTTCTGAATTAACCAAAGCTCTCGCCAGACTGGATTTTCCAGTTCCGGATGCTGCAGCAATGATCAGAATTACGGGGGCGGTTTCTAACACACCATCCCCTGTCGAATAGAAAGTAAAAACTGCTGGTTACTCGACATTCTGAACCTGCTCTCGAATTTGTTCAAGAATCACCTTCATATCGACTGTTAGTGAATTCAACGGAAAATACAGTGTCTTTGCACCTAGCGTATTCACTTCTCGAACAAGTTCCTGCAGTAGAAATCCCAATCGTTTGCCGACTGTCGAGTCTTCAGCCAGCACTCGTTCAAACTCAACAACGTGTAAGTGGATACGATCGATTTCTTCTGCCACATCAAGTTTAGTCAGCGCCAATCCAATCTCCTGCTCCCATCGTCCCGGATCAACCTCAATATTCAATTCCTCCAGTTTTTCTTTAAACCGTTCACGAAGACTCTGCTGCGCCTCTGGAATTAATTTCCTAGCTTCATCACAGCTGGATTTGAACAGCTTTAGTTTGTCCTGAAGAATCTCTTCAACCTGGCCACCCTCGCGGCGACGATCCATCACCAACTCTTCAATCGATTCATCTAACAACTGAAGTGTAAGCCCGAAAAAAGCCTCATCAGGTTCTTCATCAATGCTAATAACCCCGGGCCACCTCAATACTTCCGCAATAGAAAGTGCAGTAGCGTCTGGACTGTACTTTTGGACTTCCTCGGCATGGGCAAATAATGACGTGAGTACCGCCTGGTCCAACAAACCCGTCTCCGATCCAGCGGACACTCGATTAAATACCAGGGAGGCGTCAATCCGCCCCCTTTCGAAGCTTTCATTTAATTTGCGGCGGTATTGCGCTTCGACTGGACGAAATTGGTCGGGAATATTGATACGGATATCAAGCGAACGTTGATTCAACGAACGCAACGCCCAGTTCAATTCACCCCGATCTGTTTCTTTTATTTGCCGGGCAAATCCGGTCATACTGGAAATCATGATTTTAATGACACTCTAGAAAAACTCAACCGTTTATGATGCTTCTATTCGATGACAACAATAATGGGGGTATGCTTGAATAAGTTGAAAACTAGTTTTGTCCAACTAACCATCGATGCCAGTAGTTCTGTAGCGTGGGTGCTGTGGGTGAATAACAACTGACTTTCATTATGATTACTTTAAGCGCTAGAATTTTGTCATTTGAATGAGGGGAGGTTCAGCAATCTGACTTTTGTCCGTTCGGCTCCAAACCAAACAGAATCAGAAGGCTATTTGAGATAAAACGCTCAACCATAACTGGCAATTTCGCAAGAGTCCCAAACTATAATGCTGGGTTTTGCTAATCTGCCACAAACAGTGGTTTACGGGTAGCAAACTACCAAAATCAATCACAATTTTCCGGGGTCTTCAACAGGTTATGGACGAAAGTTTGGAAAACTATCACGCCGTCGCTTCGATGTCAGATCTGGAAGACCGGGTTCCCTACCCGGTTGATGTCGGCGCTGAAGAAATTGCATTGGTACTAATGGACGATAACGTCTATGCCATCAGCAATGTCTGCACCCATGAATATGCGTGCCTCTCTGACGGTTACATCGAGGAGGATCGCATTGTCTGCCCACTACACCTTGCTGAATTTAGTGTCACCACAGGTGAAGTGATCGAAGAACCCGCAGAAGAAGACTTGCAGACGTACTCTGTTAAAGTTGTTGACGACCAGGTATACGTCAAAGTCTAAACCAAAATCCGCTGGTATTGTCCAGCGCGTCTAATTCGTGCGAAGCAGCTGATCAATAATTTGAGCTGCTTTCTGGCGTCCATTGGCTCTTTTCATATGTGCGCTCGTTGCCTCAAGTTTGGCTTGCATATCCTTATCGTTGAGTAAGGTATGAATCGCTCCAGCAAACTGCTCTTCAGTCCAGTTAGCACGGTGCATTTTCAGACCATGTCCAGTTTCCTGTGCACGTGTTGAGTTGTCGTGACCATCCCATACATAAGGCATGATCAAAGCTGGTTTACCAAAATACAGACATTCAGTAAAACTGTTGTTGCCACCATGGTGAATGACAGCATCACACTGCTCAATGACCGACGGCTGAGGATACCATGAGGCAATATGAACATTGTCGGGTATTGAATCATAGGCATCGCCATAATCCCCGATATTGACAAGAACTCGATAATCAAGTTCGCCTAGAACTCCAATCATTCGCTTTAACAGATCTGTGTCACCTGACCCTAGCGAACCAAAGCTCAGATAAATCAGCGGGGCATCGTTATTCTGCCTAAACTCCGGTACCTCATAGTGCTCATCGGATCTGACACATCCTTCAAGAAACTGAAACTTCTCCGGGTTTAAGGGGTACTTTCGCTTGTACTGAAGTGGCTCCGGGTATAGTAGTAGATTCATATAGGGGGAGGTTTCAAAGAACTGCCCAATAGAGTATGGCTCTTCACCGCAGGTCTTAAGAAAGTTATTAAAGTCTTCGTGCACCGGCTCTACGACTTCGTTGAAGTGATTGCGGTAAGCCTCAAAACACTCCAGGTCATTCTCACCACAACCCGACAGGTGGGGTGGAATCATTGGATCTTCAATTTCGTTTTCGCTACAGGAGATGATTCGAATCCAAGGCACGCCAAACTGTTTGGCAGCCGGAAACAAAACGACGTTGTCGATACAAATTAAGTCGGGATTGAGGTCACTCAGTACAGAGGGCAAATCCTTTTCTGCCCATTTCGCTGTATCAACTATGGCTTCCCAGCACTCCTTCACATAATTGTCAATCTGCTGGTACGGCGTCAAATTGAAATTCGGTATATGTCCATCGATGAAGTTTGACCAGTACTTGGCCATCTCTTCCGGAGGCATTTCTTCTGACAACCTGACAGTGCGCTCTTCGAATCCATAATCACTAAATACACCGGCGAATCCCGGATCTGTCAGAAATACGCATCGGTGCCCCATTTCGGTACAGGCCTGCGCAATCCCGACCGAGTTCAGTGCTGGACCAAAGGCACCTTCTGGAAAAAAGGCGATAGTTTTCTGTTCATTCATAGATGGATACTTGCTGATGGTAGTTAGTACTATTACCAATAGTCATTAAATCGACCAAAATTTTACATTGAATTCAAACTGGTGGCCTATCACCAATAGAAATTATTGGGGATACATACTTCGAAAAATTTGCCCGAAAACGTCCCAAAAGCGAAAATTATTCCTCTCTGTAATTGGTTGTTTCCTGCGACTTTGTTTGCTTTAGTCATCCACTCAGTGGCAGCGGGATTTCGTTGTCCGGCACGGTCTAGCAGATAAACCTGGACAATCAAATGATGCACCTGTCAGTGACTTTGCCTAGATTCGGAACCCTATCAGTATCGTTCTATATTAGAATCCAAGTAATAGGCTAAATAAAAGTTATAGTTTCATTTATCCTATTATTATGTACAATGGTAATGATGTTTATTGAACGAGAAATTACACCGCTGTTGATTTCGGATGCTGCGGCATATCCTGCGATCACCCTCACCGGGCCGAGACAAAGTGGCAAGACTACACTTTGTCAAAAAATTTTCCCGAATCACAAGTACGTTAATCTTGAGTCGCCTGACATTCGCAGATTCGCGCAGGAAGATCCCCGCGGATTTTTAGCTGATCTACCAGACGGTGCAATTCTGGATGAATTTCAACGCGCACCTGACATCCCTTCCTACCTGCAATCGATTATTGACAGTGACCGGAGAGCCGGGAAATGGATTTTAACTGGTTCACAAAATCTGACAATTTCCCAAACAGTTAGTCAATCCTTGGCCGGACGCACCTCTGTCCGTCAACTTTTTCCATTCACCCTCTCTGAACTCACTCAAATTAGTGATTGTGAACAAAGTCTGGAGGAAACTTTGTTCAGAGGGTTGTTTCCCCCGATTTATGATACAGGATGCAACACAACCGACTGGTATCGGTCCTATGTTGCAACATATTTGGAAAGAGATGTCCGCATGGTCAAAAACATTGACAGTTTGACGCGATTTCAACAATATGTTGAACTGAGTGCGACTAGGTCGGCGCAACTGTTGAATTACGCATCTTTGGCCGGAGATTGTGGAATTTCTCAACCCACCGCGAAGTCGTGGGGGAGCGTCCTTGAGGCTAGCCACCTGGTATACCGATTAAGGCCTTTTTTCGGAAATTTACGCAAACGCATTGTCAAAATGCCAAAACTGCACTTCGTCGATACAGGGCTGTTATGTTTTTTGTTGGGAATTCAGTCTGCAGATCAGCTACGTTTCCATCCTTTGTTTGGCTCGATATTTGAAACCTGGGCTGTCTCGGAGATTTTCAAAAGGCGCTGGCACGCTGGTGAAAATCGGGGTTTATCATTTTATCGAGACAGCAATGGTGCCGAAGTAGACCTGATCATCCAGCAGGCAAATTCAATTGTGCTTGTTGATGCAAAAGCCTCGAAAACGGCGACCACCAACCTGTTATCCGGAATCAAGCGTGTAGAGAAGCATTTTCAATGTTTCGATTCGGTCAGTAATGTTGTGATCTATGCAGGGGAGCAGTTGCAAAATCGAACTTTTGGCACTTTGCTGCCCTGGAACAAAATTAACGATCTTGAAACTTCCAGTTTCAGCGATCTCACCTGAAATTTTGGTAAAAATTTGGGGATTAATCGTAGTACAGTTGACAGGGTTAAAATTGATCCAAAAGATTGAAAAATTATGAAAAACTTTTGCACTTGAAGATAGCGAAAAACACCTGGCTGAATTTCTGTTCCAGTTGCGCTAGGAGCATGTTGCATTGATCAATATCCTACGTTCCTGACTTTTCGGATTTGTTGATGCAAAGTTCTATCCCTTTTTACATGTGCGTTTTTCTGCTTGATGTTCCTCATTTTTTTCTGTTTACCTTTCGGCTTAACTCCCAGCAACACTCTCATCACATCGTCAAACTCGAAATCGGTCATCGGTGGGACAGAACTCGTCTTTGCTCGCTGTTTCATGACTGTTTATGCGTTACATGTCTGAATTCAGACATGATCATGCGACTCTTACGTATAGAGTTTCTGCGTAAGGACCGCTAGGTGTTGAAGGCGGTTTACGATTTTCCGGCCAAGCACTGGCAGAGCATCCGCACTACCAATCCGAAAGAGTCGACGTTTGCCACGATTCTGGCATCGGACCCGGCACTCCAAGGGGTATCTGAATTGAAACAGCATGCTGTGCATGATGTTCGAACTGGGCCAGTGTGCCGAGAAAAAAATGGTGCCGATTGCGCGGATTCAGGCAATTGGGCCAAGTGATTGAAGGGATTAAATTCAAAGACGGAATTGAGGTGACACAATTTAATGACCAGGTAGCCACTTGATGATCACTTTCCGTCACGCACTACTTTCAGCAGTAACTCAAAAATTCACCTTGACTGGGAAAGACGAATGACAATTTTGTTCGACCTGATTTGATAGAATTGCTTTTAAATTTCTGACATAATTCCGGAGACACCAAACTATGTGGGGCCTTCCCAAGCACATCATGGAATACGCCGAGACCCTCCCCGAAGGCACGCCACTGTGTCCAGGTGCTTTGCTTCATCTCAGCAATCGAGCGGCAATCGACCAAGCATTATCCCGGCTGGCGAGATCAGGCAATCTGCTACGCATCTGCCAAGGTGTCTATATGCGCCCAATCGAAACCCGTTTCGGACAATGTACGCCTCATATTGACAAGGCGATTGCTGCGTTATCGGCTCTATGGGGCGAAACAATCGTACCGTGTGGTGGTTCGGCTGCGAACTGTCTGGGACTAAGCACCCAGAATCCGGTACGTGAGGTCTATTTGACGTCAGGTTACAACCGGCGTCTGCAATTTGGCAGACATACGGTCGAACTGTGTCATGCCCCACGATGGCAGTTAACGGCGCCTCACAGCAGAGCGGGTACCGTAATCCGTGCTTTGGCATGGTTGGGTCCCAATGAAATTGAAGACAACCTCGAGGTGGTTTGGTCTAAGCTTTCCCCTGACGAGTTAAATGAGCTTGCCACCGCGCGCGCCGTATTGCCGAACTGGATGGCTGAGCTGTTGAGTACACACATCGCACATGGCTGAAGTGCTTTACTCAAACCTTTCGAATGAAGATCGCCTTTACGCCTTGAGATTGGCCCAAGACGAAGGCCAGTACCGTGCATATTTACTTGAGAAGGATATCTGGATGGTTGCGTCACTCTCGGTACTATTCGATGCACCGTTCGCAAAACACCTTACATTTAAAGGGGGCACGTCGCTCGCAAAGGTCTGGCGAGCTATCCGCCGCTTCTCGGAAGATGTAGACATCACCTATGACATCCGTGCTATTGCTCCAGATCTCGTGGCTGGTGCCGGCGATGAAGCATTGCCAAAGACGCGTAGCCAACAAAAACGCTGGACACAGACTATCCGCACTCGCCTTATCGATTGGGTTCGGGATCAAGCAGGCCCTATCGTCGAAAGAGGACTCGCGCACATCTGTTTTCCCGCCAAGGTTGATGTGGATGCGCACCGTCTTTTTATCAAATACGAATCGCTGCTCAAAGGGACAGGTTTCGTGCGCCCCGAGGTTGTGGTTGAATTTGGCGCACGTTCCACAGGCGAGCCGAACAAACCTGCTCCGATCGTATGTGATGCAGCGACATATCTGCCCGATCTGGTTTTTCCCGAAGCCTGTCCTACAGTTATGCTAGTGGAACGGACATTTTGGGAGAAGGCTACTGCGGTTCACGTCTTCTGCCGTCAGGAGCGACGACGGGGCGAGCGACTATCACGGCATTGGCACGACCTCGCCCGCCTAGAGGAAGCGGGCTTGGTTGCGAATGCCTTAGCCGACCGTGAGCTTGCGCTTTCGGTTGCTCGCCACAAGACCTTATTCTTTGCAGAAAATGACGCGAGCGGCAAGAAAGTTGACTACGAGGCGGCAGTCTCAGGAAATTTGCAACTTGTTCCAGTCGGAGACGCATATGAGGTGCTTGCCGATGACTACGCAAGAATGCAAGATGCTGGCATGCTCCCGGATGAGAACGAACCGTTCGGTGAATTGATGGAGCGATGTGCGGCAATCGAGGCGAGTGCTAACAGTTCGAATTCTCAATAAGATTTTCACTGAAATTGACGTTCAAATGTCCTCCCATCCATCGTTCTTTCGCAATCAAGTTAGAAATTTGGCTGTCGTTACCACTCCTGTAAAACGATTCAGTCATCAAGTTACCTGTCTTTTTTGTGTGATTCTATTACTGTCATTCACAAGTGTGAATTTGGCCGATGATTCGACATTGGAAATTCAAGTGATCTCCAGCGACCAAGCGATTGAACTGCCCGAAAGATCTGATGCGGAAAAACTTGCAGAACGTCTGCTGATGGAAGAGTCAAGTGAACCCGTGCTGGATCTGAACGAATTACAGCAACTTTCTGCAGAAATTCAAACCGGTTTGAATGCGGTTCGAGAATTTGAACCGTCGATGTCTGCCATCAGCGCACGCGAGTCATTTCGCTCTGACATGCTGATCATCAATCTGCGATCAGACTTGAGAAAAAAGGTGAAAGAAATCATTGAAGACGGACTTGGCGGGGTAATGTTCATTACCGGTTTCGAAGAATTCGATGAGCTGAACAGGAAACTGGAGCTATTTGCAATTCAATACTTCAAGCACGTTGACATTTTTCTGTTCTACTTCGCGATTCCGATCAACGTCCCAGCCGCATCGATCCAATATTCTGAAATGAAAGGGGTGGAATTTGCTGAACCTGATGAAAACCTGGTAGAGTGGACAGATATTGAAGTCTACCAGAGAGATGGTAGATTGATATTCGTCTTCAAACTTCCACCTAACACAGGTTTAACAGAACAGTTCGGACACGAGATGTTTTTTTACAGCGTTAAGGATGGTAAGGTTGACAGGCACTGGACTAAATGAGAGGAAAGCGCAGGTGAGGGAATAGTTGTTTCCTGCTGCCAAAATATTGACTGCAAGTCAAATTTGATGGAAGCCATGTTGGTGGAAAGAAAACACCTGAACTTTGATAATGGGCAGCGCTCCGCAGCCACTGAAACATGAAGATTTGTTCCTTCGAGGATGCTCAGTCACAACCAGTTAGCCAGCTCTTACCCGGCACTTTCAACCAATCCGTATCGCGATTTTTGCGCGTTCCACCAGATTCGTAGCTAATGCTTTCAAACCAATTCCAGAGCGGATCTTGAATTCCTCATACCTGATCTTCCTAACAGATAGGCCTCGTGCTGCGAAATTTTTCAGTAGAGTCTTGCGCATCTGATCCGGCCCGCAGAAAGCTATGGACGGATTCGCTGCATCAAGTTGTGTGGTTTGCAGAATCGTGTCAACCGTGGCTCTACCCAGCACCTCTGACAAATGAATATTCAGCGTGAAGTCGGGGAGCGTGTCCGCTACTACCATCAGTTCTTGAAGGTGAGCTGCGTTTTCCTCGCTCTTGACGCAGTATACGAGATTAACCGTTTGATTCTTCCGACCCAGATCCTGTGTGCCTAAGCGACGAAAGGCGTGATGCCAATGCCACCTGCAATCCTTAGTTCGGGTTTCTTAGGTCAAGATATTTTGATGCGTCCGTACGGGCCTTCGATCTGAACGTCTGTTCCGACCATCAGTGACCCGCTCAAATTGCTCGTAAAATCACCGAGACGTGCAACCGTTACACGAATGCTTCAATCATCGCTCGGTGCCTTACTGATGGTGAACGGATGTGATTCACTCCCGTCGAATCTGACAAAGACAATCTGATGATCTGGACGGTATCGCAACGCGCGACCGGTCGGGATCATCGTAATTGCCAGGGCCGCGCCGGTCTTGTCCAGTTTGGCAATCTTGTAACGTCCAAACGGGCGCATTCGGGCAGGCAGGAGACAGTAAGCAACGTACACACCCAGCGGGTCGCCCACAGCGAAGGGTTTCATGATGAATAGAAAATGTAAAGCGCCGAAAATGAAGAAAAGCCCCATGATCTGTTTCAAACAGGTCCATGTATTCGATCCGTATCGATCATTCTTGCTCTTGTGCACAATGCTCTTCCAGACAAAACTCAATTTCCCATGCTGAAGAATAAATTACAAAAAATTACCGCTTTGTCAACCATTCACAATTATTCCCATAAAACTAGTTTGCGTGTTCAGTTCCAGTTGTTGGCAGTGACTTTTTGCCTTTCAGCAGCCGCATAACGATCCCGTCATAAAGGGTAAGTACAGCAGGGATGAAAAATAGGACCAGCAACGCGGAAAAACTCAGTCCAAATACAAGGGTCGCCACCATAGGAATCAAAAATTGGGCTTGCGTTGACGTTTCGAACAGCATTGGCAGCAATCCCACAATTGTTGTCAGGCTCGCAAGAACCACGGGCCGCAAACGCTGACATCCTGCATCAATCATTGCCTGGGTGGGTTCTTTGCCGCTTTCGAGATTGTCTTTGTAGTAGACAACCAGCACAATGGCGTTGTTCACCACGATTCCGGATAGCCCAATGAACCCAAGGATCGTGATGATTGTAATCGGCAGGTCCAGTAGAAAATGTCCCCAGGCAGCGCCGACTAACCCGAATGGGATGGCCAGCATGACAAACAGGGGCCAGCTGTAAGAACCTAAAATCCACGCGAGCGTGAGGTAGATGAATAGAACGGCAATCAGCGCACCAACCTTCATCGACTGTTCCGTCTGCTTCTGATCAGCTTGACGGGTACCAAACTTCCAGGTCACGCCGTAAGTCCTGGTAAATTCGGGTTTGACTGCTGTATCGAGCTGCTGAAGAATCTGCGTGGTGTTTGCAATCAGAGCGTCCACACTCGCGGACACTTCAATGTGAAACTCACCTTTTGCATGAGACAGTCGATCAAACCCCCTGGCAGATTCAATGACGACAACATCGAGCAGTGGAACAGGTTCGCCAGAAGGCAGAATGATGTGCATGTTTTCGAATTCACTGAGTTGATTTCTTTCCTCGTCAGGTAAGGACAGGCTCACATCAATATCCTGATATCGCGTTGTGAACGACTGGAGGTCCAGGCCTTCCACCGAGGATCGAAGCTGTCGGCTGACTTCATTGATCGTTAATCCCAGCGCATGACCCAGCGGCGTAAGGGTCAAAATCTGTTGCTGTCGACCATAGTTTGTATTGTCTGATACACCGTAAACACCTGGCGTATCTTCAAGAAGCTGTGCCAAGGCTAGTGCCGCTTCCTTGGTCTCGAATTTCGATGCGCCGCTCAGGCTGACTTCGATATCGCGTCCAGGCGGCCCGGCATTTGCTGTCAACACGACTACATTTTCAAGTCCTGGTACATCCTCCAACCGATCCCGCCAGCTGCGAAGAAATGTACTGGTACGAACATCTCTTGAATCCGATTGGACAAGTTCCACCGCGACTGAGCCTAAGTTTGATCCTGTTCTGCTGATCCGACCGGGTTCTTCCTCAGATATCGCGCCAAGCGTGGTAAACGAACTCGAAATAAGATTTCCGCCCAACTCTTTTTCATTTTCGTAAAGTGCGTCTACGACTGTCGTCAGGTATTCTTCAACTGTCTCCCGAGGCGTTCCAGCGTTGAAAGTTACGTTCGTCCAGACGGAGTTCAGTTCGGGAGTCGGAAAAAAACTGTAACTCACCCGACCGGATACAAAGAGTCCAAAGGTCAGAATGAGGCAGGCTACACCAACTGAAATGGTAGTGATCGGGTTGTTTATCGCTGCTTTCAACGTTTTTCGATACCATATATCGCGAAATATTGCGAAATAACGGTCAACGAGTGCACCCTTCATCGCTCGACCGGAACTTTTAATCTTGTCATAAGAGGCACGCAAGTGACCTGGCAGTATTAGAAACGCCTCGATCAAAGATGCTGCAACCACACAGATGACAACCATTGCGATACTGCCCAGAACGACACCAATAATTCCATCGACAATCAGGACTGGTAAAAATGCGAAGATTGTCGTCACTGACGCCGCAAAAATGGGCATGAACATACGCTTTGATGCGCGGTAAACCGCATCGACTGGTGATTGATCCTCAATGTAGTTGGTCAGTGACGCTTCCCCCACCACAATTGCATCATCGACGATGATGCCGATCGTCATGATGAATGCAAATAATGTGATCATGTTGAGCGTCTCGCCGAGCAGAAACAGCACGGTCACCGCGCCCATCAGCGAAATTGGAATGCCCGCGGCCACCCAAATTGCAATACGCGTGTTCAGAAACAGATAGAGCACGATCAGAACCAGGATCAGTCCGGCGATGCCGTTGTCGACGAGAAGGCCAATCCGGTCCCGCAAAGCGATGGTCGAATTGTCAAACACTACAACTTCAACATCAGGCGGCATAAGTGGCTGATATTCGTCGATCCACTGGGAGAGGGCCTTGGCACTCTTCAATGAATCGCGTTCGCCCTGTCGTCGAAGATCCAAAATCACAGCAGGTTTGCCGTTGAAACTCAGCGATACCTGCTCGGTCTTGGGTTGCTTTTGAATGCTTGCGATATCCGAAAGAACCACGAAACTCCCGTTGGAATCGGCAATGATTGGAACGTTTTCAAACGAAAGCTCAGAGCGTCGCTGATCGACGATACGCAGCTCCCGTCCGGCATCATCACGTCCCAGCACTCCAATTGAACTGTCGCGGGATTGTGAGCGGATTCGATTGCCAATCTGATCCAAAGACAATCCCAGGTCTCGCAGGGTTTGGCCTGAAACCTCGATCGACAACTCTTCGTCCGGCAAACCGACAATTTCAATTTTTCCGAAGCCTCTGGAAAGCAATTCGTCTTTGCTCTGGTTCGCCAGAATCCGTAACTGTTCGATCGAATTGCCGGCCAAAATCAGCTTTGCAATTGCTTCATAGTTCACCACTTCACTGACAACTGGCCGTTCAATATCTTCCGGTAAGTCGACAATCAGCCGATCAACTGCGGTCTTGATATCATCAGTCGAAGCACTAATGTCCGTACCTGCCTCAAACTCAATAAATATCCTCGAAACGCCGTACTGGGATACCGATGCCATCTCCTTTAGATTGTCAGTGTTTTTGAGTTCGAGTTCCAGACGGTTGGTAACGGATCTTTCAACATCTTCTGCCGATGCGCCTGGCCAGGCAACCACTACCCGCGTGAAGTTCAAGGGAATATCAGGGAAGAACTGGATATTGATACGTGAACAGACGTAGCCGCCCACCACCAGAAAGAACACCATGAGTATGTTCATGGCGACAGGATGGGTCACAAATGTTAGTAGCAGACCCTTCCGTTCCATATCAGTGAATTGCGCCGTGGTGAGAAGAACTACTCGTTTTGATTCGATATTTTGACTGTAAGACCATCGTTCGCATTAACCAATTGGGTAGTGAGAATGAAGTCCCCTTCATTCAACTGATCACTAACGGCAACGATATACGTCTCTTGATCAGTTGTAATCTGTCCGAATCGTTCAATTTCAATTCGCTGCAACTGGTTCGATGTGATTTTGAACACATTGTTTGAACCGTAAACCGCTTCATAGGGTAAAGCAATCGCGTTTTCAACAGGTGACAAAAACATTTGCAGGCTGACTGAACGTCCCAATTCCGGGTAGGTTGAATCTGAAACCAGTTCGAAATAGGCATCAATTCCACCGCGGCCCGGATCTACCGCGGTACCGAGCCGGTTGAGATTCAGTTCAAGGTTTCGCCCATCCAGTTCAGCAACAGCTTTGATAGTACTCTGGTGCTCAATTGTCTTTCGAACCTGTTCGATGTAGCGATTTGGAATAAGTGTGCGAATTTCAGTTTGAGTGTGATCGTACATCTCGACCAGCAATGAACCATTTCTGACCCGGCTTCCGGTTGCGACATGAACCGCCGTAACTCGGCCGTTGTAAGGTGCGCGAATAACCGTTTCTTCCAAGTCAATCAGTGCCTTGTCCAACGTAGCCTGCGCTCGTCCCAACTCCGCTTCCAGAACCATAACCCGACTGTTGTATTCCCTGATTGCAGCCTCGCGGGCGGTTACAGCCAGTCGGGCTTGCTGCTCGGCCTGTTCCGCTGCATCAAATTCGGCTTGGGAGATCACATTGCGGCTCTTTAGTGTTTCAAATCTTTGCAATGATTCAGTTGCCAACTCCAGTAATCGCACTTCGTGAAAAAGAATTTCTCTGTCAGTCTCCAGTCGCTCCGCTTCCCGGTTAACTGACGCATTGATTCTCGCAACATCAGCTGCAAACTGTCTGATTTGAGTTTCTATGGTTTGTGAGTCCAGCCGCACGAGCACATCATCGGTGCTGACTGCCTGGCCAGGCAGAACTTTGACTTCAACTACTTTGGCATCGAGAATCGAACTGAGAACAGAGTTGGCTGGTGTGACAACTCGGCCGAACAGATTTGCAGTTGGAATCTGCGCACTTTTGCTGACGATTTGTGCATCAACCAACCACTGCCTGGTTTGTGGCACATCCGGTGTTACTTCGGGTTGGTCGGATTGAAGTATTCCAAACCCCACTACGGCGATTCCGATGATGCCGACGGGTAGAAGAATACGCAGAATACGCTTTATCATTCCGAATGTTTCACGTTAATCAAATGATGTCGTCCAAACTAAATTCAGCAAAGTGTAGGTATGGGTGTCGACCGACAGTCAAGTTGATTATGCTTCAATTTTATGCGACTTAGGAATTGCCCGTCTATTGCTCAGAGTACTGAATTTACGATGGTTACCTGTGTGCGACCGGGTGTTACATACGCACGATTACAGTTTTTGATAGTTCGTTCGGGCCGAACTGACGAGTTATTTGAAATTATATCTGTGATTAATTCAAGGATTCAGGCTCACCGTTCTTCCATAGCAACGGAACAATCTCGCGAACCTTCGCCAATGATGGGGGTTGAGGATTTATGCAAGCGGAGCGTCCGCCTTCACCGAACTTAACTCTACCAAGAAGTTTTGAGTTCCAACCCAAATCTTCTTGGTATCGCGTTTTGCAGAGTCGCGATTAGAATTTGCCGAGTGGTTCAAGTTTTGCTGATGGATGTTTTATGACCCATTTGATGCTTAATTTCGGTGAGCGCTCTGGAGAACTTCCAGCGGTTACCACCGAAGCCAGCAGAATTCTGAGTGAAGTAGCATTCAGTCAATCGGTATGCGAATCACCACACCACCCATCACATCACCGACCTCAATATCGCTGCGAGGGGAATCCTGGTGGTTGTTGTGACAACTCGCACATGCTTCAGCGACTGCGATGTCTGCGTACACTGCCGCAAAATACCACAGGCCACCAAGTTTTTCTTCACCGTAAAAATTTTCCTCGGGATTATCTGCAACAAACTCGAGTCCTTCCCTTTCCAAATCCGTTACCGGACCATTTTTCTTGTTGATCGGATCCAGTGAAACAAGGGAATAGGAAAATTCTTCCGTCAGATCTGAAACGTATTCTGAACCGAACCTGAACATCTGTGCCGGAAGCGGTAAAGCCGCATCGTCATCAAAATATTCCGAAGCAGTGATGACCTTTTCTTCTTCCGTGAGACGCTGAACTACCTTCTGAGTGTACACAGCCCGATCAGCGGAGATTACCAGATATAGCATATCTGCTACTTGTTCATGCGAAAGGCCTTCCGCAGAGACATCCATAGTAATTGTGAACATCAACGAAAGTGCCGAGATACCCAATATATTGAAGCGCCTTTTCATCGTCTTTCTCGCTGTTTTGTTAAGCTAATTCAGATTTTAGTGAATATTTGGAAATAATTGATCCCTAAGAAAACCATTTGGTGTCAGATCTTCGTTCAATTTCAACTTCTGGCAGAAACAGAACTGTCCCCGTTGTACAAATTTCAAAGAACCTCGCCAGACTTTTATTGTTTGTTGGAAAATTGTGGCTAATCGTCCTGTTTCTCCCGTTCTCTGAGTAACGCCCATTCGATACTTTCAACATGAACATCTGCCCGGCCGCGAAAGTTGCGCTTGATCAGCTCGTCGTCAGCAAGGGAGTCCAATGCAAACTTGAGTCCGTGACAGTCGAGACAAACAGGACGGATCATTTTTTCGTTCGGTCTGAGGATATCGTTTTGATTGTGATCAGTCACAAGATTTCCCCGCCTTTCTACTTTTGCCATATGACACGTTGCACAACTGACCCCTGTACCAAGACTTGCTTCACCTGCAACTTCCGCCAGCCACAATGTGTAATGCGGGCTTTTACGATAAGCCTCGCTGTGCATGTCGTCGTGACAGGTCAGGCAAGCGTCAACTGCGGCGTACGCAACATTGACAGAATGGGGGTCGTGGCAGGAACCGCAACCTACTGATAGATCAGCCGCTTCACTTCGCATTGGCAACCGCGCTTCGGCGACCGTCATATACATTGGAACTGCCGGGTCGGAAAACCACTCTTTAATGAATGAAGGCGTAATGTGTGCGAGTCCGTAAGAGTTCAGTTTGCCGTCGATGTCGCGTGGGTTTGCAATCTTGGGGTGTTGACGCATGCCATGTCGACCTTTACGAAAAGTATTCTGCTCGAATTTGTGACAATCGGCGCAAATTTTTTGACTCGGTTTATCTTCCCAAACAGTCTCAACACCAGCTGAATCTGAGCCATTTGCAATTGCAGGCGCATGGCAGCTGGTACAGTTGATTGCGTTTATTGCGTGAGCCGAATCAGCCCAATCACGAAGGATGGCGGGGTTTGATAGTGCAGCTGAAGGGGCTTGCGCATCGTGGTGCATCAGGCGCTCGTCTTCGGAATTGTATGCGAGACGCGCTTGACGGGTAAGCTCGTGAACAGGTCTTTGCGTGAGCCAATCTGTTTGTGCATGCTTAACCAGAAAATCGCTGTAAAGCACCCGGTTGTCATGGTAGTTGTGGCAACCCGAACTTGCGCACGTATCGAATGAAAGATCTGCGTGACTGGTTCGAATCAATCGCACGTCCTGGTCCCCTTCAGAATGGCA
Source organism: Arenicellales bacterium (assembly GCA_965220665.1). Classification (GTDB taxonomy): domain Bacteria; phylum Pseudomonadota; class Gammaproteobacteria; order Arenicellales; family JAJDZL01; genus JAJDZL01. Next base: position 606,295 of record CBDCQQ010000005.1, read on the forward strand.
TGCAATGCAAAAGTTCATCGCGACCGTGACTGCACTTTCTCGCGTTATTTCCGGTCGATGCTCGGTGTGACAGGTTGTGCATAAACGTGCATCGAGCTTGTCCCAGAATTGTGCCATTCTCGGGTTGCGAAATTTCTTGCGCGGGTGGCTGTCATCAGATTTGGCCAGTTCATCTTCATGGCAAGTTCTGCAGGCCTTGTTCATGGCTTTCACAGCGGCCGCTGGGCGGCTGAAAATTGGCGCTTTATGGCAGGTTTCACAAGCAACCTCTATCTGGTGGTGAGCATCGGTGGTTTGCCCCACAAGCAGCAGTTCACGACTGCCGCCAACCGTCATCCAAACCCCAACAATCACAATCGCAATCAGTGTTACCAGGAACCAGCTCCAAATAAAAATGAATTTTTTCGACATTCCAAGCAACTGCTCAATACAGATAGACGATAAGGATATGGACAACAAGAAGAGCGGGCAAGGGAAGCAGAAAAACTATGTGGGTTTTGACGGGTGCCATACGCATTTTTTTTGTTACAGGAACCCCCCATTTCCTTAATTCGGATGATCCTCCAATCAGAATGCCAGCAAGTGCGCCTGCAATCAGTGCCACCAGATAAAACAGCATCAGGGCAGTGTTCAAATTCGCACCGAGGCGAAATCCGGTATGGAGAAAAAGCGTGAGGACACAAACAAATCCAAGCAAGATATGCGTGAGTTGCCAGGTGGAATAGTTTCCGAATCGGGTCAGCAGTCGATTTTTAAGCACAATGACAATCAATAATCCCACTAGGCTGAAACCAAGAAGCAAGTAACCAGTCCACTGTTGCCATAGGGAATCGTTCCACAAGTATTCAAGCAAGGTAGGACCAAATTGATCTGGAATCGGTACCCGTGGCGACAAAAGAGTTGCAACAGCAAACAAACATCCAACGATCGACAGAACGAAATTTGCTTTCTGCCTGCGCGCTGTCTGGGCCCGAATCTTCAGGATTTGCCTGCGTTCTATTGAGGCGATTCGATTAATCACCTCTCTTCCGATGAGATCGAGACGACGCAGAATTTTCATTCGCGGCTGACATTGTTTGATTTGCGAATCGCTCAAGATTTCAGGAAGCAATCCGCAGGCATCCACTAAACATGCGATGGCGGCATCTGCGGGATTAGGAATATTGTCGGACAGCACCACATCCTTGATTTGAACTTTGATGTCTTCCTTCGAATCCAAATCAGTCGTTTGAAAGGTTCGGGAGCGAAACAGCCATAGAATATTTCTGTCTTTCTGTTCCACCGCCCCACTTTGCGCGAGACTGGCCAATGCAAGTTCTTGGATGGGAAGTGATCGACTTGTAGCTAGTGTCTCGATCCAATGCTCGGTATCGGCGGAGTTGGAATGTGCATTTATTTCAGACAGAACGCGATCCATTAGTACATTTTCCGTTGGCGTTTCGTCCAAAACAATTAGCGAGTTCAGGTCGGTGTCAATTCGTCTTGAAAGTGAAAGGTCAAGCAGAACAGCACCTGCAAGAACACTGTTGATGGACTCGTTCTGATCGGCAACAAAAATTCCATCCTCGTTTTCCAAAAGCAGGAGTATGTTGTCAGTAATTGTCAACATAAGGGGGATTATATGCTTGACTAAACCAGCGAAAATTTTGCCCGAAAATTGCCTAAAATACGAAGACTATTTCCTTTCTGAGACCGGTTGTTTCTTTCGACTGTCTTTGCTTTCGTCCCTGTCCATTCTCAATGGTGGTGTCAAAAGCATCTGGCGCGCAATCCGCTTCGCTCTTGTATGCTCACCTTCGTTGCCTTGGCACTGCGACGGTTCCACTTAATCTTGTACCATAACCGACCTCCCCGTCAATGCACGCGACCGTCAACTCCCTGTCCATCAGCCGTCGACCCATCAATCCCGCCACAACCGAGGTCATCTGTCCGATGCATCAAGCTCACGAATGCTGTGCCGCCCGGCATTTAGTCTGTCTGACTCATGCTTGTTGCCTCCCAAACCACCTATGCAGGTCTCATCATCCTCCACCGTGCCGGACATCGAAATTCCGCTGCCACGGAGCACATAACGAATCTTGTGCGGCATGTGCCAGGCGGTTTTCTGCGTAATGCCCAGGTCCCGGTGCGGCTTCATCGACAACACGCCCTTTTCGCTGGTCACCAGAAGATAAATGGCAATTGTCCACTTCTGCAGCGGCACATGAGACTCCTCCAGCAGTGTGTCATGGTGAAATGAAAATACTTGCGGCAGTCCCGACACCGGTGCGACAGTGGCTTGCCGCTTGGAACTTCGTAGGTGTTGGTGCCGCCGCAACGGTGACACCCTGCAACACCGGCCTCCCAGATAATCAACTCAAGCCACTTGCGTGCCGAGGTTTCATCGGGAAACATCTGCATCAGTTGGAACAGCGAAATACCGTTGCGATGCGACATGCCGTGGGTATTTCTGTTCTACGCCATTTGGATTGCTCAATTGGTTGAACTAATGGGCAAATAATCAATTGTTTCGCTGCTTTAGTCAAGTATATATTCCCCTTAATTTTCACTTTGTGGGATTGACTGTTGCCAGATTACAATAAATTACTGATGCGGCTTTGTGGCTTTTCTTCATTGCAGGAAATGTGCAGTGAATCACAGTCAACCGCTTGATCTATAATGATTATTGACGTGTGGCGTTATATTAACCACAAACGTTCCAGGAAGGAACCACGACGATTGCAACTATGTTGCAAGTCTGGTAAGTTTTGATGTTGTAAGGAGTACGATGGAGTGGTCAACTAACCGTCAATCCACATTGATGATCTATAGCTGTAACGCTTATGAGACTTGGACAAACGCCAAGTCAGATCGGGATGTCGACCGACTACTGCTGTCGGCCCTTTCAAATTTTCACGAGTTGCAACAAAGTTAATCCATTCCAAAAAAAGATTCAAAATTGATTGGCAATATACCAACCGGTGCGCCTTATTCACCGAACGATAATTCGCCAATCTGATTTACGGATTCGGTTTTGAACTCGATTGACAATTCACGCAATGCACCTGTTTTTGTAACCGGTGCGGCCGGGCATGTAGGATCAAATCTCGTGCGAAGGTTGCTTAATGATGGCATTCCAATTCGTGTGTTGCTAAGACACGAGGACAATAACGAAGGACTGGATAATCTGGATATTGAGTGCCGCTATGGTGACATTCGAGACTTGAAAGCCACCCGGGACGCCATGGAAGGATGCCAAGGTGTCTATCATGTTGCGGCGAAAATTTCTACAATCGATGGTAACCGTGACCATCGTCGGGAAATATTCGAAACCAATGTTCTCGGTACCCGTAACGTTTTGCGAGCGGCGCATGAGACCGAAGCAGGCCGAGTGGTGGTTACAGGCTCATTCAGTGCAGTCGGTTATGATCTCGACGACTCCTCCTTACCGAGTGATGAGACGATGCCGTTCTATCCCATGGTACGCACGATGCCATACGAGCGAAGCAAGTCGCAAGTCGAGCACGAGTGCTGGCGTGCAGCTGCAAAAGGTCAGGAAGTCATTGTCGCAACGTGTTGTGCTGTAATCGGCGGCGCTGATTTTTTTCCATCGCGACTCGGAAAAACCTTGTGCGACTACACCAATGGGAAACTGCGTGCTTACATCGATGGTGGATTCGAGTTTGTCGCTGCACGCGACATCGTACAAGGACATCTGTTATGCATGGAGTATGGGCGCCCCGGGGAAAAATACATATTCAGCAGCGAGTTCAAAACCATCTCTGAAATACTGGATTTATACGAGGAGGTTACCGGAATACCGCGTCCAGCTCGACGGATACCATCCGCCGTCATGCTGGCTTTCTCGGAAGTGGCGAGTTTCTATCTGAGCCGATACCGTCCGGATTTCAATCAGCGGTTTACCCCTGGTGCCATCCGTCTGCTGAAGTTACGTCGTCATGCCAGTCTCGAAAAAGCCAGGCGGGAACTGGGCTATCAGTCAACCAGTATTCGAGAGGCGATTAATGACGCCTATGCGTTTCACTACAACCGTCCGAACGCAATAATAAATCCTGATGCAAAATTTCCCACAGAGAAATCCGAATTCGCAACGGCGAGTACCATGACTAACAAGAATCTACAGGCAACGCCACAAGGAGGCTCAACTTGAGTTCGCTGCATAATTCACCACCAAGTTTTGAGCAAGCTGGAAATTTGCGTCAGAAAGTTCGGGCAACCGGCATGGACCCCGACTATTGGTACGCAGTCGAAGAAGTGCGTCGAATCAAACCTGGAACCGTAGTCGAAGTTATTTTTTGGAAACAGTCTATTGCGCTATATCGTGCAGAAGATGGATCATTTTACGCACTCGAAAATCGATGCGCACATCGCCAGCTCAAACTCTCACTAGGGAATGTTCAAGGCTGTCGGCTTGTCTGCGCATATCACGGCTGGGAATATGACCAGACCGGTCGACGGGCCGATATCCCACAAACGAAGTCGGGCGGAAACAAAGGTCTGAAGCCTTCAATCAAGAGTTATCCTGTCAAGGTTCGCTATGGTCTAGTCTGGCTGTTTCCCGGCAAGGCTGAACGCTCTGAACAACGAGAGATTCCGGATATTCCCGAACTTGAAGGGCCAAAACGCTGGGCCTGTGTACCCCTCAGCTTCACTTGGTCAGCCCATCACTCGATGATTATCGATAACGTCAGCGATTTCACGCACGCCTATCTTCACCGCAAGTATCGTCCGTTTCAGGATGCCGTCCTCACCCAATTTGAGACGGTTGGGGATAACGTTCATCTTGCTTATGACACGAAGGTCGGACGCGGGCGGATTTCAGGACTTTTTGTAGAGCACGACAAGATTGATACCAACAGCATGACGCTTTGCTTCCAATACCCCTACCAGTGGTCGAATACCGATGAGTGGATAAAACACTGGTTATTTGTTTTACCAATCGACGAACGGACCACACGAGTATTTTTTCTGTTTTATTTCAAATCTTTAAAAATACCCTTACTGCCCATAAGAATTCCCCGCTTTGCAATGAGCGCAGTCATGAAAATCTCAAACCGCATGATGATTGCTCCCTTGTTAACTCAGGACAAAGTTGCCGTCGAGGCAGAACAACTGGGTTACGAGGCACACTGGGACGCACCTCCCATTGAATTCAATCCGGTTGTACGCGAGTTTCAAAATTTGACTGTTCGCAAGTGGGAAGAATACTTGGCCCGTGAATCCATGGAAAACAGTTTCGATAATGCCTGAACCGAACTTTATATCGATGTTGACAACGCTGACGAGCCTGAACCTGCTTGAAGCGGCGGGCATGGTTTTGGTATTCGTTGGGGTACTGTTTTTGGGTTCTGTAGTGGTACCTGGACGCCGAATCAAAGGTCCGGATATGGAGGGCGATACGCGCGAATATAAACTCAATGGTCTTGCGCTGTTTCTGATTACGGTATTTGTGACAGCTATTGTCCAGTCAATGGGTTGGTTTTCGCTTTCGGTGCTGTATTCGCAATTTGCCGCTTTGTTCGTGGCTGCAAACGTATTCGCATTTTTACTTGCTACATGGCTTTATTTCCGGGCTACCCGTAATCAGGAAACCACTACTGGCTTTTGGCGTGGATATTTTTTCGGTGCGCTGTCCAATCCGACCTGGCTCGGAGTGGACATTAAGCTATTTAGCTATCGCCCCTCTCTCATTGGTCTCGCACTCTTTAATGCCTCATTCGCCGTCATGCAATACGAAACTTACGGTGAACTGACGCTGGCAATGATGCTATATCAAATCTTCACTTTTTTGTATGTATTCAACTATTTCCAGTTTGAACAGGGAATGGTTCACACATGGGACATGATCAGTGAGCGCTTTGGATGGATGCTGATTTGGGGAGATTATGTCTTGGTGCCATTTTTTTACTGTTTGGTGGGTTGGTGGCTGGTGCACCCGTCTGATGTGATGCATCCTATTGCCGCAGTAGCAATTGTGTTGTTATTTGGATTCGGTTTCTGGCTATTTCGCGGTGCCAATCAACAAAAGCACCGCTTCAAACGTAAAGCTGATATCAGGATTTGGGGTCAACCCGCCCGTACCTTGGAAGGTCGGTTGCTGATCTCCGGTTTTTGGGGTGTTGGACGCCACCTTAACTATACGGGTGAAATTTGTGTCTACTTTTCATTTGCCCTGACCACAGGATTCGAGTCTTGGGTACCCTACCTCTTGCCTGTATGGTTGACTGTACTGCTGTGTCACCGCTCACTACGTGATGAGCAACGCTGTCGTGCCAAGTATGGCGATCTGTGGACGCGCTACAAACAACGAGTCCGTTATTCAATGTTACCGTTTGTCTACTAGCGGCAGTAACAAATCAAGGAAGTAACCATGACGACCCTTTCCTCAACACATCACACACCGCCACCGGCTAAGAATATTCCGATGCTGACCGGTGGATTGCCCTTGATTGGTCATCTGACGGAGTTTTTAAAGGATCCGGTTTCGATGTTGATCCGTGGGTGGCATGAGCAGGGAGAGTTGTTTCAATTTCGTCTCGGTACGCGCAAATTCGTCTTGTTTGCCGGTCCCGAAGCGCATGATTGTTATTTCAGGGCGCCCCGAGATCACATGAGCGCTAAAGACGTCTATCAATTCACAGTACCAATTTTTGGTCGTGGTGTAGCCTACGACGTTTCCCCCGAACTGATGTCTGAGCAGTTGGGATTTCTCTACCCGGAACTGCGCGAATCCGCGTTACGTAAGTTTTCTGACATTATGTTTGAGGAGACAATGAATTTTGCTGATGCAATGGGCCAACAAGGAGAATTGGATTTACCACAGGCGATGAATCAGCTTACGATCAATATTGCCAGTCACTGCCTCATAGGTCCTGAGGTCCGTAATCAGTTGAACGCTGGGTTTGCGGAAAGCTATCACGATTTGCAGAATGGAATCAACACCCTAGGCTTTTTCTTTCCTCATTTACCGACACCGGCGCATCGAAGTCGCGATCGGGCACGGAAATCCATTTCCGAAATGTTTGAACGAATTGTCATGGAGCGACGGCGTACGGGTGCTAGGTCGGATGATTTCATGCAGAAAGTTATGGAAAGTCGTTACAAAGATGGCCGTGCGGTTACCGACGAAGAGATTACTGGAATTCTACTGACCGTATTGTTCGCGGGTCAGCACACTAGCGCAGTTCTTGCAACCTGGACCTGTTTGGAACTTTTGAATTCGCCGTCGTACATTGACAAATTGCGGAACGAGATGCAGGAAGTTTATGCAAATGAAAACGCTTCAAACATTGACACCTTAAAGCAACAATCGTTGATGGAGTACACCATACGCGAAAACGAGCGACTACATCCGCCATTGATTTTGTTGATTCGAAAAGTACTCAAACCTGTGCAATTCGGTGATCATTCCGTACCCGCCGGCACCCTCGCCATGGTATCACCGGCAGCTGCTCACCGCTTGCCTCACCTATTCGCCAATCCAGACCGGTTCTATCCGGAAAGATTTGCATCACCGAACCGCGAAGACAAACAACACCGCTACACTTTGATAGGTTTTGGCGGCGGTAAACACATGTGTATGGGGAAGCATTTTGCCTACCTGCAACTTAAAACGATCTGGACTGTACTGCTTGATCGCTTTGATTTTTTTACCGATCGAGACATTCCTGCCCCGAATTATGGCAGTTGGGTGACAGGTCCCAAGGAGCCTTGTCGGGTTCGTTACCAACATCGCTCAAAATCTGGCATTTTCCATTGAGCAATAGTCTAGGATTCTATGACGTCGCCATCGTCGGCGCTGGTCCTGTCGGGAGCGTATGTGCCCTCGCCTACGCAAAAAAGGGCGCTCAAGTTGCTCTGTTCGAAGCGAATCCGAAGGCCTCCAAACGACTGGCCGGTGAGTGGTTGCATCCACCGGCTCTTCGAATTCTAAACGAGGTCGGAGTTGAGATTGAATCGCAAATCGAAAGCGTCCCCGGCAACGGGTTTGCTGTGTTTCCGGAAGACGGCTCGGAACCGATTGTACTTCCTTATGCGAACGGGTCCCGCGGTTTGGCATGTGAACATTCAGCACTCGTCTCACTTCTTCATCAAAGTGTACAAAATGAGTCTAATATCGACTTTTTTGTTCCAGTTAAGGTTCTTGAAGCCACATCTGGTCAGATATCCATAGCTCTCAACGGAACCAATACTACTGTCAACGCCAACCGAATTGTCGGTGCCGACGGTCGCGCATCAACTGTTCGCAAGTCACTGGGATTGCAGACTAGTCGGGTAACCTGCTCGCGTATGGTGGGGGTGATCGTTGAAGGGGAAGACTTGCAACTGAAGGGTTATGGCCATGTTCTGCTGGGTGGGCCAGGTCCGATTCTCATGTACCAATTGGGGCATGATCGCGTCCGGATAATCGTCGATGTGCCGTTGAATCACTGGATTCCGCGTGACCGTATTGGGCTGTTGTCGGAAGCTTACGCCGATCGGCTACCTGAACAACTCAGATCTGGATTTGCCGAAGCACTCCAGAACGGAAAATTTCATGCTGCAACCAATGAAATTAGAGCGCGAACGACTCATGGGAATTCAAACCTTGTTCTTGTAGGCGACGCAGTCGGAAATTACCATCCTATGACTGCGGTCGGCATGACTCTCGGTTTTGGTGATGCTTTCGATTTGGCGATGCACGAGAACTTTCGAGCATTTTCCTCCAAACGTCACTTGGCAACTCGCGGCCCTGAGTTACTGGCGATGGGTTTGTACGAGGTTTTTGCTGACTATCGACGCGAATCAGCGGAACTAAGGAGAGCGATTTATAGTAATTGGCGAAAACATCCTTTAGCGCGCAAAGGAACTGTAAGTCTACTTGCTTGTGAAAACACGTCGGTTGTTCATCTTTCTTTCACTGTTTCCACGATAGTCGCCCTTACGCTCCTTAGACAACTCCCGCGTAACTTTGAAAGACTACCCTGGAACCGTGCATTCAAAGTCATGAATGCTACCACTGGACGGTTGGTATGGCTGGTGCGCGGCATTATCGCCCAACGTAGAGACCGAAATAGAGGTGGCGAAAAAGACTTTCTTGCCCGTGAGTCATTAGCCCGCGCATTCCTAATTTCCATTCCAACGAGATCCGATGATTCCAGGTCAATTCTCCAAAAGATTCATTCTCCCGATGTCGGTCCTGCCTTGGAGAGGGCTACAGAGCGTTTGTTGAGTCTCCAGAATGACAATGGCAGCTGGGAAGGAGAAATGGTTTGGTGTCCCATGCTCACCGCCCAATACGCTCTGCTACACTACATTCTCGATCAGCCGCTGGAGCCACAACGACGACAACTTATCCTGCTTAGTTTCGAGAAGACTCGTCTTGAACAAGGGGTATGGGGTATGCACGAGCATTCCTCACCTCATCTTTTCGTTACCACCCTTGTGTATGTCACATCGAGACTGCTTGGAGTCAGTCAAGATGATCCTTTGATCGAACCAGCGAGGCAGTTCCTGCAGGCAGAAGGGGTTGTCAATATTCCAAGTTGGGGCAAGTTTTGGCTAGCGCTGCTTAATCTCTACGACTGGGACGGAGTCCATGCTGTACTGCCAGAATTGTGGCGACTGCCGCGTTGGTTTGTATTACATCCCTCTAAGTGGTATTGCCACACCAGGCTAATTTACATGGCTATGGCAACAGTTTACTCACAACGATACCAAGCACCGATTACATCCACGATCACCTCTTTACGAGAAGAACTTTTTCCCCAAGGTTTTGACAAGGTGAATTTTTCCGAAGCCCGAAACAGTTTGCGAGAAGCTGATTTATTTTGCCGGCCGAGTCTGTGGCTTCGAGCCGGGTATTGCCTGACAAGAGCGTATGAAAAAGTTCATCTAAAGCGCCAAAGGACTCAAACTGTCGACAGACTGCTCAAACGAATCAAGTGGGAGTTGCAAACCACTAACCACACAAGCATATCTCCTGTCAGCGGTTTGCTCAATATTCTTGCCTTGTGGTTGCATGATCGGAATGACTCTGACATGTTGCAGGCGCTATCGCAGTTGGATGGTTGGATTTGGGAGGACGAGGAACAAGGTACGCGAGTTACCGGTGCAAGGAGTGCTTCGTGGGATACCGGGTTTGCGTTGCAGGCGTTGGCGAAGGTAGCTGAATTAGAAAAGGTTCAGAACGCACTCACACATGGCTCTGAATTTTTGAGCCAAGAGCAAATTGTCAACAGTTTTCAGGGATATCAAGAGGCGAATCGTGCCGACCCTAAAGGTGGTTGGTGTTTTGCGGGAGGATGGCATGGCTGGCCGGTGTCCGACTGTACTGCAGAGGCTGCACTTGGAATTCTTGCTGTCCATGGCAAAAATTCTGACACCAGCACGTTGAGTGAAGCCGTACAGTTCATGTTACGGAGCCAAAATCGAAATGGTGGTTTTGGCAGTTATGAATCAAAACGTTCAATGCTTGGTCTGGAGTGGCTTAATCCAGCTGAGATGTTTGGCGAATCAATGACCGAGCACTCCTTTGTCGAATGCACTGCATCGTGCCTTAGCGCACTTAGTGAATTCAAGAGTCATTTTCCACAACTTGCAGACCAGACCGTAACGAACGCCATTTCTAGAGGCGAAGCCTGGCTTCGCCGAACGCAAGCGAATGACGGATCATGGCGCGGCGTGTGGGGCGTTCAGTACATTTACGGCACCTTGTTTGGGATTCGGGGTTTGCTTGCGGCGGGAGCGAATCCTGGCGACCCGGAACTGCGACTGGCCTGCCATTGGCTGTTAGAGCGCCAACGCAATGATGGCGGTTGGGGAGAAAGTCACCGAGGCTGCTTCACTGGCCAATACGTCGGGTTTGTGGAGAGTCAAGTTATCCAGACCGCGTGGGCTCTCATCGCACTGCTTGAGGCAGGTGACTCCAACTGGCACGCGATTTCAAATGGAATTGGCTATTTGCTCAACACGCAAAATGTGGATGGAACATGGCCAAAGCAAAATATGGTTGGTGTGTTTTTTCGCACTGCTCTGTTGGACTATGTCCTGTATCGACAATACTTTCCTTTGCATGCATTGTGCCTCTACCAGCAACGACGTAAGATGCGTCAGTCGGTGAAAGTTGGCACTGATTGCTGCACAGTAGCCGACTGACCTCAAACTTACCGGAACACTAATTTCGAAATTGAGGATAATCTATCCGGTACAACGCATCAGACGGGATTGTTTCAGGTGCAGCGTGACTCGCATTGCTCAACGGACCCAGCGCTTTCCTTTCAATCTCACTAACTAAATTCGACAGATACTGACAGCATCGCCGTTAGGTACGGCGATTGTAAAAAGCTGACTTAACTGTTTGAATGATGGGGTTTACGTGCCAAAAAGTAGTACATTGTCGTAAATGTACCCGTTTCACCACCCTTGACAATTGCATCAGCCGCTCTGTTCAAAATGGTGCTGACCATACGAGCGCCTTTAGGAAACAGTCGTACTCTCTCGCCGATTCTCAACACCAGGTTGGTAATCGCACGTCCCGCAGATGTACGGGGAATACTCCGTAATGTGATGTCACGTCCTTGCAAGGGGCGATACCAAGGTATATCAGAGTTCGATGCGCTAGCTAAGTCGCGCGCATCAAGGACCTCGAATCCAGCCTCGCACAATGCTTCATATACCTCTTTCGTGGTGGATATTCTGGGCAGCGCATTTCCAATCTCAATGTCTCTGACAATTCGCCTGTGTTCTGCATTTTGCGAATCAAACAATTCAGTTACGCACCAATCGTACCCGGCAAAACTCGCTCCTGGGCGAAGAACACGCAGTATTTCTCCAAACGCCGCTGTCTTGTCTGGCGCATGGGGCATGGACTCGATGGCGAAAGCACCATCAAAGCAATCATTGTCTTCAGGTATCTTCATGTAATCGCCATGAATGAAGCGGCACAGCGACTTGATGTCCTCAGCCTGTGTAACTTCTTTGGCGCGCTTTATTTGGTACGCGTTGTTGTTAAGCCCTACAAATTTAGCCCCTGAATAGCGAGCCAATTCAGCCATTGGTCCCCCTACTCCGCATCCCACATCGAGAATCTGCATTCCAGGTTTCAGGGACATTTGGTCCGCTATAAAATGCTGATGCCTCAGTAATGACGCCTTAAAACTCTCACCTCGTCGTCGAGGTGCAAAGTGAAATGAATTGCCCCAGCCAAACTCGTAGAAGTCAGTTACCAAGTTGTAGTAGTGGTTGACAAATTTCTGGTAGGTTTCTTTTCGATGTTCTTCGCCAGACTCATAGATTTTTTCATATTCATTGACCACAGAATCGACTTCATCATCGGACAGGGCACCGAGCAGCCCAGAAGAATTCAGTTGTTTGTCAAACACCGATGGTAAATCTTTATTTTCTTCAGCCAAGCGAATGATCCTACTGAGTTGAAATAACGAAAGTCATTGAGCAAAACTTCTAGAAGGCTATCAACGGATTGATTTACAGTTGGGTGGAACCTATACATTGATTTGTAAATTGCTCATTCACTGCAAAAATCATAAATCCAATACTTGAATCTTCAGGGCATTCGAATTATGCGCTGTCAGACAGTGAAAGGTAAGTGCCATTGTGCATTGGAATCGTGCAACAACTGAACCAAAGCGTGACTCAATTTGAGCAGATTCGAGGTTGGTGAATAACGGATATCCTTAAATATTTGACTAACTGTATTTGACTAACTGCAGAAAATTAAACTGTGGTATTTTACGGTTCTCATTCACAACTCACCAATTTATTGCACCATCAACTTCTTAAATTAAATCAAATCTATACTCGAACAAAATTCTATTTTTCAGTGGCGGCTCAGTTCAATTCTACTCACCTCTAACGGATACGCTTTATCGCTGTTTGCGTAAAGTTGCTTTCATCAAGGTCAGTCTTAAACTCCAGATCCGACCAAAGCATGTCGGTGCTCTTACCGGAAAGATGGTTCACCATCATGATCTTGCTAGCTTGCCAGAAATTATCGAGATACTTTTCGTAGTTCTCAAGGGTCATCGTTTTTAGGTGTGCGTTCCTACGGTCAAAGAAATGAACCTGCTGGACACGAAGCTCTTCCCGGTCGTACCAAATCAGATGACGCGAATAACCTGAATCGGCGCTAACTGGGACACGCTCCAATACTGCACACTGCAAATCGCCGCAGGGTTCGTCGCGCAAGAATTTATGCGTATATTTCTCAATTTCAACCGCGCCAAGATCCTCGTAAGCAAACTCACTACCCATAAAGGAACCTGACTGTTTTGACGAACTGATCCGTTTTACTCGTTTGAGCGCGGGCAGATAAAGCCATTGATCATCAGGCTCGAACTTATGGGCATGAACTAGAAAGGCTGTTCCTTTGACGTCACGCGGCTCATCAAACACAAACAGGGAACGGTCGCCATCCTCTTCAACTTCCAGCACTTTCAACCGCACTTTGCGCGAAGATTCCTTACCCTGTTTGTTTCGCAAAATCATGGTAAGACTTGCCGTGTAATTAACAAATCCATACTGCTTTTGGCGGGCTTCCGTTGCAATTTGAAACCCTATTTCCTCAGCATTCTGTGCACTCACGGTGAATGGCGTCATAACCAATGCAAATACAGCAAAATAGATGCTAAGTGATCCGAGGTTGTAATTACGATGAGAAAGACTTTGCATTTTTACCTCCTAATCACTACAACAGAAGAGTAGTAAAGGCCTGGGATATAAGGAAGTTACTGACTGCGACCCGACTCTGGAACATAGTTCGCGTGTCAACTGGTGTGACGGGTGCATGATTATATTGACGTTGAACTTTAGTTTTCATCCTCGGCCGTGAAACAACGTTCAATCGTTTACGTCATCAACGCCATTTTTCACCATTGGTACTTTTGGTTATGTTATCCTGTCAAATGTCACAACTAATGGTGTCGACCATCAGAAATACTGCGCCAAAACCTTCCGACGGTGACTGAATATCGGTACGAACTCACAAGCCTTTGGCATAGATTTAATTGTATCACCTTCGATGGTTCCAAACGGACGGGGACCTGACGCGTCAGAAAAAGGGGCGAATTCAAGCTTGGATGATATTTAATGTGTGGACATGGGTTTTCTGTCTTTGTGGTAGTTTATGTTATTGATTATGTTTAGATATTACCACAAATGGAAGCCTATTTGAGTTTGGTGAGTAATTCAAGCTGGGGAATGCAATAATAATTCCGATTTAACTGTCTGGATGATGGGGTTTACGTACCAGGAAAAAATATAGTGGTGTAAATATTCCAGTCTCACCGGCTTCGATGAATGCATTCCCCGCCCTGCCCAGAAATGTGGTGATTTTGTGAGTCCCTTTCGGAACTCCCCGTACTTTCTCACCTATCCTTAACACCAATTTGGTGACTGCACGACCGGAAGGTGTGATTAGAATATTTCTAAGTGTGAAGTGACGACCTTGAAAGATGTTATACCATGGTACATCGGAGCCAGATATTTGAGCAAGGTCACACGTATCGAGAACTTCGAATCCAGCCTCGCAAAATGCTTCACAAATTTCTGCTGCGGTGGAAATTTTGGGTAGTGCGGTCCCAATCTCAATGTCTTCAATAATCCGCGTGTGTTCAGCATTCTGCGAGTCAAAAAAGTCGGTTACACACCAATCGTGACCCGCAAAACAAGCCCCTGGACGCAATACACGAAAAACTTCCCGGAACGCTGCTGTTTTGTCTGGTGCATGCTGCATGGACTCGATGGCGATCGCACCATCAAAGCAATCGTTGTCTTCGGGTATCTGCATGTAATCGCCGTGAACAAAATCGCACAACGACCCAATATCCTCAGCTTGCGTGATTTGTCTTGCACGTTTAATTTGGTACGCGTTATTGTTAAGTCCCACAAAACTAGCCCCGGAATAGCGGGCCAATTCAGCCATTGGAGCTCCGATTCCACACCCTACATCGAGTATATGCATTCCCGGTTTCAGGGACATTTGGTCTGCAATAAAGTGCTGATATCGGCATTTCGACGACTTAAGACTCTCACCCAATCGTCGAGGTGCAAAATGAAAAGATCTGCCCCAGACGAACTCGAATAATCCAGTTACCAAGTCGTAATAATGATTGACATATCTCTGATATGTCTCTTTTCGATGTTCCTCGCCAGACTCATAAATTTGTTGGTATTCATTGGCCACGGAACTAATCTCATCCTTGGACAGGTCTCCGAACAAACTGGAAGAATCCATCGCTTTTTTTGGCGATCGTGACGATGGTTTATTTTGATCAGTAGCCACATCTCCTCCCTGAGTTGATACTTCGAATTAAATTGATCAAGAATTCTAGAAGACAAATAGCGGGAGCACTACTGCCTCAACTTTGTCATCAACAAGCTTTCTAATATATTGTTATTACGAAAATAATTGCAATATTTTGGTGTCACAGGCTTGACAGCACCCAGCAAATTTAATCGAAACCCCTGGCATCTGTACGGAGTTCTGATGTGAAGGATAACACGACACATATGCTGGCAAACTGGCTTTCACTCAAATAATGGATTTTATCCTATGGCACACTTTCCAATACTACGTTCGCCGCTGCGATGGCGGCCACAAGTTGAATTGTCGTGACAAAGTCAGAAAATTCCTCCTATAGAATCTACAAGTATTCGTATTCCGCCCGACGACTGGATTCGATTTCTTCAAATCGTTCGTACGCGAATTGGTTCACTGAAACAAACACTGTTCGTGATGTCAATTCTCCCCTGTAATACTCAGCGTGGGGGTTGTAGGTCCTGTGTGATTCGTCAGTTTGGTCAAAGTAAAATGCTTTACCAGAGACGGCATGAGTCATTTCGAAGCAACATAAATTCGTGGGAATTCTATGAGAATTGAGGACATTTCACAAATTGCACTTTATACATTTGTGGTGTTGATTTTTTATGTTCCAATCTTTATTGCGCTAATGAAAAAACACTCTCATAGAATTGCAATTCTTTCAATTAACTTCGTCGGTGGGATCGCACTTTGGCATACCATTGCCGGTTGGATGGCTCTGAAAAAATCAAATACTCTCGTTGAAATTAACATCCGAATGTTCCTGTTAGTCGCGGCCGGTGCAGCAATCTGCTGGCTAGTTTCACTAATTTGGTGTTTCGTCGACCCAAAGAAGTCTAAGACTATTTCGGCAGTTTCTGATAGCGGTGAAACTGATGACGAAAAGAATGCAGGGAGCAAATGATGATGTCCATGTTTGGAATAGTCGTTGAGGGGGAGTAGGCATATTATCGAATGTGAAAAGACCGACCAAACCCGTCGGGTTGCTGGTGGTAACGGGTGTGAGTTGGAGAAAGCTGGATAACCACAGTTAGGGACCAGTGCCGGTCGTCAACACGTGGGCCGCGGATCTAATTTGCTAAAATTGCAGACAGGTTAGCAAAAAAAGTTGTCCCAACTCCACCATTGGTGGCGCAGCTAGCGATAAATTTCGCCATACCAATATGTCAGTTGCTCTGCCAAGACGCTTTTCATTGGAACGTTGCAGATCAAACACCTTTCTTTGTAATTGACAGGTTCAGATAAAAATTTTCGTTCTCTCTCTTTAACCTGCATTGATTGATTGTTGGTGGGGGCCGTTAGCTCAGTTGGCAGAGCAGTTGACTCTTAATCAATTGGTCCGGGGTTCGAATCCCTGACGGCCCACCAGTTTCTTTTTATTGACAAATTTGGGCATCTGGCAATTCTCTTTGGTGCGAATTGATCAGTACAATGTTTCTGATGCTTATGATTTCGTCGGATATTACCTGCAACCTACAGTTAGAATATTCTTCCCAATAGGTTATCCACGCAACCAAGTGTAGGTGTCAATCATTTATCGAGTGAATATTTGAAATGAATGTTTATGAATTTTTCAACTTGGTAGTCAGATACCGCTGGTTAACAATTTTTCTTTCGTTGCTGATTGTGGTGGTGTTCGCTGCGGGAGTTACGCGAATTGTTACTGTCGACGTAGATTTTCGAAATCACTTCAACAAAGATGATCCGCATTTGGTTAAGCTCGAAGAAATGGAGGATCTGTTCGCGCTTTCAGATAGCGCACTTGTAGTGATCGCACCCTCGACTGAAACCATTTTTACCCGTGAGGCACTTGCCGCAGTCGAACAGTTGACCGAACAGCTTTGGCTGACTCCGTATGTAGTTCGCGTCGATTCTTTAGCAAACTACTCACATAGCGAAGGACTCGAAGACGAACTAATCGTTGAACAGCTATTCGAAGATGCGATTTCGCTGAGTGACGAAGAGTTGGAGCGAATTCAGAGGATCGCACTCGATACGACGGATATCGCCGGTCGTTTTATTTCACGAGACGGTCGTCTCGGTGGATTTGTTATTAGTCTTGCACTTCCCGATAGTGATCGAGAAGCAGCAAAAATTGAAGTTGTCGACTTTCTAAATGGCCTTGCTGTTGAAGCTCGCACCAGCAATCCGGAATTTGAATATCACCTCTATGGTGATCTCTTTCTTAATCGCGCCGTCCGTGACGCGATCAATAACGATATAGCCGTTCTAGCACCAATTGCGTTTGGCACGATGCTGCTGGTCGCGTTAATAGTACTTCGATCAATTTGGGGAATGATTGCGATCGTTGCCATGTTGATGACCGTGTTGCTTTCTGCGCTTGGGTTTACTGGTTGGACGGGTATGCCTTTGTTTGGAGAGAGTGGTGCAGCGTTGTTTGTATTAATGGCGATTGCCATCGCTCATTCGGTTCATGTAATTGAGGTAATGGCAGATGGTATGCGCTCAGGGATGTCACGCAGGTCTGCCGCGATTCATTCCTTGCAACTCAACGCGTGGCCTGTATTTCTGACTTCACTAACCACCGCTATCGGTTTTCTCAGCTTGAATTTCTCGGAAATGCCCCCGTTTCGAGTCATGGGCAACATCGTCGCATTCGGAGCGATGTGCGCATTCGTATTTTCGGTCACACTTTTGCCTGCATTGTTGTCGATTATGCCCATGAGAACTCGGGTTGCACCAGCAGGAAAACTATACTTTTTTGATCATCTGGCAAAATTTGTTGTTTCCAATAGTACCCGATTGTTGTGGACTTTTGTCATCTTAACAGCCGTACTCGTTGTCGGAATTACGCGCATCGAGCTCAACGAAAATCATTTGGAAATTCTAGATGAAAGTTACGAGTTTCGACGGTCCACCGATTTCATAGTGGAAAATTTCTCAGCATTGGAGCCATTCGAGTACTCGCTTAATTCAGGTCGCGATAGCGGTGTTACTGATGTTGAATTTCTGCGTAATGTCGACGCTTTCGCACAGTGGCTTCGAATGCAGCCGGAAGTTTCTTACGTTGTGTCATTTACTGACGTTCTTAAGCGGCTGAATGAAAACCTGCATGGTGACGACCCCAATTTTTATAAGCTGCCGGAAGATTCTGAACTTGCCGCGCAATACTTGCTGCTTTACGAATTCTCTTTGCCAGTTGGACGCGATCTAAACAATGTCATTGATGTCGAACGTTCCAAAACTCGCTTAACAGCTGTTATTAAAGGTTTGTCGATTGGTGAGAAGATTGAACTCGACGAACGTGCGAAATCCTGGCTGCATCAAAATGCTCCAGGTATGGCAACCGGAGCAACCGGAGTTACGATAGTCGGTGCATATTCGATTATGCGAAACATAGAAAGAATGCTGATCGGAACTATCATTGCGATGTCCATAGTTTCGTTGCTACTGATATTTGTCTTTAGAAGTTTCCGGTTTGGTCTGATTAGCCTGATACCCAATTTCGTTCCAGCCATCATGGCTATGGGTGTATGGGGATACGTCGTCGGACAGGTTGATATATCGGCTTCGGTTGTTACAGCAATTGCTTTTGGTATCATCGTGGACGATACGATACATCTTATGACAAAATACCTGAGAGAGCGGGCTAGCGGGAAGTCGCCTGAGGATGCTATCCGGCCGGTATTTCGAATAGTGGGCCGTCCGCTATTGACAACAACAGCAATTTTTGCCTTGGGATTCATGGTGTTTGGAACGTCAGCACTGTCTGCCAATCAGACACTCGGTGTGTTGGTGGGACTAACTGTTGTAATTGCGCTGGTGGCGGATTTATTGCTGTTTCCGCCGTTGCTAATGACCTTGGACAAAACCAGGGGTAAACTGAGTGATTTTAAGAAAGGATCTTCTCATCACGCACGCTAGCAAAGCTTAAGCGCAATTTGCAGAATCTCGCCGCGCTTACATCGAAATTACACATTCGATTTGGAGATGAGGTGCACACTTTAAAAGTGCTGATTACTACACCCTGATTCATTTCAAGAGCAACTGTGAGGTTTCGAGAGTCAAAGCTCTCTTTATTGTCAAATTGAGACTTGGCCTCGACCGAATGACAACCTCTTCACTCAGGCAGGAAAATCCTTCCATCGTTCTGCAATATGAATTTTCAGTTTTTTACTGACTGACAGGGAGGAATAGGCGTTGAATTTAAACTTGAAATTCGGATCTGACAATTCGAGCCTGAAGTGATGTGCGATCATCAACAGATTGACAGCCATATGCTTCACCACCCAGCGTACCCCGAGGCACATATGGGTGCCCAGTCCAACTGGAGCAAATGAAGTACTGCGATGCGCGTTGGTGGGCGGAAGATAACGGTCAATGTCAAATTTGAATGGTTCTGGGAACGCCTCTTCCATAAAATGTGCGGCCCCCATTACAATGAAAACATGTTCTCCAACGGGTAACTCGATGTCATCGACCAACCACGAATTTGACACGTTTCGAGGAATTAAATAGACGACAGGGTAAATTCGCTGACACTCAAGCACAAAGCGGTGAGTAACGTCGAAATCCGATAAATCTAAGGTCTCTGGGTCTGGATCGCCATTGGAAAAAATGGCATCGGCTTCGCTGCGAATTTTTGCATACAAGTCGGGTTGTGTTACCATGGCGTAGATGGCGCAACCCATGAGATCGGAAAAGTACTGGCTTGCAAGCATCGGCGACGAGAGCATGAACCTCAAATTCGCCTCGGGGAAGAATTGCGGATCGCTGGCATACAAAGAAAGTGTTTCATCAGCAAGTTCCCAAGGTTGACCAACCCGTTGTTCAGGCGTATGGTTCTGCTGAACTCTTTTGACAGCATCATCAACAGCTTTGCGACCGCGTTTCATTCGCGAAGTATTGAACAACAATCTTGTCACAAACTTGGGTGGATTGAAAACGATGTGGATCATTTGAACCGCGTTCTTCCACTTCATTACATCCTCAAAAATATCGTTCGTT
Organism: Arenicellales bacterium; assembly: GCA_965220665.1. Taxonomy (GTDB): domain Bacteria; phylum Pseudomonadota; class Gammaproteobacteria; order Arenicellales; family JAJDZL01; genus JAJDZL01. The sequence goes on from CBDCQQ010000005.1 coordinate 626,582, forward strand.
TCCGTACTCGTAAGAAGTGGCATGATTTGAGCATTAGATAATTTCCTTGAAGTTTCATACACTTGCACGTGTGAACCCACTTTCCAATGACTCTTCATGTGGTTACGAATCATATCGAAAACAGAATTCATCTCACTCTCAAGTTTCCTGACCGAATAGGCTCGCTGCAAAGCTCTACGCAAAGTGAAGTGATCGGATCCGTCTAGACTGACTAGCACCCCGATACCGCCGTATTCATTTTCCACACCTTGATAAAACTTCTTCGATGTCAGGTACAGGCGCCCATTACGATGAACCCAGCGGTTGATATCGATACCGGCAAGGAAAGTCATTGGCTGAGTTAAAGGTATGTTAATCCGAAAAACCGAACCATACTCTTTGGCGAAATCTGCAAGCATCGCAGGTATATTACCGTTCCAAACGTGTCGATTCGATAGAATCTTAAGCAGTGGAACGGATGGTATTTTTTTCTTGAAACTGGAACGCTGCAGTAACGGAACAGCAATAGATTCTTTAACAGCAGCAGCAATTGAGCGACCGATCAGTTCCATCTGACAGATTTGCTCAATTCGTTTTTCTGCTTTTTCATCAATTTCAAAGATGAAGTGAAACAAACCACACGAATTAACAAGGCCGACAATGATGATGTCTCTCGGGAGGGGAATTGCGTTAGAAAAAATAGCATCGCTAATTCGCGACTTGATTAACTGACTAGCTGTATGTTCTTGAGAGTATCCATGCCACATCGCGGGAGCCAGCGTCCAGAACTCGCCTTCATGATGCTTCAGAATTTCCAATTTAACCAGACGGTCAAGCGTGGAATCAATTATGTCCTCCGCGTGGACAGCGAGTCGTTCGATCCAGTAGCGGGCATTGTGAGGAGTCTTGTCCTTCGAGATTGCCTTCAGACAAAGATCTAAAACTGGATCGCCAGTTTCTGTCGGGTCCAATACAAAAAGTGATTCAATGTCTGTATCAATTCGCGACTGTAGGGAAAGATCTGCGAGTGCGGCTCCAATGACAGCGCAATTTAGAGACCAGCCGGGTACTTGATGAAAGTAACCGGTCTGCTCGTTTAGAAGCATTAAAACCAGCTCTTCAGGCAAATTCAAACGTCGGGTCGCCATAGTGTTACAATCAGTCCATGATCAATTTGTAGGTGGCTGATTTCACTCTGAAAAGTAACTATGTAGAGTAATTCAAATTATACTCCTATTGGATTACTCGTAACTTGTTCAAATTCAAAGCATTACCAAAATTTCAATCTTTGAGTTCCTACTAGATTTGATACTTGCAGGGTATCGAGAACCAAAATTTACTGATCGTTTCATTGATCGATATTGTTTGCTTCATTTATTCTAAAGTGACGGCGTACAAGCACTAATTTTTTGTTTGCAATCCAAAACAAGCATCGCGGTCAACTAAAATTCAATAATCATTGAAACCGGTTTGTGATCGGACCCCACTTCTTTCGAATGAATTTTTACGGACTTGATTCGATCGCTCAGCGAGTAGCGAACAAAACAATAGTCCATCCGCACATCTTTCCCTCGTCGCTCCGCTGTCGTTCCAGACATTTCGGAATTACCCGCCACCTTCCAGGCATCGACAAAGCCCTCCGGATTAATCACGCGCCCACCATAATCAGATTTGATTCCGACAACTCGGGCGTACTCTTCGGAATCTGGTGTGAAGTTAAAGTCGCCCATCAAAATTGATTCGCGGGGTAGCGCAGATACATCAGCCTGCCCGGCAAAGTCTGTATTTGCCGATTTGCCGGCAATTGGTCCACCCTCTCTTACCGCATTTTGATCAACATCAAGCAGTCTGTCAATCTGCTGCAGTCGCACTTCGGCACTAATGTGCGTAAGATGAACCGAATAAACTCTGATCCGATAACCGTTTAATTCGACAACTCCCTCCAGTGCACTTCTCTGGATACTGAGTGGACCAACTGAGGCAAACTTGGGTAGTAGATGATTTCTAGAGGTGATGATTGGACTTCGTGCAAGCAACATGTTGCCAAACTGCTGACGCCGATTGATCACCTCTCCGTCGGGAAGTACATTGTCCGCAGAAATGTCAACACCAGCACCATAGATCCAGTGGTGATGTTTGAGCCGCTTGGCCAGTTCTCTGACCTGATCAACATTACCTGAGCGAGGAAAAAATCGCTCCACCTCCTGAAGGGCGATAACGTCAGCACTTTCCACGGCATGAGCTATGCGATCCAGATCGTAAACTCCGTCCAATCCTCGTCCGAACTGAATGTTGTAAGTCATAAACTTCATGCTGATTATTCTGAAATTGAGCCAGTTGCGATTCGCTGACAAATGAACATGACAAAGACCCAGATTTACTCGAAAGAGGCGATGCCGAACAAGTTAGTTTCCAAATCTGACAAAATGGCAAAGTTACCTATACCTGGTTCTTGAATCGGACCGTGTACGACTCCGCCGCCCAACCGTTTACATTTATCCACCTTTTTGTATAGCTGTTCGACATGAAAATAAGGCACCCACACTTGCTGACCGCCTGTCTGTTCGACTCGATCGTGCAAACCGCCCACCAAGCATTCACCATCCTTGAAATGCCAATATGACTTTATTTGCTTGGAGTCCTCTGCATTCCATCCGAACGCATCGCCATAAAATTCAATTGACTTTTTCACATCTGTGCTTGCCAATTCAACCCAGCAGACCGCACCGGGAACGTTCCCAACTTCCGAACCGCCATGTTCCAGAGGCTGCCACAAATGAATCACTGCACCGTTCGAGTCCGTACAAACACCCATACGACCCGCAGTCATGACATCCATCGGCTCCCGGCAAATGCTCCCTCCGGCAGCGGTCACTTTATCAATCGCTTCTTCAACATCGGGTACCAGAATATACACGCCCCAATTCCAGGGGACACTCTCAGGTTTTGGAAAATTACAGGGGCCGACTCCCGCAACCGGTGCCCAGTTCAGAGCTTTGTCGGTTGTGTTCAGGCAAGCGAGTGAATAAACCAATTGTCCATCATCGTGCTGATCAATGTATTGCCAATCGAAAATTTCGGAATAAAACCTGCGGCCAGATTCAAAATCGTTCAAGAACGTGTCTGTCCATTTGATGTGGTTGAATTTCATGACTATCTCATCCGAGAGGTATTAAACAATTTAGTTTTCCGTTGTTCATTAGTCCGGTGCAATGACCTGCACCCAGTGCTTTACAGGTATTTCTGACTGGGATTCCAAATGCATCAGGCAGCCAATATTGGCGGTTGCTATGCACTCTGGCTGGCCATTATTTAGCGCAGTGAGCTTGTTGTTCAACAGTTGTTGTGAGATTTCCTGCTGCATCAAAGAGTAGACGCCAGCCGAACCGCAGCAAAGATGACTATTGGCAACGTACGTTGTTTCCACCCCATGCTGATTCAGAATATTTTCAACTGTATTGACATTTTTCTGTCCATGCTGCAGGGTGCAGGGAGACTGGAATGCGACTTTTCCAAACCGTTTCCTTTCGGAAGGTACAGCCGCTTCAACCGAAACCTCCGAAAGGTCTAAAGTCAACTCGGATACGCGCCTCGCCTTTTCAGCATAATCTGAATCGCGTTTCAGTAGATCACCGTAATCCTTGATCGTCACACCACAACCACTCGCGGTTGAAACAATCGCTTCAGCGCCAGATTCAATTTGTGGCCACCAGGCATCAATATTTTTTCTGGCATATCGCTCAAAAAACTCTCGATTCCCCAAATGGAGCCCCAAGGCACCGCAGCAGGCATCGTTCGTTCGAATGGCACTGATCAAGTTTACATCCAGATAACGTGCTGCGGCTGCGTTAATGGCTGGTTTGGTCACTCGCTGGACGCAGCCCTGGTGAATGATCATTCTGCGTGAGTGAGTTGTTGCAGGCCATCGTCCGACCGGCTCTTTAGAAGGAATTTTCGTTCTAAGGCTTGCCGGAAGTATGGGGCGGCTCAACCACGCAAAAAACATCATCACCTTCAGTAGAGTGGTATTGGGCACGACCAGTTGAAGCATCGCTCTCATCATTCGGTCAACAAACTTACGACTGACTTCTTGGTCAACCAACTCGCGTCCGATATCCAACAATTTCCCATACTCGACACCAGAGGGACAGGTTGTTTCACATGCCCGACAGGTCAGACAACGGTCCAGATGAAGCTGCGTTCGCTCACTGGCCTGCTCTCCCTCCAGAACCTGCTTCATCAGGTAAATTCGCCCGCGCGGGCTGTCAAGCTCATTGCCCAATAACAGATAGGTCGGACAAGTTGCCGTGCAAAATCCACAGTGCACGCATTTTCGAAGAATCGCTTCTGCTTCCTGCCCCTGTGGGGAATTCAAAATGGCGTCTGTCAGGTGCGTTTGCATGGAATCAGTCGAAGCCGTTTGGGATCAGCAGTTCGCATAAAGAATTCCGGGGTTCAAAATTCCTTTCGGATCAAAGGCTGATTTCAATCTTGTGTGAATGCCCATTGCGGGTTCTTCGATCGGTGCGAAACGACCGGCTGGCCAATCTGAATCCGGTCTGAACATTGTGGCGTGACCACCCACGCTTCGCGCAGCATCGAACATCGATTCTGGGCTGATGTCGTTGTAAATCCAGCGCAGTGCACCACCCCAGTCCAACAAACACTCGCCACCCAACTCCAGGGAAGGAGCGGTCGCACCAACCGACACTCGCCAGAGCGATTGATTGCGGTTAAAGAAATTGAGCTGTTGCTCCTTCAACTGTTGCCAGTATTCTGCACCATCCCGGTCGGTTTCACCACCCAATTCAGAGGTCGCTGCGCGAACCCCGTTTTCCGTACCTGAAAGTCGTATCCGAAGTAAGCCTGTGCAGTGACTTAGACCTGAAATTGGCAGCGGCAGTCCCATCAGGCGCACCATTTCGACATGCGCTACACGTTTATCGAGTTCAAGCACCCGTGTCGTCTCTACCTCCGGCTGGGGCAAAACTTTCAGCGAAGCTTCACAGATGACACCTAGAGCACCAAGCGCGCCAACCATCAGGCGAGATACATCGTAGCCGGCAACGTTCTTGATCACCTGTCCACCAAAAGACAGGTATTCTCCCTTGCCGTTAATGCAGTTGATGCCCAAAACAAAGTCTCGGGCAGAACCCGCAAATGGCCGCCTGGGACCGGAAAATCCACAAGCAATTGTTCCACCCAATGTAGCATTTTCTCCAAACCATGGTGGCTCAAACGCAAGAATTTGCCGTGCCTCGGCTAACACTTTTTCAATTTCGGATAACCGTGTCCCGGCTCTTGCAGTGATGACCAACTCTGACGGCTCATAAGAGGTGATCCCAGTGTGCTCACTGACATCAAGCGTTGTTCCAATGACGGAATTGCCATAGAAAAACTTCGTCCCGCCACCTCGAATCCGGATTTTTTCTGAATTTTGGTAAGCTGCTTTAACCGCTTCAATCAGCTCGCCAGAAACATCGGTTCCTGCCACTTCAAAATCTCTCGAGATCACTATGTGGAAGATTACCCTTGTGAACATGCATAGCGCCGAATTCCGCACAGCGTGCCAATGTGGGTACTGCCTTGCCAGGATTTAGCAGGGTATCGGGATCTAAAGCTGCCTTGACTTGATGAAATTGTTCAAGCACGGCATCTTCAAACTGCAGACACATCGGTCGCAGCTTTTCAACGCCAACGCCGTGTTCACCTGTAACAGTGCCGCCGACTTCAACGCAAAGTTCAAGAATTTGATTGCCTAATTCTTCAGTTCTTTCAAGCTCACCCTCGTTGTTTGCATCATACAGAATCAGCGGGTGAAGATTTCCGTCCCCTGCGTGAAACACATTTGCCACGCGCAGTCCAAATTCCTTTGAAAGTTCAGCTGTTCTAACCAGCACTCGTCCGAGTTCACGTCGCGGTATGGTTCCGTCTATGCAGTAATAGTCAGGAGAAATTCGACCAACAGCCGGAAACGCGGCCTTACGACCTGACCAGAATCGATCGCGAGTCTCTGCATCCTCGGCTACCCATGTACCGATCGCACCTTGTGAGCGGAAAATTTCTTCAACTTTACCAATTTGATCTGCTACCTCTTCAGCCGTCCCGTCCAACTCACAAAGCAGAATAGCTGCGGCATCAACCGGGTAGCCTGCATGTACAAAGTCTTCGACTGCGGCGATTGCATAGGTGTCCATCATTTCAAGTCCAGCCGGTAAAATTCCAGCGCCAATGACGGTCGCAACCGCATCTCCTGCATTCTCCACCTCGTCAAACGCAGCCATTACCACCTGGGCCACCGGTGGGATTGGCAACAGTTTGACCAGAACTTCAACTACTACACCGAGCATGCCTTCCGACCCTGTCATCAGTGCGAGCAAGTCAAATCCGGGTGAATCCAAGCCTTCGCTGCCGACAGTCATCAATCGCCCATCGACAGTTACCACTTTCAATTGCAGAATGTTGTGGACAGTCAAGCCGTATTTCAGGCAGTGAACACCGCCGGAATTTTCAGCAACATTGCCACCAATTGAACAGGCGATCTGAGATGAGGGATCAGGCGCATAATAGAACCCCAAATGGCGTACCGCATCGGAAATCGAGAGGTTCGTAACCCCGGGCTGAACCCTTGCAGTTCTGGCAGCGACATCAACTTCCAGGATGTTGTTCATTCGCGTCAGGCTGAGCAGAACTCCATTTGGCAGAGGTAGTGCACCGCCCGATAACCCAGTGCCAGCGCCTCGGGTGACGACCGGCACCTTTCGATGCGAGCACGCTTTCATCACATCCTGAACCTGCGATATGCTAGACGGAAGTACAACCATGAGTGGAAGTTCACGGTAAGCAGTCAATCCATCACACTCGAACGGTCTGAGTGCTTCGGTTTCGGTCAGAACTGCATCTGTACCAACAATAGAGACCAGTTCGGCAGCGAGTTGCTCTGAGGCGTCGTTTATTTCTGTTGCAGCAACCATTTTTTGTCCAAATGCTTGGGTGGCATGGGAAAATAATTATAACCATGAGGTATCATTCCAATCTGCGCCACCAACGGATGAATTGGAGACATGCAGAGAAGGTATACACTGACTGATCGGTTAATCGGACATGCTGACAGCATGCTGCACACGCTTGGCACAAAACCACAGGCTTCTCGCCCTTCTCCCGCGGCTGACATGAGAACGGAATATTTAAGTCCCACCGAACAAAAGGAGTCGGTTCGGCTGATGCGGGTCAATCACACTGGTGAAGTCTGTGCCCAGGCACTGTATCAGGGGCAGTCATTAACTGCACGATCTGCTGAATTGCGAAACACGTTTCAACAGGCTGCCAAAGAGGAAAATGATCACCTTTCCTGGTGTGCGGATCGAATCGAGCAAATGAACGGTAAAACAAGCCGATTGAATCCTTTTTTTTACACGGGTGCTTATGCTATCGGTGCATTTGCAGGTCTTTTGGGTGATAGGGTCAGTGCGGCGTTTCTGGCAGAAACCGAATATCAGGTCGTCGAACATCTGGATCGGCATTTGAATCGACTGCCCGTTCCAGACTCCAACAGCCGGAGCATCCTCTCTCAAATGCGAGATGATGAACTGGTACATGCAAAGACCGCAGAGCAGGCAGGTGCTATTCCACTACCAAAGCCAGTCAAGGGTGCGATGCGCGTCATGTCGAAAGTAATGACTGGATTGAGCTACTGGGTATAACAGCTTTAATCAGCCTTGCTTCAAATCAATCGCTGATCGCATCCACGTCCTACTGATGCTATGTCAAAAAAGTTCACGGATTAACCTGCTTTCATCAATTCCGATGAATCACAGTCACTTTCCTCGCCCTTCAAAGCTTGATTTGGCTTTCAACCACTGTCAAAATTTCTGAATTTCTCGGGTTCTCTCACTCTTCGGGGACATTTTGCAGTGTGCCATTCACTGTCAGAAATTGGCTGCCTGACCCAGAATAAAAGGTAGACTGACTGCTTGAGCGCAAAACATTAAGCATATTGGGCACTTTACGACCCTCACTCTGCAGTCGTTCAACCACTTTGTCCGGACCAAAGTAATCAAGCAATTCAAATGGACCCATTTTCCAGTTGAATCCCCAGCGCATTGCTCGGTCAACATTGACAATATCGTTTGAAATTTCCGGCACCAGGTCAGCAGCATAGCAAAGCGTCTCAGAAACCAGCTGCCACACAAAATCACCTTCAGCATCAGAATTGAACATGAGTGCCTCAGCATCCTGATCAACCGAGGTTCTGACAGCATCACTCCAGCCCCCGCTTGTTGGGTCATACATCTGTTTCAATCGACTGCCATCTTCGTTTTTCAGCATTCGATAGAACCCACCTCCAGTTTTTCGGCCCAACTGACCTGAGTCGTACATCACACGCTCTTCCGGCGGGAATGCGAGGTATATCCGTCCGGTATCATCTGCAGGAAGATTGTTGTCAAGGTTGGCAGCAACCAGTTGCATGACATCTAAACCAACCAGATCGATCAGTCCATACAGGCCGGTTGATGGAATGCCGAGGGCGGTTGACATAAGTGCATCAATCCGTTCAACTGAAACTCCATTCTGACGGGCTTCGCGACCCTTATGAAAACCAGCCAACATCCAAAAACATCCGATCCGATTGCCAATGAAGTTGACGGTGTCCTTGGCATACACCACTCCTTTGCCCAACTGATTTCTAGCGAATCCCGCCAAAGAATCAATTACATCGGACTCCGTATCCTCACTCGGTACAACTTCAAGCAGCCGCATGACTTTGACTGGGTTAAAGAAATGCGTTACCGCTACATCTTTTCGGAACCGCTCCGACATGCCTTCACAGATTGAATGAAGTGGAATGCCTGAGGTATTCGTTGTGACGATTGAGTTGTCTTTTCTGATCGACTCAATACGGGTAAACATGTTACGCTTCGCTTCAAGGTCTTCAACAATTGCTTCGCAGACCCAGTCAGACTCGGCAGCGAGTTTAAGGGATTCATCAAAGTTGCCGGTTGTGATGAGATCCGCTGCACCGGGATCATCTAGCATGGGTGCACGGCCCACCAGCATATTTCCCTTGCCTCGATCGGCCAATTCGTGAGAGATGTCCAGAAGGTTGGTCTTACAACCGGCAGATGCACAAGCCGCGGCAATACCGCTCCCCATCGTACCAGCGCCTAAAACAGTAACTGAGTTAATTTCTCGAATGCTCACGCTTTACCTCAATTGAATGAATGTTGATTAATTGTCAAACCGACTGCGAAATTGGCTTTTGTACTTTCCATATGGGTCGTTCATCTATTGGCCAGTGAAGAATTGCTGCAATGACACCCAGTGCAACACAAATCCACCAGACCAAATCATAGGATTGGGTGGCATCAAACAGCGCTCCACCAAGCCAAACACCAAGGAAACTTCCCACTTGGTGACTAAGAAAAACAAAACCGAATAAGGTTCCCATGTAGCGTGGCCCAAAAACCTGACCAACGATACCCGATGTCAGTGGAACAGTTGCGAGCCAAAGTATACCCATCGCTGAAGCAAATATTAACGCGCCAGCCGGTGATGGCGGCAGCAACACGAAAATGGAGATGACTACGGCACGTCCAAAATATATGAAACTCAAAATGTTTTTCTTGGTTGTCTTTCCTCCCAGGTAGCCCGCAATCAGTGTGCCAAACAGATTGAAAAGACCGACAAGCGATAACGCCCACGCTCCGATATTGGCAGATAGACCAACATCTGTCAGGTAAGCCGGAAGGTGAATACCAATGAATGTGACCTGAAATCCGCAGACAAAAAATCCCGCTGTCAGATAGACATATCCAGAATGTCTGGATGCCTGAGTTATAGCTTCTCGCAGTGTTTGATCCGGCCCCGAAACTTCTGGTTTTCCTGAAAGAAAAAAAGACAGGGAAAGCACTGCCAGGACAAGACAGGCCAATAGAAACAGTGTATGCTGCCAGCCATAGTTCAAAATCAGCATGTTGCTAATGGGTACCAGCAGAAACTGACCGATTGAACCGGCCGCGGAGACGATTCCCAATGCCAATGATCGATGTCGTTCTTGAACGGAACGGGAAACCACTGCAAGAACTATGGCAAAGGTAGTGCCTGAAAGGCCGAAACCGATCAATGCGCCATTCGAGAAATAGAATCCGAGTGGAGTCGAAGCGAAAATCATCAGCCCCAAGCCGGCCACATAACATAGACCGCCAACCACTATCACCCGACCTGAACCGTACCGGTCTGCAATTGCTCCAAATAAAGGTTGGGAAAAACCCCAAACAATGTTCTGAACCGCAGCTGCGAACGCAAAGATACTTCGTCCCCAGTCATACTGCTCGGTAATTGGGACAAGAAACACACCCATTGTGGAACGAATGCCGAACCCGACAAGAATGATCAGACAGGCGCAAGTCACAATAACAAGTGGATGAACCCAGTTGAATTGGGGTTTATTGGTATCCATAAACTCGTGTCTGGTTGAAAAGAGGCAACTTTTTCGCTGACATGTAAGCCGGGAATAATACCAACCCGTCATCAACGAACAATTACGAAGCCTGACGGCGAGAGACAAAAGGTGCGGTCAATTGCGCTACGATGAGACAAATTATAGTAAGTCGGACTAAGAAATTAGTAACGCTAGACGAGTCAGTGATGAGTCATGGCGACAAACTACACCCCGACACGCACCATACGCTAAAATTCACAATTCGAATCAATACCCCCTATGGAGTGGCGATTCTGCCACATTTGAATGTAATCTCATATTGACTGAATTCCGGTAGACCATGACAAATAAGTTCATGAAGTTCGATACGCTGTCCCTTCATGCCGGACAGCATCCAGATTCTGCAACCCGGGCACGAGCTACACCCATCTATCAGACTGCTTCCTATGTATTTCAGGATGCCGACCACGCAGCCTCGGTGTTCAATATCGAACGTACCGGACACGTTTACTCACGCGTTTCCAATCCCACCAATGCAGTTTTGGAGGAACGCATCTGCGCTTTGGAAGGAGGTGTCGGCGCGATTGCGACAGCGAGTGGTCAGGCTGCATTTCACCTTGCGCTGGCAACCATTCTTTCTTCGGGCTCTCATGTCGTGTCCTCTCAATCAATTTACGGAGGCTCACACAATCTGTTGAGTTATACCATGCCGCGTTTTGGCATCGAAACGACATTTGTTCACCCGCGGGATGTTGATGCAATCCGCGATGCCATTCGACCTAACACACACCTGATCTTTGGGGAAGTTGTCGGTAATCCCGGCTGTGAAATTCTAGATGTTGAAAAAGTTTCTGAAATTGCACATGAGCATGGAATTCCGCTCTTAATTGACTCCACATTTACCACGCCATATCTTTGCAAGCCATTTGATTTAGGTGCTGATATTGTGTTCCATTCTGCCACAAAGTTTTTGAGTGGCCATGGCGTGGTGATCGGAGGACTGCTGGTTGACGGCGGTAAATTTGATTGGATTAGGTCAGGAAAATTCCCCACATTGACTGAACCCTATGACGGGTTTCACGGACTCAATTTTGCTGAAGAATTTGGGCCTGCTGCCTACATCACAAGAGCGCGCAAGGAAGGTGCAAGAGATTTCGGTGCTTGCATGAGTGCTACCACCGCCTTTTACGTATTGCAGGGCCTTGAAACTCTGCCGCTCAGGATGGAGAAACATGTTTCAAACACCCGAAAAATTGTTGAATTTTTGACTTCACATTCGGCTGTTGACTGGGTGAGCTATCCCGAACTTCCGGAACACCCGGACTATGAACTCGCTAAACGACTGCTCCCAAAAGGAGCCGGAGCAGTCTTTGCATTCGGTGTCAAAGGTGGCCGTCAGGCGGGGCATCAATTGATTTCAAAACTGAAACTCTTTTCCCATCTCGCTAATGTTGGTGATGCAAAGTCGCTCGTCATTCAACCCGCTTCCACAACTCACCATCGAATGGATGCGCAAGCTCTGGAGGCGGCAGGCATATCGGAAGGCCTGGTGCGCCTTTCAGTCGGACTTGAAGACCCCGATGACCTGATCTCTGATTTGAACGCGGGCCTCAAAGCTTCCCAGCGCAATCTTTGATTGACAGCAACCAGATCACACAAGTATTGATTCGGTCATGCAGGTTCAGGTGAACAACTCGTCGGTCTATGCATTTACTGGCGGTCGCGAAATAAACCCGGAGCGTCCGACCGTACTTTTTGTGCACGGCGCCTCGTTAGATCACACAGTTTGGACTTTGCCAGCGCGGCATTTTGCACGGCGCGGCTACAACGTGCTGGCTATCGATCTGCCAGGTCATGGCCTATCAGAAGGTGATTGCCAGCCCGAAATTTCAGGTTATGCCGACTGGCTGATTGAATTTCTGGATGCGACAGGGATTGATGAGACAGCACTGGTTGGTCACAGCATGGGTTCTCTGATAACTTTGGATTGTGCTGGACGCTACCGCGATCGAATTCGAGCCCTGGTGTTGGTTGGCACCGCAGTTCCAATGCCAGTCACCGACCAGTTGTTGGATGCCGCCAAGAATAATGTACATGAGGCGATTGAAATGCTAACAGCCTGGGGACATAGTCCCGGTGCCCATTTTGGCGGCAATGAAACGCCCGGTATGTGGATGATCGGTGGGCTTATTCGTCTTTTTGAGCGAGGCGGTATTGGTGTCCTGCACAATGATCTTTTGGCTTGCAACAATTACACAATCGGTATGGAAACAGCCCGCCAGGTGAAATGTCCTACAATGCTGATATTAGGACAACATGACATGCTGACACCTGCAAAAGCAGCCAAAGCTCTGGCCGCGCAAATGACAGATTCGACAACCGTTGTACTTGAAAAAACGGGACACACCATCATGTCCGAAAAACCTGATGCATTGCTTGATTGCCTAATCAAGATTGTTTAGTCTGAAACCTCCACTCAACCCTCTCAGCTGATCATGGATAACACCCTCTCAGTCATCTCAAACTGGGTAACCCAAATTTGGGTGCAGATCATTATTGTGCTGGTCATCACGTTGATTGCCAGTCGCATCCGCCATGTGATCCTCAATGGTGTCGAACGAAAACTCTCGACAATCGAAAATATTTGGAGTACTTCGATTGTCGAGGCGCTTCGTCAACCTGCTGCTTTAATCATATGGATTGCTGGTGTCTCTTTCTCACTTGATCTTGTTCGAGCTGAATATCAAACCCCAATTTTTGATTCGATTCCTACGCTTAGAATTGTCGCGGTCATCGCAACACTGACCTGGTTTCTGATAAAACTCGGTCGTTTTTATGAGCGCCACTATATTGAGAAAAAAGTCGCTGAAAATTCGAGTTACGATCGAACGACGGTTGAATTTGTCGGTAAGATTTTGCGGGTATCAGCTGTTGTTCTAGGTGCACTGGTCGCCATGCAAAGTCTAGGCTTGAGCATAGCCGGAATCGTGGCATTCGGCGGGGTTGGCGGAATTGCCATAGGATTTGCTGCCCGTGAACTGGTTGCCAATTACTTCGGTGCAATCATGCTCTTTCTGGATAAACCTTTCCAGGTTGGAGACACCATTACTTCACCAGAAAGAGAAATTGAAGGGACTGTTTTAGAAATTGGCTGGCGTCAAACGATCATTCAACGCTTCGATACGCGTACGCTCTACGTTCCAAATTCTGCATTTGCCACCATCTCTGTCCGCAATCACACCCGTCAGATAAATCGACGAATCTATGAATATGTGGGAATCCGGTACAACGACTCTGCTCAACTTGAGGCTATTGTTTCAGACATAAAATCTATGGTAGAGAATCATCCTGAAATTGACCAGAGCAACTCTATCATGGTTAATTTCGACCGGTTCGCTGCGTCCTCTCTCGATATATTCATTTACTGTTTCACTCGGACAACAGCCTGGGCCGAATTCCAAGCAGTCAAGCAGGATGTGCTGGTGAAAGCGATGGATATCATCACCTCACACGGTGCTGAAATTGCATTTCCGACAACAACCGTCAATCTGCCAACTGAAACCCCACTTCGGGCTATCACCAATGAGGGTGATTAGCCATTTCAGTCAATACGCAGAATCGAAAATGCTTCGAGAGTACATAGTCTCGGTTGCATAACTAACTGAATTATTGGTTCCGATAGAGCGGGCCCTAATCAGGTCATTTCCGCAATACAAACCTCTGTTCCAGACTCAACTGAGTATTAGCTAATTTAGCAAACCCTGTATTCTTGTCATAAATCGGCTCTTTACCGATTGCAGCGGATTGGATTATTTCAGCAGCTTGCTACAACTGCTGGTGGCAATTCTGACTTAATTCCAATTGACGGGAGTCTAGCTGAAACAACCAATTTTGGTTAAGTATAAACTGCCTTGAAACTAGCCGAACGATGTCACCACTATCCATGTTGTCTTCAATTCCAAATCGTTACTGGAGCGATAAATTCAGCCGATCTCATCACTGGGTTGTGCTGTTTAAAGTAATCGTTCATTCAAGATCTGTTAAACGGAATAATACGGTTGTCTGGAAAATTTCGAATTCATTTACTTGTATTGATCCATTAGCTTTAACTGTAATTTAGTGATTCATAGTTATCATGTTGTTTTACTTAGAATAAATATGAGTGTGATTTCATTTACAACGAATGTATCTACCAATCATCATTGTTTATAATTCTAAATATCATTCATATCAGTTCCAATAGTCATAAATAAAGATCGAAATGTATGAGCGTTTCGTAGAGCGAAAAATAAACGAAGCACTTTCGGATACACCGGTGGTATTGGTCACTGGACCACGTAGAGCTGGCAAGACAACTTTAGTACGGAAGCTGGAAGAAGAGCGCCGAACCTATGTTACTCTGGACGATCAGATAGCTTTCAACGCAGCTAGGTTCGACCCGGTTGGCTTTGTCCGTGGATTGGACATAGCCACTATCGACGAAATTCAAAGGGTTCCTGAATTGTTACTAGTGTGGTGTCCTAAATAATCTTTTAATTAATATTGGTAGCAAGAGCGTTTCGGCCTCTCGCTACTTTATCGGTGATCTGCTTTACAGACTTCGTCCAGACCAACAGTCTGGGATTCTCATTGTAGGTGTCCAAGTAGTTTTTCAGGCACTCTTCCAAATGCGCAACTGAGGTGAACACCCCGCGACGGATCTGCTTTTCCGTCAGCTTCGAAAAAAACCGCTCAACCAAATTCAACCAAGAAGAACCCGTCGGTATGAAGTGCAGATAAACCCGCTTTTTCCTGTCAATCCATTGCAACACATCTTTGTGCTTATGAGTGCTGTAATTGTCCAGAATGATATGAATCTCAAGCCCCTTGTCGACTGTCTTTTCCACCGCCTTGAAAAACTTCAACACCTCCTGATGGCGATGCCGGCGATAGCATTGCCCGATCACTTCCCCCGATGCGATGTTCAGTGCCGCAAACAACGACGTCGTTCCATGACGCTTGTAATCATGGGTCACGGTGCCGCAACGCCCCTTTTTCAGTGGCAGTCCCGGCTGCGTCCTATCCAGCGCCTGAATCGAGCTTTTCCCGTCAAAACTGAACACCACCGCATTGTCCGGCGGATCCAGATACAAACCCACCACATCCACCAGCTTGTGTTCAAACTGTGGATCGTTGCTGAGCTTGAACGTCTTGATCAAATGCGGCTTCAAGCCATTGGCAAGCCACACCCGGTTGACAAAACTGTGAGTGGTCCCCATGGCTCTTGCCATGGAGCGGCAGGACCAGTGCGTCGCATCAGAAGGAGTGCTCTGGGTGGTCGCAGCAATGATCCTGGTGCGCAATTCATCCTGCGCCTGGGTGTTTTTTCCGCCATGATTGCCGCCCCGAGGACGTTCTTTCCTGATGCCCTCCATCCTTTCCTCGGCAAATCGATTGCGCCACTGACTGACGGTGGGTTGGGATAGTCCCAGCTCAGCAGCAATCTGTTTGTTGGTTTTCCCCTCCGATGACAAAAGCACAATACGAACGCGCTGATGAAATCCGACTGAAATACTGCGCGACGAGCAAAGACGCTTTAATTCCCTGCACTCTTGTTCCGATAGTTCGATGACTGACGCGACACGCATACATCCGCCTCCAAGTTGGTGTATGCTAATTGTACTACAGATGATGCTTATAATTAATGTTATATTTAGGACACTACACTAGCAATTAAAAGGTCAGTTGATGAAGATTATCGACCGGGGCGGTTTTTGTTGACCGGTTCCGCGAATGTAATGACCCTTCCAAGAGTAACAGACAGTCTTGCTGGAAGAATAGAAATCATTCAAATGTTGCCCTTGGCTCGTGCCGAAATAGAAAATGTAACTCCGACATTTCTGGAACGTCTGTTTGACGGTAAACTTGCACAGAATGGTCCCTCTATAGTCGGCGATGATATTGTCCGGCTTGTGTTACTCGGAGGGTACCCAGAAGCTATCGTACGGGATAGCGAGCGCAGGCGACAGGCTTGGGTGCGGTCTTATCTGTCTTCGATCTTATCCCGAGACTTGAGTGACGTCGGTGCTGTAGAGAAGATGACTGAACTTCCAAAATTTGTCAGGATACTGGCTGAGCATTCAGGACAGTTGGCCAACTATTCTAAGTTAGGCTCCAGTATTGGTGTTAGCCATAAGACGGGGCAGCGCTATACAACACTGCTGGAACAAGTATTCCTGGTTTCGACATTGCAGCCATGGCATACGAATGTGCTAAAACGAATTGTTAAGACTCCCAAAATACATTTTCTTGACTCCTGTCTACTTGCCGCAGTCCGCGGGTTGAATTTCGAACGAATGAAAACCAATCGTGTCGAATATGGTGCACTGCTTGAGAGTTTCGTGTACTCGGAAGTCTTTAAACTGATTTCCGGTACAGACCTACAGCTATCGACCTATCATTTCCGGGATCAGCAAATGTGCAAAGTGGACTTGGTGTTGGAGCGAGGCGATGGTATGGTTGCTGGTATTGAAGTCAAGGCATCGGCAACGGTTAAGTCGAGGGGAGTTATGCCCAAAAGTAGTGCGTGACGGGGGTTGAAAAAAAAGCGGCGTATCTGGTTAAATGTAGAAAGCATTTTTACAACCAACCAGAGAGGTACGCCACTATGAGTAACGATAACGTAATTGGATTTGAAAGTCGAGACATTTCACCCGATGTTGTGACCGAATTGGTGCGCACCGGTGCCAGACGGATTCTCGCCCAGGCCCTGCAGCTTGAGGTGGAGGAATTTCTCGCTCAGTATGACGGACAGTATGCTGGCAACGGGCTTCGGGCGGTGGTTCGAAGCGGCAGCCAGCCTGAGCGTGACATTCAGACCGGTATCGGGCCGGTTTCGGTTCGGATTCCGAAGGTCCGCTCGAATACCGGCGAGCCGGTGTCGTTCCGCTCGGCACTGATCCCGCCGTATGTGAGAAAGACGGCGACGGTTGAGGCGTTTGTGCCGTGGCTTTATCTGAAGGGGGTGTCAAGCGGTGAGATGGCTGATACCCTGAAGGTTCTGCTGGGCAGTAAGGCGCAGGGTTTTTCTGCCTCATCGGTCTCCCGCCTGGCGCAGCAGTGGAATGAGGAGATGAGGCGGTGGCAGACGCGCGGCATCACCGGGAAGATCGTTTATGTATGGGCCGATGGGGTGTACTGCGGGCTTCGGGCCGAGGATGCAAAGCTGTGTGCGCTGGTGCTGATCGGGGTTGATGAGTGTGGCCGCAAGCAGTTGCTGGCGATTGAGGACGGGGTGCGCGAATCGACCGAGAGCTGGAAGGGGATGCTGCTGGATCTGAAGTCCAGGGGCATGGATGCACCGAAGCTGGCGGTTGGAGACGGGGCGATGGGGTTCTGGTCGGCATTGGACCAGGTTTACCCTGAAACCCAGGATCAGCGCTGCTGGGTGCATAAGACGGCGAATGTGCTCAACCGGCTGCCGAAGATGCTGCACGGACAGGCGAAAAAGGCGCTTCACCAGATCTGGATGGCAGACACGCGCGAGGCGGCGCATGAGGCGTTTGATCGGTTTGTGGAAACCTATCAGGACAAGTATCCGAAAGTGGTTGAATGCCTGATCGGGGATCGTGAGGAGCTGCTGGCGTTTTACGATTTTCCGGCATCGCACTGGCAATCTCTGCGTACCACTAATCCAATCGAGTCGACCTTCGCGACGATCCGTCACCGCACCAAGCGCTCGAAGGGCTGTCTGAGCAGAACGACGATGCTGGGCATGATGTACAGGCTGGGGATGTGTGCGGAGAAAAAATGGCGACGGCTGCGCGGGTTCAGGCAGCTGGGCAAAGTGATCGAGGGAGTGAAATTCAAGAATGGAGTCGAACTGAATTACAATGACACCGACCAGGTAGCCGCTTAGTGATGAATCCCGTCACGCACTACTTTTGGGCATAACTCGTCGAGGGACTTTGCCGGTCTACGGAGTTTAGCCACCGCGTGTAAGGGACATTTTGCAAACGGCATTGTTCTCTGCGACAACAATCGCTACGTACCGTTTTCGGACAATATGGCAGCCGTTCCAGTATCGTCCCTTTGGACGTAATCGTGATCGCGTCGACTTGTTCATACCAAAAGGATTTTCAGAAATCCAGATAAACGGAGAAACAGGGAGGAACCAAGCCCAGCCGCAATTTAGCCCTGCTGGACTGGAAGCATCTGCCCTTTCAAAACAACTTTACTCAGCTTCGGCAGATTCAAATACATCACGGCTTCTTTGTCAAGTGCGGTCTGGTGATCAGTTCGAAACCACCTTGGATCTGTCCAAACGATGTCGCCAGTATTCATGTTTTCGCCAACTTAAAATTCTTCTTTTCATAGGGTAACTATCGAAATGAATTTGCGTGTCTTAGAACGATTTTTCTGAAAAAAGCAGGAAATCAAAGCGATGTCAGGGAAACGCGAGAGATATGCTCGATTGAAACGCATGGATGTCCAGACGGAAGCGGTTGCTGCTGCCCTAGCAAAAAGTTACTTTTCACCGTTGGAGATTGGCAAACGCAATCGTCAGGACGGAGAGCGCATGGGAAACATAGCTCCTGCGCCGAGCTCGGATTTCTTAGACTTCTTGGAAGCGAAGAAAGTTTTCTCTGACGCTCAGAAGTACATCTATCAAGTCCGAGATCTGCTTGCGCAGATGGAAAGGGATAACATACTGGTGTCATTTCCCTCGGGGAACGTAATGCTTCCCAAGAGCTATTATGCTTTGCACGAGATATCGAAACCGAGGAGCCAAGGCCTTCTCTGGCTGGCCAAGACACTGGGCGGGAGATTCGTGCACTCGCAGGTATCTCCGGCAGTCGTCCACATCGTAGGAGAAGATGATGATGGTGAGGGCAGTGGCATCGTTTTCGGACCACACCATGTGCTCACATGCCGCCATGTCGTAACGGATATGACGGTGGCTGCTGAGCAGATAATTCAGGGTAAGAAAGTGAGTATCCACAAGATTGCCAAACACCCCGTAGTCGATGTTGCCGTCATCCAGACAGTAGAACAGTTGTCACCTGCTCGCGGGCTGGTTTTTTTGCGTCCCGAGGTATCGCAGAAGATCTATCGTTTTGGGCACTCACGGGTACCATGTTCGATCCCTTTGGACAACACGGAACCGACAATTGAAGCCGGTGAGGTTACCAGAGCGGCAGTGCTTGTGTTTGGTAACATCGAGTTGTTTCTGTACTCTGCGGTGTCGAGACCTGGGGACAGCGGCGGCGCGATAATCTCGGAGGACGGTTATGTGGTAGGTATGACAACTGAATTGTCTGATTCTCGATACGAGAGTAAGAAGAACCGCGACAGTAAGGATGTGTTTTCGCCTCACTATGCTGGCATTCCATCACACGTGATTGCCAAGGCCGTGGAAGAGTTGGATTTGGACGTATCTATACCTTACGAAACTTTCGAGTAGAAAGTGTTCCTTGAAAATGGAGAGAAAGCTACGACAACATGGCGATGATAGCACTGAAACCGCCGAGCATGATCGCCATCATCAATGCCATCGACCATTTGACCCAGACAATTTCGGACCTCAGTTGTTCAATATCCGCCTTGGTTGCTAGCTCACCATGGCTATCCTTGATTGCCAAGGCAATCGCTTCGGCATGCCGGGTTTCGATACCGGCCTGTTGCAGGTCCTTGGATGTGGTCAGTGTGTCGAAGTATGCGTTCGCCATGGTTTTATTGTAATTGTTTGGT
Organism: Arenicellales bacterium; assembly: GCA_965220665.1. Taxonomy (GTDB): domain Bacteria; phylum Pseudomonadota; class Gammaproteobacteria; order Arenicellales; family JAJDZL01; genus JAJDZL01. The sequence goes on from CBDCQQ010000005.1 coordinate 646,731, forward strand.
CAACAAAAAAACGCATTCCAATTTAACACACCCTTTTTGAACCGAGACCTGATGTGCTCAGAGATGGGTGCATCTGATACAGTCAACACAAACAGTGCTTTTTTCTTGTCCTCTCTAGGGGGAAATCTCCTTCTCATGAAAAAGGCATTTGAAGCTGTTATTTCGGTACTCAAGAGTAAGTTTTATTCACAGGATTGGACATTCATAAAAGTAATTTATTATTGTAAGCCGTTTACTTAGTTCGTTCAATTAAATCTACTATTCGGGATCTCGGTCACCATAGATAAAGCGGTCTCAACTTCGGATGCCTGGAAAAGGTCGAATTCGTTTACCTGTATTGATCTCTTAGATTTAACCGTAATTTGCTGATTGATAGTTATCATGTTGTTTTGCTTGTGACGGATATTTGTACCAATTGTCATTGTTTACTGTTCTATCAGTCATAAGTTATTATTCTAATTGTCATAGGTAACTTTCGAAGTATGAGCGTTTTGTAAAACGAAAAATAAACGAAGCACTTTCAGATACACCGGTGGTTTTGGAAATACCCTAGTCGCTGTGCCACGGCAGATAATAGGAACCGCAGGACACAGTCTGAAATTAGGTGCGTTGGCTGCGGTCATTTGGACCATGGGATGTAAACACTGTAGAGAACATACTCGCCTTGAGGACTGGGGAGAGAATAAACGGACGCGGAGAATGATGAAGTCTTTCAGTGAAACGTCAAAAATAACTTGACAGAACACTTGATTTTTGCGTTATGCAATTAAGTATATCAGTCCCTTTCTAAATTGTTCCCGTAGCCACTGCGAATGGCCTCAGGTACCAGTTTGATTGTTTACGAATTCATCCAGGTCTTTTGAGTTATGCCCAAAAGTAGTGCGTGACGGGATTCATCACTAAGCGGCTACCTGGTCGGTGTCATTGTAATTCAGTTCGACTCCATTCTTGAATTTCACTCCCTCGATCACTTTGCCCAGCTGCCTGAACCCGCGCAGCCGTCGCCATTTTTTCTCCGCACACATCCCCAGCCTGTACATCATGCCCAGCATCGTCGTTCTGCTCAGACAGCCCTTCGAGCGCTTGGTGCGGTGACGGATCGTCGCGAAGGTCGACTCGATTGGATTAGTGGTACGCAGAGATTGCCAGTGCGATGCCGGAAAATCGTAAAACGCCAGCAGCTCCTCACGATCCCCGATCAGGCATTCAACCACTTTCGGATACTTGTCCTGATAGGTTTCCACAAACCGATCAAACGCCTCATGCGCCGCCTCGCGCGTGTCTGCCATCCAGATCTGGTGAAGCGCCTTTTTCGCCTGTCCGTGCAGCATCTTCGGCAGCCGGTTGAGCACATTCGCCGTCTTATGCACCCAGCAGCGCTGATCCTGGGTTTCAGGGTAAACCTGGTCCAATGCCGACCAGAACCCCATCGCCCCGTCTCCAACCGCCAGCTTCGGTGCATCCATGCCCCTGGACTTCAGATCCAGCAGCATCCCCTTCCAGCTCTCGGTCGATTCGCGCACCCCGTCCTCAATCGCCAGCAACTGCTTGCGGCCACACTCATCAACCCCGATCAGCACCAGCGCACACAGCTTTGCATCCTCGGCCCGAAGCCCGCAGTACACCCCATCGGCCCATACATAAACGATCTTCCCGGTGATGCCGCGCGTCTGCCACCGCCTCATCTCCTCATTCCACTGCTGCGCCAGGCGGGAGACCGATGAGGCAGAAAAACCCTGCGCCTTACTGCCCAGCAGAACCTTCAGGGTATCAGCCATCTCACCGCTTGACACCCCCTTCAGATAAAGCCACGGCACAAACGCCTCAACCGTCGCCGTCTTTCTCACATACGGCGGGATCAGTGCCGAGCGGAACGACACCGGCTCGCCGGTATTCGAGCGGACCTTCGGAATCCGAACCGAAACCGGCCCGATACCGGTCTGAATGTCACGCTCAGGCTGGCTGCCGCTTCGAACCACCGCCCGAAGCCCGTTGCCAGCATACTGTCCGTCATACTGAGCGAGAAATTCCTCCACCTCAAGCTGCAGGGCCTGGGCGAGAATCCGTCTGGCACCGGTGCGCACCAATTCGGTCACAACATCGGGTGAAATGTCTCGACTTTCAAATCCAATTACGTTATCGTTACTCATAGTGGCGTACCTCTCTGGTTGGTTGTAAAAATGCTTTCTACATTTAACCAGATACGCCGCTTTTTTTTCAACCCCCGTCACGCACTACTTTTGGGCATAACTCGGTCTTTTACGTGCAAACGGTAGCGGATCAGGTTACCCTCGTGCAGTCCGCGAATTTGATTTTGAACATAGCGAACGACCTGTTCGCCATCTTCTTCCGGGATTCCTGCTTCCAAGGCCAAAATCTCGACTTCTTCCTGGCGAAACTCTTTTGTCTTCAATATGCAATGACGCACTGCGCTGCGAACAAAATCGCGATAGATGAGTGCCGCCTTATCCGGCGATTCCAGTTCGGCGCGAATCACTCTATAGTTTTCCGCTGAGGCGATATACCCTTCAATGTAGGATTCCTTAAGCAGTGACACATTGTTCAGTTCGTAGGTGCCTAATAGGCCATCGATATAGTCGGTATCATTCACCGCAAGAAATGACATGGGCGCCAAGTCGGCTTTCAATAGAGGAATATTGGAAGCAATGCGCGATGTCCTCTTGTTGATGTCATCGAATGCCTGCAGATACGGAATGTGAGCAAGAAGAAAGAATGACTGTTCGAACGGGTCTATGATCGCCGTTGCTTTATCAATGAGAACCTCAAATTCCTCGTCGATTGTGTAAGGGTTGTCTAGGGGTCGATAGCTTGAGTGGGCCATACCAACCGGCATTCGCCTCAGTCTGCCGGCCATGGCCGGATCCGAAAGGAGTCCATCAGAGAGCAAAGCGTGAATGTTGAATATATCTCGCCGAGTGATGTCAATTTCTGCGAGATTTTCAACAACATACTGTATTGCTTCCTTGTGGTTGAGAATCATTACGGCTTCTTTTCGATCTTTGCCATGTGCTTCCTGTCCATGGCGAACCAAGCGTTCCGTCTCAAGAATGTCGTAGGTATTCCCTTCCATCCGCGATGAAGCCCATGACAGGTCCACAAGTAAACGTTCCAATACCTGAATTGCGTACGTTCCTGCGGCTGGTTTCGGAACTGGTTGACCGGACTCGAAGAGGCGCAGCCGGTCGGCTTCTGGTAGATAGAAGCTCTTGTTCGGAATGTAGCGGTCAATGAATTCCCTATTATAAAAAGTGGGAGTACGCTGATTGTAGGGCACTGTCAGATGGGAGCGAACTACAGACGCTCCTGCCAGAATGTATCCGGTGGCCCTGCCTTTTCCGGTAGATTCGATAAGACCTGCCTCCACGAGCCGCTTGAGAGAGCGCCAAATCGTCTGTTTGCTCGCCCCCGGGGCAATCTGTCGCCTTATGGATTCACGCCCGGCATTCGGATGGTTTGCGATGTAGTCGAGAATGGCTTGATCGTCAATAAGCATGGAACGTATCTAAAATTAGCATGGAACGATAATATGCATATTTTACGAGGATATTTGCCCAACATGTCCATATCGTTCCACATTAAATGGAACGATTCAATTGACTTGCTTTCCATAAATTCTTCTTCCCTGGTGGTACGACAATTTGGCATTCAGGTGTATCACAATTTCAGGCCATCACTTATGACTGTTGCCTTCGATTTTTTACTTCCCGATGAAGAATATAGAGCGTACTCATGATGATGATCGTTGCGCCAATCAGTGCCGAAATCTGCGGGATTTCATCGAACAGAAAGTAGCCAGCGATCACCATGAAAATGATTCGGGTATACAAAAAAGGTGAGACAAATTGTGCATCACCCAATGCATAGGCCCGTACATCCATATAGTTTCGAAGTGACGACATCGCTGCAATCATGGTGAGAAGTCCCCATTCTGCCAAGCTGGGAGTCTGCCAAACGATAATGGCAGGCGGTAAGCTGCCCAGTGCCAATATCGTTGAGAAATAGAGCACGATCGTGCCAGGGCGTTCGGTCGAAGACAATTGTTTGCCCGTAACCAAAGTCAGCGAAAACGCAACTGATGCAAAAATTGGTGCGAACCACTTGATGCTCAATGGCTCCGGTAGATAACCAATCACCAGCATTGCCCCCAAAAATCCGATGATTGATGCCATGGCTCGCCGAATGCCGACTTTTTCTTTCAGCATTGGGACGCTTAGTGCGGTCACAAACAGTGGCGTTGTAAAAAAGAGTGCTGTCACAGTCGCAAGAGGCAGGATTTGGAGTGAATAAAACCCCAGGTTTATGGCGATAACACCAATCACCCCTCGTACAATATGCTGTTTAAGTCGTTTGGTACGAATACTGAAATCTGAGTGTGGTAGCGAGAACGCAAGAATAAGGAGTGAGCCGATGACACCGCGTATGAATACCGCCTGCGCGGAGTGTATCGACCCGGCAAGTTCATGAATGCCCGAACTCATGACCGTTGCAACTACGGCAGACCCGACGACCCAGGTGGCTCCCCGGAGATTGTTGGCAGCACTAGCCATTTAATCTGTAATTTCAGTCCCTGACATCACAGGAGAATTTCAATATGGAACTCGGTCTCAAAGGAAAAAACGCATTGGTGTGCGCCTCTAGCAAAGGTATCGGCAAGGGCTGCGCGCATGCCTTGGCTGCAGAAGGCGCAAACGTCTGGCTTAACGGCAGGGATCCGAATACGCTGGAAGCAGCCCAGCGTGAAATAGAAGCCATTGCCCAGGGAGACGTTGCCAGCATTTGCTGCGACATCACGACAGAATCAGGCCGCGACAAGGCTTTGAACGAAACACCCGATCTTGATATCCTCGTCAATAACGCCGGTGGACCGCCGGTTGGCGATTTTCGGGAATGGACTCTGGATGACTGGCATTCCGCCCTCAACAACAATATGCTCACGCCGATTGATCTCTTCCAGCGCGTCATTGACGGCATGATTGAAAGACGATTTGGACGGGTCATCAATGTAACGTCATCATCTGTGAAAGCGCCAATACAACACCTTGACCTGTCCAATGGCGCGCGCTCAGGCCTGACTGGCTTTTTTGCTGGCGCATCGCGGCAGGTGGCCCCTTTCAATGTCACTGTCAATGCGATTCTGCCAGGCCGCTTTGACACCGACCGACTTCGTACCAGCATGACGCGAGCCGCCACTGAAGCTGACGAATCAATTGAAGACCTGCTGGAGAAAGGCAAACAGCACATACCAGCTAGACGCTTCGGTTCACCGGACGAATTTGGTGCACTATGCGCCTTTCTTTGCAGTACTCACGCAGGTTATATAACCGGGCAAAACATATTAATCGATGGCGGTCTGGTTGCCCTTAGCCCCTGACTAAACCCAGCGGCAATTCCAACTGTACGTTTTCTGGCAACAGGCATAACTCGTCATTACAAGCCTGCAGTTGAAGATTCAGTTGCAGAGCACTGTCAGGCTCGCCCAATGCTTTGAATTCAACCGGAATTTGTACTGTCCCGCTCCAGGCCGATAGCGGGTCCGTTTGAAACGATAGATAAGCTTCATCTGCCGGCGGATAAGTCACATTTTCTAACTGCCAATCTTCAGACACACTTGAGACCTGTGTGGCTATCAAGTTATCAACCAATGGCTGATTAGACTGAACATGCCAGTCATCTGCAAGGGCCACTTCGACGATTGTCTGTATTTGGTTGTCGCTCCGACCCACTGCGCGAACCGTAGCTCTAACACTACCAGAACCAGCAAATTCCAAAGGGCCAATTGACCCGGCCCGATGATCCTGCAAGGCTTTCAGTGCATACCCGTAGCTCGTCGGAATCTGCACAATTTCTGCTGCGAAAGTCTGGAAAAGTTGATCCGCAAGTCGGGCATAAATATGCTGACCCGTACGGCGATACAGATTGGACAGCGAACTTACCGCAACAGAATTGCCGGATGGCAGAGATTCATCAAAGCGATCTTTGTGTCTGGCAATCAAATCTGCCGCATCTTTTTCTGTAACTGAAAAAAAACCACCTTTCTGCCGGTCCCAGAATTTCTCCACCATCGAATCGACTACAGACTGACCCCGCTTAAGCCACAAATCGTCACCAGTTTCATCATACAAGGTAAGCATGGACTGAGATAAATAGGCATAATCTCGGAGTTTACCGGATTCGCTTTGTCTGTCGTCGCGTAAAATCCGAAAAAGATGCTTTTCGTTCGGGTCCCAGGCATGCATCCAGAGGCGTTCTGCAGCAGTGATTGCGGCATTTAAGTATCGCGATTCTTCCAAAATTGAACCAGCCTGGGCAAGCGTGGTGATCATCATGGCATTCCATGCCGTGATCACCTTGTCATCAAGATAGGGTTTGGGCCTGAGGTCTCGAGAGGCTCGCAGCTTTTCAACACCTACCGATAGTTTGTCGAGGTAAGATTCGACATCAATTTCGGCCGCGGACGCACGGTCTTCTGGGAGTTCGGAGAGAAAAAGAATATTACTTCCTTCAAAGTTGCCAGCTTCAGTCACACCATAGTGATTGAGCACAATTTCAGCATCAGTGCCAACCGATTCGACGATTTCATCCACTGTCCAGAGAAAAAATGTTCCTTCACGTCCCTCGCTGTCTGCATCGGTTGCTGACCAAAACAGTCCCTGTTCACCTCGCATGTCCCGCAGCACATATTCCAAAGTCTGCTCCGCAACCCGTCTGTACAATTTCTTTCCAGTCTGTGCAAAAGCTTTAAGGTAAGCTCGGGCCAGATGCGCCTGGTTGTAGAGCATTTTTTCAAAATGCGGCACCAACCATTCATTGTCGACCGAATAGCGGTGAAACCCGCCTCCAACATGATCGCGGATGCCGCCCATCGCCATCGCAGTCAGCCTGTTTTCTGCCAATTGCAACGCAGTTTCATTGTTGTCCCGAATCGCAACATCCAACAACAGAAACAGTTCTGATTCCAATGGGAATTTTGAGCTTGGCGGCGAAAACTCATCAAGCGCCTGGTCTTCCAAAAAGAGCTCGGTAACGAAATGGTCTATTTGCAGTTTTCCAATCTCTATATCCTGACTTGATGTCGCACCAAATGACTGGACCGCCTCGGTTACCTGGTTGGCAATTTTTTCGAGCTCCGCCTTGTCATTTTTCCAAACCAAATGTACCTCGTTCAGCAATACCTCGAAATCTTCAGGTGGCACATAAACCAGTCCGAGAAAAGGTTTGCCCTCTGGTGTGACAAACATATGCAGAGGCCAGCCACCATTGCCGCCCATAATCTGGACTGCAAGCAAATAAAGTTCATCAACATCGGGATTGATTTCCCGGTCCACTTTGATGGCGATGTAGTGCTCATTCAGCAGCTTGGCAATCTTTAGATTGTCATAGTTTTCCTCTTCCATCACGTGACACCAATGGCACGAAGAATAACCAATCGAAATTAACACCGGGCGGTCAAGCTGTCTAGCCAGCTCGAAAGCTTCTTTATCCCAGGCATGCCAGTTGACGGGATTATGAGCGTGCTGATTCAAATAGGGGGACAATTCCAATATCAGACGATTGGCGTAATGGGGCGTACCATCCTCCTGAAGGTGCTTGGTTCGAATTTCGTGGTCTGTACCTCGGGATTTCCAAACCTGATCAATAGCCTGTCGAATTTCCATCGGCATTTCGGGAGCGCCTGGTAGTGGCAGAAATTGAGAATCGGCTAGTGCAGAAAGAGACCACAATAAACCGAGCAGAGGGACCAGACCAGAACATCCTGATCGTAAAAGGAAAAAACGCATTGTCAGAGTGCCCGATAGCGATTAAACGCAATCATGGCATCAACTCGCCCCCAAATCACTCCTAGAATCAGTCCTGTCGTGTGAGCAATATTGGCCACATTCGGGATTAGATTGAGCCAACAGGCAATAAACCAGATCATCATCAACGGTATGACGGCTCTTGGTATCACTCCAGCATAACCGATGGGATTGAACTTCATCTGCATCCAAATATAGCCCACGAATGCGTACACAACGCCAGACATACCACCGAATGCCGGTCCGGAATACCAATATTGCGCCAAATTGGAAACTGATGCAGCGACTGCAAAAATGAACAGGTAAACCAACCATCCGCGGCGCTTTTCGATTGCTCCACCACAAACCCAGACCCACAGCAAATTGAAAACTAAGTGATAGATGTCGAAATGAATAAATGCGGGCGTGATCAATCGCCACAGCTCACCTGATCGAATTTCATCCAATACCCCGAATGACGAGGCGGTGATCAGCGTCTTGGTTACGATTACGGCAGACTCACCAAAACCACTCAAAAGAGTGACAAAAATCGACATTCCTATCAGGCCAATAGTGATCTGCATGTCTTTACCTAAGTCCGATTTTTCGATCTAAACTCAATCATCAATTAATTCGATTCTGTCTGACGCACCTAATGTCACCACCCTACCGTCAAGAGTAGTAAATGTTCGGCCCTTGATGTCTTTTTGACGCGCCTTATAGCTGAATGGTTCTTCCTGTTGAGCATTGATTACGCGTATGGTGAGTATCGTGTTATCAGACTGCCACTTGAAGAAGTAGACAATTCCGGAGGACACCGCGAGGATACCCGCCACTGTATAGACCACCCATTTTGAGGGTTTGTTCGGAAAAGCAGTGCTGTGTTTCGCTTTCTGTACAGCTTGGGACACGGGCCTGAATCGAGCCTGGTAAACAAGCAAAACAACCACGATCACCGCGATCGTAAATAGGAATTTCGTTAACATGAAAGTTCAGGCGTTTGGATTCAGACAAAAGACCGGGCGGACTGGCTTTCTTCTATTTTATGACAATCGGCTTTGTCAATCGTTTCTGCAAGAGCGAATCCTACCAACAATCCATAGTCCTCTAAAGGTGACAAAGCGTAGGATAATTACGCCAACAACTTTGATCCCATGCCATGACTTCAGATTTCACGTCGATCAATAACCCGCGAATTCACCAATACCATCCAGACAAGCACTTTCCATGCAGCGGTTGAAAATTACGATCGCGTTGATCTGTGTTGCTCACGTCCTAGGTATGGTGCCGTTCGCGGTATATCCTACACTGATTCCGACCTTACAAATTGAGTGGGCAGCCTCTAACACTGAAATCGGTTGGGTGGCCGGGATTTACTTTGGAGGTTACCTGCTCGGTGTTTTTCTACTCGTACCCCTAACAGACCGTATTGATGCCCGAATAATTTACCTCTATTCGATGGCATTAACAATGCTTGCACCTTTGGGATTTGCGTTTCTTAATACGGGTGTCGCCACCGCCAGCTTTTGGCGCTTTGTTCAGGGAGTTGCATTGGCCGGTACCTACATGCCAGGACTCAAGTCTCTGGTCGATGCAGTACCTAACCACCTTCAAAGTAGAACTGTCGCAGTTTACACCATGTGTTTTGGTGTTGGTGTTGCTGTGTCGTTTCTGACTGCCGGTCTTTTGGCGGATATGATGATTTGGCAGCACAGCTTTGCTGCTTCCTCGATCGGAGCTCTGCTGGCGTTCTTCATCGCACTTTTGTTTCTCCCACAGTCATCACCACTTCGGGCCAACGAAAAGTTTACTTTGCTACCAGACCTTAAACCGGTGTTTAAAAATCGTAAGGCAATCGGATTCAGCATTGCCTACAGCGTGCACAACATGGAGTTGTTTGTTTTTCGGTCATGGACAGTTACTTTTCTGGTTTTTGCGATGTCGGGTCGAGATTTACTGACTTTTGGCAGCAACTGGAATCCGGCCTTTATTGTCGCGTGTGCCACGTTTATCGCCCAACCGTTCAGTGTGATTGTCAATGAAATTGCGGGTCGGATAAATCGTATCAAGGTCATAATTTCGGTCATGCTGTTAGCTGTGCTGACCGGGATTGCTCTTGGTTTCTCCAGCCAACTGTCAATGATTCTGATTCTGTGTCTGGTGTGTCTTTATGCAATCCTGTCGATCGCTGATTCCGCATCAATTTCATCCGCCGTCATTGCTTCAGCAGATGCCAGAGTTCGAGGCACAACCATGGCTGTACATACTCTGATTGGTTTTGTTGGCGCGTTCATTGGTCCCATAATTTTTGGTGTGGTACTCGACTTGGCTGGCGGCGGCCATAGTCCTACCGCCTGGGGTGCGGCATTTCTAACACTCGGTGTTATTGTTATGATTGGCCCACTGGCGATGCTGAAAATGTCGAATCGCGAACCAGTTTGAACTGCGCAAGAATAATTTTTTCGGGACAATGCACGGATAACAGAACATTTAGACAAAAAACCAGTCTGTTTTACTAGCCAACTATTTTCTGGAAATCCAAGATGAACAAAAAAAACGAACTCAAACTAATGCACCCTGCTCACATTCTGTCGTTGATTCTAACATTCGCAATCTTCTGGATCGCGATTCCCACCCTCGAGGCACAGACTTCTCCTAGATTCAAGGACTGGCCAAATACGGACTTCGAAAACAGTGTAATCGAACTCTCCGAAATTCGATCAGGCGGTCCTCCGAAAGATGGCATTCCGTCAATTGATCATCCAGAATTTGTATCAGTTGAATCCGCTATGGAATGGCTGAATCTTAGAGAGCCAGTCATTGTTTTGGATATTTTGGGTGAGGCCAAAGCCTATCCTCTACAGATTCTGATCTGGCACGAGATCGTTAATGACATGCTAAACGACCGATTCGTCGCCGTGACATTCTGTCCGCTTTGCAATGCATCCATCGTTTTTGACCGAAATCTTGATGGTGAAATACTTGACTTCGGTACAACCGGAAATCTACGAAAAAGTGATCTGGTAATGTATGACCGGCAGTCTGAGTCCTGGTGGCAGCAAATAACAGGTAGTGGTATCGTTGGGCACTATGCAGGGGTTGATCTGGATTTACTGCCATCTCAAATTACGTCCTTTGAACAGTTCGCCCTAGCTTATTCTGAAGGTCAGGTACTGTCCAGGGACACAGGTTTCAGAAGAAACTATGGAGACAACCCATACCGCGGCTACGATGACATCAACAACGTTCCTTTTTTACTCAGCGATCCCGCGGACTCGCGTCTGCCCGCTATGGAAAGAGTCGTCAATGTATCAGTCAATGGTAAACATCGGGTTTATCCATTCTCCGTTTTTGACGAAGAGCCTGTCATTAATGACAGGTTTAACGGTGTTTCAATTGTAATTTTCAGCATGGACGACGCTGCCTCTGCACTCGATGAACGCAGTATTGCAGACTCACGAATCATCCCTTCTGCCACTGTCTTTAGACGTCAGTTAGATGAACTTCAGCTGGATTTTGAAAAACGTGACGACGGGAACTTTTATGACGTGCAGACTGGATCGCAATGGAATCTTTTCGGACAGGCTGTCGCCGGGCCGCTGCACGGTAAGGAATTAGTCGATGTCACCAATGGCGTACACTTTGCTTTTGCGTGGCTGGCATTTCACCCAGAGTCGGAAATCTATAGCAGCCTTTGAATGGCATCAACTCATGATCCGAAAAAAATTGGTAATCTCAATATCCGCTCAGTAGACGCAAAGAGTTCAAGCACCGTTTGACGTCAGTTTTTGTGGCACAACTGGTGTCTAACCAAACTTTCAGGAAAGCCGACAAGCAAGCCTTACCCACAAGTGGGGCTTGCGATTCTGTCAGTTTCACGCACCTGGAATAAATCGTACAATGTGCGTTTTTGCGTTATTCTCGCACCACGTCATTCCGTACAAAATAAAAACCACTGCTTTGGTCATCTCCAAGCTCGAACTCTGGCCTATCATTCGCCTTGCAGCACCCGTGCTACTAGCCCGTGCAGGCGCAATACTGATCATCACCGTTGATGTTGCAATGTGTGGCTATGCAGGTACTAGGGAAATTGCATTCTATGGACTTGCAAACGGGCTTCATGTTTCGCTGATTCTCATAGGAATTGGATCGGTACTGCCTGTTGCAATTCTGACAGCAAGTTATGAAGGGAATGGAAATTTTGCAAATTGCGGTGCGATCTGGCGTGTCGGACTGGTGCACGCACTTGCTATCGGAATTTCGCTCGGAATTCTCATGCTGTATGGTGAGTACTTCTTCCGTCTGGTCGGCCAAAGTGAAGAGTTATCAGTCGGAGCCGGACGGGTACTGGCCATGCACGGCCTGGGACTGGCTGGACTTCTTTGCTTCATCACAACCTCTTTACTGCTTGAAGGATTGCAGCGACCGATACCTGCAATGGTTGTCACATTGGGCTCAAATTTGCTGAACCTCTATCTCAACTGGGTGTTCATTTTTGGCAATCATGGTGCACCCGCAATGGGTGCAGAAGGCGCTGCACTCGCGACCAGTATTGTTCGCTGGGCTGGCTTTCTGATTTTATTGGGTTATGTGTTTTACGCTGTTGATAGAATCCGCTACGGCATTGTCGGGAAGCTACGCCAATTTCGGGAATTTTCAAAGAATCTTCGCCAACTTGGCTATCCAACAGCACTTGGCCATGGTATGGAATCCGCATCATTTCTGGTTATGACACTGTTTGCCGGTTATATGGGGGTGCTTGAAACCGCAGCCTGGACAATCGGGATGAACCTTATCACCATTGCGTTTATGATCGGATTGGGCTATTCAATGGCTGCCACTGTTCGCGTGGCTAATTTTCTGGGTCAGCACAGCCCACAAAAAGCAGCTCTATCCGGTTGGACAGCTATGATTCTAGGTGCAATTTCTCTGAGTTTGATTGCAGTGCTATTTTTTGCTGCACCTGAATTCCTGTCCAGGCTTTACAGCCAGGACCCGGAGGTTTTAACAATTGCCGTTCCAATGGTGATCGCCGCGGCATTTATTTTGGTTCTAGATGGCCTTCAAGCGGTCTGTGTTGGTGTGCTAAGGGGATACCAGGACATGTGGTTCATCACGCGCACCCTGATTGCCGCGTTTTGGGTAGTGATGATTCCATTTGCATGGCTATTCGGAATTCACATGGGTGCTGGCCCAACCGGACTCATGTGGTCAGTGGGTGTGGCTTGCTCTGTCGCGATCTTTATGATGGTTTATCGTTTTCGGTGCCTGATCGTGAAATCCTTACAGGCTCACGGACTCACCCTCACTTAGGCGACTGAACGGACTCACCCGTTTCTGCCTCCCCACATTTTCAGCCAGTCCGGCATGGATTTTTTTCGGTTTTCGACTCTTTTGAAATTCCGTTTCTTGGGCCCGATATAGAGCTGACGCGGGCGGCCGATTCTCTGACTGTCATCGCCGGTAAACATTTCCTTCCAGTGTGCGACCCAGCCCGTTGTTCGAGCAATGGCAAACAGCACTGTGAACATCTGTGTTGGAAAACCCAATGCCCGCAATATGATGCCAGAGTAAAAATCAACATTCGGATAAAGCTTTTTCTCAATGAAATATTCATCTTCTAAAGCAATGCGCTCCAATTCCAGAGCGATAGGCAATACCGGATCTTCAATTCCCAATTCGTTCAGCACTTCGTGACATGTTTCTTTCATGACTTTGGCACGTGGGTCAAAGTTCTTGTACACCCGGTGCCCGAATCCCATCAAACGAAAACTGTCATTCTTATCCTTTGCCCTGGCAATAAACTTCGGAATGTTTCGTTTATGACCAATATCATTCAGCATGTTGAGCACTGCTTCGTTTGCTCCACCATGAGCCGGACCCCACAGTGATGCGATACCTGAAGCAACGCATGCAAATGGATTGGCACCAGATGAACCTGCCAGACGTACCGTCGACGTTGAAGCGTTCTGTTCATGGTCAGCGTGAAGAATCAGAATACGGTCGACTGCGCGCGCAAAAATGGGGTTGATTTCATAGTCCTCAGTTGGTACGGCAAACATCATACGTAGCAGGTTTTGCGCATAACTTAATTCATTCTTTGGATACATGAATGGCTGGCCCAGGGAATATTTGAATGCAAAGGCACCGATGGTTGGCATCTTTGCGATCAGTCTGTGGGCGGCAATCATTCTCTGAAGTGGATCATGGATATCCGTATCTTCATGATAAAACGCAGATAGAGCACCGACCACACCAACCATGACTGCCATCGGATGAGCGGAACGTTTGAAGCCGCGATAGAATGATGTCAATTGCTCATGCAGCATCGTATGCATGGTGATTGATTTTTCGAACTCGCGCTTTTCAATCTGGGCGGGCAACTCTCCGTGCAACAGCAGGTAGCAGACGTCCAGATATGACGCTTCAGCAACCAGCTGCTCAATGGGATAACCTCGATGGAGCAAAATACCCTTTTCACCATCGATAAATGTGATGCCTGACTGACAGGAACCCGTTGATGTAAATCCAGGATCATATGTAAACATACCCGTCTTGGCGTACATTTTCGATATATCGATAAGACTCGGGCCTTCCGTGCCGTCAAGAATCGGAAATTCGTATGACTGACCAGTGCGATTGTCAGTCATGGTTACGGAATTTTTGTCAACTGCCCTCGCGGGTAGAGTAACGACATTTTTTTGTTCTTGAGCCATAGTTTCACCGATATCTGTCAATCATTCCACTTGACGCATTCGTGGACGAACTATTGTACTACGAGACTTTTCGATGAGTCCGCATCCAGCATTCAAGCGGGTGCGATTGAAAGTGAAGCGCGGGATTCCTGGCATCTCTCACACCGCCCGCCGGGTGACACAGTTCCAATAATCGTCCCATTCCTGATTTGCCCGGCACAGCCGAAGCGCCAGCATTCGATCAATACTATCGGGACTCCACCAGCTGCCTGCCAGCTTCAGACGCGCCTGGATCACATAGCGGTGTCCTGATTCAATCTCGCCCGACCCAATCGGCAATTTGTGTGCGCGGGCACCTCGGTAGTCCACCTGATCCTGACGGTTGTGTAAATACCGATATGCCTTGCGTACCGGTGCGTTGTCCTCATCGACCTCAGAGGACTCCAGATGCGGCTTTAACTCTAACAGCACCTGCTTCGCCTGATTGTCCCTGAGTCGGGCCTGCTGACATTTCAGCCACCTTTTCGCATCCGCGCAGAAACTTTTCCCAGCCGCCGACAAATACTCACTCAGATGCATGAAGTCTGCCAGGAAAGCGCCATTGGCACCGAAACGCTGTTCAACCTGCCGATGAATCCACCCCGCACCGTCACCAACCACATGAACCGACGTTGAACGGCCGAATCCGGCACGCCGCACACAGTCATACAGCCACTGCCCTGTCTGTTCCACGCCACCGGAGAAATTCCCGCCATAGTGAATCTGCAAACTGTCCACACGATGCGCCAGACACAGCCGAATCTCCTGCCATTTCAACACCTTGCCCCTGCGTCTGTCGGCCGCCTCAGGGTCCGTTTCCACCACCGGCACCATGCTCCCATCGGTCTGCGCAATCACCTGTTCCACACCTTCATCCAGGGGCCAATCGTCCCGCACAGTCTGTTGACCGAGAATCCTTTGGCCGTGGCTTAACACCACTTCCCGGATGCGGCTGACAGACATCTCAAATCCGTAATGCCCGCACAGTTTGTCATTGACCCGAGAAAATGACGCATCCGCACCGAAATCAACCACCACTCGCTGCAGCCGCATCGACACCCCTCGACACGACACCCCGAAACGCTTCGAAAATTCCCTCACCGTCTTAGTGCCACGCCGATACCGCGTCTCTTCAATTATGATCTTCCCGAACGTGGTCTCCCACCGAAGTTTTTTTTACCCGCACTGCGAAGTCCCGGCTCTAGACCCTGTGACCGCGACACCAACTGCTCCTGACGCTGACACCAGCCGCTGAGCATCTGCGCATTCAGACCCCTCGACATCTCAATAATCCGATCTTCCGCCTCATCCATACTGCCAATCTCATCACCCGAACTTTCCATCAAGTCCATGATCTCCTCAAAACGACTCTCCATCTCAGGATGCTGGTCACAAAAACTGTTCAACCTCGCACGCCTTTCTGATACCGTATCCTTCATCGAACAAAACCCATGGACAGTGAATCTTGTCCCTATATTTTATCTTTTCCGCTTCACTTTCAATCGCACCCCATTCAAACAGTCCGGTATTTATCCGGACACTAAGTGTTCTGTGTCTTTGGTTCGGCACATGGATAGATGGACTGGAAAAAATCACTGCCAAAAATGATCGATTCAGCCTGCGGTTGTTCGCTATAGACGGGAGTTGTCAATGTGAGACGAATAGAGTGAATGGTTCACAAGAAAATTTGATGGCGGCGGACGACCGATTTCCCATTGCTATTGAATTAAAATCCTTACATCCTATCCCTTGGGCACACTTAACACAGGCGACGAAATGATATTCAATCATTTCGCAAGCAAATTGGTCTGAGACAATTTGAGAACAATGTGGTTGAGTGATTCAAGGCTGCATCGGTTTGCGGTGGTTATACGCGCAGTGCATTAGCGAGGCAGTTGTGCGAGCTGATCGATTGGCGCAACAGCAAGGGCGAGTTATGAGAAGCGCAGGCGCGCAAGATACTGCCAAAACTAGCGAGCGAGTTGTCGGTCCAGTTGCCTGCGTCGTCAGTAGCGGTGCCGTTATCATCTCAGCTGCCTGATGTAATCACTGCTTGGCGTGTGTTTGACTTGCAGCGGGTGGCGAAGGCAGAACATGAACGATTGGCATCAGAGGTGGTTGAAGCCGATGAATTGGAGTTGCGGCAGTTGCTGCTGCATGAGGTGGTGGACCGGCACTGTCCGATTCGTCCGCCGCCGCACCTGACGATTCTGGACTATGTGGTGGGGTTGGGCAGGATTGCCGGCTTCAGCCCGACAATAAGACAGCCGCTACCAGGCACCAAGAAGATATGGCAGGCAAAAGTGAAATTAATGATCTCGATACAGGCAATCAACTACTACAAAGCAACGTTGCAGAATGAAGCCGACAGCAATCAACACACTGCGTAAAGTGCGTCTAAGTGATCGGTCAAAAACTGTATCGAATCGATGCAGTACTCGATGAGTCGTTGTTATCGATAAAAGCGTGATCGTTGACCGTTGCTTTGGCTTTAGATTGATTGAAGCCCAGATTGGCAGACAAGCCACGCGCAATATCGTATTGAATTCCAATAGCAGTAGACCGTTCTTTATTGTTGGCAATCTGGCCGGAATGACCCTCCAGAGAGAAACTCAGCTGCCCGAATTTTTTTCGAACCCCGACTGATGCATAGCGTCGTTCAACAGACGTACGAGCGATAGAAAAATTCTCCCGACCGACCCCGCAATCGAAAACTGTACTGCCATAGACCAATTCTCCAACTATTCCGATACCCCTTGTGCTGTATTGATCTGCTCCATTGGGAGAGATGTACGTTCCCTTGTTCAATCGAAGTGTCAAACGATAATCCCGGGTACCGTATGGTCGTTGATACACCGCGCCAAAGTCGTAATGACTTTCGTCATCAACTACAGAACTGAATACCCACGGACCAAAACGTCCTACATAGCCGCCTCCCCGCTCATCCAACTCACCCAGGAAATTGTCAAACTCCAGGTCCGCGTTTCCCGCTCCCCTGAAGCGCCGGGTTTGCTCCCGTACGACTCCCGATACGTTCCCAGCTAGAAACCTGCCCCAATAACTCCCAATTGATATAGAGGCGTTATCCACATAATCGCTGTCGGTTGATAACCCGGAATCTAAATTATCGCGGTCCGTATACTGACCGAAATAGGATAAACCAAGATGCCAACGGTTTGGCAGTTGGGTTAGCGCGTTGATCTGAAAGTTCCCAGTGAAGTCGGTACTTGAATTTTTGTTTTCCCGATCTCGGTTCAGAGCGATGTCCAAGACACCACTTGCTGCGACGGTGAAATTCCCAATCTGGGTAGCGAACGGCTTTTCCAGTGAGGATAGACGCTCAAAATTCAACGAGGTGGTCTGTGTTTCATCTGGAACATCTGCCTCGGTGATGCCGTATGCCAGTGCAAAGCTCAGTAGAATCCACCTGATTCTGTTTGCCTTGATCATTGTTCAACTTCTCGGCAGAAACGTGTTGGCATAGGCGTGCTTCGCAATTTGTCTGCCTGCCCACATTGCGTGATCGTGATCCAGTTTCCAGTGAACACCGCCGTAAATTCGGCTGAGTCCGTTTTCCTCCGCCATATGACTCAAACTTGACCACCGGCGGGTTACACCAGACAATTGTGGCCACAACACTTCGTCTGGAGACCTGCCAGAAAAAGCAATTTTGTCCTGTCCGATCAGTAGACCGAGCATTTCCGCAGCCGTTGCTCCGAATGTGGAATGGCCAGACGTGTAAGCTGGAAATTCCGGTGTCGGGATATGGCTTCGCCAACCCGAATCCAGAAATACTCGAGGATCCGGATTATTGAAATCTTCAGCCATGACCCGAATGGCACTTTCAGGACGAATAATATCGTTGTGATATTTTGTATCCCAAGCACTGATCGAAGCATCGCATTGGCTCATTCCGAGCAGAGCGAATGCCTTGGCTAATTCAATAAACGGCAATTCTCGATGCTGCAATAATTGCATGCTGATATAGAGCATATGTCCCGGAGGTGTGATTCCCCAGGGGCCGTCTTCCCAAAACAACGCAATTTCCGATTCTTCAGCGGTTCTGGTTTCGCTGTGTGCCGCACCGATGCGGCGCAATGTGTCGAACTCTTCTGCAAATTCCGGGCTTTCAGGGTCGTAAAAATCCGATAAACGAAACTGTGACCCACTCTTCATTGTCCACGGCTTGATTCGTCCGTGTCCGGGATACAAGCCCCGTGAGAAAGTTGAAAACGCTGGACCTGGCGTCGCACCGTAAAACGGTCCTGTTGGAATCCAGCAAAGAGCATCTTGTCGACGTGGATAATCGTCAAGATAGTAATGTACTTTACTGGGTTCTGATCCGTCTCGAGTACGCTGATCAAGCACTCTGAAGGCCGCAGTTCGGCCCCATTCCACCCCCAGTGACTTTGCTTCGCCGTCTGCAAAGCGATTCAGAAATTCATTTCGTTCAAGAACAAACGGTTGCTGGAATGCTTCGGCTGCGGCGATTGAAAAAGCGACGCCGTAGGCAACTTCCGGGTGTGCGCCAGACGGACCGTCTCCAATTCGAAACGGCTCACTGTAAGATTTCGTAACACCGTTTGCAGCTAAAAAACCGGCAGCGGTAGATAGACCGTAGTTATACGCGGCACGGGGTGGAACAACTCGCTGATCGCGAACCTGTTGCAGGGTCGCATCGATCCAGTGAAAAACAGTATTGTTGTTTCCCGGTTCAAGGATTTGGGTTGTGTAGGAAGACCTGTGTCCGTGCTGCGCTACTCTCGGTGCAACACATCCGGCTAATGGTAAATACGGTACCACTAAAGTTGACAGCCCGAGAAATTTTCTTCTTTGCATAGGTGTGTGTCTTTCGTGGTTCTTTATGTATTGACCATTAATTGTTTTGTCTGAACATGTTTAATCTCCAAAACGAGAAGGCTGACCATTCATTGATGAATAGCGACTCAAAAAAAATTCCTTATTTTCAACAGAAATTGGAAACAAGGAAATTGAAAAAGATTGCAAATATTATATTATTGCGTGAATGCACTAGAACCGGTTTCAGCGCACCCTGATCCGCAGATAAAAATCACACGAAAAGAAATATCCTTGTATAAACATAGCTTTAGAAGTTTATCTTTCCACGGTTCACGTAGAGTCGACAACTGGTGCGGTGGGACGTAGGACGCGGCGGAAAGTGTTGCTGGCAGTTTTCACCATAAGCTAGTGCCTCATTCGACACCGTATACTCTGTATCCAGTTTTATGCCGCTCATCAAACCAGACGTGCGGTTTTCCACTCAGTTTGATTCGATCGAAAGAGTATCGATTGCGAACCAAAGGGAATCAAGATATTCCATCAACCCTGCTTTTTGCTTCCACGGTTGTTTCGTTTTGGCCGGAGCAGCATCACAAAGCTCCATGGCCTCGCGCTTCTTCTCGAAATCGATTTCCGCATAAATATTGGTGGTGTCAAGACGGACATGGTCCAGCCAGGCACGGATTGTGTAGAGATCAACTCCCGCCGAAGAAGATGACAGACACTGCTGCGCCGGATGCAGTGTGGGGTTACTTTCCGATCGGCTAAACAGCCCACCTTTTGGGCATTGCGTTCGACCAGACGATACACGCCGTAACGGGTGTACGGCTGTCTGCGCTGACTGACAAACAACATATCGGAAGGTTGTTTACATCCATCAGATGAGCCAGCATCTTTGTGGTTCTTGGCTACAGCGGGCATTACCGGACTTTACCACCTTTGCCGTGCAGTACAACCAGGGCATGCCGGTTATTTTGCTTATCCAGACAAAAGTCTGTGACTCGTACCCGGGCAGCTTCCGAGACCCGCGCACCAGTGTTGTACAGAAACAGCAGCATTGCATGTTCGATCCAGCCACGATATCTTTTGACGTCAGTTGCCGCTATCAATGCTTCAATTTAGGACTTATGAACATAACTTGACAAAATCAAGCAGCATATCTTCTTGACGGGTCATCGAGGTTGCCAATGCAAACGCCTCTCATCCGTCCAATTGCCCGAGTCCCCAAGGCTAATCTATTCAATGCGGCATTGATGTCCGCATTGTCCGAGTGACCGCATGACACACAGTGAAACCTTGCCTGTGTCCTGCGGTTGTCCCTGTCAATGTGACCGGGTGTGACAGAAAAGTTGTTTCTGTTACCGCCAATCCGCTGTTAAAGGTCGCGCATTCACCCGTTTTGGCTCCCCCAATGAGCACTTCCGACCCGAAGACCTGGCAATGCTCCGCCACCCCGCACGGTGGTAACTGCAACCGCTATGAGACGGATCAATATGGGTATGCGCAAACACCAGTGTCTCACCGTATGCAACTGTGGATTCTCAGCATGGTCAGGCAGCTGAGACGAATGGCCCGCTACTGAAGACTCAGGCAACTGGACGGACAACTCGCTTGCTAGTTTTGGCTTCCACTCGTCGGCAAATCAGCAAAAGCTCGGTGAGTTGCTGGAACAGTGTGTGCCGCCGAGGCCAAGGCGTATCAGGAGCAGCGGTGGTTCAAAGAGGCCCGCTGCAGTCATCCCTGTGTTAAATCTGGGATCAATCATTTAGAGCACTGCGGACTGGACCGGGTCCGGGATTACGGCCGGCACGCATTTGCCCGCGCCGTGGCGCTTTCGGTACTGGTGGCCAACATCAAGCAGCTGGGCACGATCCTGCGCGACAGGGAGCGCAAAAGACTCGCCGGACGGCAGCGCCTGCACGCTGCCTAGCCCGTTCACTCCCTTACTGGAACAAATATCCGGGAGTTCTGGAGGAACCGCTGTCGACAAATTTCATGATTTTGTCTGATTGAGGCCGTTACCCGCCAAATTTCGCTCTGGCATCTGGTTGTTCGTCGTGTTCGATTTCACTGTTAGTCAACTTCGACTGATTTCTCGGTTAAAATCGGGTTGGGGGGGGGGGTCTGGCAGACACTAGATATCATTTCACAGCCGCTGTTAAGTATGTTCAAGTGATTACCTTACATCTGTAAGCGAGTCCCTGTTTGGCTCATAATTCTCTTCAGTGAAAATCAACAGAGCATCTTCAGCGAACGTGACTATGCACCTATATCTGCAACGAATCAATTCCGTCACCGATCAGATTCAATGAGTTTGAAACTAAATGAAGGGTTCATCAAAACAGCAAACCTAAGACTGGGTGCGCTGATTTCCGATAACCGCGATGATCCGCCAGTGATCGCACTGCACGGCTGGCTCGATAATGCAGCAAGTTTTTCTCCGCTAGCGAATTTCTTATCCGATATTCGACTAATCGCGATCGATTTTCCGGGACACGGTAAGTCTGAGCACCGTACCGGAGCCAACGCCTATCATTTTGTAGATTATGCTGCTGATGTCATTCTAGCAGCAGATGAATTGGGACTCGAACAGTTCACTTTATTGGGTCACTCATTAGGAGCTGGAGTGGCAGCGATGATCGCTGCCACTGTACCCGAAAGAATCAAGCGTCTTGCAATGGTCGAAGGCCTAGTCCCAGTTACCGCGCCGCCAGAGAATATATCTGACCAACTTAGAAGTCATATCACCGGCACAAGTAAATCAGCATCGGTTCCTAAAATTTATGCGACCATTGAAGAAGCTGCCATAGCCCGACAACGGGCGGGTGATCTATCAAGTTATGCTGCAGCACTCATAGCAACGCGCAACATCGTTAAAACACCAGATGGCTATATCTGGCGGACTGACCGGCGACTCACCATGCCATCTCCAGTCTACCTCACGGAAGATCACGTCCGCGCCTATTTGAGTAAGATCGAGTGCGATTCCTTACTGATTCGATCAAACAGCGGAATTCTCAAGCAGTGGCCAGATCTCGTTGGACGAGAATCATACTTGAAAACTGCAAGAATCATTGATATTGAAGGGGGCCATCACTGTCACATGGATAATCCTGAAAGTGTGGTCAAACATTTGTCTCCATTCCTCAATCGTACATAATTTCAGAATGATGAAGAATTCAGATAAGCGCTTGAGCGAAGTTCGCGCTAAAGGTAATAATTTTTGATTTCAGCAGAAAGAGTTCTGTGAAAGCACTGTTCAATCGCATTGGCAGGAAGCGCTTCAGGAAACTTGGAATCGTCGTCTTTCTCTTTTTCCTGATCAAGGGTCTACTATGGTTAATCGTTCCAGCGGCAATCATTTGGTTTGGATTTTTTGCTGACTCCACTTAGTTTCCCTTTATTTTGGAATCACCTAATCGCTAGTAATTACCCCCTGAACCACAGCAGACCACAACTCTCTTGAATTCGGACTAAGGGTGTCCATATATAATTGAATTACCGAACCAACCTGAGTTTGAGTCCGAATTTGCGGTTATGGCAGTTAAAAAGAAAAAGATGTATCGTGTCGTTTTTCATAACCAGTCGAAGGTGTACGAACTGTATGCCCGACAGGTGTTACAAAGCGATATGTATGCATTTATCGAGATTGCAGACCTCGTTTTCGGTGAACAATCAAAACTAGTTGTCAATCCTGGAGAAGAACAACTCAAGAGTCAGTTTGGAGGGGTCAGCCGAACGTTCATTCCCATTCATTCCGTGATTCGGATTGATGAGGTTGAAAAAGAAGGTGCGGCAAAAGTTCACCTGACCGATGAAAAAGGTGTTGTAACACCCTTTCCAATACACTACAAGCCGCCACCTGAGGGGGTTTCAAGCGACTGATCAAAGACTCGGCCTCCGTTGTGAAGCCATTGCGTCGTGTGTTGATTCAGCTGAAATTTGGTGAGTCTTTTTTATCTTCTTTTGGTGGCTCTAACTCACCCAAAGTCTGTATCGTCTGCTCAAGAAAATAATCTTCTTTTCCGTCTTCCGGACGACACAATTCATTCACACCGTAAGCGACTGATCGATATAACTCCTTTTGCTGTTCGTCTATCTTGCTGATGGCAGAAACCGTGTCGATAAAGTGACTGCGAACGTTGGCACGATAGTCGTCATACTCTTCCCGTAGTGCAGCTAATTTAGCATCACTGTTATTCTTACGGTTTCTATAGTTGGAATAAACGCAACCGGCGATGACACCAACTATCACACCTACAATAAGAAGAATCAATCCGCTACCTGATTCCAACTGTTAACCTGCCAATCTAGATTTCAAAACTCGTCCGTAAAAAGGGGTAACGTGTTTCCCCTCTTTTTACTCAATCTCAGACATTCGCCGCGGGATTTGAAATTCCTATCGGCTCATCATCCGCAGATTTGATCATCTGAACATAGGGTTCTTTCCAGACCGTCCACTCTCCAGTCTTCCGGTCGAATTTGGAATTGACAAAACACTTCCAATTTTCATCATCAATATCCTGAAAGTCCATTCGATAGTAATAACCGGGATAACGCGTCTCTTCGCGAAACTGAATATGCTTCATATGAGCATATGCAGCGATTAAGCGATGGTAGTTTTCCCATGCTCTCAACAGCTCGTGAAGATCTTTCGCGCGCATTTTCAACGAGTCCTCACGCAACATTTCCAGTTTCTTTTCCGCAATTTCAAGCATTTTGCCATTCGTCTGGTACCACGTTGCCACACCCGCCACATATTCATCCATGATTTTCTGTAGCCGGAACTGAAACATCTTGGGTGTAATGTAATGCGGATTGATATCAATCGCAGTCGTGTAGTCTTTATGCTCAAGGTAGGTTTTGACCGGCCGATAAATTTCCTCAACAATATCCTCAACAGTTCGATTCAGTTCTGGTTTCCAGTCCTTGTTGTCCAGCGCGAACTTGACCATTGACTTTGCGGCGATTCGACCTTCTGCATGCGAGCCTGAAGAAAATTTATGACCTGACGCACCAACTCCGTCACCCGAAGTAAACAGACCCTTGACAGTGGTCATGCGGTTGTATCCCCAGTGATAGTGATCGGGTGTACCGGGCAAGTCTTCCGGTCCTGAGCACCAGATTCCCGCGCAACCAGCGTGCGAACCGAGAAGATAAGGCTCTGTCGGCATTAATTCAGACATCTCCTTGTCCGGCTCAATGTTTTCACCAGCCCAAACACCACACTGACCGATCGTCATGTCCAGAAAATCCTCCCAGGCTTCAGCTTCAAGATGCTTGATTTCCTGAGGTGTCATTGTCTCCGCCAGCTTTGCCATTGCAGTTGGTGTATCAATGAAAATTGGACCGCGGCCTTCGCGAATTTCTTTCATCATCAGATGATTACGCAAACACGTACCCATCTTCGGGCCATTGGCGTATTCATCGTAGCCGTGATCGGCAAGAATGGAGTAATTCTTCACTTGATAATCTTCACCAAACGCATTCATCGCCTGAGCCTTAAACAACAAGAACCATGCGCCTACTGGACCATAGCCGTCTTTGAATCGCGCCGGGACAAATCGATTTTCCATCAATGTCAGATGTGCGCCACACTCTGCTGCTATTGAGTAAGTCGATCCCGCGTTCCAGACCGGGTACCAAGCACGGCCAGTGCCCTCACCCACTGAACGGGGACGAAAAATGTTAACTGCACCACCTGCGGCGAGTAAACAGCATTTGAACTTGTAGATGAATACTTTATTGTCGCGAACGCTAAAACCTGCCGCACCCGCAACCCGATGGGGATCATTGGCATCGGTAATCAATTGCACGATAAAGACCTGCTCGTTAATGTTGTCGACACCCAGCGCTTTCTTGGCTGCTTCTGCAACAATCCACTTGTAAGATTCGCCATTGATCATGATCTGCCAGCGACCAGAACGTACCGGTTTGCCACCTTCGGTCAACATCTTGCCTTCGTCACCTGACTGTTTCCAGATAGGCAACCCCCACTCTTCAAAATTGTGTACTGAATCGTCTACGTGACGACCGACATCGTAGACGAGATCTTCCCGGATGATTCCCATCAGGTCACCACGTACATATCGAACGTAGTCAGCGGGATCGTTTTCACCCATATAGGTATTGATAGCGGAAAGCCCTTGTGCTACAGCCCCTGAGCGGTCCATCGCAGCCTTGTCAACAAGCTTGATATTTAGGTCCTTGCCCTTCGCCCATTGCATAATTTCAAATGCGCAGCCGCAAGCGGACATTCCACCGCCGATTATTAGGATGTCAACTTCTTCTTCAACTATTTCCGGATTACCGAACTCAAATTCTGCCATGAGTAATTCCTAACGGACTTAGTTTTGAATAAATTGACTCATATCGCAGGAGTGTGTTCCCTTGGTGAACAGCACTGAATGATCATCAATTTCGTTAAATTTAGCTGAAGGTTTGTTGGCGTAGGGTTCTGCCGATCCTTCTGGTGTCGTTCGAATGGGGAACTTGAAACGTTTACAATTGCCATTTCGGAATTTAATGGTCCACATAATCGATTCAGCCCCGCGCAGAGGCTGTACTGATGCGCCTAGCGGCACCACATCCGCATAGTGTCGGACTTCAATGGCTTGCTGCGGGCAAATCTTTACGCATGCATAACACTCCCAGCACTGTTCAGGTTCCTGGTTAAAGGCCTTCATTGCATGCCCTGTCATCGAACCGTCCTGGTCCAGCTGCATCAAATCATGCGGGCAAATGTACATGCAGGCTGTTTTGTCTTTCCCTATACAGCCATCACATTTGTCTGTGAGTACATAAGTCGGTATGAGCTCTATCTCCTTACTTTCTTACAAAATCAATAGCAAAACGACTCAAAAGGTCGTCTCCGTTTACTCAGGGAAGCGAATCGGACTTTGGGCGATTCACTGAACTCGGATCTTGATGGAAACTGAATTCAAAATGCCACACTAGGGATATAACTACTAGCATACACCAAATTACCTGTGTGTGCAACTCATAGTGTTGTCCAACGAGAAATGAGTCTGAAGCAGGATTCCGTTTCCAACGAGAAATGAGTCTGAAAAACCGAGGTGATCGGGTTCATCATAGGCGGATGAAGACGATCATGAAACTGGAAGAAATCAGGACTCTGGAAGACGTGCAGGCGTTTTTGGAAGGTACTCAGGCAGTGGTGTTTGAGGTGATCGACAGCAAAGCGGCTCGCTATCGATGGATTGAGCGTGTTTTGATTCGTTTCAATTATTCGAAGCTGTCGAAGAAGCAGCGCGGTCTGGTGATTCGTTTGCTGATGAAGGTCAGCGGCTATTCGCGCCAGCAGGTTGCCCGATTGGTCAAGTGCTATCGAACCAAGGGTCGGGTCAGTTGTGGCCGTGTCGGCGGCGTTCGATTTGCCCGCCGGTACACGGAGCAGGACATTGCGCTGTTGGTGGAAACGGACCGGCTGCATGATGTGCCCAATGGTCTGGCGGTGAAGAAAATATTTGAACGGGCCTGGGTCGAGTACGGCGATGAGCGCTTTCGGCGCCTGGCCACCATTTCGGTGTCGCACATTTACAATCTGAGAAAGTCTGCCAGCTACCAGCGTCAGCGCACCTGGCGTGCGAAGACGCAGTCTCGGCAGATTGACATTGGCACCCGGAAACGGCCGCAGCCGGATGGCAAGCCCGGCTATCTGCGCGTTGACACGGTCCACCAGGGCGATCAGGATGGTCGCAAGGGGCTTTATCACATCAACGCAGTTGATCAGGTCACGCAGTTCGAATGTGTTGTTTCAGTTGAGAAAATCACTGAACGGCATCTGATACCGGCACTGCAGATGCTGATTGACGGCTTTCCGTTTGAGATCCTTGGATTCCATACCGACAATGGCAGTGAATACATCAACTACAAAGTGGCAGAGCTTTTGAACAAACTGCACATTGAGTTCACCAAGTCGCGCACCCGGCACAGCAATGACAATGCGCTGGTCGAGTGCAAGAATGGGCACGTGATTCGAAAACTGCTCGGTCATGCGCATATCCCACAGGATTGTGCCGGTGCGGTGAACGAATTCAATCGCAGCTGTCTGTTTGTCTATGTCAACTATCATCGGCCGTGTCTGTTTGCCAAACGAGAGGTTGACGAACGCGGCCGGCAGAAGAAACTTTATCCGTATGAACGGGTGCAGACGCCGTATGAGAAACTCAAGTCGTTGCCGGAGGCATGGCAGTATCTGAAACCGGGGGTGAGTTTCGAACAACTTGATGCGCTGGCTGCGAGGATGAGTGATAATGAAGCGGCACAGTGGCTGCAGGATGAGCGGACGAAATTATTCAGTGAGGTTGCCCGGCAGCAACGCCTGCAGGGTTGAGATGGGATGGCAGAGAAAAACTCAATTTTGGCAAGATTTATTCGATCACCGCAGAATAAACCTGTGAATAAATCCATAAAAAACACCAGGAATTGCGCGCTTTTGGGAGGCGCATATCCTTGTTGCTACGCAACTGTTTTTTTACGGATTTTTTAACAGGTTTATTTCCGCTCCGTGGTTAATTTCAGACTCATTTTGCAATTGGAAAACACTCTCATACAGCGACAAGTGTCGATAATTATCTCTTTCATTTTTTGTCGTTTTCTCGGAACGATAATTCGAAGGAATAAGCTTTTATTAGTTTCTCTATTTCAATGTTTCCAGATTTTGAGTGGCTTTATTCTTACCGATATTTCTTGACTAGAGTGGTGTTATTTTCACTCTGCATACACTTTGATTTCTGTATAAATCGCGTTCAAGTTCAAGGCTTTTCACATTTGTAATCTGGATCGAGGCAATAGCAGAATGAAGACTCCAAACATACTGATTCTAATGGCCGATCAATTGGCACCACACTACACAAGTACTTATGGTCATCGGGTCGTAAAAACCCCCAACATGGACCGCTTAGCGGAACGCGGCTGTCGATTCGATGCAGCTTACACCCCTTATCCTCAGTGTGCGCCTGCTCGATTCTCGCTGCTATCGGGGCAGCAATCCTGGAAAATCAGAGCGTATGACAATGCTGCTGAGTTTTCTTCATCCATTCCGACAATCTGCCATTATCTGGGACACATGGGTTATCACACCTCCCTGTCTGGGAAAATGCACTTTATCGGACCCGACCAGTTACACGGATTTACAGAACGGCTGACAACCGACATCTATCCGGCTGATTATGCGTTCACACCGAACTGGGAGGTTGCCGATCTGCGAGACGACACCTGGTATCACAATATGGACAGCGTTCACGAGGCTGGCGTTGCCGATATGACATTTCAACTGGAGTATGACGACGAAGCAGCATTTCAAGGACTCCGAAAAATTTGGGAATATGCACGTAGTCCTGAATCACAACCGTTCATGCTGGTCACCTCATTTACCCATCCACACGACCCCTATGTTGCCGGACGCAAATGGTGGGATCTTTATTCGCAAGACAGCATTGACATGCCTCAATTTGACATAGATTCAATTCTGCAGGATCCTCATAGCCAGCGTCTATTGGTCGGTATGCAGGCAGATGTCTCACCACCATCTGAATTATCAGTGCTCAATTCCCGCCGAGCTTATTACGCCAATACTTCCTATGTTGATGATTGGGTGGGACAGTTTATCAACACGCTCGAACAAACGCGAATGCTGGACAATACCATCGTCATCGTAACTGCTGATCACGGCGATATGCTGGGTGAGCGGGGCTTGTGGTACAAAATGTGTTTCTTTGAACAGTCGGTCCGGGTGCCGTTGATAGTGGCAGGACCTGACATTCAACAAGCATCGATTCCCAATGCGTGTTCGATATTGGACTTACTGCCAACTTTGCTGGAGCTGGCATCGGGTGGCACTGACCGTTCTGTAGATCTAGATGATTCAATTGACGGTCGCAGTTTACACAAGCTGCTGACGCGCGATGGAGCAGACGATGAGAGTTTTGCTGTCAGTGAGTATTCAGCCGAATGCGCCTCTCACCCGATGGTGATGATTCGCAGGGACCAATATAAGTACGTTTACTGTAGCATTGATCCTCCCCAGTTGTTCGACTTGAAACTCGATCCGAACGAACTGAATAATCTGGCACAAAGCCCATCGCATCAGAAAATATCCGATTCATTTCGGAATGAAGTTCTTGCCTGCTGGGATCTTGGGCAAATAAGAAACGAAATCATGGCAAATCAGAAAGCAAGGCTGCTGATTCACGAGTCCATGACAAAGAATCCAAAATTGTCCTGGGACTATCAGCCTCATCGGGATGCGTCACAGGCTTACGTCAGAACGCACAAAACCTGGATTGACATGGCGGCAAATTCCCGATTTCCGCGATTCAACGATACGACTGCGAGCTGATTCTGACCTCGAGATTGACTACGGTCAAAACTATCTTTCAACCAGCTAGAACAGTTCAAGATGGTGCCAGTGAAATCGTATTGATCCGCGCAGCCAGTGTTTCCGGGCTTGGATCATCCAATACAGTACTTACCAGATCGGAAACTGCGGAGCGGGCTATGCGAAGCGTCTGCTCGAATGCCTGTTCCTGCGCCTCTGAAGGCCCTTCCACTGCAGCCGGGTCGTCCATACCCCAGTGTGCAGATACCGGAGACGAAGGCCAAACCGGACAAACTTCGGCAGCGGCATTCGCACAAACTGTCACCACGATGTCCATGGCAGGTGCTGAGTCTTCTGCGAACTCATCCCAGCTTTTGGACTCACATTCATCGGTGGAAATCCCAAATTTTGTCAGTATATCCAGTGTCATCGGGTGAACTTTACCTTTAGGCTGACTACCCGCACTGAATGCCTTAAACCGCTTGTCACCCAAGTGATTGAGCATAGCCTCGCATAGTATGCTACGCGCTGAATTACCAGTGCACAGAAATAGCACATTGAATTGTTTTTTCGCAGTCAAAGCCGCTCCTGTTAGCTGGTGTGATCAACCTGGCATGAAGAAATGAATATTATATTGACTTGCGCAAAGCTTCTGAATTGTGGCAAAATTTTCGCATCTTGAATTCTCGCCGACTCCGGGAACAGAACATGATAACAGGCTCAAAATGGCTAAGGTAATACTCATTACTGGTGGTAGCAGAGGCATAGGTGCGGCCACAGCAAAATTGGCTGCTCAAAACGGCTACAGGGTGGCGGTGAATTATGTTGCACATAAACGCCGGGCTGAGGAGGTGGTTAACCAAATTCGATCGGCTGGCGGCGATGCGGTTACATTGCAGGCTGACGTATCCGATGAAAAGCAGGTCGTGCAAATGTTCAGTCAACTTGATGAGCACTTTGGCACGATTGACGCGCTCATCAACAATGCCGGCGTTCTCGCTCCTCTATCCCCTGTGATGAACATAGACTCCCAACGAATCAAACGGATTTTTGATGTGAATGTGGTCGGGTCATTTATTTGTGCGCGAGAAGCAATTCGTCGAATGTCGACTGACCATAACGGCCAAGGCGGTTCAATAATCAACCTTACTTCAGGGGCTGCGCGACTCGGTGCGGCAAATGACTATGTCGACTATGCTGCATCAAAGGCAGCAATCGACACCTTTACAATTGGACTGGCGAAAGAAGTTGCAACCCAGGGCATTCGCGTCAATGCAGTTCGTGCTGGATTCATTAAGACTGAAATGCATCAAAGCGTCGGTGGCAGTGAGAGATTTGAAAGATTGAAACACACCATTGCGATGCAGAGAGTCGGTCTTCCAGAGGAAATTGCAGAAGCAATTTTGTGGCTGCTATCGGACAGATCGTCCTATTGCACCGGTACGATTCTAGATGTCACCGGTGGTCGATAAACTTCACCGCAGTTTCTGGAAAAATCAGTAGACTCATCAGTGACGTCGCGAACAAAGCGCTTCTTCATCTTGTCTCAGATGGTGTATGATGTGTGTATGGCACGCACAAATATAGATATCGACGATAAGGCCTGTGCCGCTGTGATGCATAAATTTCGTCTTTCCACCAAACGCGACGCAGTAAACTTTGCGCTCCGCGCACTTGCAAATGAACCCTTAAGTGTTGAGGAAGCCCGCAGCATGCGCGGCTCGGGTTGGGTTGGCGAACTTGATGAAATGCGTAGCAATCGTAAATTTTGATTTTGATTGATACATCAGCGTGGGTCGAGTTTCTTCGCGATACAGGCTCAACTGTTTGCGAAAGAGTTGATGCCACGTTTAGCGGTGACATTGCAATTTGCGACCCGATTCGGATGGAATTGCTCGCGGGAGCGCAAAGTGAACGACACTTCGCGGCATTACGTCGATTGACTGCAATAGCAATCGTCCTTCCCACTGAACCTGTTCACTATGATGATGCGGCGATGCTGTATCGGCGTTGCCGTGCGAGTGGAGATCAGGTGCGCAGATTAATTGATTGCCTCATTGCTGCAGTAGCCATCCGCGCCGAAGTTCCAGTACTGCATAGAGACAGAGACTTCGACTCACTCTCGCGGCACACTGAACTTCAAATAGTACCTGCCCACGGTACACTGAAATCTGAGGGTTAGCGTACAAAACAACACAATTGGTTTCTCAATTGAGAGTAATAATGATTTGTAGCCTTTCCTGCTGTTGTTTGATCCAGTCGGCTACCTCTGGCCATGAATCTTCGTCATCGCCTATCCAATTATTTTGCACCGTGATTGTCCACCCTTTATCACTGTTTTTCTCGATATCGTCTGCAAGAAATTGATCTGCCATCTGATTTTGGATCAGCCAAGAATAGTGCTTCATTCGTTCTGATCTTTCTGGCGATCGTTGACTTTCTCCTGCACGGACATATAGCCAAATCAACTCGGGGTTTCCTATGTAAATTCCAATACAATCACCATACGAGTTAAAGGACGTTGTCCATTGAGATGGGCCTCGCCAGGTATCTTTCTGTCCAGGAAGCCCACCGGTCTGTTCCTTAAGCAGCTTCCAGAATGATTGGTATTCATTTGTCTCTGAAACTTCCACGTCAATACTGATGTTACATCGCTTGCCCATTTCCCGACAGCGCTCTGCACTAGTGGGATAGTCCCGCATATATGGACACATTACAAATTGTTTATGTCCTGGTATTGTGCGCATAGTTAGTGATCCGACTTTAGAGCCGGGTGGATAGACACTAGCCAAGTGAATATTTGGAATAATCGCTTCTCCAGAGAGATTTTCAACATTTGAGGAATCGTGGCTTAAAAGTGTTCCAGCAACATTCAAGACCATCTGACTTGCTGCGTCTTCTGTTCGCCAAGGCCCCGATTCAAATCGCCATCGCAGTCCACTGGTAAAGTGTTGTTTTCCGTCTTCAGCAGTATCCTGTTCGTGCCATGGCCATCGCTTCAATGCTCGATGAGCTAAATCTTCAGAACGCTGCTCAAGTGTTCTCTCATTCCAATCATCGAATTCTGCAAGTTGTCGCGTGATCCCTATTGCACTCCTTTCATATACAGATTTTTTCTGGCTAAATGGTTTTACACCCATTTCAGAATTGGTGTGATCGCCGCTTAAAGTCAAATTAGACAAGCAGTGAACGTAGCGTTTGTGAATTTCATCAGCATTGTCTCCTAATGCAATTCTCCATTTATCAGTTAGTTTTTGTGGCATCACATGTTCGATCGTCAATTGATCAGGTGAGGGAGTTTCTTCTCGATGATCTTGTTCTGCCAATGCGTAGAGTACTGCAAATGATGACTTCGTGGCACTACTTCCATAGGCTTTTCGAGTTTGGATTCCATTTAGAACTTCGTCGTCATTCGGAACAGCTACGCGGGTGTTGCGTCGCCTGTGAATTTGATTCAACCAGTATTCTGCAAAATCGTCGCCTGCATCAGGCCCTCTATCATGTGCGATTTCTGCAATAGCGATATTCATTCCGGCTGTCGGTTTATCAGCTAACCACAATCGGGTAATCCATGAACCAATACCCGAAAGTATCTTTACTAGTTCATCCTCATCAAACGTTTCCTTGGCCCATTGACTTGACGCATCGTCAAGTAGACGAAGAGTTAGTGGTCGGTGGACGTCAATTCCGATAGCCCGCAGGTGGCACAGTTCGCGTTCGACTCTCCAATTGTGATGCTCTCCTGCTGATCCAGTTAGAATTCCATAGATTTTTGCCAGACGCGCAAGTTCGTGGCATAGTGCTGGACGCTTGTTTGCACTTCCTTTGCGTACTGCCCATCGACGAAGATCTTCGTACGTTAGGTCAATTCCCCGAACCTCGCCAGTTTGCCATCGTAAAAAGTCTCGCAAAAATTTGTCAATAGGCTCAGTTGAATATTTCGCGCCTAAGTCCTGTTCAATTTTCAACCAATAATTGTCGTGAAGGCCTTGCTGCTCTTCATCTGGTAGTCCCATGAGCAGCCAGTTCTTCACCTTCTCGCTTTCTGTAAGAGGACGGCCGGTGGCGTTCAAGCTTTCAAAGATTTGCTGAGGATCTTCATGCTGGACTCCGATGCTGACTACTTTGAGTCTTGAAAGACCCTTCAGTAGAAGGGCTACGTCATTGCGGGCAACCAATTGACGGGATATTTTCCAAGCCTGAGTAACTGCACCAGCACCATTAGGATTACCTTCTAGAACTTGACGATACTCGTCATCGTCTCCATCTTGAAGTTTCAATTTAAATCGCTTTTCGAGCGGCTTCTTCGGATTGGTAAGTAGATCGTCATGAATGTTTTCTGAGGTCCAGTCTCCGCAATGTCCCGTATTTCCCAGTTTATTCGCAATACAAATCAGGAGAATACTTACCGTCGTAAGTCTCTGCTGGCCGTCAACTACGCGTATGCTCTTTACTACTCCAGCTGGGCCAGATTCTGGAAATGTGAGGAGGGTTCCTCCGTAGTGCGTAATTTCCGAATCTTGCGATGCAACTGTCAATAAATCGTCAACCAGTCGTTCAATGTCAGACTTGCCCCAACGGTACCGACGTTGCCACCGCGGCACAACATATTGCACTTGACCATTGAAAAGTTGTAGAAACTCTATGCTTTGTGAATCCATCCATATTCTCCCTAACTGTGTTTGGACAATTGCACAATTATCGTAACTAATGAAATGGACACTCTGTAACGGTTTACGGCATCATAAAGTGCCGGGCTGGAATAATCCAGTTCACAATCCCATCATCACGGAGTATCCAGATGAAGAATATACAAAATATCCAACGGCTCGGTGTAGACCTTGCCAAGAATTGCATCCAGGTCTATGCAGTTGACAGCGAAGGCGAAGCGGTGATGAACCGTCGATTCTCAAGAACCAAGGTGCTGGAATTTTTTCAAAAGCTCAATCCCCCGTGCATCATCGGTCTGGAAGCGTGCGGTGGTACGCATAACTGGGGACGCATTCTTGAAGGGCTGGGTCACCAGGTCAGGATGATGCCTGCCCAGTACGTACAGCCCTTTGTCAAAACCAACAAAAATGATGCGACCGATGCCTTCATTTGTGTGATGGTGCTGATGCTGCAGACTCTGCTGTACCGGCGGCTGGTCAGTCATGGGCAGGCGATCTCTGCACGGCAAATGCTTGATGAGCTCGCGGCAATTAAGGAGGTCGGGGTGGTTTATCCGTGCGGGCGAAAACAAAGCACGCCAAAAATACAGATGACGCTGTCAGGCATGTCTGACATCCAGAAAGAGTTGTACAAAATGCTGCAGCTCGAACGTTATCGGACCGGTTAGGTCACACACCGTCACAGGCCCGCTGAAATCCTGACCGTCGTCGGGACAGTCGGGATATAAACTCATTGTATCAATGGGTTATGCCAAAAGTATCGCTTTCATTTTGGAGATTTCATCGTGATATATTTACTGAACTCGGTAAACTCAGGCTAGGCAACGCAACTCAACATTCTCATGTTCTCATGTTCAATATTCGTTATAGTGTGAGCAACTATATAAATTCCAATAAATTAACATCGATAGGTGGTAACTATGTCAATTCCTCCACCACTAAGTGAATTAAAAATCAACAAAAAGGAGTCTGGATTTTACGAAGGATTCAGTCAGACCGTTGCATTACCGGCGAAGGTGCTTATCGCTTTGATTGTCATCTGGGCTGCAATGGACCCGCAACGGGCGGGACAGGTACTTAGCGACATACAGAACTGGTCACTGGAGCATTTCAATACCTACTATATCTATGCGGTAGCCTTCTATGTGGGTGTTTGTCTGTTTATCGCGTTGTTTCCACCTTTCGGCAAAGTCAAGCTTGGCACACCGGATGGGAAGCCGGAATTCTCGGATTTTTCGTGGTTTTCGATGATGTTTGGAGCGGGAATCGGTATCGGCATGCTTGGTTATGCCGCT
Organism: Arenicellales bacterium; assembly: GCA_965220665.1. Classification (GTDB taxonomy): domain Bacteria; phylum Pseudomonadota; class Gammaproteobacteria; order Arenicellales; family JAJDZL01; genus JAJDZL01. The sequence goes on from CBDCQQ010000005.1 coordinate 682,368, forward strand.
GCAGAACCGATTTGGCATTTGGGAAATAACCCGGAAATAATCATGAGCAAGGATGCGATTAAAGCACTTTTCGCTAGTAGCAACATAGCACTTGCAGAAGGTGCTGATGTATTTGCTGAATATCAGAAGCAGCTTGCTGCCGGATCTATTGCAGCGATTGACGGATTGGTGATTCCCAAAACGGAATCGGCTGTTCGCAGCGCATATCACTATGCATTTCTACATTGGGGACTAGGAACTTGGGCAACCTATTCGCTGGTCGGCATTTCGCTTGCTTTTTTCGCTTACCGACGCAATCTGCCACTAACAATACGTTCTGGATTGAGTTCTTTGTTCGGCCGTTCAATGGAAGGACCCTGGGGGAGCGTTGTCGATATCGCGGCCGTGTTATCAACTCTACTAGGGATATCACAAACAATCGGTCTTGGGCTTAACGCATTTGCTTCGGGACTGCACAACATTACCGGAGCAGAATGGCTGATGACAACCGGCGAAGCACCCGGACCGACTACCGGAGCACTGTTGTTATCGCTAGCAGTGGTAATGCTCCTTTCTACCGGATCTGCGTTGTCTGGTGTAGGACGAGGCATCAAATGGCTCAGCAACACAAACATGGTTCTGTCTTTTTCCCTGCTCACGTTCTTTTTGATATTCGGTGCGACGATGTTCGCATTTGAACTGCTGGGTAAAGGAATTTTCAGTTACATCATCCATCTGCCGGCCTTAACACTGACTGTCTGGGACCCGTCGACGGAACTAGGTGGCTGGCAAACAGGTTGGTCTGTCTTCTTTTGGGCCTGGGCGATCGCATTTGGTACTTTTGTTGGTATTTTTCTTGCACGGATCTCAAAAAACAGAACGATTCGGGAGTTCGTTGTAGGTGCTATCGTTGCTCCTTCAATTATGTGCTTTATCTGGTTTACTTTCGTTGGTGGCACGGCTATTGACCTAGAATTAAGCGGAGCCGCAGAAGGAAGAATATTTGGTTCGAATTTGACTTATCAGCTTTATGAGGTAATCAACATCATGCTGTCCCCGGTCCTGGCAACATTGATGTCAATCATGATCGTGATTCTATTGCTGACTTACCTGGTGACTTCCGCTGACTCCGCGATTTTGGTGATCAATACAATCAATTCTGGTGGTGAATATTCACCCAAAACCGGTCAGAAGCATATTCTGATCTGGGGAATCGCACTTACTGCCGTAGTCGGAGTTTTATTGCTTGCTGGTGGATTGAGAGCAATTCAGTCTGCAATGATCGTTGGAACAATTCCATTCACAGCGGTACTGATACTGATGGGTGTTGGCTTACTTAAGGCACTGATCAGGGACAATATGCGAAGCAAGCAATCGGGTAGTTCTTGATGTTCAGATTGGCTAGGATTTCAAGTTGAAGCAGATGACATAAAGCTGCCTGAATCCGGATCTCACTCAGCAGTAAATAATTGCGCAGTTTTCAGAGTGGACGGATTTCAATCAACTGACGAATCGTGTGTTTTCTCGACAGCTAGAATTTCTGGGTAGTAGCTGCGGTTTCTGGAGGGGGCCCGATGAGGTATTCATGAACAGTCCCCCTCACTCAGATTGATCAGTACGGTATGCTTGTATTGAGCCCTTTGGGCAACGACGATGTAACGAGCACTCAACAACAATTTTCAGTTGTTGCGAATTGCTGAGTTGGCAGATCACCTGAATGACCAATACCTTTCAGCCTGAACTTCATAGCATAGTCAGTCATTTGGGAACACGTAAACTATTGACTTGTAAAAATTGTTCCCTCGAATTAGTCAGTTTAACCTGTCTGTGCACTGGGTACTTTTTTATATCAATACTTTGTGCCACTAGTTCGGTCGGTACTGAATCCCGACACTGCTGAAATCAATCTCCGTTCAGTAGAATGTCTTTGACAATCTGTTGAAATCGTGCGACATGTTTTTCCATTGAGGGTGATAACGGACCCGGCGTGAATACACCCGCACGCAAATTCCTGGTAACCTCGGCGCAAATCCCGAAATCTTCTTCGACGATCTGTTTGCCCCAGGCAAATGCTTCGTGTTTGGCAGCGTCATCAAGTTCACCGTACCAGGCCCAGTTGATTGAACGGACATGGTTGGAACTCTTTGACTCGACACGTTCCGCCTTGAAAATTTTGTCACCCATGACCAACTGCAGTCCCGGAAAGTGATAAACCCATAGTCCTTTCGCACCCCTAGCCTCTCGGGCACCACCGCTGGTACCATGCGTAACGTCAAACGCAACCGACCGACCGTCGTTGACTGAGAATAGCTGTACATCTCCGCCAGCCAGAGCTGTACCCAAGCGCGGATGAACGAGATTGAGGTGGTATCCTTCGACCGTGTTATCGCAGTATGTTTTCCAGTTGATCTGGCCTTCAACGGCAAACTCACCATAGTAGTCAAGACTGGCCGGACCCGGGAAATCGGCACACAGCCCCGAAACCTCACCCAACCATTCATCAAAATCCACCCCCTTATCTTGCGCAATTTTGATGAAAACAAGTCCGTTCCAGACATGCACCTCTATTTGATGCAATGAGAGTGAATTCTTCTCATCCCCCAATTCTTCACCGAATCTAGGCGTGTTCTGCAACCGACCATGATCATCATAAAGCCAGCCGTGATAAGGGCAACGAACCGAATTAACACCGCCGCCGCGACCGTCCACAAGAAGTGTCGCGCCGCGATGCCGACAGACATTCAAGAATGCACGCAGTGTCCCATCGTGAGAACGAAGAACAAACACCGGCCAACCGCAGACCCGATCGCAAAGATAGTCACCCGGATTTGATACTAGATGCAATGGTCCCATCAGCCACCAGCTCGGAAGAAATATCCGATCTCGTTCCCTAGCGTAAATCTCTGGGTCTACGTACCAGTTTGCTTTAAGTGTCTTTACCATTTTCGATTTAGGGTAATTCTGGATGAGATGATTGAGCCGGATGATCAGGCTTGCGGGATGCAGCAAAGTCTACAATGTGTTCGGCTACTGTTGGACCGGCTTCCAACAGAATTGAGTGTTTCAATCGAGGCAGGATCACAAGTTTTGAATCTGGCAGCTGATCTGAAATCATTCGATTAAGGCGCGGGTTGCATCCACCATCGTTTTCTCCGGTCAGTACCAGGGCGGGTGCCGTAATTTCATGCAGCCAGGGCATCATTTCTGTCCCAGCATAGATTCTAAACACATTAAGAAAGCTTTCAGCATCAGTCTCAACAACCTGCTTGAGGCGCACATCGACGATTTCTGGATGCTGCTTGATAAATTCGTCTGTGAACCAGCGATTGGTCAGCGTCTTCAATACGTTCACAACACCTTCCCGCTCCATTGCACGAACCACATTCCAGACCTTGATGCTGTCGTCAACTGTGCGGCCAGCAGCTGTTGACAGCAACCCCAGCGACTTTACAATATCTGGATACTTTCTGGCGTAGGCAGGACCGATCATACCGCCCAAAGAGTGGCCCGCAAAGTGAGCTTTGTCTACCCCGCTGCGCTGGCGAACCAACTCGAGATCATCCACGAGTTCATCCAAACCAAAATTCACAGCAGACATGGGAGACTGACCGTGATTTCGAAGATCGTAGCTGATGACTTTGAAATGTTCCCTTAATGTCGGCATCATGAAACGCCAGATGCTGCGGTCCGCACCAATACCGTGAATCAGTATCAAAGGTTCCCCCTGACCTTCAATGCTGAATTCACATTCGATGGCAGTCATGAAATTCAATGGGAATCATGTAGTAAAGTTGACACCCTACAATTGATTCTGATTCTTTCGATAAATGAGACAGGTTCTTTCTAATTTGTATACTTGATTTCTCTTCAATTTGAATTTGTCAATTAATAAATATTCCTCCAAATAATGTAGGAGTATAAGCACACTGCTTGTTGATGAATTTGAGGAGGAAAACAATCTAATGAGATCAAGTTTTGAACCCGGCACTTCAGTAGAGCAGTAATAATGAAATGTATTGACGCGACATATCCCCTGCCGCCTTCATACCATTACCAAGGCGAATTTTTGTTGAGCCTATCGGAATGATATGAAAAAAATATCAGCCGAAGCTGAACTTTTGCCATCGAATTGTGTACGGTGCGCTCATTGAAAGGCAAACCTATTGATGAGAGATGAACCTGTCAGAGCTGATTATTGAGCCAGTCAAGCGCGAAGACGAAGCGGAATTCCTTGCACTGATGCACCAGCATCACTATCTTGGTGCGCCCCACAAGATCGGCGAAAGTGCCTATTATGCTGCGGTATTGCAAGGCGAATGCGAATGGGTTGCGCTGAGTTCATTTTATGCGGCTGCGCTGAAAAGCGCTGCCCGCGACCGGTGGCTTGGCTGGCATCCAAGAGACCGCATCCCTCGACTGCATCTGATCACCAGCCAGAGCCGGTTTCTGATTCTGAAGCCGCAGCCAAATCTTGCTTCGCGCACCCTGTCGCTGCTGCGGCGGCAGGTCGCGCAAGACTGGCCGCTGCGCTTCGGTCATCCGGTCCTGCTGATGGAAACCTTCGTTGATCTGCAACGGTTTAAAGGCAGCTGTTATCTGGCAGACAACTGGCAGCCGATCGGTGAATCGTCAGGCTACCGGCGAAAACACGGCGGCTACCAGGCAGGGTCATCGAAAAAGATGATGTTTGTGCGCGAGCTTCAGACAGATGCGCGCCGGCTGCTCGCTGGCGCACACCTTGATTCCTACTATTTCCCCGAAGGAGTTTGCAGGAAAATGCATACAGAAGATGATTTTAAAACAATCCTTGAGTGTTTTTCACAAATTGATGACACCCGCGGACATCGCGGGCGGCGTTATCGGCTTGACACGCTGCTTGCGATCGCGGGGTGTGCGACATATTTGTGGCAAATTTTACAAATTGCTGGTTCTGTCGTACCAAAAATCGTCAAATCGGTTACTGATTACGCTTGCTCGAAGTGCGGCAATCTTGTTCGCCCCTGCCTTGGTCCAGTGCATGCCGCCGCGTTTCAAACGAACGCCAATGACATTTCTGCACCCGGCTTCGAGTACCGCACTTGACACACAAAGACCTTGATCCCGAAACTGCCGATAACGCATCCGTTCGCGGTTGCGATCAAAGTATCCAATCGTCGATTCAATTTCAGAATGCCTTTTTGAAAATGGCTCCAAAACCTCAATGAGCTGGTCAATCTCCCCTGCCTTGAGAATCTCAACGGTTTGCTTTGCCCACACTTTGCCAAGCTCATTGCCTTTGCCATAGATGACCTTTGACATGTCCCAGATCTTTTCCATCGCGTGAAAGATATCAAGAATCTGAACCGCTTCGGGGAACAGTTCGGAAAAACTGTTCCATATCCAAAGCGCCCCGTCGCCGATCACCACCTGCCTTTGCGCATCGTAGAATCCACGCCGAAGCGCCTCGCGCTCGATTCGCTTGGCAAACGGCGCCAGCTCTGTGGCCATGTCAGCGGTGGCCGCTGTTTCAATCGCCGCGGTGTAAGTCACCGAATCGGTATCGATTCGCGCGTGACCGCGTTCATCAAAGCCGTCGCAAAACCAGGCTGCGGCAACCTTCATCTCCCGTGTCTTGGCACTGCCGTCTGCCTGCCTGCCTTTGACCCCTTCGGTTTCTGACTGCGTTACAGGGATGCCGGTGCCATCGACGCCAAGATACATGATCGACGCCGGAGGAGATTCAAGCTCAATGTCGCGTCGTTCGTAATCGCTGATTTGCGCACCCAAACGCTCAGCGCTGCGCTCAACCTGCTTGATGCTGACTTCGACGTTTGCCAATTCGTGCAGCAGCACCTGCGACTGGGCAAAACTTTCCCGTGACGCGCTTTGGCCGATCATGCGAGCCACCCCGGGCGACACGCAGCTTGAATCAAGCCCCATCGCACGGTCTTTGGGACAAAAGCCGTGATTGCACTTGTGGCAGTGGTAATAAGCGCTCTGATATTCGATGTCACCGACCGCAGTGGTCAGTTTCTTGGTGCGGCTGCCGCTGTAGCGTGCCATTGAGCCGCACTGACAGCGGATCAGATTGGCCTGATGATCGGAGGTGTCTGCGTTGAGAAACACTTCAGGCAGCGAAGCGGCAAACACCATCGCTTCGGCTTTGATTGCGGTTTCAACAGCTTCAAAGTCAACCGACTTTGAAAAATCCTGTGCCTTGAGAAGGTGAATGATTTCCTTTTCAGCCTCATCAGCGAAGGTTCGCTTGAGAGGCTTTGATGCGTCGTTTTTTTTTACCCTGCTGTGATTTCAGACGCAGGTCGCAAAGCGCTTCGTTGACTTCGGTGAACGCTTGAACCAGTTTTTTGAAATCTTTGTAATGCGTGATTTGCTGCCGGGTGGTTTCCACCGCATGGGCCGGAATGCCGCGGTTGACTGTTTTGGCTTTGACCTTGCGTGTAAACTGCCACCCTGGATGACCGGGATCGCCTTCGTTGGCGCAGTGACAGTGTCTTGACACGCCCGAACATGGCTATAGAATGGCAAACTCATGTCCAAAAGTCCAGTAGCAGACGTTATTTTTTTATTCTCATTGACTTACTGGGAAAATGAAATCGCCCTGCATATCAGATACCTTTGATTACCTCAATTGAGGCATCACCTCTTCGGCAAAACATTGTATGGACTCCAGCGTTTCCGCCTGACTGACGCCAAAATTAACGTTCAGAACCATGCGATCAATACCCAGCTCAGCGTACGGCATCAGTCTGTCAACCATCTCCCCAGGTGGGCAAATCAGGAGGTTTTCGCCAAGCTCCTCGATCGATTGCTGGCGCGGCAGCGGTCGAATCATGCCGGCATCCACAATGCCTGGCCCGGTGAATACGTTATCAAAACGCCGGTAGTAGGCATAAGCTGTTTCAAGGTGAGACTGACGTGCGCGTTCACTTTGCGCAACAAAACCAACCCGTGATAGTGTCAGAGTGAGATTTTCACCAGGCTCTGACAGTTCGTCTTTCGCCCGCCGAAATGAATTGACCTGTCTTTCCAGCAACCCCTGACCACCAGCGAGCGGCGTTGTTTGAATATGCATGCCTTCCTTCGCATAACTGTAAACCCGATCGGGGTTAACCACCGCAACCATCATCGGTGGCCCGCCCGTTCTCACTGGACGCGGCATAATCGTCAAGGGTTCAAACTTGTAAAACTGACCATCCCAGGACACCTCTTCTTTACTCAGCAAAGCCTTCAACACTGCCAACGCTTCGTCAAAACGTTCCTGTGTTTCCACAATAGGCACACCGAGACGCTCCATTTCAAACTTGTACGCACCGCGCCCCACCCCAAGCAATAGTCGCCGATCAGTAAATATGTCTGCAGCTACGATTTCACCAGCAAACACCCGCATGTCATGCAAAGGCAAAACAACCACTGATGTAATGATTTTTATGTTCGTAGTATGCGCAGCGATTTTGACAGCGAACTGAAGTGGTGCCGGCATCATGAGAACATTGATCAGATGATGCTCTGTCATGGAGATGGATTCAAACCCGAGCCGATCTGCCAAGATCGCCTGTTCCACCATATCTTTGTAGACTCGATCACCCCCGTACGACTTGTCAGGATAGTCTGCTGACAACTGAATGCAAAAGTCCATTTCAAACAAAGCAAAAACAGTCAGTCAACGAGTTGTCAACCAGATAACCGTTGATCCCCTACACAAGAGCGATGCTTTCTGATCAGGTGTTAATCCGATCGAAGTGTGTCGAGTAAATTCAAATGCAACAGACTACGCTGCAGATTCACCAACAGGCTGTCGAACCAGGTCCAGTTCATCAAACACGCTAACCAGCGCATCAACAAGATAGTCGATCATTTCGTCCGTGTGCAGCGGAGTTGGGGTAATCCTTAAGCGTTCAGTACCGACAGGGACAGTCGGGTGATTGATATGCTGGACAAAGATATCGTATTTGTCCAGCAGCAGGTGGCTGGCTTCTCGACATCGTTTTGCGTCGTAGACCATGACGGGCACAATATGACTGGGGTTAGGCAAAACTGGTAATCCGGCTTCAGAAAGTCTGGACTTGACTACATTAACATTGCGATGCAATCGAATGCGGGCCTGAACATCCTGCTTTACGTGTCGAACACTCGCTACTGCGCCGGCTGCTGTGGCCGGTGGCATTGCTGTAGTAAAGATAAAACCACTGCCGAAGCAGCGAATGTAGTCGATCAGTAACGCACTGGCGGCGATGTATCCACCAACAACACCAAATGCCTTTCCCAATGTGCCCTGGATAACATCAACCCGGTCTGACAACTCCTCGCGCTGCGCGACGCCACCACCGGATTCGCCATACAGACCGACGGCATGAACTTCATCCAGATAAGTGAGTGCGTTATATTGGTCAGCCAAGTCGCAAAACTCCTGAATGAACCCAATATCACCGTCCATTGAATAGACAGACTCGAAAGCAATCAGCTTTGGACGATTGATGTCAACACTCGCGAGCAATTCTTTCAGATGTTCCACATCATTGTGCCGAAATATATGTCGTTCACATTTACCAAACCGAACACCTTCAATCATGGAGGCGTGATTCAAAGCATCAGAAAAGAGCACCATGTCTGGCAGCCCGCCTAAGGTACTGAGCACGGTTGAATTAGCAACATAGCCTGAAGTGAACACCAGCGCACTTTCTTTTTCGTGCAGTTCAGCCAGCTCTTCTTCCAGCATCACCAGTGGATGACTGGTACCAGCAATATTGCGGGTGCCACCAGCACCGGCCCCAATTTCCCTGACTGTTTCGCAAATCGCATCTGCGATCACTGGGTGCTGACCCATACCGAGGTAATCGTTGCTGCACCACAAGGTAATTTCCCGGCCAACTGAATGGTTCATGGCACGCGGATAGTTTCCGGCCCGCCGCTGAAGGTCCGTAAACTCGCGATAATTTCCCGCGTCCTTGAGGCGGCCTATCGATTGGGAAAAAAGGGCATCGTAGTTCATTGTTTACTGACTTGCGTCTCGGTCAGGCATGATTTCAAATTGTCTGCGAAAAAAGAAGTACCAATTAAAACCCATCATAGCGGTGTAGATTTGCTGAACTTTATCAGCAAGTTGTGCCGAAAATAACCTGCTGAATGCTCAGTATGGGCAAACAGCCAGAACCAGTTTTCTGGCAAGGTGACCCGATATTTTCTACCAAAGCACCCAAAAATGGAAATTTTTGTTCAAAGTGCACATTGTTTTCCTCACGACGCAGCAGTTCGTATCGCCGATTAACGAAAGTGTTTTTAGCATCCTGAACTTCAACTTGAAGAGATTTTCATGAACACAGGCGTTTTTGAGAAAATGGATTAGAACTGGAAATCAGGTAGAATAACGACCTTGTCTGATCAACGAGCACACTGATTCATTCAAACCAACTGCAATTGGAACGATACATGCAACCTCTCAACCCGGTCCGATTTGTCATTTTCGATGTCGACGGCTTACTGCTGGATACAGAACCGGTCTACACACAGGTTACACAGGAAATTGTTGCCCGATTTGGCAAAACTTTCGACTGGTCGATTAAGGGTAACATGATTGGTCTGGCAGAAATGGAATCAGCTCGTTATCTAATCGAAACGCTTGATCTTCCAATAACGCCTGAAGATTATCTCTCCGAACGCAATGGAATGCTGCGCAAGGGATTTGCCAAATGTGATGCAATGCCCGGCGCTGAGTCGCTGGTCCGTCATCTTCATCGGCATGAGGTTCCAATCGCTGTCGCGACCAGTTCCTCCAAAGAGTTGTTTCAGGTCAAAATTTCTCGACATACTGCCTGGTTTAACCTTTTCCCGGTTATCGTGTCCGGCGATGATCCGGCCATCCGTCATGCCAAACCCGCGCCAGATCTGTTCCTGACTGCGGCAAACAGAATGGGAGCCGATGCGAAGTCTGTTCTTGTATTTGAGGACGCCCCATCCGGTTTGACAGCCGGAATGGCTGCGGGTATGCGGGTGATCGCCGTACCCGACACGAACATGGATCGATCGCGTTATGAAGGTGCAGTGGAAGTATTGGAGAATCTAAACGCTTTCGTACCGGGAAAATATAGCCTTCCCGAGATTGACTCATGAGCGGCTAATCGCACCGGTTTTCCACTCTTCTACCGACTGCTGACAAATTTCACTGCTGCCACCATACCAAGCAGTGCGAATGGAAGGCAGGAAATAAACACACTCCGAGCAACAAATTCGATCGTCTCCACAGAAGCATCCGTAGCCAATCCAGCGGCGTTCGCAACAATCCCAATCCAGGCTGCCCCAATCGCAAATCCCAGCCGATGAATGGTTGGAATCGCTGCAGAGGTCCGCTCGCGATCATCTGCAGCGACCAGTGTCAGCATCCGGCGAAGAATGCTTGACCAGGCTAAGCCAAAACCAAATCCTTCCATGATCACAAGCAAACCCAGCAGAAACAATGGCCCTTCGGTGATGGCATATGTAAATCCAGCGATACCCACTGTCAGAATCGACATGCCCAGTAGTATGACCCGGGTATCCAAAGACACTGGAACGCCTGATACCAACATTGCTGCAACACTCCAGCCTACGGCGGTTAAGGCAACAACATACCCGGCAGCGATGATGGAAAAATTGTGGATGTTGACCATGAACAGAGGTCCATAAACCGTGATTGCCATTGCGCCCATCGCAAAACAGAGAATCATGGTCAAGCCAGCACTTGATCTATTCGTAAAGCCAATCGGCCGTTTGGGCAGAAGTCGGTTATCCTCAACCCTGGCATCCATTCTGAGGAACAGCCATAGAAGTGCGACCCCTGCCAATACCAGAATGGGTGTCTTTGTGGTAGAAACGTTAATACCTGCTGCAGCAATCAACAACACACCAAGACACAGAACCAGGAGTCTGCGAACGGGAAATCGACCGCCTGACTTTGCCATTTCGCCAGTCGAAAGACCCGAAAAGCCGAAGCGTATCCAAGTAGCAAGAACCACTGACAAAATTGTGAAGTACCAGAAAGCACTCTGCCAGGAAAGGTGCTCTACAAACAGTGCGCCGATTAATGGACCGAGAAAGGCTGAGGTACCCCAAATCGCGGAGATGATCGCCATAGCCCTTGGCATGAGGTGTGAGGGGAAAAGGGTAGAGATTGCAACAAAAGACATGGCAACCAGTCCGCCACCACCGAGTCCCTGGAAAAGACGGCCAACTAGCATCACCGGCATGATGTTTGCAACAGCGCATATGATGCTGCCCAAAGTAAAGACAAGGGCGGCTATGCTCATGGGATTGCGCAAACGATAGCGGTAAACGATCAGACCACTTCCTGCCCCTACGAGAATGGACCCTAATTCATAAAGTGCGAATGTCCACGGAACCAGTGATATGCCGCCAATGTTCTCGACGATATTCGGAATCATCGTAGACATTGCAGTCACCATTGAAGCATGCAGCCAAACCGAAAGACAGATAAAGGCCATTGATCGTCGATAGTCTTTCTGCAGGATTTCCTTCCATCCGGATTTTGCAGGTGCCGCGTTATGCTGGGTGTTCACGCTCTTAACTCACAGAGAAAAGTTGAATCTCATCGCCAATACGATGAACTGTACTTGTCTTGGCTGTCGTACCATTTCCTAGACCCGTGGAATACGCCGACTATATGCTTTGGCAAAGCTTCAAAATTTGAACTTGTACCATTCAATGATTAAAAGGGGTTCAATCACAATCCACACCATTCCCCGATTCGCACAAAGAATTTAGCAGATTTATTCAAGATCGACCCACATTCCGATTTTCTTGTAAAAAGTGAGATTTCTTTAGTAGTCATTAGGTCCAAAAATTAGCTAAAGTTGTCATCTCGCTGTCCTGCAAGTGCACCCCACTCACCGTCGCGCTCAACGGAAAAACTGAAAGCATGCGCGTATGCGTTGCATACCTGATTGATTTGCGATTGTAGAATGCCGGACAAAATCAACCAGCCACCAGGCCGGGTTAACCGAATCAATTCATCGCTCAAACCGACCAGTGCATCCGCAAATATGTTCGCAACAACGATATCCGCCTGAAATGTATTCGGAAGTTCTTCAGGCAGACTGCACCGATAAGTTCGTTCGACACCGTTCAGCACCGCATTTTCCCGACTGTCTGCCAGTGCATCCGGGTCAATATCAACACCCCATGCAAATGCAGCGCCGAGTTTTAATGCAGATATTGCCAGGACCCCGCTACCACAGCCGTAGTCAATTACACTACTTCCCTTAAGTTTCAGACCTGTCAGTAGTTTTGCACACAAACAAGTCGTTTCGTGATGACCGGTACCAAATGAAATTCCGGGGTTGATGACAATGCTCAGTCGACCATCTTCAGAGATGTCATTCCAGGGAGCGATAATTCTTAAGTTGTGACCGACCTCAACTGGTTCCAAATTCTGCTGTGATTCTCCAACCCAGTCCCGATCAGCGAGCAGTGTTTGAGTGACTTGAAAGTTTTGATCCTTAGACCTGAACTTTTCTACTTCCACCAGGACCGACGGCAACCTTTCAAAGTCCTGGCTGTACAAAGCTTCAATACGTGTACGTTCAGAATCTGAAACCAGTGCGGATACGGAAAGCGCACCGAAATTCTCCAAGACTGCGCTGATCAAATCGACTTGCTCACAGAGACAATCGATGGAGATTTTCACCCAACCGGGATTGCCCAGAACTGCAGTCAATTGTTCAGGGAGCGCTCCAGGTAATTGATGTCAACGATACCGCGCCGGAATTTATTTTTTTCAAGAAGCTTCTGGTGCAGTGCCGTTGTTGTATCGACCCCTTCAATCACCAGTTCTGACAAAGCACCCCGCATCCTCGCGAGTGCTTCGTTTCGATCACTTCCATAAGTGACAATCTTTGCGATCAATGAATCGTAATGCGTGGTGATCTCAAAATTGGTGTAGATATGAGAATCAATTCGCACACCCGGTCCACCTGGTGGATGGTAACGGGTGATGACACCCGGGGAAGGCATCAGTGACACGGGGTGCTCGGCGTTGATTCGACATTCAATGGAGTGGCCGTTTATCCTGACTTCATCCTGAGTCATTCGAAGCGGTTCTGAGGCGGCAATTCGAATCTGTTCCTTGACAATATCAATACCCGTGACAAATTCGGTCACCGTATGCTCAACCTGTACGCGGGTATTCATCTCGATAAAGAAAAACTGCTCGCCATCGTACAGAAATTCAAAAGTTCCAGCACCAAGATAGCCAATTTCTTTACACGCTGCAACACAGCTTTCCCCCAGCTGCCGTCGCTGTTCGTCTGGGATTCCGAATGCTGGCGCTTCTTCGATCAGTTTCTGTCGGCGTCTTTGTATGGAGCAGTCCCGGTCACCGAGATAAATGGCATCTCCATAGCTGTCAGCCAATACCTGAATCTCAATATGCCTGGGATTATTCAAAAACTTTTCTATGTAGAGTGTTGAGTCCCCGAATCCGTGACTCGACTCACCTTGTGAAATCGCAAGCGCGTTTTCGAGCTGCGATTCATCCTCAACCAAACGCAGGCCCTTGCCGCCCCCTCCAGCAGCCGCCTTGATCAGAACCGGGTATCCGATTGCTTTGGCTTGCGCTTTAATCTCATCAAGATCATCACCGAGTGCACCACCTGAACCAGGTACACACCGCAACCCTGACTTTTCCATAGTATCGATCGCCGCAATCTTGTCACCCATGAGACGAATCGAAGCGGGAGAAGGACCGATAAAAATGAATCCGCTCTGTTGAACGCGCTCTGCGAAGTCCGCATTTTCGGCCAGGAACCCATAGCCAGGATGAATGGCGCTGGCATTCGTCACTTCCGCTGCAGCAATGACTGCAGGAATATTGAGGTAGCTTAGCGCTGCTGAAGCCGGTCCAATGCAGACCGATTCATCGGCAAGTTTGACATACTTGGCTTCCCGGTCGATCTCCGAGTGCAGGGCAACGGTGGCAATTCCAAGATCGCGGCAGGCGCGCAGGATACGAAGGGCAATCTCGCCGCGATTGGCGATAACAACTTTTTCGATCATTCACTCAAAATGAACAGCGGTTCACCATACTCAACCGGGTCGCCATTGTCTTTCATAATCTTTAGAATAGTCCCGCTGTGCTCAGCTTCAATCTGATTGAAGATTTTCATCGCTTCAATCAGGCACAATGGCTGGCCTACAGTCACTGAATCACCAACTTTCACAAAGGCATCATCTGTAGGTGACGGGGAGGAAAAAAAAGTTCCAACCATGGGTGAAAGGACCGAAATTGTGTGCTCTTCATCAATCTCATCATCGTCCACATGAATTTCACCCACTGACTGAGTTTCTGGCATTGGAACATGAACAACCTGCTGTTGGGATGAACCCGGGAGTGTTGATGTCGTCCGCGAAAGCCGAATAGACTCCTCACCCTCGTGAATTTCAATCTCGGTTAGATTGGTGTGATTGAATATCTCAATAAGCTTTCTTATTTTTCGAAGATCCATATCGATCAACCATTGGCTTTTTCTGCTAGATACGAAATGGCGGCCTGCACACCCAACTCGTAACCCCGAGCACCTAGACCGCAGATGACCCCGACTGCAATGTCAGAAAAATATGAATGATGACGAAATTCTTCTCTACTGAAGATATTTGACAGATGGACTTCGATAAAAGGAACTTCAGCAGCAATCACGGCATCCCGTAGTGCCACACTGGTGTGTGTGAATGCGGCAGGATTGATTACGATAAAGTCTGTACCGTCTATCGCTGCTGACTGTATGTAGTGAACCAATTCATGCTCCGCATTACTCTGTCGGGAATTTAGTTCATGCCCTGCCTGTGACGCGATGTCAGATATGCGCTGATTGATCTCGCCAAGTGTGAGCCCACCGTAAAGGTGTGGTTCTCTTGTACCGAGCAAGTTGAGATTGGGTCCGTGCAGAACCAGAATTCGAGACATAACCGTATGCAGAATTTGTCAATGTGAATATTTTAACCGAAGTTGGGAGCTTTTCTTATGTATTTAAATGCAATAGATTGCATTTTGGTTACTTATGAAATCAGTGAAGTAACTTTTTCCGGTGCAAGTTCATTCAATCAGAAATTCCAGATCCCGCTCATCTAGCGGACCAGCCTTGGTGAAGAAGCGCTTCCCGGACCTGTCAAAGGCAACTGAGTACGGCAGTACAAAATCTGTATTCTGGTAATCGACTAGCAATTCATTTACAAATGTCTGGTTAAACAGTATAGAAGGAAAACTGATCTCGTGTTTCTTCAGAAATAACTTAGCAGGTCCTTCCTGATCGATTACGATTCCAACGATCTGAATAGAATTGTGTTCCGAGTTGAATCGGTCCAGAAGTGGCATTTCTTCGACGCAGGGTGGGCACCAGCTGCCCCAGAAATTGAGCAGTACCACTTTGTTTACCCAGTCGTCAACCTTTACCGGACCGGAGTTTAAAACCTTCCAATGTTCTTCCAATTTTCGTAATTGATCAATGGACTGCCCAGGTTTGGCAGGTTCCATTATCCAATTGCGCCAAGTGAGTCCGGCCGCAAGCGACGTCAGGGCGACGCAAAATAACAGAGCAACGACGATGATTCGCCGTCTGGAATAACCTGCACTGGCGTCACCAGACAAAATTTTTGGTACCAGGCAAAGAGCGGATTCTGTTCAGTCTGAAATCAGACTATTGTCTCGACAACTGAACTGTATGCGGCGATTTGCGGTAATGGTTGAAGAACATCTCGATTGCCGAGCATTCCACCAATCAGGCAGAGTATGCCCCAAATCAGCAATACAACACCTACACCTTTCCAAAAATAGCGCCAGCCACCAGCGTCCGTCGGCAACTCTTGAGATGCGCCAAGATAGACTCCTGTGACAATGAATAGTGCTCCCCAAAGCAACAGAACCGGTACATCAGGCAGGTTGCCTAGCAAATATATGGCAACGCCCAGCAACAATACGCCAAATCCCTGTTTTAGACGATCCATCCATGGACCGGCTTTTGGTAGCGCAATGCCAGCACCAAACCCAATGGCGATGAGTATTGCGCCCATTCCCAAAGCCATGGAAGTCATCATGGCCGCACCCAGATATGGATCGGCTCTAGCGATTGCAATACCAAGCGCTGAAATCAGAAGCGGTGAGACACAGGCACTGACAACCAGAGCTGACAAGACTCCCAACACAAATACTGCACCAACTTTTCCGCCGCCGATTTTCATGCTGCCCTCCTGGATTCGTGATTCCAGTGCTGCAGGCATTGTGATCTCGTACAGACCAAACAGCGACAGTGACATAAGTACAAATACTGCGCTCATAATGCCGATCGCCCACGCATTCTGAAAGTAAGCGTTTAGCTGATCACCGGTTGCACCGGCAACAGCCCCGATGAATGCATAAGCAACAACCGTTCCGAATACGTATATGATCGACAGTGTACCGCCGCGCATTCGGCCCTCCCCGCCTTGTCCGATCACGATCGAAGACAGAATTGGAATCAGCGGTAAAACGCAGGGAGTAAAGGTAAGAAGCAGTCCGGTACCAAATGCTGAAATGATCAACCACCAAATACTGAGATCCTGGAATTTTGAGGACTCGGTTTGAACTGTCCCAGTAGACGCACTGGCACTGTCGATCAAGCTAGGGAGACTAATGTTGAATGTCTTACTGACCGGCGGATAGCAAATTAAATCTTTGGCACAGCCCTGGTAGAACGCGGTCAACATCAATTCAGATGCTTCAGGCGTGGCACGAATAAACGGCAATTCGATCTGAAAGTCCCTGGGATAAATGACAACATCACCAAAATATTCATCCGTGAAAGCTTCGCCAGGTGGGAATTTCGGCTCCTGTGACTGGACGTCTCCGCTGGTTTCGAAGTTCAGTTTATCTTGGTAGAGATAGTAGCCTTCAGCAACCTGAACGGATACCAAAAGGCTGGATTCGCCGAGTGGGACAACGTCAAACTGAAATGCCTGATCAACTTCAAGCAAGTCATCCGCGGTCACACTCGGCAAATCTGATAGCAAATCTGACAGGGAACTGATTCCACCATTAGATTCAGTTGGTTCGGTTGTGGGAAGTTCCTGTGCCTGCGCCGTCGATATTAACGCCAGCGGATTTGCGGCTTCGTATTTTGTGGGAGGATAGCAGACGCCAATGGGTTCATTACACCCTTGTCCCCAGACCGTCAGTGAAACGCCGGTGACCGGTGTTTCAGCAATAAGAGGAATCTGAACTTCAGCATAATCGTTGTAGATTACAACCTCACCAAAGAATGGATCGTCTTTCACTATGCCTGGCGATGTGATTAACTCACCTATCTCGACGCCTTCAGTTTGAGATTCAACCGCAAACTTGTCCTCATACATGTAATAACCGTCCGCAATCTGCCATCGGCCGATCAGGGTATTGTCCTTCCACTCACTGGTGAACGCAAAAGCTACTTCAGGTGGCAGCAGTTCTTCATCGCTCTGCGCAAACACAACAGCTGAACTGAACAATAGGAGCATCGCTGTCAGTGAAGTGGTGATCTGTTCAGCAACAGACTGATTGATTGTTACTTTCAGCATGTTAAATAAATATTGAGTAAGACATTTGGGATGCCAACCGCTTTTGGATCGGTGGTTACGTATGATTGAGATTTTTACTGCAGGTTTCATTTTATTGAACAGTTCACTCAATGACCGAATATATCGCTCTATTCGGTCTCATTCAACCGACCAATTCGATGCTTTAGGAGCTGTTATCCTCTTCCGAAATAAAAACAAAAAAATATAAATTAGTGTTGCAAAAAGGAATGATAATGGTTATCATTAACGTCAATATTGATAATAAATATCATTAGCAAAACAAACGGAACACAAAATTTTGAGAATACAGACATGAAAATTAATTTAAAGACCTTGCTTGCTTTTACTTTCACCGGATTCTTTTTTGCTACAGGCGTGACAATCGTTAACGCTAGTGAAGAGGTGGTGAATGTCTACTCTGCACGAAAAGAAGCATTAATTCTTCCGATTCTTGAGCGATTCAAAGAAGATACCGGAATTGGGTTCAATCTGGTAACCGGAAAAGCAGATGAACTTCTGAAACGTATCGAACTCGAAGGTGGAGCAACACCTGCAGATATATTTGTTACCGTGGATGCCGGCCGGCTGTATCGAGCAAAGGAAGCTGGGGTGCTGCAAGCAATTCCAAGCGCTTCAATGGAACCGGCTCCAGAACACCTGCGGGATGCAAACGGCATGTGGGTTGGACTCTCCATGCGTGCGAGACCCATTTTTTACGCTTTAGACCGCGTAAATCCAAACGAACTTAGCACCTACGAACAACTTGCAGATGAGAATTGGCAAGGTCGTGTGTGCATCCGTTCTTCTTCCAATATTTATAACCAATCCCTACTTGCTTCGATGATCGAGTCAAACGGTCCTGATATGACCTTGGAATGGGCAACCGCATTTGTCAAAAACTTTGCCAGACCACCGTCTGGGGGAGATACGGATCAAATTAAAGCTGTAGCAGCTGGACTTTGTGATGTGGCAATCGCTAACACCTACTACTACGGAAGGCTCGCTGCCAGCAATAAGGATGCCGATAACGAAGTGGCTGCAAAAGTCGGTGTCTTTTGGCCAAATCAAGGCGATGGTGATCGGGGTACTCATGTGAATGTCAGCGGTGGCGGCATTCTTAAGCATTCAAAAAATTCTGGTAATGCGGTCCGATTGATTGAATATCTGCTCACCACAGACTCACAAAGCTGGTACGCTAATGTCAACCACGAATACCCGGTTGCTCTAGGTGTAACCATCTCAAGCACTCTTAAAGGGATTGGCAGTTTCAGAGCAGACGATGTCAACATGACAGTCCTTGGAAAGAACAATCGAAAAGCAGTTGAGTTGATGGACAAAGCCGGCTGGAAATGAAACGACGTCACAAGATTTTTTCCATACACGATTTCCTTCTCTTGCAAAATTGCAAACAGCTAAACAGGGTGTACTTCGTTTGACACTGAGGGTTTAGTATTTGCACCTCACTTCGGGGCGTACCCCGAAGTGAGGTTTCTTTTCTTTTCGGACTGTGCAGTAGTCCTTTCTATATCGCTTCATTTTTGCCAACCGTTCAACCTTTCGGCTCAGGTGTAAAGTCTTCCGAATCACCTGTGCTCAAATGGCTACTACTCAGCCACTCCTCAAACACCTGTTAGAATTCGTTCAATGTTGATTTCTTCCCATCATGTAAGCCTTATCCAGTTGATATAACTTGATGTCAATCAGAGCAAAGGCAATCCACCATTTGAGTGTTGAAGCATTCACCGCTTCCTGAATATCGATTCATGACACCACTTCGCACCTGGAAATTCAGCGGTTTGGGGGTCGCTGCCCCATTGGCCGCCCTCATCGTCATTTCACCCTTAATTACAATTTCAGCGTCGATATTCGAGTCCGAAAGCACTGAAATACTGACTCACTTGTGGGACACCGTCCTTACAGAGTATGTCATCAATTCTTTACTGCTGGTAGCTGGTGTCAGCGTGCTGACTCTGGTTCTTGGCGTTCCTGCAGCCTGGTTTACAAGTGTTTGCTCTTTTCCAGGACAACGAGTTTTTGTCTGGATGCTTCTGCTACCGTTGGCGTTTCCAGCATATATCATCGCGTACACCTATACAGGCGTCCTGGATTATGCCGGTCCAGTCTATACATTCCTTCGCGAAATTCTAGGCAAGTCTATAGCCGATCAGCTCTACTTCTCGATTCGAACTGTGTCCGGTGCGATTTTCATGCTCGGTCTCGTGCTCTACCCTTATGTTTACCTTTTGACACGCGCGGCGTTTTTGGAGCAATCCGTCAGTTTCCTTGAGGTTGGTCGGACACTTGGGTACAGTACCACTCAAGGATTTTTCAGACTGGCCATTCCTCTAGCTCGCCCAGCAATCATCACTGGATTGTCTCTAGCTTTAATGGAAACGCTGGCCGATTACGGGACCGTTGCTTACTTCAGTATCAGCACGTTCACCACAGGAATCTTTCGTGCTTTTTATGGGTTTGGAGATCTCACTGCAGCAGCACAGTTATCCACCATGCTGTTGCTGTTTGTCGCTGTGCTGATCTTCACCGAAAGTTACTCGCGCCGACAGGCGAAGTATCACGAAACGGCTGGTCGTAAAACGCATCAGACTCGCATTATTCTGCATGGTGCGAATGTATTTTGGGCATGGCTGTTCTGCCTGGTCCCGGTGTTGTTTGGTTTCATCATTCCTGCGCTCATACTCATCAAGTGGTCGATTTTTGACGCTGAATGGGATATACCCTCTTTCATCAGTCTGAGCTGGCACTCTTTTGAATTGGCAATTCTGGCAGCGCTGATTGCCGTCGCACTTGCAATCTTGTTGAGTTATGCCAGACGCCAGAGTGAAGCTATTGTGGTCCACGGATTTATCAGTGTCGCTGGCTTGGGTTATGCAATTCCAGGCGCAATTATTGCGGTCGGCGTCATTGTCCCGCTAGCATGGATGGATCACCGTTTGATTGCACTTTTCAAGAGTGTGTTTGAAGTTGACACTGGATTAATTCTATCAGGTTCGATTTTCGCACTACTGTTTGCGTATACGGTACGGTTTTTAGCCATCTCTTTGAATGCAGTCCAGACTGGACTTGACAAAATTAAACCCAGCATGGATCAAACTGCCCGATGCCTGGGCTATAGAAAAATGGAGGTGCTGCGAAAGGTGCACATTCCACTGATGCGCACTTCGCTTTTGACGGCATTTTTAATTGTATTTGTTGACGTTCTGAAAGAACTACCCGCCACACTGATATTGCGACCCTTTAACTTCAATACTCTGGCAGTTCGAGCCTACGAACTGGCCTCTGATGAGAGACTCTATGATGCAGCCCTGCCATCTATTCTGATTGTGCTCACTGGCATCATTCCCGTTATACTTTTGAATCGAACAATGACAACGCGACATCGAAGAAATGCCTGAAACCGTATCCGCCACAGCTGTCAACCTGGAATCACAAACGCTTCCTCCACTTCTGGACATACAAAGCGTTTCATTCAAGTACAAAGAAAAAACTGCTGTTTCTGGTGTCACATTTTCACTTGACGACGGCGAAATTGGAGCCATTGTTGGTCCGAGTGGCTGTGGAAAGTCTACGCTGATGCGCGGCATTGCGGGATTTGAGACACCAATTCAAGGCAGTATTGCGATGAATGGCTCAGTAATCTCAACACCCGACGGAGTTGTCGAACCGGAAAACCGCGGGGTCGGCATGGTTTTTCAGGACGTAACGCTCTTCCCGCACCTTGATGTTGCACAAAACATTAAGTTTGGAATTCGTAAGTGGCACCCGGATTCACAACTGCAGCGTGTCAAAGAACTTCTCGAACTTTTCAACCTTTCCAATTTTGAGGATCGTCATCCCCACTCCTTATCAGGTGGCGAGCAGCAACGCGTCGCGCTTGCACGCGCTATGGCACCAAGACCCAAACTACTGCTAATGGATGAATCTTTTTCAAGCCTGGATGTCGAACACCGTCATCAACTCGTACCGAAGGTGCGGGAAGTCCTAAAATCGGAAAAAATCAGCGCTATTTTGGTAACTCACAACCAGAATGTAGGGTTCGCTCTTGCAGATCGAATTGGTGTGATGGAATCAGGCCAACTGCATCAGTGGGATACTCCATTCAATACCTACCACCAGCCGTGCAATCGATTTACCGCACGCTTTATTGGTGAAGGTACACTGATTTCGGCAACTGTGCTAGGTGAGAGAAAATTGAGCACCGCATTCGGTACACATTATTTCGAGAATGACGAACGTCTGCAGGTCGGCGATCAAGTAGACATCATGCTACGTCCTGACGATATTCTTCATGATGATGAAAGCGATATTCGAGGAAAAGTGGAGCACAAGGCATTTCGGGGTTCACATTTTCTCTATCGCATTCGACTTGCGAGCGAGGAAATGCTTTACTGTCTGGCCGACTCGCACCACAATCACCACATTGGAGAGTGGATTGGAATCACTCCAAACATCGAACACATCGTAATTTTTGACAAGAAAAATGGTGAGCATCGCAAGTGACTAGATTGGGCGAAGGTTGATTTTGCTCCCACCCACCCCAAATTGTGAATTGAGGAACCTGACTTGAGTGGAACAGCCCAATCGTTCGAACTGCCTGCGCGGGACGGGCAGTTGGTGCGTGGCGTCAGCCGCGACACTGGTACCGGGCCAGTTGGGCTCTTCTTACACGGACTTTTGTCAGATGCGGAAGGTGACAAGTCGATTACACTCTGGAATCAGGCAGAGCAGTATCATCGATCCTGGGTTCGGTTCGATATGCGGGCCCATGGCAGATCTGATGGAACTTTTGATGAGTTTACGATCTCCCGGGCACTCGAAGATGTCAGACTCGTACTGAGTCTGTTTCCCGACCGACCAAAGATCCTGGTTGGTTCGAGTATGGGTGGATGGGTCGCCGCACAGCTTGCTACCGAAAAACAGCTGAACATAACCGGAGCTGTTTTGATTGCTCCCGCATTTTCATTCATGATGCAACTTTTCTTTCAAGTTCAGCCACATGAAAGACAACAGTGGATCAAACAAGGGCACTGGACTTTCAAAAGCGATGAAATGGAGGACGACTTCACCCTCTCATACAATGCAGTCGTCGATTCAAAACCGTACGATCTAATGGGGAAACCGGTGAATTACGGATGCCCGATTAGAATTTTGCATGGTAAGCTTGATGATGTCGTACCGGCGATGCAAAGTGTCGAGTTTATGAGTCACATGCCACCCTATTCGGATGTAGAACTCAGGATATTACCCAATGCAGATCATCGACTTTCGGGGCATATTGAACACATTACCAACTGCGTCGATGAAATCTGGCCGAAAACATAAACAGAGATTTTGAACAAATGAAGCCTTTCACGATAATTTTTCTTTGCTTTCTGGTGATTCCAACGGCAGAGATTTACCTTCTCATCCAAATCGGGCAGGTGATCGGGGCGGGTTGGACGATTTTTGGTGTTGTCGCAACCGCCGTAATTGGCGCCTGGCTGATCAGAATTCAGGGCATATTGACCCTTCACCGGGCTGTTGAGTCGTTACGAAGAAAGGAAGTGCCTGCAATTGAATTAATTGAAGGTCTTTTTCTTCTAATCTGTGCAGCGCTTCTAATCACTCCTGGATTTGTAACCGATTCATTTGGATTTCTGTGCCTGGTGACGCCCGTGCGTCGCGCGCTGGCTGCGATGGTGCTACAGTACGGTATCGCAAATATGAAGAAGAAACAGGGAAGCGAAGGTCAAACGACATTCGAGGCCAAATTCAGAGAGATCAAATAACAAACCGTCCGAATTCACAACTCTGGAAGATGGGTCAACTTCATTTTTCAGAAGGTTTCATACCCAATTCCGTCAATTTCATGACCGCAACTCAGCAGGCCAGATTCGGCATCTGTATGCGCCTGTTCCTGCAATTCGAATATTCGCAAAGCGGTTTGGAGTCGTATTCCTGCTGATCAATGGTTGAAACGTCTCAAAACGTAGTAATTAGTGCACTTTGCAAGTCCTATCTCGAAGGCGATCACAATCATGTTGTCCTAAATGATGTAAACGCAGAATTCGATGCCGGATTGATGCATGCTGTAACCGGGCGCAGTGGTTCAGGAAAGTCAACTCTGCTGAATCTCATCGCTGGCATCGATTTACCTGACAGTGGCACAGTTTCCATTGCCGGACACAATGTTTCAGGATTGAACGAAAGACAGCGAACTTTACTCAGGAGACAAAAAATTGGAATTGTCTTTCAGTTCTTTAATCTGATTGAATCCTTGACAGTTGCAGAAAACGTCATGCTGCCACTGGAACTAAACGGTGAACCTGATCGCACACACCGAACCAATGAAGTACTCGACCGTGTCGGACTTGGTCATCTCAGCCAGAGATTTCCTGCAGGACTGTCGGGTGGTGAACAGCAGCGGGTTGCAATCGCACGAGCGATCGTTCATAAACCAAGCCTGATACTGGCTGATGAGCCGACTGGTAACCTGGATGATGACTCGGCTCAGCAGGTCATTTCTACACTGGATGAATCGCGGGGTGAATCGACGGTTATTGTCGTGACGCACAGCATGGAACTGGCAGAAAGATGTGACCAACAATGCGTGTTGCAGTCCGGCCAAATTGAAATGCGCTAAACTTAGTTTGAAAACTGTTCTGCTTGCCTGGGTGCGCGAGGTTTTTCGTGCGCCATTACAATCGACACTTTCCGTTCTTGGTGTCGCGCTAGGCGTTACCGCAGTCGTCGCAGTCAATATCACCAACCACAGTGCCCGCGAAAGCTTTCTTGCCGCCAGTCATGCATTGGCCGAGTCGGCGACACACAGCATCACAGGAGAACCAAGCGACCAACTCTATCGCGAGTTGAGACTGAAAACAAAACATCCCATACAACCCGTAGTTCAGGGCCGAGTTCGACTCAGCGATATTAACGACACCTCGGCAACCGTCTATGGAATTGATCCGATTGCCTACTATCGGTTCAACATTGGATCGAACGCCACCCCTTCAAGTTCAGAAAACATCAACCAACTAATGGCTGAAGCGTTTAGCGCGTTCGCAACCGCGGATACACTACATCAACTGGGTGCCAAACACGGAGACAGCATCAAATTACGCTATGGACGCAAGAACCATGAGCTTCAAATCACTGGATTGATTGAAACCAGCACACCTTTAAAAGAACAGTCATTCAGACTGCTTTTTCTGACTGATATAGCAACTGCGCAAACCATACTGGACATGCGGGGTCAACTCTCCTCAATTCAGTTGCAGCTGCCACCGGGAGATAATGTGCTGCAGAAAATTGAAAATCTGCTACCCCAGGGCACGCATCTGGAAGGCCGGCTCAATCGGCAGCGCTCTCTCACTTCAATCACCGATGCATTTCAGACCAATCTAACAGCGATGAGCCTGCTCGCATTACTGGTCGCAATATTTCTAATCTACAACACCATGGCATTTCTTGTGATGAGGCGCAGACCGACCATTGAAATTCTTCGGGCATTGGGATTTTCGCGGGCTGGGATAACACTTTGTCTGACTTTGGAGGCCGCTGCAATTGGTCTGGTTGCATCAATCATCGGAGTTTTGATTGGCAGTCAGCTCGCCAAGCTTCTGCTCGTTTTAGTTGAGCGCTCAATCAACAATCTGTACTTTCCGATTGAAGCTGATATTACGATTCTGACGCCAACGGTTATATTCCTAGCGGTGTGCCTGGGAATCGGCTCAACTATTTTGGCGGCTCTGCCCGCTCTACGTGAGGCGCAAAACCTGATGCCATCGTTTGGTACTGAATTTCGCCAGCCACCGTCTTCCGCCCGAAAACGGGTTTTTGTCTTCCTGATCTCATGCGCTGGATTTGTAGTTGTCGGAGCCGCGTTGATGCGGTTGTACCCTACCAGCATTGCTTTAGGATTTGTCAGCATTAACCTCATCGTGATCGGGTATTTTTGCCTGGTTCCACTACTGTCTCAGGCTTTGGGACAGGCTTTTCGGGTGGTTTCAAAACAATTATTTGGCCTTCGCGGTGTACTGTCAAGCCGCGCATTGTCAATGTCGGGCGGAAGATCGTCAATCGCCATTTGCGCGCTGTGTGTAGCCATTTCAGCAACTGTTGGTGTCGGCGTTATGATCAGCAATTTTCGTACTGCGGTAGACGACTGGCTTAGCGATCGATTGCGTGCAGATGTTTACATCTCGACACAAGATTACGGTGGCCAGTTGAGCGAAAATGAAATCAATCATCTGAAAATGATTACAGGAGTCGAGTCAGTCGGTGTTGCGAAATGGGACTGGCTGCAGGGACCTGATGGCCGCTCCCGTATTTTCGCGGTTGACTATGGTAAACGCGCATTTGATGGATATCGGTTTAAGAAAAATTTACCTGAGGTTTGGAATCGGTTTCAGAGCGGGGGCGTCATCATCAGCGAACCATATGCCTGGAAGCGCGAACTTTCGCTCGGTGATACAGTTGAGTTCTTTAGTGACAATGCTGTCATCGAGATGCCGGTCGTTGGGGTGTTTTTCGATTACAGTTCCGATCGCGGTGTTGTGGTTATCCATCGAGATGTGTATGTTTCGAATTTCAACGACCACGCGATCACAACTGCTGCTCTTTTCGGTTATCCAGATGCCAATCAACAGACACTGGAACATGAAGCCAACCAATCGATGACCTCGCCCGGAGTGACAGTTTGGACAGCTGGCGGTATGCATGGTGCAGCGATGGAGATTTTTGATCAGACTTTTGCAATTACAGCAGTATTGAGAAGTCTTGCAGTCATTGTTGCGATCATTGCGGTCGTGTCAATTCTTGCCATGATTCAGATCGACCGCGGACGCGAACTTCGCATTCAAAATGCAGTCGGGTTCACTTCCCGCGAAATTTGGACATTGGCAAGCATCGAGGCCGGTGTAATGGGGATGATTGCCGGAGTGCTATCACTTCCGGTTGGTCTGCTGCTGTCATGGCTTTTGATTTGGGTTGTCAATCAGCGATCTTTCGGCTGGACAATGAAAATGCTGATTGATGGCACAATTCTCATCGAGGCAGTTTTACTTGCAATCATCGCAGCCCTTTTAGCTGGAATTGTTCCGGCATGGTGGTTGGCAAACCGCACGCCAAAGCAAAAGCTGCAGGCGGAATAGTCCATGGGAACGAAAACAAGACTCGGAATTGCTACATTCGTTGTGCTGTCAATTGGCGTTGTCGTCTGGCTGATGAATTGGTCATCCAATCTGGAAGATGCCGGTGCACAATTTCAACAACCGGTGTTGGGAAATATCCTGCTTGAAAGTTCTGACAGTCAGTTTGAAGCAGTCACAACGCCCAGACTGCTTGAGTTTCCTCAAGATCATGGTTCTCACCCCGAATTTCAAACAGAGTGGTGGTACTTCACTGGCAACCTCAAGAACAACAAGGGCAGACAGTTCGGCTATCAGTTCACGGTCTTTCGGCGTGCACTGTCAAGAGACTCCCCAGAACTCGATTCTGACTGGGCAACTTCACAGGCCTATCTGGCACATGCAGGTGTAACGGATGTGCAATCGAAGAAATATTTCACTGATGAGACCTACAGCCGCGGCGTACTGAATTTGGCAGGCGTCCAAGCGGATCCCTTTTCAGTTTGGGTCGAAAACTGGACCGCTGAGGGCTCTGCGGGACAATGTGCAGGCTGCCTGACGATTAGCATCAAAGCCGAGTCCGATGATTTTTCCTTTAGTCTCGATCTTGACAGCACCAAACCCGCTGTGCTTCATGGAGAACGCGGTATCAGCCGAAAAAGCACGATGCCTGGAAACGCTTCCTACTACTATTCGCTGTCCAGACTTCGAACCAGTGGCACGCTCACAGTTCAGGGTGAGGACATTACGGTATCAGGCGACAGCTGGATGGACCATGAATGGTTCTCGTCAGTCCTAGACGAGGAGCAGTCCGGCTGGGACTGGTTTTCGCTGCAGTTTGATGACCAGCGCGAGATGATGCTATTCCAGGTTCGAAATCACGACCCTGCAGTGGAACCGTTCAAATACGGTGTAGTGGTTGATCAGCGCGGTCAATCTGAACTGATACCGCCTGACCAGATCACTCTGAATCCGGTGAGGGTATGGAAAAGTAATCTCAATCATTCCGAGTATCCCGTGCACTGGAAAATTGAAATTCCATCACACAACATGCGGCTCGACGTTGAGTCTCTGATTGATGCACAGGAAAGGGACGATTCATTTCGTTATTGGGAAGGTGCGATCAGAGTGAGTGGAATGGAAAATAACCAACCAGTTACCGGTCTTGGGTACCTGGAGATGACAGGATACTGAGCACTCCCCATTCAACTTGTATCATATGCATTGCAATTCAGTTCAAGGCGTTTTCTCGCATAGTGGCTGTCAGCGCGTTCAAAACAGGCATCAATGCACGATTTCGCATACCGAAAAAACTTACTTGAGCCCGCGCTGATTCGACAACTCAGCCAACGCTCAAATAAGGACGCGACCGTCCGTCTCATTATTCACATTGCGCTGATTGCGATCGGGGCAACAATGGTTTCGCTGGCTGGATTCAGCTGGTGGCTGTTGCCCGCATGGATCGTTTACGGAATCGTTCTGATGTTTTTGTTCTCACCTCTGCATGAGTGCATTCACAGAACTGCCTTTCGAAACCGAACTGCGAATGATCTCGTGGCGACTGTTATCGGATTTCTGATCATGTTGCCTGCGAACTACTTTCGTAACTTTCACTTTGCACATCACCGGTACACAAACGACCCAAAGCGTGATCCGGAACTTCTAACCCCAAAACCCGCAACTTTGCCACAGTATTTGTGGGCGATGTGCGGACTAGGTGCCTATTGGTGGGCACAGTTCCGCACAATTGTCCAACACTCACTAGGCAGCGTTTCGGAGGACTTCATCGCTGAATCGAGTCACCGGGCGATCATTCTTGAAGCGCGACTGCATTTGGTTCTCTATCTTGCCGTAATCGGCGCCTCAGTCCTGTTTGAGACGACAGTATTCATTTTTTACTGGCTCATTCCGGCAGTATTAGGCACAGTTGGACTACGGCTATTCTTGCACGCTGAACACGCCGGTTGCGAATTGTCGGACAACATGCTGCGTAACACCCGCACGACCCTGACCAATCCAGCAATCAAACTGCTGACCTGGAATATGCCCTATCACTGCGAACACCACGTATTTCCAGCGGTTCCATTTCATCAACTTCCAGTGCTTCATCAGCACCTGAAAGACCATTTGGCGGTTGCGTCAAACGGCTATTGCCGATTTCACCGCGAATTCGTAGACTCGATCTGAATTGCTTAACTGAATTTAGCATATTTTTAAGCGCATCGATGTCCAATGCGTTTTCCAGATCCTCAGCCAAGTTGTCAAATGCGGTCTCTGTACTCTTGCGATGACGATTTCAACCTGCCCAGAAACACGGACAGTCAAGTCAAGGTGTTGTCCCGATTCCAATCAATTTCGTACTCGACAGCTCCTGACCGGTGCTCATTGCCAACCAGAACTGTCGTCGATCATTTCCCTTGTAGCAAATGGCGCGGTTTGTCGTATCTGAGAGCGTAAACTTTTGTGCCATCACAACCAGTCATTGTTTCATTGACAATCATCGAATCGACTACTGATTCTTCAGTCGCCTGTACAACTGCTTCAAACAAGGGGTCCAGAAAATCCCGGCTAAAGCGCCAATACCCGCTCGAAACAACAATCAGATTATTCAACCTTGATATATGAATATAATCTGTTCATATTTCAAGGTATATTGAAGATTTTGAGCAGTTTCAACAGATGATTGATCGAGAATCTCATTTGGCAAACATAAAGAGCCTGCTGGAGCAGTTTCCCGTTGTCGCATTGATCGGAGCTCGGCAAGTTGGCAAGACCACTCTTGCTCAATTGCTAATGCGACAAGGGAGTGATCAAACACATCATTTTGATCTCGAGTCACCCTTTGATCTTGCTCAAGTTTCAGATCCGATGCTTGCGCTGTCACCATTGCACGGACTTATTATTCTTGACGAAATTCATAGACTTCCAGAGGTATTTCCTGTACTTCGAGTATTGGCTGACCGAAAACCGAGTCAAGCTAGATTTTTGATTCTCGCAAGTGCTACGCCGTCACTACTGAAGCAGAGTAGCGAATCTTTGGCTGGACGTATTGCGTACTATGAATTACCGGGAATTTCCATGTCAGAGATTGATCGCAATGAATTCGATGCACTCTGGTTTCGCGGTGGGTTTCCGTTATCAGTTACCGCACAGAATGATGAGTCAAGTTACCGCTGGAGAAATCAGTTCATCCGAACTTTCTTGGAACGCGATATCCCTCAATTTGGAATCGGAATTACCAGTACAACTCTCGACCGGTTTTTATCAATGGTGGCACACTATCATGCACAGGTTTGGAATGGTGCTGAACTTTCACGGGCATTTGGAGTTTCACACACTGCTGTTCGTCGATACCTTGATGTGATGGAATCAACGTTTATGCTCCGCTGCCTGAAACCATGGGCTGCAAACATCAAAAAAAGACAGGTCAAATCGCCAAAAGTTCTTTTTCGTGATTCAGGCCTGCTGCATACCATGCTTGGAATCAAGAGTCGGGAAGAACTGGACAGACACCCGAAAGTTGGCGCGTCTTGGGAAGGTTACATCATTGAAAACGTTTTACAGGCGTTACAGGTTGAAGACCGACACAGCTATTTTTGGGCCACACATGCCGGGGCTGAGATAGACTTGCTGATACAGCAAGGGGGTAGACTCAAAGGATTTGAGGTGAAGCGTACTTCCACACCCTCCATTACTCCATCCATGAAAATCGCACTCGATGACCTCGACTTGAATCAAATTGATGTCATTTATCCAGGTGAAAAGACGTTTGCATTAAGCGATAGAATTCGAGCGGTTGCAGCAAGTCGGATTCTTGAGGATCTATAGAATCCAGCGTGATCAGATTTCTTTGACACCAGAACTGTCGTCGATCATTTTCCCTGTAGCAATTGCCGCAGTCTGTCGTGTCCGAGAGCGTAAACTGTTGTACCGTCACAACCGGTCATCGTTTCATTGACAATCATCGAATCGACTACTGATTCTTCAGTCGCCTGTACAACTGCTTCAAACAAAGGGTCCAAAAGATCATTGCTCAGTTGACGCCAGATCATCATCCCATCATCCACATTGACTGGTTTCGCCGTAGAAAAGCTCAAAAACAGGTCACCCGACCCATCATTACCAATCGTTCCGGTTCGTCCGATGCCCAAAACAACTCTGCGCGACAAACGTTTAAGCTGATGAGGCAATAGAGGCGCATCAGTTGCCAATATCGCAATCACTGATCCCTTTCCCTTAGAGCGGACTTCGCCGCCTTTAAGATCCTTTCCAACAGGTGTGCCTGCGATTACGAGGTCTTTCCTGCGACCAAAATTGGCCTGTACGAACACACCCACTGTATAGGTAGACTCTCCCACTTTAACTTTTCTCGATGCCGACCCACTACCACCTTTGAAATCATAACAGACCATGCCGGTGCCACCTCCAACACTGCCTAGTTCGATTGGCCCGTGAGTGGCACTTTCAATGGCTGAAATCACATGTTCATCTGTTATATGAAACCCGTTGATATCGTTTAACTCGCCATCGAACGTTTCGGCAGCCACCGGTAATACCCCTTCAGTCGCATGCTCAGGATAGTTGCACACAACCCACTTGGTAACAGCGGCTTGTGCTACCCCGCAGGAATGAGTATTTGTCAGCACAATTGGCCACTGCAGCAAACCTGACTCTTCAATCCAATGTGCTCCGGTCATCTCACCGTTGCCGTTGAAACTGAAAAATCCTGCATTGCAAGGTATGTGTAACGCGTCACGCGGTCTTGGTAAGATTGCGGTAACACCGGTACGAATCGGTCCCTGACCAACGACTCTCATTCCTTCACCCGATATCAGTGTCCGATAACCAACACGGACCCCTTCAACGTCGGTGATGGCGTTGACCTCGCCGACAGTGCCAGAAAAGTTGATCGGAATGGAACGAGAACGTGGTTTGCCGGACGGCGTCTTGAGCTTGAAATCGATCACAATTGTTGAATCGTGGATCGGAACTGGAAT
The DNA here is from genome assembly GCA_965220665.1 of Arenicellales bacterium. Classification (GTDB taxonomy): domain Bacteria; phylum Pseudomonadota; class Gammaproteobacteria; order Arenicellales; family JAJDZL01; genus JAJDZL01. The sequence continues at coordinate 714,043 of CBDCQQ010000005.1, forward strand.
AGATTGTTCTCGAAATCAGTTAAAGAAGTTCGAATGACAAAATGACTCTATCTGTAGTCAGTTGACAGTTAATTGAAATTGGCTCACAATGTCAACAACAGATGTAGACATGACAACTTACCTATTCATCTTCGACCTGATAGATACCTGGCTCACTTTCTTTTGGCATCGAGCATTTTTCAGAAAACTGCATGCCTTCACATACTCCATATAAATACAGCGAGTGATCCTGCAAGACAAATCCTGCCGCACTCGCCACCTCCCGCTGACGTTGTTCAATTGAATCGTCGATAAACTCAAAAACGCGACCACACTCGACACACACCATGTGATCATGATGCTCTTCATCATTGAGTTCGTAATAGGCCTTATCACCATCAAAGCGATGTCTGATTACGATGCCGGACTGTTCAAACTGCGTCAACACACGATATACAGTCGCAATACCGACCTCTTCACCTGCTTCGTGGAGCGCGCGATAAATGTCTTCCGCACCCAAGTGGCGCTGCGCTGAGTTTTCCATAATATTGAGAATCAGTCTTCGCGGAAGCGTCGTTCGCAATCCTGCATCGGCCAAACTGGACTCATTCAAAACTGCTTTCCTCCTTTAAAGTACTCAAAGTTCATTTTAGCCCATTCAAATATCTCGTAGAAATTATCCCCGAATACACTCCAAACACAGAATATTCTGCATTTCCAATGATAAATTGCAGATACAACTGGAGGTCAACGTTGCATTCTTTCTGAAGTCGACGACAACAAATCAGGCTGCAAAAGTTGAATAGTTATACGACGACGTTTTGGGCGTTCCCGTAAACTGAACTAACTTCGATGCAGGGTCACAGTTGACCTGCTAGATGAAGGCTACCCGGAACCCGCAGATCCAAAACTCCTGGAAGAAGCATTTGCTCAAACGGGCTGGAGTGCAATGAGTTTGTTATGCGGTACCGAGACCCAGCGCAGTACTGCATGCAGGCGGTGGTGAAAAGCGGCTATCACCCGCTACAATCGTGATAGGAGTCGGCTTTTGATTTCTTATTTCGGAATCCGGCTAAGCAACTAGGCAACTTGTATGTGACGGTTGAAATTAGAATTACTGGTACAATTATCTTTGAAATTGTCAAATCCGATGGTAGTCTCGTAAAGTAACAAGTTTGTGCAAGTTCAAACAGAATTTATTTGGATTTGCCAGATTAGGGCTATATCTGGAACTGACATTGCTGCCCTGAAATATTGGTGCAAATTCAGTACCTTCTAACGCCAGAAAGAAAACCATATCTGACAAATTTGTAATCCACTCAAAACTAATAAGTTAATCGGATCTCATGCTTCCCGTATCCTATTTGTCCCCACCAAACGAAAAGAGCCGACAATTCCAAAACAATTATTTGGACAATTTTGTAGTGGAATTTCGCTTTCCAGCGTTGTTAGAAATATCACAGGATGAACCAATCATAGTAGATATCCAGAAATCTGTACGAATGCGATACCCAAATTACCAAAAGGCGCTCACGACCGAATTTACTCCCGCAGGGCAATCAAACGAAGTAGTACATGAATTTAGGAGTAAAAACAATGTCGATTTGATTACACTGAGGAATTCTGCTGTTTCTTATTCGACATCTAGATACAGAAACTTTACTGACGCCAGATCTGAATGTGATTATCTTATTGAATCGGTAATTCCACACCTGCAAACTGATTTTTTTACTCGAATTGGAATGAGATATATCAATAGATTGCCAATCGAAAATTCAACTCGCGATGTAAAAAATTGGATAAATAGTGAATTGACTGGATCGACTAATGTGCTAGGATCACTAAGTGGATTAAAAATGGAGTATTCAGGATACCTTGATGAACAGGCAACTTACTTATTTCGTTGCGGAATTGCTGATTCTGGGAATTCGGGCGTTAAATTCGAAAATCTTCAGAATGTTCCATTTGTGCTAGATTATGATTACAGTCAATTGGATATTGAAATTGACAAAGCGTTAGCATTGTTGGATAAATTTCATGAAGTTCATTTCTCCTTCTTTTGGTGGAGTTTGGGCGAGAAAGCTAGAGAAGGGTTGATAAATGCTTGATTTTGTCCCTGACCTAAATTTAACTGGAGGTTCTATTGACAATTGGTACGTGGACGATAAGAACTCAGAAATTAGAACACCGAATTATCAGCAACCGACAGTCTCTCAAATTAATATTGATCTTGAAATTGTTGGTAGTTCTGCGGTGGCATCCAGCCAAGAGTCGTCAAGTCTTGAGGAAAAAAAATGCAATCAACGACTCAAACTTTTAGCCATGTCTTATGCTGAATCCGAGCAATCTGATTACTGGAGAGATTTGCAAGCTAGAATTTCGATTTTAGAAAGTGAACTAGAGGCAATCTTACCCCGCTACACGGATAGTGACTGGCAATTATTGGAACAATTCAAACTATCCATCGACAGAATCATTAAGGAATAGACTTAATTTGGCAAAATTCGTCAAGCGTTTCCAAAAAGTTTCTCCGTTCAAGTATCCCCACAAGAAGCATCAGAGAACTCAAACACCTCCACAATATTCAGATTACAGGCGCTATAAGCCATATCTAAAGAAGGAGTTCAGTAATAAGTGCGTGTATTGTAGAAAATCTGATGCGTTAGAAGATATAGGTGGTTTTCATGTTGAGCACTATCGCCCTAAACACCAATTCAAGCATTTAGTCACGGACTACAAAAACTTATATTACTCGTGTGCAGCATGTAATCGATATAAAGACAACTATTGGTCCGATGATAGCAATCAGAGAGTTGTTAATCCCTGTGACCATGTTATGAGCCATCACTTAAAGTTTGAAAAGAATGAAGTTGCCTCATTATCAAACCCCGGCAAGACTACGTTGAATATTCTTAATCTTAACTCTAATGAGTCCATAAAATACAGGAATCTAATGAACGGTCTGATCATTAGATTGCTCCTAAACCTAGATCAGGTAAATAAAAAAGACAAACGAGACCAAATTGAAGAATCGTTGGGATTGTTGGCGAAACTAATTGGCGAAAATCCTAGTACCGTAAAAAAAGCACTGAGAATTGATGTGTAAGGTTAGTGATAACGCTTGCACAGCCATTACTAACCTTTTCTTTTCAAATTAGATAAGGTGGCAATCGCGCAAGGTGGCACTGCTAAAACGTGCAGGAGTGCTGAACGTCGAATAAGCTTTTTCCGAATTATCTTTATTGACGTTAAACATCTGAGTTCCGTGCTAAATGTCACTTCAAATTTTGCACAGGATATCGGGATAAATCCTAGATGCGATAGTCGTTGACTCTATGCATCTTGGACTCCTCTTTCGCGGCATTCTTTGTCGTGTACGCTCTGGTTCGATATTCAATATCAGTATGGTTGTCGCACACGTAATGTCTCAAACGGATGTTTTTCCGAGTTCCCGGTCCGCTTGTACAATCGGGCAGAAGCGAAGTCATTCTCTAGGAAATATTTTTCCTTCCTCGCAATAGACTAACTCTCCGGATGCCAGATTGCGCAACTCACATACGCCTAGATCGAGATGAGCAGACAGGCAACCTCGTGACCTTGGGTCAGGAAAATGTACCAATGCTGCGAACTGAGAAAGAGTTAGAGCGTTGAAAATAACTGTATGAAAAATTTGGGACTAATGAGTCCGAAAATTTTTCCTGAACTCATTTCGTTTCCATATAGCCGATGATACTTGTAAAATAGAAATAGTCTTCTATTTTACAAGTATCATGATTTCAAGAAAGATTCGCCTGTTAGTGCAGGCCCGGTTCAAGATGTATCCGGCTGTTGTATTGGTTGGTCCGCGCCAATGCGGAAAAACAACGTTCGCTACATCACTGGGAGGTCTATATTTCGATCTCGAGCAGGAATCAGAGAGACTAAAGCTTGATGCAACATGGGATGAGGTCGTGGTTAGCGACAGTCTCGTTGTATTGGACGAAGCTCAATCCTATCCAGAATTGTTTCCACGTCTGCGAGGAATCATCGATCGTGACCGAAAAAGAAACGGACGCTTTTTATTGCTGGGCTCCATTTCTCCGGCACTTATGACTCAGGTCTCCGAATCGCTTGCCGGACGCCTTTCTGTTCTCGAGTTGACTCCCTTTCTGCTTTCTGAAACCGAAAATCGACTCGACAAACTGTGGTTGTACGGAGGATATCCGGACGGCGGAATTCTCCATGACGGGCGATTCCCCACCTGGCAACAAGACTACCTTAATCTACTTGCCCAGAGAGACCTCCCGAACTGGGGCATGGTGGTTCGTCCACAAACTACTGATCGACTTTTTCGAATGCTCGCGGTGGGCCACGGACAAGAGTGGAATGCTAGTCGAATCGGAACAAGCTTGGGTCTAACCTACCACACAGTCAACAGATATCTTGACTATCTGGAAGGGGCTTTCCTGATTCGTCTGCTACCAGCTTACCATGCGAACATTCGAAAACGACTAACAAAGCGAGCCAAGGTATATTGGCGCGATAGCGGTTTGTTGCATTCGCTCTTGCATCTCCAGGACCCGGATGGATTGTTTGGTCATCCTGGCGTAGGTGCAAGTTGGGAAGGTTTTGTAATCAATCAAATACTATCTGAGTTGCAGACTTCAGGGCGCAGCTTCAATGCATTTCATTTTCGCACTAGCGATCAGAAAGAACTTGATTTGCTACTCGAAATCGATTCACAATTGTGGGCCTTTGAAATCAAACTCACCTCAAGCCCCAGTTTGAACGATTTGGAGCGACTTAATAAGGTTGCAAATCTAATTGGCGCAGACACACGGATCTTATTGTGCCAATCCACTGACCCAATTTGTAACAACAATCAGATGATTTGCAACCTGGACACATTTCTGACTTCCATTCAGCGTTAGCTTTACTCAATATTTTGGGTAAAGTCCTATATGCCCAAAATTTCAGCCGCGTTCTGCTGATTAGGAGCAGGAGATAAGTGTAAACGGATTCCTCAAAACCAGTCAAACATTGGCTTTTCTAACTGAATTCGAACCGACCCGCACATTTTTCACTGAGAAGCGCAAAACAGCTTCACTTTTGTCTGCCTGCACTGTCCAAATTTTTTAAAAAACCTATAAAACATACTTTTGTCTGTTATCATATTGAACAGTTCAACAACTAAGTTCAAGCCATGGCCTATACAAAACCCGGCGTAACACGCAACCGAATCTACCAATTCGTGCGCCAGCGACTGCTGGACGGTGAACCGCCAACCGTACGTGAAGTTCAGACAGCTTTTCACATGCGGGCGGTCCAGTCCGCCAAAAGCCATTTGGATGCGCTGGTCAAAGAAGGACGGCTGATGAAGGTGCCCGGCAAGTCCCGCGGTTACCGGCTACCCGGCACAGCACATTCAAGCCATCTGGCCCCCATTCTCGGGCGCGTTCCTGCCGGTCCCTTTAACATCGCAGTCGAGGAAATCGAAGGCTATATCCCAGTTCGGCTCAGCTCTGAAGAACAGACCGTCTTTGGACTTCGCGTCAACGGGGACAGCATGATGAGTGCAGGCATTTTGCACGGTGACATTGTGCTGGTTCGCTCTGAATCGGAAATCCATCAGGGTGACATCGTTGTGGCAATGATTGATGGTGAGGCAACTATCAAAGAATTTCGTCGCTCCAGAAACCGGATTCAGCTACGACCTCACAATGATGCCTATCCAATTCTTTCACCCAAACCGGAAGACCTCACAATCATCGGTAAAGTCATTGAGGTGCGACGCTATCTGGAAGCCATCAGTTTGATTGACGAGGAACTGAATGGCTAAGCCTTTGCTACAGCCGCTGTCGCAACTGACTCAGCCGAACCTCTCCAACCAACCGCAGTGGAATCTGCAAGAGGTATCTGGCAGACTGGTTGAAATTTCAGAACCACAGCCGATTGCGGCACTCAGCCTCGTATTCCTGCTGGTGTGCGAGGCGCAGGCCAGTGGTGAATGTGCCGCCTGGGTCGGGATGCTGGACAGTGTGTTTTACCCGCCTGATGCGGAACGAAACGGTATTGATCTGGATAATTTCCCGGTACTGCGAATGTCCGATTGCCGAAATGCCGGTCGAAGTGCCGAGATACTGATTCGAAGCGGTGCCTTTCGACTGGTAATACTTGATCTCGGCACCAATCACGCCTTGCCCGCTGCACGGCTCTCTCAACTGAATGCCTTAGTCCGTAAGCACGATGCCTGCGTCCTGTTTGTGACACAAAAAAAGATTGATGAACCGTCGCTTGGTTCACTGGTGTCCCTACGTGCCCATACCACGCGCAAACGCGTCAGGGAGGATGAGTTTTTGTGCAAAATTAATATCCTGCGTGACAAAAGGCGCAGTACTCACTGGCACTGGAGTGCGCATTTTACTGGCGTTGCCGGGTGCTATTGATTTTGGGTGATGTTATGACTTACACATCCCAGTCAAACCAGATTGCCTGCGTTTACGTTCCCGATCTGCTCTTTCAGTTATCGCGTCGCGAACTGCCCGAAGATTTTCGGCTCCCCATCGCACTGGTCGACCGCAGTGACAGCCACGCAATCATAATGGCGGTTGACCGGCGCGCAGCAAAGCGTGGCATTTTTCCAGGCCTGTCCTACGCCAACGCTATTGGCCTTTGCCCCGACCTGCATGCAACCTACCCTCACCCACACCAGGTCAGTCAGGTTCACAAACGGCTCACTAATTTGCTCGGTCTTTTCAGCCCTGCAGTTGAGCCAGTCGCCGAGCTGTTTGGCGCCTATTACCTCGACGTTAACGGCATGACGCGTCTTGAACCAGATCTTAGTAACTGGGGATTTCGCCTGCAAGACACCCTGCTGGAAAAGGAGAACCTGAAGACAGCCATTGTGATCGGGTTTACCCGTTTTGGCACCCGAACTGCAGTCAGTGCGATAAGTGGAGTTGTTCTATTCCAGACTCCCAAAAATGAGCTGGATGCAGCATTTGCCACACCACTTAAGAAACTTGGACTGCCGATGAAACCACTCAAGGAGCTTGAAAAACTGAAGATACACACCGTTGGTGACCTTGAAGCTTTTCCAGACTGGGAAGTACGGTCCAGATTTGCCGAACCCATGTTTGAACTGGTTCGAAAGGCAAAGGAACGGGACAGCGCAGTACGCGGCACCACTTTCCCCGAGCCTTATACAGCCCAAGCGGAATTCGACTATACAGAAAGCGACGCGGAACGCCTTATCGCAGTGATTCTAACCCTGTTCGAACCGCTACTTGAAAGAATGAAAACTCAAGCCCAAGGCGTCAGCACAATCCACCTCCACCTGACCCGGGACGACGGAGGGGTTAGCCGTGAAAAACTACAAACCGCAAAACCAACCCTGACCATGACGACGCTGACTGATCTTCTGCGCCTGCGTCTTCACGCAATCGAATTGAATGAGGGTGTCATAAAACTCTCAATACACCTCATTCCCGGGGCATTGCCAGACCCGCAACTCAATCTCCTTCCGGCTCTGGCCAAAACCGGGCAAATCATCTTCAAGGCCAATCGCGCCATTGCCCGCATTGAGGCTGAGTTTGGAACGGGAGCAGTTTTTCGGGCAAAATGCCACAAATCACACCTACCCGAAGATTCTTTCCGATGGGAGTGTTTTGACGAATTGCGGCATAGTACACCAACACAGCCAGCCAGCACCGCTATGATGCGACGCTTTCTGGACTATCCGCGACACATTTCGATGCCTCACCAGACTTCACAACAACGGATTTTTGGACCCTATTCAATCTCCGGTTTCTGGTGGCGCGAAAACAGTGTTCAGCGCAACGACTATTTTGTCGAAACCTCGTCGGGAAATGCACAATGGATTTTCTACGACAGATTGAGCCGTCAGTGGTATGCACAGGGATTCGTTCAATAGCCATGTCTTCATCTGTCTACACCCCTTTGTGGTGCAAAAGCAACTATTCCTTTCTGGAAGGCGCAAGTTTTCCTGAACAGTACATCAGCAAGGCTGCGGAACTTGGTTTGCAATCCATCGCACTGACTGATCGTGATGGTGTCTATGGAATCGTAAAGGCGCACCTCGCAGCACTCGAACACAACGTTCATCTGATTATCGGCTCGCAAGTCACCATTTCAGAAATCGGCCTTTTGCCGTTCAGTATTGTGCTGCTTGTCCAGGACAAAACGGGGTATAGCAATTTATGCAAACTCATCACACTCGGACGACGAAGATGCGAAAAAGGCAAAAGTGCCGTCACACTCGAGGAGTGCTGTCTCCATGCGCCAGGGCTGTATGCCATTTGGCCACCGGAAAATGTAGTAATCTTCGAAGAACGGTCCCCGGATGATGTTTTCGGCAAATTAAGTGAAGCCTTTGGCAACCGGCTTTTCATCATGATCTGCCGCCATCAGGAATCACAGGACCCCTTGCTTGAGGTACGCGCCAGACATTATGCAAAGCGCTACGGTGTTCGCACCGTTGCCGCATTAGAAACCCTTTACCACTCGGCGAGTCAACGTCCAATCCAGGATTTGCTCAGTTGCATTCGATTGAAACGAAGTTTCGCCAACTGCGAGAATCTGCTCAAGCCCAATGCTTTACACCAGTTGATGGATGCAAAAAACTTTGCCAGCATTTTTGCTGACAGTCAGTCTTCCGTGCAGGCCACAATGGAGATTGCTGAAGGGTGCAGGTTTAGGCTGGATGAACTTCATTACGTTTATCCGGATGAAAAAAATGTCAAAGGCCTGTCTGTAACCGAAGCACTTCATGAACTCACCTGGCAAGGTGCTTTTGAACGCTATTCCGGACGCATCCCCAAGGTCGTTCGCAATCAGATTGAAAGCGAGCTTCAGCTAATCAAGGACCTTGGCTATGGCAGTTATTTTTTGACCATGCATCGCATCGTCAAGTGGTGCAAACAACAGGACATTCTATGCCAGGGACGCGGTTCGGCGGCAAATTCGGTTGTCTGCTTTTGTCTCGGAATCACCAATATCGATCCGGTCAACATGGATCTTTTGTTTGAAAGGTTTCTGTCTCGGGAACGCAACGAGCCACCAGATATCGACCTTGATATTGAACATCAGCGGCGCGAAGAAGTCATTCAGCACGTTTACTCAGCTTATGGAAGAAGTCACGCCGCAATGGTAGCTGTCGTCATCCGCTATCGAAGCCGTTCTGCGGTGCGTGATGTCGGCTCGGTACTCGATTTGCCTGAACTTGAACTGCAGCGACTTTCCAAACAGATCAATTCATATGGACAGGTGACAGAAGGTGATTTTGTAAAAGCCGGTCTTGACCCCTCACTTCAAACCTATCAACTGTTGATGGCTCTCGCTAATTCAATCATCGACTTCCCCCGGCATCTGTCCATTCACCCGGGTGGATTTGTGTTCACCGTTGACGATATCCATGAAATGGTTCCGGTTGAAAATGCCACGATGGCTGATCGCACTGTTATTCAGTGGGAGAAGGATGATATTCAGGCCATGAAAATATTCAAGGTCGATCTGCTGGGACTGGGTGCACTCACCCAACTGCACCAATGCTTCGAACTGGTCTTGCAGCACCGGGACGTCAAACTGGATATGAGCGTTATTCCAAAAGACGATGCCGCAGTATTTGCAATGCTGCAGAAGGCGGATACCACTGGCGTATTTCAGATTGAGAGCCGTGCGCAGATGAGCATGCTGCCCCGGCTTAAGCCGGAAAAGTGGTATGACCTGGTCGTACAGATTGCGATTGTCCGTCCGGGGCCGATATCAGGCGGAATGGTACACCCCTATCTTCGAAGACGAAGTGGTCAAGAACCGGTTACCTACCCACACCCATCGCTGGAATCAGTGTTGGGCAAAACGCTCGGGATTCCTATTTTTCAGGAACAAGTGATCAAACTGGCCATGGTGGCGGCTGATTATGAGCCGGGCGAGGCGGATCAACTGCGCCGCGACATGGCCGCCTGGCGCAGAGTTGATCGTTTGGAAAGGCATCGGGAAAAGCTGATCAGCCGCATGGTGACTAAAGGTATCTCACAACAATTTGCCGAACAGGTATTTGAACAGGTTCGAGGATTTGGTGAGTACGGGTTTCCGGAGTCTCACTCAGCCAGCTTCGCATTAATCGCTTATGCGGCATCCTACCTTAAGTGTCACTACCCTTCAGAATTCGCCTGCTCGCTATTGAATTCCCAGCCTATGGGATTTTATTCTCCTTCAACCATTATTGAAGATGCGCGCAGACATGGTGTGGAGATCCTGCCGATTGACATCAGATTCAGCCGAAACGATTGCACCATTGAACCTGATTCCAAGAGCATTGGCGGATATGCGCTAAGGATAGGATTACGCTATGTGAAAGGGTTAAGCGACAAGGATCTCCAGTTGCTTGAATCCGCGCCCAATAATTTTGTATCCATTCAGGATCTGGTCTACAAAACCGGCATCTCAAAAAATGCAGTACGAAAACTGGCTGAAGCCGGCGCGCTGCGAGAGTTGGCAAACAACCGCAGGACTGCCGTGTGGGAAGCCCACGGTGTGAACAGTCAGAAAGATCTGATCACAGCTCCTGAATTTCAGGTTGAATTCGAAGCTTTGAGCGATGAGGAATCCACTGCCTGGGACTATCAAAGCACCGGAGTGAGCAGTCGCGGACATATGCTGATGCATTACCGGGATCAAATGCGCACGATGGGGCTTCCAACAGCGAAGACTGTCAGTCAAATGCCTGATGGGTGCAGGATACGCTATGTCGGAGCGGTGATCTGCAGACAGAGACCAGCAAGCGCCTCCAGTGTGGTGTTTATGACACTAGAGGATGAAACAGGCTACGTCAACGCAGTATTCTGGCCGAAATACTTTGAACGCTATTCGACATTAGCAAAATCACTCTCCCTGTTAGGGGTTGAAGGCAGGCTACAGGTTGCTAGCAATGTTGTTCACCTGATTGTTAATCACGTATGGGAGCCGACCGACCTAATTTTGTGGAAAAATTTTAAATCAAGGGATTTTCATTAAAAAATTGAAAAAAAATGAAAAAAAGGAAATCAAAGAGAGCAAATCGTGGCAAAATATTGCAAAGCTCATTTGTCTCCATTTGGAAGCCTTGGACTTGAACTTCTAAAATTCGAGTCTTGCGGTTTCGGTTTAGGCAGGTCGCCTTGGCCTGCCTTTTTTCTTGGAATCGAGCGATACATGAGACATCGGAACCGATGAAACATTTAAACATCAAAAAAATCGTTCAGAATCCATAACATTAACTGACAGTAAGGTTTACGCGGCCGGTTCTGTTGGTCGGAAACAATCCCTCTTGAATGAAATGGGACGAAAACACGCATAAGGTATTGCTAATTCCGGCGATTGAGTTGATAATCCGACTCACAAATTTAAATCATGTTTACTGACCACACGGTGAATACCCAATCAATCTGAACAAACACGAATGCGACTTATTCTTACAAGACATGCCAAATCCAGTTGGGATGAACCCTACCTCAGTGATCACGACCGTCCACTTTCCAAACGCGGGCGCAAATCCAGCGATGCAATTGGCAAATGGCTGGTAGAAAACAGTCACATTCCGAAGACTGTACTGTGTTCCACATCAGCAAGGACTACGGAAACCTGGGATAGAATTCAGAAGTTCATGCCACATACTAGCGATGTTCGATACGAATCGGACCTGTATCACGGTTCCACTCACTCTATTTTGGAGGTTTTGGCACAAGCTACTGAATCGACAGTAATGGTATTGGGACACAATCCGGGCATTGGAATTTTTGCTGAATCCATACTGCGGGTACTGCCGCGCCATCATGCCTTTATGCTGTATCCAACTGCAGCTACCCTGGTGTGTGATGTACCGGTGGAAAACTGGACAGAAGTCACAATGAACACCGCTCAGTTTATAGATTTTGTCATTCCGCGCGAACTGATTTGAATCTCGTAAATTCGTCACTATCTATACGAATGACAGGCGATTGAAATCGCTCAGCGTTGCGTCTGCAAGCGCAGCATGAGGATTTCCGATCGTTCAATTTGAACATACTAAGCAAGTAAAATGCTTGGGTTTCGCAGCCAATAACTTCTGTACTGATTCGATATGGGAGAAGAACTCGCCACTTGGGAAATGATTGTCGTTGGCGTTTTGGCCGTTGGCTTGCTTTTCTTTGTATTGCCAGGGCTCAAACGGCTCAATGAGGAAGCCCGTAAAGCTGAAAAAGATTGGCCTGGTTTCCTGCTACCCATCGGTGCAGTCATATTGCTGATCATCGTGCTGATCATGTTTGTCGTCTGATCAGTATTTGAAATCCGATCGAATTTTTTCACACTTCGTTAATAAGTCTTAGTTGGGATTGAATATGTCTAAAAAGAGAGTGCTGACTGTCAGACACATGGAAGATGTCAGGGACGACCATGTGGCGAGATATCTAAGCGAGAACGGATTTGAGCAAACTCATGTCAACCCCGCGCTCGGAATCCCCATGCCCGATGATCCCGATGAATATGACGCACTTTTGATTTACGGTGGAATCCAAAGTGCTAACGACGGTCCTGACAGACCCTATATTGATGAGGAACTTGAGTGGCTTTCAAACTGGCTTTCCGATAAACGTCCGACACTTGGCATTTGTCTTGGCGCACAACTGATCGCAAAATCTTTAGGGGCAACCGTCGCTCCACACCCGCACGGACTTCGGGAAATTGGATTTCACGAAGTCACTCCGACCACCGCAGCACAAGAATTTCTGCCAACTCCATCGTATTTCTATCAGTGGCACAGAGAAGGATTTACTTTGCCTGACAACTGTGAGTTACTGGCAGAAGGCAGGCTATTTCCAAACCAGGCGTTTCGCTATCAATCCAATACTTACGGCATTCAGTTTCATCCAGAGGTGACGCGCCCGGTCATGAAAGACTGGTTGAACCACGGAAGTACGTCTCTTGTTGGGGAAGGCGTTCCGTCTGCCGACCGTCAGCTTGAAGATGAAGCCCGTTACGGAGAAAGGATGGGTAACTGGTGCCGTAGTTTTTTAGACAACTGGGTCGCCAACTGGTAGTTTTACATAAGCCAGTCGGATTTGCACCCGGCACCATTGGAATTGATGTCAACCGATCAACTTCAACGCACCTATCTCGCGGACTATCGGCCTGCACCATTTTCCGTTTCGGAAGTCTCCCTGGAATTTGACCTCCACGAATCGAATACCTATGTTCAATCGAATCTGTCAGTCAAAAGAAATTCTTACGCTGGTGAGAAGGAGGCATTATTTCTCAACGGTGTAAATCTCAATCTGATTTCAATCGAACTCAATGGTCAAACACTCACAACTGACGAGTACACAGTAGGGGAAAAGGGAATATCGATTGCCAATCCCCCTAACGAGTTTGAACTTGGCATCTGCAACACTATTGACCCTGCCAGCAACCTTGCCTTATCCGGCATGTATATCTCAGACGGAATCATCTGCACTCAATGCGAAGCAGAAGGGTTTCGTAATATTACGTACTTTCCGGATAGACCGGACATTCTTAGTCGCTACTCGGTCTCAATCAAAGCGCGCAAATCCGAATTTCCAGTTCTGCTGTCAAATGGAGAAATGGTTGATCAGGGTGATCTGTCAGACGGCATGCATTTCGTCAAGTGGCATGACCCACATCCAAAACCGTGCTACTTATTTGCTCTGGTTGCCGGAGATTTGGCAGTCCTCGAAGATGAATTTCGAACGCAGTCAAATCGATGTGTCAAGCTTGAGTTTTATGTTACGGAAACTCACCTCAACAAATGCAGACATGCAATGGACTGCCTGAAACGAGCCATGGCATGGGATGAGAAGGTGTACGGCTGTGAGTATGACCTCAATCGATACATGATTGTCGCAGTAGACCAATTCAACATGGGGGCAATGGAGAATAAGGGTCTTAATATTTTCAACTCGAAGTACGTCTATGCAAATCCGCAAACTGCCACGGATCAGGATTTTCATGCCATCGAGAGCGTGATCGCACATGAGTACTTTCACAACTGGTCTGGAAACCGGGTAACGCTGCGCGACTGGTTTCAACTGAGTCTGAAGGAAGGATTCACCATTTTCAGAGACCAGCAGTTCAGCGCTGATATGGGGTCGACCGCAGTTCAGCGCATTCACGACGTTTTTCTCGTGAAACTTCACCAATTCCGAGAGGACGCCAGTCCCAAGCGACATGCAGTTCAGCCGGATTCGTATCTCACAATTGACAACTTCTACAACATAACGGTGTACAACAAAGGCGCCGAACTCATCCGTATGCTGTATCTCCTGCTTGGACCGAAAAAGTATCGGGCGGCAACCGACCTATACTTTGAACGGTATGACGGTTGTGCGGTAACGATCGAGGAATTTATACAATCAATGGAAGAAGCCAGCGGCCGTGATCTTCAGCAGTTTCGTCGATGGTATTTCGTTGCTGGCACCCCGAAAGTTCGGGTGCATCGAAACTACAACTCGAAAGATTCCTCCTTTCAATTGACACTGGAACAAATACCACCCGATTCGACATCTGAAGTGCCAGGTACGCCGATGCACATTCCAATCCAGCTTTCTTTGCTGAACAAGAATGGTCGCCAAAAATGCCAGTTTCTTAATGGAGATACGACCGCACTGGCCGATGAGTTTCTGCTTGAATTGACAAAACATAGACAGACCTTTGAATTTTCGAGTGTCAAAGAATCTCCAACTCTGTCACTTCTACGCGGCTTTAGTGCGCCGGTAGTAGTAGAGGATTCTCAGGCTGATGAGGAACTTCACGAATTGCTCGCAAATGATGACGACCCTTTTTGCCGTTGGAACGCGTGGCAGCGAATTGCAAAATCCTGTCTGCTTGAGATGATCGATGTTTTTCAGAAAAATCAAACACCAAAGGTAAACGACGCCTTTCTTGACACTTATTCCTCTGTACTTGACGATGCCCAAGTTGATCCACAATTCAGTGTGCTGCTGCTGGAACCACCGTCTGAAATCGCGATTGCACAAACGATGGATGTTATTGATCCAGTCGCCATCCATCATACTCGGCGACTGCTGATTCGAACTGTTGCGGAGAGGTTTTTCGACCGCTTTGTTAACCTGTATCAAACACTTGATCCGCCGGACGACTTAAGTGCAGAGGCAATAGGCAAAAGAAGTCTACGCAATTTATGCTTGGGTATGCTGATCGAGCTTGACAACGACGTTGTCCATCAAATCGCAGTCGACCAATTCAGATTCAGTAAAAACATGACTGATCTTTCCGCTGCACTGAAGGCGTTGGTCAATTCAAACAGTGCCTTTCGAGAAACAGCGCTGGCTGCGTTTTACGACAAGTGGAAAGAACACTCAGGCGTGGTCGACAAGTGGTTCCGAATTCAGGCAAGTGCTGCACGAGATGATACTCTGAGCAATGTCATTCGTCTATCTTCTCACCAGTCGTTCAGTTACCACACCCCAAACCGGGTATATTCATTGATTGGCGCATTCTGTCATGCGAATCCATACTGTTTTCACGTATCGGATGGCAGCGGTTATGAACTTTTGAAGAACAATATTCTCAATATTGACAAGTACAACCCACTTGGTGCAGCTCAGTTGACGGAGGCCTTTTCAGAAATCGGACGTTATGACGAAAAACGACAAAAGGCCATGTATGATCGACTGGAAGTGATTGCGAATACCGATAATCTTTCTGTCAATGCATTTGAAGTTGTTGACCGAATCATGAATTTTAAAAATCAGTAGGCTCGTTATTCTGCTTTAATCACAAGGGTGGCGCAGAATGCCAAAATCAAAAAACACCGAGTTGACCAAATCAGCGAGTTCTGAGGTCGATGCTTTCCTCAAGCAGGTGGAGTTAGCACCCCGACCTGTAGCAAGTTCCAGCCGCGGGCGTCTGATTTTCGGAATGGATGCCACTGCCAGCCGCGAGCCGATGTGGGACCAAGCCTGTCACATTCAGTCAGAGATGTTCGCTGCGACAGCGTCACAAGGGGGACTCGATGTTCAAATGTGTTTTTACCGCGGCTTTCATCAGTTTTTCGCGAGTAAGTGGGTAAGTTCCGCAACAGCTCTGCATCGGCTCATGAGCAGTGTCAAGTGTATAGGAGGACTTACTCAGGTCGGTAGATTGCTGGACCACACCCTGCGGGAAACGCGAAAGCAGCGTGTCAACGCACTAGTGTTCGTCGGTGATGCCATGGAAGAGGATATCGATCGACTTTCAGAGAAAGCCGGGCATCTGGGGCTGAACGGTGTCCCTGCATTTATGTTCCACGAAGGATATGACCCGAATGCAGCACGAGCTTTCCGCGAAATCGCCAAGTTGAGCGGTGGCGCGTACTGTAGATTTGACGCTTCCAGTGCCCAGCAACTCAAGGACCTTCTCGCAGCCGTTGCGGTTTATGCTACGGGTGGACGCAAAGCGCTGGAACAGCTGACTAGCAGGCGCAAGGGTGTGGTCGCACAACTGGCACATCAGATTAAGGGCAACTGAAATTATGGCACGTCTGTTTTTGATTCTGGTCCTGGTCATCGGGCTGATGTGGATTGTGAGTAAGATTGGCAGCAGCGCAAGCCAGGTCAATCGCCAAAAATACTTCAAACTTGCTTTGCTCTACGGTGCTGTCGGCGTTCTACTGGTCCTGATTTTGACAGCAAAGCTACCCGCATTTTTTGCATTGATTCTTGCCGCTGTTCCCTGGATTCAGCGCATTATCATGCTTCGAAGCGCCTACAACATGTTCAAGTCCTGGAAAGGCGGCCCTGTGCCCGGATCGAAGCCCGGTCAGACTTCAAATGTCAAGACAAAGTTCCTTGAAATGACGCTGGATCATGACAGCGGAGAAATTCAGGGCGAAGTAATCTACGGGAACTTCAAGGGTCAGAGACTGAATGAGCTGAGTATTGATCAACTCGCAGAACTGCTGGTTGAATGTCAACGTAAAGACCAGCAATCTTACTCACTTCTTGAAACCTACCTGAGTCGCATGCGTCCAGACGAATGGGAAGAATACGTGAAGCAGCACGCTGAGGAACAGGCCCCGTCACCTGGCGCAGATGAAATGACACGCGAGGAAGCATTGGAAATTTTAGGACTTGATGAATCAGCGTCGAAACAGGACATCATTGAGGCGCATAGAACTTTGATGCAACGCAACCACCCAGACCGAGGTGGGTCAACTTGGGTAGCCGCAAGAATTAATCGCGCCAAGGATGTACTGCTGGCATGAGACGATTTCTGCTAAATATGAAAATAGTCCTGCCCACACTCCTGGCACTGGTATTTTTTGTACCCGCCCATGCCAATGAAATTGCTCTACAGGAACAATTGCTCGATCACTCAAGTTTCGGTCTTATCAATATCAAAGTACCAACTGGCTATCAGCTTGAACTATTGCCTGCAGAGCTGAACTATCCTCGTATGATCGAGTTTGCACCAAATGGGGATATGTATATTGGTTCAGGACAGCATGTCTACAAGCTCAATCCACCCTATATGAACGCAGTGCCATTTCTGTGGCTCCCCTCCTATCCACACAGTGTTGCTATTAGGGACGATGAGCTGTTCGTTGCAACAACGCCGCAACTTCTCAAACTACCTTATGATGCCGATGCTCAGCAAGCGAATGTTGATTTAATTGAAGTGGTTTCACCGCTACCAGGTGGAGCCGGTCACGCTTCGCGAACTGTCAGAGTCGGTCCGGATGGAGCGCTTTATGTCAGCGTCGGTATAGCGGGAAACTGTTCTGATCAGATGATTTCCAACGACTACCCCTTTCGCCACCGACGAGGCGGTATGTTTCGCGTTAATGAGTCTGGCACCGTCGCCTTTTTGGAGCCTTTCGCTTCGGGTCTCAGAAATCCGGTTGACTTTGACTGGCATCCGACCTCTAGTGTCATGTATGCCACTAATAATGGTCCCGATCATCACGGTTTTGAATTGCCACCGGAGTATTTTTCGAAAATCACATCAGGCTCGTTTCACGGCATGCCCTGGTTTCAATATGACGGAGAGCACGTCAATCGTGATGACTGCATCGATTCGGACCCACCTTTATCAAAGGAAACAGTGGAAATACCAGTTGCCACATTTCCGGCACGCAATGCGCCGCTCGGCATGACATTCGTCCCCGAAGGTGCGCTGGATGAACGCTTCGTCAACAGTGCTGTAGTTGCATTGCACGGATCATGGGGTACTCAGCCGGATGGCTCTTTTAGCGGCCCACCCGAGAGTCGACGGCCGCCTGCAGTAGTGCTGGTTCGGTTCGAAGGTGAGGAGGCAGTTAGTGTTGAACCACTGGTCACCGGATTCCAAGACGAGGCGGGGAGTCGCTGGGCACGTCCTGCGGGAGTGGCGGTGGGTCCTGACGGCTGGCTCTACATCACCAGTGATGGCGGGTCATATGAAGGTTTGATGCGCCTGAGACTGCAAGGTTCGTAAACACTATGAAACCGCCCCCGACCTTCACGGTCACATTTATCTCAGATCTAGTTTCGTTGGATTTTCGATAGGGACGCCAACCTGGATTGCGCGGTTTGAACGTATTCCAATGAAGTGTCATAGCCTACATAGGATCGATCAGATTGAACCGATGCGACAGCAGTTGTTCCCGATCCCATAAAGGGGTCTAGAACAATATCGTTTGCAAAGAGCTTTATATACAAAAGTCACAATCCAGCTTGACTTCTGACTTGATTAAATTTATACTATAGTCACAATCAGTAGTTGTCAGCAGAAACAGAAACATGGCAAAGAAAGCACCTGGAAAAGCACACAGAATGGGCGTGTCCTTTGTTCAGCGTATGCGCAAATTCCCCGATGATGAAACCGCTCGGAAGTGGTTTGAGAGCATTCGCTGGAAGGATGGGGCATATTGCCCTTATTGTAAATCCCACAATGTTCAATCCAATATCAGGCACGGGACAATGACGCATCGATGTAGGGATTGCGAATGTCGCAGGATGTTTTCACTTAGGACGGGGACTGTCATGCAGAGCAGCAAGCTGGGCTATCAGGTATGGGCTATCGCAATATACTTGGTCACAACCAATCTAAATGGCATATCGTCAATGAAACTGCATCAAGATTTGGGAATTACGCAAAAGACTGCATGGCACTTGGCTCATAGACTGCGAATATCATTTGAGCAGGACGCAGGATTGCTAAATGGCGTTGTCGAAGTGGACGAGACTTATATGGACGGTCTGGAAGGGAACAAGTACGAATCCAAGAAGCTGAATACTGGACAGGGCGGAATGGGTAAGCCGCAGTCATCGGAGCAAATGGTCGTGAATCCAAGCAGGTCAAGACAGAAGATATCGGGAAACCAGACGCTCGACATTGCACGGATTCTTTGATGACAGCGTAGAGAAGGGTTTGATCATAAATACGGAGGACTTCAAATCCTACGACTATCTTCAAGCGTATAGCCATAGGACTGACAGGCACGGCGTTGGTGAGCATGTTGATGCTCAAGTTCGCATCAACGGCATAGAGTTATTCTGGTCAATACTCAAACAAGTACATAAGGGAACATTCCGCAAAATGAACGTACAGCATCTTGATCGGTATGTGACCGAGTTTACCAGTCGACATAATGCCTAGCCGCTGGACGCCATTGATCAGATGAATTGCATTGCAAGAGAAATGGACGGGAAACAACTTACATACAAGCAACTAGTCAATAACGGAGGGAGATAAAAATCTAATGAAGAATACTGCCATGAAAGCGTTTGGCACTTCCAATAGGGTTGGTCATGATTCAAGCGGATTCTATGATCGTAAAATGTATTCAAAAAAAGCGAAGAAAAAGAAAACCAGAATTGAAAATGAAGTGGAGTGCGACGAAAGCCTAATAAACAGAATTTATAATCATACAAGCGCCGATATGCATGAACTGCCGAGCAATTCCATTCATTTGTCGGTCACATCACCTCCGTATAACGTCGGCAAGGAATACGATGATGATTTAACAGAGAAGGATTATCTGAATTTGCTGCATTCAGTCTGGAAGGAGGTTTACAGGGTTCTTGTTCCGGGAGGTCGTGCATGTGTCAACGTGGCTAACATCGGCCGCAAGCCCTATATTGCCATCAATTCAAAAATTACCGGTCAAATGGTTGATCTTGGCTTTCTGATGCGTGGAGAAATTATTTGGGATAAATCGGCAAGCGCAGGGGTATCGTGCGCATGGGGAAGTTGGAAATCTCCCTCTAATCCTGTTTTGAGGGATACGCATGAATACATCATGGTGTTTTCTAAAGGTCAATTCAATCGGTCTTCAAGAATAGGGAAATCCACAATAGATAAAGACGAATTTCTTGAATATACCAAGAGCGTATGGAAGTTTCCGGCCGAATCAGCAAAGCGGGTTAAGCATCCTGCACCTTATCCTGTAGAGCTTCCAAGACGATTGATACAACTGTATACGTATTCTAATGACATTGTTTTGGATCCATTCATGGGTTCTGGAACTACGGCTGTTGCGGCACTGAATACGAATCGAAAATATGTAGGCTATGACACATCGCAGGAATATGTGGATCTAGCGGAAAAACGATTGGCGGTGGAGAGTGAATCATTGTTTGCTTGATCTGTTTTGTCTCGAAAACAAACGAAACAAGTTTGCCAAAGGGCTTCCTATAGCATTCGACATAGTTCGGCAGAGAATGCCGAAAAGCAACCCAGCCGTAGGAATATTGCGGGAGCATGTCATTGTCGGTTTTCTGGAATCTGAATTTGGAAAAGCCAATGTTTCAGTGCCTGAAGATGGTACCAAGCGGGGCTATGACGTTGTCCTATGCGGCGAGAAGCTTTCAATAAAAACCAAAACAGGGGCAGGCGGATTCAAGGTACTGTGGACTGTGGATACGGATTATGTTCAGCGAGAATTAGATCAGGGATACTCGCCCGATTACGATTTGTTGCTGGTGCAAATAGAATGGGGAAAGAAGGCGGATAGCGTTTTTTACATAACATCAGATGTGCAACACGACGTTCTAAACGGGATTGGCCAAGATTATTATCTTTCTTCGGCAACCGGTACAAACAATAGGGGCATTGAGGTGCGAAGTGGTGCGGTAACTAAATTGAGAAATCATCAGGATACGATTTCCATGCCTGTTGATTGGAGAATTGAAAATGCTGACTATCCGAAGCCATGGGATGAATGGGTAACTTATTGGGGGAAAATTTGAAGGAAAAAACAACTGAACAGAAACCGGTAATCAAGGTACTTCACCGGTCCTATCAGCCATCAGCGAAGCAACTCAGAGATGACGTATCAATACCCGTCAAGCCGGAGCGGCTTGCTGAACTGGTTATGCGGGATGTCTCGATCAGGGAAGTTAAGTAATTTCAAGAAGTTAAGATGACTGTTTGCTTCCACTGAAATGATGGATTGTGACTTTTGAATGTAATTCCCTTTACAAACGTGTAGAGTTGAATTAACCTCCTCGGTAACTCGACGGGAAATGGTGCAGGGTGATTGACGCGTTTCGCTGATTCTGCAGGAAATGCCCAAATGCTCTTGGTAAATTCCAAAAACTCTTCTCTGCTGATCGTGGAAGTTTTGTTCTTTGCTTCACGGTTATATTTCCCTTTAGAAAAGACAAGAATGTATTCATGCGTGTCTCTCAAAACTGGATTTGATGCGGATCTCCAACTTCCCCATGCACAAGACGTTCCAGCACTGGCAGACTTGTCCCAAATAATCTCTCCACGCATTAAGAATCCATTTTCAGTCATTTGATTGGAGATCTTTGCATTGATCGGAATGTACGGCTTACGTCCCAAATTGGCGATGTTAACGCACGCCCGGCCACCTGGAACAAGGACTCTGTATACTTCTTTCCAGACAGAATTCAACAGTTCAAAATACTCACCTTGAGAAAGGTCATCGTCATACGCCTTGCCGACGTTATACGGCGGTGACGTTACCATCAGATGTATGCAATTGTCGGGCAACTCATGCATGTTGGTGCTTGAGTGGTTAAAGATTTTGTTGATTAGAGTCGCGCTACATTCGTTTTCCTGTTCTGACTGTGAGTTGCTTACTTCTCGTACGCTGTTATAGATATTACGCTCATAGAACCCACTTGAGTCGTGACTGATGCGGCTTGATGTTCCAAAAGTCTGCATCGTGGATTTACGCGTCTGGTTATGTGCTGATACCATTGGTAACCGATTTGGAGTTAAAAAATTGCGTTTACATCGATAGTTTAGCGGAGAAATTTTAAGATGTTAATGGACCGATCAATCACTCGCCTAGACCATGAATGTTTCAATAGTACTGAATTACCGCCCATTGATTTGTTTCCTGTCATTGGAATCTATCACTCAAACATAGGATTGCCTGAATCACTAATTTCGAACTAACCGCGTATTTATTGAATCAGGCGCAACAATTTTCATGATGGTACGCCCACGACTCTTCGCCGCCGTGGCTTCAAGCAATCTTCGATCAATTAGGTATTTGACATCCTTATATACACTGGAATAGTTTCGACTCTGCTTTTTGGCCAAACTGTAGATCGAGATGCCAGGGTCGTCGATGGTCAAGCGCATAATTTGCTTTCTTCTTTTACTAAGTCGAGCAACCGTGGACGATACTGGGTACTGACAGTCACCTACACACCAAAGCCCCCATATCGCATCATAAGTTTCTAAAGGCTTTTGATCTAACGGTTGGTTAAAGCTGAACTCGCATCGAATTATCGGCCAATTCCTGATAAACCGATCTTTTCCGTATTCCTTCAAAATGAATTTCATGGGTAAATGCCGAAACGCAGTTGCAACACTTTTTTTGTGTCTTTCTACATCTCGCAAGTATCCACGAAACTGTCGGTATGTCGGTGCTCCCGACCAAAACGCCTGTCTCAAAATTTCTATTTTGTCCATACTTAATTTGTTCAAGGGGTACTCAATTCATGGAGAATTGCATCAAAATATCGCTTTGCATCATAAGCTGTTAATTTGTGAAAATGAGGTAACGTTTCCAGTAGCTCAAATTCATCAATTAGTTCATTCCACGGCATCCGAGAAATTCCCCGAATTAAGCCGTCAACGGGAAAATTCGCACCGTGACCATTTATGCGCTCAACAAACTGATGAATCGATTCTTGTTGACTATCCAACACATACAGATCGAAAATATCCCGTGCATTTTGCCGACCACCTTGTAAATGGTCCTGTCCAACGGTGCTGACAGAATGTCCAGTTCCTGCAATGGTACGCAGTTTACGGTGATAAAGCCCATCAATAACTTCTGTACGCACGTTATCGACGACTGCCACATCAAACATATCTGCAAACAAATCTTCAATCACGCTGACTTTAATTCTTTGTCCATTAATTTGAGCCCAACCATGAAATTGAGTGACAAATCGACCACTGGAAATTCGAGTAACGTCAAATAACGGTATACCTAAATTGCTAAGCTGCTTTTCAATAATGGCAGGATCAAAGTTGTCAGGCAGGAAAAAATCCAAATCCCAGCTTATTCGATGATTGAGGTAGTAACGAGCCAATGCTGTCCCACCGGCCAAAATTATCTGCGAAAAAACCGAGTCCTCACTGTTCATAATTCTTGTGAGAATCTCGTCCTGAGCCTTATATATTTCATAAATTGTCATATATGGTATTTTATGAAATAAAGTTTCAGTATTTTGCTTGTTTCTTTATTTTTAAATTGATTACATGAATCTTTGCTTGATTCTGGTGGCGATCGACCATACCCCGGTTCGGCTCAAAGCTCAATTACATGCAGACGCATGTCAAAAAAGTACCTTTTGGCGCAAAGAGTAGCATAATTTGTCAGTATCGCCTGACTCTGAATAATTAGAGTAATCTCCGATTCAAACGTATCAAGGTAATTTGAAATGCCTAATCCAAACCCTAGTTTCACCCAAGCCGAGTACGATGACCGTATCAGGAAAACCCGCATCGCGATGGAGCAAATGGGTGTTGAACTTCTCATTACCGTTGACCCATCAAATATGGCATGGCTCACAGGTTACGATGGCTGGTCTTTTTACACCCCACAATGTGTGCTGCTGACACTGTCCGACGGACCAATCTGGTACGGCCGTGCCATGGATGCAAAAGGCGCGCATCGCACAGTGCATATGCCTGATTCAAGCGTACTCTTCTATACGGATGATTACGTCATGACCCCAGACCGACACGCAATGGATATGCTCTCTCAGATCATTGTTGACCGCGGTTGGGGAAGTCTGCGGGTCGGCGTCGAAATGGATAACTATTACTTCTCCGCTGCAACTTTGGCCTCCTTACAAGCCGGATTGCTCAATGCAACTTTCATCGATGCCAATACACTGGTCAACTGGCAACGCACTGTGAAATCGGAACAGGAACTGATTTACATGAAGCGGGCCGGCCGGATCGTTGAAGAGATGCACAAAAAGATCCTTGAGATTATTGAGCCTGGCATGCGCAAGAATGAATTGATTGCAGAAATTTACCACACCGCGATGATGGGGGCGGATGGCCATGGTGGCGACTACCCAGCCATTGTTCCCATGGTTCCGTCTGGCCCGGATGCTGCAGCTGCTCACCTGACCTGGAATGACTTGCCACTCAAGCGGGATGAAGGTACGTTTTTTGAGATTGCCGGCTGTCACCGACGCTATCACTGCCCACTTTGCAGGACAATATACCTCGGCAATCCGCCCGATAAGTTTCTCAACACCGAAAAAGCGGTGCTGGATGGAATGGCGGCGGGTCTCGAAGCAGCCAAGCCTGGCAATCTGGCACAGGACATCATCATCGCATTCAACAAGGCACTGAGCAAACATGGCATCAGCAAAGATGGCAGGTCTGGCTACCCGATAGGAATCAGCTATCCGCCCGACTGGGGTGAGCGGACAATCAGTCTGCGACTTGGAGACACCAGTGAACTCAAAGAAAACATGACGTTTCATTTCATGACTGCTATCTGGGGGGATGATTGGGGATTTGAGATTACCGAGAGTTTTGTGGTTAAAGACAACGGTCCGGAACTCCTTGCGAATTATCCGCGTCAACTCTTCGTCAAAAATTAATGATTCAAGCCGAGAGAAACTCTATGTCCAGTTCAAAAATTCAGCTATTCACCTGGGGGACACCCAACGGAAGAAAAATTTCAATCGCGCTTGAGGAAATGAACATTCCCTACGATGTTCATGAGATCAACATTGGCAAAGGCGAACAGTTCGATGAATCATTTTTGGTAACCAGTCCGGCAAATAAGATTCCCGCCATTATTGATCCTGAGGGGGATGACGGCAAATCGCTGCCAATTTTTGAGTCAGGCGCAATTCTCATTCATCTTGCACAGAAGACCGGCCAATTCTGGAGTACAGTTCCGAGTAGACAGTCTGTCATTCTGCAGTGGCTGATGTGGCAGATTGGAAATTTCGGACCGGGTCTTGGACAGTTGCATCACTTTCGTAAATTTGCAAAGACCAAAGTTCCCTACGCCATTGATCGTTTTGATGGGATAGCAGATCAGGTCTACAAGGTCCTCGACAGGCGATTGGCGACAGTAGAATTCGTTGCAGAAGATTACTCAATTGCGGATATGGCAATTTATCCCTGGGCTGCGCGATTTGAGTGGCAGTCAATTGATCTCGCGACTTACCCAAACGTAAAGCGGTGGTTTGATGTACTCTCCGAGCGACCAGCTGTGCGAAGAGGCATGAGTGTGCCATTTCTGAACTAATTTAATAGACTTGCGGACGTGGGGGTCGAAAGCACCAGTATTGTCCTGTTTGGGTCGCTCAGTCAATTTACCCACATCACCCTCAAGTACCTGATTCGCCAAAATCTTCCACTGCGGGCGATCGTTTTAGCTGGGTACTCACCTTCGGATGACCACCCGTCTGTCACAAAATCTCCTATATTTCGTACCGGTTCGCACCCGATAGTTGAACTCGCCAATGGCAACAACGTACCGATTTGTTATTTTGTTGGCGATGACGCCCAATTGATTGCTTTCCTTCAATTTCATTCGGCATCCATTTTTTTGTTATCGTGCTATCCGAAAAAACTGCCACAGTCGATCATTCGACTGTCAGCCCGCTGCATAAACATCCATCCTTCAAAACTGCCAAAATACAGAGGAGCGGATCCGATTTTTTGGCAGTTACGTTCGGGAGAGACCGAAACGGGTGTTACGATTCACGAAGTAACAAACTCTATCGATGCTGGAGCAATCTTGTGGTTTACACCGGTTATTTACCCCGCAGGTGCGAGATTGAAGACAATTCAATTGATTCTGCTGAAAGAAGCTATCGCCGGTTTGGAACAACTTCTGATTACTCCTGAGGAAGACTGGCGCGCTCAACCACAATTTCACTCAAACTCCAGCTGGCAACCAGTTCCCTGTAGGGAAGACTACACAATTAATTATGATTTCAACGCTCAATCGGCATTCAATTTTGTCTGCGCCTACTCCGAGTCAAATTCTCCTATCGCAGTTAATGATGGGAACGCAGTTTATCACGTAAAAGATGCAGTTCAAATCATTCCGATCAACGTCCCTCTTGGGTCAATCAATGCTTCAGAATGCATATCAATACATTTTGCAGACGGAACAGTCATTTTTTTGTTAAATGACAAGGAGTAGTTCAAGTAAAATTTTTAAGATAAATTCCGCCATGTGAACTTTCAGTGTTGAGTTTTTGCACCCGCATTTCAAATGCCACGCAAACATAACCCAAATCTACCCCGGGGGTACAGACACAGTCAGTCGTACAGTTTACCCTCAACACAGCCCATCTATGCCAGATCATCCGATCGAATAGACCCCCGACCGCTGTCTCGAATCATTCTGGCCTGGATTCCAAAATTAATTCTGGCAGGTGTGGTTTTGCTGGGATTTTCGTTATACCCCGAGTCCCGACTGGAAACCAGCCGTGACTTTGGTGAGGTATGGGGAATTCAAAAACACCACTTGTCAAATTCGATTTCAGAGGAAATATTCGCCAACGAGTTTCCAAGTATCGTCACCATTAATAGTGACCAATTGAATTTTGATGCAATTGTTCATTACAACATCAACCCTGACCTGAATTCGTTTATTGACGATACCATCGCTCGCTATGGTCCGGATTACGCAGCGGTTGTCGTCCTGCAACCGCACACAGGCCGAATTCTGGCAATGTCAAGTTTTGTCAAAGACAACAGCCTGAATCATAACCTGGCGGTGCATTCTGGTTTTCCGGCAGCCTCACTGTTCAAAATTGTCACTGCCGCTGCGGCAATTGATACCGGGGTTGCCCGACCGGGATCAATTTATCAATACAACGGAAAGAATTCATCGCTGTACAAATCCAACGTACTGCGGCACAAGACCAACAAATGGACCAGAAACACCTCACTTAGTCAAGCATTTGCATTATCGATCAACACTGTTTTCGGCAGAATCGGCGTTTATGATGTTGGGGCGGAAACTCTAAAGACCTATGCAGATGTTTTCGGTTTCAACCGTCCTGTACCAGTTGACTTCTCCATTGCATCGAGCAAAACCGGGTTTCATTCTGGTGACGATTGGTCGATAGCGGAAGCGGCTTCAGGCTATACGTTGGATACAACCATCTCTCCTGTTCATGCAGCGATGTTGGCATCTGTGATTGCGAACGACGGGGTGCTGGTTGAACCCAGTCTGATTGACTTTGCAGTAGATACCTCCGGCCCTCTGCTCTACAAGTCTGAACCAGACTCTGCTCGGGTGTTCGATAAAAAGACTTCAGATGAATTGCGAGTTCTGATGAGAGCCACAGTAAAAAAGGGTTCAGCAAAGAAGCATTTCAGAACATTCTTTAGAGGGCCCTATGTCAACCTGGATGTCGGTGGAAAAACCGGATCACTGACGGGTTACGACCCAAAGGGTAAAACAGAGTGGTTTGTTGGCTACGGTGACTCAGGCAAAGACAAAGTTGCTATTGCGGCAGTGGTGGTGAACAAAGAAAAGTGGTACATCAAGCCTGCGAGGCTTGCCCGCTTCGTTCTCGAAGAATACTTCAAACATGAAACTGCACAGGGCTAACAATTTAACCGATGCGAGAAAGTTTCATTCCAACTCCCGCATCAACAATACGTCAGGATGTTTCATATTTCTGAATTAATTTCCGATTAGAACTTAGTAACAGAGCGATTTAAGTGCATCCACTTTTGATACAAAAATGAAGCAATATCTGGATGCTGTGCGCCACGTGCTTGAACACGGCCGACGCAAGGAAAATCGCACTGGCGTTGATACCCTGTCAACGTTTAACTACAACTACCAAATTGACCTTCGCGATGGATTTCCTCTGCTGACCACAAAGGAAATTTCCTGGAAGAACATCGTCATTGAGAATTTGTGGTTTTTGTCCGGAAACACCAATATCGGGCTGCTTCGCAAACATGGTTGTAAGTTTTGGGACCCTTGGGCAGACGAGGATGGCAATGTGCCAAGCGCCTATGGAAACTTCTGGCGATCATTTCCAATGCCTGAAGGTGTAAACGGTAAGTCCAATGACCAAATCATCTGGATCCTTGATCAGATCAAGAAAAATCCGATGAGTCGTCGACATGTCGTTTCAGCATGGGCACCTTCCAACGCGCAGAACAGCTATCTGCCACCATGCCACGCATTTTGGGTGATGAATGTTCAGTTCGATGAAAATGATGAACCTATATTGTGTCTGCATCTGACACAACGCAGTGCAGATATCGCCCTTGGTGTTCCATACAACATTGCCGGCTACGCACTGATTCTTGAACTTTTTTCTCACTTGACCGGTATCCGTGCTGGGGTTTTTGGACATACGCTTGTAGACGCACATGTATACACCTGCAAACCTGACGGTTCAGATAGCAAATATGATCATGTACCAGGTTTGCTTGAGCAGCTCAAGCGAGTACCTCGCAAACTGCCGCAAATCAAGATTTCCGATTCGATTAAATCGCTGGATGATATTGAGGATGTACTGGATGCATCCACCAAGCAAATTCTGGACATTTTTCAGATTTCCAACTACAGTCCCTACGAGGCGATCAAATTTCGCGTGGCGGTTTGACCGATAAGTCCCGGTGAAACATAAAGCCAGGATTATCGTAGCCATGACTGCCGATGGGGTGATTGGATTAAACGGCAAAATTCCCTGGCACTACTCCGCCGATTTACGCCGCTTCAAGCAGTTGACACTCAATTCCACTGTAATCATGGGACGGAAGACTTGGGAGTCGCTGCCTATAAAACCTTTGCCAGAGCGACAGAATATCGTCGTTACGAGCACCAGTCATCCCAATAGTGAGCACTATTCAGATTTGGCACAGGCACTGAAAAACGCGCAAAACGAAGATGTCTGGATTATCGGTGGGGCTGCACTTTATCGTGAGGCCATCAATTACTGTACCGTCCTAGACATCACTTATGTCCCGGACAGAATAAATGACGAGTCAGCGATCCGATTTCCAAAAATCGACTGGTCCCGCTGGATCGCTGGCCCCAAGATTCAATTTCAAGAGAATGAACACCTGTTTCGTCAACAGTTTACACTTCGACAAATTTAAACGCCGACATGAAAATAGAAATCAACGATATCACAACAAACTACGAAACTACCGGTCAATCACAGGGTGATACCGTGGTTTTCAGCCACTCACTCGGGTCGAGTCTGATCATGTGGGAACCGCAAATCGATGAATTTTCGATGAATTTTCAAATTCTGCGTTATGACACCCGCGGGCATGGAAATTCTTCAGCACCACCCGGCTCATATACGATGGAGTTGTTGGTTGATGATGCAGTCGCACTCCTTGATGCATTGGATATCGAAAAAGTGCACTGGGTTGGTCTGTCGATGGGTGGTATGATTGGCCAGGGATTGGCTCTGAAATCTCCAGAGAGACTTAAGAGTCTGACGCTTTGCAACACTATGTCTGTCATTCGGGAGGAAATGAAGGAAATTTGGAAGAGCCGAATCCAGACCGGCGAGCGTTTTGGCATGCCTAATCTTATCGAATTTACAATGGAAAGGTGGTTTACGGAAAGCTACCGAGAAGCTGAGACGGAGGACTACCAAAGGATTCGCGCTCAGTTTCTGGAAACACCCATCTACGGTTATGTGGGCTGCTGTCATGCAATCTATAACCTGAACTACGTTGATCAACTGAACAAAATTTCAGTTCCGACGCACATCATTGCCGGTGATCAGGACCTGGCTACACCTGTTGCGGAGTCGCGGGTCATGCATGATCAGATCGCAGGATCAAGCTTAACTGTCATAGAAGGCGCAGCCCATCTTTCCAATGTTGAAAAGACTAAAGCCTTCAACGCATCATTGGCAACATTTCTCCAATCGCAGTAATTAGAGATTGTGCATCGAACCTCACACCTTTTGTTTCTACTAAATTCAACATTCTCAAAGCGGTAGTCTGTCTGGTCGGGACACTCCCGTTCGTCAATAATCCACTCGTCGATTAGCAACCAAGGTTCCACGTCACGCCAGACTATCTGTGGTGGTGACGTTCTGAATCCGAAATTTTGTCGCACTAAATTTGCACCATTTATGTGAATTCGCGCCAATTCGGTGCATATTCAGCGAAAATCACCTAGAATTCAGTTAATTTCACTGGCATGAAAATTGCTGTATTAAAAGTA
This sequence comes from Arenicellales bacterium, assembly GCA_965220665.1. Lineage (GTDB taxonomy): Bacteria > Pseudomonadota > Gammaproteobacteria > Arenicellales > JAJDZL01 > JAJDZL01. The sequence continues at coordinate 744,677 of CBDCQQ010000005.1, forward strand.
AGTACAAATTGTGGAGGTACCACATGAAACTCGTCACTGCCATTATTAAACCGTTCAAATTGGACGATATCAGGGAAGCACTTTCAGATATTGGAATTCAAGGAATGACTGTATCGGAAGTCAAGGGCTTCGGACGACAAAAGGGACATACTGAACTTTATAGAGGCGCAGAGTATGTTGTCGATTTTGTTCCGAAAATCAAACTGGAAATAGCAGTATCAGCCAACCGGGTCGATGATGTGATCGATACCGTTAGAAGAATCGCGCTGACTGGGCAAATTGGGGATGGCAAGATTTTTGTATCCGAACTCGAAAACGTCATCCGTATCCGTACTGGAGAAATGGATGAAAGCGCGATTTAACTACCAACCTTGACCGAACGATGAAATTAAAAATACTAATATTCACCCTATTGTCTCTGACATATTGCCCCATAGCATTCGCCGAGGACACACTCAGCCCCGGAAATACGGCTTGGCTTCTCACCTCAACTGCCCTGGTACTGATGATGACAATACCAGGATTATCCCTGTTCTACGCTGGCCTCGTGCGAAGCAAAAATGTCCTGTCAATTCTGATGCAATGCTTCACCATCACCTGCGTGGTCAGCGTCGTATGGCTTGTTGCCGGATACTCATTGGCCTTTGATGATCTAGGTAATAATTTCATCGGCGGACTTGGAAAATTTCTATTTGCCGGTGTGGTCGAAGAGAGCATGTCCGGTGATGTGCCAGAATCAGCTTTTGCACTTTTTCAGGCAACTTTCGCCATCATTACAGTCGCATTGATTGTCGGCGGCTTTGCAGAAAGAATTAAATTCTCCGCGGTTGTTGTTTTCGCAATTATTTGGATACTGCTGGTTTATGCACCGATCGCTCACTGGGTGTGGGGCGGTGGCTGGCTAGGTTCACTCGGTGTACTTGATTTTGCCGGCGGAAATGTTGTCCACATTACTGCTGGAATGTCCGCGCTCGTAGGTGCCATCGTATTGGGTAATCGAAAGGGCTTTCCCGGTGGCTCCATGATGCCACACAACATGACTCTAACCATGATCGGTGCTGGAATGCTGTGGGTGGGATGGTTTGGATTCAATGGCGGAAGTGCCGTTGCTGCCAATCAGGATGCAGCTATGGCCATGCTGGTCACACATATTTGTGCCGCTTCTGCAGCGCTTTCATTTGTTGTTACCGAGTATTTGTTTCGTAAGTCCGCTACAGCGCTTGCAGCAGCGACCGGCATGGTCGCAGGGCTGGTTGCAATTACTCCCGCTTCCGGTTTTGTAGGACCAGCTGGCGCACTGGTTATTGGAATAGTGACTGGACCAATTTCATACCTGGCAGTCCAAATAATCAAGCAAAGACTGCGACTTGATGACTCGCTGGATGTGTTTCCGGTTCATGGTATTGCGGGAATTGTCGGCACAATTTTGACTGGTATTTTTGCATCGGCAAACCTCGGTGTATTTAGTGGCCAAGGCATGGACAATGCGATCGGTGCTCAAGTCATGATTCAGTTTGTCGGGGTAGTCGCGACTGTGGCTTATACCTTGGTAGTCACTTACATTGTTTTCAAGCTTACCGGGCTTCTCGTTGGTGGACTGCGAGTGAGTTCTGAAAGTGAAGTACAGGGACTTGATGTATCAACACATGATGAACGCGGGTATCACTTCTAAATTTAGAATTAGTCCATATCCAACCAAAACAAAAAAATTACCTCGCGTTTATTGCCGTTTGGGTCTGATTCGCCCGCCTCAGCGATCAGGCCCACTTTTTTCCAGCCAACTCCCATGTAGATTTGACCTTGCTATATCATTTAGCGCCTGAACATGTCTACATAATTGAAATTGCAGTGTGACTGTTAAAATTCTCGCTTTCGCCGGTAGCACCAGAACCCGGTCGTACAACAAAATGCTGATTCAGAACGCGGCTCAGTTTGCGGAACAACACGGTGCCGACGTGAAATTGATTGACCTGCGTGATGTTCCGATGCCGTTGTATGACGGCGACTTAGAGGAAAAGAAAGGAGTTCCTGATAGTGCCCGTTATCTTAGGAGACTAATGTGCGAGCATCATGGTCTGCTGCTCAGTTGTCCTGAATACAACAGCGCAATAACCGCAGTGCTGAAGAACGCTATTGATTGGGTTTCTCGACCCGTTCCAGGTGAACCACCGCTCGCTGCATTTACAGGAAAAACTGTCTCGCTTCTTGCTACTTCCCCTGGCGCACTCGGTGGATTGAGAACCCTGGTTAGCGTCCGCACAATACTTGGCAATCTTGGCATGATTGTTCTGCCAAAACAGTTCGCATTACCGAATGCCCAGCAAGCATTTGACGCAAATGGAGCTCTAGTTGATGAAGCAGCCCGAAAGCAGGTATCTGATGTCAGTGGACAACTGGTTAAATTCACTTCCGGGCTTGTCCGACAGGCTGGATAACTTCAGGTAATGATGCATACCGCTTTCGCTGATTCCTATCCTGTCCGCCGAGACCGATTGGCGCAGCAGATGCAAAGCACAGCCAACGCTGCAGTTCGGTTAAAGAAGGATACATCCAACCTCTTTCGAGATCGCGTTGATGGACAAAACCAGGAACTGTCAGTACGCGATTTCAATCACCTGCTTGAAATTGATATTGAAAACCAGACACTGGTTTCCGAAGGGATGAATCCTTATGGTGAATTGGTTGACGCAACACTTCAATACGGATTCATGCCGCTAGTCGTTCCGCAACTTAACACCATTACGATCGGTGGTGCAGTCGCAGGCATCGGAATTGAGTCCACATCTTTTAGGTTCGGTCTGCCCCACGAATCTGTCATTGAAATGGAGGTTTTACTGGCTGACGGATCAATCGTCAACTGTACGCCAACCAATGAGCACGCTGATCTCTACTTTGGACTACCAAATTCATATGGTACTTTGGGTTATGTCCTAAAACTAAAAACCCCAGCTCTGCCAGTCAAACGTTTCGTCAAACTCAACCACAAACTTTATCGGGACGCGGAAGAATTTTTTGGCGTAATCGCGGCGCTTCGCAACTCCGACATCGACTTTTTGGACGGTAGTGTGTTTGGACGAAATGAGTATTACCTGACTATTGGACAGTTCACAGACACAGCTCCATTTACCAGTGACTACACTTATCTCGACATCTACTACAAATCCTTCCCCGAAAAACAGACTGACTATCTGACTGTTAAAGACTACATCTGGCGATGGGATACTGATTGGTTTTGGTGCTCCAAAAATCTATACGTCCAAAACGGTCTTATGAGAAGATTGGTAGGAAAGAAAAGACTGAACTCCCGCAACTATACCAAGGTCATGCGCTGGAATTCAAAATGGGGGATCACGAAATTTCTAAATCAAATGGGTGGTTATCATCCTGAGTCAGTCATTCAGGACATTGATATTCCGATTGAAAACGCGACGGAATTTCTCGATTTTCTGCTGCGCGAAATTGGTGTTTTGCCAATTTGGATTTGTCCTGTCGGAACCGGTGATAAATCCGATAAGTTTCCATTATTTCCCATGAAGCCGAACTCAACTTACATCAACTTCGGTTTTTGGGATTCTGTTAAGTCAAGACAGAAGAACCCTCAGGGCTATCTCAATCGCAAAATTGAGCGAAAAACAGCAGATCTTGGCGGAATTAAATCGCTATATTCTGATGCGTACTTTGAAGAAGATGAATTCTGGACGATTTACCGTAGCGAAAAATACTGGGCACTCAAGGAACGATATGACCCGAACAGCAAGTTTCTAAATTTGTATGAAAAAAGCGTGCTTTGCAAATAGTTGGACTTTACCCTGGATAGCTGGACTGATTTTGGTTTTTCTCGCTGCCAACGTTGCCAACGCGGAAACAATAAAAGTCAATACTACAGAATTGCAACAGCTCATTGAGGAAGGAGTTCCTGTGATTGACGTGCGTACCCCCGAAGAATGGCGATATACCGGAGTGATTCCAGACAGCCATCTAATCACCTTTTTTGACAGCAGGGGCAATTATGACTTGAATGGCTGGCTGACCCAATTGTTTGAGGTTGTCACCCCCAGAAAACCAGTTGTAATCATTTGTGAAATCGGCAACCGGTCGCACTTGATCAGCAACTTTCTTTCCGCCGGGGTGGGTTTTGAAAGGGTTTTTGATGCTACAGGCGGCATAAGCGCCTGGAATGCGCATTCGATGCCAATTCGTCGCTGGCCCTAATTCAAACTGCTTTATAGGCTAGTTCGCATCAAGTCCATCAATTCGCTGCATATCAGCATCGCTCAACTGAATGTACACCGCATGGGCACTGCTGACTGCGCTGGAAATTCGACTGGCGCCTGGAATGGGCAGGATATTCTCACCTTTCTGCAAAAGCCACGCCAATACGATCTGATAGACAGTAGTCTCGTGCTTTTCAGCGAGTTCAGACAGTAAAGCAACATCGTGAAGTGCTGTGTGGCCACTGCCACCACCCATCGGACTATAGGCAATATAGGTTATTGCATTCTCTTTGCAATAATCAATAAACCCATTCGTAATATCAACTCGAAAATTAATGTTGCAGCGATTCTGGACCGAGGTGATCGTCGTGATATCCATAGCCTCATCGAGTTCTTGGTGACCGATATTCGACAGACCGATATTCAGCACCTTTCCCTCAGATTGAAGCCTTGCGAGTTCGCCGACTGAATCGGCGAAAGGCACAAGTGGGTCAGGAGCGTGTAGCTGATACAAGGTGATAGCTTCAACGTCCAGATCTTGCAGGCTCTTCTCGCAAGCGCTACGCAGGTGTTGAGGAGAACCCCGGCGTTCCCAGCGCCCTTGTGGGCGTACCAACCCACCCTTGGTTGCCACCACAATGTTATTGCGATCAATGGACTTGAGTGCTTGAGCAATCGTACGCTCATTCAAGCCGATATCCTGATTATCTGTACAGTAGACGTTTGCTGTATCAATGAAATTCATACCCGCATCTATCGCTGCATGAATTACATCAACCGCGTCCTGAAGAGGTAGGCTTCCGCGTATGCCAAGTGGCATCGCGCCAAGCCCGATGGAAAAGACTTCAATGTCTGTATTACCGAGAATTCGTCTCATCATTTCATATGCTTTTGGGAAAATTGATGCGCTAATGTTATTTGATTTGAAAGCTCGTTTCACAGGCAAAATGCATCATAAGGGTCTCGGTTGAATTCAGCTCAATAGGTTAACCGGCGCATTGTAACCGAACACTATAATCCGTCTAACAACAAGAGCGAGTTACACTGAGAATTTAGAGATATGGCGACGATTTTCGCGAATGATTTCCAAGACATGCCTTACTGGTGGGAAGCAGCACCAAGGCAGCCGCTCACTCACTCTGATTTACCACGCACGGTTGATGTTGCTGTCATCGGATCCGGGTATACAGGTCTAAATGCCGCACTGCAAACCGCTCGAGGCGGCAAATCAACGCTGGTCCTGGAAAAAGATCTGACTGGCTACGGCTGCAGCAGTCGAAACGGAGGTCAGGCCGGAACCAGCTACAAGCCCAAGTTCGATCGTTTGGCCAAACGATTTGGAAAGCAGACCGCCCTGCTGATGGTGCAGGAAGGGCACCGAGCGTTAGCCTATCTTAAACGTCTGATTGAGGAAGAACAACTTGACTGCGACTGGAATCCCTGCGGCCGCTTCATTGGTGTGCACTCGAAACGTGCTTTTGAAAAGATGGCAAGGGAGCATGCAAAAACTCCACAAGAAATTGCAATCGAATACCACATGGTGCCAAAGTCGGAACAAAGCTCCGAAATCGGTTCTGATTTGTTTCAAGGTGGATGCGTGCTGCCGGCACACGGCAGCATTCACCCAGGTAAATATCATCTGGAACTGCTTAAACGGGTGATTGACACCGGTGCAATGGTGGCAGATCTCTGTCCTGTCATATCAATTGAACGAAGGTCCAACTCATTTCGCTTGCAGACAGACCGAGGCACGGTCGATGCGACTGACGTTGTGCTGGCAACGAATAGCTACACGGATCACCAATTTACCTGGCACAATCAGCGTATTTTGCCAATTGGCAGTTTCCAAATTGCAACTGAAGTTTTGTCAGAAGATTTAATCGATGCTCTGATTCCAAAAGCACGAGTCATTTCAGATACGCGGCTCATTGGCAATTACTTCCGCCTTTCCCCAGACTACAAGCGATTGCTCTTCGGCGGGAGGGTCACATTTACTGAAGCCACTTCTACAGCTGGCAGCGAGACTCTATACAAGCAGATGGTTACCGTCTATCCTCAGCTCGCAGACATAAAAGTAGCTTATGCCTGGGTCGGCTACGTCGCTTATACGACGGACATTAGCCCGCATCTTGGAGTTCAGGACAATCTTTACTATGCAATGGGGTATTGTGGCTCCGGAATTACCCTGTCAAGTTATTTCGGAATGAAAATTGGTCAGAAAGTGCTCGGGAGCAACGAAGGCGATACCGCACTAGATGGTTTGCCATTCAAAGCATGGCCAAAAATCATAAAGATTCCTGGCGTTTTATCAAATGTCACCCGGTTGGCGCGTGTGGCTGAGACCATGGGTTTCTAACTAACTCAAGTTTCGGGGTTCAAAAACGCTCGAAATAACAATCTAAAGCATTGATATAAATAACAAAAAGGCCTTCTTTCGGTTATAATACAGGTATCAAAGATCCATACTGGGTCGAAAACATAAAAAACGTTCCACAAACGTTTTCAACACACCGAAAGAAGGCCTGAAAATGCATTATAAAGCCAACCAGCCACCCTTGCCGAAATTGATTGAACCGACTTTGGAAGACGCTCACCAACCGATCGACAACCTGTTTGCAGAGGCCTGGCGCAGTCTGAAGATCGGTGCCTTAGCAGCCCGTGCCGGGATTGCCAAACGAAGTGGCTGCGAGGCACAGCAGGTGGTGTTCATGCTGCTGATGTGGCGCTGGCTGGGCTCGCCGAGTGTTGCCATGTTCTGCAAAGCCCCGATCCAGTGGTTTTGCCAGGTGAAAAAAGATGTGCTGTATGACTTTATGAAGCGCACCGATCTGAACTGGCGGCGCTGGCAGTTATTGGTGGCGAAAAGGGTCTGCAGCCTGAATGCCACAGGGCGCGCTGTGCTGGTGGTTGATGATTCGATCAAGGCGCGCCGTTCAAAGAAGATGGATGCGGTGTCGAGTCATTACGATCATGTCACCGGTCAGTATGTGATCGGTCAGCAGGTGGTGACGCTGGGGCTGTGCTGTGATGATGGGTTTATTCCAATCGACTCGGAGATATCGGTTTCCAACTCGAAGCGCCAGCAGAAAGACGGTGCTTTGCCGGATGGCAGAAGCCGGGCATCGAAAAGATATCGACAGGCCTGTGACTGGTCGAAGATCGAGTTGGTTGCTGCGATGGTGAAACGGGCGCTTCGCGCCGGCATCAGCGCTGCGTACCTGGTGGCTGACAGCTGGTACGGCAACAAGGCGATGATGCAGTTGGGCATTGACAGTGGACTGACGTCGATACTGCGCATGAAAAACGGCAATTTGAAGTATCGCACGGCGTTCGGTGGCAGGACTCGGGACTTGAACGCTCAACAGATTTACCGGCACGTTGCCAGAGGCAGGTGGGAAAAGGTTGAGGTTTACAACAGTAAGTGGCAGATGGCCGCGACGACCGTGAAGATCAATCTGGAACACTCGAATGCAAAGCTCGAGTGCTGGCACGAGGTGAAGCTGCTGTTTGTCAGGGGGTTGAATCTGGATGCGGGAGAATCGAACAGGTGGGCATTATTCCTGAGCACCGATGCCCGGATTGATGCACTTGAGATGCTTGAGGCGTATGCCATGAGATGGTCCATTGAGGTCTACTTCAAGGAAAGCAAGCAGCATCTTAAATGGCTGGGCGAGCAGACCCGCTCGTTTGCCTCCCATAGTGCATCGCTGCATTTGTCGGCGGTGTGTTATCTGGTCTTGGTGCACCTGACGCTGGAAGATGATCAGTATTCCAGGCTCGGACAGGCCAGAGATGAGCTGGTCGAACAGGTCAGAGTGCTCAACTATGCCCAAAAGCTGTGGCAGATGTTCCGCTCAATCATTCACAATGCGCTCTCGGGCATGGGTTCAGCCCTGGGATGTTCGGCACACAGCGTGATGGATGCAATCGACCGGCAAATGGAGATGTTCTTTGTCACCGCGCTCCAGCTGGACGCAAAGATTATTCAGCATGAACACTGCCTGGATACGCCTTCAGGCGGCTGATTCACCGAATTTGAACCCCGAAACTTGAGTAACTAATGCCGTTAAGAAGGCACAACCGTTCAATTGACGATCTCAGAATTTGAGCTTCGAGTCGAAAGTTTCCGCCACTTTTTCTATGCCATGCTTCTTGATTTCGGAGTTTAGGATGGCTCGATAATTGATTGCGAAACTGATATCCTGAACAATCACATCGTAGGCCTGCCACTCTCCATTATTGCGACCCATTCGAAAATCAATGTTGACTGTTTGCCCATCACTGGTGTCAATTACAACAGAAACTATGGCTCGATCTTCATTGCGCCCGGGCTTTGCATCCATAACCTTGATGTGTTCCTGATACGAAATAAGCGTTTGATGGTGCTCAGTAATTGCCTTTGTTAATGTTCTGAACAGAAATCCTTTCAAAATGCTGGTGAATCGAGCCCGCTGCTCGTCAGATGCCGTTTTCCAGTGCTTGGCAAGTATTAGTTTGGTAAACTTTTCAAAATCAAGTACTGGCGTCAAATGTCGCTCAACACTTTGCTCAACGCTAGCCAGCAATACTTCATCGTTTTCATAATCGACAGGAACATCGCCGTAGAGTTGGTTGATCGTAGCAACAACAACGTTATGCGCACCTGAAATATCAGCCTGCAACGAATTAAAGCTTCCGAAAATAAAAATCAAACAAATTGGTGTAATCAACCTTGTGACTTTCATCAACACAATCCCGATTTGTGTACTAGCAGATTGTCCTATTATGACTGAACACCACCGTAATGCACCAAAGGAATAAGAAGTTATGTATGAAAAATACCTGGAATTCCTGGATCTTGTTTTCGAAATGCAGGCATCGAACGATGGAATCGGTTACGAGGATATCACAAGCAATCTGAATGTATCACGCAGAACTGCCGAACGCATGATGGAGGCAATTGTTTCTTCATACAAGGACAATATTGAGGTCATTCAACGCCGACCAAAACGATGGCGAATTGTCAAGAAAATTGAGGCACCCAGTCCCACTGTTGAAGAACTCGCTGTATTAAATACTGCAGCCGAATTGTTTGAACGGGAAGGCATGCACCAGTATCAGCAATACATAAAAAATTTACAAAGAAATCTCAAAGCAAATATTGAGAATAAGAAACTTACCCGTCTTGATCCCGACATTGAAACTCTGGAAGCAGCGGAGGTCTTTTCGCATCGACCGGGACCCGTGCAAATTCTTGAAGAAGGTTTATACGAACAGCTGCGAGACGCAATCAAAGGCTTTAATCCAATCAGTTTCGACTACACGAATACCAAGGGGGAAACGAAGCGTCATTACAATGCTCATCCTTACGGATTTTTACACGGAAATAATACTCGCAGCTACCTTCTCGCGGCCATCAATCCAACAACTTTTCCTGGGCTTACAGTATTTATTCTCACTAACGTGTCAAAACTGGTTGTCTACGAGAACCAGGTGTTCAAAAAAATTGAGGATAACTCAGTAGAAAACTACCTCAAGGACTGCTTTGGGGTATATCAAGACAAAAGGGTCTACACTGTGGTCTGGCGATTCAATGCTGAATGCGCTGACCATGTCGAGAAGTGGGTTTTTCATCCAACACAGACAGTGAAAAAACTTCGTGATGGGCGAATTGAGGTTCAATTCAAAGCAGGCGGGCTATACGAAATGGCATGGCATGTTGTCACTTGGGGTAACCTGATCGAAGTAGTCAGACCCAAAAAATTAATCGACGTCCTCAAAGAGGTTAGGGATTCGATTCGTCTGTCTGATTGACAACACCCAAGCTACGAATGGCGCACTTTCGCAATTCGACGATACTTGTGCAGCAACGGTTCCGTGTAACCGTTTGGCGACTCAACTCCTTGAAATACCAGCTCCAATGCAGCCTCGAAACCAACACTGTCGCCGTGGTTCTTGGCCATTGGGCGATAGCCTTCGGTTCCCTGATTCTGCTTATCGACAATGACAGCAACTCGTTTGAAGATGTCCCGCACCTGATCCCGTGTAGTCAGTCCGTGCTTGAGCCAACTCGCAATTAGCTGGCTCGAAATCCTGAGCGTTGCCCGGTCTTCCATCAAGTTAATTTCATTGATATCCGGTATTTTTGAACAGCCAATACCCTCTTCAACCCAGTGAACAACATAGCCCAAGATACTCTGTGCATTGTTTTCAAGTTCTTTGATAATCTCTTCATCAGATAACTCTTCACGCAACACTGGCGGTTGCAATATTGTTTCAAGTTCTGTTGTTTCCTTAGAAACCTTGGCTCTTTGGATCGAAACAACATTGACTTCGTGGTAATGCAGTACGTGTAGCACCGCCAAGGTTGGTGAGGGAACCCATGCGGTATTAGCACCTGCTTCTGGGTGAATCGACTTCACTCTGTACATTGCCTTCATCAGGTCTGGCATGGTCCACATACCCTTGCCGATTTGGCCCACACTGTAGACCCCGGTGTTGACACCCACCTCGACATTCCAATCCTCATACGCATGCAACCATGCTTCCTGCTTCATCTGATCCTTGGTGGTTGACGGTCCCAGATTCATCATCGTATGGATTTCATCACCCGTGCGATCCAGAAAACCAGTATTAATAAAGATCACGCGATTACGGGCTTCACGGATGCATTCTTTGAGATTCGCAGTAGTACGTCTCTCCTCGTCCATGATTCCGATCTTGAGTGTGTTCCGCTTCAATCCCAGTTCATCTTCGACCCGGGCAAACAGCTCCACTGTCGCAGCCACTTCCTCAGGGCCGTGCAACTTGGGCTTAACCACATAAATGCTTCCGCAGCGGCTATTTGCAAATGACTTTGCTCCTTCACCTGAAAGATTATGTATGGCACATAGACTGATCACCATCGTATCTAAAAATCCTTCAGGAATTTCATCACCCCCCTTGGTAAGAACTGCATCGGTATACATATGAATTCCGACATGTCGAACCAGCATCATACTCCTCGCAGACACTGTTGTGAGCATACCATAGGGATTGGTAAACTCCATGTCTGCATTGAGCGACCGTTTAATGTTTTTTCCGCCTTTCTCAAACTCCGCTTTTAAAGTGCCCTTCATCAAATTTAGCCAGTTTCGATAGGCAAGAGTTTTATCTTCAGCATCCACCGCCGAAACTGCATCTTCAAAATCCTGAATGGTAGTGACCGCAGCTTCCATACTGATATCGTAGACACCCGCAAGATCCTTTTTGCCAATGAAGGAGTTTCGATCAAACTGCAATCGCATAAAAAGACCGTTGTTGTAAAGCAAGATTTCAGAAGGCTCGTACATAAGTCCACGAAATCCAGCAAACTGTCCTTGTGACTTAAGCGTTGTGTGCTCCCCACTTTTCAGGGTAGCGTGTACCCGAAGTGTACGACGGCCAGCCGGAACAATCGCGTATTGAACAACATCCGCGTGACTACCCTCTTCCAACGGTACGACCCGGTCCAAAAAACCGCGTACCCACTGAATCACTCGTTTGGCGCGTTGCCAGTCAAACTTTTCGGGCGGTGGAGCAGGTTCATCTTCCAGCTCAGCAACACCGGAGGTATAAAGCGCATCGTACAGGCTTCCCCAACGGGCGTTGGCAGCATTGAGTGCATAACGGGCATTATCAACTGGCACTACCAATTGTGGGGCACTCACATCTGAAATCTCACGGTCAACATCCTCTACTTCAACCTTGAATGCCGGACCTTCTTTAACCAAATATCCAATTTCACTCAGGAATTTTCGACTGTCTCCAATTCTGGCTGATTTACCTGCGTCGGAAGCATACCAATCATCGATTTTGGCCTGCAATTGATCTCGTTTCAAGAGTAGCTGCTTGTTATTCTCACCAAAATCTTCGACAATTTTGGCAAGTGCTTTCCAAAATGATTCTGGAGAAATTCCTGTCCCAGGAGTAATTTCCTGCGCGACTAAATCATGCAGACATTGGCTAATTTTCAGTGTGCCTTCGCGGACGTATTGGCTGTTATGTTTAGACATTGGGAAAATCTAATGGTGAAGCTTCAGTTGTTGACATCTCTGCTACCCTATGAGAGACTGGTTCTCGCAATACGGCACAGTTTTCGCCCATACATTATGATTGGCGTCCAACACATGAATTATGCAAAATCATTGAGAGGGTTTTGCGTTAGCAACAATTTTAGGGTCAGAAAATTCTGTCACGGAGAAAAATTCGGTCAATTTCGCGAAACAAAATCCCGCCCGCCGCTGATTTCCGAGTCATCAAGGCGCCCAGTGCCGCGAAAACCGCCATTGCCGGCGACGCGGGCGAATTGCAGCCGCGCCGAATCTGCCGCACCCGCAGCATCGTGTTCGGTTTGGATTTTCCGAGCCCCGGGAACCGGGGCGCCAGTCAGGCCGCCAGCGAGGACGCCCAGCTGCGCATCTTTTCCGGCTGTCCGGCCTTGACCGCCACACACGCCCGCGCCAGCATCACCGCATAGCCAACGGTGAACTTCAGCGTCAGGCGCGCTTTGCCGCGCAGGAAATGATCGTGCGCCAGATGCGCCTGATCGACTCTTGAATAAATCCGCTCCATCGCCGACCTCTGATCGTAATGCCGCCGCCACTTGTATGAATTCGGCGGCAAAGGGCCGTAATTGCGAAGATGATCCGGGTCCATCTTCACCCGCACCACCCGGCTCTTCGACCCCGGTTTCACCTGACCCATGCGGTAACAGGCCGCCTGGCCTTTACAGGTGAAATCATAACTGGCCGCCGGACAGGCCCACTTGAGCGTACCGCGCTTCTGCTCCCGTCCCTGATAGTGCATCCGTCGAAGTTCCCGGCTCTGAGGACACTGACAGTACAGACTGCCGTTCTCCGTGCGAAGAATCGTATCCACCTTCGACTCATCCAGCGGCCGGGTCGGCACCTTCAGCTGCTGCGGATGCAGATTGACGTCCTGCCACATCCGGCGGGTGTCAATCACCGGCAGGATATCGTTCTTAAACAGGCGCTTTCTGATCTGGTTGCTGTCAAGCCCCCGGTCGGCCACGAAACTCCTGCACCGGTCAAAGAACCACAGCTTCTCATGCTCTTCAATCAACCCCTCACAGTGACGGTATTCGGACTCGCGGGCCGTTTCCAGCCGAAACCGAATCGGCAGCTCGTAAGTCACGTCCCCGTGCGTGTGCAGCGTGTAACCAAACCATTTCTTGGTTTTCCTGACTTCCCGGCCGTTCTGATCAGTCCCGTACTGCTCATGCACGCCCCAGCTGGCATCCGGATCCGAGGTGGGATGCCGGCCGGTGGTTTTGTCGATTGCCTTATGCTTGAGCGGCCGGCCGGTCGAATGCGATTCGACGGCTTTGCCGTCGTAGCCGACACTTTTTCCAAAGTCCGGCAGCAGTGCCGCGATCTCATCGACCTGCGCCTCAAACACCCGCATCAGCGCACCGGTACCGCGTTCAATCTCGGTCAGCAGTCGGATGAACCGGCAAAAGGCCGAATCACTCGGCACCGCATAACCGTCAAAGGCCGGGTCGGTGTGAAACCCACGCCGCATCGGAAAGCCCAGCACATGCATCAGCGCGGGGTTGCGTTTCAGCTCCCGGACGAATCCGGACACGCTGCGGTGCTGCAGAATGTCGATCGCGAACACGGCATTGAGCATCGCTTCGATGGGCCAGTCCCGCCGGCCTCTGCCTTTGCGGCGGATGAGAATCTCATTGATGAGCTCTGAGAAGTCGAGCTGTTCGAGCAGTGCGGTCAGGTTTTTCAGCTCACAATTGTCTGCAGAGTCAGACGCGAAAAGGTCATAATTGATGAGTGCCATGCGTGAATCTCCCGTGGGTTGGTTTTTGTTTCTTTTATGGAGTCAATTATACACGATTGGGATTCGCTCATGGCATTATTTGTCAATTAAAACAAATCATTAGATGATTTTCGTTGGATTCGGCCAGGTGCCCGCAGAGGGCTCAGCGGCGCGCTGAACGGTTGGGGTGGAAATTCGGGATTTTGCCCTGACAGGCCGCAAATGGCGCCTGATTGGCGGTTTTTGTGGGGTAAACGAAAATTCAGACCCGCTGAATCGCGCGTCTATTCAAGGGGTTACCGATCTAAAAATTCCCTCATTGATAACTAGTCACCCGGTATGAAATACCGTTTGAAGAATTGAGGCAATTTTACCCGTTGTTCCTGAGGATATTCACCGCTTGGTTTTCAGTGCGCGCTGAACGCCGGTAAGCGAACTGTAAACGAACATACTCATCGCTTGCAGGTCACTGGAGATTCTGCAGTAAGGGTCAGCAAATTCTGCTGAACGAAATGACCCCGCAACTTGATTTATGTGTGATGAATTGTGTTTAATACGCATAAGGTAGCGCATGCGCTCTACTTCCCATAATTACCTCCATTGGTAAGCTTATCAACCAATTACGACGGGTACCGCTAGAATGCCGCATTCTACCTATCTCCCCCACAAAATGGGGTGTGCAAAGATTTCCCCTGAAGGTCAATTTGAAGCTGGATCATTTCAAGAGTTTACCCTCGTTTATACGGCCGGATATTTTGGAATCGACGATACAGGGTCCATTAAGATCGTCCATAGATTTGCGTCAGATTTGGGCAGGCCTCAGTTCGACCACCCCGGTGAGCCGAACTACACAACAGTTGAAGCCTCGAACGGAGCCGTACTGCATGTTGAATACGATCCCAAAAGGAATATTCGTCCATGGGACAAGACACTCTACATCAAGGTTGTACGAGGTTTCCTAAGAGAGGGAGATCAGATCACTGTAAGGTTTGGTGACCGTCGCCAGGGAAGCCCAGGAATTAGGGTCCAGACGTTCTGTGAAAAGACTTTCGAGTTTCGAGTGTTGGTCGATGCCATCGCTACGTACGACTACGTTGTTCTGCCTCATCAGCCCGTCATTGAAATTGTTTCAGGGCCACCCGTTGTCTATCAGGCAGTACTTCCGACTCTGAGACAACAATCCCAGGCAATTCGGCTCTGCATAAAGGGAGTTGATCGTTGGGGGAATCCTTCTGATCAGTGTGATACACAATTCAAGCTTCGTTCAAATCTCAAAATCAACGGACTGCCATCCAACACCTGCTTGAACAAGGGAGAATTCACCCGAATCATCGAGAATTTACAAGCCCTGGAAACCGGAGATTTAATCATTGAACTGTTGGACGAAAATGACAAGACTATCGCTAGCAGCAACCCTTGTCGAATTGTCGATCGCAGTGACTTGCTGCCTTTTTGGGCTGATTTGCATGGGCAATCTGAAGAAACCATCGGAACAAATTCAGCACGCGAATTTTATGAATTTGCTCGTGACAAGGCTTTTCTTGACATATGTGTCCACCAAGGGAATGATTTTCAGATTACTACTGAATTCTGGAATCACCTGAACGAACTTTCATCTGAATTTACGGAAAATGACCGGTTCATCACATTTCCAGGATGGGAGTGGTCAGGAAATACCGGACTCGGCGGCGATCGAAATGTTCTGCACATGCGAGAAGGACGTCAGATACATCGTTCGTCGCATGCATTGGTCGACGACCATTCAGATATTGAAACAGACGCAAACTCTGCGAATGATTTGTTTGATGTCTTGAAAGACGAAGACTGTGTGGTATTTGCTCACATTGGTGGTCGTTATGCGGACATAAAAATTGCTCACGACAAACGGCACGAAAGGGCGGTTGAGGTTCATTCCGCTTGGGGCACGTTCGAGTGGCTCATTCAAGACGCACTCGAACAAGGGTATCGAGTGGGGATAGTGTCGAATTCAGACGGACACAAAGGGCGACCCGGTGCATCGCATCCAGGCGCGACTAAATTCGGAGCTTACGGTGGGTTGACTTGCGTGCTAGCTCCCGAGTTGACTCGTGCGGGCATCATGGAAGGGCTAAGAAGGCGGAATCACTACGGGACGACTGGAAACAGAGTGATTTTGAGTACGTATGTGTCCTTTGACCAGAGTGCTGAACTTATTCTGGAAAACCCCGATGGAAAGGAGCAGGCAAAACCGTGCACTAGGGCGATGATGGGCGACATTGTGCGGTGTGCTCAGGAAGTGGTTACTTTTGAAATCGACCTGCATAGCCCATCACCGATTGAGAGGATAGATATTCGAAACGGATTGGAGACACTTGAAGTCTATAGACCTTATGGTGAACAAAGCCTAGGAAGACGCATTCGCGTACTGTGGGAAGGATCGGAATATCGAGGTAGAGGTCGCGAAACTATTTGGGATGGGTTCGCTCAATTGACCGGTAACGAGTTTGAATCATTAACCCCAATCAATCGTTACAATCTGGATAAGAAGTTCGAGCAGACAGGGGTCGGACGGGTAGAATGGACCGCCTTGACGACAGGCGGATTCGGAGGATTTGATGCCATATTAACGACCCCGTATGCAGGATTTTTAGAAATCAACACTCATCTAGTGAAGGAAACAATATCAATTGAGGAAATTGGACGCGATGAGTTGGTCTTTGATAGCGGTGGTATCGACCGTAGAATCAGGATATTTCGATTGCCTGATGTTAATCCGCACTATCAAGAATCATTGAAACGACAAATTGAACTAGTTGATCATCGCGATAATGCACTCTATGTGCGCATTACCCACGAAGATGGACATTTCACATGGTCTAGTCCAATCTACATATATCGTTAAAGCCAATTTTTAAATTACAAATCTTCCCCAACAGTATGCTGTCCATTCCAGGTATCGTAAACTGCTCTCGCTATTCAATTTCCGCGTTCACTGGAAGGACGGGGTCTTGAGCGCGGGCTGATCGTTGGTATGGCAGTGTGCGCCGCCACCTGAGGCCCACGAACTAAGCATTTCAACAACGTGAACATCTCGACCCGGGAAATATGACTCAACCCGGGCTTTCGCAGCCAGATCCGTTTCAGGATTGTTAAATCCCACGAGTAGAACAAATCCATTCCCCACTGTCCAGTTCGCATAATTGGTATCAAAGGTTTTGCCGTTGTACTCAACAGTCGCTTCCATCGGATCACGAATGACCCGAAATCCTGCGTCCGCGATCGTTTTTGCAGCATTGTTGTAGACAGCATCATCCCGACCATCACCCGGTTTACACCTTGACGCGTGTGTACACTCAGGTACAACAACAGTATTTGCATCAATAAATCTTGCAATACCGTCAACATGCCCCTTTGTGAGGTCAGTCTCTGGTATACCTTCAATAAAGATCACCTTGGACACTCCAAACCAGCGCTTTAAGTCACTCGTTGCCTGGTCCTTGGTATAACCTGAATTTCGGTCGGGATCACCTAGCGCACTCCAATTCAGAATCAGGGTGTCAACACCATTGAACTCTAAATTACCCCGCTCGTGCACAATGTCAACCTGCTCAATTGGCATATCCAGAAATTCCGCGACCTTATCAGGAACACGGTTGTCTTTAGCGTATGGAACGTACGATCCAAATGCACCACCCCAGGCATCAAATTCCCAGTTCTGAATTCTCATCTCGTTTCCGACCATGACATAAACAGGTCCGTTGTCGCGCATCCATGCGTTATCGTTTGGCAGAATGTGCCAGGTAATGTTAGGATGGTCCGGATCTAAACCCACCTCTTCGATTGCAGCGCGTGCCTCATTTTTGATACGCTCTGTATCACACAGCAGGTGTAATTTCTGGTATTGAACAATAACGCTTGCCATTTTGGCAAAAGCTACTTCAAATGTTTTTTCGTATGCCCCTGGCCACTGCAGCCAAATTGCCTCTTGGGGTTCCCACTCGGCGGGCACCCGCCGTTGAGAAAAGTTATCAGCCATTGTTAATGAGGAAACCGATATCGCGGTCAACAGCAGAAGGATTGAAACAAGATTGATTCGAATTGTTGGCTGCGTAGACTTCAAAACAGAAGGGCTCAAAACTTACTCTAATGGGTCGTTCCGAATTAATTGTCGCTGAATTGCAGCGCATCACCACTTTCGCTTTCGAACCCTCTTGGTTGCTTCATCGGTACCGTCATGAAATGAACCAAACCACCGGTCCCATGGCATTTCTATCGTTCCATAGTTGCATTTGATATGTTTATGGTGCAGTTGATGGAAAAAATTTCCGAGATCCACTCTTTTCTTACCACCAATTTGCAGTCCCTCAAAACCGCAATGCGAAGCACTTGCCCCAATGCTGTTGTAGTATGCATGAAATAAAAAGTGCAACGGGTGAGACAGAACGATAAAGTGAATCAAAAAACTGGAAAAATATAGAACATGCTCTATGGGATGCATGGAAATTCCGGACCAGGGACCGATATTCACATTGCGGTGATGGAGTGCGTGAGCGACCCTGTATAACGGCGGCCAATGAAGCCAACGATGAATCCAATAAAAGTGCATTGATGACCAAATCGGAATCAGCACAAACATTGCCACGAACCACACCGGATTGTCCACAATGACGAGCATTGGCAAATGTCCGTTAGCGCTCAGCCAGAAATAAAGTACTTCATAGGTACTCCAGATCAAAACGCCACTGCCCAGTGTCCAGAACATATTGTCCAGCACCTGATTGCCAAAGTTGTGAACCTTGCTGTTCCGTTTCTGACCCTGCTCTTCATACTTCAAATCGCTTCCCTGCTTTCTGAAAGTGTAGAAATGTAGATGCAGCAACCCCGCAAATAACAGCATGATGATCAGATTACGCAGCCAAATGGATGCAATCCAGTCGAAAGACAGATTTTTCATTTCGTCTACAGTCGGCTGGAATACGAAGTAAACAACGCATGCCAAAGCCAAGCAAAAAAGCTGCATGCTAATCGTAAGCCAGGATGCCGCAAGCCATCGCACAATGCCGATGAGGTTGGGCGGCCAATCAAAAATTGGGTTTAACTGAACCGGAATTTCGGGCGTATATTGAAATCGGGAACCGCGTTTTGCAGAAATCACATCCATCTATGCCACCGTAAAATCGATGTGCAGTTTCACATTGAAACAGGCTATTGTAGATTCGGTCCGCGTTATTTTAGCCGAGATATATTGTGGCTGGTTTTTGAATGTTGGAATTTGGCAGATGATGCCTAGGGAATGAATTTTGGCAGTCTGAAAGTATTATGCCCGGCAGTACCTACTTTCACACGGAATTTCTCCGCACTATCATCGGCGCGAAACGTTTTCACTTCTGAGTTCGAGATGGATTCAGGTGGTACCCGTTTGCTATTGCCGCCGGGCAAATCGATTGACCCAGCATCATTTGAGAACTTCTGGATCAGAAAATAAATTGGTAGTCAAAGTGCGGTATGCACTTGTGAACATACAACCACTCGAACAGCTCGAGTGTTATATGGTCAAGCCTCACGGGCAATTAGTACGGGTTAGCTTAATGCATTACTGCACTTCCACATCCCGCCTATCAACGTTGTAGTCTTCAACGACCCTTCAGGGACCTCACGGGTCCAGGGAGACCTAATCTTGAGGGAGGCTTCCCGCTTAGATGCTTTCAGCGGTTATCCCTTCCATACATAGCTACCCAGCAATGCCACTGGCGTGACAACTGGAACACCAGAGGTATGTCCACTCCGGTCCTTTCGTACTAGGAGCAGCTCCTCTCAAGTCTCCAACGCCCACAGCAGATAGGGACCAAACTGTCTCACGACGTTCTAAACCCAGCTCGCGTACCTCTTTAAATGGCGAACAGCCATACCCTTGGGACCGGCTCCAGCCCCAGGATGAGATGAGCCGACATCGAGGTGCCAAACACCCCCGTCGATATGGACTCTTGGGGGGTATCAGCCTGTTATCCCCGGAGTACCTTTTATCCGATTAGCGATGGCCTTTCCATACAGAACCACCGGATCACTAAGACCTGCTTTCGCACCTGCTCGACGTGTCTGTCTCGCAGTCAAGCATCCTTATGCCTTTACACTATCCGCACGATTTCCGACCGTACTTAGGATACCTTTGCGCTCCTCCGTTACTCTTTGGGAGGAAACCGCCCCAGTTAAACTACCCACCACACACTGTCCCGGATCCGGATAACGGACCTCGGTTAGAACCCCAAATATATCAGGGTGGTATTCCTCTGTTTGGCTCCACCAGAACTAGCGTCCTGGCTTCAAAGCCTCCCACCTATTCAGTACAAACATATTCAAGATCCAGTATGAAGCTGTAGTAAAGGTTCACGGGGTCTTTCCGTCTAGCTGCGGGTACGCTGCATCTTCACAGCGAGTTCAATTTCGCTGAGTCCCGGGTGGAGACAGTGTGGCCATCGTTACGCCATTCGTGCAGGTCGGAACTTACCCGACAAGGAATTTCGCTACCTTAGGACCGTTATAGTTACGGCCGCCGTTCACCGGGGCTTCGATTGAAAGCTTCGCCCTAGAGCTAACCTCCGCACTTAACCTTCCGGCACCGGGCAGGCGTCACACCCTATACGTCCTCTTGCGAGTTTGCAGAGTGCTATGTTTTTAGTAAACAGTCGCAGCCACCTCTTTGTTGCAACCTCCTTCTGCTCCAGCCGCAGGGCCTTCACATACCAGAGGCACACCTTCTCCCGAAGTTACGGTGTCATTTTGCCGAGTTCCTTCACCCGAGTTCTCTCAAGCGCCTTGGGCTTCTCGCCCCGCCCACCTGTGTCGGTTTGGGGTACGGTCGCGTATAACATAAGTTTAGAGGCTTTTCCTGGAAGCATGGCATCAATCACTTCGCATCGTAATGTGCTCGTCATCACGCCTCAGAATATGCACTTCCGGATTTTCCTGGAAATGCTTCCTACACGCTTGAACCGGGATATCCAACACCCGGCTGATCTAGCCTTCTCCGTCCCCCCATCACTGTTATACACGGTTCAGGAATATTAACCTGATTCCCATCGACTACGCCTTTCGGCCTCGCCTTAGGGTCCGACTCACCCTGCGCCGATTAACGTGGCGCAGGAAACCTTGGGCTTCCGGCGAGGGGGTTTTTCACCCCCTTTATCGCTACTCATGTCAGCATTCGCACTTCTGATACCTCCAGCATGCCTTACAGCACACCTTCGACAGCTTACAGAACGCTCCCCTACCATGCGTGATTACACACGCATCCGCAGCTTCGGTACATTGCTTAAGCCCCGTTGAATCTTCCGCGCAGGCCGACTCGACCAGTGAGCTGTTACGCTTTCTTTAAAGGATGGCTGCTTCTAAGCCAACCTCCTGGCTGTCTGGGCCTTCCCACATCGTTTCCCACTGAGCAATGATTTAAGGACCTTAGCTGGCGGTCTGGGCTGTTTCCCTTTCGACCACGGAACTTATCTCCCGTAGTCTGTCTCCCGTGATTGCACTTCTCGGTATTCGGAGTTTGCAATGGGTTGGTACCGCTGGATGCAGCCCTAGCCATAACAGTGCTCTACCCCCGAGAGTGAGACACGAGGCGCTACCTAAATAGCTTTCGGGGAGAACCAGCTATCTCCGAACTTGATTAGCCTTTCACTCCTACCCACAGCTCATCCACTAATTTTTCAACATTAGTTGGTTCGGTCCTCCAGCACGTGTTACCGCGCCTTCAACCTGGCCATAGGTAGATCGTCCGGTTTCGGGTCTACTCCCAGAGACTCAATCGCCCTATTCAGACTCGGTTTCCCTACGGCTCCCCTAAACGGTTAACCTTGCCACTGAGAAGTAAGTCGCTGACCCATTATACAAAAGGTACGCCGTCACCCCGGTCAGACCGAGGCTCCGACTGCTTGTACGCATACGGTTTCAGGTTCTATTTCACTCCCCTAACAGGGGTTCTTTTCGCCTTTCCCTCACGGTACTGGTTCACTATCGGTCGGTAGGTAGTATTTAGCCTTGGAGGATGGTCCCCCCATCTTCAAACAGGATTTCTCGTGTCCCGCCCTACTTGTCGCACACCTAGTTCCACACACAACCTTTCGTTTACAGGGCTATCACCTACTATGGCCGGACTTTCCAGACCGTTCAACTAGGCTGCGTGCTAAAGAGTGCTGGCTGATCCCATTTCGCTCGCCACTACTCAGGGAATCTCAGTTGATTTCTTTTCCTCCGGTTACTTAGATGTTTCAGTTCACCGGGTTCGCCTTTACATCCTATGTATTCAGATGTAAATACCGCCGAAGCGGTGGGTTTCCCCATTCGGACATCCTCGGATCAAAGCCTGTTTGCCGACTCCCCGAGGCTTATCGCAGACTACCACGTCCTTCATCGCCTCCTACCGCCAAGGCATCCACCGTATGCGCTTACTCGCTTGACCACATAACCTCGAGATGTTCGAATGAACTTCCTTCGGTCCATGATCACTTTTGAATGCTGCATACCCAATGCGTCATGCATGATTGCTCATACATGCGCATTCGCGCCTTTGACTACCAAATTTTTAAAGAACATCACAACCTGAACATGCACCCTGCATGATCAGGAAAAAGAACTGGTGGAGCTGATCGGGTTCGAACCGACGACCTCCGGCTTGCAAAGCCGGCGCTCTCCCGACTGAGCTACAGCCCCGACTGATCGGTAAGATTTTCAAACCGGCGATCGTAATGATTCACCGCTTAACCGCATCCTGGTGGGTCTGGAGAGAATCGAACTCCCGACCTCACCCTTATCAGGGGTGCGCTCTAAACCTACTGAGCTACAGACC